>NZ_CP032698.1:1398840-2797681 GCF_003627815.1 Streptomyces hundungensis
AACTGCACGCCCGCGGACGCAAGGCGATCTGCTACGTCAACGCGGGCGCCTGGGAGAACTTCCGGCCCGACAAGGAGGCCTTCCCCAGCGCGGTGCGCGGCGAGAACAACGGCTGGGAGGGCGAGCGCTGGCTCGACATCCGGCGGATCGACGTGCTGCGGCCCCTGATGGAGCGCCGGTTCGACATGTGCCGGGAGAAGGGTTTCGACGGGGTGGAGCCGGATCTGATGGACGGCTACCTCAACAAGACGGGCTTCGCGCTCACGGCCGCGGACCAGCTGGCGTACAACCGCATGCTCTCCTCGATCGCCCATGCGCGGGGTCTCGCGGTGGGGCTCAAGAACGATCTCCAGCAGATCCCCGATCTGGTGCCCGCCTTCGACTTCGCGGTCAACGAGCAGTGCGCGCAGTACGACGAGTGCGCCTTGCTCTCCCCGTTCGTGAAGGCGGACAAGGCGGTGTTCCACGTCGAGTACGAGCTGCCCGCGCAGGACTTCTGCGCCGAGTCCGGCCGGCTCGGGCTGTCCTCGATGCGCAAGAACCTGAAGCTGGACGCCTGGCGCCAGCCCTGCTGAGTGGCGCGCGGATCAGCCGAGGAGCATCGCGATCAGAGACAGGGACAGCATCGACAGGAGGGTCGAGAGCAGGACGGCGTCCCGGGGCAGCGCGGTGTCGAGCCGGTATTCGGAGGCGAAGATGAACGCGTTCTGCGCGGTGGGCAGCGCCGCGCAGAGCACCACCGCGAACAGTTCGTGGCGGCCGAGCCCGAAGGCCCACCTCCCCACCACATAGGCGAGCAGCGGCTGTACGGCCGTTTTCAGGGTGACCAGCACGGCCCGCTCGGCCCGCTCGCCGGGGTCGGCGGCGGTGCGTGCGGTGAGCGACATGCCGAGGGCGAACAGGGCTGCGGGGACGGCGCCGCCGCCCAGGATGGTCAGCGGCGTGGTCACCTCGGCGGGCAGCCGGAGGCCGAGTGCGGCGACGGCCACCCCGGCGGCCGAGGCGCCGACCACCGGGTTGCGCAGGGGGAGTTGCGCCATCCGGAGCAGGCGCCGGCCCGCGTCGCGGCGTACGTCGAGTTCGATGAGGACCAGGATCAGCGGCGTGATGAACAGCATCTGGAACAGGGCCGCGGCCACGATGAACGAGGTGTCGTGCAGGACGTGCAGGGCGACGGGGATGCCCAGGTTGGCGGAGTTCACATAGGACGCGGCCATGGCGCCTATCGCCTGCTCGGCCCTCTTGCGCCGAAACAGTCGCCTGCTCGCCCAGAGCCCCGCGGCGAACACGGCGAGCAGGCTGAGGGCGAAGACCGCGACGCCGGGCTGTGCGAGTGCTCCGGGCCGCGATTTCGCCATGGTCAGGAAGAGCAGCGCGGGCATCGCGAAGGTGAACGCGAAGCGCCCGAGGACCTGTTGGGCCTGGTCGCCGAGCAGGTTGAACCGTCCCGCGACCCAGCCGAACGCGGTGATGATCCAGATGGGAAGGAAGCCGGAGAGAACCGAATGCACCGGCCAAGGATGCCCGAGGGGTGTCCGCCCCCTGACGTCAGGGTGCGCGTGGTCAGAACGGATGGTCGGCCGGTTCGCGGCGCACCGTGGTCCAGCGCAGTTCGGTGAAGGCGTCCAGGTTCGCCGAACCACCGAACCGCGCCCCCGTCCCGGACGCGGCGATCCCGCCGAACGGCGCGACCGCCTCGTCGTTGACCGTCTGGTCGTTGATGTGGGCGATCCCGGTCGGGATGCGGTCCGCGAGTTCCAGGCCGAGCGCGGTGTCCTGGGTGACGATGCCGAGCGACAGGCCGTAGGGTCCCGCGGCGGCCAGGGCCGCGGCCTCGTCCAGGGTGGTGAACGAACGGACCGGCGCGACCGGCCCGAAGACCTCTTCGGTGTAGGCGGGGGTGTGGTCGTCGACGTCGGCGAGGACGGTGGGCCGGTGGAAGAGGTCGTGGTGGGTGCCGCCCGCGGCGAGCCGGGCGCCCCGCGCGGTGCTGGCCTCCACCAGGTGCTGGATCTTGGCGAGTTGGGCGTCGTCGATGACGGGACCGAGGTGGACCCGTTCGCGGTAGGGGTCGCCGACGCTCAGCGCGTCGGCCTTGGCGGCGAGCCGCTCGACGTACTCCTCGTACAGCGAGGCGTGGACGAGGTGGCGCCCGGTGGTCATGCATATCTGGCCCTGGTGGAAGAAGGAGCCCCAGGTGGCTTGGGCGACGGCGCCCTCGATGTCCGCGTCGGCGAGTACGACGAGTGCCGAGTTGCCGCCCAACTCCAGGTGCGCGCGCTTGAGTTGACGGCCGGCCGCCTCGCCGACCAGGCGGCCCGCCGCGGTCGAGCCGGTGAAGGAGATGACGGGGATCCGGTGGTCCGCGATCAGCGCCTGGCCGGTCTCGGCGCCGCCGGGCAGGACGTGCAGCAACCCTTCGGGCAGGCCGGCCTCCGCGAACACGGCCTCCAGCGCGAGTCCGCCGCAGACGACGGTGCGCGGGTCGGGCTTGAGCAGGACCGCGTTGCCGAGCGCGAGCGCGGGGGCCACCGAGCGGATGGAGAGGATGAGCGGGGCGTTGAACGGGGCGATGACCGCGGTCACGCCGACCGGGACCCGGCGGGTGTAGGAGAGCCGGGGCTGTTCGCTCGGCAGCACCTCGCCGAGCGGCCGGGAGGCGAGGGCGGCCGCCTCGTAGCACTCCTGGGCGGCGACGTGCAGCTCGAAGTCGGCCTTGCCCGGCACCGATCCGGACTCGCGTATGAGCCACTCCCGCAGCTCGTCGGCGTGGTGGCCGAAGAGGTCGCCGGCCCGGCGCAGGACCGCCGCGCGTTCGACGTGCGGGGTGCGCGCCCAGGCGGTCCCTGCCGCGACGGCGGAGGCCGCCGCCGCGTCGACGTCGGCGCCCGCGGCCAGGGTCACGGCGCCGAGCGACTCCCCGGTGGCCGGCTCGACGACCTCGTACTCACCCCCGGCGAGCGGTGTGGGCTGCCATGTCTTGGGATCGAGCAGGGGCATCAGAACTCTCCTGTCACTGTCGCGTCCGAGGGTAACTCCCGCGCGGGACACGGCGGTTGACGGCATCCGCCGACCACGGGGCGCCCGAGCGCGGCGCCATCGTAAGAGGCTTCACCGCGCGATGGAGCGCCGGGGGGCGCCACCCCGGGGCCGCCACCCTGGGGCCGCCACCTCGGGGCCGCCACCTCGGGGGGGCGCCGACTCCGTATCGCCCGGCGGTCAGCGTTCCAGTACGAGCGCCAGGCCCTGGCCCACTCCGATGCAGAGGGCGGCGAGGCCGGTGCCGGATCCTGCCGCGGCGAGCTGATGGGCGACGGCTCCGGCGAGCCGGGCGCCGGAGGCGCCGAGCGGATGGCCGATGGCGATGGCGCCGCCGCGCGGGTTGACCACGGCGGGGTCGAGCTCGGGCCAGCTCGCGAGGCAGCCGAGCGATTGGGCGGCGAAGGCCTCGTTCAGCTCGAAGGTGGTGAGGTCGACGAAGTCCCGGCCCGCCCTGGCGAGCGCCTTGCGGACCGCCTCGACGGGGCCGAGCCCGAAGAGGTGGGGCTCGATGCCGGTCACGGCGGAGCTCCGGATGCGGGCGAGGGGCTCGCGGCCGGTGGCCCGCAGCCCTTCCTCGTCGACGAGCAGCAGAGCGGCCGCGCCGTCGTTGAGCGGGGAGGCGTTGCCCGCGGTCACCGAACCGTCCGCCCGGAAGACCGGCTTGAGGCGGCCGAGCGCCTCCAGCGTGGAGGATTCCCGGATGCACTCGTCACGGGCCAGGTCGACGCCGCCGTAGGGGACGACCTCGCCGTCGTACAGGCCCTTGGCCCAGGCCTCGGCGGCCTTGCGGTGGCTGTCGAGGGCGAAGGCGTCCTGCTGTTCGCGGGTGATGCCGTGGCGCTCCGCGATGAGTTCGGCGCCCTCGCCGAGCGCGACCGTCCACTGCGCGGGCATCTTCGGGTTGGTCATGCGCCAGCCGAGGGTGGTGGAGTACATCTGCTGATGCCCGGCGGGGAAGGCGCGTTCGGGCTTCTGGACGACCCAGGGTGCGCGGGACATCGACTCGACGCCCCCCGCGACGGCTATCGAGGCGTCCCCGACGGCGATGGCGCGGGCCGCCTGGATCACGGCTTCCAGGCCGGAGCCGCAGAGGCGATTGACGGTGACCCCGGGCACCGAGACGGGAAGCCCGGCGAGCAGCACGGCCATCCGGGCCACGTCACGGTTGTCCTCGCCCGCGCCGTTGGCGTCCCCGAAGTACACGTCGTCGATGCGCGCCGGGTCGAGCTCCGGGGTGCGGTCCACCAGCGACCTGACGACGTGCGCGGCGAGGTCGTCGGGCCGCACCCCGGCGAGGGCGCCCCCGAACTTGCCGACGGGGGTGCGGACGGCGTCGACGATGTACACGTCGCGGATGCTCATCGGGTCTCTCCCACAAATCTCTCCACCGCTTCGGGGCCACCACGGCGGCCGGTTCGCCCAGTGAAGTGATGTTCATGAACGGCTGCCGCCCGAGTCTCTGCCCGTCGCCGTCGGCTGTCAACGGGCCTCGGCCGGAGCGCGATCACACCCCCGGACGGGTCGCCACCTCCCTGACCACCGCGGTCAGGCCGATGTCGAGTTCGGATCCGTCGACCAGGAGCGCCTCGACCGCGCGCCCGGCGGAGTCGATCTCGGCCTCGATGCCGTGTCCGGCGTAGCGGGGATAGCCCGAGACGCCCATTTCGCCGGTCGCCTCGACGACGGCGGACCGTACGGCGCTGTCGGCCACCGAGGCCTCGCCCCGGGACTCGACGTGTTCGGGAACGAGCAGGATCTCGAAGCGCCGGGGGTGCCGGCTCGCGTGCTCTGGTCGGTTGCTCATGCTCCGACGCTAGACACCCCCGGGCCCGAACGCACGCCGTCCCGGTGAGCCCGTTCAGCTCGATTCGCGGGGCAGCGCCCGGGCGCCCATCAGATCGTGGCGCTCGGGGGTGCCGTCCGGGTCCCGTACCACGCGGTCCACCAGCTCGGCCAGGTGGCGGCCGGTCACCATCTCCACGCGGACGGTGCTGAGGCGGGGGCGCAGCAGGCGCCCGAGCAGGAGGTCGTCGGCGCCGATCACGGCGGTCTCGCGGGGGACATCGATGTCAGCGTCCTGGAGGGCGCGCATCAGGAGCATCGCGTACTCGTCGTTGTAGGCGAACACCGCGTCCAGGCCCAACGCGCGCCAGCGACCGGCCAGTTCGGCCGCGGACTCCTCCGTGTACGCCATCGCCAGGGGCTCGACGACCGCGTCGCTGCCGTGCACGGCCTTGCGGGCACCGGCGAGGCGGGGGCGGGAGAAGAGGTCGAGGCCCGGCTCGGCGGGCATCAGCACACCGATGCGCCGACGGCCCCGTTCCCTCAGGTGTCCGACGGCGCTCTCGCCGATCTCGCGCTGGTCCATCACGAGCGCGTGGGCGCCCTCGACGCGCTGGGGGCCCAGCGTTATCACCGCGCGCGCCCCGGAGCGTTTGAGCAACTGGACGCCCTGCTCGGTGAGTTCGATCTCGCCGAGCGAGACCACCGCGACGGGCCGCAGCTCCGCCCAGGCGCGGGCCGCCTCGTCCGCGCCGAGCCCGAGGCTGCCGTACTGGACCACCGTGTAGTCGAGTCGGCGCAGCTCCCACTGGAGTTCGTTGAAGAAGCGGCTGTAGAGGGGGCCGACCGGGATGTGCGCCGTGGGCAGCAGCACGATGCGGGTGTGCCCAGCGCGCAGACTGCGGGCCGCGGCGTGCGGCACATAGCCCAGCTCCTCGGCGGCGGCGCGGACCCGGACCCGGGTCGGCTCGCTGATCCGCACGGCCGAGGTGTTGTTGAGCACGTAGCTGACGGTCGCCCGGGAGACTCCGGCCAGCCGTGCCACATCGGCGCTGGTCGGGACGGGACGGTCGGCAGGCTGCTTGGGTGTCTGGCTCATCGCGATCGGCATCTTTCCAGACCCGTCCCGGCCCGGGTCTAGCGGATGGCTCGAATTCGATGCTACACAGTGCTTACACGAGTAACCAGACACGTGTCACCAGGGTCGCCCCTGCGACGACCGTCGACATCGCCCCAGGTCACAAGGGGCCCGAAGCCGCGTTCCGACCGGTCGGGCCCCGCGCCGCACCCGCTCGTGCCCCTCGTCCGCCTCTTCCCACTCCTCGGAGGGCAGCGTGGCCCTTTCCTCCCCCGGCACCGGGCTTCCCCTGACCGTCGCCACCCCGTCGCCCCCGCTCACACGCGGGCTCCTCCCGCTGCTGCTGCTCGGCAACACCGCGATGTACGCCCTCTACATCGGGGTGCCCGGCGTGCTGCTCGCGCTTCAGATCGAGCACATCGACGCGGCGCACAAGGTCGCCGACTTCGGCCTCGTCTCCGGCGTCTCGGCGATCTTCGCGACCGTGTTCAACCCGGTGGCGGGCGCACTCTCCGACCGCTCGGGGCGCCGCAACCCCTGGATACTCGGCGGCGGTCTGCTGGCGCTGCCCGCGATGTTCCTGCTGGGCACGGTCCACACGATCCTGCTCATCACCGTCGTGTGGTGCCTGGGCCAAGCCGTCCTCAACGTCTACCAGGCGGCCCTCACCTCGGTCGTCCCCGACCGGGTGCCCCTGGCCGCGCGCGGCAGGGCCTCGGCCGCCGTCGGGCTGGGGCTGCCGTTCGGGTCCACGGTCGGCGCGCTGCTCGGAGCCGCCTTCTCGGACCGGTACCGCACCGGCTATCTGGTCTTCGGCGCGCTCGTCGCGGCCGCCGCGGTGATCTTCACCGCGGCCACCCGCGAGGAGCGGCGGCCGCCCAGGGCGCCGCTGCCCCTCGCCCGACAGCTCGCCGCGTTCACCGGCGCGCTGCGCGACCACGACTTCCGCTGGGCGTTCATCGGCCGGGCGCTGCTCGTGCTCGGCTACTTCGCGGTGGCCGGATATCAGCTCTACATCCTCCAGGACCACACCCGGCTGCCCGCAGGTCTGGCACCCGAGCACGCGGTGGCGATCCTGATGCCGGTCAACGCCCTCGCCATGGTCGTCTCGACCGTCCTCGGCGGCTGGCTCTCCGACCGCCACGACCGCCGCAAGCTCTTCGTCGGGGCGTCGGCCGCCCTGTCGGCGGCGGCCCTGGTCATTCCGGCCGTCTCGGCGAGCTGGTCGGCCATGATCGTGTTCTCGGTCGTCAACGGCCTCGGCTTCGGCTGCTACATGGCGGTCGACACCGCGCTCGTCACCCTGGTCCTGCCGCAGGCTGAGGACGCCGCCCGTGACATGGGCGTCCTGAACATCGCCAACGCGGGGCCCCAGATCGTCGCCCCGTTCGCGGCGTCGCTGATCGTCTCGGTCAGCGGCGGCTACACCGCGCTCTTCCTGGCCGGAGCGGCGCTCTCGGTCCTGGGCGCGCTCGCGGTGCGCCCGATCAGGTCCGTGCGCTGACAGACGTACGGGCCCGGGCCGGCGCCCACCTGACGCAAGCGCCGGCACCGGGGTCCGTAGCCGTACGGTTCCGGGGCGGGCCCGCACCTGACCGCGCCGCCCGCCCCGGCCCCGTACACCCGCACCCCAACAGCACCACCCGTACCGAAAGGCAACACCGTGCAACTCCACACCCACACCTGGGGAGACGGCGACCGTGTCGCGCTCCTGGTCCACGGGATCATGGCCGACCACCGCACATGGCGGAAGGTGGGCCCGGCGCTCGCAGAGCGGGGCTACCGCGTGCTCGCGGTGGACCTGCGCGGCCACGGCGCGAGCGGACGCGGGGCATACAGCACCGAGCTCTTCGTCGACGACCTGGTCGAAACCCTGCCGACCGGGGCCGAGTTGGCGATCGGCCACTCCCTCGGCGGGCTCGCCCTGTCCCTCGCCGTCGAGCGGCTACGCCCGGCCCGCGCGATCTACTCGGACCCGGCCTGGAACGTCAACCCCCAGCAGGAGGTGGTCGGTCCGGAAGTCTTCGCCCAACTCAAGTCGGCCAGCCGGGAGATGGTCGCGGGACTCAATCCGCGCTGGGAGGCCGAGGACGTCGACATCGAGCTGGCGACGCTGAAGCTCTGGGACGAGAACACCGCCCTCGGCCTCGCTCCGACGTTCGGCGCCGACCTGGTCCCGGCAAAGGCCGTGGTCCCCTCACTGGTCCAGTTCGCCGACGCGAGCTTCCTGTACGACGCCGCGGAGGTCGCCCGCCTGGAGGCGCGCGGCTTCGAGGTCCGCACCGTCAAGGGCGCGGGGCACACCATCCACCGCGACGACTTCGCGGGGTTCATGGCCTCACTTGACGGCTGGATATGAGAGCGCCGGGCGGCACGGCACCCGCCGCGCCGCCCGGCCGTTCGGCTCAGGCCGGCAGCGCGTCGACCGTGGGCACGACGACCCCGAACAGATCGGTGATCGCGGTGAGCGCGGCGGCCTGGAGGGCGGCCGCGGGCAGGACCGTGCCGTCGGGGGCGGTCAGCGCCCGGGTCGCGGTGGTCTCGGCGACGACGGTGGGGCGGTAGCCGAGGTTGAAGGCGCCCTGCGCCGTGTAGTTGACGCACATGTGGGTCATGAAGCCGGCGATGACCAGGTCCTTGCCGTTGCCCGGCGCCGCGCCGAGTTCGGTGAGGGTCTTCTCCAGATCCGTGAGGTGGAAGGAGTTGGGGAACGCCTTGACCACGACCGGCTCCCCCTGCCTCGGGGCGACCTCGTCGCTGAGGGCGCCGATGTGGGCGCGGATGTCGTACGGGCCGCCCTCTCCCCCGTCGTTGACGATGTGCACGACCGGTATGCCCGCCTCGCGGGCCCGTGCCAGCAGGCGCGCCCCGGCGGCGAGGGCCTCCTCGGCGCCTTCCAGGGCCATCACGCCGGTGCGGTAGGTGTTCTGGTAGTCGACCAGGATCAGCACGGAGTCGCTGAGCTTGGGTGGCGTGTTGTCCAGGCCGACCACATCGCGCAGGGTCGTCGAGGGGGTGGGGGTGGAGGTGGTGGTGGAGGTGCCGCTGGTGCTCATCGGGGGCCTTTCACAAGGGAGTTGGAGGGCATGACGTTCATCGGGAGTGAGGTCGTGGGGCAGGGCGGAGCGAATCCGAGGGGCTCGCGTTCGGGGGGCGGGGCAGGGCGGAGCCTCGGGGCTCGCGTTCGGGGGCGGGGCAGGGCGAAGCCGAGGGGCCCGCGTTCGAGGGGGAAGGGGTCAGGCGGGCTCGGCGCGAAAGCGGCGGCGGTAGGGGTCAGGCGGGCTCGGCGCGGAAGCGGCGGCGGTAGGGGTCAGGCGGGCTCGGCGCGAAAGCGGCGGCGGTAGGGGTCAGGCGGGCTCGGCGCGAAAGCGGCGGCGGTAGGGGTCAGGCGGGCTCGGCGCGAAAGCGGCGGCGGTAGGCCGCCGGGGTGGTGGCGAGCTGCCGTTTGAGGGCGCGGTGCAGGGTTTCGACCGAGCCGAGCCCCGCCTCCCGCGCGACCTCGTCGAGCGGGCCGTCGGTGGTCTCCAGAAGACGCCGCGCCACCTCCACCCGGGCGGCCTCGACATACGCCGCGGGGCTCGCGCCGGTCTCCTTCGTGAAGACCCGGGCGAAGTGCCGCTCGCTCAGGCACATGCGGGCCGCCAGGGCCGCCGCCGACAGGTCCGCGTCCAGGTGGTCGGCGATCCACAGGCGCAGCTCGTCGATGTCGCGCCGGGAGGACGCGGGCCGGCTGAGCGGCACCGAGAACTGGCTCTGGCCGCCCTGACGCCGTAGATACATCACCAACTGCCGGGCCACCGCGAGCGCCACGTCTTCTCCCTGGTCCTCGGCGACGAGCGCGAGGGCGAGGTCCAGACAGGCGCTGATCCCGGCGCCCGTCCACAGCCGGCCCCGGTCGGCGCGTACGAAGATCGGGTCCGGGTCGACGGTGACGGCCGGGTGGTCGGCGGCGAGCTGGGCCGCGGTCGACCAGTGGGTGGTCGCCGTCCTGCCGTCGAGGAGGCCGGCCGCGGCAAGGACATGGGCGCCGACACACACCGACGCCACCCGCCGGGCATGCGGCGTCGTGGCCTTCACCCAGGCCACCACGTCCGGGTCGACACGGGCCACGGGCCCCGCCTCGGTGTGGTCGACCGCACCGGGCACGAGCAGGGTGTCGACCCGGGGCCCGACCTCCTCGAAGGAGAGGTCGGCGAGGAGCCGCACCCCCGCCGAGGTCCGCACCTCGCCCGCGGCGGGCCCGGCGAGGCGGACCTCGTACCCGGCGCCGCCCCGGGTCTCCCGGTTGGCGAGGGCGAAGACCTCGGCGGGTCCGGTGACGTCGAGGAGGTCGACATCGGGGAAGACCGCGATGACGACCCGGTGCGAAGGGGGCATGCCCTCATCCTCATCGCCCGGACCGATGGCCGCAATGACGATTCCCTGTCACATCCGGACACGGCATCCGACGGTCCGGCCGGGTCCGGCGCCTCCTCGTCGATGAATCACGACCCTGGTGAGCTGAGACCCGCGCTCGATGCGGCTGAGCGGGGACGGGCTCCGCTCGCGAGAGCCGCGCTTCACGCCATCAATTTCCTTGCGTACAGGCCCAGTTGGCACAATCCTCCCGCCGCGCCGGAACCACGTTTCAGACAGGGAGCTTCTGCACGGGCGGTTCGTCGAAGTACTCCTCCTCGATCTCGCGCGGCCCGAACGGCCAGACCTTTTCGAAGCGGGCCCACAGGACGAAGGCGACACAGCCCAGCGCCAGCCACGCGAGGGACCATTCGATGGGGTGGCGGCCGGGCGAGTTCTTGTCGGAGTAGCCGTAGATGGTGAGCCAACCGACCAGGGCCACCAGGCTGGGCAGCGGATAGAGCCACATGCGGTACGGGCGGCGGAGGTCGGGCCGGCGCTTGCGCAGCACCGTGACGGCGAGGATCTGGGCGAGTGCCTGCACGATGACCATCACCGTGGTGAGGAGCTGGATCAGGGTGGTCAGATCGGTGCGGCGGCCGATCATGAAGCCGATGGCGGTGATGACGCCCATGGTGGCCAGGCCCAGCATCGGGAAGCGGTGCCGGGGGTGGAGCTTGGCGTAGGGGCGGAAGAACACCTTGTCGCGCGCCGCGTCGTACGGCACCCGCGAACCGCCGAGCAGCCCCGCGAAGACGGAGGCGAAGGCGGTGACCAGGATGAGCACGGTCACCACGTCGGCGGCGCCCTTGCCCCAGGCCTTCTCCAGGACCGCGGAGGCGACCGACGACGAGGCGATGTCGTTCGGGTCCAGCATCCGGTGGTAGTCGATGACGCCGAGGGTGCCGATCTGGAGCAGCAGATAGATCGCCATGATGCCGAAGATGGAGTAGATGATGGAGCGCGGCAGGGTGCGTCCGGGATCCTTGATCTCGGCGCCCATGTACGCGGTGGTGTTGTAGCCGAGGTAGTCGTAGATGCCGATGGTGAGTCCGGCCGCGAAGCCGATCCAGAACTGACTGCTCGTCACCGAGAAGGCGCCGGCCGGGTAGCTGAAGGCGAGGTGCGGGCTGAAGTCGCTGGCCGCGGCGACGATCACCAGGCTCACCGAGGCGATCATCACGAC
The DNA here is from genome assembly GCF_003627815.1 of Streptomyces hundungensis. NCBI lineage: Bacteria > Bacillati > Actinomycetota > Actinomycetes > Kitasatosporales > Streptomycetaceae > Streptomyces > Streptomyces hundungensis. Next base: position 1,410,324 of record NZ_CP032698.1, read on the forward strand.
CCACATCACGGTGGTGATCCTGGCGATGTTCTCGATGCCCCGCCACAGCAGCAGGACGACCAGGGCGACGATGCCGAGACCGATCAGGTCGCCCGCCGTCTCGCCGAGGCCGGGTGCCAGATAGCCCAGGTACTGCACGAATCCGACGACGCCGGTGGACATGGCCAGCGGGATGAAGAGCATCGCCGTCCACACGAAGAGGAACGGCATGAGGCGCCCCGTGCGGTACTGGAAGGCCTGCTTCAGATAGACGTAGCTGCCGCCGGAACCCGGGAGCGAGGCGCCGAGTTCGGCCCAGATCAGACCGTCCGCCAGCGCGAGGACCGCGCCGGCGACGAAGCCGAGGACGGCCTGGGGGCCGCCGAAGGCGGCGACCATCAGGGGGATGGTCACGAACGGGCCGATGCCACACATCTGGCTCATGTTGATGGCGGTGGCCTGGAAGAGCCCGATGCGGCGGACGAAGCCGCCGGCGGGCGGAGGGGTTGCGGACACGGGGTCCTCCCTGGGCTGATGTCGGAGAAAGGAAGCTACTGCCGATGCACCGGCACAGGGACTCCCTCGGCGTGCGGCGTGCTTAAGTTAAGGACCTTTACTTTCATCGTCAAGGGGTTGTCGATGAGCCGTCCGGCCCGATGCGTGAGAATGATGCGATGACCAGCAGTGACGAGGGTGGCGACCTGCCCTGGAACCCACAGCGCCAGCGCAGTTCCAACGAGCGTCTGCTGCTCGACCGGTTGCGCGCCGAGGGCCCCGCCTCCCGGGCCCAGCTCGCCCGTGACACCGGCCTGTCCAAGCCCACCGTCTCCAGTGCGCTCGCCTCGCTCGAAGGGGCCGGACTGGTCCACGAGGCCGGCACGATGACGCCCGAACGGGGCCGCGCCGCCGTGCTCTACGCACCGGATCCCACGGCGGGCTACGCCCTCGGCATCGACATCGGCCGGGCCTGGCTGCGGATCGCGCTCGCCGACCTCGACGGCACGGTGGTGGCCCGCTCCGAGGTCCGCAACCACGCGCGCACCTCCGCCACCATGGCCGATCTGGTCGTCACCAGCGCGCACCAACTCGTCGAGGGCTCGGGGGTGGACGCGGACAAGGTCACCCAGGCGGTGGTCGGCACCCCCGGCGTGTACGACGCGGAGAAGCGCCGGGTGCGCTACGCACAGCACCTCCCGGGCTGGGGCAGACCGGGCCTGTTCGACCAGATGCGCGAGCGGCTCGGGATACCCCTGGCCGTGCGCAACGACGCCAACCTGGCCGCGCTGGGCGAGTACACCTTCGGCGTCGGCGCGGGCAGCAGGCTCTTCGTGTACGTGATGATCGGCACCGGCCTCGGCATGGGTGTCGTCAGCGAGGGCCAGCCCTTCACGGGGGCGCACGGCGGCGCCGGCGAGATCGGCTTTCTGCCCTGGCCCGGCGGCCACAAGCCGGACACCCTGGAGGAGGCTGTCTCGGGTGACGCCGTCGTGGCGGCTGCGCGCTCGCTCGGCATGGCGGGTCCGCTCACCGCGAAGGACGTCTTCGACGCGGCGCGGGCCGGAACGGCTGCCGCCGTAGAGGCGGTTCAGCTGGAGGGCGAGCGGATCGCGCACACCGTCGCGGTGGTCGCGGCCGTCCTCGACCCCGATCTGGTGGTGCTCGGCGGCGGCGTCGGCCACAGCGCGGATCTTCTGCTGCGTCCCGTACGGGAGACGCTCCGGGCGCTCACGCCGCTGCGGCCGAAGGTGGCGCCCAGTTCGCTCGGGGAGGACGCGGTGCTGCTCGGAGCGGTGGCGACGGCCCTGGGCACGGCGCGGGACGTGGCCTTCGAGCGCCGCTCGGCGCACTGAGGGCCCCGCCGTGCTTCAGGGGCGCGTGATTGACAGTCCCTCGTGCCCCCTCTAGCTTGCTCAACAGCTTAGTAAGGTTCCTTTACTTGTAGCGATGCGCGGATGTCGTGACCAGCCCTCTGGGAGACCACCGTGTTCCACCGCGAAACCCCCGTGTTCCACCGTCCCGCCTTCCCGCGCCGAAGGACCGCCGCCGGCGCGGTTCTCGCCCTGGTGCTCGCCCTCACCGCCGGGACCCCGCCGGCCACACCCAACGCCGCACCGGGCCGGGCCCGGGTGACATCGGTCGACCCGGCGCCCGGCAGCACGACCGCCCTGGCCGGGTTCGCGATCCGGTCGACGGCCGAGGTCGCCGACTCCCCGGCCGCCGTGTCGAGCCCCGGCTACGCCACGGCCGGCTGGTACCCGGCCGGCGCCCGCTCCACGGTGCTCGCCGCACTGCTCGCGGCCGGCAAGTACGCCGACCCCTTCTACTCGACCAACCAGAAGAAGATCCCGGCCGCCGACTTCGCGGTCCCCTGGTGGTACCGCTCGGACTTCACCCTCGCGGACACCTCCTCGCGCACCTACCTCAGCTTCAGCGGGGTGATCTCCGCCGCCGATGTGTACGTCAACGGCCACCAGGTCGCCGACAAGGGGGCGGTCGCCGGGGCGTACACCCAACACGAGCTGGACGTCACGGAGTTGGCGAAGGCGGGCACGAACACGGTCGCCTTCCGGATCCAGCCCAACGACCCCAGGAAGAACCTGACCATGGGGTGGATCGACTGGCTTCAGCCGCCGCCCGACGAGAACATGGGCATCGTCCGTGACGTGCTGGTCAGACGCGGAGGGCCGGTCGCGCTGCGGGACGCCCATGTGGTGACGGCGCTCTCGGTGCCGTCGCTGTCGTCGGCCGAACTGACCGTGAAGGCCCAGGCCCGCAACGACTCTGCGTCCCCGGTCACCGCGACCGTCTCCGGCACCATCGGCCCGATCGCCTTCAGCCAGAACGTCACCCTGGCGGCGCACCAGACCAAACCGGTCGTGTTCGCACCCGCCCAATACCCCCAACTCCGCCTCGCCGCACCGCGGGTGTGGTGGCCGGCCGGCATGGGCGGACAACCCCTGTACGACCTGTCGCTCACCGCGTCACTGCCGTCCGGCGTCTCCGACACGGCGCGCGAATCGTTCGGCATCCGCGACGTGAAGGCACCGCTGAACGCCGATGGCGCGCGCCAGTACTCCATCAACGGGCGCCCCCTGCTGATCAAGGGCGGCGGCTGGTCCCCCGACGAGTTCCTGCGCTGGGACCGCACCTTCGTGGCGGACCGGCTCCAGTACGCGCTCGACCTCGGGCTCAACACCATCCGCCTGGAGGGCCATGTCGAGCCGGACGAGTTCTTCGACCTGGCCGACCGCCACGGCCTGCTCACGCTGCCCGGCTGGGAGTGCTGCGACAAGTGGGAGGGACAGGTCAACGGTGACGAGGCGGGCGAGAAGTGGACGGCCGCCGACTACCCGGTCGCCAAGGCTTCCATGGCGGCCGAAGCCGCCCGTCTGCGCGACCACCCCAGCGTGATCTCGTTCCTCATCGGCAGCGACTTCGCCCCGGACCGGACCATCGAGAAGACCTATCTGGACGCGCTCGACGCGGCCGACTGGCCGACGCCCGTGGTCGCTGCCGCCTCCGACAACTCCGCCCCGATCACGGGCAGTTCGGGTATGAAGATGACGGGCCCCTACGACTGGGTGCCGCCGAACTACTGGTACAACAAGCAGGAGGGCGGCGCCACCGGCTTCAACTCCGAGACCAGCGCGGGCCCCGACATCCCGACCCTGGACACCCTGCGCCGCATGCTCTCCCCCGCCGAACTCGACACCCTGTGGAAGTCCCCCTCGGCGAAGCAGTACCACCGCTCCCCCTCGACCACCTTCGCGACGCTGAAGCTGTACGACGACGCGCTGGCCGGCCGCTACGGCGCCCCGACCGGCCTCGACGACTACGTACGCAAGGCGCAGCTGGCCCAGTACGAGAACGTACGGGCCCAGTACGAGGCGTACGCCCGCAACGCCAAGGACGCCACGAAGCCGGCCACCGGCGTCGTGTACTGGATGTTCGCCAGCGGATGGACGTCCCTGCACTGGCAGTTGACGGACCGTTATCTGGACCAGGGCGGCGCCTACTTCGGAGCGAAGAAGGCGAACGAGCCGCTGCACATCCAGTACTCCTACGACAACCAGGCGGTGACCGTCGTCAACAACCGGCCCACGGCAGCCGCCGGTCTGACCGCCCACGTCTCCCTCTTCAATCCGGACGGCACCCGCGTCTACGACCGGACGGCGACCGGGGTGGGCGTCGGTGGCGGTGGCGCGAGCACGACGGCTCTGACCCTCCCGGCGGCGGTGAGCGGCCTGTCCACCACCTACCTGGCGAAGCTCGTCCTCACCGACGGCGCGGGCACGGAGGTGAGCCGCAATGTGTACTGGCTCTCCACCAAGCCCGACACCCTCGACTACGACCACACCGACTGGTTCCACACCCCGACCACGTCCTTCGCCGATCTGAAGGGCCTGTCCTCGATGCCGAGGGCGACGGTGTCGGCGTCGGGGACCACCAGGGCGGACGCGGACGGCATGTCGACGACGACGGTGACGGTGAAGAACACCGGCTCGGGCACAGTGCCCGCGCTGCTCACCGACGTCCATCTGGTGGACGCGCAGGGCGCCCCGGTCCTGCCGGTGCGGTGGTCGGACAACCAGGTGAGCCTGTGGCCCGGGGAGTCGACGACCCTGACGGCGACCTTTCGCACGGCCGATCTGCACGGCTCGGCGCCCCGCCTGCGGGTGTCGGGTTGGAACACGGCGACATCGACCGTGCCCGGGAGCTGACGGGGCCGGAGGGGGCCGCCGGGAGGGGTGGGCCGGGTGGCCCACCCCTCGCGCGCCCCTTGCGTTCGACAGGCGCCCCCGAGGGTGCCAATCCTGTAGGGGTGGCCGCTCGGCCGCACGGCCGGGACCCGAAGAGCACGGGAGCAGACCCCCATGGACAGCAGGACGTTCCTCTACACGACCTACATCGCCACCACCCCCGAGCGGTTGTGGCAGGCCCTGACCGAGCCGGCCCTCACCGAGCGGTACTGGGGCGTGAGCTTCGAGAGCGACTGGACCGAGGGTTCGCCCCTCGTCTGGAAGCAGGGCGGAGCCACGATGGCCGACCCCGAACAGGTCGTCCTCTCCAGCGACCCCTACCGCCAACTCGCCTACACCTGGCACTCGTTCACGCAGGCGTGGGCGAAGGGCGTGGGTCTCTCGGAGGACGTGCGCGCCGAGATCGCGGCGGAGCGGCGCTCGGCGGTGACGTTCGACCTGGAGCCCCAGGGCAGCCAGGTCAAGCTGACCGTGACCCATGACTTCGACCCGGCGGGTGCCCTGCACGCCATGTGCAGCCAGGGGTGGCCGCCGATCCTGTCCAGCCTGAAGACGCTCCTGGAGACCGGCGAACCCCTGCCCGCACGCTGAGCCCCGCACGGACCTGAAGGCGCCTTCCAGAACCGGCCGTGCTCAGACCTTCCCGAGGACCGGCCAGAGCTCCGGGTCCTCGAACCCCAGGGCCCAGATGGTGGTGTTGCGGATGCCGTAGCGGCGCAGCACCGGCAGATCCGCGCTGACACCGGCCGCGTCCTGGTACCAGACCTCCCGGACCGCGCCGTCCTCCTCATAGCTGAAGTGGGGCGTCTGCGACGCGGGGTCGAGGCGGTAGGGGGCGCCCTTCGCCACGCGCAGCGCCTCGGCCTCGCGCCAGGTGACATGGCGGGTCGCGCCCCCGGCCACCCAGTCCCAGCCGTAGGCGGGCAGGCCCATCTCCAGCTTGTCGGCGGGGATCAGCGCGGTGGCCCGGCGCAGGATGTCGTCGTACCACTGGGGGCTCGCCAGCGGGCCCGCCTCGCCGCCCTGCCAGTGCAGGTCGTACCCCATGATGCGGACCCGGTCCGCGACCCGGCCAAGGGCCGCGTAGTCCCAGATCCGGCCGGTGGTCGCGGTCTGCGGGGACACCGTGAGCAGGCACCTCTTGCCCAACGCGCGCAGCCGCCCGCACAGTTCACCGGCGAACGAGGCGTAGGCGGCGCGCACCGCCGGGTACTCGGCGTCGCCGGTCGACGCGATCGACTCGTAGTCGATGTCGATCCCGTCGTAGGTCCTGCTGCTCACGACCGCGAGCAGCGTCTCGACATGGGTCGCGCGGCGGCCGGGGTCGGTGAGGATCGCCGCGAGCTCGCCGGCCTTCATCGTCTCCATGACGGTGGGCACCACCTTGATGCCCGCCTGGTGCAGCCCGTCGATGATGCGGTTCTCGCCCGCGCCGGGATGGCCCTCCACCCGGTCCGCCGCCTTCGCCTGGTACCAGAAGGGGCTGACGGTGTGCAGCTGCGCGGAGTGCCGCAACACGTCGGCGTACGCGCCCTCCTGGTCCCAGTACGGGAGCCAGCCCGAGACGGTGCGGGCCGGTCCTTCTTCGGCCCGGGCCGGAGCGTGGAGGAGGGCGGTGAGCAGCGCGGTGGCGGCGCCGAGGGCGGCGAGGCACAGGCGTGTGCGGGAGCGTGGGGCCATGGGCCCGAGCCTGCGGGCCGCTCGGCGCGGCCGCTTCACGGGTTGCGCCGTACAGGCCCTACGGTGTCCGGATGACTGCCTACCTCGATGACCCCACCGACCGTCCCCCGCTGCCGGGCCAGTGCGGTCCGACCGCCACCACCGAGGCCGATCCCCACGAGGTGGGGGCGGTGCGCATGGGCTACGCCCCGGACCGTGACGGCGACCCCGATCCCGGCGAGATCGTCTGGACGTGGGTGCCGTTCGAGGAGAACGACGGGCGCGGCAAGGACCGTCCGGTCCTCGTGGTGGCCCGCGAGGCGGCCGGCACGGTGCTCGCGGTGCAGCTGTCCAGCAAGCGGCACGACCACGACCGCGAATGGGTGGCGATCGGCGTGGGCCCCTGGGACCGGGCGGGCCGCGAGTCCTGGGTGGACCTCGACCGGGTGCTGCGCCTGCACGAACGCGGCATGCGCCGTGAGGCATGCGCCCTGGACCTGCCGCGTTTCACCCTGGTCGCGCAGCGGCTGCGCGAACGGTACGGCTGGCGTTAACCCCGCCTCCCCCCGACTCCGGTCTCCTCCGTTTGGCGGGCCATCCCGCGCAGCCGCGCACTCCCGCGTGCATCGTGGACGTACGCGAAAGACCGCCGCGATCGACGAGGTGTCCGGCGAGGCGGTCTTGTGCGCGACGGCGCCGACGACTTAGGTAGGACGGCATGTGTATCCGGACCCCGGAAAGGGTGGCATCCGTCCATGACCGCACGTGAGTTGACCGAGGCAGAGGCCGACGACCTGCTGCGCTGCATATGTTTCAAGACGGGCCCGCCACGCGCCGTCGGCGTGGAGCTGGAATGGCTCGTCCACGACGCCCACCAGCCCCGGCTCCCCGTCCCGCACGACCGTCTCAGATCCGCCTACGCGGCCTTGCGCACGCTGCCGCTGCGATCACCGCTCACCGTCGAACCCGGCGGCCAGCTGGAGCTCAGCTCGCTGCCCGCCGCATCCCTCATGGAATGCGTCTCCACCGTCTCCGCCGATCTGACGGCGGTCCGCGCCGCCCTCGCGGAGCGCGGCCTCGCACTCGTCGGACTCGGCCAGGACCCCTGGCATCCCCCGCGCCGCATGCTGCACGAGGCGCGGTACGACGCCATGGAAGCCCATTTCGACCGTACGGGCCCGGCCGGCCGGGCCATGATGTGTTCCTCGGCCTCCGTACAGGTCTGCCTCGACGCCGGCCACGAGGAGCCGGGCCCCCTCGGCTTCGGGCGGCGCTGGTTGATGGCGCATCTGCTGGGGGCCGTGCTGGTCGCCGCGTTCGCCAACTCGCCGCACCGCCCCCGCACCTCGACCGGCTGGCGCTCGGTCCGCCAGGCCCACTGGAGCGACATCGACCCGGTGCGCGCGCTCGCCCCGCCGCTCGACGCCCCGCCGCGCGCGGCCTGGGCGGCGCACGTCCTGGACGCGCCCGTCATGTGCGTACGGGCGGAAGCGGGGCCGTGGTCCGCACCCCCGGGGCTCACCTTCCGGCAGTGGCTGCGCACCGGGGAACCACGGCCTCCCACCCGGGACGACCTCGACTACCACTTGACCACCCTGTTCCCGCCGGTGCGACCGCGCGGCCACCTGGAGCTGCGCATGATCGACGCCCAGCCCGGCGACGACGGATGGACCGTGCCGCTCGCCGTGACCCACGCCCTGTTCGACGACCCGGAGGCGGCCGAGATCGCCTACCGCACCGTCAAACCCCTGGCCGAGCGCGCCGGTTCGCAGTCCGCGCCGCGCAACCCGCTGTGGCACGCCGCGGCCCGGGACGCACTCGCCGACCCGGAACTGCGCGAGGCGGCCACGGTGTGCTTCGCGGCGGCGCTCGACGCGCTTCCCCGGCTCGGCGCGACCCGGGAACTCCAGGACCGGGTCGCCGCCTTCACCGACCGCCATGTCGTACGGGGCCGATGTCCGGCCGACGACGCCTCCTCGCCCGTCCCACCGAAGGACAGCCGCATATGACCGACCCGGAGCTGCTCAGGGCGCGTGCCCTGACGGCACTCACCGCCGCGCGCGCCCGTACCGGCGTGCTCACCTCCAGCGTCGACGACCGTGAACTGACCGCGCAGCACTCGCCGTTGATGTCCCCGCTCGTCTGGGACCTGGCCCACATCGGCAACCAGGAAGAGCAGTGGCTGCTGCGTGCCGTCGCCGGGCAGGACGCCATCCGCCCGGAGATCGACTCCCTGTACGACGCCTTCGAGCACCCCCGCGCGTCCCGCCCCACCCTGCCGCTGCTGGCGCCCGCCGAGGCGCGCCGGTACGCCGCCGATGTGCGGGGCCGCGCCCTGGACGTACTGGAGCGCACTCCGCTGCGCGGCGGTCCCTTGACGGATGCCGCGTTCGCGTTCGGGATGATCGCCCAGCATGAACAGCAGCACGACGAAACGATGCTGATCACCCATCAGCTGCGCAGCGGACCTGCCGCGCTCACCGCGCCGCAGCCGCCGCCCGGCACGACCGAGGGCCTGCCCGGGGAGGTCCTGGTGCCCGGCGGCCCGTTCACGATGGGCACCTCCACCGAGCCGTGGGCCCTGGACAACGAGCGCCCCGCGCACCAGCGCGTCGTGGCCGCCTTCCACCTCGATACGACCCCGGTGACCTGTGGGGCGTATCTGTCCTTCATCGAGGACGGCGGCTATCGCGAGGCACGCTGGTGGGCGCCGGCCGGCTGGGCGATGGTGCGTGAACACAAGCTCGACGCCCCGCTGTTCTGGCGCCAGGAGGGCGGCCAGTGGCTGCGCAGGCGGTTCGGGGTGACGGAGCCGGTGCCTGCGGACGAACCCGTGCTGCACGTCAGCTGGTACGAGGCCGACGCGTACGCGCGCTGGGCGGGGCGGCGCCTGCCGACCGAGGCCGAGTGGGAGAAGGCGGCGCGCCACGACTCCGTCTCGGGCCGCTCGCGCCGCTACCCCTGGGGCGACGCCGACCCCACCCCGGCCCACGCCAACCTCGGCCAGCGCCACCTGCGCCCCGCGCCCGCCGGGGCGTACCCCGAAGGTCAATCGCCCGATGGCGTACGGCAGTTGATGGGCGACGTGTGGGAGTGGACGGCGAGCGACTTCCTGCCCTATCCGGGCTTCGTCGCCTTCCCCTACCGCGAATACTCGGAGGTCTTCTTCGGTCCTGAGCACAAGGTGCTGCGCGGCGGGGCGTTCTCCGTGGACGAGGTGGCCTGCCGGGGCACCTTCCGCAACTGGGACCTGCCGGTGCGCCGCCAGATCTTCGCCGGTTTCCGCACCGCACGGGACGCCGCCTGATGTGCCGTCATATCGCTTACACCGGGCAGCCGATGGCGCTCGGTGAGCTGCTGGTGCGGCCGTCGCACGGACTGTATCGGCAGGCGTGGGCGCCGCGCCGGCAGCGGTACGGCACGGTCAACGCCGACGGGTTCGGCGTCGGCTGGTACGCCGACGGCGACACGGTGCCCGCCCGTTACCGGCGGGCCGGACCGATCTGGGCCGACCCGAACCTCCTGGACCTGGCCCGGGTGGTGCGCTCGGGGGCGCTGCTCGCGGCGGTGCGGGACGCGACCGAAGCGGGCGCGGACAGCGAGGCGGCGGCGGCCCCGTTCGCGCACGGCCGCTGGCTGTTCAGCCACAACGGCGCCCTGCGGAACTGGCCCGGCAGCGTGGCCGCGCTCGCCGCCGCACTGCCCGCCGAGGCCCTGCTCCGCCTGGAGGCGCGCTGCGACGCGGCCTTCGTGTGGGCGCTGGTGCTGCACCGTCTCAGCAGCGGCGACGACGCGTCCCGGGCCCTGTCCGAGACCGTCGCCGAGCTGGCCGCCGCGGCGCCCGACTCACGACTGAACCTGCTGCTCACCGACGGCGAGACGGTCACCGCGACCGCCTGGGGCGACACCCTGTGGTATCTGCACACGCCCGGCCGCTCGGCCGTCGTGGCCTCCGAGCCCTACGACGACGATCCGCTCTGGTGCGAGGTGCCCGATCGCACCCTGCTCACCGCCACTCCCACCGACGTCCTGCTCACCCCCCTCAAGGAGCCCCAGTAGTGCGCCCCTTCCAGCTGACCCGCACCCTGCCCGAGGACGCCACCGGGGCCGCACTGCGCGCCGATGTGCTGCACGGGCTGACAAGCACCCCCAAGTCCCTGCCGCCCAAGTGGTTCTACGACGCGCGCGGCAGCGAGCTGTTCGAAGAGATCACCCGGCTTCCCGACTACTACCCCACCCGCGCCGAGCGGGAGATCCTCACCGACCGCGCCGCCGAGATAGCCGCCGCGACCGGTGCCCACACCCTGGTCGAGCTGGGTTCCGGCTCCTCGGAGAAGACCCGGCTCCTGCTGGACGTGCTGCCCGCGCCGCTGACGTACATCCCGGTCGACGTGAGCGAGAGCGCGCTGACCGGGGCGGCCGAGGGGTTGCTCGCCGAGCGTCCCGGTCTGCTCGTGCACGCGCTGATCGCGGACTTCACACGGGTCCTGGAACTGCCCCGCACTCCGGGCCCCCGGCTCGTGGCGTTCCTCGGCGGCACCATCGGCAATCTGCTGCCCGATGAGCGCGCCGAATTCCTCACCTCGGTGCGGAAGTTGATGGAGCACGGCGACTCGCTGCTGATCGGGACCGATCTGGTGAAGGAGGAATCCGTCCTGGTCCGCGCGTACGACGACCCGACGGGCGTCACGGCGGCCTTCAACAAGAACGTGCTCAGCGTCATCGACCGGGAGCTGGGCGCGGACTTCGACCTGGACGACTTCAGCCATGTCGCGCTGTGGAACCGCGAGGAGGAGTGGATCGAGATGCGGCTGCGGGCCCGCCGCGACGTGACCGTGAAGATCCCGGAACTCGACCTGGTGGTCTCCTTCGCCGAGGGCGAGGAGCTGCGCACCGAGGTGTCCGCGAAATTCCGTGAGCAGGGCGTACGGGCCGAGTTGGGCGCGGCCGGGTTCGTGCCGTCGCGCTGGTGGACGGATGCCGCCGGACGGTTCGCGCTCTCGCTGGCGACCGCGGGCTGAGACCAGGAAGGCTCAATTCGAACGCTTGCCCGCATCCGGGTGCGGGCAAGCGGACGGGTGGGCCGTTCCACGCCGGGCGGCCTTCCCCAGACTCCTACCGAGGACGTGCCGCCGATGGTGACTCCATCCCGTGCTCCCTCCCCTTCCCGGACCACCCCCGGGCCGGTGCGCGGCCGTCCGCTGCGGGCCCGTTCGGTCTGGTCGGGTGTGCTCATCGGCGTGGGGATCGCCGCCTTCGTCGATGAGACGGTCTTCCACCAACTGCTGCACTGGCACCACTTCTACGACCGCTCGACGCCCGGCGTCGGCCTGGTCTCCGACGGCCTCTTCCACGCGTTCGGCTGGTTCGCCGTGGTCATCGGCCTGTTCATGGTCGCCGATCTGCGCCACCGGGCAGGGTTGGTGGGGCGCGCCCTGGCCGGGGGCGTCCTGACCGGCACGGGGGCGTTCCAGCTGTACGACGGCACGGTCCAGCACAAGCTCATGGGCCTGCACCAGATCAGGTACCACGTCGATCTCACCCCGTACGACCTGACGTGGAACATCCTCGCCGTGGTGTTCCTCGGTGTCGGAGTGGTGTTGCTCCGAAGTGCTCGCTCCTCGAAGTCCCTTTCCGCGCCCGGGCGTTGATGGTGCATCAGCACGGCGCGGGGCAGCCCGGCGCGCTCGCGCTGATCGTCGCCGGGGTGGCGCTGTGTGCGGAGGTCGCCTACGGATGGGCGGCGGCACGGCTGCGGCGCCGCGGGGACCGGTGGCCGCCCCTGCGGGACCTGTGGTGCGCCGCGGGCTCGGCCGTGGTCGTGGCGGGGGCCCTGTTCCCGTTTCCCGGTGGCCCCTTCACCGCCCACATGGCCCAGCACCTGGCCACGGGGATGGTGGCGCCCCTGCTGCTCGTCCTCGGCCGCCCACTCACGCTCGCCCTGCGCTCCCTGCCGCCGGGAGGCCGGCGCCGGCTCCTCGCCGTGCTGCGCTCACGGCCCCTGAGCGGCCTCACGAACCCCCTGGTGGCGGCGGCGCTCGACGCGGGCGGGCTGTGGCTGCTGTACCGGACGCCGCTGTTCGCCCTCGCACACGAACGGCCCTGGCTCGGGTGTCTGGTACATGCGCACGTCCTGGTGGCCGGTGTGCTGTTCTCGGCCGTCGTCTGCTCGCTCGACCCGCTGCCGCGCCACGGCATGGCGGTCAGATCGGCGGGGCTGGTGGGAGCGGGGGCCGCGCACTCCGTCCTGTCCAGGACCCTGTACGCGGCCGCTCCGCCCGGCACGGGCTTCGCCGCGGGCGACCTCTCGGCCGCGGCCGAGCTCATGTACTACGGCGGCGACCTCGTGGAGATCGCCCTCGCGGTCGTCGTCGGGCTCCAGTGGTACGCGGCCTCCGGCCGCCGCCTCGCGCGCGAGAACCGGCGCGGGGCGACCGACCGGAGGCCGCCGGCCTCAGCCCCGTACCGTCAGTGACGCGGTGTGCGCCCGGACCTGATCAGGGGTCAGATAGGCGTCGGTGTACTCGAAGTCCTTCAGCGTGGCGGGCTTTTGGGCCTGGAAGCCGGTGCGGACGAAATCGTCGCCCGCGATCGCGTTGAGCATCCAGTTGGTCAGCACCCTGGTCTTGGCGACATTGGTACGCAGCGCCGACCAGTGGTAGCCGCGCGCCACCGCCTGGGCGGGCAGACCGCGCAGTTCGATGCCGAGCGGCTTGGAGACGGCGTCCCGGCCGCCGAGGTCCACCACGAGGCCGAGGTCCTTGTGGACGTAGGGCCGCAGCGACTCGCCCCGCAGCGAGGCCACGATGTTGTCGGCGAGCTTGGGGCCCTGGCGCATCGCGTGCTGGGCGGTGGGCGGGCAGAAGGCGCCCTCGCCCTTGGCGAGGTCGGGCACGGCCGCGGCGTCGCCGAGCGCGAAGACGCCGTCCAGGCCGGGCACGGTCATCTCGGGGGTGACCAGGAGCCGGCCGCGTTCGGTCTCCGCGTCCAGGGTGCCCACCAGCGGGCTGGCGGCGACGCCGGCCGTCCAGATCAGCGTGCGGCAGGGCAGGACACGGCCGTCGGTGAAGGTGACCTTGTCGGCGCCGGCCTCGGCGATGGAGACACCGAGCGACACCTCGATCCCGCGCTTGCGCAGGATCTCCAGGGCGGCCGTGCCCAGCTTGTCGCCGAGTTCGGGCATGAGCTTGGGCGCGATGTCGATGAGGTGCCACTTGATCTGGCGCGGGTCGAGACGCGGATACTTCTTGACCGCGTGCTGGGTGATGCGCTGGAGGCAGGCGGCGGTCTCCGTGCCCGCGTAGCCGCCGCCGACCACGACGAAGCGCAGCCGGGAGGCCCGCTCGTCCTCGTCCTCGCTCGCGTCGGCCAGGTCGAGCTGGGAGATGACGTGGTCGCGGATGTACGCGGCCTCCGCGAGGGTCTTCATGCCGCGGGCGTGTTCGACGAGCCCGGGGATGTCGAAGGTGCGGGTCACGCTGCCGGGCGCCAGAACGATGTAGTCGTACGGCTGGTCGAGTGTCTCACCGGTGATCTTGCGGATGACGCAGATCTTCGCCTTGGGGTCCACGCCGATGGCGCCGCCGGGGATGATCCGGGTGCGGTGCCTGGCGCTGCGCCGCAGGGAGACGGCGACCGACTGCGGGGTGAGGACCCCGGACGCGACCTGGGGAAGCAGGGGCAGATACAGCTGGTAGGAGAACGGGGTGACCAGGGAGATCTCCGCTTCTCCCGGTTGGAGGCGGCGTTCCAGGCGCCGTACGCATTCGACCCCGGCGAAGCCGGCGCCTACGACGAGAATCCTCGGTCGTGCCACGGTGTGCGTCCTTTCCCTGGGACCTGCGAACGGGGACGAGTACTGGGCCGTCCACTGCCCGAGTGCCCCTGACCGGCGTTCGTCAACATCCCCATAGTGATCAACGCGGCCCGCCCGCACCACCGAACCGCGCGCATCACCCACGCGAAACGGCGCCGTCCACCCGGAGAGAATCCGGGTGAACGGCGCCGTTCGGGTGCCGGTGGGACGACGTCAGGCGACGACGCCGCTGTCGCTGATGACGATGTCCTTGCTGGGGGCGCCGCTGCGGCTGCCGAGCCCCTCGATCTTCTGCACGATGTCCTGGCCCTCGACGACCTCGCCGAAGACGACGTGCTTGCCGTCGAGCCAGGGGGTGACGACGGTCGTCACGAAGAACTGGGAGCCGTTGGTGTTCGGGCCGCGGTTGGCCATCGACAGCAGGAACGGCCGGTCGTGCTTGAGGGCGAAGTTCTCGTCGGCGAAGCTGGCGCCGAAGATGCTCTTGCCGCCGGTGCCGTTGCCGTCGGTGAAGTCGCCGCCCTGGAGCATGAACTCCGGGATGACGCGGTGGAAGGAGGAGCCGGCGTAGCCGAAGCCGTTCTGGCCCGTGGCGAGCTCGCGGAAGTTGCGGGCCGTCTCCGGGACGACGTCGTCGAAGAGCCGGAAGACGATGCGGCCGGCCTTCTCGCCGCCGATGGTGATGTCGAAGTAAACGTTCTGCATGGACCCCATCCTGACATCCGCCGTCCGGCGGCCCGAGCCCGGCTCACCCCCCGCGGCCACCGCGCCGCGGAACCCGGGCGCGGCTCAGGGGAAGAGCAGCGTCGTGATCCGGTCGGAAGCGGCCTTCGCGGCCCGCTTCGGATCGGCTCCGTTCAGGACGCTCGTCATGTACGGCTTGATGGGGTTGTCCGCCTCGACGGCCGCCCACTGGGGCGAGTTGGGGGTGGCCCTGCCCTGGGCGGCGCCCCGGGCCATGGCGGCGGTTCCGGCCTGGCCCTCGACGGCGTGGGCGAGGGTGGACTTGTTGGGTACGTAGTTCATCGTCGCGGCCAGATCGGTCTGCCACTTCTCCCCGGTCAGCGCCGCGACGACCCGTACGGCCGCGGCGCGGTGCGCGGTCCTGCGCGGGATGATCAGGTCCGAGCCGCCGGTGAAGACCGCGCCCGGTTTGGCCTCGGTGGGCCCCGGGATCGGGAAGTAGCCCAGCTTGTCGGCGAGCCGGGGATTGGCCTTCTGGATGGCCTTCGCGGCCCCGGGCACCGCGATCATCTGGGCGACCTTCCCACCGGCGAAGATCCCGGCCTGCGGCGGGGTCTCCTCGTCCGCGTTCCTGGGGCCGTTGCCGAGCGCCTGGAGCTGCTTGTAGAACGCCATGCCGCGCAGCGCGGCGGGGCTGTCCAGGGCGCCCTTCCAGTCGCCGGTGCCCTCCTGGGCGAGCTCGCCGCCCTCGTCCCAGACGAATCCGGCCAGCGTGTACCAGTCCTGGCCGGCGAGGTAAATCCCCTGGTTCTGGCCGGAGTTGAGCTTGGCGGTGTCGGCGAGCCACTCGGCGCGGTCCTTCGGGGGCTTGGTGATCCCGGCGGCCGCGAAGAGGTCCTTGTTGTAGATGACGACGCGGTTGGCGGCGTACCACGGGATGCCGTACTGCATGCCGTCCACGTTGCCGGGCTGCGCCAGGCCCGGCAGCCAGGCGTCGCTGCCCCAGTCGCGCAGCGACTCCAGAGTCATGTCGAGCAGGCCGCCGCTCGCCGCGTACCGGGGCACCTGGGTGTTGCCGACCTCGATGACGTCGGGCGCGTCACCGTCCTTGAGCGCCTGGTCGATCTTCTCGCCGATCCCGGTCCACTCCTGGATCCGGACGTCGAGTTCCACGTCCTTGTGCTCCTGCTCGAAGCCGTGCTTGAAACGCTGTACGAAGTCGTCGGAGGCGCTGTTGCGCATCAGCCAGACGGTGACCTCGGTGGTGTCGTCCCCGAAGCCGGGCAGCGTGCCGCACCCGCCGAGGGAACAGACCGCCACCAGCGCGACGGAGCAGGCAAGAACACGTCGGATCATCACGAGAGGTCACCTTCTGCGAGGGGGCAAGCAGTCATGGCCCGACGTGGGGCAAGCGCGATCCGGCTTGTTCGGGTGTGGCACGTGAGTTTGGTATGGACCAATGGGGCGGTCAAGCCCCGCAGGGGACCGAACTTTTCCGGCCATCCACGCGACCGCGCCTTGCCGAGCCGTCGGCCGCTGCCTCGCGCGGTGCGCCCAGGTGGGGCACCGTGGAGTAACGCGACGAGAGGGGAGCACCTCCATGTCCAACCACACGTACCGCGTCAGCGAGATCGTCGGCACCTCCCACGAGGGCGTCGACCAGGCCATTCGCAATGGCGTCACCCGCGCGGCGCAGACCTTGCGCAATCTGGACTGGTTCGAGGTGACACAGGTGCGCGGACACATCGAGAACGGTGTCATCGAGCACTACCAGGTCGGGCTCAAGGTGGGCTTCCGATTGGACGACGACGCGGAGGCCTGAACACGAGCCGGCTGCGCGGGGCGCGACTCGGGCCAGGTCCGGCGGCGCGGGGCTTGGCGGCGTCCCTGGGTGCGCGCGCGACGCCGGGCGCGGGGCGACGCCGGGGGCAGGGCGACCGTCAGGGTCGGGCGGCGCCGTGCGGGTGGCTCGACCCGGCCCTGGAGGGAGCCGCCCCGCGCTCAGGTGCGGCCCTCCCGCTCCTGCGCGGCCTTGAGCGCCTCGCCGGCGTCGGCCCAGCGGGCCCGCACCACGCGGAAACCCGCGCGCTCGGCGGCGTCGCACACCAGCTCGTCGTCGTCCACCAGCATCCGGACCTCGCGGTCGCGCCCCAGCTTGCGCAGGATGTCCAGCTTGGTGAGCCGGGCCGGGCGCCGGTCGTCGTTGCGCCGCATGTGCAGGGCGCCTTCGGCGAGCCCCTGCGCGGCGAGCCACTCCACGGTGTCCCGGCGGCAGCGCTCGGGCCGCCCGGTCAGATAGACGACCTCGCACTCCTCGGCCGCCTCCCGGCACAGCGCCACCCCCTCGGCCAGCGGCGGATCGGCGGGGGCCGCGGCGAAGAACGCGTCCCAGTCGCGGGGCTTGCGGTCGAGGAAGCGCTGGCGGTGGGAGCTGTCGGCGAGCGTGCCGTCCAGGTCGAAGACGGCCAGGGGCCGGGTTCTGTCGATCACGCCCTCAGGCTAGAGCCCGTGCGGCCGGGCGACGGCTCGGGGCGGGTCGGGTCTGGCCGGGGGGGGGCGGGTCGGGGCACGTCGGGTCCGACCAGGATCCGCCCGGTCCATCCGGTCGGTCCGGCCCATCCGATCGGCCCGGTCGGCCCGTCCGGCCCGCTCGGCCCACTCGGCCCACTCGGCCCACTCGGCCCATTGGGTCCGTCCGGCCCGGCCCGGCCCGTTCCGTTCCGTTCCGCTCCATTCCGTTCGCGGGAATCATCCCGCACCCGCCGCGTTGAACCCGGTGTGAGCTCAACGATCGCGACGACCCGCTTCTCCGTACTCGACCGCTCGCGCATCCGTGCCGGCCACAGCGCACCGCAGGTCCCCCGCGACACGGCGGCCGGCCACGGCGGACCGCAGGCCCTGCGGGACACGGTGGCGCTCGCCCGCGAGGCCGAACGGCTCGGATACCACCGCTTCTGGGTGTCCGAGCACCACTCCGTCCCCGGCGTCGCGGGCTCCGCGCCCGCCGTCCTGGCCGCGGCCGTCGCCTCGGCGACCTCCTCGATCCGGGTGGGCACCGGCGGGGTGATGCTGCCCAACCACCAACCCCTGGTCGTGGCCGAGCAGTTCGGGGTCCTGGAGTCGCTCTTCCCCGGCCGGATCGACATGGGCCTCGGCCGCTCCGTGGGCTTCACCGACGGGATCCGCAAAGCGCTGGGCCGGGGCAAGGAGGACGCCGACGACTTCGGCGCCCAACTGGCCGAACTGCTCGGCTACTTCGACGGCAGTCAGCGCGCCCACCCCCAGGTCCACGCCCGCCCCGCCGAGGGCCTGACCGTGCCCGCCTTCGTCCTGGCCACGGGCAAGGGCGCCCGGGTCGCCGCCGAGGCCGGGCTGCCCCTCGTGATCGCGAACGTGCGCGGCGAGGACGCGATGCTGCGGGCCATCGACGGCTACCGCACGTCCTTCCGGCCCTCCGCGCAGCGCGAGCACCCGTACGTCATCGTCTCCGGCACGGTCGCCGTCGCGGAGACCACCGAGGAGGCCCGCCGGATCCTGCTCCCGGAAGCCTGGTCGACGGCGTACTCGCGCACCCGCGGCGAGTTCCCCCCGCTGACCCCGGCCGAGGACGTCCTCTCCCGAACCATGACCGACCGCGAGCGGACCCTGTTCGACGAGGCGCTGCGCGGCCAGGTGTACGGGACCGAGGAGGAGGTCGCCGACGCGCTCGAGAAGGTCATCGGGCACAGCGGGGCCGACGAGTTCCTGGTCACGACGAGCACCTACGACCGCGCGGCGCTGCTGGACTCCTACCGTCGCCTCGCCCGTCTCGCGGGTCTGGGCGAGGACCGCCGGGCCTGAAGATCACGCCGCGCGTCCGGCCGTAGGATTCCGGTATGCAAAGCCCCACTGATCCGTACGTCCGTGTCCGCGGTGCCCGCGAGCACAATCTGCGCGGGGTGGACGTCGACATTCCGCGCGACTGTCTCGCCGTGTTCACCGGCGTCTCCGGGTCGGGGAAGTCCTCGCTCGCCTTCGGCACGATCTACGCCGAGGCGCAGCGCCGCTACTTCGAGTCGGTCGCGCCGTATGCACGCCGGCTGATCCACCAGGTGGGGGCGCCCGCGGTCGGTGAGATCACGGGGCTGCCGCCCGCGGTCTCCCTGGAGCAGCGCCGCTCGGCCCCGTCCTCGCGTTCGTCGGTCGGCACGGTGACCACGCTCTCGAACTCGCTGCGGATGCTGTTCTCGCGGGCGGGCCACTATCCGGCGGGCGCCGAGCGCCTCGACTCGGACTCGTTCTCGCCCAACACGGCGGTCGGCGCCTGCCCCGAGTGCCAGGGCCTGGGCCGGGTCCACCGCACCAGCGAGGAGCTGCTGGTGCCCGACCCCTCGCTGTCGATCCGCGAGGGTGCGATCGCGGCGTGGCCGGGCGCCTGGCAGGGCAAGAACCTGCGCGATGTGCTCGACGCGCTCGGGTACGACGTGGACCGGCCCTGGCGGGAGCTGGACCCGAAGGACCGCGAGTGGATCCTGTTCACGGACGAGCAGCCGGTGGTGACGGTGCACCCGGTGCGCGAGGCCGACCGCATCCAACGCCCTTACCAGGGAACGTACTTCAGCGCCCGGCGCTATGTGATGAAGACGTTCGCCGAGAGCCGGAGCCAGCCGCTGCGGGCGAAGGCCGAGCGCTTCCTGACCGCGGCCCGCTGCCCGGTCTGCGACGGCAGCCGGCTGCGTCCCGAGGCGCTGGCCGTCACCTTCTCGGGCCGTACGATCGCCGAGCTCGTCTCCCTTCCGCTAACGGCGCTCGCGGAGCTGCTCGCCGCGGCGGACGGCGGGACGACCGCGGACACCGTCACCGCCGACCTGCTCTCGCGCATCGCCCCGGTCGTCGAGCTGGGTCTTGGCTATCTGAGCCTGGACCGGGCCGCGCCGACCCTCTCGGCGGGCGAACTCCAACGCCTGCGCCTGGCAACCCAGTTGCGCTCGGGGCTCTTCGGTGTGGTGTACGTCCTGGACGAGCCGTCGGCGGGTCTGCATCCCGCCGACACCGAGGCGCTGCTCACGGTGCTCGACCGGCTGAAGGCCGCGGGCAATTCGGTGTTCGTGGTCGAGCACCAGCTGGAGGTGATCCGGCGCGCGGACTGGCTGGTCGATGTGGGGCCGCTGGCCGGCGAGCACGGCGGGCGGGTGCTCCACAGCGGGCCACCCGCGGACCTCGCCGGCATCGAGGGCTCGGCGACACGCCGCTTCCTGTTCGACCGCTCCCCCGCGCCTCGCCGCACCGTCCGCGAGCCGCGCGGATGGCTGGAGCTGACCGGGGTGCGGCGGCACAATCTGCGCGGTGTGGACGCGGCGTTCCCGCTCGGCGTGTTCACGGCGGTGACCGGCGTCTCCGGCTCGGGAAAGTCCACCCTGGTCGACGCGCTGGATGAGCAACTCCCGGGCGTGGGGCGGTTGGTGAGGGTGGATCAGAAGCCCATCGGCCGCACCCCGCGCTCCAATCTGGCGACGTACACCGGCCTCTTCGACGTCGTACGGAAACTGTTCGCCGAGACCGACGAGGCCAAGGCGCGCGGGTACAAGGCGGGCCGGTTCTCCTTCAACGTGCCGGGCGGGCGGTGCGAGACGTGCCAGGGCGAGGGGTTCGTCTCCGTCGAGCTGCTCTTCCTGCCGAGCACTTACGCGCCCTGCCCGGACTGTCACGGCGCGCGCTACAACCCCGAGACGCTGGAGGTGACGCGCCGGGGCCGCACCGTCGCCGAGGTGCTCGACCTCACGGTGGAGGCCGCGGCCGGGTTCTTCGCGGACACCCCCGCCGCCGCGCGCAGCCTGGCCACCCTCCTCGACGTGGGCCTCGGCTATCTGCGCCTGGGCCAGCCCGCCACCGAGCTGTCGGGCGGGGAGGCCCAACGCATCAAGCTGGCGACGGAGTTGCAGCGGGTCCGGCGCGAGCACACCCTGTACGTCCTGGACGAGCCGACGACGGGCCTGCACCCGGCCGACGTGGAGATCCTCCTTCGCCAGCTGCACGGCCTGGTCGACGCGGGCCACTCGGTGGTCGTGGTCGAACACGACATGAGCGTGGTGGCGGGCGCCGACTGGGTACTCGACCTCGGCCCGGGCGGCGGCGACGAGGGCGGCCACGTGATCGCCGCGGGCCCCCCGACCGAGATCGCCGCGGCGGGCACGGGCCGCACGGCCCCCTACCTGGCGAAGGCGCTTGCGACGGCTTCTCAGGGGAGCGGAACACCGCTCTCCTAAACCGGGTGTCCCAGGTTTGCATCCTTCCGGGGCACAAGGCATTGCGCCGTTGACCTGGGGTTCTACGTGCCGAAGGCGCTTTGGTCGGCCTCGGACGCCCTCGTCCGGGGCCGCTTGCGTGAGCGGGCTGAGGAGCTGATCTGCCGAACGTCGCCCGGCAGGTCAGCGTCAACCGGGCCTCCTACGGAACCTGGCGGTAAACGTCGCGGCGATTGCCGACGGCCAGGACCCACACGATGAGTTGGCCGTTCTCGACGGTATAGACGATGCGGTAGTCCCCGACCCTCAGTCGCCAACGAGCGTCGTGCCCTTGGAGGGCTTTGACGTCGAATGCGGTCGTATCGCCCGCGTCCATTGCCCTTTGCAGTTCAGCGAGGCGATACAGGATACGCAGAGCATCCGGGCGCGGGATCTTCAGCATGTCCCGCTGGGCGTGCGGCGTGAAACGCGTGACGTGGCCCATGGGTCAGCCCTCTTGGGCGCGGAGCAAGGCGGCCATCTCTTCGAGCGAGACCGAACCTTCCGTGCCCTCGGACTCCGCTTCGTCGGCCAGCCGGTTGAGCAACGCCTCTTCGGCCTCTTCGGCGATCTGTCGCAGGCGCTGGTACTCCTGGATGTCGATCACGACAGCTTCATGTTTGCCGCGCCGGGTGATGATCGTCGGGGTTTCCTCCCGGCGAGCGCGATCGATGACGTCGGCGAGGTGACTGCGGACCTCGGCCATGGATTCAACCACCGGATCACTCATGTAATCAATGTAACAGATGTACATGACGTCGGAAACTCTCCGCTGACACACGGGCCCGTTGGCCTCTGAGGCAATCCCGTGAAGAGGGGCGCGCCGTCGCCCCGTCCCGCAACGTATGGCTGCGCCTCATGCGTCGCGACCGGGCGCGACGCAGGTCGTGGGGGTACGAGGACATCGGCCAGAGCCAACCGGCACCGGCCTCACCGTTGCGGTCCGCGCAATCCGCCACCAGCACCGCCGCCACGTTCAGCTGAACAGGCCGCCTCGGGCCCCGTCACCGGCGATGAACAGGCTGATGCTCGCCAGTCCTACGGCCAGTCCGGCATGCCGACACCGCCTACCTCCACCATGAAGGCCCAACAAGGGCACGACCCCTGGTCGGATCCGCTCCGACAGGCCGCGTGCCGCCCGTGCCTCTCACACCCCGGCTCCTGACCGCCGTGGGCGTGGCCAGTCGGCCGCGACGACAGTCCTTGGGGAAAGGCCGTACCGCGGGCAGGTTCGTTATCGGTGGGGCCGTGGAACCCCCGGGGTTCCGTGGAGCCCGCTGGCCTCTCTCGCAGTGCGCCCCGTACCTCACGCCAAGCGTGGATGACGTCAGTGAGCTTTGACAGCACCTCGGTGATCTGCGTGAGCAGCAGCATGACGGCGCCAAAGGCAGCAAGCATCAGCAGCGTCACGTCGTCCCAGCTCATGCGGATCGCCCCACGGTCCGCAAGAACGACGCTCGACGCCCGTACAGGCTGAGGGTCGCAGTCCCCAACCGCACGTCCACGCTGTCGCCGACACGGCGCCATGTGGCACCCGAGATGCCAATTCGAGGCGCCGTCAGTGACGCTGCGACGTCATCAACGTAGGGGAAGCCGTTCCACCAGAATCGCCATCGGTCCACCGAACCCCACAGCTGCTTCCCATACCACTCTTCACTGCCGTCGTTGAGCCGGCCTGGACGTCGCAGAGGGTCGGAAAACCAGTTGCCGATAGCCCACCTGCCCCGAGGATCCTGGGTCGCGATCCTGGTAGCGAGCCCAGCCAACAGGCACTCCGCATCTGCGCTCAGGACTGGTACCTCGTCCAACCGCGCCCGCTCCGAGGCGCTCAGCGGTTCGTCGACCGAGTAGAAGTCGGAGCGCGGTGAAGGACGCCGCGACGCACTCCAGGTGCCGGACGGGTTTCCGGTGATTACTGGTTCAGCGCCCGTGGGCAGATGACGCGCCACATAGGTGCGTCGGCCTCGGAACTCCTCGAGCCTGAGTCCCGGTAGAGAACTCCCCCCGTCGTTGCTGGGCAGCAAGTACGGGGCCACGTTGTGCGGAGCGTTCGTGAGAAGGACGAGCCGGTTGTAGCGAGGCGACATTGTGATGTCGTAGGCCACGAGCGTGTGCAATCCCCACCGACTGGGCGGACGAGCTTCCCCGAGCCCCCGTCGGTTGAAGAGGCCGAGCGCCACCAGGGCGCGAAGGGCACGTTGTTCCCTCAGGCAGGTATCAAGACCGAGTGAGCCGTCCCGCGGAACCCCCGCGAACGCCCCCTCTTCGGGCTCACCGGTAAATTCCGCTCGGGTTCGAGCAATGGTCTTTTTCACGGTTTCAGGCATGCTGATCCCTCGATGCCACCCGGCTGGCGCTCTCGGTCACATACCTCGTGAACCCACCAGTACTCGTACGGAGTTGGGTGCACCACACCCATGTGCAGCGTCCTCAGGTGCCGGGCCTTCGGACACATTGCCGCCCTTCGACTCTCCGCCAGCCGAATGCGGGGAGCATAGCGGACGAAAGGACGGCCCGCCGCTGGCGAGATCGGGCGGCGTCTCGTCCGCCCGGGACCTCCGGCCTCATGGAGCGAGCTCGCTGCTGGGGGACGCGTCGGCACGACTCAGATCCCCGACTCCCTTGCGTCGCAGGTCAGTTGACCCGTGAGGCAAAGCGCGTGAAATGAATTGGCCTAGACCCTTGACCGGTCGTTGGTCCAGACCAATCATGGGGCGTCCGCATCCTTCTCTCACCCCCCGTCGGAGAGCCCCGATGAGACGCCCGAGATCCGTCCGCGCCCTGCTCGCCAGCCTCAGTACCGTCGCCGCGTCCGCCGGCCTCGTCATCGGAGCCGGTGGTGCGGCGCACGCCGCTACGCCGCTGCCCGCCCATGTCTTCGCGCCGTACTTCGAGGCGTACTCCTCCGACAGCCCGGCCGATCTCGCGCAGAAGTCGGGTGCCAAGTACCTGACGATGGCGTTCGTGCAGGCCGACGCCAAGGGGTCCTGCACCCCGTACTGGAACGGCTCGACCAGCCAGCCCATCGCGTCGTCCGTGTTCGGCGCCGACATCTCCACCATCCGCTCGCGCGGCGGCGACGTCATTCCGTCCTTCGGCGGGTACGCGGCCGACAACGGCGGCACCGAGATCGCCGACAGCTGCACCAGTGTCGACTCGATAGCCGCCGCCTACGAGAAGGTCATCACCACCTATGACCTCTCCCGGCTCGACATGGACATCGAGGACAACTCGCTGACCAACAAGGCCGGCATCGACCGCCGCAACCAGGCGATCAAGAAGGTGCAGGACTGGGCGGCCGCCAACGGGCGCTCCGTACAGATCTCCTACACCCTGCCCACCACCACGAGCGGCCTCGCCGACAGCGGGCTCGCGGTGCTCAGGAGCGCCGTCCAGTACGGCGCCAAGGTCGACGTCGTGAACCTCATGACCTTCGACTACTACGACGGCGCCACCCACAACATGGCCAACGACACCCAGACCGCGGCCACCGGGCTCTACAACCAGCTCAACTCCCTCTACCCGGGCCGCACTTCGGCCCAGCTGTGGGGCATGGTCGGCGTCACCGAGATGCCCGGCATCGACGACTACGGGCCGGCCGAGACGTTCACCACGGCGGACGCCACCGCCGTCTACAACTGGGCCACCGCCAAGGGCATCAACACCCTCTCGTTCTGGGCCCTCCAGCGCGACAACGGCGGCTGCCCCGGCACCGGCGGCCAGGACGGCTGCTCCGGCATCGCCCAGGACCCGTGGTACTTCAGCCACACCTTCGAGCCCTTCACCGGGGGCGGCGGGCCGGTCCAGGACGACTTCTCGCTGGCCGTCGCGCCCGGCTCGGCCTCCGTCGCGCCCGGCGGCTCCACCACTGCCACGGTGAGCACGGCCGTGACCTCCGGCACCGCCAAGACGCTGGCCCTGACCGCCACCGGCGCACCCGCCGGGGTGAGCGCCACGCTCAGCCCGAGCTCGGTCACCGCGGGCGCCTCGGCCCGGCTCACGGTCGCCGCGTCGGCCTCGGCCGCGCCCGGCACGTACCCGATCACCGTCACCGGCACCGCGGGCGCGCTGACCCATTCGACGACGTTCACGCTCACCGTGTCGGGCCCGGGCGGCAACACCGGCGCGCTGGTCAACGGCGGCTTCGAGAGCGGCTCGCTCTCCCCGTGGACGTGCGACAGCGGCGCCGCCGTGGTGGCGAGCCCGGTGCACGGCGGCTCCCACGCGCTGAAGACCCAGCCCACCTCCGCGGCGACCGGCGAGTGCGCGCAGACACTCACCCTGGCCCCCAACACCCAGTACACGCTGAGCGGTTGGGTGCAGGGCAGCTACGCCTACCTGGGGGTGCGGGGCGGCGCCACCGCCAGCACCTGGGGCAACTCCAGCGGCTGGTCCAAGCTGACCGTGCCGTTCACCACCGGCGCCTCGGGCACCGTCACCGTCTATCTGCACGGCTGGTACGGACAGGGCGCGGTGTACGGGGACGATCTGTCGGTCGCCTGATCCGTTCAACCGCCTTTTCGAGAGCTTGAGTTGAGCCTACGGACGCGCTCCCGGGGACACCGGGGGCGCGTCCTCGCCTCGGGGACCTTCAGCGGCCGACCTTCCTCGCCTTCCGCGTCGCGCGCAGCCACTCCTTGTTCATGGCCGCGATCGACGGGAGCGGGATGCCCTTGGGGCAGGCCGTCGCGCACTCCCCCGTCAGGGTGCAGCCGCCGAAGCCCTCGGCGTCCATCTGCCCCACCATGTCCAGGACCCGCGTCTCGCGTTCGGGCGCGCCCTGCGGCAGCACGTTCAGGTGGTTGACCTTCGCCGAAGTGAACAGCATCGCCGAGCCGTTGGGGCAGGCCGCCACGCAGGCGCCGCAGCCGATGCACTCCGCGTGCTCGAAGGCGAAGTCGGCGTCGGGCTTGGGCACCGGGGTGGCGTGCGCCTCGGGCGCGGCGCCGGTCGGCACGCTGACGTAGCCGCCGGCCTGGATGATCCGGTCGAAGGCCGAGCGGTCCACCACCAGATCCTTGACCACGGGGAACGCCGAGGCGCGCCAGGGCTCGACGTCGATGGTGTCGCCGTCGCGGAACGACCGCATGTGCAGTTGGCAGGCGGTCGTGCGCTCGGGGCCGTGGGCGTCGCCGTTGATGACGAGTGAGCAGGCGCCGCAGATGCCCTCACGGCAGTCGTGGTCGAAGGCGACCGGCTCCTCGCCCCGCAGGATCAGCTCCTCGTTGAGCGTGTCGAGCATTTCGAGGAAGGACATGTCCGTCGAGATGTCGTCGAGGTGGTAAGTCGCCATGGCGCCGGGCGAGTTGGCGTTCTTCTGGCGCCAGACGCGCAGGGTGAGCTTCATGCGTAGCTCCGCTGGGTGGGGTGGACGTACTCGAAGACGAGGTCTTCCTTGTGCAGGACCGGGGCCTCGCCGGTGGCCGCGAACTCCCAGGCGGCGGCGTACGAGAACTGCTCGTCGCGGCGTGCGGCCTCGCCCTCCGGGGTCTGGGACTCCTCGCGGAAGTGGCCGCCGCAGGACTCGGCGCGGTGCAGGGCGTCGAGGCACATGAGCTCGGCGAGCTCCAGGTAGTCGACGATGCGGTTCGCCTTCTCCAGGGACTGGTTGAACTCCTCGCCGCTGCCCGGCACCTTGATGCGGCGCCAGAACTCCTCACGGATCCCGGGGATCCGCTCCAGCGCCTTGCGCAGGCCCTCCTCGGTGCGGGCCATCCCGCAGTACTCCCACATGAGTTCACCGATCTCGCGGTGGAAGGAGTCGGGGGTGCGGTCGCCGTTCACGGCCAGCAGGAGGTTGATGCGGTCCTCGGTCTCGGCGAGGGCCTCGGCGACCGCCGGGTGCTCGTCGGTGACGGGCTCCTGGCGCGGATTGCGGGCGAGGTAGTCGTTGATGGTGGAGGGCAGCACGAAGTAGCCGTCGGCGAGGCCTTGCATGAGGGCGGAGGCGCCGAGACGGTTGGCGCCGTGGTCGGAGAAGTTGGCCTCGCCGATCGCGAACAGGCCGGGCACCGTGGTCTGGAGGTCGTAGTCGACCCACAGGCCGCCCATCGTGTAGTGCACGGCGGGATAGATCCGCATCGGCGTCTCGTACGGGTCCTCGGCAGTGATCCGCGCGTACATGTCGAAGAGGTTGCCGTACTTCGCCTCGATGGCCGCTCGGCCGAGGCGCTTGATGGCGTCGGCGAAGTCGAGGTAGACGCCTTGGCCGCCGGGGCCCACCCCGCGCCCCTCGTCGCAGACGTTCTTGGCGGCGCGCGAGGCGATGTCGCGCGGGACGAGGTTGCCGTAGGAGGGGTAGATCCGCTCCAGGTAGTAGTCGCGCTCGTGCTCGGGGATCTCGGCCGCCGGGCGGGTGTCGCCCTGGGCCTTCGGCAC
This sequence comes from Streptomyces hundungensis, assembly GCF_003627815.1. Taxonomy (NCBI): domain Bacteria; kingdom Bacillati; phylum Actinomycetota; class Actinomycetes; order Kitasatosporales; family Streptomycetaceae; genus Streptomyces; species Streptomyces hundungensis. The sequence goes on from NZ_CP032698.1 coordinate 1,437,863, forward strand.
CCAGATGCGGCCGTCGTTGCGCAGCGACTCGCTCATCAGGGTGAGCTTGGACTGGTGCTCACCGGTGCGCGGAATGCAGGTCGGGTGGATCTGGGTGAAGCAGGGGTTGGCGAAGTACGCGCCGCGGCGGTGGGCCCGCCAGATGGCGGTCGCGTTGGAGTTCATCGCGTTGGTGGAGAGGTAGAAGACGTTGCCGTAGCCGCCGGTGGCGAGGACCACGGCGTCGGCGAAGTAGGTGTCGATCTTCCCGGTGACGAGGTCGCGGGCCACGATGCCGCGCGCCGTGCCGTCCACCACGATCAGGTCCAGCATCTCGGTGCGCGCGTGCAACTCCACGTTGCCCGCGGCGATTTGGCGCGAGAGCGCCTGATAGGCGCCGAGCAGGAGTTGCTGGCCCGTCTGGCCGCGGGCGTAGAAGGTGCGGGAGACCTGGACGCCGCCGAAGGAGCGGGTGTCGAGGAGCCCGCCGTATTCGCGGGCGAACGGGACGCCCTGGGCGACGCACTGGTCGATGATCTCGACGGAGATCTGGGCGAGGCGGTGGACGTTGGACTCGCGGGCGCGGAAGTCGCCGCCCTTGACGGTGTCGTAGAAGAGGCGGTGGACGGAGTCGCCGTCGTTGCGGTAGTTCTTCGCGGCGTTGATGCCGCCCTGGGCGGCGATGGAGTGGGCGCGGCGCGGCGAGTCCTGGAAGCAGAACTGGACGACGTGGTAGCCCTGTTCGGCGAGGGTGGCGCCGGCCGAGCCGCCCGCGAGTCCGGTGCCGACCACGATGACGGTGTGCCCTCGGCGGTTGGCCGGGTTGACCAGCTTGGCCTCGAAGCGGCGGGTGTCCCAGCGCTCGGCGATCGGCCCCTTGGGCGCTCGGGTGTCGTGGACGGGGTCCCCGAGCGCGTAGTGGGTGTACGAGGTCATGTCAGCTCACCACTTCGGTCATCACGGCGACGGGTACGGCGACGAATCCAGCGAAAAGCAGCAGCGCGAGGAGGTTGGCGAGCGTCTTCAGCACCCGGTCCCGGGTGGCGTTGCCGACGCCCAGGGTCTGTGCGGCGCTCCAGAACCCGTGCCGCACGTGCAGGGCGAGCGCGGCCATCGCCACGATGTAGATCGTGTTGCCGTACCAGGTGGAGAAGGTGTCCACGACGTTCTGGTAGGGGTGGCCGGGCCGGAAGCCGGAGTGCACGGTGCCGGTCGTCAGGTCCAGGATGTGCCAGACGATGAACAGGGCGAGGATGATGCCGCCCCAGCGCATCGTGCGGGTCGCGTAACTCGCCCGGGCCCGCTTGTGGACGTAGCCGGTGGGCCGGGCCCGCAGATCGCGGCGGCTGAGCTGGTAGGCGCAGACGGCGTGGCCCACCACGGCGGCCACCAGCACGACGCGGATCAGCCAGAGCGCCCACTCGTAGTGCAGGAAGGGCTCGCCGATCGTCCGCAGCCAGTGGGCGTAGGAGTCGAACTGGCCGGCCCCGAAGAAGATCTTCAGGTTGCCCATCATGTGGACGACCAGGTAGGACAGCATGATCAGACCGCTCACGGCCATGACCGTCTTCTTGCCGACGGTCGAGTCCCAGAGGGTGCGCGTCATGGACGGCCGTTTGTCCGTCCGCGGTGCCAGAGCCATGGCATCGACGCTAGGGGCGAAGGGCCCAAGAGGTCCAAGACATGGTTCGGCTCATCTTCATAGCGATGCCCTATCGTGCCGTATCGTTGAGGGCATGCAGTTCCAGCAGCTCCTCTACTTCGTGGCGGTCGCCGAGACCCGGCACTTCACCCGGGCCGCCGAGCGCGTCCACGTCTCCCAGCCCTCGCTCTCCCAGCAGATCAAGGCGCTGGAGAACGAGCTGGGCGCCGAACTGTTCAGCCGCGCCCGGGGCAACATCGCGCTCACCGACGCGGGCGAGGCGCTGCTTCCGCTGGCCCGGCGCATCCTGGCGGACGCGGACACCGCCCGCGTCGAGGTCCAGGAGCTGGCCCAGCTCCGGCGCGGCCGGGTGCGGCTCGGGGCCACGCCCAGCCTGTGCACGGGCCTGCTGCCGGATGTGCTGCGCGCCTTCCACGACCGCCATCCCGGCATCCAGCTCCTCATCGAGGAGGGCGGCTCACACGATCTGGTACGTGAACTGGCGCGCGGCGCACTGGACTTGGCGCTCATCGTGCTGCCGCTCCCGGCCGGCTCCCCCGTCCTCACCACGGTCGAGCTGCTCCAGGAGGACCTGGTGGTGGTCTCCTCACCCGCCGAGCCGCCGCCCTGCGCGGGCTCCGCGGTGCGCATCGCGGAGCTGCGCGAGGCGCCCCTGGTGATGTTCCGGCACGGCTACGACCTGCGGGAGCTGACGGTGGCCGCGTGCCGGGCCGAGGGCTTCGAGCCCGCCTTCACCGTGGAGGGCGGCGAGATGGACGCGGTGCTCGGCTTCGTGCGGGCCGGGCTCGGGATCGCCGTGGTGCCGAGCATGGTGGCGGCGCGCGCCGGGGACCTGCGGGTGACCCCGCTGGCCCGCCCCGGTCTGCGCCGCACCATCGCCCTGGCCCACCGCGGCGACGTCGACCCGCCGCGCGCGGCACGGGAGTTGCGGCGGGTACTGCTCGGCATCGGCACGGGGCGGCGCCCCGAGGGCAGCGCCGCCCCCTGAGGTCACACCGCGTCCACCAGCGCGAGGGAGTGGATGCGGTCGGGGGCCCCGGGGCGGGCGTAGTACCAGCCCTGGGCCGTGTCGCAGCCCAGCTCCTTCAACTGCTCGGCCTGCGCGCCCGTCTCCACGCCCTCCACGGTGACCGCGAGGGAGAGGCTGTGCGCGAGCGAGACGATCCCCTCGACGATCTTGATGTCCACCGGGTCGGCTGGCAGCTGCTGCATGGACTGGGTGAAGGAGCGGTCCAGCTTGAGCACGCTCACCGGGAGCCGGCGCAGATTGGCGAGGTTGGAATAGCCCGTGCCGAAGTCGTCGAGGGCGATGTCGACGCCCATCTCGGCGAGCTGGCGCAGCGGCTTGAGCAGATCGTCGTCCGCGCCTATCAGCGCGGACTCGGTGACCTCCAGGCACAGCGCGCCCGGGGAGAGCCCGGTGCGCTCCAGCATCTCGACGGTGTCGGCGACCAGGCCCGGGTGGTAGAGCTGGGTCGGCGACAGGTTCACGTTGATGCGCAGCGGGCCGCCGTCGGTGGCGCCGGGGTGGGCCTCCTGCCAGGCACGTGCCTGGCGTACGGACTCCTGCATCACCCAGCGCCCGAGCGGCACGATGAGCCCGGTGTGCTCGGCGAGCGGGATGAAGCGGTCGGGCCCGAGCACCCCGTGCTGCGGGTGCGACCAGCGCACCAGGGCCTCGGCGCCGTGCACGCTGCCGTCGCCGAGGTGCACCAGAGGCTGGTACTCGATGAAGAACTCGCCGCGCTCCAGGGCCGCGGGCAGCGCGTTGGTGAGCCCGTGCCGGGTGATGGCACGGGCGTCGGCCTCGGCGTCCGCGAACTGGAAGCGGTTGCCGCCCGCCGACTTGGCCCGGTACATCGTGATGTCGGCGCTGCGCAGCACTTCGGCGGCGCTGCGCTCGCCCGCCGGGCCCTCGACGACGCCGATCGAGCCGCGCACCGTCAGCTCGCGGCCCTCGATGCGGATCGGGGTGGCGAGGGTGTTGAGGATGCGGGAGGCCAGCTCGTCCGCCTCGAACTCGGTGTCCGGTCCGGTGGTCAGCGCCACGAACTCGTCGCCACCGAGCCGGGCCACCATCTCCCCGGGTCCCGTCGCGCAGCTCTGCAACCGGTCGGCGACCTCCACCAGGAGCCGGTCGCCCGCCGAATGGCCGAGGCTGTCGTTGACCGCCTTGAAGCCGTCGAGGTCCAGATAGCAGAGCCCGAACCGTTTGCCGTCGCCCGGCGCGAGCGCCTTCTCCAGGCGTTCGAAGAACAGGGTGCGGTTGGGCAGTCCGGTGAGCGCGTCGTGGGTCGCCTCGTAGCGCAGCCGCAGATTGAGCAGCCGGCGCTCGGTGGTGTCCTCCATCAGGGCGAGCTGGTACTGCGGCCGGCCCTCGGCGTCGCGCAGCAGCGAGACGGTGAGGTTGGTCCACAGGACGGTGCCGTCACCGCGGTAGTAGGGCTTCTCGACGCGGTAGTGGTCCCGGTCGCCCCGCACGAGTTCCTCGTACAGGCGCCAGACCTGCGGGGCGTCCTCGGGGTGCACCCATTCGCTGACGTTGCGGCTGCGGAGCTGGCCCTCGATGCCGCCGAACATCCGGGTGAGCGTCTCGTTGACCTCCAGGACCCGGCCGTCGAGGTCGGCGATGCCGATGCCGATCGCGGCGCCCTCGAAGACCGCGCGGAACCGGGTCTCGGTGGCGTGCAGGGCGTCCAGGGCCGCGGTGCGCGCCGACATCGCGGAGCGGGCGATGGCTTCCTGCTCGGAGCGGGTCCGTTCGCGCAGGGCCGCGGCGAAGCCGGCCGCCAGGGCGTGTTGGAGCCGGGCACAGCGGGCCCGGGCCTCTTCGGAGGCCAGCTCGTCGCCCGCGCCGCAGTACAGGACGAGATACGACTCGACCACGCCGAGGGTGCGGCTGAGCGCGTCCGGGTCGGTGCAGTGCACGGCCACCAGATCGGCGCCGACCTCCTGGGCGGGCGCGGGGTCGAAGTGCCGCCCGTGCAGGGCGTGGATGAGCCGGCGGGCCAGCGGCACGAGGTGTTGCTCGAACTCGGGCCGGGTCAGCGAGGTCGCGGTCACCGGGAAGATGGCCCGGCCCCAGATCGTCGCGAACCGTCTGAGCCGGTCCTCGGGGCTGTCCGGCACCAGGTCCGGAGCCTGCGGCTCGGGCAGCTTGCTCACGCCTTGCGTCCCACGCCGGCGAAGCCCGAGAAGGCGTACGGGTCTTCCTGGTCGGCCTCGCCCTCCGGCCGCCACAGCGGCATCGAGACCAGACCGGGGTCGAGCATCGTGAACCCTTCGAAGAACCCGGCGATCTCCTCGGGCGAGCGCATCACCAGCGGGTTCTTGATGTTGCGATAGACGCCGACCGTCCGGCCCGCCTCCTCCTCGCTGAGCGGGATGCCTTCATAGGAGGCGTGGGTGAGGATGAGGAGGCTGCCGGGGGCGAGCGCGTCGCGCAGTGCGGCGACGGCCTCGTACGGGTCGTCCTGGTCCTCGACGAAGTGCAGCACGGCGATCAGCAGCAGCGCCACCGGCTGTGTCAGGTCGAGCAGTTGGGAGGTCTCGGGGGCGCTCAGAATGTCGTGTGGCTTGCGCAGGTCGGCCGAGGCGATGCCGGCGAGCTTCTTGTCCGCGAGGACGGCGCGGCTGTGGGCCACGGCCACCGGGTCGTGGTCGACGTACAGGACGCGTGCCTCGGGGTTCGCCGATTGGGCGACCTCATGAACATTTCCGAAAGTCGGGATTCCGGATCCGATGTCCAGGAACTGAGTGATTCCCTCACTCACCGCGAATCGCACGGCACGCCGCATGAAGGCCCGGTTCGCCTGCATGATCTTGGGCAGCCCCGGCATGAATCGCATGGCCTCGCGGGCCGCTTCGCGGTCGACCTCGAAATTGTGCGAACCGCCCAGGTAGTAGTCGTATATGCGGGACACGCTCGGCACCGAGATGTCGATGCCCTGAGGGGCCCAGGCGGGACGCTCCATCAATGTCTCCAACAAGTCGCCGCAGGACGGCCATGACCATGACCATTGTTTGCGCCTGAGGCTACTGATCGTCCGCCGAGAGAGCGAGTAAAAACGGAAAATGGTCGTCCGTTATTAGTCACACGCTCCCGGCTTGTGCGCCGGATCGTACGGCTCGACGCGGGAGCACGCGCCATCGTATCGCCGACTGGACACACCCGTCGGCCCGCCGCCGCGTGGGGGGTCGCGGTGACGGGCCGAAGGGGCCGGGGGCGGGGCTACTTGGGGGCGCCGACGAGCTTGCCCTCGGGGGACACCGCGTACCATGTCCCGCCCACGCCCTGGCCGTTGGTGTCGCCGGGCTTGGCGTCGCCCGCGAAGGTGTAGACGGGCCAGCAGGTGATCGACTGCTGTTTCACCCCATCGGGGCGGTTGAAGGTGACGAAGCCCTTGAGGGCGATGCCCTTGGTGTCGTTCTTCTCGACCGGCGCGACCACCGGCCACTTCTCCAGACAGGCTCCCGTGCAGGCGGACTTCATCGGCCAGGCCGAGTCCTTCTTGAAGCGGTAGACGGTCATGCCGCGCGCGTCCACGATGACGTCGCCGAGCTTGGCGTCCTTGCGGACCGAGAGACCGGGCATGGCCGCGGCGGCCGGGGCCGGCGCCTCTGCCTGGGCCTGCGCCTTCTTGCCGTCGGGCGCGGCGGCGTGCCAAGTGCCGCCCACGTTCTGCCCGTTGGTGTCGCCGGGGTTGGTGTCCTTGGCATAGCGGTACATCGGCCAGCCGCCGATGGTGAGCTGCTTGCTGCCGTCGGCGCGGGTGACCGAACCGAGCTTCGAGGCGTCCGTGCCGGCGGCGGCGCTGACCCCGTCGGCGGGCACCGCGGGCCAGGCCTTCGCACAGTCGCCCTCGCAGTTCGTCTTGGCCGGGTTCGCGGTGTCCTTGTCGAAGCGGTAGAGGGTGAAGCCGGCGCTGTCGGTGACGACCTTGCCCAGGTCCTTGCTGTCGCTGACCGTCAGCTGTCCGGCCGGTTTCGCGGCGGACTCGGCGCCGCCCGCTTGTCCATAACCGCCGCCCGCGCCATAGGCGTTGTCGGTGGGCTGCTGGGCGGCGCCGGCGTTGCCGACGGGTTGCCCGTTGCCGCCCGCGTAGCTGCTGCCCTTGTCCTGGCCGCAGCCCGTCGCGGTCAGTGCCAGTACCGCTGCCGCCGCTGCCGCGAGCGATGCGCTGCGCCAGGTTGTCATGTCAACTCCCGTGTTCGGTAAGGCTGTTGGGACGCCCGGGTGCGCCGGGTGATGGCCCTAAGTACGGGCGGGGGGCACCGGTGTGTTCAACGCGGGAGCGGAAATCTTTCCGATGCGGGGGCGCCGAATCGACAAGGGCCCGAACAAGCGGTCAACGCGGCGAACACAAAGCCGCCCGGAACTCCCCCCTTCAGGCGAATCGATTCGACGCCCCCTCCGGTTGCGCCCCCACCGCCCGATGATCATTCAGTGCAAGGACGACACCTCGCCGGGCGGCTGCTCGCCGCCACGGCCTTCACCGTGCTGCTGGCGGCACCGGCACCGGCCGCGCGGGCCGACGCCTGTGCGTACGCCTCCGTAACCCAGGGCAGCGGCGGCTCGCCCTGGGCGGTCGCGGGCACGGGCCACCGGTGCCCCTGGCCGCCGCACCCTCCGCACCCCACGCCCCCGCCCACCCGGGTGCCGCCGACCCCGACCCCGCCCACGCCCCCTCCCGCGCCGAAGCCGCCGCCCGCGCCCGCACCGCGGCCGGCCCCGCCGCACCACCCCGCGCCGCACCCGAGGCCACCCGCCGTCCCGCCCGCGCCGGCGCCCCCGGCACCGCGCCCGCCGGTGAACCCTGCCGCGCCGGCGCCGCCCGTGGTGCCGCCGCCGCCCGCCGCCTCGCCGCACCCCGGGCCGCCGCGTGCTCAGCGGATCGTCCTGCGCAACTACCGGATGCCGCCGCGCAAGAAGGCGGCGCCCCGGCTCTCCCCCGTCACCCTCACGCTGCTCATCACCGCGCCCGCCGTCATCGGCGCGGCCCTGCTGCGCACCCGTTCCGGCTCCCGCTCCCGCTGAGTCCGCTTCCTCCTGAGAGGTTCCCTTGTCCGACTGGCTCGTCCTGGTCATCGCCATGGCCGCCGCATGCGCGGTCGTGCTCACCATCACCTTGTTCAGCAACCGCCGGGTCGACCCGGAGGACGACCCCTCGGACACCCCGGACGTCATCGAGTACATGACGATGATGATCGGCGTGGTGTACGCCATCGTGCTCGGCCTCGCCATCGCGGGCGTCTGGGAGGGGCGCGGGGCCGCCCAGGCGGATGTGCAGCAGGAGGCCCAGGCGCTGCACGAGATCTCGCAGCGGGTCCAGGTGTATCCGGCGGAGGTGCGCGAGCGCACCCGGACCGACGTCGAGGCGTACGCCTCCTATGTGGTGCACACCGAGTGGAGCCACATGGCCAAGGAGGGCGAACTCACCGACGAGAGCGCGCAGAAACTGGAGAGGATCCGCCGCGATGTGACGGACTACCACCCCGCGAACGACTTCGAGGCCCAGGCCTACCAGCCGCTGATCGACCAGGTGGCCGTCGTGGACTCCGCCCGGACGGCGCGCGGGCAGGGAGCGGGCGCCACCATGCCCGGGGTTGTCTGGTTCGGCCTGATCATCGGCGCGCTGGTCACGGTCGGGCTGATCTTCACGCTTCAGATCCGGCGCACCAGGCGCGAGCTGCTGCTCGCGGGCCTCTTCAGCGCGCTCATCGCCTTCCTGCTCTTCCTGATCTGGGACTTCGACGCTCCCTTCGGCCGAGGCATCTCGGCGACCGCCGGGCCCTTCTTCGACCTGTTCCCCACCATCGGCTGACGCTCCCCGCCGGGCAGGCCGCGCCCCGAGGCTCCGCCGGACCGGCGGGGCCTTCGCTCGGCCGGGTGGGGGACGCCGATGCCCCATTCGCCCGACACGGATCGCGACACGCCGGGTCGCCTCCTAGCGTTTCGGGCATCGAGGTGCATTCACCCCCCAATGTGGAATCGGTTCCGCAGCTTGCCCCTCGGGGACCGGAGGATTGACCATGGGCGCGATACGCATCGCATCCGTCGCATTCGTCGGCGCCGCCGCGCTCGCGCTCGCGCCGTCCACCGCGGTGGCCGCCGACGGCAGCGCCAACGCAAGCTCCGCAACACCCACCTTCACCGTGACCCCGTCGGTGATCGCGCCCGCCGGCCAAGTCACCCTCAACGCCACCGGTTGCTCCGGCGACGCGACAGCCTCCTCCGGTGTGTTCGACACCGTCACCATCCCCAGGAACAGTTCGCGCAACGCCACGGTCGACGGGGACGCCAAACGGGGCGCCTCGTACACCGTGACGTTCAACTGCGACGGTGTGCGGTCGACGACGCAGCTCACCATCGCCGGTGGCGCGCCGACCGCCAGCTCGACCACCCGCCCCACCTTCCGTCCCACCGACCGCCCGACCATCCGGTCCAGCACGCCCCCGCTCGGCGTCCGCGGCGGGCTCGGCGGCAGCGTGCACGACGGCCTGGACCCCGTCGAGCTCACAGTCGGCGCCACGCTGGTCGCGGTCGCGCTCGGTGGCGGGGTCTACGCCCTGCGTCGGCGCTCCGCGACCCGCAGGCACTAGGGCCTGTCCGGCGGATCTGGTCGCCGTCGGGTGCCTTGGCCTTGTGGCGTCCCAGACAAGATCCGCCGGACTGGCCCTAGGGACACCCGTCGCCCCCGAGTCCTGGCCAGGACTCGGGGGCGACCGGCCGTTGGGGCCCTTCCCGGGAGGTTCGTCCGGTCAGACCCCTACGCCTTGGCGCCGGCGGTGCGCGACGAACAGCGCACCGCCGATCGCGGCCGTACCGACGAGGGCGCCGCCGACCGCCATCTCGGTGTCGCTCGGGCCCGCGGCGCCGCCGAGCCCGCCGTCGGCGCCCCGGCCTTCGAGGACCCGGAAGCTGCGCGTCGCCACTCGGTCGTTGTCGTTGCACTTGACCGCCAGGCTGTACTCCCCCGGCGTCGCGTGGTCGTGGATCCGCGCGGTCGCGAAGTTGGTGTCGCCCGACGAGAGATGGACCTCGTCGAAGGCGTTGGAGCTGACCCGGCCGCCGTTGTGGCAGCCGTGGGCGGTGATGTTCAAGGTGGCACCTTGGTGGACCCGGGAGGGGTCGACCTCGACACCGGTCGGCCCGCCGGACGGCGGACCCCCCGCGAGGGCCGCCGGCGCGGCGAACCCGACCGCGGCGCCGACCGCCAGCGCCACCGTTAGAGCGCGTGAAGCACGCATCGTTGAACCTCCATGGGAGGACGCCCCGGAGCCGTGCCCCGGGATGATCGACGAGTACGCCTCCCACGTCGAACCCTCACCGCCGCTCATACAAGCCGCATTTCGGTACTCATCCACCCTGGTGAACGGCCGGCCCCCCGTTCGGCCCCGAAATCTGACGGACCCGCAGGTCACAGACCGTCAGATCATTTTCGCCGCCGTGGTACCCGGATGGCCCAGGCCGGCTGGACCGGCACCCGTTCGCCGCTCTGCGATCGCCGAGCGGGCGCGCCGCCCTTACGGTGCTCGAAGGCGCGCTGAGGGTGGACGGCGAAGGAGTTGACGAAGAGAGATGGCGCACGAAGAGAGCGGCATGGAGCGTCGCAGGCGCTCCCCGTGGGGGGCTCTGGCCCTGGTGATGCTGACCGGCCTCGCGCTGATGCGCAACGGCGCGGACGCGACGATGGGGCCGCCGCAGCCCGCAGCGGCGGCCGCGCCTGCCAGCAGCGCGGAGACCGCGTCCACACCGGCGCCGGCCGCCGAGGTCGAGCCGCTGCCCTTCGCCCCGGCCTCCCGGGTGCGGATCGAGTCGATCAATGTGAACGCGCCGGTCATGGACGTCGGCACCGATGCGCAGGGCTGGGTGCAGGCACCGCCGCCCCAGGACCCGAACCTGGCCGGCTGGTACCAGAACGGCGTCGCCCCCGGCATGCGCGGCACGGCGGTGGTCGTCGGCCATGTGGACAACACCAAGGGGCCGGCGGTCTTCTACGGGCTCGGCTCGCTCCAGAAGGGCAGCCACATCGAGGTGGACCGCTTCGACGGCCGCACCGCGGTGTTCGAGGTGTACGGCGTCGAGGTCTTCGACAAGGCCACCTTCCCGGGTGCCCGGGTGTACGGCGACACCGGGCACCCGGAGCTCCGGGTGATCACGTGCGGCGGCGGCTTCTCCAGGGCCCGCGGCTACGACGGGAACGTCGTGGCCTTCGCGCGCCTGGTGTCCGTCAAGTAGCGCCGGGGCGATCGCGCGGCCGTCGGAGGACAGCCGCCCGCGGGCTCATCTGCGCCGGGGCGGAACCTTCAACGCGTAACCCTGCGCGAGGAGTTCGGGCAGATAGGTGCGCAGGGCCGCGACGCTCTGCGAGCGGTCGCCGCCCGCGTCGTGCGAGAGCACCACGACACCGGGCGCGGCCCCGTCCAGGACCCGGCGGATGATGCTGGGGGTCCCGGGCGTGGTCCAGTCGAGGGTGTCGACGGTCCACGCGAGCGGCTCCATGCCCAGCTCGGCCTGGATCTCGAACACATTGCGGTTCCACGCCCCGTACGGCGCCCTGAACCACTGCGGCGGTTCGCCCACGGTCTGCTCGATGACCTCGCTGGTGCGGCCGATCTCGGAGCGGATCGCGGCGGGGGCGGTCTTGTTGAGCTGCGGGTGGGTCCAGGTGTGGTTGCCGATGACGTGCCCGTCGTCGCGCATCTCGCGCAGCAGGTCCCGGTTGTCGGTGGCCATCTCGCCGCAGAGGAAGAACACGGCGCGCACGTCGTGCTCGCGCAGGGTTTTGAGGATGCCGGGGGTGTAGCGCGGGTCGGGGCCGTCGTCGAAGGTGAGCACCATCGAGCGCTCCCCCAGCTGGGGCATGCTCAGGAACGGTCTGGTCCGCACCGGAGGCAGGGCGGTGTGGTAGCGCGGCGGGGTGTAGGCGGTCATGGGTTCCAGGCGGTACGCGCTGGTGCGCAGCCGGGGCGCGGCGGCCTGGGGTCCCGCGGCGGGGGCAGCGCGGGTCGGGCCGGTGGGGGCGCCGGTGTGCTCGGCGGTGAGCAGGCGCACGGCGGCGGCGGCTCCGACGCAGGCGGTGAGGCGCAGCAGCGTCCGCCGACTGGGGACCATCTGATCCCTTTTCATGACATACGGCTTTTGTTCGTCATGGCCGCACATTAGGACCCCGGGCCGCCGCCGGGCCGACGAAACGTCAGCGCCGGGGCGACACCGGCACGAATGGAGTCACCCGGCGCCGCCGGTCCCGGTCCGTTTCAGGTACGGCGGACCATCGGGAAGGGCAGGGTCTCGCGGATGGTGAGCCCGGTGAGGAACATGACGAGGCGGTCCACGCCGATGCCGAGGCCACCGGTGGGCGGCATGGCGTATTCGAGGGCGTCCAGGAAGTCCTCGTCGATCTCCATGGCCTCCGGGTCGCCGCCCGCCGCGAGCAGGGACTGCGCGGTGAGTCTGCGGCGCTGCTCGACGGGATCGGTCAACTCCGAATAGGCGGTGCCCAGTTCGGTGCCGAAGGCGACCAGGTCCCAGCGCTCGGCGAGCCGGGCGTCGGCGCGGTGGACGCGGGTCAGCGGGGAGACCTCGGTGGGGAAGTCCTTGTAGAAGGTGGGTTGGCGCGTCTTCTCCTCGACGAGCCGCTCGTACATTTCGAGGACGACGTCGCCGCGCGTGTTGTCGGGGGTGTGCGGCACCCCGGCACGGTCGCAGAGCCGGCGCAGGCGCCGTTCGTCGGTATCGGCGTCGACCTCCTCGCCGAGCGCCTCGGAGAGCGCCCCGTACAGCGTCTTGACGGGCCAGGGCCCGGAGATGTCGTACTCGACCATCGTGCCGTCCGGGTCCGCCTTGCGGGCGATCGGGGCGCCGAAGGCGGCGGTGGCCGCGTCCTGGATGAGCTCGCGGGCCAGGTCGAGCATCACGTCGTAGTCGGCGTACGCCTGATAGGCCTCCAACATCGTGAACTCGGGGTTGTGCTTGTAGGAGACGCCCTCGTTGCGGAAGGTGCGGCCCATTTCGAAGACCTTCTCGACGCCGCCGACGCAGAGCCGTTTGAGGTACAGCTCGGGGGCGATGCGCAGATACAGGTCGAGGTCGTAGGCGTTGATGTGGGTGGTGAAGGGGCGGGCGTTGGCGCCGCCGTGGATCTGCTGAAGCATCGGCGTCTCGACCTCCAGATAGCCCCGCCGCAGCAGGCCCTGGCGCAGCGCCTGGACGGCGGTGGAGCGGGCCCTGACGACCTCGCGGGCCTCGGGGCTCGCCACCAGGTCGAGATAGCGCCGGCGTACCCGCGCCTCCGGGTCGGCGAGGCCGCGCCGCTTGTCGGGCAGCGGGCGCAGGCACTTGGCGGTCAGCTGCCAGCCGGTGGCGAAGAGCGAGAACTCGCCCTGGTCGCTGGTGGCGGTGGTGCCGGAGGCGGTGATGTGGTCGCCGAGGTCGATGTCGCGGGTGAATCGTCCGAGGACTGCGGCGCCCGCCCCCTCGCGGGTGAGGACCAGTTGGAGGTCGCCCGACCAGTCGCGCAGGACGGCGAAGACGACGCCGCCGAAGTCGCGCACGGCCATGACGCGTCCCGCGACGGTGGCGCTCGTGCCCTCGCCCGCGGTCCTGAGCCGGGCCAGGGTGTGGGTGCGGACCGCGACGGCGACGGGATAGGGCTCGGTGCCTTCCGCGCGCAGCCGCTCCAGTTTGCGGTGGCGTACCCGTACCTGCTCCGGGAGTTGACGCTCCATCACTTCGAGGGTGTCCGGCGAGGCGAGGCCGAGTGCCTCGATGGAGGGCAGGCCCGCGGTGGTGACGGGCTTGGTGACGCCCTTGGGGCGGCCCTTGCCCCAGAGCTTGCGCAGGCTCGGTACGGAGACGAAGCCCTCGGCGATGCCGGACGCGAGGCCGACCCGGGCGAGCGAGCCCGCGTCGCCGTAGCAGAGGAAGCGGGGGTACCACTGCGGCTGGTACTTCACGTTGGAGCGGTAAAGGGCCTCCAACTGCCACCACTTGGAGAAGAACAGCAGCAGTTTGCGCCACAGCCGCAGCACCGGTCCCGCACCGATGCGGGCGCCCTCCTCGAAGGCCGAGCGGAACACCGCGAAGTTGAGCGAGATGCGGCGGATGCCCAACTTCGGTGCGGTGGCGCACACTTCGGCCACCATGAACTCCATGACGCCGTTGGGGGCGCTGCGGTCGCGCCGCATCAGGTCGAGCGAGATGCCGTCGGTGCCCCAGGGCACGAAGGAGAGCAGCGCGATCAGGGTGCCGTCGGCGTCGAAGGCCTCGACGAGCAGGCAGTCGCCGTCGGCCGGGTCGCCGAGGCGGTCGAGCGCCATCGAGAAGCCGCGTTCGGTCTCGGTGTCGCGCCAGGCGTCGGCGCGGTCGACGATCTGGCGCATCTCCTCGTCGCTGAGGGCCGAGTGGCGGCGGATGCGGGTGGTGGCGCCGGTGCGCGCGACCCGCCGCACGGCCTGCCGGGTGACGCGCATGTCGCGGCCGTCGAGGTCGAACTTGGCGACGTGCAGGATCGCCTCGTCGCCGAGCTGGATGGCGCCGAGGCCGTGCCGGGCGTAGGCGGTCGCCCCCTCTTCGGAGGCGCCCATCACGGCGGGCGCCCAGGCGTACTGGCGGGCGATGTCCAGCCAGGCGTCGATGGCCGGGCCCCAGGCGCCTGCGTCGCCGACCGGGTCGCCACTGGCGAGCGCCACGCCCGTCTCGACCCGATAGGTGACGGCGGCCTTGCCGTTGGGCGAGAACACCACCGCCTTGTCGCGGCGGGTCGCGAAGTAGCCCAGCGAGTCCTGGCGGCCGTACGCGCCGAGCAGGGCCCGGATGCGCGGCTCCTCGTCGCCGTGCAGGGCGGCTTCCATCCGCTGCGAACGGAAGAGCGTGGAGGCGGCCGTCAGGAGGGCGATGGCGCCGAACAGACCGAGGAAGAAGTACAGGGGCCTCGGCGGGCTGCCGTCGAACTGGCCGCTGGAGACCAGACCGCCGAGGACGCGGTTGGTGGCCCACAGCAGTCGCTGGCCGCGCGGCAGGGTGTCGGGGAACATCTCGACCAGGCCCCAGCCGACCAGGACGCCCGCCGCGAGCCCGAGGCACAGCACCCCCACGGCCCGGCGGAAGGCACCCCTGCGGGTCTGGGCGTAGAACTGCCCGCGGGCCAGGATCAGCACCACCAGGGCAGCGGCGCAGAGCACCCCGTTGGGGAGCCACGCCCAGTCGGCGACGGTGATCAGCAGCACGTCGAGCAGGAAGAGCAGCCCGAGGTAGATGACCACCAGCCACCAGGCGACCTTCTTGCGGGCGCCGATCGCGGCCGCGAGCAGCAGCAGGAAGACGGCATAGGCGAGGTTGGCGCTGACCGGCACGGTGACCCGGTCCAGGAACCAGGAGATCGGGTGCAGGAGTCTGCGCAGCGGGGGGATGAGCGCGATGGCCGCGCAGAAGAGCCCGAGCAGGCCGAAGAACATCGCGAACGCTTCGGGCACCCGCCCCAGAAAGCCGGTCCGCGACGGTGTCGGCGCCGCCTCGCTGACAGTCATGCTCTGCACTTTAGGGAGGCGGGGGCCGGGCCGCCTGTCGGAGGCTCGGCGGGGCCCGTTAGCCTCGGGGCGTGACAGAGCAGCGGCCCCAGCCCCACCCCGAGTCCCAGCGCTTCGAACGCGGTACCGACGGCCCGAAGGTGATCGTCGCCGGCGTCGACGGCTCGGACTCCTCCCTGCGGGCCGCGGCGTACGCCAGTGGCCTCGCCCGGCGGCAGAACGCCCTGCTCGCCCTCGTCTACGTCCAGCCCGTGCTTGCGGCGGGCGCCGCGCTCGGCGCGCCCGTGACCGACGCCACCGTCGAGATCGCCGAAGGCCTGGTCGCGGAGATCAGGGCGGCGGCCGAGCGGGTGCGGGGCATCTGGGACGTGCGCTGGGAGTTCCACACCTTCCGCGGCGACCCCTACTCCGGCCTGGTGACCGCGGCCGACGAGCTGAAGGCGGACGCGGTCGTGGTGGGCGTCTCGGAGTCGGCCGGGCACCGCATCGTCGGGTCGGTCGCCGTGCGGCTGGTGAAGGCGGGCCGCTGGCCGGTCACGGTGGTGCCGTAGGCCAGTCGCGGTGCCGAGGCCGGTCGCGTCGTAGGACAGCCGCGGTGGTGTCGTACGCCGATCGCGGTGGTGCCGAGGCCGGTCGCGGGGGTGTCGTACGCCGTGTCAGGTCACCGTCCGCACCCGTGAGGTATTGAGCGCGTTCAGCGGGACATCTTCAGGCCGTCCTTCGCGGCGCCCCGGCTGAGGACGGCCGTACGGATGTGGTCCAGCGCCTCGGCGTACTCCTCGCGCTCCGGTGACGCGGCGACGGCCTCGGGCAGGCTCATCACACGGCCCCGCTCCACGTCGATCCACTGCGGTACGAACTCGGCCCGGCTGACCTCCCAGCGCGCCCCGGGCCGCACCGGTGGCGCGAAGGTGAAGCGGGCGATGGAGCTCATGTTGCCGCGGGCGTCGCGCTCGCCGGTGTCGTTGAACATCTCGCCCGCGACCTGGTCGCCCTCGCCGTAGACGATCCAGACGCCGTTGACCTTCTCGTACGCCTGCGGGATGTGCGCGTGGGTG
Organism: Streptomyces hundungensis; assembly: GCF_003627815.1. Taxonomy (NCBI): domain Bacteria; kingdom Bacillati; phylum Actinomycetota; class Actinomycetes; order Kitasatosporales; family Streptomycetaceae; genus Streptomyces; species Streptomyces hundungensis. The sequence goes on from NZ_CP032698.1 coordinate 1,454,093, forward strand.
CCGAGGATGAGGTCGATGTCGGGCCGGCCACCGGTCCTGGAGGCGGTGAGGGCCTTGCCGAGGGCGAGTTGTCGCTCGTCGGGCTCCGTCTGCCATTCGGTGCCCCAGTGGAGGCTGACGACCACCACGTCGGCGCCCGCGGCGCGGGCCGCCCGGGCATCGGCGACGATCTTCTTCTGGTCGATGAGGTGGACCGCCCACGGCTGCCCGTCCGGCATCGGGTACCCGTTGGTGTCATAGGTGTAGGCGAGCTGCGCGACCTTGGCGCCCCGGGCCGTCATCAGCGCGGGGCGCGCCGACTCCTGCGCGGTGCGTCCCGAGCCGGTGTGCGAGAGGCCCGCCTTGTCGAAGGCCTTCAGGGTGCGGGCGATGCCGTCGGCGCCGTCGTCCAGGGTGTGGTTGGAGGCGGTCGAGCACGAGTCGTACCCGGCGTCCTTCAGCGCGGCGGCCACCTGGGGCGGGGAGGTGAAGGCCGGGTAGCCGGTGAAGGGGCCCTCGTCGGGGCCGTACACGGTCTCCATGTGACAGATCGCCAGATCGGCGCGCGAGATGATCGGCTTGACCCCGGCCAGCATCGGCCGGAAGTCGTAACCCCCGTCCTGCGCATCGGACTTGGCGCGCTCGATCGTCGAGTCGTGCGGGAGTACGTCGCCGGTCGCGACGAGCGTGAAGGGGTGCCGGGCGGACGCGGCGCCCGAGGCCGGTGAGTGCTGGGCGTCCCGATGGGCCGGGGGCTGTGCGGGCCGCTGCCCGCCGCCGCATCCCGCTGTGGCCGCGAGCGCGAGGACCGCGAGGGCCGCCGCCCCCTGTCGGGCGCGCTGGGTCGGCTTCCGCATGGGCATCGGCGTCGGACTCCGTCGGTCGGGGGCGGGCGTGTGTCCGAAATCCACCCCGCGAGAACCGGCCGGTCAAGCCGAAAAGCCGTTCATACGACGAAAGACCGCTGGATCGGACGCACCCGACACGCCTCCCGCCCCGCGTCCGCGACCGCTCGCCGTACCACTCGTCGCTCGGTTCGACCGCTTGTCGCAGCGCCTGGCGCGACCGCTGTCGCCGCCCCCTGCCATGCGCTCGGATACCGCTGGTTCACGGGTCACGGGGAAAGGGCGTACACGGTGACGACGGTGGTCTCGGACATACGGCGCTACACCCCCGAGCGGGAGCTGGCCGCGTTGCAGCGCGCACACGGCCCCGCCCTGCTCCACTTCCTGCTCGGGCTCACCTACGGCGACCGCCAGCGCGCCGAGGACCTGCTCCAGGAGACGCTGGTACGGGCCTGGCAGCACCCGGAGGCCTTCGAAGCGCCCTACTGCTCGATGCGGCCCTGGCTGTTCACGGTCGCGCGGCGGCTCGCCATCGACGCGCGCCGCGGCCGGCTCGCCCGGCCGGCCGAGGTCGGCGACGAGGTGCTGCTCGCGACGGCGGAATCCGGCGACCACACCGAGCGCTGCGCCGCCGCTCTCGACGTCCGCTCCGCCGTGAGGTCGCTCACACCTGAACACCGGGCGGTGCTGGTGCAGTTGTACTTTCGGGGCCTGAGCGTGAACGAAGCGGCCGAAGTGCTCGGTGTGCCGCCAGGGACCGTCAAGTCCCGTTCGTACTACGCCTTGCGCGCACTGGCCCGGGTGCTGCCCGGCTATTCTGCGTCAGGTCCCGAAGGGCTCTCCTCGGTGGGTTCCAGGTCCGCCTCGGTGAGCAGGGCGAGCAGCGAGGGCGCCTCGGCGAGCTCCAGGTAGGCGGTTCGGCATGGTGCGCACCGGCGCAGATGCGCGGCGACGGCGTGGTCGTCGCCGGGCTCCAGGGCGCCCAGGACGTACGCGCCCAACAGCTGCCGCACATGCATGAGCACCTCGTGTCGTGTGACGGATCCTGCCCTTCTGGCCACGGCGGGCACGCGCCCCCGGTTCAATGCTCCCTGGAGCTCCCCGGGAGCGCCGGGACGGTCGATGAAAGAGGCGAGACAGGATGCGTCCGGAGGGAAGTAGCGGGACCAGCGGTGACGAGCTGGTGGTGCCGATGGCATGGATGTACGCGGAGTACATCGCCGACGAGTTGCTGCGTACCGGCGATCTGATGCCGCCGACGACACTGGAGTTCCGGGCCGGGCGCAATGCCCTGGCCCTGACGATCTTCCTGTCCGACGGGGCGGTCGGCGGGGCCCGGGTGGTGGCGCGGCTCGACGAGTGGAGTTCGCTCACCGCGGCCGGGCGGCCCTGGCGGCGCTGGATCTGCGCCCGGCTGCGCAGGCTGGACCGCGAACAGGACCAGGGGCCCGATCTGGAGATGGCGCGGGCCGCCTGGCGGTGGCTGGAGGAGACCGAGCTGCTCGCGGCGGATCTGGACGCGGTGGTGCCGGGCGCCGTCGACCCGTGCGCCGAGGAGGACGAGCCCCGCGTCTGGACCCCCGCCTGGGAACTGGGCCTGCCGCTCGGTCACTTGGCGATCCACTTGTTCTGACGCGCCGTCAACTATGGACCTTGCGTGGCCTCAACTATGGACGCCCGCACGGTATTTGGGGATGCGGGCCGTCACCTTCATGCCCGCGCCGAGGCCGGTGTCGATGACGAGGCCGTAGGCGTCGCCGTAGACCTGCCTCAGCCGTTCGTCGACATTGAGCAGACCGATGCCGCCGGAGGCGCCGTCCTCACCGCGCAGGATGCGGCGCAGCCGCTCCGGGTCCATGCCCGCGCCGTCGTCCTCGATGACGACCTCGGCCTCGTTGCCCGCGTCCAGGGCGCTGATGGTGATGTGCCCCGCCGTGACCGCGCCCTCGATGCCGTGTTTGACGGCGTTCTCGACGAGCGGCTGGAGACAGAGGAACGGCAGGGCGACGGGCAGCACTTCGGGCGCGACCTGGAGGGTGACGGAGAGCCGGTCGCCGAAGCGGGCCCGCACCAGGGCCAGGTACTGGTCGATGGAGTGGAGTTCGTCGGCCAGTGTGGTGAAGTCGCCGTGGCGGCGGAAGGAGTAGCGGGTGAAGTCGGCGAATTCCAGGAGGAGTTCGCGGGCGCGCTCGGGGTCGGTCCGTACGAACGAGGCGATCGCGGCGAGCGAGTTGAAGATGAAGTGCGGGGAGATCTGGGCGCGCAGGGCCTTGATCTCGGCCTCGATCAACCGGGTTCGGGAGCGGTCGAGTTCGGCGAGTTCGAGCTGTACGGAGACCCAGCGCCCGACCTCGCCGGCCGCCCGCGCCAGGACCGCCGACTCGCGGGGCGCGTAGGCGATCAGGGTGCCCAGCACCCGGTGGTCGACGGTGAGCGGGACGGCCACAGCCCAGCGCAGCGGGCAGTCCAGGTCGTCGCATCCCAGGGTGAACGCCTTGTCGCGGCCGGTGTCGAACAGCGCCGTCGTCTGGTCCATGACCTGGGCGCTGTGGTGCTGCTCCCCCGCGCCGTCCCAGGTCAGGATGGTGTCGCGGTCGGTCAGGCAGAGCGCGTCGGTGCCGAGCAGGGAGCGCAGGCCCCGGGCCGACTTGCGGGCGGCCTCGGCGGTGAGCCCGGCGCGCAGCGGGGGCGCGGCGAGCGAGGCGGTGTGCAGGGTCTCGAAGGTGGCGTGCTCGACGGGGGTTCCGACATCGCTGATGCGTCCCTGCCGGGCGGAGCGCCGGCCCAGCAGGAAGCCGGCGCCGGCGAGCAGCGGGCCGAGGAAGAGCAGCGCGGCCAGGGTCATCGGTGGACGCCTCCCCTACCGGCCAGCGCCTCGGGCAGATGGAAGCGGGTCATGGCGGCATTGGTGCCGGGCGGGACCCGGCCCGGGGTCGCGAGCGACACCCCGATCATGGCGAGGAAGCCGACCGGCACCGACCAGACGGCCGGCCAGGCGAGCAGCGCGTGCGCGAGGCCGGGCGGGGCGAGCCCGAGGACGGTGGCGGCGACGGCCACCAGCGCGGAGCCCCCGCCGAGCACCAGACCGGCGGCGGCGCCCGGCGGGGTCAGCCGCCGCCACCAGATGCCGAGCACGAGCAGCGGGCAGAACGAGGACGCCGACACCGCGAACGCCATCCCGACCGCGTCGGCCACGGGCACCTGGCTGACCAGCAGCGCGCCGAGCAGCGGCACGGCGATGGCGAGCGGGGTGGCGAGCCGGAAGTGGCGTACGCCGCGCGAGGGCAGCACGTCCTGGGTGAGGACTCCGGCGACCGCCATGGTGAGCCCGGAGGCCGTCGACAGGAACGCGGCGAACGCGCCACCGGCGACCAGCGCGCCCAGCAGATCGCCCCCGGCGCCGCCGACCAGGCGCTCGGGCAGCAGCAGCACCGCGGCGTCGGCGTCACCGGTCAGGGCGAGTTCGGGGGCGTACAGCCGGCCGAGGGCCCCGTAGACGGGGGGCAGCAGATAGAACGCGCCGATGAGGGCGAGGACGACGAGGGTGGCACGGCGCGCCTCGCGGCCGCCCGGGCTGGTGTAGAAGCGGACCACCACATGGGGCAGGCCCATGGTGCCGAGGAAGGTCGCCACGATCAGCCCGTAGGTGGCGTACAGCGGGTACTCGGTGCGGGCCGCGCTGCCGGGGACGCGGGTTCGGGCGGCGAGCGCGAGCCGGGTGCCGGCCTCCACCCGGTGCTCGCCCGGCCGCAGTGTCAGGGCGTCGCCGTCGTGGCGCCGTCCGTCCACGGTGCCGTCGGCGTGGACGGGCAGCGGCTCGGTGAGGCGCAGGGTGAGGGTGTCGGCGAAGCGGACGGTCTGCTGGTGGCGCAGGGCGGCCGGCTCGTCGTAGACCGGGCGCGGCGCGCCGTCGCCCCGCCAGGCCAGGACCAGGAAGAACACGGGTATGAGGAGCGCGGTCAGCTTCAGCCAGTACTGGAAGGCCTGGACGAAGGTGATGGAGCGCATGCCTCCGGCGGCCACCGCCAGGACCACGACGGCCGCCACCAGGACCGGCCCCAGCCAGCCCGGCGCCCCCGTCAGGATCTTCAACGTCAGCCCCGCGCCCTGGAGTTGGGGCACCAGATAGAGCCAGCCCGCGCCGACGACGAACACGCTGACCAGCCGGCGGGTGGCCCGCGATTCGAGCCGTCCCTCGGCGAAGTCGGGCAGGGTGTACGCCCCGGAGCGGCGCAGCGGGGCCGCGACGAACAGCAGCAGCACGAGGTAGCCGGCGGTGTAGCCGACCGGGTACCAGAGCATGTCGGGGCCCTGGACCAGGACAAGGCCTGCGACACCGAGGAAGGAGGCCGCGGAGAGGTATTCGCCGCTGATGGCGGCCGCGTTGAGGCCCGGACCCACCGTGCGCGAGGCGACGTAGAAGTCGGAAGTGGTGCGCGAGATGCGCAGCCCGAACCCGCCGACGAGGACGGTGGCGACCACGACGGTGGTCACCGCCACGACAGCGTACGTCTGGCTCACGAGGTACAACTGCCGTGATCGGGGCGGGGGTTCGCGCGGCCGGACTCCGGTGCGCGGGCTTGCGTCGGGCGGCCGTGCGGCGGACGGCCCTCCGGTGCGCGGGCTTGCGTCGGGCGGCCCTCCATCGAGCGGCCCTCCATCGGGCGGCCCTCCGTCGGGCGGTCGGCGACCAGGCGGGCGAAGTCGCGCTCGTTGCGCTCGGCGGTGCGCACGTACCACCAGGCGATCAGGCCGAGCGGCCCGTAGACGGCGAAGCCGAGCACGCACCAGGTGACCGCGGAGTCGTCCAGGGCCCGGAAGGCCGGCGGCAGGGTGGCGACCGTGAGGGCCAGCACCGCGAACCCGGTGAGCGCGGCCCGGAGTTGGCCGCGCATCAGCGAGCGCACATAGGCCCCGCCGAGCGCGGTCTGCTCGTCGATCTCGGACTGGGCGCGGTGGCGCGGCAGCGGGCGGGCCGTCCTCGGCTCCCCCGTGACCCGCTCGCGGCGCGCCGCCTGCTCTGCGGACATGGCGCGGAGTGTACGCAGCACAGCACGGTCGGGGAAGGCCAGGTCAGCGGCTGGTGCGCCGCAGGAGCCGGTCGCGGACGGTGCGGGCGTGGCGGCGGCTGACGGGGAGTTCGGCGTCGCCGACCCGTACGCTCATGCTGCCCGCGTCCAGGCGGAGTTCGTCGATCCGGTCCAGCGCGACGAGGTGGCTGCGGTGGATGCGGACGAAGCCCCGGCTGCGCCAGCGCTCTTCGAGGGTGGACAGCGGGATCCGTACGAGATGGCTGCCGCGGGCGGTGTGCAGCCGGGCGTAGTCGCCCTGGGCCTCCGCGTACACGATGTCGTCGATGGGCAGGAAGCGGGTGACGCCGCCGAGTTCGACGGGTATCTGGTCGGGTTCCTGGACGGTGGCGGCGCGGTCGCCGACGAGTTCGGCGACCCGGCGGACCGCCTCGGCGAGCCGCTCACCGCGCACCGGTTTGAGGACGTAGTCCACGGCCTTGAGGTCGAAGGCCTGCACGGCGAAGCCCTCGTGGGCGGTGACGAAGACGATCAGCGGCGGCCGGGCGAAACCGGCGAGCAGCCGGGCGATGTCGAGTCCGGTGAGGCCGGCCATGTGGATGTCGAGAAAAACCACGTCCACGCCCCGCTCGCCGTCCTCGCCCGCTTCGAGGGCGGCGCCGATGAGCCGCAGCGCCTCGGTGGCGCCGGTCGCGCCCTCGGCGGAGCGGACGCGGGGGTCGGAGCGCAGCAGATAGAGGAGCTCTTCGAGGGCGGGGGCTTCGTCGTCGACCGCCAGTACGCGCAGCATGGGGCCGGAGTTTAGGGCCTGGGCCCCGCGGGGGGCCCGGCGCCGTCCTGAGCGTTCCGGCCGCGGTGTGCGTACCTGACGGCATGAGTTCGCCGCAGATCCACCGGGACGCCGGGGCCTACGCCCTCGGTGTGCTCGGCGCCGCCGACGTCTTCCGTTTCGAGGAGCACCTCACCGGATGCGCCCCGTGCCGGGCGCTGCTCGCCGAGTTCGGCGGTGTGACGGCGCTGCTCGCCGCGTACGCGGCGGACCGGCCGGATCCCGTCGGCCCGGTGTCGCCCGAGGTGCTGCACCGGATGCTGGCCGCGGTGGCCGGGCGGCGCCGGCGCGGCCGGGCGGCGCGGCTCGCCCTGGTGGCCGCCGCGGCGGTGCTGGTGGCGGGCGGGGTCGGCGTGGTCCTGGAGCCGGCGGCGCCGGGGTGGAAGGTGGCCGCGCACGCGCCCGGGGTGACGGCGACGCTGGTGACCGCGCCCAAGGAGTGGGGTACGGACGTGGAGCTCGGGCTCACGGGCGCGGCGCCGGCGTCCTGCACGCTGGTGGCGGTGGGCCGGGACGGCACGCGTCAGACGGTGGCGACCTGGGCGGACCGCAGCGGGCAGCCGGTGCGGATGCGGGGCTCCGCGGGCCTGGCCCAGGGCGCCATCGCACGGTTCGAGGTGCGGACGGCGGACGGCACCCGGCTTGCGACGATCGCGCCGCGCTGAGTCGCCGCGCCGAGACGCCGCGGTGAGTCGCCGCGGTGGGACGCCCCGGTCCCGGCCGTGGCTACTTGATCAGCTTCGACAGGCGCCGGTCGGCGAGGATCTTGCCGCCGGTCTGGCAGGTGGCGCAGTACTGGAGCGAGGAGTCGGCGAACGACACCTCGCGGACGGTGTCGCCGCAGACCGGGCAGGGCTGCCCGGTGCGGCCGTGCACGCGGAGCCCGCTCTTCTTCTCGGCCTTGAGCCGGCCGGCCGCCAGCCCGTGCGACCGCTCGACGGCTTCGGCGAGGGTGGTGCGCATCGCCTCGTACAGCACGGTGGTCTCCTCGTCGGTGAGATGGGCGACGGGCTTGAACGGGGACATCCGGGCCGCGTGGAGGATTTCGTCGCTGTACGCGTTCCCGATGCCCGCGATGAGGGACTGGTCGCGCAGCGCGCCCTTGAGCTGGCGCCGCTCCCCCGCGAGCAGCGCGGCGAACGCGTCGCGGCCGAAGTCGGGGGCGAGCGGGTCGGGGCCGAGCCGGGCGATGCCGGGGACCTCGGACGGGTCGTGGACGAGGTAGGCGGCGAGGCTCTTGCGGGTGCCCGCCTCGGTGAGGTCGAAGCCCGCGCCGCCGGTGAGCGCGACCCGCAGCGCGAGCGGGCCCTTGCCGGGTTTGGGCGGGGCGGCGGGCAGCACGTCGTGCCAGCGCAGCCAGCCGGCCCGGGCGAGGTGGACGCACAGGTGAAGCCCGTCGGCGTCGAGGTCGAGGAACTTGCCGTGCCGCGCCACGCCGGTGACGGTGCGGCCGGCCAGGGCGGTGTACGGGGGGTCGTAGGTCTTCAGGACACTGATCGCGACGGGCTGGGCGCCCGCGATCTCCTGACCGACCAGGTGGTCGGAGAGGAATTCCCGCAGGGCCTCGACTTCGGGAAGTTCCGGCATACGTACCAGGGTGCCCCGCCCGCCCCCACTGAGCGAGCCGCACCGGCCCGAGGGGTGGGGCGTGCGGACCCGGGCCGGGGCGGGTCCCGCGGCGTGCGGGCCCGGGTCGGGGCGGGTCCTGCCGTCGCCCCCGTACGGCTACGGGCCCGGTACGGCCGGCGATCCCGTACGGCCGTCGCCACGTACGGGAGGGAGCTTTCCGTCAGCGGCCGGCGTCGCGCTGCGGGACGACGAACTCGCACCACACGCACTTGCCGCTGCCGCGCGACTCCACGCCCCACACGTCGGCGAGCCGGTCCACCAGCATCAGGCCGCGCCCGGACACCCCCGAGGCGCCGGCCTCGCGGCGGCGCGGCAGGGCGCTGGAGCGGTCCTCCACCTCGACGCGCAGTCGGCGCTCGGGCCCGGACAGCACCCGGATGGTGATGATCGCCCCGCCGTCGGTGTGCATCAGGGCGTTGGTGATGAGCTCGTCGGCGGCCAGCTCGATCTCGTCGGACCGCTCGCGGGCGCCCCAGGCGCGGACCGCCGCGCGGATCATGTGCCGCGAGGAGCTGAGTGCCTCGGGGTCGTTCTGCGCCACGTGCTGACGGAGTCTGCCGCCGCCCTGCGGCACCTCCATCGCGCACCGGCGCAGGAGCAACAGCGCCACGTCGTCGTCGCCGGCCCGCTCGTCGACCACGTCGCACAGCCGGTCGGCGAGGGCTTCGAGGTCCTCCGGTCCGGATCGGACCAGGGACGCGAGGAGACGCATGCCGTCGTCGAGGTCGGCGCCGGGCTGTTCCACGAGTCCGTCGGTGTAGAGCAACAGGGTCTGGCCCGGGTCGAGTTCGATCGTCGACACCGGGTATTCGAGCCGTCCGAACTCGGCGGAGAGCCCGAGCGGAAGACCGCCCTCCACCGGGAGCCGGTGGCAGCTGCCGTCGGACAGGCGGACCAGGGGGTCGACGTGTCCCGCGCGCACGATCTGGAGCACGCCGGTACTCAGGTCGGCCTCGGCGTAGGTGCAGGTGGCGAAGCGCTCGGTGTCCAGTTCGTGCAGGAAGACCGAGGCCCGCGCCATCACGGTGGCCGGGGTGTGCCCCTCGGCGGCGTACGCGCGCAGCACGATGCGGAGCTGGCCCATCACGGCGGCGGCGTGCGTGTCGTGTCCCTGGACGTCGCCGATGGCCACCCCGACCCGGCCGCCGGGCAGCGGGATCACGTCGTACCAGTCGCCTCCGATGTCCCGGCCGAACCGTGCCGAGCGGTAGCGCACGGCGAGCTGGGCGCCGGGCACCTCGGGGATGCGGCGCGGCAGCATCGCCTGCTGGAGCCCCTCGGCCAGGTCGTGTTCCTGCTCGTACAGCATGGCGCGCTGGAGGGACTGGGCGATCGAACTGCCCAGCGCCACAAGGAGGTTGCGCTCGTCGCTGTTGAAGCCCCGCTTGTCGCTGTAGAGCAGGCCGATCGCGCCGATCGGGCGGGCCTGGGCGATCAGCGGCAGGTAGGCGGCGGAGGTGATGCCGAGGCCGCTGATGTTCGGCCACAGGCCCGGGTAGGACTGCGCGAAGTCCTCCGGCGACTCGATGAAGCGGGGTGCCAGCGTGCGGACGACCTCGCTCATCGGGTACTGCTCGTCGACGCGGGTCCACCGGGTGCCGGGGACGAAGCTACCTTCGGGGCCCTCGGCGATGAGATGGATGCGTCCGGCCTCCAGGAGCCCCATCACCAGGCTGGTGGCGCCCAGGTACTCGGGGCCGCGCGAGTCGCGCATGACGTCGATGACGTCCTTGACGGTCCTGGCGTGCGCGAGGGCGGCCGTGGTGGCCTCCACGACGCTGGTGGTACGGCGGCGCTCGGCGTCCAGGCCGACCCGCGCGGTGGACTCGGCGAGTTCCTGGGTGGCGTCGCGGACGACGCCGATGATGCGCAGCGGGCGGCCGCTGTCGTCGCGGCGCACGAAGCCCTGGGTGTGGGTCCAGCGCAGACCGCCGTCCCGGCGCCGGATGCGGAAGTACACGCCGTAGTTGACGCTGCCGTTCTTCAGCGCCTGCGAGACGAGCGCGTCGAGCCGGAGCGACTCGGCGGGCGGCACCCGGGCGGCCAGCGTCTCGGGCCGGTTGTCGTATTCGTCGGGCCGCAGGTCGAACACGTCGAGCGCGGCGGCGTCCATGTGCATCAGGCCGGTGCCGAGGTCCCAGTCGAAGCTGCCCATCCGCAGGTCTCGGCCGTAGGAGTGAAGGAAGCGGCACTCCTCGTCGCCGGCCGGCTCGCCGCAGTGGCACAGTTCGCCCGCCCCTCCGCCCCCGGTACCCGCGTCCATGGGGCCACGCTAGGCGCAGGCCGCAGCGCGCGCATCAGGGAAGCGGACGGGCGGGCCGCCGGACGGCTCAGTGGGCCGGGGACGCCTTGCGCAGGGCGGTGATGCAGGTGTTGATGGCCGCCTGGAGGTCTTCGAGGCGCTGGACCATGTCGTCCTCGTAGATGTCGTCGGCGTCGTCGAGCGTGAGCTCCTCGAACACCTTGGTCGCCCGCTGGAGGCTGCTGTAGAACTTCGTGCGGCGTTCCTGGACGCGCAGCTCGGGATCGGCCTCCACGGCCTGCGCCACGAGGTTCTTGACGGTGTCGTACGCCTCGGTGGCCCACTCGCCGCTCTCTTCGGAGCCGTCGAGCTCGTCGAGCAGCGACAGATGCCGCTCGGCCTCCGCGCGCAGGTCGGCGGGGGCGTCGACGGTCTGCCCCGCGGGCGTGCGGATCTGGCCGTTCTCGACGATCTGGCGGACGTAGCCGATGCGGTCGGCGGCCCTGGTCTCGGAGGCCACCGCCTTCTTCAGCTCGTCGGTGCGGGCGATGTCGCGCGCCAGCTCGGTCTGGAGCGCCGGGTCGTCCTTGAGGCGGTCCAGGAGCGCGGAGCGGGCCGCCTGGGCGGTGCCGGGGTCGGCGAGGATCGCGGCGCGCAGCGCGGTCGGGTTCTCGGCGACCTCCAGCGCCTTGGTCGGCCGGATGCCCTCGGCCTCGGCGGCCGCCGTGATGGCGGTGCCCCGCTCGGAGGTCGCGCTGGAGCGGGAGGCGTAGTAGGTGAGCCATACGTCGGCGTCGGGCAGCTCGACGTCCTGGCCCGGGGCGAGCGCCTCGAAGAGCGGGACGAGTCCGTCGTCGGATGCCTTGTCCCACGCCTTGTAGTAGCGCATGACGCGCTCCGCCGAGCAGCCGGCGAGCACGCTGAACTCCTTGGCGGAGATCTTGGGCGTCTCACCGGCCGCCTGTCCGCCCGGGCGGACGCTGCGCGCCACCTTGAGGGCGAACGCCCAGCCGCCGGTGCGGGCGTAGGCGCCGAAGGCGCGGGCGTCGCGCGCCACGTCGGCGTGGACTTCGGCGAGCGGGGGCGCGGACGGTTCGGGCAGGTCGACGGTGACGGTCACGACAGGGCTCTCCCGGCTGCTGGACGAGGGACGACGAGGCGAAGAACGCAGCCTATATGGGCCCCTTGGTCCGTCTTTCCGGGGCGCCCTCGTCACTCCCCCGTGTCGAACGCGCCCCGGTCACCGGCGAAGGGTGCCGGTGACCGCGGTGCGTACGTCTCAGACGTTCTCCGACTCCGGTGACGGTCCGAAGGGGTCGGATTCCGGGCCGCTCGGCATGTCGGAGGGCAGCGAGGGGAGGTCGCTGGGCGCGCCCGTGTCCGGGGGCACCAGCGGGGAGGGCGGCGAGGAACTCGGCGCGGGCGTCTCGGGCGTCGCGGTGACCGTCTTGGTGGCGCTCGGGCAGCCGCTCGGGCTCGACGCGGGCGGGCTCTGCGGGGACGGCGGGGCGGATTGCGGGGACGGCGAGGACGGTGGGGCGGACGGCGGCGGTGAGCTCGGCGTCTCGGTGACCGTCACGGTCGGCGTCGGCGTCGGGCAGTCGGGGCTCGGTGACGGCGACGTGTTCGGCGACAGCGAGGTGCTCGGGCTGGCCGGCGGTGACGGCGGCTCGGGGACCGGGGGCTTCGCCGGGTCGATGTGGATGTCGGGGCGCCGCTTGTCGTGCCGTCCGTCGTCGCCGCTCTTGCGCTCGATCCAGGTGTTGTTGGTGACGTTGACGATGATGAGGGTGTTGATGACGACCGTGGTGGGCCGCACCACGATGACGCGGTCACCCCGGTAGCCGGGCCACGGCGTGCCCTTGTCCTTCCAACCGCCCTGGTGGGCGCTGGGCGGCCGCAGCGGGTTCCCGCAGGCGCATCGCACGCGCGGCGCTCCGTGGTCGTCGACCAGCACGGCGGTGCCGGCCTGGAGCACCGACTGGAAGCTGGTGGCCGAGCCGTCGCGGAAGCCGTGGTTGGTGACCCGGGCGTCCACGCGCAGCACGACGGGGGTCAGGCCGCGCAGGAAGCTGGGGATGGAGCCCGGGTCGATGCCGGCGGCGTCGGCGAAGGCCCGGGTTTTGGCCCGGTCGCCGCCGAGGAAGCGGATCTGCTTCTCCACGTCGCAGCTCGCCACGGACTGGGTGCCGCCGTACAGGCCCGGCGTGGAACCCGTGACGGTACGGACCGAACGGAGGCTCGGCGCCGGGGTGCCGCTCCCGGCGCCGGGCGGGACCGCGGGGGTGGGTGTCGCCGTCGACTCGGCCGTGGACTCGGTGAACGGGTCCGGCCCCTGTGCCGCGATCGGCTGGAGGTTGAGGTCCTGCTCGCTGTCCGCGCCGTTGGCGCCGCCGCCGCATCCGGCGGCGAAGGAGCCGACGGCGAGGACGGCGGCGGCAGTGGCGATTTTGCGCAGGGTCGAGGGCACGTGGATCTCCCACCTGTACGCCCCGAGTTGCCCCTCATTGTGTGCCGCGGGCGCGCACCGCACGCAAACGGACGGGGGCAGAACGGGCGAACCCCCGGGCCCCCTCACACCATCGCGGGCCGTTCCCACTCCTTGCCCAGGACGTGGTGGTCGAGGAAGTTCAGCAGGGTCGAGTACCAGAGGCGGGCGTGGTTCGGGGCGAGGATCCAGTGGCCCTCGTCGGGGAAGTACAGGAACTTGACGGGGACCTCGTGGCGCTGGAGTTCCTGGAAGAGTGCCCTGCCCTGGCCGACCGGGACCCGGTAGTCCTTGCCTCCGTGCACCACCAGCATCGGGGTGCGGATGCGGTCGGCCGCGAGGAAGGGCGAGTTCTCCTCGTAGCGTTCCGGCCGGGTCAGCGGGTGGCCGAAGATGCGCCGGAAGTAGTCCGGGACGTCCGTGTCCGACTCGAAGCTCCGCAGGTCCCAGATCGAGGCGTGCGACACGATCGCCTTGAAGCGGTCCGTCAGGGTGGCGACCCGGTTGGCCAGGTAGCCGCCGTACGAGGCGCCCGCCAGGCCGGTGCGGGTGGCGTCGATGTCGGGGCGCGCCTCGGTGGCGTCGGTCATCCGCATCAGATCGTCGTAAGGCCGCCCGCCCCACTGTCCCCACCCGCGCTCGTGCATCCGCGGGCCGTAGCCGGCCGACAGGGCCGGGTCGGGGAGCAGGACCGCGTATCCGCGGGCGGCGAAGGGCCACGGGTTCCAGCGCCAGGTCCAGGCGTTCCAGGAGGTCTCGGGTCCGCCGTGCGGGAAGACGAGCAGCGGCGCCGGCCGCTCGGCGGACGCGCCCTCGGGCAGCACCAGCCAGGAGCGCAGCGGGAATTGGTCGCCGCCGACCGTGTGCACCTCGGTCAGGGTGCCCGGCAGCCGGCCGGCCGCGCCGGGTGCCTTGAGCGCGGCGGGCTCCTGGTCGGGCGCGGCGGCGTCGAGGCGGACCGGGGTGGGCGGGCTCGCGACCGAGCTGCGCAGCGCGTAGAGCGTGCGGCCGTCGGGTGCGACGCAGAGTGAGGTGTACGTGCCGGACGCGGTGAGCCGGGTGACGGTGCCGTCGGCGTCGCGCCGGAAGACGGGAGAGTGGCCGAGTTCGTCGGCGGCGAACCAGAGGGTGGCGTCCTCGGCGCGCGGTGAGACCACCGCCCCGATGGGCCAGTTCTCGAAGTCCGGCAGGAGTTCGCTCTGCTCGCCACTGGCCAGGTCGACGTGGACGAGGGTGTAGCGGTACGGCCGCTCATAGGTTTCGCGGACTTGGCGGGTGCAGATGAGGCCGGCGCCGTCGGAGGTGAACAGCGGGGCGCTGTGGACGTGGTCGTCGTCCTCGACCACGCGCAGTTCCTCGCCGGTGGTGGCGTCGGCGACCACGACGACGGTGCGGTTGCGGTCGGGCACGGGGCCGTGGACGAAGCGGGTGTGGGCGACGCGGGTGCCGTCGGGCGACAGGGCGGTCTCGGCCTCGCTCACGAAGCCCTGGCCGCCGGCGTCGACGGGTGACCCGTGGCCGTCGTGGCCCCGGCGGACGAAGGTGTGCCGCTCGTCGGGGCCGAGGTCGCTGTCCCAGTACCGGGTGAGCCCGGACTCATAGAGGACGGCGGTGACGTGGGCGTCGGCCCGGTCCGCGCGCAGTTTGGCGTGTGCCTCGGCGTCGGCGGCGCCGGGCAGCAGCCCGCCGGTGTAGGCGAGGGTGAGGTGGTCCCTGGCGAGGGTGAACCCGGCGATGCCGCCGGGGTGGCGGGCCGTCAGGGCGGCCTCGCCGCTCTCGGGCAGCGCCCAGATCGCGGCGGCCTCCTCGGTCTCCTTCGCCGCGTGCGGGTCGCCGTTTTGGCGGGCGGAGAGGAAGTACAGGGTGCCGTCCGGGCCGAAGGCGGGCGCGGACTCGCCCTTGGGTGAGCGGGTGAGGCGGCGGGGTTCGCGTATCGCTTCGGGGTCGATGTCCCACAGGCCGGACACGAACTGGGTGCCTTCGGAGTCGAGGGCCGCCACGGCGGCCACCAGGCGCTTTCCGTCGGGCGAGAGCGCGAGTTGGTTGACGCGCGGGATCGCGAGGAAGGAGGACAGGTCGTGGAAGGCGGTGGTGTCACCGGGTGTCTGGGACATCCGGTCATCGTGCCGTGCGGCGCGCCCGGGCGACAGTGCCCGATGCGCCCGATGCTCCGATGCGACGAATGCCGCGCCCTCGCGCGCTTGACGCCCCGCCCTCAGGTGCCTGACGCCGCGTCATCTGCCGTGCGGGCAGCGGGAGTTCGCCGTCATGTGCCGTGCGGGGCGGGCCGCGGAAGGTCGCCTTCATCTGCCGTGCGGGCCCCGGGAGTTCGAGGTTTCGCTCGGCGTTCTACGCACGAGTCCGCGCCCCCGCTGGTGCGGGGACACGGACCGGTGGTGTAAGGCGGGTCAGTCGATGCCGGGCAGGATGTGCGGCTCGGCGAGGTCTTCTTCGTAGCCGGCGAGGCGGATGGGGGCCGAGCGGGCCCACACCTCGATGTTGCGGAGCTTGTCGGTCCGTCCCGCTCGTTCGGCACCGCGTTCCGGTGTTCGTCGTTCGCGTTCCGTGGTCTCTGGTGTCACCGCGCACTCCTCTGGGTCGCGTAACCCTGGGCGTTCCGGCCTGCGTCGATCTCCGACCCGGTGTGCGCCCGAAGGCAGGGGCAAGGGCAGTTCTGACGCGGTGGCGCCGGCTCTCTGTCCGCATCACGGCCACAGGTTGTGGGACGGATCCGGAACGGGCCTCGAGGGTTGGTGGACCCGCTGTGGCTACCGTTCGCACCAGAGTAACCAAATGAGCGCGGTTGCGCTCGATAGGGCCACTTCCTTTGCGTCAACTTTCCTTGGCCGGGCGTTCAGCCCGATGTTCCTTCGCCATGATCTGCCGAGGAACGCGGCCGCCGCGCGCCGGAAAGGCGGTGTGGGTACTCCATTGCGGTGACGGTCCGGGACACGCCGACCGCGCGGTGTGGCCGCCGTTCGGGCGGGAACGCCGCAGGGGCGGCACGCGGGTGCGTGCCGCCCCTGGGAGCGGATCGAGAAGGGCGGCCGTGCCCTACCAGTTGCCGGGTGCGTAGTCCTTGAGGAAGACGCTGTGCAGGTCCTCGCCGAGCTCGCCGCGCACGATCGGGTCGTAGACCCGGGCCGCGCCGTCGACGAGGTCGAGGGGGGCGTGGAAACCCTCCTCGGCGAGCCGCAGCTTGTCGTGGTGGGGGCGCTCGTCGGTGATCCAGCCGGTGTCGACCGACGTCATCAGGATCTTGTCGCTCTCGAACATCTCCTGGCCGCTGGTGCGGGTGACCATGTTCATGGCGGCCTTCGCGGCGTTGGTGTTGGGGTGCCCCGCACCCTTGTAGCCGCGGCTGAAGACGCCTTCCATCGCGGACACGTTCACCACGTAGGCGCGGCCCTTCGGCGCCTTGCGGGCCGCGTCCGCCATCACCGGGCGCAGGCTGCTGATCAGGATGAACGGAGCGGTGTAGTTGCACAGCTGGGTTTCGAGCAGTTCGACCGGGGAGATCTGGTCGATGGACTGCACCCAGGTGTTGGTGTCCACGACGTCCGGGAGCAGCCCGCCCGCGTCGAGGGCGGTGCCGTCGTGGTGCTTGGCGATGCTGGCGTTGCCGGCGACCAGGGCGAGGTCGGCGACCCGCTGGGCGTCGAGGCCCGACGTTCCGACGGGAAGCGCCGCCAGGCCGTCGACCGCGCCCGAGTTGAAGGCCCCGATGACGTGGTGGGCGGGCAGCTCCCCGGCGGGCAGCGGTGCGCTCTCGCCGTCGACCAGGGCGGCGTAGGCGGAGGGCAGTCGGCGCACGGTCTGCGTGGCGTTGTTGATCAGGATGTCGAGGGGGCCCTGTGCGGCGGTCTGCTCGGCCAGGGCGACGACCTGGGCGGGGTCGCGCAGGTCGATGCCGACGACTTCGAGGCGGTGCATCCACTCACCGGAGTCCTCCATCGCCTTGAAGCGGCGGATGGCGTCCTTGGGGAAGCGGGTGGTGATGGTGGTGTGCGCGCCGTCGCGCAGCAGCCGCAGCGCGATGTACATGCCGATCTTGGCGCGGCCGCCGGTGAGCAGGGCGCGCTTGCCGGTGAGGTCGGTGCGGGCGTCACGGCGGGCGCGGTTCTCGGCGGCGCACTTCTGGCAGAGCTGGTGGTAGAACGCGTCGACCTCGACGTAGCGGGCCTTGCAGATGTAGCAGGAGCGGGGGCGCTGGAGTATGCCCGCGATCTCGCCGGTCACGGACGACCTGGGCAGCAGGCCCTCGGTCTCGTCGTCGATGCGTTCGGCGGAGCCGGTGGCGGTCGCCTCGGTGACGGCCCGGTCGTGGGCGGTCTTGGCGGCGCGGCGCTCCTGGCGGCGGCGCTGCTTAACGGTCCGGTACACGCCGGCGGTGGCGCGGCGCACGGCGATGGCGTCGGGGTGGTCGACGTCGATCTGGTCGAGTTCCGCCAGCACGCTCAGGCAGAGCGCGAGCCGCTCGGGGTCGATGCCGGGGCCGAAGTCCTGGTCGACGCCCTGGCCGGGCCGCTCGTCGACACCGGGACCGTGCTCCTGGTCCTGGAAGTCCTCTGTCACCGTCATCGCTGCCGCGTTCCTCGATCAGTCGTGTTGTTCAAGTTCCCAAAAGCGCCATGGTACGGAGCGACACGCCCGGGGACCAAACCGCCCGCTGCCGGACCCCTGGTGCGGGCCCGGCAGCGGGCGGACGGGAAGCACGGGCCGGGGGTTACGCGGCGCCGGGAGCGACTCTGGCCAGCACCTCTTCCCGCAGTCCCGCCGGGTCCACCGCGAGCGCGGCGAGGACCTCGGCGCCCCGGCCTCCGTCCCCGGCCGCCAGCAGTCCGAGCAGCATGTGCTCGGTGCCGAAACGTTCGTGGCCGAGCGCCCTGGCCTCGCCGAGGGTGGCCTCCAGGACCTTCTTGGCGCGGGGGGTGTACGCGGGCCGGGGGTACTGGAAGGCACCCGGCCCGAAGGCGGTGTCGGCCTGGCGCTTGATCTCCTCGACGTCGATGCCGATCGAGGCGAGGGCGTCCTTGGCGGGCCGGCCGCCCGTGCTCGCCACCCCGGCCGCTTCGAGGATCCGTACGGTCTCCGCGCGGAGCCGCTCCACCTCGACCCCCCGCGCCATCAGGGCCTCCCGGGCGGTGCTGTCCTCGGTCGCGGCGAGTCCGAGCAGGATGTGCTCGGTGCCGATGAAGTCGTGGCCCAGGGCGATCGCCTCGTCCTGCGAGGCCACGATCGCCTGCTTGGCACGCTCGGTGAAAAACTCGAACACCTTCACTCCTCCTTGCCGGTGGCTTTACGCCTGCCTGCGTGCTTTTCGTGCACCGACTGCCTGCTGACGTGCAGCGAGGTGGCGATGGTCTGCCAGGACCAGCCCTGGTCCCGGGCGTTGTCGACGTGCAGCCGCTCCAGCTCCTCCAGGAGGCGGCGCAGCGCGACGACCGCCGCGAGCCCGACGGCGGGGTCCTTGTTGGTGACTTGTCCGGCCAGCGAGGCCGGGGTGTCCTCAGCTCCCATGAGTGTCAGGGTGCCCTGACAGCCTGAGCCGTGTCAAGGAATCCTGACAGTCCAGGGGAAGGGTCAGTTCGGACCGTCGGCCCTTCTCGGCGGGCGCTCGAAGACGCAGTCGCCGCAGAGCCCGCCGTCGGGGCAGCGGTAGTAGAGGCAGCAGCTTCGCCTGCGGAACGCGGGACCGGGCGCGAACGCGAGGGTGCCGGTGTCGGCGAGAGCGGGGTGGGCGAACAGGGCGGCGCCCAGGGCCCGGGCCCGCTCCCCCACCTCCGGGCGGCCCGCCTTCCGTGCCCAGCCGTGGAGTTCGCGCACCGCGCCGGCCAGCGCCGAACCGGCGTTGCCGCGCAACAGCGCGGCCGAGACCGGGGTGTCGCGGCGGACCGCCTCACCGAGCGGGGCGAGATGGCCCTCAAGCACGGTCTCCACCAGGCACTCGACGGTGGCCTCGCGGGCCTCGCCCCCGGGCGCGAGCAGGAGGTCGTCCGGGCTGCTCCGCCCGGCGTCCCAGGACAGCCGGTCCGCCGTGAGGTCCGGCACGGCGCCGTGGAGGGCGGCCGGGCCGAGGGCGATCGACCAGAGCCGGGCCGCGAGCCCCAGGTGCGCGATGGACGCGGCGACCCTGCGCTCGGGGGCGCGCAGCCGGGCGGCGACGGTGTCGATGCGGGACGTGAGGGGCGCCGTCCGTCCCGCGTACACGGCGGCCAACGGCACCCCGGGGTGTTCGGCGCGCCCGGTCCGCAGGGCGAAGAACCCTCCGATCGACGACGCTTGTGCCAGCTCTTGTGGAGTCAACGCCCTCGCCCGCCCCATGGTCAGTCGCCCGCGCGATGTCCGCTGTCAGTTCGTGTCACTGTGGCACGAAGGCACCGGTGGCCGGTTTCCGCCCTGCGGGCAGGGACGTTCCCCGATCCCCTGCCACTGCGCCCCGGCTGCCGGGAAGCCGATCTTCCGATCCCCTTGACGTCCCTTTTGAGCTGCGGATTTACTGAAAGTCCGATATCTGGGACGACTCTGGTCGTAGCCCCCTACTCCTTCTGGAGTACGCGGCAATCGGTGCTCAGGGACGACGACACAGGGTCCGCAACGAGACATCGTGGTAGCCATGAGCGCCCTTGTCCTAGCCGTGCTGCTGTCCCTGGTCTCCGCCGTCGCGTACGCGGCGGCGGCGATCGTGCAGGAGCGCGTCGCCGCGTCCGCCCCCACCAGCGCGTACGCCCCCGTGCGCCGCCCGGCGTGGTGGGGCTCGGTGACGCTCAACGGGCTCGGCGCCACCCTGCATGTCGCGGCCCTCGCCTACGGCCCGCTCACGCTGGTCCAGCCGATGGGCGCGCTCACCATCGTCTTCGCACTGCCGATGTCGGCCCTGTTCATCCACCGCCGGGCCGGAGCGGCCGCGTGGCGGGGCGCTGTCATGGCCACGGTGGGCCTGGCGGGCCTCCTGGCGCTGACGAGCGGGGCGGATGCGCGCGGGGTCGCCATGGGAGCGCGGCTGACCCTGGCCGCGTCCGGATTCGCCGCGGTGGCCGCGCTGTTCGTGGCGTCCAGGGCCCTGCACCGGGCGGCCACCCGCAGCGTGCTGCTCGCCACCGCGGCGGGCGCCGCCTTCGCGCTGGCCTCCGTGTTGACCAAGTCCGTCGCCGAGGACTGGCAGTCGGGCCTCCCGCTCGGGGAGCTGCCCGTCCTGCTCGCGACGGCCGGATTCGCGACCGCGGGGCTGCTGCTCTCGCAGGCCTCCTACCGCGGCGCGGGCCTCGCGGCTCCGCTCGCCACCGTCACCGTCGTCAATCCGGTGGTGGCCGCGGCCGTCGGGCTGACGCTGTTCGGCGAGTCGTTCCGGTACGGGCCGGCCGGCACCGCGATCGCCCTCGGCTTCGGCGTGGTGGCGGCGGGCGGCCTGATCCTGCTCACCACGGAACGGCTGGCCGCCGCCCGCCGCAGCCCCTTGGTCATGACCTCGGGCCCGGCCCCGGCGCCCGGTGCCGCCGGGAGCCGGGGGGACGGCCGGGATCAGACCGCGACGCCGCCGGCCCTCAGGTAGGCCAGCGGGTCCACGTCGGAGCCGTAGGCGGGGCCGGTCCTGATCTCGAAGTGCAGATGCGGTCCCGTGGCGTTGCCGGTCGCGCCCGAACGGCCGATCCGCTGGCCGGTGTTGACCCGCTGGCCCGCCTTCACCGTGAGCGCGGAGAGGTGCGCGTACTGGCTGTACCGGCCGTCGGGGTGGTGGATCACCACCTGGTATCCGTACGCGCCGCCCCACCCGGCCGAGACGATCGTGCCGGAGGTGACCGCCTTGACGGAGGTGCCGGTGGCCACCGGGAAGTCGACACCGGTGTGGTAGCCGCTCGCCCAGGACGCGCCGGCCCGGTGGTACGGAGTGCTGGGGTGCGCGTCGACGGGCGCGGTGAACCCGGCCGAGGTGACGGGCGCCTTCGCGACCGGCTTGGCCGCCGGCGGCTTGGCGGTCGGGTGCTTGGCCGTGGGGGGCTTGGCGGCCGGTTTCGGCACGGTCTTCGGCGGGGTCGTCGGCTTCGCGGGCGCGCCGCCGGGCAGGGTCAGCCGCTGCCCCGGCCGGATGAGGTCGGGGTCGGCGCCGACGACCGTGCGGTTCTCGGCGTACAGATGCGGCCAGCCGCCCTCGACCCGTTCGCGCTCGGCGATCACGGACAGGGAGTCGCCGTGCACCACGGTGTAGGACTCCCGGCGGCCCGGCACCTTGGTGGGGCTCGCCTGCTCGGCCTTGCGTACGGCGGGCGCCTGGACGGCGGGCGATCCGCTCGCGTGCTTCGCCTCGGTGTGGGCGGCCTGGGCGGGGATCTCGGCCCGGTGCCGTGTGGCCGGCTGCGGCGCGGAACCGCCCCGGGTGAGTCCGGCCTGTCCCGAGCAGACCGGCCAGGCGCCGGGGCCCTGCCCCTTGAGCACCTTCTCGGCGACCGCGATCTGCTGGTCGCGGGTGGCGAGGTCCGCGCGCGCCGCGTACTGGTGGCCCCCGTACGCGGCCCAGGTGGACTGGGTGAACTGGAGCCCGCCGTAGAAGCCGTTGCCGGTGTTGATGTGCCAGTTGTTGGTCGACTCGCAGGCGGCGACCTTGTTCCACACGTCGATGGACGCCGCGTCCGCGGTGCCCGCGCCGATCAGGGGGAGGGCGATGCCCGCCCCGCCGGCCGTGACCGTCAGGGACGCCCGGTTGATCCGGCTCGGCTGGTACCGGCGGTGCCGGCCGCGTAAGGCCATGAGTCCCCCTCGAAGGCATCAAGAGCCGCCAAAATAGGGGCTGGGAACGGGGCATGACAAGGGATCGGACAAGCGGAACGCCGGCCTCGACATGACCGGGACCTTCGCCGCTCCGTGTCGGGCATCCCGACCATGCCGTGTGACGTGGCCGGTTCCGTAGGGTGGGCGCCAAACGCGCGCCGTGACGGTCGCTCGTGGCGCCGCGAACCCCGAGGATCCAGGAGCACACGCATGAGTGGAACAGCCCAGATCGGCGTCACCGGACTCGCGGTCATGGGCCGCAACCTCGCCCGCAACTTCGCGCGCAACGGGTTCACGGTCGCCGTGCACAACCGGACGGCCGCCAAGACCCGCGCGCTGGTCGAGGAGTTCGGCTCCGAGGGCAGCTTCGTGGCGGCCGAATCACCGGAAGACTTCGTGGCGGCCCTGGAACGGCCGCGCCGGCTCGTCATCATGGTCAAGGCCGGCGAGCCGACGGACGCGGTGATCCAGGAGTTCGCCCCGCTCCTCGAAGAGGGCGACGTGATCATCGACGGCGGCAACGCCCACTTCGAGGACACCCGCAGGCGGGAGCGCGAACTGCGCGAGCGGGGCATCCACTTCGTGGGCGTGGGCATCTCGGGCGGCGAGGAGGGCGCGCTGCACGGGCCGAGCATCATGCCGGGCGGCTCCGCCGAGTCCTATGAGTCCCTGGGCCCGCTCCTGGAGCGCATCGCGGCGAAGGCCCCCGACGGCTCCCCGTGCGTCACCCATGTGGGACCGGACGCGGCCGGCCACTTCGTGAAGATGGTGCACAACGGCATCGAGTACGCCGACATGCAGCTCATCGCGGAGGCCTACCACCTGCTGCGTACGGTGGCGGGCTACTCCCCCGCGAAGATCGCCGAGACCTTCCGGGACTGGAACACCGGGCGCCTCGACTCGTACCTCATCGAGATCACCGCCGAGGTGCTCGCCCATGTCGACGCGGCGACCGGCAAGCCGTTCGTGGACGTCGTGCAGGACCGGGCCGAGCAGAAGGGCACCGGGCGCTGGACCGTACAGATCGCGCTCGACCTCGGCGTCCCGGTGTCGGGCATCGCCGAGGCCGTGTTCGCCCGCTCCCTCTCGGGCCACGCCGAACTGCGCGAGGCAGCCCGTTCCCTGACCGGGCCGGCGGTGAGCCCGCTGGGCGAGAAGGAGGCGGAGGCCTTCGCGGCCCAGGTGGAGCAGGCGCTGTACGCCTCGAAGATCGTGTCCTACACCCAGGGCTTCCACCAGATCCAGGCGGGCAGCGAGACCTACGACTGGAACGTGGACCCGGGCGCGGTCGCGGCGATCTGGCGCGCGGGCTGCATCATCCGGGCCGCGTTCCTCGACCGGATCCGGGGCGCCTACGACGCACAGCCCGATCTGCCGAGCCTGCTCTCGGACAAGCGGTTCGGCGACGAGATCGGGGCGGCGCAGGACGACTGGCGTGCGGTGATCATGGAAGCGACCCGGCAGGGCGTGCCGGTGCCGGGCTTCTCGGCGGCGCTCGCGTACTACGACGCGCTGCGCGCCGAGCGCCTCCCGGCGGCACTCACGCAGGGCCAGCGCGACTTCTTCGGCGCGCACACCTATCGGCGCACCGACCGGGAGGGCTCGTTCCACACGCTGTGGGGCGGGGACCGGACCGAGGTGAGCACCGACTGACCGGCGACTGACCGCGGTCCGGCCCCGCCCGGCTCAGCTCAGCCCGCCGGTTCGGGCTGCGGCGGACCCGGTACGGGCTCGGGGCCCGGCGGCTGCGGCACCGGGTCCGGCAGGTCCGGGTCCGGGCCCGGCTGCGGGGGCCGCGGGTCGGGGCCCGGGCTCGGCGGCTGGGGATCGGGGCCGGGGCCGGGCCTCGGCGGCACCGGATCGGGGCCCGGGCCGGGACCGGGACCGGGGATGGGTCCCGGTTCGGGGTCGGGCAGCGGCGTGGGCCACGGAGGGGTGGGCTCCGGGTGCGGCACGGTCATGGTCGGCCTCCTCAAGGTTCGAGTTCAGCTTCACCTGCGCACGTGCCCTGCGCCCGCCGGTTCAACCCGTCCGGGTCCGCCCCGCCGTCGCCGCGGCCGCCGTTGCTGCCGCCGCTGCCGCCGCGCGGAGGCCGGGCCGGGGGCTGGCCAGGACGGGAACCTCGAGCGTGGTCCGTGCGGCGGCGGGCGCCATCGAGGCCTGGGCGAGAACGACGACGTCGACGTCGGTCAGCGCGTCCACGGTCCGGGCGATCTCCGCCAAGTACGCCTTCGTGTCGCCCGCTTCGAAGAACGGCCAGGCGTGCTCGGCCAGAACCATGCGCAGGGCGAGGGGCCGGTGTCCGGCCTCCTCGCGGATCAGCGCGGCCGTCGGCTCCAGGGTGGAGGCGACGGCGGCCACCACGGCGATGCGCCGGCCCCCCGCCACGGCGGCGGCGGCCATCGGCCGGTCGACCCGCAGGACCGGAAAACCGAGCGACGCGGAGGCCGCCTCGGCGACCGCGCCGATCGTGGAGCAGGTGCACAGGACGGCGTCCGCGCCTTCGGCCACCGCTTGGGCCAGCACGGCCCCGACGGCCCCGGCCACCGCCTCTGGCCCCAACTCCCTTGCCTGGGCGAGGAGTTGCTCCTTCACGACATGGCGCAGTTCGAGGCCCGGGGCGTCCTCGTCACGCAGGGCGTCGAAGACCGGGACGTGGACGGGCGAGGTGTGCAGCAGCGCGAGCACGCTCACCGCGACTCCGGGTTCGCGGCGAGCCGGCTTCGCGCGGCCTCGACTCCGGCCGTCGGCGCGGTGGGCGCCTCGTCCGGTCCATGGCAGAGATACGGGACGACCGCGCCCAGGGGTTGCTCAGCGCCTGCGAGGGCGAGGGCGAGGGCGAGGGCGACGAAACGGTCTCCCGCATCGTCTACTGCTCCTTCGGCGGCGCGGGGATCCTGGCCTGCGGGCTGCGGCGCTGGTCGCTGCCGGGGACCGGCGCCGAGGCGTCGGTGCCGAGCTCGACGATCCGGTTCACCCCGTCGACGTGCACCACGCTGGGCTTGAACGCCCGGGCCTCGGCGTCGTCGATCTGGGCGTAGCTGATGAGGATCACGAGGTCACCGGGGTGCACCAGGTGGGCGGCGGCACCGTTGATGCCGATGACCCCCGAGCCGCGCTCGCCCTCGATGACGTACGTCTCCAGGCGGTTGCCGTTGTCGATGTCGACGATGTGGACCAGCTCACCGGGAAGCAGGTCGGCCGCTTCCATGAGCTCGACATCCACGGTGACGGAACCCACGTAATGCAGATCGGCCTGGGTCACGGTGGCCCGGTGGATCTTGGACTTGAACATGGTGCGCAGCATCGAGGCACTCCTGGATCTATGCTCCCTGCCTGCGTTTATGCAGGTCAAGTGCGGTTTCCTTACCTTACAACGAGCCGCAGGTCCGGTCTGCGGGCCGTGGGGTTCCCCGGCTGACGCCGACCGGGCACGGACCTGTCCGACGCGCCGTCGACCACGATCGCCAAGCGGCTGGTCCCGCCCGCCCCCGGCCCACCGCGACAACGACGACGCAAGCCTACGCAACCCCTGCCGACAGGAGGGCGGGGCCGTCGTCAGTGTGACCGGACGCACGACGGGCGTGGCCGCCCGCCCGCTCTCCGAGCCGCGTGCCAGCCTGCGGCAGCGTCGCCGAGGTCGGGAGGCGGCCCAGGACCGAGCGCGGCGAGCGCACGCATCAGCGGGGCCTCATCACGCGGCCGGGTCGTGCGATCCGCCCCCGGTCTTGAGCACGGCGGCGGCACGCCCCCGGTAGGCGCGGAAGCGGCGCAGATACGAACGGGCCATCGGGCCCGGCGGGACCCCCCGGGCGAAGGCCCGCATGTTGCGTTCGCCCGCGTTGTAGCCCAGGGCGAGCAGTTCGTCGCGGGTGTAGCGGCGCACATGGCGCTCGGGGAGGCTGCGGTCCAGGTCCGCCAGATGCAGGGCGGCGGCCCGGATCGCGAACGCCGGGTCGTCACGGAGGTCCCGCCACCGCTGCGCCAGGCCGTGCCTGCGCCGGACCTGCTCGAACGTCGCCCGGTGCATATTGGCCACCCCGAACGACGCCCCCGGCTTCCACCACTGCCACAGGCGTTCCAGGAGGGGGTGGTGCGGTTTGTACGCCTCGTTGTGCAGCACGGTCATCACCAGCAGGGGCGACACCCCGGCCTCCTCGGCACCGGCCGACACACACGCGGCGTAGTCCGCCGGATCGTAGCCACCGGGACGCAGCGGCGGCGTTCCGACCTCCCCGGGCCCTTCCGGCCGGTGCCCCCGCCGCGACTGCGCCGTCGTCAACTCGCCCACCCTCACTCGCCTTTCCTCCGCCGCCGCCCTCACCCGGACCAGCGGCCTCCTCGACCTGCGGGCCGTATGCCCCCACCGAACGCGCCCAACCCCGGCCGGCTCCGAGCGGCTCCACGCGGACGCCGGCACCGACGCCCGGCGTTCAGTCGCGGCTTTCGCCCTGGTCGCGGTTCTGCTCCTTGGCCCGGCGTCCGACCACGGCCGCGGCCGCCGCCGCGCTGGCGAGGAAGGCGACGGCGACGGTCCAGGGCTGGTCGAGCAGGTGGTCCGTGGCGTGGTCCAGGGAGTAGCGCCCGGCGCCCGCGAGGCCGATGGCGGCCGCGGTGAAGCCGAGGAACGCCGGGTACTCGAAGCCGCCGCCCTGGGCGAAGAAGCCGGCCGGTGCGTGCACGGAGACCGCGCCCGCCATGGCGCCGGCCGCCGCCGCTCCGGCGGCGGGGGTGGCGAGACCGAGGGCCAGCAGGGCGCCGCCGCCCATCTCGCCGAGCCCGGCGGCGATCGCGCTCTGCTTGCCGGGCCGGAAGCCCATGTGTTCCATGGCGGCGGCGGTGCCCTCCAGGCCGCCCCCGCCGAAGCAGCCGAAGAGCTTCTGGGCGCCGTGCGCCATCAGGACCGCGCCGGTGCCGGCCCGCAGCACGAGCAGTCCGAGGTCGCGGCGGTTGAGGCAGGTCATGGCGTCTCCCGGGAGGCGTGCGGCGATGGGTTCGTCCTCCACTCTCCGCGCCCTCGGCTTCACCCCGCAGCGTTACTGGGCCGTACGGGTCATACGGGTCACACTCCGCCGACGGCCATCACGGCTGCCCGATCGGCCCCGCTCACCGCACTCAGTGTGTGGTCTCGCCTTGGGCCGTCTCGATGCCGCCGTGAAGATCCGCCGCCGCGTCGATCGCCGTGGCGGCCGACGCGCACAGGCAGCCGAGCAGGAGGGCGGGTATGAGCCGGGCGCCGCGCGAGCGGGGCCGTCGCGCCGCGGGGTCGCGGTCGAGCAGGGCCGCGACCCTGCGCGGCACCGGTCCCGCCGCCGCGGCGAGCACCGCGCGGGGCCGTGCCGCGCCGGGCGCGACGGCGTGCGAGGCCAGCGCGGCCCGGCCGATGGCGCGCGCGGCCAGCGTGCGGTCGCCCACGGCGTCGGCGGCGGACTCGTCGGCGGACCGCTCCAGGGCGAAGGCGAGGGGCGCTCGGAGCGCGCGCAGCGCGGGGTGGCAGTGGGCCGCGAGTTCGGCTGCGGCGAGGAACAGGTGGTGGCGGCCCCGGAGATGGGCGCGCTCATGGGCGAACAGGGCCTCGCGCTCGTCGGGTCCGAGCGCGCGCAGCATCCCGGTGGTGACGACGATGCGCCCCGGACGTCCGGGCAGCGCGTAGGCGTCGGGGTCGGGGTCGCGCAGCACGGCGAGCTCACCGGCCCCGGGGCTCAACCGGCCGTGGGCGGTGCGCAGTTCGGCCAGTTGTCGGCGGGCGGAACGGAGCAGGGCCGTACCCGAAACGGCGACGACACCGGCGGCGAAGGCGGCGGCCGGGAACGCGAGCCACGTCGGAAGCGCGTCGAGAGGCGCCGCCAGGTGTTCGAGGGAGGCGAAGAAGGACAGCCGGAGCGCTCCGGCCAGGGCGATGAGGCCCAGCGCGGCTGTCGAGCAGGCGGCAAGCCCGATGGCGGCGGTGGCGAGCAGCCAGGCGGCGGCGCGGGGCGGCAGCGTCTCGGCCAGCCGGCGCGCCACGGGCACGGCGAGGAACGGCACGAGAAGGGGGACCCACACCGAGAAGATCATCGCCCGCCGCCCCCGGCCTCCCCCAGGAGGGAACGCAGCAGCTGCTCGTCCTCGTCGCTGAGCTGGGATACGAAACGGGCGAGGACCGTGGAGCGGTCCTCCTCCTTGGCCAGTTCGGTGTGCATGCGGCGGGCCGTGAGCCCCGGCGCGTCCTCGGTCGGGGTGTACGCGTACCCGCGCCCGACACGCCGACGCGTGACGGCGCCCTTGTCGTGCAGGCGGGTCAGGATGGTGGTCACCGTGGTGCGCGCCAGGCTTCCGCCGAGCTCGGCCTGGACCTCGCCGGGGGTGAGCGGAGCCTCGGCGGCCCAGAGCGCGGCGAGGACCCCGGCCTCCAGTTCGCCCGCGGGGCGTCGCGCGTCCCTGTGCCCGGCGCCTGGCGTGGCAGTCATGGAACACTCCTCCCGCTTCACTCGTCTACAGTGCTGTAGACCGTCCGCATCACCGTCATCAGTTGGGCCGTGCTCGCCCCCCGGGGACGAGCGGCCCGACCACCATTATGGGAGGGCCCACTGACATGGCTGTCGCAACCCTGTTCGCAGCCTCGGCCCCACAGGCCGTGAACGTCCTCGACGCCGGATCGCTGCTGTCCACGTTCGGGGCCCTGGGCATCGCCGTGGTGCTCTTCGCGGAGACGGGCCTGCTGGTCGGCTGCTTCCTCCCCGGCGACTCGCTGCTCTTCACCGCGGGCCTGCTGTGCGTGCCCGGCGGCAGCGGTCCGGTCTCGCTCTCGCTGCCGGAAGTACTCGTCTGTTCCGTGCTCGGCGCGCTGCTTGGGGCGCAGGTGGGCTACTGGATCGGGCGCCGCGGCGGTCGCGCCCTGCTGGCCCGCAGCACGTCCCGCAAGCTCCACGAGGGCGCGGACCGCGCCGAGGAGTTGCTCGCCAAGTACGGGCACGCGAAGGCGATCGTGCTGGCTCGCTTCGTGCCGATCGTCCGTACGGTGCTCAACCCGCTCGCGGGCGTCCTCGGCGTACCGGCCCGGGTCTTCGCCCTCTGGCAGGTCATCGGCGGCCTCGTGTGGACCTGCGCGTTGGTCCTCGCCGGCTACGGGCTCGGTTCGTCCGTACCGAACATCGACCGCTATCTGCTGCCGATCGTCGCCCTCGTCGTGGTCGTCTCGGTCACGCCGGTCGCCCTGGAGATCCTGCGCGCCCGCCGCTCGCGTACGGCATCCGAGGACGCCGGTTGATGCCCTTCCACACGAAGTGCGCGCGACGGCCCGGCTCCATCCGGCGGCAGCCCCCGGTGACCGCTCGATGACGCCGGCCCGACGCACCGGCACGGCGGCCGGCGTGCTGCTGGCCCTCTTCGTGCTGCTCACGGTGGTGGTCGCCGTGCGGCACGGGGCGCCGCTGCCCGGCGACCGGGCCCTGCACCGCTGGCCGCTCGATCACCGCCCACCGGTCGCGGTGGCCACCGCCCTGGCCGTGACGGCCACCGGCACGGGCCTCGTGCCCTACCTCCTGGCGATCGTCGCGGGTCTGATCGCGGGCCGCGACGGCAGAGAGCGCCGGGGCGCCGCGGCGGGGGCGCTCGCGGTACTCATCCTCGGACAGGCGGTGCGCTACGGCCTGATGGCGGCCGTAGCCCGCCCGCGCCCGGCCGCCTTCGACTGGGCGACCACGGCCTCGGGCCATTCCTTCCCGTCCGGGCACACCACCACGAGCGCGCTCACCGCGGGGCTGCTGGTCTGGGCGGTGCTGACCCGCTCCCGCATCTCGGCCGTCCGCTTCACCGTCGCCCTGGTGCTGCTCTGGGCGGCCGCGGTCGGCCTCTCCCGGGTCTACCTCGGGGTGCACTGGGCGAGCGACGTACTGGGCGGCTGGCTGTTCGCCGCGTTCTGGCTCTGCCTCGCCGCCCGGGTCGCGGAGCCGCTCGTACGGCGGCTGCGGGCGAAGCCGTCCACGGCACGCCACCCCTGACGCCCGCCTGAACTCCCGGGGTCCTTGGATGCCAGGGTGGAGCCGCCGATGCGTCAACTCCCTTGCTCTGTCGCGGCGTTGAAGGCATTGGGGCGTTGGCAGCGCTTCGCGGGGGTGGGGGTGTGGGTACGCGGTCGACCCCTCACGCCGCCTTGAAGAAGCCCTTCCAGCCGCCGGGCGGCGCCTGTCCCACTTGCAGCGACCGGAGCCTGTCGAGGACCTTGGGGTCCTGCACATCGAGCCAGTCCACGAACTGGCGGAACGACACCAGCCGCACGTCCGGCTTGCCGGCCATGACCTTCAGCGCCTCCTCGACGGCGTCCATGTAGATGCCGCCGTTCCACTCCTCGAAGTGGTTGCCGATGTAGAAGGGCGCCCGATTGGTCTCGTACGCGCGCTTGAAGCCGGCCAGGTACGAGGCGGCGGCCTGCGTCCGCCAGGTGGGATAGCGGTACGCCACGCCCTTGGTGCTGTTCTTGGACTGGTTGGCGAGGATGTTGTAGTCCATCGACAGGACCTCGAAGCCGTGCCCGGGGAACGGGATGCCCTGGAGGGGCAGGTCCCAGATGCCGTGTCGTTTCTCCGGCCACATCTGGCGGCCGCCGGGCGAGGAGGCGTCGTAACGCCAGCCGCGTTCCTTCGCGGCGGGCAGCAGGTTCTCCTGGCCGAGGAGGCACGGCGTACGGCCGCCGACGAGTTCCTTGTGGTAGTCGAACGGCAGCGGGTCCTCGTCCTTCCAACCGGTGTTGGTGCGCCATTCCGTCACGAAGGAGACCGCCTGGTCGATCTCGCTGTTCCACTGGCCGGGCGTCCAGCCGGCGACCGACCCCGAGCCGCCGCAGAAGTGGCCGTTGAAGTGGGTGCCGATCTCGTGGCCGTCCGACCAGGCCTGTCGGATGTACTTCAGCGTCTCCTTGACGTGCTTGTCGCTGAGGTAGCCGATGTCGGAGGCGCCGACGGGGTTGTTCGGGGGGCGGTAGAGGTTCTTCTTCGACTCGGGGAGCAGGTAGAGGCCGGAGAGGAAGAACGTCATCCCCGCGTTGTGGTTTCTGGCCAGTTCGAGGAAGCGCGGGAAGAGACCGTTGCCGACCTCGCCCGCGCCGTCCCAGGAGAAGATCACGAACTGCGGCGGGGTCTGGCCGGGTTCGAGCGGGACGGGCGCGTCCGGCTGGTTCGGCTGCTTGCCGGTGTCCGCCGTCGATCCGTCACCGATGAGCCTGGCCTGCGACTTTCCCGGCTTCGCGGGGCCCTGCCCCTGCCCCGGACGACTCGCGTCCGCCGGGCCCTGATCACCGGGTGCACCACATCCGGCGAGCCCCGCCGCGGCGACCGCCCCAAGTCCCGCGCCCAGCAATCCCCTTCGACTGATGTCTGGCATGCCTGCTCCCGTCGCTCATCCACGGACGTCAGATGTGTTGACCGGATAGTCGTGAATTAACCGATATCGCCCGAGATTGAGCCGCCCGCCACCCCGCAAGAGCCTCAGCGTCACCACGCGTGACCGCCGTTGACCTTTCCTTGGTCATCCGTTGACCCGGCGCCAGGGCGGGGCTCGAAGAGCGAGCGCACCTTCCCCCCGATGACCGACAGGCCTCGACCCCGACCCCGACCCCGACAGCCGAACCGACCTCAACTCGGGCCGGAGACGCCACCCTTC
Organism: Streptomyces hundungensis; assembly: GCF_003627815.1. NCBI lineage: Bacteria > Bacillati > Actinomycetota > Actinomycetes > Kitasatosporales > Streptomycetaceae > Streptomyces > Streptomyces hundungensis. Next base: position 1,485,540 of record NZ_CP032698.1, read on the forward strand.
CCTTCTTTCACGTCATCTTGACGATAACCAGAAAGGACCACTATCGTCGTTCTGACGAAAAGGAAGGGGTCGTTCCCATGGCCGACATCTCCAGGCGCTTCGGCTGGCGCCATCTGCGCTCCGCGCCCACCTCGCACATCCGCCACCACAAGAACGGCCGCCCGGCCCACGACGGCGCCGGGCTCAGCTTCTGGTTCAAGCCGCTCAGCGCCGCGCTCTCCGAAGTGCCGGTCAACGACCGGGAACTGGCGATGGCCTTCCACGCCCGCACCGCCGACTTCCAGGACGTCACCGTGCAGGCGACCGTGACGTACCGGATCAGCGAGCCGGGCAGCGCCGCCGACCGGCTCGACTTCTCCATCGACCCGGACACCGGCGTCTGGCGCGGCGACCCCCTGGAACAGCTCTCGACCCTGCTCACCGAGACGGCACAGCAGCACGCCCTCGACGTCCTCGCGCGCACCGCGCTCTCCGACGCCCTCGCCGACGGCGTGGCCGCGGTACGGGAACGGATCGCGGCCGGGCTCGCGGCGGGGCACCGGCTGCCCGCTACCGGAATCGAGATCGTCGCGGTACGGGTCGTCGCGATCCGCCCCGAACCCGAGGTGGAGCGCGCGCTGCGGACCCCGGCGCGGGAGCGCATCCAGCAGGAGGCGGACCGGGCCACCTACGAGCGGCGGGCCGTGGCCGTCGAGCGCGAACGCGCCATCGCCGAGAACGAGCTCGCCAGCCGCATCGAACTGGCCCGCCGAGAGGAGCAGTTGGTGGAACAGCGCGGCACCAACACCCGTCGCGAGGCGGAGGAGGAAGCGGCGGCGGACGCGGTGCGCACCGAGGCCGAAGCCGCCCGCACGGTGCGTCTCGCGCGGGCCGAGGCGGAGGCGGCCCGCGCCTCGGGCGAGGCCAGGGCCGGGGCGCAGGCCGCCTGGCTCCAGGTGCACGGGGAGGCCGACCCGGCCACCCTGCACGCCCTGGCCGCGACCCGGCTGGCCGAGAACCTGCCGCGCGTCGAGAGCCTCACCCTCTCCCCCGACGTGCTCACCACGCTGCTCGCCCGGCTCGGCCGGGGAGAGCGGCCGTGAGTCTGGCCCCGCGCGCGGTGCTGGTCCATCGCGCCTCGGAATACGAGGAGTTGCTGGCCCGGCACGGCACCCACGGCCAGGCCGAGTTCTTCCTGTCCTCGCGCGGCCGGAGCCTGCGCGAGGTGGCCGAGCGGCACCACCGGGGGCTGCGGGCCGTCGCCGACGTGGCGGCGGCGATCCCTGCGCAGTGGCGCCAGGCCCGGGTCGAGCGGGCCGACCTCGACCGCTTTCTGTTCGCGCCGGAGGACGTCGTGGTGGTGGTCGGCCAGGACGGTCTGGTCGCCAACGCGGCCAAGTACCTGAACGGACAGCCGGTCGTCGGCATCGATCCGGAGCCGGGCCGCAACCCCGGTGTGCTGGTGCGCCACCGGCCGTCCGCCGCCCCGGCGCTCCTGTCGGGGGCCGCTTCGCGGCGCTGCGTGGTGGAGGAACTCACCATGGTGGAGGCCCGCACCGACGACCGTCAGCGGCTGCTCGCGCTCAACGAGATCTACCTCGGAGCGTCCGGCCACCAGACGGCGCGCTATCGCATCGGCCCCGACGACCCGGCCGCCACCACCGAGGCACAGGCCTCGTCCGGTGTGCTGGTCGGCACCGGCACCGGGGCCACCGGCTGGCTGCGTTCGCTGTGGCAGCAGCGGGCGCACGCCCCGGCGCTGCCGGGCCCGGTGGATGCCCGTCTGGTGTGGTTCGTACGCGAGGCATGGCCCTCCCCGGTGACCGGGACCTCGCTGGTCGAGGGGGAGTTGTCCGGTTCCCGGCGGCTGCGGATCACCGTCGAGTCCGACCGTCTGGTGGTCTTCGGGGACGGCATGGAGGGCGACGCACTGGACTTGACGTGGGGGCAGACGGTCACGGTCGGCGTCTCGGACACGTCACTGCGGCTGGTGGGTTGAGGCCGATCGGCCGCGCGTCAGCGGGCCGTGAGCCTCGATTGTCAGTGGCGTACGGCATCGTGAACGGTGAGCCCGTACTGTCGAGGGAAGGCCGCCGATGACCACCACCGTTGTGATGACGTCCCACGAACGCTCCGCCGCCCAGGCCTATCTGCGCCTGCTGAACACCGTGCGCGCGGCCCTCGACGCCCCGGCCGGCCGGCCAGGGTCCCCCGTCGCGCTGGAAGGCGTCATCGCCGAGGCCGACGAGGCCCTGGCGCGGGCGGGGCTCGCCGGCAACGAGGCCGCCCTGTTCGCGCTCGTCGGGGGCCTGACGGGTGGCGCGCCCGCGCCGGGGCGGCCCCGCCGGTGAACGGGGCGGCCCCGCCGGTGAGCGGGGCGGGGCCACCTCCCGGGTCAGCGCTTGAGGCCGACGCCGCCGTACATCGCGACCTCGTCGGGCAGCGTGTCGTCCGCCTCCGGGCGCCAGCGTGAGCACGACACGACGCCGGGCTCAAGCAGTTCGAGCCCGTCGAAGAACCCGGCCACCCGCTCCGGGGTGCGCTGGGTCAGCTTCGGGGTGCCGTGTTCGTTCCAGAACGCCACGGCGGCGTCCACGTCGGGCATGGCCGGGCTGGTGATGGTGTGCGAGAGCACCAGGTAACTGCCCGGGGCGAGTTCCTTCATCAGATCGCGCACGAGCCCGCGGGCCTCGGCCTCGTCGGGGATGAAGATGACGACGCCGAGCAGCATGAGGGCGACCGGCTTGCTCAGGTCGAGGGTCTTCGCCGCGTGCTCCAGGATGCTCGCGGTGTCCCGCAGATCGGCGTCGAGGTAGTCGGTGCGGCCCTCGGGGGTGCTGGTCAAAAGGGCGCGGGCGTGCGCGAGGACGAGGGGGTCGTTGTCGACGTAGACGATCTTGGCCTCGGGTGCGATGCGCTGGGCGACCTCGTGGGTGTTGTCGGCGGTGGGCAGTCCGGTGCCGACGTCGAGGAACTGGCGCACCCCGCGGTCGGCCACCAGATGGCGCACGGCCCGGCCGAGGAACAAGCGGTCGGCCAGGGCGTAGTCGCCGATGCCCGGGTGCAGCGAGCGGATCTGGTCCCCGACCTCCCGGTCGACGGGGTAGTTGTCCTTGCCGCCGAGCCAGTAGTTCCAGATCCGGGCGGTGTGCGGCTGCGCGGTGTTGATGCGGTCGCGCACGTGGTCGGGCGTCGACGAGGGTGCGGGGTTCTCGGTCACGGGTGGGTCTCCTGAGGTGCGGCGCTGCGTCAACGGCCAATTTAGATAATCGCGTTGCGAAGTGTCACAGGGAACGTGCCGTCGCGCACCAGGTATCTCGGTAAGCCCCGGTCCTCGGCGTGTCCGAGGCGGGCGCATCGCCATCTCCCTTTGCGGACAAGGCCGTTGAAAGACTGGTAGGAAACTTTCCTGTCCGCTACGCTCCCGGGCGGCGGCTCGGCGCGGTGCCCTGACTCCCCCGTGGGCATGACGCGCTCAGCGAGAGCTCTGACCCGGCCGTCGCGACGCCGCCCCCTGCCCTGCCCCGGCACGGGCGGGCGCGGCGCCTCGCGCAACGGTGTCCAGCTCTCGCCACCCCCCAAGGCAGGGAGTTCCAGGTATGCGCCTGAACGTCTCCGCTCCACCCTTCTCGACCCCGCGCCGCCCGGCCCCGGTCGTCGCGCTCACCGCCGTCCTCGTCCTCGTCGCGGGCCTCCTGCTCCTGTGGCCCGACCGGGCCGGGGCGGCGGCCGACCCGCTCATCTCCCGGGACCGGCCGACGACCGCCTCGTCCTCCGAAAGCTCCGCGCTCGGCCCGAGCAACGCCGTCGACGCCTCGGCCACCACCCGCTGGGCCAGCACCGAGGGCAAGGACCCGCAGTGGATCCAGGTCGACCTCGGCGCGAGCGCCGACGTCACCCGCGTCACGCTCAGCTGGGAGGCCGCGTACGCCAAGGCCTACCGCGTGGAGATATCCGCCGACGGCACCACCTGGACCCGCCTCGCGGGCGAGAGCGCCGGAAACGGCGGCACCGACGACTGGACCGGCCTGTCCGGCAAGGGCCGCTACGTGCGGGTGTACGGCACGGCCCGCGGGACCTCCTACGGCTACTCGCTGTACGACCTCTCGGTCTACGGCAGCCTCGGCGGCGGCACCCCGCCGTCCGGCACCTTCACCGTGGTCGCCGCCGGCGACATCGCGGCCCAGTGCACCGCCGCCGGCAGCTCCTGCGCCCACCCCAAGACCGCCGCGCTGGCCCAGAAGATCGACCCGCGGTTCTATCTGACGATGGGCGACAACCAGTACGACGACGCCCGCATCGCCGACTACCGCGCCTACTACGACAAGACGTGGGGCGCCTTCAAGGCGAAGACCCATCCGGTGCCCGGCAACCACGAGACCTACGACCCGGCGGGCAGCCTCTCCGGTTACAAGCAGTACTTCGGCGCGATCGCCTACCCGCAGGGCAAGAGCTACTACAGCTACGACGAGGGCAACTGGCACTTCATCGCCCTGGACTCCAACTCCTTCGACCAGTCGGCACAGATCGACTGGCTCAAGTCGGACCTGGCCCGCAACAGCAAGGGCTGCATCGCCGCCTACTGGCACCACCCGCTGTACTCCTCCGGCGGCCACGGCAACGACCCGGTCAGCAAGCCCGTCTGGAAGCTGCTGTACGGGGCGGGCGCCGACCTCGTCCTCAACGGCCACGACCACCACTACGAGCGCTTCGCGCCGCAGGACCCCGACGGCAAGGCGACCGCCAAGGGCATCGTCGAAATCGTCGGCGGCATGGGCGGCGCCGAGCCCTACCCCATCGAGCAGGTCCAGCCCAACAGCCAGAAGCGCATCAGCGGCGAGTACGGCGTGCTGAAGCTCGACCTCAACGCCACCGGATACACCTGGAGTTACGTCGGCACCGACGGCCAGGTCAAGGACTCCGCACCGAACTACACCTGCCACTGATGTACCTGGCGACCACCGGTCGCCGGGACGCGCCGCCCCCGTCCGCCACCGGCGGGCCCGGGCGGCGCGTCCCCGCCACCGTCCTCGCGCTCGGCACGGTCAGCCTGGTCACCGACGTCTCGTCGGAGATGGTCACGGCCGTCCTGCCGCTCTACCTCGTCGTGGGCCTCGGCCTGTCCCCCCTCCAATTCGGCTTCCTGGACGGCCTGTTCAACGGCGCGGCCGCCGTCGTAAGGCTCCTCGGCGGTCATGCCGCCGACCGGGGCGGGCGGCACAAACGCGTCGCCGGCCTCGGCTACGCCCTCTCCGCCTGCTCCCGCCTCGGCCTGCTCCTCGCGGGCGGCGCGACCGGCCAGATCGCCGCCGCGCTCGCCGTGGACCGGGTGGGCAAGGGCATCCGCACCGCGCCCCGCGACGCCCTCATCACCCTGAGCAGCCCGCCCCATCTACTCGGCCGCTCCTTCGGCGTGCACCGCGCCATGGACACCACGGGCGCGCTGCTCGGCCCGCTCGCCGCGTTCGCCCTGCTGTGGGTGACGGCCGACGCCTACGACGCGGTGTTCGTGGTCAGCTTCTGCACCGGACTGCTCGGCGTCCTCCTGCTCGTCCTGTACGTGCCACCCCAGGAAGCAGCCGCCAAACCGTCAACTCGGCGCGCCAACAACCCCTTTGGTGCCCTGCGCAGCGCGGCCTTCCGACGCATCCTGTGCGCCGCGGCGCTCCTGGGCGCGGCGACCGTCGGAGACTCGTTCGTCTACCTCCTGCTGCAACGCGGGCTCGCCATCCCGGTCGGCTGGTTCCCGCTGCTTCCGCTCGGCTCGGCGGCGGCGTACCTCCTGCTCGCGATCCCGGCCGGCCGCCTCGCGGACCGTGTCGGGCGACGGTTGCCGTTCCTGTACGGCCATGTGGCGCTGCTCGGGGTGTACGGGCTGCTGCTCGTCCCGGCCGAAGGCCCCGCCCTCGCCCTCGTGCTGCCGGTGCTGATCCTCCTCGGGGTCTTCTACGCGGCGACCGACGGCGTCCTCATGGCGCTCGCCGCGCCCACCCTGCCGGACGGCGGCCGGGCCGGCGGGCTCGCCCTGCTCCAGACCGGCCAGGCCCTGACCCGGCTCCTCGGCACGGCCGGCTTCGGCGCGGCCTGGACGGTGTGGGGGCCCAGCCGGGCGCTGTGGGTGGCGGCCGCGGCGCTGATCGTGTCCCTCGCGGGCGGCTGGGCGCTGTTGCCGGGCAGCTCGGCCCCCGACCCGGAAAGGTCCACCGCATGAACCCCCGCACCCAACTCGCCGTCCTGGTCACCACCATCCTGCTGCTCGCCGGTGGCTCGCTCGGCTACGTACTGCACTCCACCCATCGCAAGCCTCAACTGGCCGCCGGCGACGGCTCGTTCACCCTGGAGGGCCCCGGCCTGTACTTCCGGGACACGGCCACCGGCCGCATCGCCCACCAGCCGCTCGGCACCCCTCGGGGTGCGCGGGCCGGCGGGGGTCCCGCGTGCGAACGGTTCTACGCCGCCGGGGACACCGCCGTGTGTCTGCGCAGGGAGCCCGGGGTGCCGCCGCGCGCGTACGCCATCGTGCTCGACCGGCACCTTCGTGAGGTGCGCCGGGTGGCCGTGCCCGGCATCCCCAACCGGGCCCGGGTCTCCGCCTCGGGGCGGATGCTCTCCTGGACGGTGTTCGCGGTCGGCGACTCGTACGCCACCAGCGCCTTCTCGACCCGCACCGCCATTTTGGACCTGCGCAGCGGCTATCTCATCAAGTCGATGGAGGAGATCCCGCTGACCCTCGCGGGGGCCCGCTATCACGCGCCCGACGTCAACTACTGGGGCGTGACGTTCGCGCGAGACGACAACCTGTTCTACGCGACGGTCTCCACGAAGGGCCACACCTATCTCGTCCGGGGCAACATGGCCGACTGGTCGGCGACGGCCCTGAGGGAGAACGCCGAATGCCCCTCCCTTTCGCCCGACAACACCCGTATCGCCTTCAAGAAGAAGGTCTCGGACGACACCGCCGCACCCTGGCGGCTGTACGTCCTGGACCTCGCGACCATGCGCGAGCACCCGCTGGCCGAGCGGGGCAGCGTCGACGACCAGGCGGCCTGGCTCGATGACCGCACGGTGGCCTATGCGTTGCCCGGGCGGGCGGGACGGGCGAGCGACACCTGGGCCGTACCGGCCGACGGAAGCGGCGCCCCCCGGCTGCTCGCCGAGGGCGCCTCCTCACCGGTCTCGCTCGGCTGAGCCGTGGGTCCGGGCATGGCGGGATGCCCCCGGGCGCGCCGCGGGTCCGCCGCTCAGGCTCGGCCCGCCGCCCTCACGCCTCTTCCAGCGCGCCCGCGACCGCGTCGAAGAACGCGGCGTGGGAACGGGCGCCGCACGGGGCTTCGGGGTTCCAGTCCAGGACGCGGGCGCCACCTTCCAGGGCGCGCCACGCGGGGTCGCGGCGCAGGCTGTCCCGGGGTGCGGCGTTGGACCTGATGTCCGCGAGGACGATGTCGGGCCGCAGCGCGGCCGCCGTCTCCCAGGGCGCGGTCAGCCAGTTGACACCGGGCCCCTCCCCCGGCTCGATCAGATCGACTCCGTGCTCCGCGAGGGCGCGCAGCTCGGGCCAGGCGCCCGGGCGGGCCAGGTGCACCTGGTCCGGCCCTGCCGGGGAGAGCGCGAGGACGCGCGGCCCGGGCGCCCGGGCCGCGATCGCGCGCAGCCGCTCCTGTGCCGCGAGGAGAGCGGAGCCATCCGCCTCCGGCGCCCCCAACGACCGTGCCAGGTCGGCGAATCGCTCCCGTATGTGCGCGAGGGTGCGGGCTCCGCCCACCTCCAGGACGACCACCGCGACCCGCTCCTCCAGGTGTTTGGCCGTCTCCGCGTCGAGCCCGTACACCTGGCCCCCGCCGTAGCCGACGGCGACCACGAGGTCCGGCCCCGGGGAGAGCAGCGCCTCCACGTCGAGGGCGTCACCGGCCCCGAGGTAGGCGACCTCGGCCAGGGGCAGCGCACCGGCCTTGGCCGCATCGGGCCGCGCCCCGTCGTGGAAGGACCCGAACACCGCCACCGGGCGTATCCCGAGCTCCTCCAGCGTCGCCCCGGCCTGTATGTAGGCCACCACACGGGCCGGTGGCACCGGCGCCGTCACCGTCTGTCCGCGGTCGTCCGAGAATCGCCAGGCAGTCTGCTCCATGACGTCATCCGCCCCCAATGCGGTCGCGTTGCCGACTCGTCACAGCCGTGTCCCCGCTTGCCTGCCCAACGCTCGGGCCCATCACGCCAGTTCCCGACTCCTCACGCCAACTGCCGCTCCCTGGACGCCTCGACGGCCCACGGGTCCGGGGCGCGGGGGCCGCGCCGGGGTACGCCGCAGTGGGGAGTACGCCGTTTTCGGCGCGGTCCGCTCCTGGGGCGGAGTGCCGCCCGGCGCCACCGCGGCCGTCCCGCATCGGCCCCCGCTGTCCTGCGCGGACGTGTCCTCGCTCGGGCCGACGGACGAGGGCGCGGGGCACCGGCGGTTTCGAGCCGTACCGCGCGGAGGGGGGCGACGGCGGGCCGGGGCGCTTCTAGTCTGCGGGGCCATGAACACGACACGCCTCGCAGGTCTCGGCCTCGCCGCGGTCCTGTCATGCACCGGCGCCCTGCTGTTCTGTGTGGGCACCCCCGCGAACGCCGACACCGCCGATCTCACCTTCGCCACGGAGACGGCCGCGGTCACCCCCGGCTCCGCCGTGGAGTTGACGATGACGCTCACCAACACCCAGTCGACCGAGATCAGATTCGTCTACCAGTCGATCCGGCCGACCTGGGAGACCGAACGGCAGACGGACCTCACGTACGCGCTGGTCTCCTGTGAAGCGGGCGGCGCCGCCTGCGCGGACACCACCAGGCTCGGCCTCGACTACACGCTTCCGCTGGCACCCGGCGCGAGCCGCACGGTGACCCTCACGTACCGCATCGCCCCGGAATCGGCGTGCGGGCGGACCCTGGGCTTCTCCTCGTACCTCTACTACGAGTACGGCAGCGGTCTGTTCTCGACGAGCGACACCTACGCGTCACCGGACATCCGCGTCGACTGCACGGCCGCGCACTGAGCCGACCCTCACTGGGGCCGAACCGCGCAGAGCCGACCCGCGCTGAGCCGACCCGGGGCATGACCGTGGCCCCGGTATCGCCACCGGGGCCACGCTGTTCGGTGTTCGGCTAGCGCGTGGCGCCGCGGAACCTCCGGTAGAGGATTCCGCCGCCCAGGAGCAGCGCTGCGGACGCCGGGATCGCCAGGCCGAGGCCGTCGGCGCCGGTGTGGGCGAGCGCGGCCCCCCGAGGTGCGGCGGCCACCGGGTGCGCCGGAGCCGGGGCGGGCGGCGCGGGCGGGGCCACGACCGGGGTCGGCGGGGCGGGGTGGTGACGGACCGGCGGCGGGGCGGACTGGTTGGTCGCGGTGTTGCCGATGGCCGGGTTCAGCACGCCGACGACGCCGATCGAGTTCCCCGAGATGTTGACGGGCAGGTCGACGGGGAGTTCGAGGCCGTTGCCCGCGAGCAGCCCGGGCGATCCCTTCTCGGCGCCCACGGCGTGGGCGCCGCCCCCGTTGGCCGCGCGCGGGGCGCCATGCGGGGTGCCCGCCCTGCCCGCGTGGGCGGCGCGCGAGGCGTTGGCGCAGGTGTTGCCGGCGCTGGGATTGAGCAGCCCGAGCACGTCCACGGTGTTCCCGCACGCGCTGACGGGGATGTGGACGGGAAGCTGTACGGCGTTGCCCGCCAGCACGCCCGGGGAGGAATCCGCACTTCCGGCGGCGTTCGAGTCCGCGTAGGCGTAGCCGGTCGCGGCCAGTACACCGCCCGTGGCCACCGCCGTGACCAGGCCCTTCATGGCGACCCGTCTCATTGGTTTCCTGCCTTCCGGAGTTCGTCACGGGCGACACGCCCGCACCGCCATCAACGCCAGGAACCCCGAATGGGTTATGCCTAATACGCCTTTCACCCCATCGAGTGGCCTGATTATCGATTCACACCACAGAAGCGATTATTGCCGCGTATCAACCGGTATCGCGCCGCACGACAAGGCGCCGCACACCCGGGCGAACGGGGCGGGGGCGGCGCTCGATCCGCGCGGAGGCCGTGGCAAGATCGTGCGGTGGTCGGCGGGGAGTCCCTGGCCAGACGGGTCTGGGGGGGGCGAGGGTGCGCGGGGACACAGAGGCCCGGGAGCGGTCGGGCGGGCCGGAGCCGGCCGTCGTGCCCGTCCGGCGGTTCGTTGCCGTGCCGCAGACCCGGACGTCCGGCGGAGCCGAACACGGACTCGGCCGGTTCGTACGTTTCCTCGGGCGCAATCTGCTGCGTGAGTTCCGGGTCGTGATCGTCCAGCCGGCCCGCACGCTGGTGCGGCGCGGTCTGTCGGGCGTCGCCCTCGCGATCTTCGCCTCGGTGGCGGTGCTCACCCTGCACGCGGTGGACCAGTCGCCCACCGGCGCGGCGCTCATACGGCTCACCTCGCACGTCCGCGGCGACATCCCCCTTCCGCTGGTGCTGCTCCGTACCCCGCTGTCGCTGTTCGTCCCGGCCCGCGACATGGCCGCGCTGCCGGGCATCCCGGTGCTGTTCCTGGGGGTCGCGCTGGCCCAGCTGGTGCTCGGCCGGACCCGGACGGTCCTCGTCGCCTACGCCGTCTCGCTGGCGGGCACCCTCAGCGCTCGCGTCATGATCGAACTGGGGCCCCGGTGGTGGGGGCTTCCCCCGGACGCGGCCCAGGTCATCGACACCGGGGCGTCCGCCGCTGTGGTCGGCCTCTTCGCCCATGTCGCCACGGTCAAGCGGGCCCCCGTCCTGTTCTTCTTCGCGGTCACGCCGACCGTGCTGCGCTCCCTCCACAAGCCGAACCTGGCGGGCCGCGAGCATCTCGTCGCGATCACGGTCGCCGTACTCCTCGGCCTGCTCGCCACCCGCCGGGATCCCGCCCTGCGCGAGGCGGAACGCCCGGCCTGAGGGGCGCCGGACGCCCGGCCGAGCAGGGCCGCCCGCCCCCCCCCCGTTATCTTCTTCGCGGTCCTGCAAGAGGGCCGCTGGCCTCCGGGCCCGGCATGACTGTTGCCCCCTGTCGAACGGATGACCTGGGGGGTGGTGTCACCGGGCCCGGGAGGTGCCGTCGGAGACGCTGATGAGAGGTCCGGCCACCACCCGGTCCGGCGCAATGCCGGACAGCTCGCGGGCGGCAGGTCTGCATAACGTGGATGCGCGCGTACGACACCACTGCCAAGGCCGGCACGTTCAACTCTGCTGGAAGGGCACGATGTTCGACACCGAAGACGTAGGCGTGTTCCTCGGCCTGGACGTCGGCAAGACCGCTCATCACGGCCATGGGCTCACCCCGGCCGGGAAGAAGGTCTTCGACAAGCCGATGCCCAACAGCGAGCCGAAACTGCGGGCCGTCTTCGACAAGCTGACCGCGAAGTTCGGCACCGTCCTGGTGATCGTGGACCAGCCCGCCTCCATCGGAGCCCTCCCGCTGACCGTGGCCCGGGACGCGGGCTGCAAGGTCGCCTACCTGCCCGGACTCGCGATGCGCCGCATCGCCGACCTCTACCCGGGCGAGGCCAAGACCGACGCGAAGGACGCCGCGGTGATCGCGGACGCCGCCCGCACCATGCCGCACACGCTGCGCTCTCTGGAGCTGACCGACGAGATCACCGCCGAACTCACCGTCCTGACCGGCTTCGACCAGGACCTCGCCGCCGAGGCAACCCGCACCTCCAACCGGATACGCGGCCTGCTCACCCAGTTCCACCCCTCGCTGGAACGCGTCCTCGGCCCCCGCCTGGACCACCCCGCCGTCACCTGGCTGCTGGAACGCTACGGCTCCCCGGCCGCCCTGCGGAAAGCCGGCCGCCGCAGACTCGTCGAACTCATCCGGCCCAAGGCCCCGCGCATGGCTACCCGGCTGGTCGACGACGTCTTCGACGCCCTGGACGAACAGACCGTGGTCGTTCCCGGCACCGGCACCCTCGACACGGTCGTGCCCTCCCTGGCCCGATCGCTCGCGGCGGTCCACGAACAACGCCGGGCCCTGGAAGCCCAGATCAAAGCCCTGCTGGAGGACCACCCTCTTTCCAAGGTCCTGACCTCGATGCCAGGGGTCGCGGTCAGGACCGCCGCAGTTCTGCTGGTCACCGTCGGCGACGGCACCAGCTTCCCCACCGCCGCCCACCTGGCCTCCTACGCCGGCCTCGCCCCGACAACGAAGTCCTCGGGGACCTCGATCCACGGCGAACACGCACCACGAGGCGGAAACCGGCAGCTCAAACGCGCAATGTTCCTGTCCGCGTTCGCAGCCCTGCACGATCCCGCCTCCCGCACCTACTACGACAAATGCCGGGCCCGGGGAAAGACCCACACCCAGGCCCTGCTCCGCCTCGCCCGCCACCGCATCAGCGTCCTGTTCGCCATGCTCCGCGACGGCACCTTCTACGAACCACGCGTCCCTGAAGCAGCCGTCGCATGACCAGCTCAGGCTTGACGAAGGACATAGAGGCACCCCCCCCCCCCCCGGGGAGAGGCGCGGTCACTCGTCCTCGTTGCCGCCCCGGGTACATGCCACCACGCCCGCGACATCGACGAACCGGGCCGTGAGCAGGGCCGGGTCGGCGCGGCCGACCGCCGAGATGAGGACCTCCGCGGTCTCCCCGACCCCGCCCGTACCGAGCATCTGGAGCCCGACCACGGTGAACCCGCCGCGCTCGCACTGCTTCATCAGCTCTTGCAGCAGCCCCGGGCGCTGCTCGTAGGCGATCCGGAAGGTGGACGCCACCGCGCGCATCGCGGGCAGCCTGTGGACGAGCGGGCGTACCAGATACGCGGCGAGGAAGTACGCGGCGGTCGCCAGGACCGCGAGGAGCGGGAGCCCGGCCGCCGCCGCGGCGCCGACGGCTGCCGTCAGCCAGATCGTCGCCGCCGTGGTGAGCCCCTGGACGGACCCACGGTGCACGAAGATGACCCCCGCGCCGATGAAGCCCACGCCCGACACGATCTGCGCCGCGACGCGCGACGGGTCGAGCTCGATGGTCCCGGCGTGCAGGACGTCACCGAACCCGTACTTGCTGACCAGCGTGAACAGCGCGGCACCGACGCCGACCGTGGTGTACGTGCGCAGCCCGGCCGCTTTCTGGCGGATCTCCCGCTCCAGGCCGATCGCCGCGGAGAGCAGGAACGCCAGACCGAACTCGCCCACCTGGAGCCAGCCCTGCCCGCTCGGCTCCAGCCCCCCGGCCGCCACCAGCACCATCGGGTGCCCCTTCCCACTCGGACCGCGCCCCGCACACGACCAGGCTCTCCCTACCCATACAGCCACATTCCATGACGCGCCGCCCGGCCGGAGACGGCGTGAGGACGCGTGACCGGGGGCGGGAGGGGTTCCGTGGGGTGCTCGCGCGGGCGCAACGGGCGCCGTCGGGGCGGGATTTGGGGCCGCGCGGACATGACGAAAGGCCGCAGCGGATTGAATCCGATGCGGCCTTCGACCTGCGACTCCTTCGAGTCGGGACGACAGGATTTGAACCTGCGACCCCTTGACCCCCAGTCAAGTGCGCTACCAAGCTGCGCCACGTCCCGATGCCCGTCTGACCTGGGGTTTCCCCCGGCCGTTCGTGCATGAGAACCATACCGCACTCCGGCACCGCGACAGGAACGGGGGAGAATCGGGGCATGGAGAGTTCCGCACGCCGCGATCGTGATGCCGAGGGGCGGGCCCGCAACGCCCGCCCGAGGGACGGGCTCGGGCGGCCGTTGCCCTACGGCGCCGACGGGGTGGCCCGTCAGCCGGAGGGGGTGCGCAGGACGCCCGAGCAGTCGCTGCGGGAGGCGCAGCGCCTGTTGGACGCGGGGATGCCGTTCCACGCGCACGAGGTGTTCGAGGACGCGTGGAAGTCCGGGCCCGCCCAGGAGGAGCCGCTGTGGCGGGGGTTGGCGCAGCTCGCGGTCGGTCTCACCCATGCCGCACGCGGCAACGCCAGGGGCGGCGCCTCGCTCCTGGAGCGGGGCACGGGTTCGCTCGCCCGGTACGCGGCCGAGGAGGGCGTACCGACGTACGGAATCGACCTGGACGGCCTAGCGCGGTGGGCACGGGCCCTCGCGGACCGGCTGCCGGACCCGGTGGACGCGGCGACGCAGGCGCCCCGGCTCACGCGCTGAGCCCGTCGCGCGACCCCGTTCGCGCCGCCGGTCCTCCCCCGCTCACTCGCCGACCAGCACCACTTCCAGGGTGCGGGGACCGTGGACGCCCTCCACGCGGTCGAGTTCGATGTCGCTGGTGGCGGACGGGCCCGAGATCCAGGTGAGCGGGCGGCGGGGATCGAGGCGAAGCATCGCCTGCGGGACGGACGCGACGAGCTGGTGCGGGATCCGTACGACACAGATGTGGTGGTCCGGCACGAGGGTGATGCGGCGCCGGCCCTGATCGGGGCCCGCGTCCAGGACGAGGGTGCCGGTCTCCGCGATGGCGAGCGCGCAGCCGGTGACCACGCTGTCCACGGCGTCGAGTTCGGCCGCGGTGGCGTCCGGGGTGTCCTCCACACGGACGCACGTGGTGTGCGCCAGCCACTCGGGCGGCAGGCCTGCCGGCGCCAGCACGCTCGCCGACCCGCGTGCGCCGAGGAGGCGGCCGATCAGCGGGCCCACCCCGGCCGGGTCCGTGCGGTGGACGAGGGCGCGGTAGTCGGCGAGGTTCTCGTGCAGCAGGTCGAGGAGGGCCGCCGGGTCGTCGGGGGTGTGGCTCGTCAGGTAGTCGCGGGCGGCGGGGGGAGCCTCGGGGGCGCCGTCCACCGCGGCCCGGACGCGGGCCAGGATGCGGTCGCGTGCGCTCATGTGCGGTTCTTCCTCCACCAGTCGCGGAAGGGTTCTTCGGGGAGTTCCGGCAGATCGCGGCTCTCGGTCCAGGCCCCCGCGCCCGGTGGGCGCTTGGGGTGCAGCGCGCGGGTCCTGAGCGCCGCCCGCTCCCCCGCCGCCATGACCGCGGGGTGGTCCATGACCCAACTGGCCGCCTTCATCGCCGCCTTCTCCAGTCGGTGCCCCGGGCCGCCCTGCTCGGCGACCTTCTCACGGAGGTGGACCAGGACCTCCGGGATGTCGATCGCGACGGGGCACACCTCGTAGCAGGCCCCGCACAGTGAGGAGGCGTACGGCAGCGACGCGTCGATCTCGCTGGTGGTGCCCCGGAGTTGGGGGGTGAGGATGGCGCCGATGGGGCCGGGGTAGACCGAGCCGTAGGCGTGCCCGCCGGCCCGTTCGTACACCGGGCACACATTGAGGCAGGCCGAGCAGCGGATGCAGCGCAGTGCCTGGCGGCCGATGTCGTCGGCGAGGGCGTCGGTGCGGCCGTTGTCGAGCAGCACCAGATGGAAGGTCCGCGGCCCGTCGCCGTCGGTGGTGCCGGTCCACATGCTGGTGTACGGGTTCATGCGCTCGGCGGTCGAGGAGCGCGGCAGGGTCTGGAGGAACACCTCCAGGTCCTGCCAGGTGGGGACCACCTTCTCGATGCCGACGACCGAGATAAGGGTCTCGGGCAGCGTCAGGCACATGCGGCCGTTGCCCTCGGATTCGAAGACGACCAGGGTTCCCGTCTCGGCGACCATGAAGTTGGCGCCGGAGATGGCGACCTTGGCCCGCAGGAACTTCTCGCGCAGGTGCAGCCGGGCGGCCTCCGCGAGGTCGGCGGGCTCCTCGGTGAGGCCGTCCGGGGCGGGCCTGCCCCAACTGGCCATCTTTTCCCGGAAGATGTCCCTGATCTCGCCCCGGTTGCGGTGGATGGCCGGGACCAGGATGTGCGAGGGCCGGTCGTCGCCGAGCTGGACGATGAGTTCGGCGAGGTCGGTCTCGTAGGCGTGGATGCCTTCGGCGGCGAGCGCCTCGTTGAGGCCGATCTCCTGGGTGGCCATCGACTTGACCTTGACCACCTCGCTCTCCCCGGTGGCTTTGACGAGCTCCCCGACGATGCGGTTGGCCTCGTCCGCGTCGGCCGCCCAGTGCACGATGCCGCCGGCGGCGGTGACCGACTCCTCCAACTGCACCAGATAGCGGTCGAGATGGCGCAGGGTGTGGTCCTTGATGCGCCGGCCCGCCTCGCGCAGCTCCTGCCAGTCGGCGAGCTCGGCGACCGCCGTGGCCCGCTTGTCGCGGATGGTGTGCGTGGCGTGCCGCAGATTGCCGCGCAGCGTTTCGTCGCGTACGGCGTCGCGGGCGGCCTTGGGGAACGCGGGCATGCCGACGAAGGTGCCGCTCATACGTGGGGCTCCGCTTTCGTGCTGAGGAGGATCTCGGCGATGTGGAGGGCCCGCATCGGGGCGTCCTGGCGGTGGAGGATGCCACCGAGGTGCATGAGGCAGGAGTTGTCGGCGCCGCACAGCACCTCGGCTCCGGTGGCGGCGGCGTCGCGCACCTTGTCGGCGCCCATGGCCGTGGAGACGTCCGGGTTCTTGACGGCGAAGGTGCCGCCGAAGCCGCAGCACTCCTCGGCGCCGGGCAGTTCGCGCAGATCGAGGCCCTCGACGGCCTGGAGGAGCCGGCGCGGCCGGTCGCCCAGGCCCAGCAGGCGCAGGCCGTGGCAGGAGGGGTGGTAGGTGACGGTGTGCGGGAAGTACGCGCCGACGTCGGTCACCCCCAGCACGTCGACGAGGAACTCGGTCAGCTCGTACACGCGGGGCGCCAGCGAGGTCGCGATCGCGCCGAGGCCCGCGTCCCGGCCTTCGGCGGCGGCCCGGCGGGCCATGCGGGGGTAGGCGTCCCGGACCATCGCGGCGCAGGAGCCGGAGGGGGTGACGATGTGGTCGTAGCCCTCGAAGACCCGTCCCATCCGGCGCACCAGGACTTCGGTCTCATGGCGGTAGCCGGTGTTGAACTGGGGCTGCCCGCAACACGTCTGCCCGGCCGGGAAGTCGACCTCGACCCCCAGCCGTTCGAGCAGCTTGACCGTCGCGACACCGGTGGCCGGGTACACCGCGTCATTGACGCAGGTGACGAAGAGTGCGACTCGCATGGTCGGAGGATATGTCGCGCGAGGCGTCCACGACAGGACCGCGATCGACGGAGATTGCTCCGCAATCGGGACAAGAGGGCAGCGACGGGATGGCCAGACATCGGACAACTGGCGTACCAGCAAAGCTTATTGAGGGGGAACCGATGTCTCACCACACCAGCGGGAGTTCCTCCGGCGAGCGGTGGATCATCGTGGGGCGCATGACGACGGGTCTCTCCTCGGCGAGGCGCACCCCCGGCAGGCGGCTCGTCAGCAGCTCCAGGGTGATCCGGAGCTGTTCGCGGGCCAGGGTCGAGCCGGGACAGCCGTGCACGCCGTATCCGAAGGCGAGGTGGCGCGCGGGCGGGCGGGTGATGTCGAAGACGTCGGGGCGTTCATGGCGGCTCGGGTCGCGATTGGCGGACCCGTAGGCGACGAACACCACGGCGCCGGTGGGGAGTTCGGTGCCGGACAGCACGACCGGGCGGGTGGTGATGCGGCGAAATCCCTGGATCGGGCTGTCGTAGCGGGCGGCCTCCTCGACGGCGCCGGGAATCAACTCCGGCTTCTCGCAGAGCAGTTCCCACTGGGTGGGGTGGTGCATCAGGTGCAGCAGTGTCGTGCCGATCAGCGCGCTCGTGGTGAGGTGCCCGGCGAGCAGGAAGTTCTGTAGGTGGGCGACCATCTCGTGGCGCTCGTCCAGGGTGAGTTCGACCATCGGCGACTCGCCGCCCGGCGCCAGTGCGCCGATCAGGGCGCTGCACAGGTCGTCCTGGGGGCGGGCATGGCGTTCGCGTACGTAGGTGTCGAGCAGGTGCTGCATGGCTACGACGTCGCGGGCGGCGGCGAGTTGGTCCGCCTCGGGCATCGGGCGGAACAGGAGCTGTTCGGCGCGGTGGCCGCCGTGCACGGCCAGCGGCACGTCCGCCGGGTCGAGGCCGATGAGGCGGCCGATCACCTGGCCGGGCAGTTGAAGGGCGAACTCCGCCATCAGATCGGCCGAGCCGCGCTCGACGAAGGCGTCGATCAGCGCGGTCGCGCGCTCCGCCACGTACGGCACGATCGCGGCGACGCGCGCGGGTGAGAGGCCGTGCACGATCGGGGCGCGCAGCCGCTGGTGCATGGCACCGTCGGAGGTGACCACGACGGGACGGCCGCCGAACCCCCGGCCCATCTCGGCGAGCACGGTGGGCCCGGGCAGGACGTCGGGGCGCAGCGCGTTGGCGGAGGAGAACGCCTCGGGGCGGCGCAGGACTTCGCGCACGTCCGCGTCGCGGGCCACCAGCCAGGCGTCGAGCTCGGGCACGAAGGTCAGGCCCTCGGCGCGCCGGGCCCGCGCATAGTGCGGATAGGGGTCGCGCTGGAGCGCGTCGAGCCGAGCGTGCTCATGCCTGTCCACAGGCCCATCGTCTATGACGTCCGGCCACATCGGAAGAGCGCCGGACGGGCGGAACGTGGCGCTTTCGCCACCGGGGCCCCGACGGGGCTCCGATGGCGGCCGCGGGCGCCTCAGACGGCCCGGTCGAGCACTCCGATGAGGCGGGTGACGGTCTCGGCCATCGCCTGACGGCCGACCGTCAGATAGGTCCGGGCGTCGACCGCCTCGGGGTGGGCGGCGAGATAGGCGCGGATGGCGTCGGTCATGGCGATGTTCAGCGCGGTGCCGATGTTGACCTTGGCGATGCCGCCGGCCACCGCGGCCGACAGCGCCTCGTCCGGGACGCCGGAGGAGCCGTGCAGGACGAGCGGCACGCGCAGGGCGTCGTCGAGCCGGGCGAGGAGGGCGTGGTCCAGCTCGGCGGTGCGCGAGGTCATGGCGTGGGTGCTGCCGATGGCGACGGCGAGCGCGTCGACGCCGGACTCGGCGACGAACTGCCGCGCCTGGCCGGGGTCGGTGCGCGCGCCGGGCGCGTGGGCGTCCAGCGGAGGCTTGCCGTCCTTGCCGCCGACCTCCCCCAACTCGGCCTCGATCCACAGCCCTTGGGTGTGCGCCCAATCGGCGGCGGCGCGGGTCGCGGCCAGGTTCTCCTCGTACGGCAGGTGGGCGGCGTCGTACATGGCGGAGCTGAAGCCGGCGTCGGCGGCCTGGCGCAGCAGTTCGTCCTGTTTGACGTGGTCGAGGTGGAGCGCGACCGGGACGCCGGCGGCCTCGGCGGCGGCCGCGGCGGCGCGGGCGAGCGGCAGGACCCGGCCGTAGCGGAACTTGACCACGTTCTCGCTGACCTGGAGGACGACCGGGGACTTGGCGGCCTCGGCGCCGGCGATCACGGCCTCGGCGTGTTCCAGCGTGATGATGTTGAAGGCCGCGACGGCGCGCCGCTTGACCGCGGCCTCGGCGACGAGCGTCCCGGTTCTGGCGAGTGGCATCAGTGCTTCCCCTTCACCTGTGTCACGTAGTGCGGTGTCGCGCGGTGCGGTGTCGCGCGGTGCGGTGCCGCGCGGTGCGGTGCCGCGCGGTGCGGTGCCGCGCGGTCCGGTGCCGCATGGCTCCGCGTCACGTCGTTCGGTGTCACGGCTCGCCCGCTCAGGCGCCGTCGAGGATGACGGAGCGGGTGAGGTGGCGCGGCCGGTCCGGGTCGAGTCCGCGGGCCGCCGCGACGGCGACGGCCAGGCGCTGGGCCCGGACGAGTTCGGCGAGCGGGTCGAGGCGGCCCTCGATCCACAGCGCGCCGGTGGCGGCCACCTGCTCGGCGAGGCCCTCGGGCGCTTCGCCGAACATCCAGGTGGCGGTCGTGGTGGTGGAGATGCTGATGGGCCCGTGGCGGTACTCCATCGCCGGGTACGCCTCGGTCCAGGACAGCGACGCCTCGCGCATCTTGAGGGCGGCTTCCTGGGCGAGCCCGTTGGTCCAGCCCCGGCCGAGGAAGCTGAACTGGGTTGCTGCCACGAGCCGTTCGGGCAGCGGCTCGTCGAGCGCGGTGCGGGCGTCGGTGACGGCCTGCTCGGTGTGCAGCCCGAGGTGGGCGCGGAGCAGCGTGAGGGCGGTGGTGGCGAAGCGGGTCTGGACGACCGACTCCTCGTCCGCGAAGTCGAGGACCACGAGGTCGTCGGCGGCCCGCATCACCGGCGTGGCGGGATCGGCGGTGATGGCGGTGGTACGGGTGCGGCCGCGCACCAGCGCCAGGAGGTCGAGCACCTCGGTGGTGGTGCCGGAGCGGGTCAGCGCGACGACCCGGTCGTAGGAGCGGGAGGCGGGGAACTCGGAGGCGGCGAAGGCGTCGGTCTCGCCGAGGCCCGCCCCCTCGCGCAGCGCGGCGACGGCCTGCGCCATGAAGAAGGAGGTGCCGCAGCCGACGACGGCGACGCGCTCGCCCGCGGCCGGCAGGGCGTCTTTGTGCTGGAGGGCCAGTTCGGCCGCCCGCTTCCAGCATTCGGGCTGACTGCTCAGTTCGTTCTCGACATGGCTCATGCCGGGCTCCCACCCTCTGGATGTGACGCGCTGCCGTACGGGTTCGTGCTTGTTTCTGCAAAATATAACGGGATATCGAGCATGATCAAGCATATGGGCGTGCGCTAAGGTCACTACGGACGGTTACCGGTACGAAGAATGGAGGGCGCGGATGTCGCGCGACGCCCGCTGGCAGGCGCTCCTCGAACTGCTCGTGGAGCAGGGCCGCCTCGATGTCGACGAGGCGGCGTCGGCCCTCGGGGTGTCGGCGGCGACGATCCGCCGCGACTTCGACCAGCTCGCGGAGCAGCAGATGCTGGTGCGCACGCGGGGCGGCGCGCTCGTGCACGGCGTCTCCTACGAGTTGCCGCTGCGCTACAAGACGGCGCGCCAGGCATCGGAGAAGCAGCGCATCGCGAAGGCGGTGGCGGACCTGGTGGCGCCGGGCGAGGCGGTCGGCCTGACCGGCGGGACCACGACCACGGAGGTGGCCCGCGCCCTGGCGGTGCGGCCCGAACTCGCCCATGGGTCACCGGCGTTGACGATCGTGACCAACGCGCTGAACATCGCGAACGAGCTCGCGGTGCGCCCTCAGTTCAAGATCGTGGTGACGGGCGGGGTGGCCCGCCCGCAGTCCTACGAACTCACCGGACCGCTCGCGGGCGGCGTCCTGAACCAGATCACGATGGATGTGGCGGTGCTCGGTGTCGGCGCCTTCGACGTGACGCACGGGGCGTCCGCGCACGACGAGGACGAGGCCGGGATCAACCGGCTGCTGTGCGAGCGCGCCGAGCGGGTCGTGGTGGCCGCCGACTCCACGAAGCTGGGCAGGCGCACCTTCGCCCGGATCTGCGCGACGGCCCAGGTGGGCACGCTCGTGACGGACACGGCGGTCTCCGAGGAGACGGTCGCCGCGTTCACCGAGGCCGGGGTGACGGTCGTCGCGGTCTGAGCGACGGCCGGCGGGGCAAGCGTCACGAGGCGCGCGCGATCCAGCCTCAACGCCCTTGCGGGCCAAGCAAGTTGGGGCCGGTCAGCCGATCTTCAGCGCCGGGAGGACGACCGCTTCCAGGAGCCCCAGGACCGTGCCCTCGCCGTGGAAGCGGTCCTCGAAGAGCCGCTCGACGCGGAGCATGCCCATGATCATGGGGGCGACGTAGCCGATCGCCGGGTTGTCCGCCGCCACCTCGCCCCGCTCGACCCCGCGCCGCAGCATCGCGTCCAGGGCCGCGATCTCTGGGTTCAGTACGGTCTCGCGCAGGGCTTCGCGCAGGTCCGGGTGTTTGATGTAGGCCTGGCCCACGGCCTCCATCAGCGCCGTGTCGGGACCCTCGCGCCGGCCCACCACCCGGGCCGCCTCCCGGAGGTCCCCGGCGAGCGAGCCGGTGTCGATGCCGGCGAAGAACGAGCAGCGGTTGCGCCCGAGCGCCGCCGTGACCAGCAGCGGCTTGCTCTTCCACTGGCGGTACAGGGTGGCCTTGCCGCACTTGGTGCGCGACGCCACGCCCTCCATGGTCACGGAGTCGTAGCCGCCTTCTCTGAGCAGGTCGAGCACGGCGTCGTACAGCTCCAGCTCGCGCTCGGGGCTGATCTTGCTGCGGCGGGCAGCGGCCGTGGCGGCCTGCGTCGACATCGTTCCCTCCGGAGAAAAACAAGCGGCACTCCTGCACGTACGAGAGTAGGCTCCGCTCGTTCGAGACGCAAACGTATCGAGACGTTTGCGTCTCGATGAGTTTCGATCTAGCCTTCCTACGTTTGCTTGTGTTTTTCCCATCTATCGATCCAGGTTCAAAGGGGCCGGAGAATGTTTGCCGGTATAACCACGGGGACGCGTCTTCGGACCCGTCCCGCCGGACCGGAGACGACCGCTTCCCGGCCGCCCCTGGTGCGCGAGCTGATGCTCGTGACCGCGCTCTTCCTCGTGTACAAGTTCGGCCGCCGGCTGGCCAACGGCCACGAGGCGAGCGCCTTCGACAACGCCGACCGCGTCTGGAGCTGGGAGCGCGCGCTGCACCTGCCCGGCGAGGGCTCGGTCCAGCAGTTGCTGCTGCACGGCGACACCCTGGTCAAGGTCGCCAACACCTTCTACGCGACGGTGCACTTCCCGGCCACGGTGGCCTTCCTGGTCTATCTGTATCTGCGCCGCCCGGGCCACTACCTGTGGTCGCGCCGGGTGCTCGCCGGGCTCACCGCCGCCGCCCTGGTGCTCCACATCACGGTCCCGCTGGCCCCGCCGCGGATGCTCACCACGGCCGGACTCGTCGACACCGCACAGGTCTACGGGCCCTCCGTGTACGCGGCGACGCCCGACACCGACACCATGGCGAACCAGTTCGCGGCGATGCCCTCGCTGCACTTCGGCTGGGCGCTGATGGTCGCCGTCGGGCTGATCGCGGCGACCCGGAGCCGCTGGCGCTGGCTGTGGCTCCTGCACCCGCTGCTCACCCTGCTGGTGGTCGTCGGCACCGCGAACCACTACTGGCTCGACGCCCTGGTGGCCACGGCGCTCCTTGGCGCGGTGCTCTATTTCGTGCCCCGGCCGCGTCGGCTCATACAGTTGCCTGCGGCATCCAAGCCGGGCCGTGGGGCGCCCGCCCCGACCGCGCCCGAGCTCTCCCCGTCGTCCCCGCTGTCTCCGTCATCCCCGCTGTCCCTTCTGCCCCCGCTCACGCTCGCGTCCCAGCCGGCGCCCGCTGCCCCGCGCACCCCCGCGCCCGAGCTCACCGAGGCCGTGCGATGAACGAATCCGCGTTGCTCGCCATCCTGCTCTCCCTCGCCTCCGCCGCCGGTTACGCGCTGGCCGCCGTCGGCCAGTCCCGGCTCGCCGCCCAGGGGGGCGCGGGCATCGGCACACTGCTCACCCGACCGCTGTGGTGGTGGGCGGTCGGCCTGAACGTCGCGGGCGCCCTCATGCATGTGGCCGCGCTCCACTACGGGCCGCTCACCCTGGTCCAGCCGCTCGGCGCGCTCACTCTGGTGGCCGCGCTGCCGCTCTCCGCGTACTACGCGCGGCGCCGCGTCACCCGGCGCGAGTGGCGGGGCGCCGCCTGGACGCTGGCCGGGCTCACCGGTCTGATCGCGGTCACCGGACCCGCGAGCCCCGGAGACGCGCTCAGCCTGCCCGAGGCCCTCGCCATCGCCGCGGCCACCGCGCTGTTGCTGGCCTTTCTGGTACGGGCCGGGGCGCACTCCCCGCGCGGCGGCGGCCTCGGGCACGCCACCGCGTCCGGCATCGCCTCCGGAGTGGCGTCCGCGCTGACCCAGACGGTCACCGCCTCGCTCGCCCGCGAGCTCCCCGGGGGCCCGCTGACCTGGTGGCAGACCACGCTGCTCGCGGTGCTGGTGGCGATGTTCGCGGTCGGTGGCCTGCTGCTCTCGCAGACGGCCTACCGCGGCGGCCTCGCCGCCCCGCTGGCCGTGGTGAACCTCGCGAACCCGGCGGCGGCCGCGGTGATCGGGGTGGCGCTGCTCGGTGAGAGCTTCCACGGCGGTCCGCTCGGCTGGCTGGTGGCCGCCGCGGCGGCGGGCGTGGCCGCCCGGGGCGTGCTCATGCTGACCGGCGCCGCACCGGCCGACCTGCCCGCCCCCCTTCCCCCGCAGGTGCCCGCGATGGCGCCCACGGAGCGGCCGGCCGCCGAGCCGGCCGTGCGGGCCACCGAGCCGGCCGTGCGGATCCCTGCCTGAAGCACGGGCTGCGGATCCCCGCCTGAAGTAGAAGCTGGGGGGGGCGCCCACACCCGGCCGGCGCCGGGCCCCGCGCCGGCCGTTACGCGTTGACGTCCACGACGGTGCGCCCGCGCACCTGCCCGGCGAGGATGCGTTCCGCGATACCGGGCACCTCGTCGAGACCGATGACCGTGGTCATCCGCTCCAGCAGGGCCGGGTCGAGATCCCGCGCGAGCCGCTCGTACGCCCTGATCCGGCGTTCCATCGGCGCCTGCACGGAGTCGATGCCGACCAGGGTCACCCCGCGCAGGATGAACGGCAGTACGGTGCCCGGCAGATCGACGCCCTGGGCGAGGCCGCAGGCGGTGACGGTGCCGCCGTAGCGGGTGCCCGCGAGGACGTTGACCAGGGTGTGGCTGCCGACCGAGTCGACCGCGGCCGCCCAGCGTTCCTTGCCGAGCGGGCGGCCGGGGGTGGAGAGTTCGGCACGGTCGACGATCTCGGCGGCGCCGAGCGCGCGCAGATACTCGGCTTCGGCGGGCCGCCCGGTGGAGGCGAGCACCCGGTGGCCGAGCCGGGCGAGCAGCGCGACGGCGACCGAGCCGACGCCACCCGCCGCGCCGGTGACGAGCACATCGCCGCTGCCGGGGGTCAGGCCGGCGTCCTCCAGGGCGAGCACGCTGAGCATCGCGGTGTATCCGGCGGTACCGATCGCGGCCGCCTGCCGGGTGCTGAGCCCCGCCGGCAGCGGGACCAGCCAGTCGCCGCTGACCCGCGCCTTCTGCGCGAACCCGCCGTCGTGGCCCTCGCCGACGCCGTAGCCGTTGAGCACCACCTTGTCGCCGGGCGCGAACGAGGCGTGCGTGGACGACTCGACGGTGCCCGCGAAGTCGATCCCGGGGACCAGCGGGTACGTCCGGACGATGCCCTTGCCGTGGGCGAGCGCGAGGCCGTCCTTGTAGTTGACGGTCGAATAGTCCACGGCGACGGTCACATCGCCCTCGTGGAGGTCGTTCTCCTCCAGCGTGACGGTCTCGACCCGGTGGCCCTGCTCGTCCTTGGTCACACGGATGGCGCGGAATGACATCGAATCGATCTCCTGCCGGTGGGGTGCCTGTTCAGCCGTACGCCGATCTTGCCCCAAGCACCTTCGCGCCCGTGCAAAGGGGCCGCACCGGACGGCTCACGGTGCGGCCCCCGAACCGGTGGCGGGCCTCAGGTCACGCGATCTCGACGGAGAAGCCGCGTCCGGTCGGCTGCGACGGCGTCTTGACCTCCGTCGCCCCGGTCGCGGAATCGAAGAACCAGCCGGAGCCCGCCGCGGCGAGCTCGGCCGCGGAGCCGTACCGCTGGAGCCGCTTCCCGCCCAGTGCGACGATGCCGGGCGCGGCCTGCCCGTGCACGGTGAGGCGGTAGGAACGGGCGGCGGGCTTGCCCTGGTAACTGCCGTCACTGGCACCGATGTTGACGACCGAGGCGCGTCCCGCCGAGGTCACCTGGACCCGCTGGGTGGCCGAGGCGCCCCGGGCGAACTGCCGGGTCACGCCGTCGTCCTCGTACAGCGTGTAGGAGGAGGTGCCGAGCCGCGGGTAGATGTCGTAGTCCAGTTCGCCCTTGTCCCTGGTCTGCCAGGAGGTCGTGCCCTTGGGCCACATCGGCACGATCGAGCCGCCCTTCACGAACAGCGGGAGGGTGTCGAGCGGGGCCGCGTAGTGGTCGATGGTGGTGGGCCCCTGGTAGGTCTTGCCGCTCCAGTAGTCGGTCCAGGTGCCCCGGGGCAGATAGATGCCGTCGCGGACGCTGGTGTCGCTGTACACGGGGGCCACCAGGAAGTCCGGGCCGGCGAGGAACTCGTACTTGGCGTTCGCGCCCAGGGTGTTGGGGTCGTCCGGATACTCCAGGGAGAGCGGGCGGACCGCGCCGACACCGGTCGTGGTGGCGTCCTTGGAGAGCCCGTACATGTACGGGATGAGCCGCTCCTTCAGCTGGAGGTACTTGCGGTTGATGGATGCGTACGGCTCGCCGTCGAGCCAGGGCTGCTGGTCGGCGGCCTTGCCGGTGGTGAGGTCCTTGGCCCAGCCGTCCATCGTCATGATGGCCGGCAGGAACGCCTTCCACTGGAGGTCACGCGTGTACATCTTCGGGTCGTGGCCGAAGATGCTGCCCACATCGCCCGTGTTGTACGCGATGCCGGAGAGCGTGGCGCCCGCGTACGTGGGGATCTGCCAGCGCAGATAGTCCCAGCTGAGCTTCTGGTCGCCGCTCCACAGCACGCCGCAGCGCTGCGCTCCGGCCCAGGACACGGGCAGCCAGACGAAGCCGCGTGCGTCGCTGTTGTCCTCGATGCCGGCCTTCGCCTGATCGCAGGCGTCGAGCGCGAAGCCGTAGCCGTTGCCGACCCACGCCACGTCGAGCTTGGCCACGCGCTGGCCCGCCTTGACCTGGTCGGCGAGCTTGTCGAGGCCGTCCTGGGTCCACAGGCCGAGCTGGGCGTTGTGCGCCTGGAGTCCCTTGCCGGTCTCGGCGAGGTTCTCGTAGCCGCAGCCGTAACCGTCGTTGACGAGCATCCAGCCGAGCGGCATCTGGTTGCGGGTGTAGCCGTCGGCGACCTTGAGCGCGTCCAGGGTGTGCCGCTCGCCCCGGTTGGCGTTGTGCAGATAGCAGTCGGAGTCGCCCGGTTCGAGCCCGTACACGGGCGGCATGAACGGCTTGCCGACCAGTGAGGTGTACTTGCCGATGACGGACTTCACATCGCCGGTGAAGTAGTAGGCGTCAAGCCGCCGTTCCTGCTGTCCGGTGCGCACCCGCGGCCCGAAGTCGTAGACGCCGGGCGTGAAGGTGTTGCGGAAGACGCCGTAGCCCGCGGAGGAGAGGTAGAAGGGTTGCGAGTTGTTCCAACCGCCCTCGTTCCAGTTGGTGTTGTTGCCCACGTTCATGACCTGGTCTCGGTGCGAGAAGCTGCCGTTCTGCTCACCGCCGCCGAAGAACTGCTCGTCGGCGCCGCGGGTCAGGCTCTGGCGCATGCCGCCGGAGGTCCACCGCAGCGGATCGGCCTCGGACCATACGACGCTTCGGTTGTCGCCCTTGTAGAGCGCGAAGCGCAGCGGCTTCTTGTAGACGCGCAGGACGGTGTCCTTGCCGCGGATGCCGTAATAGGCGCCCGCGTCAAAGGACTTGGTGTTCTTCTGCGGCTTCGGCTGGGTCTGGATCATGTGGCTGCCGGGCGGATCGGTGAAGACGCCGTCCGGGGCCGCCCGCAGCCGCAGCGTGTCATCGGCGAGGAAGTCCACGCGGGCCTTCAGGGCGCCGGCGGCCATGTCGTACGTGCCGTCCTTGCCGCCGAAGGCGGTGAGGTCGCCCGCGTCGGTCGGCTCGGGCAGATACGCCGTGCCGGTGAACGAGTTGTGGTGCACGTCGTAGGGCACGACGATCACGTGGTACGTGCCCGAGGCCTTCGGGATGACGGTCGCCTCGGGGTCGGCGGTGCCCGCGCTGGAGGCGACCTGCTTGCCCGCGTCGTCATAGACGTACAGGTCGAAGTCGTCGGTGGGCGTGGCCCATTGGACGGAGACGGGCACCCCGCCCTCCGGGTTGTCGTCCCACTCACCGGCCGGCGGCTTCACGGTCAGATCGAAGCGGGCACAGACGGCGCCGTCCGGGTCCTGCGCGGCCGGCGGGCACTTGTCGGGCGAGCCGACGGTGCCCTTCTCGTAGACCGGGCTGTGCCAGGTGAGCGACTTCGTGCCGCCGTCCAGGACGCCACCGGGTGGCGCGGCGGCCTCCGCGTGGGCGGCCGGAACGGCGAGCGCGGTGAGGGCGAGCGCCAGCGCCGACAGGACGGCGACGGCGGGACGTCGGGGCGGGCGTGAGCCATACCAGGGGGTCCGCAAGGTTTCGTTCTCCGTTCGTACCGAGCAACAGCCGGGCGCGGCGTGCGCGTTCATGCTTGGAACCATGGAGTTTCGAGCATCAAGATTCACCGTGAGCCGGGTACATGTCAACGGCTGGGGCATGGTTGGGCGCAACTCGCGGGCGCGCCAGTCGGCTTGGCGCCTGATGACGAAGGCGGGGGGCGAGAGGGCCGGGCGGGCTGGGCCTGATGCTGCGTCCCGTGCCGCGACCCGCGCCGGTCTATGGGGCCGCTGTCGGCGTGCCAGCGGGGCCGAGGGCGGGGCGGCGGCTTGAACGGCCTGCGTCAGGCGGACGGCGGGGGTGGCCCGAACGGCCTGCGTCAGGCGGACGGCGGGGGGCGGCGGTGGGCGTGGGCGTGGCGGTCGCCGTGACGGTGGCGGTCGCGGTGACGCTGGCG
This sequence comes from Streptomyces hundungensis, assembly GCF_003627815.1. Taxonomy (NCBI): domain Bacteria; kingdom Bacillati; phylum Actinomycetota; class Actinomycetes; order Kitasatosporales; family Streptomycetaceae; genus Streptomyces; species Streptomyces hundungensis. Next base: position 1,513,814 of record NZ_CP032698.1, read on the forward strand.
GTGGCGGTGGCGGTCGCCGTGGTGGTGGCGGTGGGCGTGGCGGGGGCGGCGGCCGTGCGCGACGGCGGTGGCGGCGGCCGTGGCGGCGGTCGCCGGGGCGGCGGCGGTCGCCGGGGCGGTGGCGGTCGCCGGGGCGGTGGTGGCGGTCGCGGTGGCGGTCGCCGTAGCGGTGGCGGTGGCCGTCGCCGTGGCGGCCGGAGCGTGGGGTGATCGGCGGCAGTTTCGTCAACCGGGTCACACCGCCCGGCCCGCTGGGGAATGCGAACCGACCGCGGCCGGGCGTTTCCGTGGAAGTGGCCGGGTGGCCGGGCCGGGCCAGGGATGTCGGGAGCCTCCCGCCTTGTCGAGGGCGGGCCTTGCTGACGGGCGGCGGCCGGGGTGGCACGCAGACGTCCGCAGGGGCCGCGCCGTCGGCCGGCGCGGCGGCCACGCGCTGCGCACGCGCGCTCCCGAGCACCGGGCAACGGACCCGTCGACGTGGCTAGGGCAGCACGAACCAGTCCATGGCGAACGCCGCGGCGAGCCCCGCCACCAGCAGCCAGGAACCGAGCCGGGTGCGGCCGTTGCGGCTGAGTTCGATGACGACACCGCAGAGGATGAGGGCGAGCCCGTACACGCCGACCACGAGCACCGAGGACTGCGTGGCCAGCCGTACGACGAGGATGATCCCCATCGCCGCCATGAGCACCCCGGCGGCCACCATCCGAATCCGCCGGGCCTGCCACGGCGCCATGCCACGGCGCCGCTCAGGCTGGTCGCCAGCCCCCTCCAACTCGCTTGCGGATTGCGGAAGTTGTGCGACCCCACTGCCCTCGCTGCCCTCGGGGTGCGTAGGCCGCTCGGCGTGCTCGGGGGTGGCGGGGGCCGCGGAGGGCGCGGAGGCGGCCGGTTCCGTGTCCTCAAGGGCCTTGGCCGGCTCATGCGACCGCGTCGCGTCCGATCCGTCGGCAGCGTCGGCCGGCGCGGCGCTGACCGCGGGTTCGACGGGCTCGTCCGAGCCGGCGGCGTCACTCGCTGCGGCAGCCTCGGCGGCGGCATCGGCTGCGACGGGGTTGGCCGACGCGGCGGGCTCAGGCGCGGCGGCCTCAGGCGCGGCGGGCTCAGGGGCTTCGACGGCGCCCGCCTCACCCCGCGGTCTCGAAGGCCCCTCCCCCGTAGGCCCGTTCGGAGCCTGGCTCGGTACCTTCGTTTCGGGCGGCCGCGACGCTCCGCGCGCTTCCGGGGCCGCGTCCACCGCTTGTTCCTGATCCGACGTGCTCATAAGCCCGGATCGTAATCGCTCCCCCGGGAGCTTGTTCGACGTCCCTTCCTTGACGCGGAACCGAACCCCCGCGTGCGACGGCCCCGCGCGCAGAGCCGTCGGTGAACCGGGCCGGGGCCGGGTCAGCCCGCCAGGCGTGCGAGGGCGAGGGCGTGGGCCCGGTCGAGGGCGTCGGTGGCGGCGCAGGGGACGTCCGGCTGTACGCCCTTGCCCTCCCAGTTCGTGCTGGAGACGGGGTTGACGGCGCGGCCGACGGGCACGGTGGCTTCGAGGTGGGGGTGCACGGTCCAGCCCTGGCACGGGTGTGCGCCACCGCGGCTGGGCTCGCCGACGACTACGGCGCGCCCGAGCTGTTGCAGGTCGTACGCCAACTCCTCGGCGGCGGAGAAGGTGCTGGTGCTGGACAGCACGTACAACGGCTTGCTGCCGCCGAAGCGCGCGCCGGGAACGTGCGGCAGGCTCCAGGACTGCTCGCTGCGCTCGCCCCGACGCCAGTACATGGTGTTGAGGTGGGTGCGCTCGTCGAGGAGGTAGCTACAGACGAAGGCGACCGCGTCCGGGTCACCGCCCCGGTTCGCGCGCAGGTCGACTATCAGGGCCTGGGCGCGGGAGGCGAGAGTGAGCGCCGCGCTCAGCGGTTCGGCGGCCCACTCCAGCGGAAACAGCATCGGTGCCAACTCCACCACGGCGACACCTCCGTCGAGCAACTGCACCCGGGGCGCCCCGCCCAGTGAGGCGTCGAAGTCCCGGCGCATGGACTCCAGCGTCGCCGCCCCCTCCTTCGTGGGGACCGGATCGACGTGGTGCTTGAGTCTCAGGTGGCGGTCGCCGTTCACGGACTGGAGGTCCGCGGTGACCAGGCCCGCGAGTTCCTCGGCGGCCTCGACGTCATAGGCCCCTTCGGCGAGGCGCCGTCGCAGCAGGCCGGCGAGTTGCTCGGCCACCTCGGGGAAAACGTAGTGCTCGGTCAGCAGCCGGGCCGTCTCGTCGATGACAGGAGCGGGCTCAAGCTTCGTCAGGGTCGTCATGGCAGGGAGTAGAGCATCGTGCCGCCGAATGATCAAAGCGTTTGTACGGTCTCGGCGTGCGTCACCAGGGCCCCCGCGCACGGCGTACTGGTGGCGCTGATCGGCAAGTTCCGCCGATCAGCGCCACCAGCTGCCGCGGTTTCCGCGGCCTCCGCGGCCTCCGCGTAACTGCGGTGCCTGCGGGACCAGTTCGAGCAGCGGCCAACGGTCAGTCCGCGAAGACCTGATCGCGTGTCGAGTCCCAGAACAGCTGCTTGATGGCGCCGTCCTTGCCGCGGTAGAAGGCATGTTGCTGATCGGGCCACACCAGAGTGGCCGGGGTGTCCGAGACGTCGGGGGTCACATGTGCCTTCGCGGTCCAGTCGTCGGCGAACACCTGGTTCTTGCCGGAGTCCCAGAACAGATGCTTCAAACTCCCGTCCGTACCGCGGTAGAACACGTGCTGCTGGTTCGGCCACGCCAACGTCGCCGGATCGCCGGCCACATCGGCACCCACATGCGCCTTCGCGCTCCAGTCATCCGCGAACACCTGGTTCTTTCCGGAATCCCAGAACACGTGCTTCAAACTCCCGTCCGTACCGCGGTAGAAGACGTGTTGCTGGTTCGGCCACGCCAACGTCGCCGGATCACCAGCGACATCAGCGCCTCCATTCGCTTTCGCGGTCCAATTGTCCGCGAATACCTGGTTGGTGCCCGCATCCCAGAACAGGTGCTTCAGGCTGCCGTCCGTGCTGCGGTAGAACACGTGCTGCTGGTTCGGCCACACCAACGTCGCCGGTGTACCCGCGACATCCGGAGCCACATGAGCCTTGGCGGTCCAGTCGTCGGCGAACACCTGGTTCTTGCCGGAGTCCCAGAACAGGTGCTTCAAACTCCCGTCCGTACTGCGGTAGAACACGTGCTGCTGATTGTTCGCCACCAATGTCACCGGATCTCCCGCGACATCAGCACCCACACCCGCCTTCGCAGTCCAATTGTCCGCGAACACCTGGTTCTTGGCGGAATCCCAGAACAGATGCTTCAGACTGCCGTCCGTACTGCGGTAGAAGACGTGCTGCTGGTTCGGCCACACCATGGTCGCCGGCGTACCCACGACATCGGAGGCCACGCCCGCCTTCACGGTCCAATCGTCCGCGAACACCTGGTTCTTCGTGGAATCCCAGAACAGGTGCTTCAGACTCCCGTCCGTGCCGCGGTAGAAGACGTGCTGCTGGTTCGGCCACACCAAGGTGGCCGGCTTGCCCGCGACATCGGCGGCCGTGTGCGCCTTCGCGTTCCAGTCACCCGGCGCCGGCGCCACCTGCCCACCGGGCGGAATGGCGCGCTGACCGTAGATATTTCCGGCCGGCGCGTACCGGCACACGAGAATCCACCCGGTGCCACCCGACACGGGTACGCCCTCTTTTACGCCGCAGCCGATCGAGGTGGTGACCGATCCGGGGGCCATCCAGATCATCTGGGAGTAGTGGCCCCACGCACGGCGATTGGTGTCGGGGGCCGGGTTGGCCGCGACCACAGCGTTGTCATCCGCGTCGAATTTGGCCTTCTCCGCGATCCAGCTGTAGCTCACCGAGGGGTCGACCGCGACGGCGGGATGCGCGGGAACAGGGGTGCCGTTGAGGAGATTCTCGCCCTCGTTGCCGTTCTTGTCGCGATCGCTGTGAACGAGCCCGCCGTTCGCACTGGACGCCGGGTCGTCCGCCCAAGCCTGTGCGTCACAGGCGAGCTTGGGATTCCAGGTGACGGAAACGAGGGACAGCCCGGGGTTGTATTTCTTGATGGCTTCCTGCCGCGCTTCGTTGTGGCCACGGACGAGGGCATCGGCATCCGACGCGCTGATCTGCGAGCCCGTCCCGGGAGGAGGGTCGTCGGACGGGCACGTAGCAGATTTGACGGGGGAGGCAGGCGCCGAAGCGGGCTGCGCAGGTGCGGCCGAGGCGGCCGACATCGGGCCCATCAGAACAAGACCGCACACTATGGCGGCCGCCGTTACGAATGAGTTCGGTTTCATCGAGCGCTCCGATACGGATTGCACGGGAGGCCGGAATGCCGGGAGGCAGGAAGGCACGGGTGCAGGAATGCCGGGCTGCCGGAATGGCGCGATGCCGAGAAGTCGAAGGTCGGGCTCGGGCCGAACTCGGGCTCGGGCTCGGGCTAGGGCTCGGGCTCGGCGTGATCGTCGCGCACGTGGAACGACGACATCATGTTCGCCCGTTTGGCCTACGCCTGCGCGTCCAGCGCCCGGTCGATTGCTCCATTCGGGCGCTTTTACCCTGACAATCTAGACATTTCCTCATCGCGTCGCTACAGTGCGGCGCTTTTCAACCCCGCTGGCCGTCTTGGCGCCGCACCACAAGAACGGCCCGGTCGTCGACATGGCCGGTCAGGGAGTCGTCCTGTGCCATCAGGACGTCCGCCAGCTTCCCGAGTGGCCCCTCGCGATGGCGGTCGGTCGCGGCGCAGACGTCGGCCAGGCCGTCGTCGACGGGCAGTCGGGGGCCCTCCACCAGGCCGTCGGTGACCAGGGCGAGCACATCTCCGGGGGCCAACTCCATTGCGTGGACGGGGAATTCACTGCGGGCGAGCACCCCCAGGGGCAGCCCGCCCGGGCACTCGCGGACCCGCGCTCCGTCCTGCGCGGCGTGCACCAGGGGGACGTGTCCGGCCCGCGCCGTCAGAGCCTCCCCCTCCGGGGTGAGCAGGACGTACAGGCAGGTCGCGAAGACGGGCAGGCGCATCTGGAGCATGAGGTCGTTGGTGCGGGCCAGCACCCGGTCGGGGGCGGGCTCCTGCCAGGCGTAGGCGTGCATCGCCGTGCGTATCTGGCCCATCAGGGCGGCGGCCTGCACGTTGTGGCCCTGGACGTCGCCGATGATGCAGGCCGTGCTGCCGTCGGGCAGGGCGATCACGTCGTACCAGTCGCCGCCCACGTCCAGGCCCTGATGCGCGGGGCTGTAGCGGGCCTCGACCTCGTACCCCGTGACGGTCGGCAGCGTGGCGGGCAGCAGGTTGCGCTGTACCGTCGCGGCCAGCTCGGTGCGGGCGGACTGGAGCCGGATGCGCTCCCACGCCTGGCCCGCGACATCGGCCATCACCCCGACCAGGGTCCGCTCCTGGGGGGAGAGGTCGTGCGGCCGGTCGAAGGTGACGACCCAGCCCCCGAGCGGGGCGGCACCCTGGCCGCGGAGCGGAATCATGATGAACGAGGAGGCGGACGTGGCGTCCAGCAGACTGTGCGCCTGCGGCCACGAGCGCCGGTAGTCGTCCCGGGTGGCGATGAACAGGGGTCTTCCGGTGCGGATCGCCTCGGTCAGCGGCTTGGGGGCGTCCAGCGGGAGCCCGTGCAGGGAACGGGCCAGCGCGGGATCGATGCCGTCCCCGAACGTCACCCGCAGCCGCCCCTCCTCGACGAACGCCAACAGCGTGCCGGTGCCCCCGAACGCCGGGGCGACGCGGTTCAGGATCGCGGCGGTGAGTTCGTCCTCCGTCGCGGCCCCGACGAACGCGGCGGCGAGCTGCTGGACGAGGTCGACGCGCCGCTGGGCATCCGCGTGCGCCTTGACGAGCGTCTGGTGGCGTTCCACGGCCGCGGTCGTGTTGGTCGTGGTCCCCACGACGCGCCGCCCGCCGTCGAAGCCGAACCGCACGAGGCGCGCGAGGGTGCGCAGCCAGTGCAGCCGGCCCTGCTCGTCCGGCATCCGGAAGTCGACGTCCACCTGCTGGGTCTCACCTCTGCGCAGCGCCCAGAACGCGTCCCGCACGCGCGCCACGTCCTCGGCGTGCACCCGGTCGAAGAGCTCGGCGAGCGGCATCCGGTCGCCGGGCCCCATGCCGTTGTACAGGCGCTCCCCGTCGAGCCAGCTGAAACGGTCGGCCTCCTCGTCGTAGACCCACAGCGAGTGATCGGCCAGTACGGTCATGGAGCGCAGCGCCTCCCAGTGCAGCCACTCCCCCTGTTCCTCCTCCTCGATCTCCACCAGCAGCGCGGGCGGCCCGGCGCCGCGCATGTCCAGCCGGCGGGCGGAGGTCATACAGATGACGGTGCCGTGGGGATGCGCGTACTCGACCGGCTGGCGGTAGGTGCGCCCCTCGCCCCGGATCGCGTCCAGCAGCAACTGACGCGAGATGGAGGCGCTGCTCGGCGCCACCAGGTCGGAGAAGGTCCGGTGCGGTGTGACCTCGTCCAGCAGAACCTTCCGGGCGCGCGGGCTGGCACACATGAGGTCCGCCGCTCCGGCGGGCGTGGTGGCGGGTTCGAGCATCATCCACATGCCGTCGAGAGGGAGCGCCTCCTGCAACGGGCAGGCTTGGAATGTGGTGTCTGCACACATGGACATCGATCTCAAGAGCGGGCGGACGGGTGGCCCTGCCTACGGGCGGGTTTCCCATCCCAGCCGACATCGGCCCCCGATGGCGGATGCGAAGGTCACGACCCTTCGGGCCGAAAGTCCCTCGCGGACGCACCCGGTGCCTCGCCGGTGAACCATGAGCCGGAACTGCCCGGGACCGGGTCCAGGGAATGGTGGTCGGCGCCGAGAAACGGGTCAGGGCCGGTCTCGGATTTCTCCGAAACCGGCCCTGACCTCGACTCTTTCGAGTCGGGACGACAGGATTTGAACCTGCGACCCCTTGACCCCCAGTCAAGTGCGCTACCAAGCTGCGCCACGTCCCGATGCCCGTCTGACCTGGGGTTTCCCCCGGCCGTTCGTGCATGAGAACAATACCGCACTTCCCCGGGTGGTCACGAACCCCTTTCCCGGAGCGCGCGCCGTCAGGGCCCGGTCTCAGCCACCCGGCGCCGGGTGTGCGTCGAGGAGCTTGCGCGGGGCGGCCTGGCGCCAGGAGTCGGTCAGGATCGCGGACAGTTCGGCGTCTCCGTCGAGCGCGGCGAGCCGGACCCGCAGCCAGGCGTAGTTCTCGTCGTGCCCCTCCCGCAGGAAGAACTTGTCGGGCTCGGCGGCGATCAGCTCCTCCCGGTCCTCCTTCGGGCACTTCACGCCCACCCAGGCGTCGTCGTCGCCGAGGGAGGCGAAGATCTTTCCCGCGACCCGGAAGGTGGGCCTGCCCCAGGCGAGCTTCTCCGCCGCCTCGGGAAGCGCGAGCGCGATACGGCGTACGTCGTCGGCGTTGGCCATGGAAGAACCGTACGCCGCGCCACTGACAGCGGCCCCGGTGAAGGAGAGGAGCGCGGCGCGGAGCGGGGTGCAGCCCCGTCCGTCCTGCGCTCAACTGCGGCGTCGTCACGCCGGTCCCGATCCGGGTCGCGGTGAGCCCGCCCTTCGCTCATCCGGCGACGTCATCGCGCTGTCCCCGCTCGAAGTACGCCGCGAGGTCCGGGTCGAGCGCCGGCACCTCGCGCGGGGTGCCGCCCGTCCGCAGCGAGGCCGTGGCCTGGTAGCCGGCGGCGACCGCCATCCGGGCGGCGACCGGGGAGGTGTCGGTGAGGCCGCCGTCGCGTACGAAGCGCAGGAACTCGTCGACGATCAGCGGATCCGCCCCACCGTGCGCCTGGTCCCCTCCGTGCCCCTGGCTCCCTCCGTGCCCCTGGTCCCCGCCGTCCCGGACAGCGCCCGCGCCTTGGACTGCGGCCCCGGCTCCGGTTCCAGCCCCCGCCCCCGCTCCCGCTCCCGCTCCCGCCCCGGGGATCTCGTACGTCTCGTCCGGTTCCGCGCGGTAGCCGGAGCGCCGGGTGTTCCAGACCTTCACCTGGCCGCCCGGGCCGTCGCCGAAGTTCTCCAGACGGCCCGCGTCGCCGATGACCGTGTAGTTGCGCCAGTAGTCCGGGGTGAAATGGCACTGCTGGTACGAGGCGAGCACCCCGTTGTCCAGGCGCAGGTTGAGCAGCGACACGTCCTCGACGTCGATCACCGGGTTGAGCGCGCGCTGGGTGTGCGGCGGCCAGTGGCCGTCCTCGGTGTACCAGTCCCGCGCCTTGGGTTCGCCGGGCGCCCGGCGGTGCGGGTTGGCTCCGTACACCATCAGATCGCCCATCGCCTGCACGTCGCGCGCGTAGCCGCCGGCCAGCCAGTGCAGTACGTCGATGTCGTGCGCGGCCTTCTGGAGCAGGAGGCCGGTCGTGCAGCGGCGCTCGGCGTGCCAGTCCTTGAAGTACCAGTCGCCGCCGTACCCCACGAAGTGGCGCACCCAGATCGTCTTGACGGTGCCGATGGCGCCGCGACGGATGAGGTCGCGCATCATCCGGACGACGGGCATGTGCCGCATGTTGTGGCCCACATAGAGGCGGGTTCCGGTGTCGCGCGCGGTGCGCAGGATCTCGTCGCAGCGCTCGACCGTGATGTCGAGCGGCTTCTCCACGAAGACCGGCTTTCCGGCGCGCAGGGCGGCGCAGGTCAGGTCGGCGTGGGTGTGGTCGGGGGTGAGGACGAGGACGGCGTCGAGGTCGGCCGCCCCGGTCACGGCGCGGTGGTCGGTCGAGAGGCGTGCGCCGGGAAAGGCAGCGCCGGCCTCCGCCCGGGCCTGGGGATCAAGGTCCGCGACGGCGGTCACGGCGGAGCCGCGCCCGGGCCGGTGGGCCACCCGCGCGATGCTGCCGCGCATCCCGTAGCCGATGACGCCGATACGGAGGTCGGTCATGTCAACTTCCTTCGCTGCGAGCCGAGTTGTGGCCAGGGGGCCAAGGATGCGATCGAAGCGCGGGGAGGGCGAGGGCCCGGGTCGACCGGCCCGTTCCCCGCGGGGCGCCGTACCGGACCGGGCGGGGTTGTGACCCACCGCCCGGTGGCCGGATTCCTCACCACTTCCCCACACCTCCGAGCCCGTTACGGCGCACGCGGCGCCAGAGGTCACTCGGGCACCCCGCGTCCTGCTCCTGGGCCCGGTGTCCGAATGACGCTGCCACCGGTCCCCGGCGGGACCGCTCGCGAGGGCACGGCAGGGGAGGCGCTCGATTCCGTATCTCACGCTCCTCAACGCGCCCCGCGCCACCACAATGCACCGTTCACGCTGGTCCACACCCCAACGCGCCCTCGCCGGACGCAACCAATTCCAGGGGCGACAGCCTCTCACCGACCCTTACATGGGCCCCCGACTCCCTTGCGCCGGGCGCCCGTTGTGGATCAGTCGGACGGGGAGGCGCCGTCCGTCGAGTCCGGTGCCGGGCCGCGGCGATGGCGCCCGGTTCGGTCCGCCACGGAGCGGAGTCGCTTCCGGGCCTTCGGGACGGCACTCCGCGCCGCCCGGTCCTCATGGAGAATCTCCAGGTCAGCGACGTGAACCGGTGGTCCGTGCCCGCCTCGTCCCGGCGAGGTGACGCCCTTGGGCGGAATGCGACCCGCCCGCCGCGTGGCCCGATCCGCCACCCGACGCCACCCCGGGTGCCGGAAAGTGCAGGTCGGTGGGGTGGCGCGGGGCCCGCTCGTTCACTCACACGTATGAAGGACGGGCCGTTTTCGTCATTGTCGAAGCCGAATCGGTTCTGCACCTGTCCTCAGATGTCATGACCGTGTCCATCTGATTCCGCTTCCTGGCCCTCAGTGCCACATGCCCACGAAACCTTTGCCGTTGTCATGTGGCGGAAAGTTGTGTGAAGGGGATGCAATCGACTGGGACCGAACAGGCCGGGACACACACAACACATCGCCATTACGTCGTCAACCCACCACCTTCTGGCCATAGTTGGCGAGAGTGGTGTAGCGGCGGAAGGCGGCTCACAGCATGAGGGGGTCGGCCTCTTCGGGACGGGACCACTGCCGATGCACCACCTGCCGGGGCCTCCCGCGGCAGGCGTTTCGCGGAGGAGGGCTCGCGGGATGGACGGATACTTCAACAGCCGACTGCACCAACAACTGAGGGAAGACGTACGGCACTTCGCGGAACGTGAGGTACGACCCCGGATCGCCGAGATGGAGGCCACCCGCACCGTCCAGTACGAGCTGTCGCGGCTCATCGCCCGGCAGGGCTGGATAGGCGCCACCATCAGCCCCGTCTACGGCGGTATGGGCGTGGGCCACCTGGGCAAGACCATCATCATCGAGGAGCTGTCCCGGGTGAGCGGCGCCATGGGGGCCATGGTGCAGGCCTCCCAGCTCGGCGTCGCCAAGATCGTGCACTTCGGGAACGAGGAACAGCGCAAGCGGTGGCTCCCGGCCGTCGCCGCGGGCGAGTGCCTGCCGACGATCGCGGTCACCGAACCCGAGTCGGGCGGCCATGTGCTGGGCATGGCCGCGAGCGCGGTGCGCGACGGTGACGACTACCTTCTCAATGGCCGAAAACTCTATGTGGGCAACAGCCATGTGGGCGATCTCCATGGCGTGATCCTGCGCACCGGACCGGGCTCCAAGGGCCTGTCGGCCTTCTTGGTCGAGTCCGACCGCCCGGGCTTCTCCCTGGGCGAGCACCGGGAGTCGATGGGCCTGCACGGCTTCAGCTTCGGCGAGGTGCGGTTCCACAACTGCCGTGTCCCCGCCTCCCATCGGCTCGGCGAGGAGGGGGACGGCCTCGCCGTCGCGTACTCCTCCAGCGTGCTGTACGGGCGGGCCAACCTCACCGCCGTCGCGCTCGGCATCCATCAGGCGATCCTGGAGGAGACCACCAGGTTCTGCACCGAGCGGATCCGCTACGGCAAGCCGCTGCACGAACTCCCCAACATCAAAATCAAGTTGGGCCAGTTGCAGTCCCGGGTCATGACGGCCAGACTCGTCGCCTATCACGCGGTCCAGCTGCTCGACCAGGGCTTGCCGTGCGACGCCGAGCTCATGAACGCCAAGGTCGTCAACGTGGAGTCGGCACTGGACTCGGCGCGCAACGCCATGGAGATCCACGCCGCGGCCGGACTCTTCACCGACCGGCCCATCGAGCGCTATCTGCGCGACGCCCACCACATATTCGCCCCCGCCGGCACCTCCGACGTCCAGCTGCTGCGGCTGGCCGAGGTGGCGCTGGGCACCGCGAAGGGCCAGTGGTCGCAGCGCCTCTCCGATCTGGTGCGCATGCGGGAACTGGCCACCGTCCACTGACCCCGGCCGCGGCGAGGACGGCTCAGAAGTGGCCGTCCTCGCGCCGGTGGATCTGCTCGACGAGCTCGGCCGCCATCGTCTTGATGGTTTCGAGCCCCGCCCTGCCCCAGGGCCGGGGCTCGGTGTCGACCACACAGATGGTGCCGAGCGCGATGCCGGTGCGGTCGATGAGCGGGGCGCCGAGATAGGAGCGGATGCCGATCTCGTCCACCACCGGGTTGCCGGCGAACCGCGGGTAGTCGCACACGTCCTCCAGGACGAGCGCCTTGCGGCGCACCACGACATGGGGGCAGTAGCCGTGGTCGCGCGCCATGATGCGGCTCACCCCGCCGGCCGCGGCCGCCGCACCCAGGTCCGAACCGTTGTGGGTGCCGTTGGGGGTGTGCAGCCCCGCGAAGAACTGCTGGTTCTCGTCAATGAAGTTGACCATCGAGAAGGGCGCTCCGGTCACCGCGGCGAGCTTGCTGGCGAACTCGTCGAAGGCCGGGTCGGGCCGCTCCCCCATGCCCAGCTGGCGCAGCCGCTGGACACGGACCGGCGCTTCCCGGTCGACGGGGGTGAGCAACAGATGTCCGGTCGGGTCGTACGTCATAGTCAGGCTCCATGGCTGGTGGCTGCCGGGATGGTGGCGAGCAGATGCTGGACCAGGGTGACCAGCGTGCGGATGCCGGAGCTGCCGATGCGGGCGTCGCAGAGCACGACGGGGACCTCGGGCTTGAGGTCTATGGCCGCCCGCACCTCCTCCGGGTCGTATCGGTACGAACCGTCGAACTCGTTGACGGCGACGAGGAATCCGATCCCCCGCCGTTCGAAGAAGTCGACGGCGGAGAAGCATTCGTCGAGGCGGCGGGTGTCGGCGAGGATCACCGCGCCCAGCGCCCCCTCGGACAGCTCGTCCCACATGAACCAGAAGCGCTCCTGGCCGGGGGTGCCGAACAGATAGAGCACATGCTGGTCGTCCAGGGTGATGCGGCCGAAGTCCATGGCGACCGTGGTGGTGGTCTTGGACTCGATCCCCTCCAGGCTGTCGTGGGCCACGCTGACCGTGGTGAGGAGTTCCTCGGTGGAGAGCGGTTCGATCTCGCTGACCGCTCCGACGAAGGTCGTCTTGCCGACCCCGAACCCTCCCGCGACGAGGATCTTCAGCGCGGTCGGGAACAGGTCCACGGCGGTCCCGTCGTCGGGCAGGGCGTCAAAGCCGTCGTCGTAGGCCATCGAGCACTGCCTCCAGCAGAGATCGGTCGGTGGGGGTGTGTTGGAAGCGGGGGGCTCGCGCGGTCACCGCCCCGCAGTCCACCAGGTCGGACAGGACCACCTTGGTGACGACCGCCGGCAGCCGTAAGTGCGCCGAGATCTCCGCCACCGAGGTGGGGCCCTTGCACAGGCCGAGGGCCTGTGAGTGCTCGGGACCCAGGAGCGTCTGGGGAAGGGTGCCGGTGGCCATGACCTGCGAGAGCAGATCGAGCGTCGCGGTCGGCCGGGTACGGCCGTTGCTCACCGTGTAGGGGCGGATCAACCGCCCGGCCGCGTCGTCGAGCCACGGCCCGTCCTGTGGGGCCGCCACGGTCAACTCCTCAGGCCGCTCGACGTCCCGGCGCCTTGCCGCGCCGGGGTGACGAGATACGGCCGTACGCTCTTGACGAGCATCGCCATCTCGTAGCCGAGCACCGCCGCGTCGGCCTCCCGGCCGGCCAGCACGGCGAGACAGGTGCCGGAGCCCGCGGTCGACACGAAGAGCAGGGTGGAGTCGAGCTCCACCACGACCTGCCTGACCTCGCCCCCGTCGCCGAAGCGCGCTCCGGCGCTGCGGCCGAGCGAGTACAGCCCGGAGGCGAGGGCCGCCATGTGGTCGGCGCTGTCGGTGTCCAGGCCGTGGACGGACTTCACCAGGCCGTCGGAGGAGAGCAGAACCGCATTGCGGGTGTAGGGCACCCGCTGGACCAGTCCGCTCAGCAGCCAGTCGAGGTCCGAGACGTGTCCGGTCGGCGCATCGCTCGCCATGGTGCATCTACTCCTTGGAGTGTTCGGCGTCAGTTTCCGACTGGAGCGCCTGGGGGGAGGGGTGGGTCGACGGAGCCGGGTGGCTCTGCTGCGCCTCGGCGAGGCCGATGCCCCGCTGGAACGCGGCCATCAACCCCGGGTCGTGCAGGGCGTGTTCGTCGTTCCTGCGGGGTTCGGGCGCGTCCCTGAGCTGGGGGACGAGGTGTTCCTGGCTGCGGCGCCGGGGCAGATCGGGGCGGCCCATGGTGCCGCGCACGGCTCCGTTCTGGACTCGGGGGGCGGTGATCAGCCGGGGTTCGGCGGGTTCGTAGGAGGTGCCGTGCTGGACGCCGGGGGACGCGGAGGCCGGGTTGGGCCGCTCCTCGTGCGCCGCGCGGACCGGAAGGGGCCCGTTGCCCCGGCCGGCCGTGGTCGGCTCGGCCACATGCGTGCGGGGCGGGGGCAGCGGGTCCGAGCCGGGCCGCGCCTGCGGCTCGGGTTCGGGCCGCGGAGCCTTCTGGCGTACGGGTTCCTGATACGCGCGTTCCTGATACGCGGCTTCTTGATACACGGGCTCCGGGAGCGCGGGCTCCGGGAGCGGGGGCGCGAGGCGGACCGGTTCCTGGTGTACGGGCGCCGGTGGTGCCGGTTCCGGGTGGAGCGGGGCGATGGCGGGCGCGGACGCCGGGGCCGGGGCGGGCTCGCTCGCCCCGGTGAGCTGGGGCGCGGCTCCCGTCTCGGGAAGCCGTCCCGTGCCGTCCCGTACCGCGTCGTGCGCCGCCTCCGGCTGGGGGTGGCTCTGGTTGTTGAGGCCGTCCGGCTCGGCGCCCAACAGGCCCTGCGGCAGCACCAGTACGGCCTGGACCCCGCCGTAGATGTTGGTCTGGAGGCGCACCGCGATGCCGTGCCGGCGGGCCAGCGCGGAGACCACGAACAGTCCGATGCGGCCGTCTTGCAGCAGGTGGGCGACGTTGACCTGGTCGGGGTCGGAGAGCAGCGCGTTCATCTTGTTCTGCTCGGTGACCGGCATGCCGAGGCCCCGGTCCTCGACCTCGACGGCGAGGCCCGCCGTCACGAACTGGGCGCGCAGCAGGACCTGGGTGTGCGGTGCGGAGAAGACGGTCGCGTTCTCGACGAGTTCGGCGAGGAGGTGGATGACGTCGGCGACCGCGTGGCCGCGCAGGGTGCCGTCGATCGGCGGGACCAGCTTGACCCGGGGGTACTGCTCGACCTCCGCGATCGACGAGCGCAGCACCTCCGTCATGGTGACCGGGTGGGACCACTGACGGCGGGAGATGGCGCCGCCGAGGACGGCGAGGTTCTCGGCGTGCCGGCGGATGCGGGTGGCCAGGTGGTCGACGTGGAAGAGCCCCTTGAGCAGCTCGGGGTCCTCGACCTCGTTCTCCAGCTCGTCCAGGAGCTGGATCTCCCGGTGGACGAGGGACTGGAGCCTGCGGGCGAGGTTGACGAAGACCTCGACCTTCTGTTCGTTGCCGACGCTGCTGGAGAGCTGGGAGGCCTGCACCACGGCGACCACGGCCGCGTCGTGCGAGCGGGTCAGTTCGTGTGCGAGCAGCTCGAACTCGTCGGCGCCCTGCGGGAGTTGGGCCGGCGTCCCGCGCGCGGGCGGCCCCTCGCCGCGGCGCAGCGCCTCGACGACCGTCCGGAGGTCGGCGGCCGAGCGGGCGCTGCCCCGGCGCAGCGCGTTGGCGCGGCCCAGCACGGTCTTGGCCGTACGGTCGGCGCCGATTCCCGCCGCGACCAGCGCGGCGATCGCGAGCCCGGCGAGGCCCGCGAGCGTGGCCCAGAGCCCCACCGAGGGGTGGCGGCCGGTGGAGTGGAGGGTGAAGGCGACCGCGGCCGCGCCGCACAGCACCGCCACGGTGGCGGGCAGCACGGCGGCGCGCAGCAACTGCGGCCGTATGCGGGACTCGGGCGACGGGCGCGGCCCGGGGGGCGCCGGAGCCCGGCCCGCCGGGGCGGAACGGGTGGCGTCGGAGGGGGACTGCGGCCGGGTGGTGGTGCGGCCGTGCCGTCCGCCCTCGCGGCGGTCCGGCCGCGCTGCGGGTGCGCGGAGATGAGACATCGGCGTCCTCGGTGCGTGGGGTCCCATGGATCACTCTGGTGGGCCCAACGCGTCTGTTGTAAGGCCCACTTTGATCGTCGACCACTCACCGTAGTGTTCAATCCATCACCCTCGGTGTGCAGTTGGCAAACTTCCCCACGCAGCGTCCCGCTCTGGTATGAGGCCTCGTACGGGGGACCGATATCGCGCGGCGGCCGAGGCGTGCCGACACGCGTTCGACGGGCGGTTTCGGGGCGGCCCGATCGACGCCGGCCCTGCCGCGGCCGCCCGTCCGTGGCGCGTCAGCGCGTCTTGGGGAAGGCCGCGCGCAGCCCGGATCCGTTGACGACGAAGGCGGTCGCGGCGAGCGTGAGGGCGCAGATCGTGTGCAGCGCGATGAACCACACCGGGAGGGTCCCGGGGATCACGTCGACGGCGACGACGGCGACGGGCACGACGACCGAGACGATCCGCACCCGCACATAGGCCCATCGCTTTCCCCGTGCGGCGAGCACCGTCAGCCAGTACGTCACGGCGGCGCTCGCGAGCACCCCGATCGAGCGGCCCCACATGAACGAGGTCACGGTGTGTCCGGTGAGGGCGCGGACCACGACCGTGATCAACACCCCGGCGCTCAGCGCGCCGTACGCCTTGACGATCAACTTGGTTGTGGTGAAGGCCTGTTCGTTGTCGTCGCGGAGGGGGCTG
This sequence comes from Streptomyces hundungensis, assembly GCF_003627815.1. Lineage (NCBI taxonomy): Bacteria > Bacillati > Actinomycetota > Actinomycetes > Kitasatosporales > Streptomycetaceae > Streptomyces > Streptomyces hundungensis. The sequence goes on from NZ_CP032698.1 coordinate 1,529,831, forward strand.
GGCGCGGTGCGGTGGGTGGTGTCCATGGTTCTCCTCGGCTTCCTGCTCGGTGTGGTGTCGACGTTAGGAAGCGCGCGGAAGGGCCGGTATGGGCCTGGACGCACGGCGGGGTGGGTCCAGACCCACTCCTCGGCTGGGAAGGGTCCTCATCGGTGACGGGCGGTGCAGAGTGGAGATCACCGAGCCGAGTGCACCGAGTGCGGGGAGAGGACAGCTCATGCGTGGAATGCGGTCGTGGGTGACGAGTGTCGGGGTGGGCCTGGTACGGGCGTTCGCGGTGGTCGCCGTCGCCCTGCTGGTCCCCGTCGTGTGGGCCGCCGCGGTGCTGCTCGGCATCGCATGGGGGCCGTCGAACCCCTGGTCGTGGCTGGCCCCGGCGGTCCTGGTGGGTGTCGGCACGCTCGGGCTCTCCCGTCCGGTCTGCCGGACCGTCCGTTTCCTCGTCGCGCGCTGGAGCTCCACCGTCATCGCCTCCGGGTACCGGCGTCCCGGGCCGGTGACCCAACTGACCACCGGGTACTGGTGGAACGGGTTCGGCTATGAGCGCACCGACCGCGACGCCGTCCTCGACCAGAAGATGCGGCTGCGGTGGCGCGACCCGGCCAACTGGCGGGATCTGCGGTTCGTCGTGATCCTGCCGGTGACCGCGGGCCTGGTGGCGGCCGTCCCGCCGGCCGGGGTGGCCGCGGCCGTCCTCGGTTTCGGCGGCTCCGGGTTCCTCGCGAACGGAGTGGGGGTGCTCGGCGTGGCCGTCGCCCTCGGGTCCGCCCCCTACGCGTGGCGGTCCCTCGAACCGGTGGCCGTACGGTTTCTGCGGCCGTCGGCGGCGATGACGCTCGCGGACCGGGTGGACGAACTGACCGCGCAGCGCGCGGACACCACGATCGCGCAGGCCGCGGAGATCCGTCGGATCGAGCGGGATCTGCACGACGGGGCGCAGGCACGTCTGGTGGCGCTCGGAATGTCGCTGGCGACGGCGGAGAAGCTGATGGAGAGGGACCCCGAGCGGGCCAAGGCGCTCATGCGGGAGGCCCGGACGGGAGCCGCCACCTCGCTGACGGAGCTGCGCGACCTGGTCCAGGGCATCAACCCGCCCGTCCTCAACGAGCGCGGTCTTGTCGACGCCGTGCGCGCGTTCGCCCTGGACAGCCCGCTGGAAGTGCGGGTCGAGGCCGACGTCGAGCTCCGCCTGGAGCCGCCCGTCGAGTCCGCGCTGTACTTCGGTGTGGTCGAACTGGTCACCAACGCCGTCAAGCACGCCCAGGCGTCCCGGGCGCGGATCTCCCTGACCCGAACGGGCCCCGACCTCGTGGTGGTGGTCGAGGACGACGGGCGGGGCGGGGCCGATCCACGCTCCGGGGGCGGCCTCGACGGGTTGCGCCGGCGCCTCGCGGTCTTCGACGGGACCCTGGAGATCACCAGCCCGGCGGGCGGCCCGACGCGGGCGAGGATGATGGTGCCATGCGCATCGTGGTAGCCGAGGACCTCTACCTCCTCCGTGACGGAATGGTCCGCCTCATCGAGGCCTACGGGCACGAGGTGGTGGCGACGGCCACCACCGGGCCCGAGACGCTCGCGGCCCTCCTGAAGTGGCGGCCGGATGTCGCGGTCGTCGATGTGCGGATGCCGCCGACCCAGTCGGACGAGGGTCTGCGCGCGGCCCTCGCCGCCCGCCGCGAAGTGCCGGGCCTGCCCGTCCTCATCCTCTCCCAGCACGTCGAACAGCTCTATGCCCGCGAGCTGTTGGCCGACGGCGCCGGCGGCATCGGCTACTTCCTCAAGGAGAGCGTGTTCGACGCGGACCAGTTCATGGACGCCCTGGAGCGCGTCGCCGCCGGGGGCACGGCCATGGATCCGGCGGTCATCGCCAAGCTGTTCTCCAGCGGCTCCTCGAACCGGCTGCTCGAAGCGCTCACCGAACGCGAGCACGCGGTGCTCTCCTTGATGGCCGAGGGGCTCTCCAACGCGGCCATCGGGCAGCGTCTGTTCCTCAGTGAGAGCGCGATCAGCAAGTACACGACGTCCATGTTCGGCAAACTCGGCATCAGCGACGACGACACCGGCAACCGCCGTGTCCTCGCGGTCCTCACCTATCTCAACAACCCCTGATCCGGGCGCCGTTCACCTCACCCGCCGGATCCCGGCAGGGTGGTCGTGGTGAGCGTCCCGGCGGGCTGACCCTCCAGCGCCCCTTCGATGGAGTCGCGCCAAACGGGTCCCGCGAGGGTGCCGCCGAAGGCCTGGCCGACGGTTTCGCCGCCGATGCTCTGGCCGTCGAGGTCGCGCGGGGCCCTGGTGTCGCTGACGACGGCGGCGCCCGCGAGTTCGGGGGTGTATCCGGCGAACCAGACCTGCTTGCTCTCGTCCGTGGTGCCGGTCTTGCCCGCGCTGTCGCGGTCGGTGAGCCCGGCCGGTTTGCCGGTGCCGTCCTGCACGACGCCGAGGAGCATCGTGGTGATGGTGTCGGCGGTCTCGGCGGACATCACCGGGTGGCAGTCGGCGCCCGGCACCGGGACGCTCCCGCCGTCCGGCTTGGTCACGGAGGTGAGGGCCACCGGGGTGCAGTACGTGCCGTGGTTGGCGAAGGTGGCGTACACATTGGCCATCTCCAGCGGGGTCAGGTCATTGCTGCCGAGCGTGAGCGAGGGGACCACCTGCAATTTCGTGCCGCCCGCCTGCGCGGTGATGCCGAGCGCGTTGGCCATCTTCGCCACGTCGCACAGGCCGGTGTCGGCCTCCAGTTGGGCGAAGTAGGTGTTGACGGACTGAGCCATGGCGTCCGGCATCCCGAACGGGCCGGTCAGGGACGGGCTGTCGTTGTGGACCTCGCCGTTCTCCGGATAGGTGTTCCCTGCGCAGTCGGACATGGCGGGCCAGGGCATGGAGTACGGCGCGGGGTACTTCTGGTCCGGGCTCATGCCCTTCTCCAGGGCGGCGGCCGCCACGATCGGCTTGAACGTGGAGCCGGTCGGGAAGCCGAGGCCGCCGCCCATGCGCGTACCGACGTTGAGGTTGATCTCCGTCTGGTGCGCGCCGAGCCCGTAGTCGCGGCTCTGGCCCATCGCGACGATCTTGCCGGTGCCGGGTTGCACGAGGCTCATCACGGCGGCGGCGTCGTCCGTGGTGTACGCGTGCGAGGTGACCGAATCCTGAAGTGCCTTCTGCGCCTTGGGCGAGAGCGTGGTGCGGATCTGGAGCCCGCCCCTGCTCCACAGCGCCCGGCGCTCGGCGGCCGTCCTGCCGAACGCCGGGTCGCTCAACACGATGCGGTGCACGTAGTCGCAGAAGAAGCCCTCGCCCAGGTGAGCGGTGATGCACCCCTGGCGCGGCGCGCTGACCTTGAGCCTGACCGGGGTGCTGATGGCCTGCTGGGCCTGGGCGGCGCTGATCGAACCGTATTTGGCCATCTGGTTCAGGACGGTGTCGCGGCGCTGCTTGGCCGCCTGGGGGTGGGTGACCGGGTCGTACATGGACGGCGACTGGACGAGGCCCGCGAGCAGGGCCGCCTGCGGCAGGGACAGGTCCTTGGCGGACACGCTGAAGTAGCGGGTCGCGGCGGCCTCGATCCCGTACGCCTGCTCGCCGAAGAACGTGATGTTCAGATAGTTGGTGAGGATCTGGTCCTTGGAGAGGGTCCGCTCCAACTCGATCGCGTAGCGCAGCTCCTGGATCTTGCGGCCCAGGGTCTGGCGCTGGGCTTCGAGGACCGCCTTCTGGTCACTGCCCGCCTGCTCGACGAAGACGTTCTTCACGTACTGCTGGGTGAGGGTGGAGGCGCCCTGGGCCACACCGCCGGTGGCGGCGTTCTTGTTCAGGGCGCGCAGCACGCCCTGAAGGTCCGCGGCTCCGTGCTGGTAGAACCGGTTGTCCTCGATGTCGATCAGCGCCGTGCGCATGACGGGGGCGATGTGGTCGCCGGATATGACGGTGCGGTCGCGGTCGTAGACGGTGGCGATGAGACCGCCGTCGGCGTCGTAGATCTGGGACGCCTGGGAGAGCGGGGGCGCCTTGAACGCGTCGGGCAGTCCGTTGAAGCTCTCCGCCGCCGACTTGGCGCCCACACCGAGCCCGCCCGCCACGGGCAGCGCGATCCCGGCGGCCAATGCGCCCGCCAGAACGCTCACGCCGAGGAAGCGCAGGATGCGGGTGAACAGGGAACCGGCCGGGCCAGAACGCGGGGAGTGCATACGGCGAAACATACGCAGGGGAGCTGTGAATCATGCCTGGGGGTTGTGCGGGGGTGAGAATTTTGGCCGTACGCGACCGGGGGGGGCGGCTGGCGGGGCCGGTGGTGGGCGGGCGTTGGCCGTGATCGGCCGCCGCTGCGGGAAACCCCCGGGGCGGGGCCCGTGGCGTTGGCCGTGATCGGTCGGGGCCGCGGGAAATCCCGCGCGCCCGGGGGGGCTCAGTCGGCGGCGGGTCGGGGCGGGCGGACGTAGGTCAGGGTGTGGTGGGAGACGAGCCTGCCCGCGGTGTCCCTCGTCTCGGCGGTCCCGTAGACGATGAGCCGCCCGGGCCGCACGATCGTCGACTCGCAGACGAGGTCGGTGCGAGCCGGACCCAGGAAGCTCGTGGTCATCTGCTGGGTCACGGAAGGGTCGTCCTCGCCGAACAGCGACATGATCGCGATCCAGCAGGTCACATCGGCGAGCGTCATCGCGCAGCCGCCCTGGAGGACACCGCCGGGGCGGAAGAGTTCCGGGCGCCGCGGGAGCGAGACCCGGGCCCAGCCCTCCTTGACGGCGTCCACCCGGAATCCCCACCAGGGGGCGAAGGGGGTGGAGTCGAGGACGGTTTGGGCGGCGTCGGCATCCATCATCGACGGAACATAGCACCCGGTTCGGCCGACGGCCACGATCGACCAACTGGGCCCGGGGGGAGGGTAGTTGGCGCCCCCGCCCTGATCCCGCCCCCGGCGCTGGTACGCGGGCCACCCGAGCCCGGGGCTTGGGCCAGCCCCAGCAACGCCGCCCCTCATCCGGGGACCGTGCCGGCGTTTTGCGCAGTTCCCCGCGCCCCCAAAACCAGACGTCGACTGCGGACCGTGCCCGCGACTCGCGCAGTTCCCCGCGCCCCCAGCGAATTGGTGCCGGCCCGCACGAGCGCCCTTCAGCCCGTCCGGCGATTGAGGACGAGCGCCCTCAAGGCGCGACACGGGGTCTGGGGCGGAGCCCCAGAAACCCGCTCCCGGCTGCGGACCGTGCCCGCGTCCCGCGCAGTTCCCCGCGCCCCCAGCGGGTTGGTGCCGGCCCGCACGAGCGCCCTTCAGCCCGTCCGGCGATTGAGGACGAGCGCCATTCAGGCGCGACACGGGGTCTGGGGCAGAGCCCCAGAAACCCGCTCCCGGCTGCGGACCGTGCCCGCTTCTCGCGCAGTTCCCCGCGCCCCCAGCGGGTCGGTGCCGGCCCGCATGAGCGCCCTTCAGCCCGTCCGGCGATTGAGGACGAGCGCCCTTAAGGCGCGACGCGCGCCTCGCTCAGGCCTCCAGCGCCGAGCCGCAGCTCCAGCAGAACCTCGCCGCGCGTTCCGGGGCGAGGCGGCCGCACTCGGGGCAGACCCGGGCCAGGAGGCCGGCTTCCTCGCCGGCCTCGGGGCGCGGCGGGGTCCCGATGGTGAGCCCGGGCCTGCGCTGGTGCACGGACAGGTAGCCCATCCCGTCGGCCCCCGCCACCAGCGCCCGGCGCGAACCCTTGGGCAGCCAGAGCGCGCTGACCGGGCGCAGATCCTGGGAGCCCGACTCCGTACGGAGTTCCCCGCTTCCTTCGAGGACGACGAGCAGGACGTCCAGCACGAGGTCGGTGTGTTCGTCGATGGCGCGGCCCGGGGGCAGCCGGAGCAGATTGGCGTCCAGACCGCGTCCGCTCTCGGCGAGCCGCCACAGCGCACCACCCGTTTGCGACGACGCCGCCGCGAGCTCTCGGCCCAGGTCGGCCACCACGCGCGCGCCGTGCTGTTCCATCCGTTCCTCACCCTCCCACTGCCCGCAAGAGCGGATCGCTCCCACCAACTCCACCCGGCAACCGTAAGTCAGCTCGCGGGACTCCGTGTTCCGCAGCAGCGCGAGAGGAGTGACGGTGTCGGTGCGGCGGGGGTCAGGGGCCGTTCGGTGGGCGGCGGGTGAGGGTCAGTACGCGGGTGGTACTGCCGTCGTCCTCCTGAATGTCACGGACGTGGACGAAGCCGATCCTGGCCAGCAGCGTCAGCGAGGCCGTGTTCTCGGCCGCCACCGTGGCGTGCACCTCGGTCAGGCCGAGGGTGTCGAAGCCGTGGGCGACGACGGCTTGGGCGAGCTCCGTGCCCAGGCCGGCTCCCCACGCCGCAGGCGCCAGCGCATAAATGATCTCGTGGCCGCCCGTCGCCTCGGTGGGCTTGATCTCGGCGTGCCCGATCAGCACTCCGTCCCTGCGTACGGCCCATACGGCGAACAGGTCCCGCGCGTACACCTGGGTGAAGACCCGCCGGAACAGAGCCCGGTCCTCCGCTTCGGAGGTCGGCCCCTCGCCCATCCAGCGCGACACCCGTCGGTCCTGGAACAGGGCGACGAAATCCTCTTCGTCGTCGGGGGTGTAGGGGTCGAGGAGCAACCGCTCGGTCCGTAGCGTCGGGGTCATGGACGGTGACGCTACGCACCCCCCTCGCGGGCCCGCAAACCCTTTCGGGCGAGGCTGTGCGCCCTCTTCCCACCCGCCCGTTCTCACCCGCCGCCGGGCGGGCGCGGCCCGGGCTCCCGGCGTACCGCACAGGCCGCCGTGCCGCCCGGCAGCCGCTGCCGATTGTCGGCCACGAGCCGGTAGACGCCGTGGGCCATCCAGCGCAGGGGAGGCAGGGTGAGCGCGGCGCCCAAGGGGGCCCATCCCCGACCCGCGCTCAACAGCAGGCGGGCGACGGCGTCGGCACCACCCTGGACCACTCCGCCGGGCGTGACCCACAACAGCTCGTACCGCGCCCGCTGTTCGGTGACGCCGAGCGCGTCGAGATCTGCGAACTGCCACGGGGTGATCGTGCAGCGGGGCCTGACACGGCGCTCGACGAAGCTCGCGCAGGAGGTGCAGAACGCGCAGTCTCCGTCGTAGACGAGAACGGGTCGGGTCCGCACAGTCACAGTCTCCTCGTCCCCGCCCTTACCGGGGGTACCCACGGCAACTCACGCACCGAGCGGGCGTGGGGGCCGGCGCCCCGTCCCGTCACCGGTCCCCGGCCAGGTCGAGGTCGGCCGCGGGGGTGGCGCTGGGGCGGATGCCCGCCGGACGGGGGCGGCGCCACGGGTGGGCGAGCGGGACGGAGAGCGCCTGCCACCAGGGGTCACCGGGCAGCGCGGCCGCCGGCTCGAAGGGCTCGCCGGGGCGGGGGAAGGCGGCGGCCTGGTTCGCTTCCTGCGCCGCGTCCTTCGTCCACTCGCCCGGCTCGGCCCACGGGTGCGGGGCGAGGTTGAAGGTGCCCCAGTGGATCGGCATGATCACGCCGTGCGGGGCGCCCCCCTGGAGGTCGAGGTGGGCGCGCAGGCCTTCGGCGGGGGTCATGTGGATGTCGGGCCAGAACTCGCTGTACGCACCGATCTGGATCATCGTCGCGTCGAACGGCCCGTGCTCCGCGCCGATGTCCCGGAATCCGTCGAAGTAGCCCGTGTCCCCGCTGTGGTAGATCCGGTGCTCGGGCCCGGCCACCACCCAGGACGCCCACAGCGTGTGCTGCTGGTTGCGCAGGCCACGGCCGCAGAAGTGGCGGGCCGGGGTCGCGGTGAACGTGAGCCCGTCGACCTTCGCGGACTCGTTCCAGTCCAGCTCGTGGATCCGGTCGAGCGGTACGCCCCAGTGCTCCAGGTGCGCGCCGACCCCGAGCGGCACGGCGAAGACCGTGTCGGTCGCGGCGAGGGCGCGGATCGTGGGCAGGTCGAGGTGGTCGTAGTGGTCGTGCGAGATGACGACGACGTCGACGGGGCCGAGGGCGGCCAGCGGCAGCGGGACGGGATGCAGCCGCTTGGGCCCGGCGAAGGCGAAGGGCGAGCAGCGCTCGCCCCACACCGGGTCGAACAGCACCCGCCGCCCGTCGATCTCGGCCAGCACGCTCGAATGCCCCATCCAGGTGAGCCGCAGCCCGGTCGTCGGCGGCTTCGCGAGGTCGGCGAGGGTGGTGGGGTGGACCGGGATGGTGCCGGTCGGAGCGCGACGTACGCGCTGCTCCTTGGCGAAGAACCGCTTCGCGAACTCCACGGTCGAGCCCGAGGGCCGGATCCGCGTCTCGCCTTCCGGGTTCCTGAAGACGCCGTCCGCGAAGTTGGGCGAGCGGCGAATGCGGGCCATCCGCTCCCCCGCCGGGTCGGCGCCGAACGCGTCGGTCCGCAGCTCGCGGAGTCTGGAGCGAAGGGGAAGCAGAGAACCAGCGCCGGTCACGGCACCTCCAGGGACTCGGGGTCATTCCATTATGGGCGGCCGGTACGTCTGTGCCGGTGCGGGGGCCTGCGGGGTGAACGGCTTCGAGGTGAACGGGTGGGGGTGACCACCGGCGGGTGGGGGCCGCCACCGGCGGAAGGGGGCCGCCACCGGCGGAAGGGGGTGCCCCTGGAACGCTCCTCCCGGCCGGCGGATTCCCGAAGTCCGCCCGGGCGGCTCTGCCATGATGCGGGGATGATCACTCCGATACCGCCCGTAGTGCCCGCGGGCCGCATGGCTCGGCAGCAGCAGCCTTCGTTCGTCCTGCCCGGCGGGCGGGAGCTGCGTCCCTGGCGGGAATCCGACGCGGACGTCCTGGTGGCCTCGGCCCTGGACCCGGACATCGTGCGGTGGAACCGCGTCGAGCAGCTGTCCCTGGAGGCGGCCCGGGCGAAGATCGCGCACTGGGGGCAGCGCTGGACGGAGGAGCAGGCGGCGATCTGGGCGATCTCGCGGCGTGCGGACGACCGGGCGGTGGGCCTGATCGGGCTGGCCGACTTCGACCTGCGGGGCGGCAGCGCGGAGATCCTGTACTGGCTGCTTCCGGCCGGCCGCGGCGGGGGCGCGGCACTGGACGCCACGCTGCGGGTCAGCCGGTGGGCCCTGGACGAACTGGGCCTGCACCGGATCCGGATCACGCACTCGGTGAGCAACCCGGCGTCGTGCCGGGTGGCGCGGCGGGCCGGGTTCGCTCTGGAGGGGACGATGCGGAGTGCGCTGTTGCATGCGGATGGTTGGCACGATGAGCATCTCCATGCGCGGGTCGCCGGCGACCCCTGGCCGGCCGGGGGTTGACCCGGCCCTGCCGGGTCAACCCCGCCCTGCCCTGCCGACCCCGCCCCCGCGCCCCTAGCGGCACCGATACCGGCCCGCACCGCGTCCCCCCCCGGTCCGTTCATCTGCGGGCCGCGGTCGCCGCTCGCGCAGTTCCCCGCGCCCCTAGCAGCGCTGGCACCGGCCCGCACCGAGCCCCCGGCCCGTTCGTCTGCGGATCGTGCGTGGCTGGGCGCGCAGTTCCCCGCGCCCCTAACTACTCGGCGCTGGCCAGCACCCCAGCCCGTCCGGCGATTGAGGACGAGCGCCCTTAAGGCGCGAACGGGGACTGGGGCGGAGCCCCAGGGCGCCCCGCTTTCGGCTGCGGGCCGTGCGTGGCTGGTCGCGCAGTTCCCCGCGCCCCTTAACTGCTCGGTGCGGGCCCGCACCCCAGCCCGTCCGGCGATTGAGGACGAGCGCCCTTAAGGCGCGAACGGGGACTGGGGCGGAGCCCCAGGGCGCCCCGCTTTCGACTGCGGGCCGTGCGTGGCTGGTCGCGCAGTTCCCCGCGCCCCTTAACTGCTCGGTGCGGGCCCGCACCCCAGCCCGTCCGGCGATTGAGGACGAGCGCCCTTAAGGCGCGAACGGGGACTGGGGCGGAGCCCCAGGGCGCCCCGCTTTCGGGTGCGGGCCGTGCGTGGCTGGTCGCGCAGTTCCCCGCGCCCCTTAACTGCTCGGTGCAGGCCCGCATGGGCAACCTCAGCCCCTGTGGTGGCCACCACTATGCACTCGATGTATACACCTCACGTATAGTCGACCCCGGCCCCTGATCCCGGGGCCTCTCAACGACGCGTCATCGGGGAGGGCACCGCCATGCTCAAGAACACCGCACGTTCCCGCCGGCCCCGGGCCGCCGCCACCGCAAGCCTGGCCGCCGCCGCCGTTCTGGGGCTGGCGCTGGCCGGCTGCGGGCAGGACTCCACCTCTCCTCAGGAGGCCCGCGGCCGGGCCGACACCAGGGTCCAGGCGAAGGCCGCCCGCACCGCGGGCACGGTGGACTGCGCCAGAGCCAAGTGCATCGCCCTCACCTTCGACGCCGGGCCCGGCCCGCACACGCCCCAACTCCTCGACATCCTCAAGGAGAAGAAGGTGCACGCCACCTTCTTCCTGCTCGGCAGCAAGCACGTGGACACGTATCCCGACATCGTCCGCCGGGCCGCCGCGGAGGGGCACGAGATCGCCAACCACACCTGGACGCACCGTCGGCTCGACCAGTTGAAGCCGGACGAGATCCGCTCCGAACTCGGCCGCACCCAGCGGGCGGTGGAGGCCCTGACCGGCCGTGCGCCCACGCTGATGCGTCCGCCGCAGGGCCGCACCAATGACGAGGTCACGGCCGTCAGCAAGGAACTCGGCCTCTCCCAGGTGCTGTGGAGCGCCACCGCCAAGGACTACGCCACGACCGACAGCGCCCTGATCCACAAGCGGATCCTCGACCAGGCGAGCCGGGACGGCATCATCCTGCTGCACGACATCTACGACGGCACCGTGCCCGCCGTCCCCGGCATCATCGACGAACTGACCGAGCGCGGCTACACGTTCGTCACCGTGCCGCAGCTGCTCGCCCCCGGCACCCCCCAACCGGGCACCCTCTACCGGCCGTGATCTCCCCCCGGGTTACGCCCAGAGCAAGCAACCGTTCCCGATGAGGGCCGCGCCGGGCAGAGTGGAGGGCATGAGAGTAGTGCTGCTGGGGGGAACGGAGTTCGTCGGCCGGGCCGTGACCGAGGCGGCGCTCGCGCGCGGCCACGAGGTGACGGTCTTCCATCGCGGGCGGCACGAGCCACCCGCCGGCGTGCTCTCGCTGCACGGCGACCGCACCGCCGACGGCGGGCTCGCGGCGCTCACCGACGGCGGCTGGGACGTGGTCGTCGACACCTGGTCGGGCGCCCCGGCCGTGGTCCGCGACGCGGCGAGGCTGCTCGCCGGCCGGGTCGGCCGTTATGTGTACGTGTCGAGCCGCTCGGTGTACGCGCACCCGACGCCACCCGACGCGGGCGAGGACGCACCCCTGGTGGCCGGCTCCCCCGACGACGGTGACGCGGCCGACTACCCACGGGCCAAGCGCGGCGGCGAGCTGGCCGTCGTGCGTGAACTCGGCGAGGACCGGGCCCTGTTGGTGCGCGCGGGCCTGATCCTCGGCCCCGGGGAGAACATCGGCCGGCTCCCCTGGTGGCTCGCCCGTGCCGCGCGCGGCGGCGACATGCTCGCGCCGGGCCCGCGCGACGCGGGGATCCAGTACATCGACTGCCGCGACCTCGCCGAGTGGACCCTGGATGCCGCCGAGGCGGGGCGCGGCGGGGCGTACGACCTCGTCAGCCCGGTGGGTCACGCCACGATGGGCGCGCTCCTCGACGCGTGCGTGCACGTCACGGGCGGCCGGGCCGTGCCGCGCTGGACCGATCCCGAGCCGATCCTGGCGGCCGGAATCGAGCCCTGGCTGCATCTGCCGGTGTGGATCCCGCCGGGCGAGCAGCACGACACCATGCACGGCTCCACGGTGGCCAAGGCGCTCGCGGCCGGGCTGCGGTGCCGGCCCGTACTGGAGACGGTGGCCGACACCTGGGCCTGGCTCGGCTCCATCGGCGGCAGCGCCCCCCAGCGCCCGGACCGCCCCCGGGTCGGCCTCGACCCGGAGGTGGAGAGGAAGGTCCTGGCCGGGCGGCCGCGCGAGGAAGCTTCTTCCTGACGCCCGTCAGCGACGTGTCAGGTCGGCCCGCCCGCCGTCCTGACGCTTCGTCAGAGCGGCAGCAGGTCGGGACGCTTGGGCGAGACCTCGTCGCCCGAGGACTCGCCGCGCAGCCGCCGTCCGATCCACGGCACCAGATATTCGCGCGCCCAGTTGATGTCGTCGCGCCGCACCTCCAGGGAGTTGCGCGGCGGCAGGGGCGGCCAGGGCTGGTCCGGGTCGGCCGGGACGTCGAGCCCGAGCACCTGGGCGGCGCGCAGCGCGACCCGGGTGTGCCCCTCCGGGGAGAGGTGCAGGCGGTCGTTGTCCCAAGCCCGCCTGTCCTGAATGGACTTCAGCGACCAGAGGTCGAGCACCGGGCAGCCGTAGCGGTCCGCGATGGCGCGCACGTGCCCGTTGTACGTCGCGATCTTGCCCCGCAGATGACGGAGCAGGGTGACGCCCCGGGTGTCGAAGCCGGTGGTCACCATGACGGTGCCGACGGCGGGCTTCAGGTCGGCGAGGGCCCGCTCGAAGCGTTCGGCCACCTCGTCCGGGTCGGTACCGGGCCGGATGATGTCGTTGCCGCCCGCACAGAAGCTCACCAGGTCGGGAGCGAGCTCCTTGGCCCTGGGCACCTGCTCCTCGACGATCTGGTCGAGGAGCCTGCCCCGGACCGCGAGGTTGGCGTACCGGAAGGTGCCCTCCGGCCGCTGGTCCCCGAGGAGCACGGCGAACCGGTCCGCCCAGCCGACGAACGTGCCGTCCGGGCCGGGGTCCCCGACGCCCTCCGTGAAGCTGTCGCCGATGGCCGTGTACGACCCGAACGTGCCGCTGCTGAATGATCTCGAATCGTCTGCCACGAGTGCATATACTCCACCCCCGCAAGTGACCTACGCCACCGTAGGGAGGGGTTGACGGGGGGTGATATAGACCACCCGGTCAGTTTGTCGGGTCCGGGAATAGAGGGCGCCCATCCCCGCAACTACCGCGTCGGGCGCGGAAGTTCAGGCCTTGCTCCACCGCCGGAAGTCGCCCCTTGACCTCAAGCGGGGTTCAGGTCGGAGGCTTGGCGGCATGAGCAACGACACCGTGAACAGCGCCCCCGCCTCCCCTGCCACCACCGAGGAGGCCCTGCCCCTTTCGGACGCCGCACTCGACGCGCTCGCCGAGCGGGTGGCCGCCGGGGCCACGATCGTCGGCGTCGGGGAGTCCACCCGGTTCTCCCGCGAGACCTTCGGCGTGCGGGACCAGCTCCTGCGCCGGCTGGTCCGCGACCACGGCTTCCGGGCGCTCGCCGTCCAGGACAGCGCGGGCGTCGGCGCGACGCTCGACGCCTATGTGGGCGGCGGCGCGGATTCGGCCGCCGCCGCACTCGACCACGCCTGGCGGCCGCAGCGCACCGCCGAGATGGCCGCCGCCCTGGAGTGGATCCGCGCGTTCAACCGGGCCCACCCCCACGACCCCGTACGCGTCTTCGGCGTCAAACCGGCGCAGGCCGGGCGCGAGGACTACGACGCCGTCCTGGAGCACGTCCGCGCCCGGGCGCCCCAGCTGCTGGCCAGGACGGCTTCCCATCTGGACCCGATCCGTACCGCCCATGACCTCGACGAACACGTACAGCGCGCCCGGGGAACGCATCCGGGGCGCCCCTTCGCCGAGCACGCCCGCGACGCGCTCGCCCTCCTCCGTTCGCTGCCCGAGGGCGAGGGGCGCGAGGCCGCCCTGGCCCACATGCGGCTGATCGTCGACTTCCATGAGCACAGCGTGGCCGGGCGGGGAGACTACGCGGGCGAGGCCACGGCGTGGTCGGATGTCGTCGCCGGCTTCCAGCGGCGGTCCGGGACGCGCGTGGTCTATTGGGACGGCATCGCGCACACCGCTGCGGCCGGGACGGTGCTGGGCATGGCGCCCGGACAGGACGCGCGGGCAACCGTGGGCAGCGTGCTGCGTGCGCGGTACGGCGACCGGTACGTGTCCGTCGCCATCGGCTTCCACCACGGCGATCTGGGGGTCACGGTCGTCCCGGAGCCCCTCGCGGGGTCGCTCGACGCGCGGCTCGGCGAGGTGGACGCGGCCGCCCACTGGCTCGACCTGCGACGCGACGACGTACGCCGCCACTGGCAGGGACCGGCCAAGGCACGGGTCATCAGCGGCGTCTACGACCCCCGCGACGACGCGGCCGGATACCTCACGGTCGACTCGGTCGCCGAAGCCTTCGACGTGCTCGTGCACATCCGACGGGCCTCCGCCGTGCGGTGGCTGGCCTGATCTGCCGTCCGCGACGCCCAACACGCCGATCCCGTCGGGGAGTTGAGGTGCTCAGGTCGGCTCTCGCCCGGGCGGCGCTACCCCTCCACCCTGCGCAACCGGAACACCGCCGCGTCGAGGTCGCCGCGCAGGCCGGTGACGAGCCCCCGGTGGAGCAGGACGGCGCCGCTGTGGACGGCGCCGGTGTCGACGCGGGCGTAGGACGCGGCCGGGTCGAGCCCGCGCAGCCGCACGGCGGGCGGCGGCTCCCCGTAGTGCTGCGCCTGGAGCCAGGCCAGGACGACGGTGTCGCAGCCGTAGGTGTACTGGACCGCGCTCAGGCCGCCTTCGGGTGCCCGCAGCCGGTACTGAGCGCCGAGCTGCACGACCGGCCTGATCTCTTTGTACAGCGCAACCCAGTCGCGCGCCTCGGCGCGTTCGGCCGGGCTCCACCGGGACAGGTCCCCGCCCACGCCCAGCACCCCCGCCATCGCGCTCACGAAGCGGAAACGCAGACTGCTGACGCGCCCGTTGAGCTGGGTGTTGGGGCTGTCGGTCACCCAGGCCGCCATGACCCGGGCGGGGTGGAGCTGGCTGAAGCCGTGCTGGATGGCGAGGCGGTCCAGGGGGTCGGTGTTGTCGGAGGTCCACACCTGGTCGGTGCGGGAGAGCACCCCGAGATCGACGCGTCCGCCACCGCCGGAACAGGACTCGAAGGCGACGTGGGGGTGGGCGGCCCGGAGCCGGTCGAGGAGGGCGTAGAAGGCGTGTACGTGCTCGGTCCACAGTTTCTGGGGGTAGGCCTCCCCCGGCCAACCGGCGTCCGTGAAGCACCGGTTGAAGTCCCACTTGACGTAGTCGATGGGCGCGCTGGAGAGCAGCGCGTCCAACTGCTCCCCCACGTACTCCCGTACGTCCTGACGAGCGAGGTTGAGGACGAGCTGGTTGCGGAACTCGGTGCGGGGGCGGCCGGGCTGGAACTGCACCCAGTCGGGGTGGGCGCGGTAGAGGTCGCTGTCGGGGTTCACCATTTCGGGCTCGACCCAGATCCCGAACCGCATCCCCAGAGCGTGCACTTCGTCGGCGAGGGGCTTCAACCCGGCGGGGAAGCGTTGGGAGTTGGGGGTCCAGTCGCCGAGGCCCGCCCCGTCGTGGGTGCGGGCGCCGAACCAGCCGTCGTCGACCACGAACAGTTCGACGCCCATCTCGGCGGCCCGGTGTGCGAGGGCGCGCTGTTGGTCCTCGGAGATGTCGAAGAGGGTGGCCTCCCAGGAGTTGTAGAGCACCGGACGCGGCTGCTCGGCCCCGGGGATCACCTCGGCGAGCTGCCAGGCGTGCCACTGCCGGCTGGCCCCGCCGAACCCCTCGCCGCTCCAGAGCCCCGCGAACACCGGGGAGGTGTACGACTCTCCCGGCGCGAGCAGCACCAGGCCCGCGTCGTCGTACCCGGCGCCGCCGTTGATCTGTACCCGGCCGTCGGGCAGGCGTTGGACGGCGATGCGCCAGGACCCCGACCAGGCGAGCGCGCAGCCGTACACCTCGCCGCTCTCCTCGGTGGCCTGGGCGTCGGCGTCGAGCGCGACCCAGGGCAGATGCTGATGCCCGGTGTGGCCGCGCCTGCTGCCGAGCACCGTCTCGCCGGGGGTGAGGTCGCACCGTACGAGACGGGACTCGGCGGCCCAGCGGCCGTGCAGATGGGACAGGCGCCAGCCGTCGCGCTCCGGCAGCGTCCACGTCGCGGCGTCCGCCCGCAGCAACTCCACTTCCCCGTCCGCCCCTTGATGGGCGGCGGTCGTCCAGCGTTCCAGGACGTCGAACTCGTCGCGCATCCGGTAGTGCAGGGTGATCGCGAGGCCGTTCACGGGGTCGGTGAAGCACAACCGCAGTTCGTCCGGGGCGACTTCGGCGCCGGTGAAGTCGCAGGCGGTGCCGCGAGCCCGCCCCGCGCGCACCGAGAGCGCGGGGCGCACGAAACGGGGCCCGCCCTCGACCGGGTACTCCTCGCGTCCATCCAGGCGCGACTCGAAGGGCCAGGGGGGTGGGAGCGGCTCCCGGGCCAGTGCTGTCGCGTCGGCGACGGTGATCCGGGGGCCCCAGTGGAGGTGCAGCAACTCGTCGTCGTCGGTGAGGTGCAGCGCATAACTGCTGCTCCGCCCCGTGAGCAGCCACAGACGTCCGTTGTCACCGGTCTCGATCATCGCGACCCCCAGATCAGCACACGTACGCACACGTACGCACAGGATCGGGGCTGCCCGGCCCCGGGGGCAACGGCTGTGCGGTACGCACCGAGATGATTGCCCCAGGAACACATGTCGTATCGTCGACAGACGCGCAGGACGCGCCACCCAGGATCGACGTCAGGAGTCCCCGTGACCCAGCAGATTCCGCAGATCCCCGCCACAGAGCCCGAGCTGGTGGGGGTGCGCAACTTCCGTGACGTGGGCGGGTTGCCGACCGTGGACGGACTGCGGGTGCGCGGCGGGCGGCTCTTCCGCAGCGGACACCTGGCGCATGCCACGGCGGCCGACGCGGCCTTTCTCAGCACCCTCCACCTGCACACCGTCTTCGACTTCCGCAATGCCGGGGACCAGAAGCTGGAGGGGCCCGACGTCGAGCTGCCGGGCGTCCGCAACGTCAACATCCCGCTCACCGACCCGGCCGACGGGGCCGAGTTCTGGAAGATGGTCCGCGACGGCGACCTCGACGAGCTGCGCTCGGCGCTCTCCGGCACCAAGGGCGCGGACCGGATGATCCACTCGTACCGCGAGATCATCACCCAGCGCACCGCCGAGCACAGCCGGGTGCTGCACGCCCTGGCCGAGGACAGCGTGCCCGCGCTGATGCACTGTGCGGCGGGCAAGGACCGGGCGGGTCTGTCCATCGCGGTGGCGCTGCTGGCGGTCGGCGTGGAGCGGGACGCCATCGAGGCGGACTACCTCAAGTCCAACGACCCGCACCGCCGCTACAAGGTGCGTCGCTCCAGCACGTCCCCGGACGCGATGTCCGACGAGGTGATGGAGCTCCTGAGCCCCCTCTTCGACGCCCGCTCCAGCTATCTGCACGCGGCGTTCGACACCATCGAGGAGACCTGGGGCACCACCGACCGCTACTTCTCCGAGGGCCTCGGCCTGTCCGGCGAGACCCGCGAGCGGCTGCGCGAACGCCTCCTGGAGAGCGCGGCCTGAGCGGCGGGAGGCTCCGTCACTTACCGCCGACCGCGAAGAGCAGATAGAGGAAGCCCGCGAAGATGTGTCCCGCGACGAGGTAGGCGAACAGCCGGACGACCAGACCCCTGGGGAACTTGGTCTCGGCCGTCTCCTCGATGTTCTTGCGGGGCTCCCTCGACGCGGGTGCGATCTCGTGCTCGGACATGTCTGTTCCCGTCCTCTCAGCTGTGCGGGTGGTGCGGATGCGGGTCGGGGCTCTGGAGCAGCGTGTGCACGAACAGGAACTCGGCCCCGCCGTGCGAGGCGGCCGAGATGCGGTGCGGGGTCAGTGAGTCGAAGTGGGCGCTGTCGCCGGGGTCGAGCTCATGGGTGGCGTCCCCCAGGCTGAGACGGAGCCGCCCGGTCAGGACGTACAGCCACTCCTCGCCGGGGTGGACCCGCACCAGGTCGCGCTGGGTGCCGTACGGGACCTCGACGCGCAGGGCCTGCATGGCGCGGGCGGACGCACCGGTCTGGTGGTAGGTCCAGCCGTCGACCTCGTGCGGGGCGGCGCGGCCGGCCCGGATGACGGGCTCGCGTTCGGGGGGCATCTCGCCGAGCAGCTCGGAGACCGTCGTACCGTAGATACGGGCGAGTCCGAGCAGCATGGGCAGCGAGGGCTGACGGCCCCCCGTTTCGAGGCGGGACAGATGGGCGGGCGAGAGGTCGGCCCGCTGGGCGGCGGCCTCCAGGGTGAGGCCGCGGCGCCGGCGCAGTTCGCGCAGCCGGGGCGCGACGTCCGGGAGCGCCGCGACGTCGTCGTCGCCAGGAGTGCTCATGCGCTCCATTCAGACAGGCGATTGCCTCAGAGGCAAACTTTTTGCCTCTGAGGCAAAGCCCCTTCGTCCACGGCCGCTATCGGTTGGCGACCGCCTGCTTCACCAGCGTGCGGCCGAAGTCCCACATCAGTCCGCCACCTGCGTGGGCGTCGTCCATGACGGCGGTGAAGGCCGTGACGAACCGGTCCACCTCGCGCTCCGTGATGGTGAGCGGCGGGATCAGCTTGATCACTTCGAGGTGGTCGCCGGAGACCTGGGTCAGGATCCGGTGTTTCTGCAAGAGCGGCACCACGACCATCTGCGCGAAGAGGCCCTTGCGGGCGGCCTGGAGCATGGTCCAGCGACCGCGCAGCTTGAGCGAGGACGGCCGGCCGAACTCGATGCCGATCATGAGCCCGCGACCGCGTACGTCCGAGAGGAGCTCATAGCGGTCGATGAGGGCGGCGAGCCGGGTGCGCAGCAGATCGCCGGTGGTGCGCGCGTTCTCCACGACCTTCTCGTCCCGCATCACCGAGAGCACCGCGAGCCCGGCCGCCATCGCCTGGGCGTTGGAGCCGAAGCTCGCCGAGTGGACGAGCACCCGGTCCATCGACGAGTACACCTTCTTGAAGATCCAGTCCTTGCCGAGCGTCGCGCCGACCGGCACATAGCCGCCGGAGAGCGCCTTGGCCACGCACACCAGGTCCGGTTCGACGCCCTCGTCGTGCTGGTAGGCGTAGAAGTCACCGGTGCGGCCGAGGCCGGTCTGCACCTCGTCGGCGATCAGCAGCGCCTTGTGCCGGTGCAGGAGCTCCTGCGCGGCCCGCAGATAGCCGGGCGGCGCCTCGTGGACGCCCTTGCCCTGGATCGGTTCGACGATGAGGGCCGCCACGTCGCCGCGCTTCAACTCCCTTTCCAGCGCGGCCAGATCGCCGAGCGCGACGGCGGTGTCGGGCAGCAGCGGCGCGAAGCCGTCGCGGAACCCGGACTCGCCGTTGACCGAGAGCGAGCCGGTCGTCAGACCGTGGAAGGCGTGCGAGCAGTACAGGATCCTGGGCTTGCCGGTGGCGTACCGGGCGAATTTGAGGGCGGTCTCCACGGCCTCGGTGCCGCTGTTGCCGAAGAACACCCGGTCCAGGTGCGGGCTGTGCGCGAGGAGCCGCTCGGCGAGCAGACCGGGCAGGGGCTGGCAGTCGAAGCGGGTCAGGTCCGCGAGCGAGGCGTCCAGGACGTCGTGCAGCGCCTTGCGCACGACGGGGTGGTGGCGCCCCAGGCCCATGACTCCGAAGCCGGCCAGCATGTCGAGGTAGTCATTGCCCTCGGAGTCCCAGAAGTAGGCGCCCTCGGCCCGCTCGTAGACCTTGTCGAAGCCGATGGTGTGCAGCATGCGCGGGAGCTGGTGGTTGAGGTGTCTGGCGTGCAGCTCGTAGCGTTCGGCCCCGCGTTCGGCAAGCAGCCGCGTCAGGTCGAAGCCCTTGTCGCCCGGGGCCCCGGAGGCCGGTGCGGGAAAGCCCTTCGGCTCGCCGTCGGTCATGCGTCGCTCTCCTTCCCGGCCGCCGCGGCGGCTTGTGTGGTCGCCGCGAGCGCGGCGCCGATCCGTCCCGCGATCTCCACCGGGGTGAGCCCGATGTCGGCCAGCACCTCGCCGCGCTTGGCGTGCGCGAGGAACTGCTCGGGGATGCCGAAGCCGCGCAGCGGTACGTCGACCCCGGCGTCGCGCAGGGCCTGCCCGACCGCCCAACCGACGCCGCCGCTGCGGACGTTGTCCTCCACCACGGCGACCAGTTGGTGGCGCGCGGCGAGCGGGGCGAGCTGTTCGTCGACGGGCTTGACCCAGCGCGGGTCGACCACCGTGCAGGTGATGCCGCGCCCGGCGAGCAGCTCGGCCGCCTGGAGACAGACCGGCGCGAGCACCCCGACCGCGACCAAAAGCACCTCGGCGTCCTCGTCGCGGCGCAGCACGTCCATGCCGCCGAGCCGGGCGAGCGCGGGGACCTCGGGCCCCACGGACTCCTTGGGGAAACGCAGCACCGTCGGCGCGTCGTCCACGTCCACGGCCTCGCGGAGCTGGCCCCGCAACTGGGCGGCGTCGCGTGGCGCGGCGATCCTGAGCCCGGGCACGACCTGGAGCACCGACAGGTCCCACATGCCGTTGTGGGAGGGCCCGTCGACGCCGGTCACGCCGGCCCGGTCCAGGACGAACGTCACTCCGCACCGGTGCAGGGCCACGTCCATGAGCACTTGGTCGAAGGCGCGGTTGAGGAAGGTCGCGTACACGGCGACCACCGGGTGCAGTCCGCCGGTGGCGAGCCCGGCGGCGCAGACCGCGGCGTGCTGTTCGGCGATGCCCACGTCCCACACCCGCTCCGGGAAGCGCTCGGCGAAACGGCTCAGGCCGGTGGGGTGCAGCATGGCGGCGGTGAGGGCGACGATGTCGGGCCGCTCGGCGCCGAGTCGGGCGAGCTCCTCCCCGAACACCGACGTCCAGGACGGCCCGCCCGCCGGAGCCAGGGGTTCACAGGTCAGCGGGTCCATCGCGCCGACGGTGTGGAACCGGTCGGCCTCGTCGTCGAGCGCGGCCTGGTAGCCGCGGCCCTTCTCGGTGAGGCAGTGCACGAGGACCGGACCGTGGAAGCGTTTGGCCCGTACGAGGGCGGACTCGACGGCGTCGGTGTCGTGCCCGTCGATGGGCCCGACGTACTTCAGGCCCAGGTCCTCGAACATGCCCTGGGGGGCGACGGCGTCCTTGAACCCCTTCTTCGCTCCGTGCAGCGACCCGTACAGCGGCTGCCCCACGACGGGTGTCCTGCGGAGCGCGTCCTTGCCCCACGCCAGGACCCGCTCGTAGCCGTCGCTGGTGCGCAGGGCCGCGAGGTGACCGGCGAGAGCGCCGATGGTCGGCCCGTACGAGCGCGCGTTGTCGTTGACCACGATGATCAGCGGGCGGTCGCGGACGGCGGCGATGTTGTTGAGCGCCTCCCAGGCCATGCCCCCGGTCAGCGCGCCGTCCCCGATGACGGCGACGACATGGCCGGACCGGCCGAGCACCTCGTTCGCCTTGGCGAGCCCGTCGGCCCAGCCGAGGACGGTGGAGGCGTGCGAGTTCTCTATGACGTCGTGCTCGGACTCGGCGCGCGAGGGGTAGCCGGACAGGCCTCCCTTGGTGCGCAGCTTCGAGAAGTCCTGGCGTCCGGTGAGCAGTTTGTGTACGTAGCTCTGGTGGCCGGTGTCCCACAGGATGCGGTCGACCGGGGAGTCGAAGGCCCGGTGCAGGCCGATGGAGAGCTCGACCACCCCCAGGTTGGGGCCGAGGTGGCCGCCGGTGCGGGCCACCGCCTGGATGAGGAACTCCCGGATTTCCCGGGCGAGTTCACCCAAGGCCGTCCGGTCCAGCGCTTTCAGGTCGTGCGGCCCCCGGATGCTTTCCAAGATCGTCACGTTCGGGCCCCCTCTTGTCGATCCCGTTCAGTTCACGAGCAACCCCGGGCCCGGCACGGCGGCCCTCGGCCACCTTCTGGCCACGGCCGCCGGGGAGCCCCGGAGAGACCCGCTCTCCGGGGCCGTCGGCATCAGCCGCGGTTTCCCTGGACGGTCTCGCGGACCGCCCGCAGCGACTCCTTCAGCGACCCCATGGTCGCGAGCACCGCGGTCGGCTCGTATCCGCAGTGCGCCATGCAGTTCGCGCACCGCTCGTCCTTGCCCCGGCCGTACTTGTCCCAGTCGGTCTCCTCGACCAGTTCGCGGTAGGTCGGCACATACCCGTCGCTCATCAGGTAGCAGGGTCGCTGCCAGCCGAAGAGCGAGTAGTTGGGGATCGCCCACGCCGTGCACGGGAAGTCGGCCTTGCCCTCCAGGAAGTCCAGGAAGAGCGGCGAGTGGTTGAGCCGCCAGCGTGCCCGGTTGCCGCCGGAGAACGCCTTCTTGAAGAGTTCCCTGGTCTGCTCGACGCCCAGGAAGTGCTCCTGGTCGGGCGCCTTCTCGTAGGCGTACGCGGGCGAGATCATCATCTCGTCGACCTTGAGGTCGTCATTGAGGAAGTTGAGCACCTCGATGATGGTCTGGGGGGTGTCGGTGTTGAAGAACGTCGAGTTGGTGGTGACCCGGAAGCCGCGCCGCTTGGCCTCCTTGATCGCCGCCACCGCCTCGTCGAACACGCCCTCCTTCGCCACCGACTCGTCGTGCCGCTCGCGCAGCCCGTCGATGTGCACGGCGAAGGCGAAGTAGGGCGACGGGGTGAAGTTCTCCAGCTTCTTGCGCATCAGGAGCGCGTTGGTGCACAGGAAGACATACTTCCGCTTGGCCACCAACTGCCGCACGATCTCATCGATCTGAGGATGCATCAGGGGCTCGCCACCGGCGATGGAGACCATCGGCGCACCGGATTCCAGGACCGCTCCGACGGCCTGGGCCACCGGCATGCGCTGCTTCAGGATCCCGGCCGGATGCTGGATCTTTCCGCAGCCCTCGCATTTCAGATTGCAGGCGAAAAGCGGTTCCAGCTCGACGATCAGCGGGAACTTCTCACGCTTGCGCAACTTCTGTTCAAAGAGATAGGTCCCGACCCTGATGGACTGGCGAAGCGGCATGGCCATCTGGCTCACCTCCTGGGGAGCGGCAAAGAACGGTGCCATTCAAAGAAAGCGGGAAGAACGGCACGAAGAACGCGGAAGGCTGATATTCCACCGCGCACCGTGCCGATCCGGACGAGTTCATGTTCTGGAGCGTCCACGACCACCCGTACGGCCGCAACCGGGCGCGATCCGGCCTGCTGGGCGACCGCGAGGGTGGCGGCGGACTCCATGTCCACCGCGATCGCCCCGGTCGCCCTCAGATCGGCCCGCTCCGGGCCCCGTACGACGTGGTCGGACCCGATGAGGGGGCCGGTGTGGACCGTGCGGCCCGGCAGCGCCTCGACGAGCGCCTTGGCGAGCACCTCGGTGTCGGTGCACACCGTGGTGCCCGCCGGGCCGCGGGTTTCCTCGGCGACGATCAGGTCCCCGGGGTGCATCCCGGGGACCAGGCCGGCGCAGAAGCCTGAGGCGATCACCGCCGCGTCACGCAGCACGGCCCCGTCGAGGGCCCCCGCCATCGCGCGCTCGGCGGCCCTGGGTCCCATGCCACTGCGCACCACGGTGACCGGCCCTGCCGCGCCGCGGGCGCCGCGCAGCGCGAGCCGCTCGATGGTGAGCGCACACGCGATCACCAGCGGCACGGACCGCGGGGCCTGGGGTGTGTCCATCAACTCCCCTTGGCGCCGTTGGGGGAGAACGGTTCTCCATGGACATAGCGGCCGAGCGCGGTGAGCGGGAACACCTGCCGGTATAGGTGGTAGTTGATCGAGAAGTCCCAGGGGAAGCCGGTGCCCGTGAAGTACGGCTCGTCCCAGGAACCGTCCTCGCGCTGGTTCTCGGCGAGCCAGGCGACCCCGCGTTCGACCGCCTTGCCCTCCCGCTCCCCCGCCGCGAGAAGCGCGAGCAGCGCCCAGGCGGTCTGCGAGGCGGTGGAGGGGCCCCGGCCCACCCACTCCGTCTCACCGTACGAGCGCAGGTCCTCGCCCCAGCCGCCGTCGTCGTTCTGTACGCGCTCCAGCCAGCCCACCGCGCGGCGGATCGCGGGGTGCGCCGCGGGGAACCCGGCGGCCATGAGGGCGGGCACCACCGACCCGGTGCCGTAGACGTAGTTGACGCCCCAGCGCCCGAACCAGGCGCCGCTCGCCTCCTGCTCGGCGAGCAGCCACTCGATGCCGCGCCGGGTGCGCGGATCGTGCGACCGGCCCTCGTGGGCCAGCATCTCCACCACATGGGCGGTGACGTCGGCCGACGGAGGATCGATGACCTCGCCGAAGTCGCAGAACGGCAGCCGGTTGGGGAAGGAGCTGGTGTTGTCCGCGTCGAACGCGGCCCAGGCCCCGTTCCTCGACTGCATGCCGAGGGTCCAGCGGGCCCCGCGGGCGATGGCCGCCTCGACCTTCTCCGGCCGCGGATGCTTGACGCGGCGCAGCGCCAGGATCACCTCGGCGGTGTCGTCGATGTCGGGGTAGTTGTCGTTGTGGAACTCGAACGCCCAGCCCCCCGGCGGGAGTTCGGGCCTGCGCACCGCCCAGTCGCCGGGCCGGGTGATCTCCTCCTCCAGCATCCAGTCGGCCGCCTTGACGAGCGCCGGGTGGTCGCCCGGTACGCCCGCGTCGGCCAGCGCGATGACGGCGAGGCAGGTGTCCCACACCGGGGACTGGCAGGCCTCGATCATCCGGGCGCCGTCCTCGCGCCACACCGCGAACCGGTCCAGCGACTCCAACCCGGCCCGCATCACGGGGTGTTGGAGGTCGTAGCCGAGCAGGTGCAGGGCGATCACCGAGTACACCGCGGGGGGCTGGATGCCGCCCCAGCAGCCGTCGTTCTCCTGGCGCTCGACGATCCAGCGGGCGGCGCCGCGCATCGCGGCCCGGCGCAGCGCCCGGGGCGCCACCTTGTGGTAGGCGTGCAGCACCTTGTCGAGCCGCTGGAAGGCGCCGCTCCAACTCCGCAACGGGGAGAGCGGCTTGACGGGGTTGGGGCGCCGGGGGTCGGTGTGCAGCTCGTCGAGGGCGAAGGGCGCGGGGCGCACCGGGCGCTTCGCCGAGACCACGGTGAGCGGCACGATGGTCTGCCGGGCCCAGCAGCCGAAGTCGTAGATGTTGAGCGGCACCCAGGAGGGCAGGAAGATCAGTTCGGGTGGCAGCTCCGGAAGGTCGTCCCACTTCCACCAGCCGAACAGGGCCAGCCAGATCCGGGTGAACACCCGCGCCGAGGCGATCCCGCCCTTGGCCCTGATCCACGCGGAGGCGCGCGCCATGTGCGCGTCCTCGGGCCGGTCACCGGCCAGTCTGAGCGCGACGTACGCCTCGATGGTGGTGGAGAGCTCGCCCGGACCGCCGTAGAAGGTGGCCCAGGTCCCGTCGTCGCGCTGCTCGCCCCGGATGAACAGGGCGGCCGCCTGGAGGGTCTTCTCGTCCTGGATGCCCAGGAACTGACGCAGTAACAGGTCCTCGGCGTCCATGGTGACGTTGGTCTCCAGGTCGCCCTTCCACCAGCCCTGGGCGTCCTGTCTCGCGAGCAGGTGCCCGACCCCGCGCTCGGCTGCCTGCCGGGCGGCGTCGCGCACCGCGTTCGCGCCGGGAGGTGTCCCGGTTGTCGCACTGGCCGCGGCGGCCCGGGGCCGCGGGGCCCCGGTGCTTCCGTCGGTCGTCGCTGTCATGGCTTCCCCTTCGTGCAGTAGCTACTTCTGCTGTGCTGGGGTCTCCGTCGGAGGCGGCCCGGTCTCCCGGGCCCTTCCGGCGACTGCGCGTCATATGGGAATGGTGATCATCTCTTTCGGACGACGACGAAGTCCGCGAGCGCGGTGAGCTGCGCGCGGACCTTTTCCGGCATGTCGACCGCGCCGAGTGCCTCGATCGCGATGGTGTGCTGCCTGCGGGCCTCCTGGGAGGTCCACTCACGGCCGCCGGCCTCCTCGATGAGGGCCGCGCGGGTGGCGAACTCGGCCTCGGAGAAGCTGTCGAAGTCGTTGCTCTTGGCGTCGGCGGCGAGCAGCTCGCCCAGACGCGTCGAGGCCGGGCCGCCCGCGGCGAGCGCGGCGACGACCGGCAGGGACTTCTTGCGCTGGCGCAGGTCGCTCCAGGTCTGCTTGCCCGTGGCGTCGGGGTCGCCCCAGATGCCGAGCAGGTCGTCGACGGCCTGGAAGGCGAGGCCGAGGTGGTAGCCGTACGCCTCCAGGGTGTCGGCCGTGCGGTCGTCGGCGCCGCCGAGGACCGCACCGATGGACACGGCGCAGGCGAGCAGCGCACCCGTCTTGTTGCCCTCCATCTCCAGGCACTCCTCGACGGTGACCCGCTCGCGGTGCTCGTAGGAGATGTCCTGGGCCTGACCGTCGATCAACTTCCGGGTGGCGGTGGTGAGTCGGCGGGTGGCGCGGCCCGCCTCGACGGTGCCGAGTTCCAGCAGGACCTCGTTGGCGAGGGCGAACAGGGCGTCTCCGACGAGGATCGCCTGGGCCGGGCCGTGCACCTTCCACACGGTGTCGCGGTGGCGGCGCTGCTCGTCGCCGTCCATGAGGTCGTCGTGCAACAGCGAGAAGTTGTGCACGAGTTCCACGGCGACCGCCCCGGGAACACCGACCTCGGCGGCGGCGCCGGCCGCCTCGGCGGAGAGCAGGGCGAGCGCGGGCCGGACGGCCTTGCCGCCGTCGCCGTCCGCCGGACGCCCCTGGGCGTCGATCCACCCGAAGTGGTAGGCGGCGACGGTGTCCATGGGAGCCGCGAGCCGGTCGACGGCCGCGCGCAGCTCCGGAGTCGACAGCGCGCGCCCCCGCTCCAGCAGGGCGGTGACGTCCACGGCGTCCACAGCCGGATTCGCCGAAGCCGAAGGCACAGTCGGCACAGTCTCTCCTCTTGTTCCAGTACTGCTGACAGTCATGCCGCCTCCTGAAGCGGATGAACGTGGGGGCGGCCAAGGGCTGCGAGCGCGGCGCCGGCGGCGCTGAAGCCGCTGCGCACGGCGCCTTCCATGGTCGCGGGCCAGCCGGTCGCGGTCCACGCGCCGGCCAGGTACAGGCCGTCCGCTCGGGTCCGCGCCGACGGCCGCAACCGTCCGACGCCGGGGGTGGGGGCGAACGTCGCCGTCCGCTCCCGGGTGACGAAGAAGTCGAGGATCTCCGCGCCGCGCGCCGCGGGCAACAGCTTTTCCAGCTCGGGCAGATAGCGGGCGCGCAGTTCGGCCACCGGCAGCTCGATCTCGTCCCCGGCGTCCGACTGCGAGAGGGCCAGATACTGCCCCTGGCCGGTGAGGCCCGAGGAGTCCGTACGGTCGAAGACCCACTGCACGGGGCTGCCGAGCGCGGCGAAGAAGGGCTGCTTCAGCACCTTGCGGTCGTAGACGACGTGCACGTTGAGGATCGGCGCGGTCTTGATGTCGAGCAGCCGGCCCGGGTCGTCGAGGGCGCCGTCGGGCAGCAGGTCGTGGGTCTCCTTCTGCGGTACGGCGAGCACGACGACCTCGGCGTCCAGCGTCTCGCCGCCCGCCCGTACCTGCCAACTCCCGTGTCCGGTACGGGAGATGGACTCGGCTTTGGTACGCGTCCCGACGCGTACACCCGCCGCGTCGAGGGCCTTGCGGGCCAGCGTGTCGTGCAGATGGCCGAGCGGCACCCGGGCCCAGCCGATGTCGGCGGCGCCCGCCTCGGAGAGCAGCCCGGTCTTGAAGACCATGGCGGCGAGGCCCAGCGAGGCGTGCGGCGCGGTGGCGTTGAGGGTCGCGACGCCCACCAGGTCCCACAGCGCCTCGATGGTGCGCCCGGACTGACCGTGCCGGCCGAGCCAGGTCGCGAAGTCCACGCCGTCCAGGGCGGGATCGGCCGGGTCGAGCTTCTTCAGGGCGAGCGCGGCGCGCCCGACGGAGGCCCGCTCGGCGAGCGAGAGGTGGGGATAGGTCGCCAGGCTGCGCGCGAGGTGCAGCGGCACGGGCAGCGCGTCGCGGCGCAGCCGGCCGAGCCGGGGGCCGCGGGGGTGGGCGACATCGAGGACGGGGACGTCCAACCGGTCCTGGACCGGGGCGAGTTCGGCCCCGTCGACCCGGTCGAGGAACCAGCTGTAGGCGGTGCAGCAGCGCAGATAGACGTGCTGGCCGTTGTCCACGGTGAGCTCGCCGCGGCGGAAGGAGAACGCGAGGCCGCCGAGGCGCGGGCGGCCTTCGACCAAGGTCACGTCCAGGCCCGCGTCGGCCAGTTCGAGCGCCGCGGTGATGCCGGCGAGCCCGCCGCCGACCACCACCGCGCGTGGGGACTGCGCGTCGTTCATGCGCCCTCTCCTTGGACCGTGCCGGCATCGCCCGCACGGCACGCCGATGCCCTCAGGGACGCCGTCGGACGCCGGGAAGTTGCACGTCGGGCCCGCGTAATGGTCCTCGGCCCTTCGTCCAGGTGGGCGTGGTGCATCAGGCGCGCCTCCTGGCGGACTGCCGGGAGACGGTGCGCGTGTCGAGCCCCGACAGACCGCGTACCGCGACGTACGCCTTCTCCCGCCCGGGCAGCGAGACCCGCCCGCGCAGCACGGCCTCGGGGTCGCGTTCGATGCGGTCGAGCAGGCGCCGGTAGATGCCGGCCATGGCCGCCACGCAGGCCCCGCTGCGCCGGTCCAGCATGGGAAGCAGCCGGTAGCCCTCCGCGAACAAGGCCCGGGCGCGCCGGACTTCGAAGTGGACGAGCCCGGCGAAGTCCGAACCGGGCGGCGCCACGGGGCTGTTGAAACCCGTGGAGCAGCCGAACTTGGCGAGGTCGTCGGCGGGCAGATACGTCCGCCCGTTTCCGGCGTCCTCGCGAACGTCCCTGAGGATGTTGGTGAGTTGGAGTGCGAGCCCCAGCGTGTCGGCGTACTCCGCGGCGCGTTCGCTGCCCTGCGCCCCGGGCTGGGTGCCGAACACGCCGAGCGAGAGCCGCCCGATGGCGCCCGCGACACACCGGCAGTACACCTTCAGGTCGTCCCACGTCTCGTAGCTCTCGCCGTGGACGTCCATGAGGACGCCGTCGATGAGTTCGTCGAGGCCTTCGAGCGGGATCGGGAAGCGTCGCGCCGCGTCCGTGAGCGCCACCGCGACCGGGTCGGTGTCGTCCTCGTCGACCGCGCCGTCGCGGATCCGCCCGAGCAGCGCCCGGGTCTCCTCAAGGCGCGTCTGCTTGGCGTCCTCGGCGAGCGTGCCGTCACCGATGTCGTCGACCCGGCGCGAGAACGCGTACAGCGCCGACATCGCCTGCCGCTTGTCGGTCGGCAGCAGCCTGATGCCGTAGGCGAAATTGCGCGCCTGCTGCCCGGTCACGGCCTCGCAATAGCTGTATGCGGCCTGTACCGGTGCGGACACGGGTGCCTGTGCCTCCACTGTCCGGCTCACCCCTCTCTACGCGCTCTTCGCAAGACGGCTCCCACCTCGCGCATCAGCCTTGCCTTGGTGGGCTTGGGCGGCCCCGGGAGTACGTCGTGGCCGGCGGCAGCGACCGCGTCGAGCGCGGCGCGGCCTCCGGCCACGAAACCGGCCAGCAACAGCTTGAGTCTGCCGTGGACGCTACCCACCAGAGGGGTGCCTTCATTCAGCAACGACCCGGCGCGTTCGGCTTCGAACGCGACCAGGGCACGCACCGAGGCGCTCCCTCGGGGGCGGCCAGATCGGCCTGCGTGACATGGAAACGGGACATGTCCTCGGCCGGCAGATAGATCCGGTCCCGACCGAGGTCCTCCTTCACGTCCTGGAGGTGTTCGACGATCTGCAACGCCGTGCAGATCGCGTCGGAGCGGCGGACGCGCTCCGGGCTCGTGGTGCCGGTGATGGCGAGGACGAGCCGTCCCACGGGGTTGGCCGAAAGCTCGCAGTAGGCGAGCAGGTCCTCGTACGTCTCGTAGCGCCGCACCCGCTGGTCCTGGCGGTTGGCCGCGATGAGCCCGAGGAACGGCTCGGGGGTCAGCGAGCAGCGCCGCACGGTGGGCTTGAGGGCCGCGAGGAGGGGGTGGCGCGGACTGCCGTCGAAGACGCGGCGCAGGTCCGCCTCGAAGGCGTCCAGCATCAGGAGCCGGTCGTCCGCGTCGGCGGGGGCCACGCCGAGATGGCGGGCGTCCGCGCCGCCGGGGGCGAGGTCGCCGTCGCCGATGTCGTCGACGAGCCGGGCGAATCCGTAGACGGCCATCAGGTCGTCGCGCCAGGCGCGCGGCAGGAAGAAGGGGGCCACCGGGAAGTTCTCGTCCGTGGCCTTGTCGAGCGTGGCGCGCGTGGGGGATCCGGTGCGCACGTCCCGGACAGGGGTCACCGGGGACCGCCCGGGGCGGGAACGGCGGCCGTCCCTTGGAGCTGGAGATCTTCCGTAGCCATGGCCGTCACATCTCCCGTTCTACACCGCCGACCCAATACATCCTATTTCGGACACGCCGCCTGACCTCCCCGGACGCCGTGACCTGCCGTGCGAGGAACCGGGGGCGTATCACCCCACTTGCCGCGAATCAGCACCGGTACAGCTTACGTTGTACAACGACCGCCCCCGCGTCGGGGTGTTGCGAGCATTACAAGAACACCTCGATCCCGCCCAACCTTCCCCGTACAACGGCGCGTTGACGGGTCCTGACCCTCCGACCACACCATAGGACGCACGAGCCCCTGCCGTGGTTGATCGACAGGGGCTTGGAATCGCGGTCCGGTGGATGACCGTGCGTCAGCGGCCGGACTCCTTCTGATAGGCCTTGACGACCTCGTCGGTCGGCCCGTCCATGAGGAGCTCGCCGCGCTCCAGCCACAGCACGCGGTCGCAGGTGTCCCGGATGGAGCCGATGCTGTGGCTCACCAGGAACACGGTTCCGGCGTGCTTGCGCAGCTCCCTGATCCGCTCCTCGGAGCGGATCTGGAACTGGCGGTCACCGGTGGCGAGCGCCTCGTCGATCATGAGGACGTCGTGGTCCTTGGCGGCGGCGATGGAGAACCGCAGGCGGGCCGCCATGCCGGAGGAGTACGTCCGCATCGGAAGGGAGATGAAGTCGCCCTTGTCGTTGATGCCGGAGAAGTCGACGATCTCCTCGTAGCGCTCCTTGACCTCCTCGCGCGACATGCCCATGGCGAGGCCGCCGAGGATCACGTTGCGCTCGCCGGTGAGGTCGTTCATCAGCGCCGCGTTGACGCCGAGGAGCGAGGGCTGGCCGTCGGTGTAGACCCGGCCGCTCTCGGGCGGCAGCAGCCCCGCGATGGCGCGCAGCAGGGTCGACTTGCCGGAGCCGTTGGAGCCGATCAGGCCGATCGCCTCGCCCCGGTAGGCGGTGAACGACACGCCCTTGACCGCGTGCACCCGCCGCATGCCCCGGCCGGCCCCGCCGGTCTTGTCCCGCTTCACGATGCGCGACAGGGCCGCGGTGGCGCTGCCCCGCCCGCCCCCGCCGCCGTTGACGGTGTACACGATGTGCACGTCGTCGCAGATGACGGTGGGAATGCGCGCGTCCTCGACGGCGACGCGGTCCTTGATGTCCTCAGCCACGGCCATAACGCTCCTCAGCCTTCCAGAAGTACACGAATCCCAGGGCGCCGACGACCACGGCCCAGGCGGTCGCGAGCAGCCAGACGTGCGGGGGCAGGGACCCGCCGCCGTAACCGTCCAGCAGGGCGTAGCGCGCCAGATCCATGTAGATCGCGGCGGGGTTCACCTGGAGGACGTGCTTGAGCCAGCTCGGCTTGTCGTGGAGCACCGCGGTGATGCTGAACATCACGCCGGACGAATACATCCAGGTCCGCATGATGAACGGCATCAGCTGCGCGAGGTCCGGCGTCTTGGCGCCGAGCCGCGCGAAGATCAGCGCCAGGCCGGTGTTGAAGACGAACTGGAGCGCCAGCACCGGGATGATCAGCGGCCAGGTCATGCCCGGGGTGAAGCCGGAGGCGACCACCACGATCATCAGGACGATCATCGAGAACAGCAGCTGCTGGAGCTGCTGGAGCGCGAAGGAGATGGGCAGCGAGGCGCGCGGGAAGTGCAGCGCCCGCACCAGGCCCAGGTTGCCCGAGATCGCCCGTACGCCCGCCATCAGCGAGTTCTGCGTGAAGGTGAACAGGAACACGCCGGTCACCAGGAACGGGATGAAGACGTCGTTGGGGATGCCCTTCCGCGTTCCCATGAGCACGCCGAAGATGAAGTAGTAGACCAGCGCGTTCAGCAGGGGCGTCGCCACCTGCCAGATCTGGCCGAGTTTCGCCTCGCTGTACTGCGCGGTCAGCTTGGCCGACGAGAACGACAGGATGAAGTGGCGCCGGCCCCACAGCTGCTTGATGTAAGCGGTGAGCCCGGGTCGGGCACCGCTCACCGACAGCCCGTGCTTGGCGGCGAGGTCCGCCGGGGACAGGGTTGTGTCACTCACAAGTGGAAACTTTCGTGTTCATGAAGTACGCCCGATGGTCGAGTACGCCCGATGGTCGCGGAGCCGAGACTCTCAGATGACGGGGGGACGGCCCAGCCGGGTGAGCTTGAAGACCGTACGCCACTTCATGGGGCGGCGGGGTCCGCAGGGCGTCGCCCAGCCCTCCTTGAAACCGCCGAACCAGGCCTTGAGCGCCGGCCCCGAGGGCTTGCGCGCCAGGGTCAGCAGCAGCCAGACCCCGAGGTAGACCGGGACGAGCGGCGCGGGCAGGTTGCGCCGGGCCAGCCAGACCCGGTTGCGGGCCACCATCCGGTGGTAGACCGCGTGCCGGGACGGGGCGGTCGTCGGGTGGTGCAGGACCATGTCCGCGCGGTAGTCGATCATCCAGCCGGCGTCCAGCGCCCGCCAGGCGAGGTCGGTTTCCTCGTGCGCGTAGAAGAACTCGCCGGGCAGCGCCCCGACCTCCGCGAACACCCGGGTGCGTACGGCGTTGGCGCCGCCGAGGAAGGTCGTCACGCGTGAGGAGCGCATCGGGTCGGCGGCGCGCAGCCTCGGCACGTGGCGGCGCTGGGTGACGCCGGTGTCCGGGTCGGCGATCCGGAAGCTGATGATGCCGAGCTCCGGGTCGGCCGCGAAGGCCTGACGGCACAGCTCGGCGGTGTCCTTGTGCGCGAGCAGCCCGTCGTCGTCGAGGAAGAGCAGCACGTCCATCTCGCCGCCCGAGGGCCCGAACGCCTCGATGCCGACGTTGCGACCGCCCGGGATGCCCAGGTTCTCCGGCAGCTCCACGGTGCGTACGCCGTCGGGGACCTCGGGGACCGGGGCTCCGTTGCCGACCACCACGACCTCGATCCGGTCGCCGTCCTGCCCGGCCACCGAGTCGAGCAGGGCGCGCAGTTCGGCGGGGCGGTTGCCCATGGTGATGATCACCGCGCCGACCTTCAGGGGGCCGCCCTGCACCGGGGCGCTCACTTCAGCCTGCTCGACGCGAGGATGGACACGAGGTGCAGCAGCGTCTGGAGCAGCGCGATGCCGGCGAGCACCGCGACGCCAAGACGCGAGAAGTACAGATCGCCCCGGACCTGGTCCGCGACCGCGAGGACCAGGATCAGCAGGGACGCCTCGATGCCGAGGACGAGGCGGTGGAACTTCAGGCCCGCGGCGGCCCGGCGGGCCAGCGCCATGCCCGAGGAGCGCGGGGTGGCCGCCGCGTCCTTGACCGGCGGAAGGCCGCCCTGGTGGCGGGCGACGCCCACGAGGTCGGTCTCGGCCTTGATCAGGATCGCGCCGAGCGCGGCGAGCGTCCCGAGGAAGGCCCACAGCCAGTCGATGCGGCCGGGGCCCCACAGGTCGGCGGCGCGCAGGCCGAAGCCGACCAGGACCGCCGCGTCGCACAGGTAGGCGCCGACGCGGTCGAGGTAGACCCCGGAGAGCGAGAACTGCTTCTTCCAGCGCGCCACTTCGCCGTCGACGCAGTCGAGCAGCAGATAGCCCTGGACGGCCACGACGCCGAGGACGGCGCCCCAGACGCCCGGCACCAGCAGGGCCGGAGCGGCGAGGACACCGCTGAGCGTCATCAGGTAGGTCAGCTGGTTCGGCGTGACCTTGGTGGTGACCAGGACGCGGGTGATGCGCAGGGAGATCTCGCGCATGTACAGGCGGCCGCCCCAGTGTTCGCCGCTGACCCGGTCCTTCACACCCGCCGGGTGCACGACCGGGCGGAGCTCAGCTACGGATGGTCTTGGCATAGTCGGCGTACGCGTCCCTGATCTGGTCGGTGGACAGGTCGAGGTGTTCGAGGATGGTGTAGCGGCCGGGCCGGGTCTGCGGCGCGAACTCCACGGCCCGCACGAACTCCTCGACGGTGAAGCCGAGTTCCTCCACCGTCACCGGCAGGGCGTGCCTGCGCAGCACCTCGGCCATGAGGGCGGACTGCTCGGCCGCGCCGCGCAGGTGCATCGCGAACGCGGCGCCCAGGCCGCACTGTTCGCCGTGGCTCGCGGCGCGCTGCGGGAAGAGCAGGTCGAAGGCGTGGCTGATCTCGTGGCAGGCACCGGAGGAGGGCCGGCTGTCGCCGCTGATCGACATCGCGATGCCGGACATGACCAGGCCCTCGGAGAGGGTGACCAGGAAGTCGTCGTCGCCGACGGTGCCGGGGTGGCGCAGCACCGCCTCGCCCGCGCTGCGCGCCATGGCGGCGGCCAGGCCGTCGACGTGCTCCCCGGTCTCGCGGTGCGAGAGCTCCCAGTCCGCGATCGCGGAGAGGTTGGAGATCGCGTCGCCGATGCCCGAGCGCACGAAACGCGCGGGCGCCTCCCGGATCACGTCCAGGTCGATGAGGATCGCCAGCGGGGTGGGCACGCCGTAGGAGCCGCGCCCGTTGTCGTTGTCGAGGGTGGAGATCGGCGAGCAGATGCCGTCGTGCGACAGGTTCGTGGCGACCGCGACCATCGGAAGCCCGACTCGGGCCGCCGCGTACTTGGTCACGTCGATGATCTTGCCGCCGCCGAGCGCCACGACCGCGTCGTAGCGCTTGCCGCGGATCTGGTCGGCGAGCTTGACCGCCGCGTCGATGGTGCCGCCGTCGACCGCGTACCACTCGGCGCCCGGCAGGACCGGGGCGAACTGCTCGCGCAGCTTCTGCCCCGATCCCCCGCTGACCGCGATCGCCAGATTGCCGTTGACGGAGATGCGCTGGTCGGCGAGGACGGTCGCGAGGTCGTCGAGGGCGCCGCGACGGATGTCGACGACGACGGGCGAGGGGATCAGTCGCGTCAGTACTGGCACGCGATCTCACGGCCCTTCGCCAGGTCGTCGTGGTTGTCGATCTCGACCCACGACACCTCGCCGATGGGGGCCACGTCGACGGTGAAGCCGCGGCTCACGAGCTCCTGGTAGCCGTCCTCGTAGTAGAGGTCGGGGTCGCGCTCGAAGGTGGCCTTCAGGGCGTCCGCGAGCTCCTCGGCGGCCTCCGCCTCGATGAGCGTGACGCCGATGTACTCGCCGGTGGCGTCGGCGGGGTCCATCAGCTTGGTGATGCGCTGAACGCCCTTGCCCTCGGCGGTGATGACCTTCATCTCCTCGTCGGCGAGGGACTTCACCGTGTCGAGGGCGAGGATGATCTTCTGGCCCTGGCCGCGCGCGGCCAGCAGGGTCTTCTCGACGGAGACGGGGTGGACCGTGTCGCCGTTGGCGAGGATCACACCGCGCTTGAGGACCTCACGGGCGCACCACAGGGAGTAGGCGTTGTTCCACTCCTCGGCCTTGTCGTTGTCGATCAGCGTGATCGTGACGCCGTACTTGGCCTCCAGGGCCTCCTTGCGGGCGTACACGGCTTCCTTGCGGTAGCCGACCACGACGGCGACTTCGGTGAGGCCGACCTCGGCGAAGTTCTTCAGCGCGATGTCCAGGACGGTGGTGTCACCGTCGACAGGCACGAGGGCCTTCGGAAGCGTGTCGGTGTAGGGGCGCAGACGGCGTCCGGCACCGGCTGCCAGTACGAGGCCAATCATGCTGTTTCTCCTTCGTCATGTACGGCAGGTGCTCCGGAGGACACCCAGAACCGGATGGACTCCACGAGCACCACGAGCGCGATGACCGCCGCGAGGACGGTGAGCGCCAGGGTGAAGTCGGTGGCTCGCGTGGCGAGGACGGCGGCCAGCACCGTCACCACGAGCGTGCGGCCCTCCTGGCCGCCGATCACCCGCACCAGCCACTGCGGCGGCGCGCCGGAGCCGCCCTTGATGCGGTAGACCGTGTCGTAGTGATGGTAGGCGACCGCGGAGACGAGCCCGAAGGCCGCGGGAAGGGCCCCGTCCACGTCCGAGCGGGCCGCGAGGATGAGGACCGTGCTGTACTCGGCCACCCGGAAGAGTGGCGGTACGAGCCAGTCGAGGGCGCCCTTGAGGGGGCGGGAGACGGCGAGGCCGGAGAGGACCGCGTACAGGACGGCGGCGACGATCGTCCGGCGGCTGCCGACGGGCTGGGTCAGGGCGGCGGCGATCAGCGCGGCGGCTCCGACGGCCGCGACCACCGGCGCACCCGGGATCCGCGGCGCCTTCGCGGCGACGAGCTGGGCGAGGGGCCCGCTGTCGGCGAGGTCGGCGAGTGCCCGGGCGGCGCGGTCGGTGCGGGGGGCGCGGCGGCTCACCGAGCGCAGGACGCGGCCCGCGGTGGTGTAGCAGGCGGCGAAGGAGCAGCCGATGAGCAGGGCGTAGAAGACGACGCGGGGCGTGGTGGCGGCGGTCAGCACGGCGATCATCGCCCAGCGCTCACCGATCGGCAGCACGATCATGCGGCGCACCCACACCGTCCAGCCGACCGCGTCGAGCTTGCCGGAGAGGGCCGCGGTGGGGCTGGTGTTGGCGGACGCGTCCGTGCCGACGACGTGTGCCTCGTTGAAGGAGAAGTCCACGACGTGGCGGCAGGTCTGGAGGACCATCGCGCCGAGCGCCAGCGCCCATACGTCGTCGCCGCCGCGGGCCGCGCCGAGCGCGAGGCCCGCGTAGTAGGCGTACTCCTTGGCGCGGTCGAAGGTGGCGTCGAGCCAGGCGCCCATCGTCGAGTACTGGAGCGAGTAGCGGGCGAGCTGACCGTCGGTGCAGTCCAGGACGAACGAGACGATCAGCAGCACTCCGGCCGCGACATAGCCGCCCCTGGTCCCGGTCGCCGCGCAGCCGGCCGCGATCAACGCGGTGATCAGCGAGGCGGTGGTGACCTGGTTGGGGGTGAGCCCCCGGCGGGCGCACCAGCGGGCGATGTAGCGGGAGTAGGGGCTGATGAAGTGGGTGGTGAAGAAGCCGTCGCGGGACTTGACGGCGTTGCGCAGGCGCACGGCCTCGTCGTCGACGGCGCTCACGGCCCGGCTCGCGGCGGCCGCGGCGCTCTCGTCGGCGGGGACGGTCGCGATCAGCGAGCCGAGCTCGGGGTGGTGCACCGCGACCCCGTCGGCCTCCAGGGCGGCGGCGACGCCGTCGGTGAGCACGGCAGCCGTACGGACCTGGGCGGCGGGCGCCGCAGGTGCCCCGGTCAGGGCGCGGGCGAGCGCGGGGCGTGCCTCGGCCTGGACGGCCAGGGCGCCCGGCACCGAGGCGGCCGGGAAGCGCGGGTCGGTCAGCGCCAGGCGCAGGGCGTGGAGGTGGCCGAGGAAGCGCGGGTCGACCAGCGCGACGCGTTCACCGGCCGGCACCTCGGCGAGCAGGCGGGGCAGATCGTCGGGGAGCGAGGCGTTCTGTACGTCGAATCCCAGCGCGCGCAGATCGTCTCCGAGCTGCGATCCGGGCACCGGCGGACCGGTAAGGATGGCGGTGGACAGACGAATTCACTCCTTGCGACGGACACGGCTGACGGCCCGGCCCGGCCCGGTACGGGGGCGGGCGGCACGTCGGCAGAGGCTATCGGATGCACGGAACCGGGAATTCACTGGCCGTTCACGCCCGCTGAGGCCCGGGAGCGCCGGTGCGAGGGGCGCCGCGATCATCATGGTGGATCAAGGGCGCACCCCACAAACCGCGTACCGAGGGGGCTTGTCCACTCGCCGCGCCGGGTCGGCCCCCAGGTGCTCGGCGTGATCTCCCCGGCGCTCTGACCTGCAAGCATTTATGCAGGTCAGAGCATATGACAACGGTGTTCAGTGCCGTGTTGCACATACCCCCTACCCGTAGTTCACTTGGCCCTCGTACAGCGACGGAGTACAGGCGTCGGGACTGATCGGCAACGGACCCGGGAGGGCCTTCATGGGGGCTGGGCACGACCACGGACACACGCACGGCGGTCCGCCGCCCAGCGGCACCGCGGCCGCCGCGTACCGGGGAAGACTGCGCATCGCGCTCGGCATCACACTGACCGTGATGGTCGTGGAGATCGTCGGCGGGCTGCTCGCCGATTCCCTGGCGCTGGTCGCGGACGCGGCGCACATGGCGACCGACGGCCTCGGGCTCGCGATGGCGCTGCTCGCCATCCACTTCGCCAACCGCCCGGCCGGGGGCAACCGCACCTACGGGTACGCCCGCGCCGAGATCCTCGCCGCGCTCGCCAACTGCATGCTGCTGCTCGGCGTGGGCGGCTACATCCTGTTCGAGGCGGTGGCGCGGTTCGTGGAGCCGGCCGGCACCGCGGGC
Source organism: Streptomyces hundungensis (assembly GCF_003627815.1). Classification (NCBI taxonomy): domain Bacteria; kingdom Bacillati; phylum Actinomycetota; class Actinomycetes; order Kitasatosporales; family Streptomycetaceae; genus Streptomyces; species Streptomyces hundungensis. The sequence goes on from NZ_CP032698.1 coordinate 1,567,980, forward strand.
GGCACCGCCGTGGTGTTCGGCCTGATCGGCCTGGTCGCCAACTCGGTCTCTCTTTCGCTGCTCATGAAGGGGCAGCAGGACAGCCTCAATGTGCGCGGCGCGTTCCTGGAGGTCCTCTCGGACGCGCTCGGCTCGGCGGCCGTCGTGGTGGCCGGCCTGGTGATCATGACCACCGGCTGGCAGGCGGCCGACCCCATCGCCTCGCTCGTGATCGGCCTGATGATCGTCCCCAGGACCGTCAAGCTGCTGCGCGAAACCCTCAACGTGCTCCTGGAGTCGGCGCCCAAGGGGGTCGACATGGCGGAGGTGCGCGCCCACATCCTGGAGCTGCCGGGCGTGGAGGACGTCCACGACCTGCACGCCTGGACCATCACCTCGGGGATGCCGGTGCTCTCGGCGCACGTCGTGGTCAGCCAGGAGGTCCTGGACAGCGTGGGGCACGAGAAGCTGCTGCACGAGTTGCAGGGGTGTCTGGGGGACCACTTCGACGTCGAGCACTGCACCTTCCAGCTGGAGCCGGGCGGTCACGCCGAGCACGAGGCGAAGCTCTGCCACTGAGCCCTACGGTTCCCGGGGCCCCGCGTGGGGCAGGACATGCGGATGCCGGTCAATGGCGGACACGCCGCTTTTGTACGGCAGACTGGGCAGCCGAGGACCGAAGCGAAGGATGGTTATGCCGAGCACACCTGCCACCACGGCGAACAACTCGTCGACCGGGACCACGGGCGCAGCAGCACCGGAGATCATGCTCGAACTCGTCGACGAGAGCGGCAACACCATCGGAACCGCGGAGAAGCTCTCCGCCCACCAGGCGCCCGGGCAGTTGCACCGGGCGTTCTCCGTCTTCCTCTTCGACCCGGCGGGCCGGCTGCTGCTCCAGCGGCGGGCGCTCGGCAAGTACCACTCCCCCGGCGTCTGGTCCAACACCTGCTGCGGCCACCCCTACCCCGGTGAGTCGCCGTTCGCGGCCGCCGCCCGGCGCACCCACGAGGAGCTCGGCATCTCGCCGACGCTGCTCGCCGAGGCGGGCACGGTGCGCTACAACCACCCGGACCCCGAGTCGGGCCTCGTCGAGCAGGAGTACAACCACCTCTTCGTGGGGCTGGTGCAGTCGCCGCTGCGGCCGGACCCGGAGGAGATCGGCGAGACCGCGTTCGTGACGCCCGAGGAGCTCACCGAGCGGCACGCCCGCGCCCCGTTCTCGGCCTGGTTCATGACGGTTCTCGACGCGGCGCGGCCGGCCGTCAAGGAGCTCACGGGGCCCGACGCGGGCTGGTGATCCCCGGCAGCGGGGCCAGCGGGAGTGCGGCCCAGACGACCTTTCCGCCACCGGCGGTCTGCTCGACGTCGCACACCCCGCCGGCCTCCTCGGTGATCTCGCGCACCAGGAGCAGGCCCCGGCCGCCGGTCTGCGCGTAGTCGGCCTCCAGGGCCTTGGGCCGGTAGGGGTGGTTGTCCTCGACGGACACCCGGATCCACTCGGCGCCGATGGCGACCTCGACGGCGACCTCGGGCGAGAGCAGCGCCGCGTGTCTGACCGCGTTGGTGACCAGCTCCGAGACGATCAGCAGCAGGCCCTGGACGAGGTCCTCGTGGGCCGGCACGCCCTGGCGGCGCAACAGGTCGCGCACCGCGTGCCGGGCCTGGGGGACGGAGGCGTCGACCGAGGGGGCGGTGAAGCGCCACACCCCCTCGTACGACTGCTGCCGGGCCGGAGCGGCGGGTTCGGGCGGCAGGCTCCCGCGGATCTCCATTGTTCCGGCACCACCTTCGCGGCTCGACTGCACACCCGTCTGGTGAAGAGTGTCGGGAGTGCGCTGGTCCGGACCGGCCGACTGACCATAAGTCAGCATCTACTGCCGCTTTTTGATCCCCGTTGGACGAGAAGGTCACTTCTCCATCGGGTTGTGATCCCCGTCTGAGGGCTTTGCCATGGCTTGCGGGGGTGTCGGAGACATCGGAGGTGTGCCCTCCCCGCTCCCCGCGGGGGCCACCGCGTCACTCACGAGAGTGACGATTCTGCGGCCGCCCACTCCGATCGCGATCAGACCGAGACCGTCGAACAGCAGGGCCAGCGAGAAGAAGCAGCCGATGACGTACCGGCTGCTGCTCGGCCAGCTCGCGAGCACCAGGATGCCCAGGAGCACCCCGAACGCGCCCTGCACCAGCGTCCAGCCGAACTGCGGCCCGCGCACCACCACGCTGCCCACCAGGCGGAAGACCCCGCCGGTCAGGAAGAGCAGGGCGGCGAACATGGTGAGCGCCTCGGCACTGCCCTCGGGGCGACGGATGATCACCACGCCGGCCGCCAGGTTCAGCGCGGCCACCACGACGGCCAGCCAGAAGAACCCCGAGCCGCGCGACTGGATCGCGTGCGCCAGACCCACGACACCGCCGATGAGCAGCAGCCAGCCGAAGAGCAGCATCGTGGTGAGGGTGGCGAACCCGGTGTAGGCGAGGCCCACCAGGCCGGCCACGACCAGGATCGCCCCGAGCAGGGCGAGCAGACCGAAGCTGCGGCTCAGTTTCCTGCCCTCGCGTCCGACGTTCTGCTTGGATCCGGCCATGGGCGTCTCCTCATCGATCCGCGTGCGGCCCCCCTTGCGATCATAGGTTTCGGGTGCCCGGATAGCATCCGGCGCATGCAGCTGGAGCAGAGCCTGTCCGGGGGCGTCGCCACCGTCGTCATCAACCATCCCGCGAAGCGCAACGCGATGACGTCCGCGATGTGGCGGGCCCTTCCGCCGCTGCTCGAAGCCCTGGCCGCCGATCCGGACGTACGGGCTCTGGTGCTGACCGGGGCCGGGGAGACGTTCTGCGCGGGCGCGGACATCTCGACGCTGCGGGAGCCCGGCGAGGACCCCCGGGCGCTCGCGGTGGCGGCGGAGGAGGCGCTGGCGGCGTTCCCCAAGCCGACGCTGGCGGCGGTGCGCGGTCACTGCGTGGGCGGCGGCAGTCAGCTCGCGGTCGCCTGCGACCTGCGGTTCGCGCAGGAGGGCGCGCTGTTCGGGGTGACGCCCGCGAAGCTCGGCATCGTCTACCCCGCGTCCTCCACCCGGCGCCTCGCCGCGCTCGTGGGTCCCGCGACCGCCAAGTACCTGTTGTTCTCAGGTGAGTTGATCGACAGCGCGCGGGCGCTGCGGACCGGTCTGGTGGACGAGGTGCTGCCCGAGGGCGAGTTGGACGAGCGGGTGGCCGCCTTCACCCGGGTCCTGGTGTCGCGCTCCCGGCTCACCCAGGCCGCGGCCAAGGAGTTCGCGGACGGCCGAACCGACCGGGACGCCCACTGGGCCGAGCAGGAGCGGGGCGCCGGCGACACCGCGGAGGGCATCGCCGCCTTTCTGGAGCGCCGAACGCCCCGCTTCATCTGGAGCCCTCAGACCTGAGGGATCCCCTTGGCCCGGAAGTGCTCGACCAGTTCGGCGGGCGCGGTGCGCGGCGAGCCCGCGTCGTAGGGGGGTTGGGGGTCGTACTCCAGGAGGAGCTGTACGGCTTCGGCGTGACGGTCCCCGGCGATCTCCCCGGCGAGGGTGAGCCCCATGTCGATGCCGGCCGACACCCCGGCGGCGGTGACGTACTTGCGGTCCATGACGACCCGCTGCGCCGTGGGCGTCGCGCCGAAAGCGCGCAGCTCCTCCAGGGCCAGCCAGTGCGAGGTGGCGCGCCGCCCCTTGAGGAGCCCGGCCGCGCCGAGCAGCAGCGAGCCCGTGCACACCGAGGTCGTCCAGGTCGTCATGGTGTCGACGGCGCGCAGCCAGTCCAGGAGCGGGCCGCCCGCGAGGTGTGGCTCGACGGCCTCGGGCGGGGCTCCCGGCACGACCACGATGTCGGGCCGGGTCACCTCCGCGAGGGACCGCTCGGCGACGAGGGTGAGGCTGCCCCTGTCGTTGCGTACGGGGCCGGCCTGCTCGGCCACGAACACCGTCTCGGCTCCGGGGAGCGGGGCGAGCGTGTCGTACGGTCCGACGGCGTCCAGGGCGGTGAACCGGTCGTAGAGCAGGATCGCGATCTGCATGGGCTGCCTTTCGAGGAGCTAGGCGGAAGCGGGTCGAAAACGCCGGCGGTATTCGGCGGGCGCGGTGCCGAGGACCTTCACGAAGGCGCGCCGCATCGCCTCCGGGGTGCCGTATCCGGCGGCGCGGGACACCTCCTGGACGCCGTCCGCGGTCTCCTCCAGCAGGCGGCGGGCGTATTCCAGGCGGACGCGCTCGACGTAGCGGCCGGGGGTGATGCCGGTCTCGGCGTGGAAGGCGCGGGCGAAGTGGCGGGGCGAGAGGCTGGCCCGCCGGGCGAGCGCCTCCACCGACAGATCGGCGTCCGGATGCTCGGTGATCCACTGCTGGAGTTCGCGCAGCGGCTCGCGCCGGGCGGTCTGCGCGGCGAGCTGGGCGCTGAACTGGGCCTGGTTTCCCGGCCGGCGCAGAAACACCACCAATAAGCGGGCGACGGCCAGGGCCACGTCCCTCCCGTGGTCCTCCTCCACCAGGGCGAGGGAGAGGTCGATGCCGGCGGTGACCCCGGCGGAGGTGGCGATGTTGCCGTCCCGCACGAAGATCGGATCCGCTTCGACCTGGACGTCGGGGTAGCCCCTGGCCAGCTTCGAGCACAGCGCCCAGTGCGTGGTGGCCCGGCGCCCGTCGAGCAGCCCGGCCTCGGCGAGCAGCAGCGAACCCGTGCACACCGAGACGAGCCGCCGGGCGCGGGGGCCGTGCGTCCGTATCCAGGCGACCAGCCGGGGGTCCGCGGCGGCGGCGCCGTCGCCGCCGGGAACGAGCAGGATGTCGGTGTCCGTGGCGTCGGTGAGCGCGCGGTCGGCCATGAGGCGCAGCCCGCTGTGCGACACCACCGGCGCGCCGTCGAGCGAGGCGAACCGCACCTGGTAGGCGCCCGGGTCGCCGACCACGCGGCCCGCCGCGGCGAACACCTCGGCCGGTCCGGTCACATCGAGGCTCTGGACGTGGTCGAAGAGAACCATCAGGACGGAGCGCTGCGTCATGCCCCCATCCTTGGACGCGGCCGACGATGGCCGCAATGACGAGAAGCCCACCTTTCCTGCCATCGGCCATCGGGTCCGGCCCACCTCTTCACTCCGTACCAACCAGTCGGTAACGTGCTGGCCATGAGTTCTCTCCCGCCGCGCGCCGGCCGCCGTTGCCAGAGCCCGCTCAACTCGCTGCACGCAACCGTCTACTTCTCGCCCGACTACGCCGAGGAACTGGCCGGGCTCGGCATCGAGAACCCGAGGGCCGCCTACTTCGCGGGGCGGGCCGCCGCGATGGGCGCCGTGGGGCCGGGACCGGTGGCGGCCTCGTTCTACAACTTCCGCCACGGCCTGATCGCCGAGCACCTGCCCGCCGTGTGGCGCACCGCCTCCCCCGATGCCGTCCTGGCCGCCCGGCTGCGCTCGGTCGACACCACCCTGCGCCGGCTGCTCGGCGAGGAGACGCTCGCCTCGGACGAGATGGCGGAGGCGGCCCGCCTCGCGCTGCGCGCCACCGAGGGCTGCACCCGGCACGCCCGGCCCCTGTACGCCGCCCACGCCGACCTGCCCGTGCCCGAACAGCCGCACCTCGCCTTCTGGCACGCGGCCACGCTGCTGCGCGAGCACCGGGGCGACGGCCACCTCGCCGCACTGCTCGACCTGGAACTCGACCCGGTGGAGGCCCTGGTCAGCCACACCGCGACCGGCAAGGGCATGGCACGGCGCTGGGTGCTGGCCACGCGCGGCTGGGAGCAGTCGGACTGGGACGCGGCCGCCGAACGCCTCCAAAAGCGCGGACTGCTGGCCGCCGACGGCGAGTTGACCGAAGCGGGCGCGGCGCTCCGCGCCGAACTGGAGGACCGCACCGACCGCCTCGACCGCGCCCCCTACGAACTCCTCGGCGACCACGATGTGGCGCGGCTGACCGAACTCGCCAAGGGCTTCGTGGTCACCGCGGCCCTCGCGGGCGGTTTCCCCGCCGACCTCGTCGGCAAGGGCTGATCGTCGATTGCCGTCGCCGCCTGCCACAATTGGCGCCCCAGGCTCAGCGAGAAGGCGGTACGGCAACGTGACGACGTCCATCGAAGGCAGGATCGCCGAGGAACTCGGCGTACGGGAGCGGCAGGTGAAGGCCGCCGTCGAGCTGCTCGACGGCGGGTCGACCGTCCCCTTCATCGCGCGCTACCGCAAGGAAGCGACCGAGATGCTGGACGACGCCCAGCTGCGCACCCTGGAGGAGCGGCTGCGTTATCTGCGGGAGCTGGAGGACCGGCGCACGGCGGTCCTCGACTCCGTACGGGAGCAGGGCAAGCTCACCGAAGCCCTGGAGGCGCGGATCCGGGCCGCCGACACCAAGGCCCGCCTGGAGGACATCTACCTGCCCTTCAAGCCGAAGCGGCGCACCAAGGCGCAGATCGCCCGCGAGGCGGGCCTGGAGCCGCTCGCGGACGGCCTGCTCGGCGACCCCTCGGTCGAGCCGCTCGCCGCGGCCGCCGCGTTCGTCGACGCGGACAAGGGTGTCGCCGATCCGGCGGCCGCCCTGGACGGCGCCCGCTCCATCCTGGCGGAGCGGTTCTCCGAGGACGCCGACCTGATCGGCGAGCTCCGCGAGCGCATGTGGACCAAGGGCCGCCTGGCGGCGAAGGTCCGCGCGGGCAAGGAGGAGGCGGGCGCCAAGTTCGCCGACTACTTCGACTTCACCGAGCCCTTCACCGCGCTGCCCTCGCACCGGGTCCTCGCGATGCTGCGCGGCGAGAAGGAGGAGGTCCTCGACCTCGTCCTGGAGCCCGAGGAGCCCTCGCCCGAGCCCGGCCCCTCGACGTACGAGAACATGGTGGCGCGCCGCTTCGGCGTGGCCGACCGGGGCCGCCCCGGCGACAAGTGGCTCGCCGACACGGTGCGTTGGGCCTGGCGCACCCGCATCCTGGTCCACCTCGGCATCGATCTGCGGCTGCGGCTTCGTACGGCCGCCGAGGACGAGGCGGTCCGCGTCTTCGCCGCCAACCTGCGCGACCTGCTGCTCGCAGCCCCGGCCGGCACCCGCGCCACGCTCGGCCTCGACCCCGGTTTCCGTACGGGTGTGAAGGTGGCCGTCGTCGACGCGACCGGCAAGGTCGTGGCCACCGAGGTGATCCACCCGCACGTCCCCGCCAACAAGTGGGACCAGGCGCTCGCGAAGCTGGCCGGGCTCTGCAAGGAGCACGCGGTCGAGCTGATCGCCATCGGCAACGGCACGGCCTCCCGCGAGACCGACAAGCTCGCCGGTGAACTCATCGACAAACACCCGGAGTTGAACCTCGCCAAGGTGATGGTGTCGGAGGCGGGCGCTTCGGTGTACTCGGCCTCGGCGTTCGCCTCGCAGGAGTTCCCGGACATGGACGTGTCGCTGCGCGGCGCGGTCTCCATCGCCCGGCGCCTCCAGGACCCGCTCGCCGAACTCGTCAAGATCGACCCGAAGTCCATCGGGGTGGGCCAGTACCAGCACGACCTGTCCGAGGTGAAGCTGTCGCGCTCCCTCGACGCGGTGGTCGAGGACTGTGTGAACGGCGTCGGCGTCGACGTCAACACCGCCTCCGCGCCGCTGCTTTCGCGGGTGTCCGGCATCAGCTCGGGCCTCGCCGAGAACATCGTGGCGCACCGCGACGGCAACGGCCCGTTCCGCTCGCGCCGCGCGCTCAAGGACGTGCCGCGGCTCGGCCCGAAGGCGTACGAGCAGTGCGCGGGCTTCCTGCGGATCCGGGACGGCGAGGACCCGTTGGACGCCTCCAGCGTGCACCCCGAGGCGTATCCGGTGGTGCGGCGGATGGTGAAGACGACCGGGAGCGAGGTCGCCTCGCTGATCGGCAACACCGGGGTGCTGCGGTCGCTGCGGCCCGACGACTTCGTGGACGAGACCTTCGGTCTGCCCACGGTCACCGACATCCTGCGCGAGCTGGAGAAGCCGGGCCGCGACCCGCGACCGGCGTTCAAGACGGCCACCTTCAAGGAGGGCGTCGAGAAGATCGGCGACCTGGAGCCCGGGATGGTCCTCGAAGGCGTGGTCACCAATGTGGCGGCGTTCGGCGCGTTCATCGACATCGGCGTCCACCAGGACGGGCTCGCCCATGTCTCGGCGCTGTCGAAGACGTTCGTGAAGGACCCCCGGGACGTGGTGAAGCCGGGCGACATCGTCAAGGTGAAGGTGCTCGACGTCGATGTGCCGCGCAAGCGGATCTCGCTGACCCTGCGGCTCGACGACGACGCGTCCGCGCCGGGTGGCGCCCCCAAGCGGGAGCGCGCCGAGCGGGGCGCCCGCGCTCAGGACGGCCGGCCTCCGCAGCAGCGACAGGGCCAGACGCGGGACCAGGGCCGCCGGCCCCGGGGCGACGGGAACGTCGCCCAGCCCGCCGGCGGCAACCGCCCGGCGCGCGGGGCGGCCCCGGCCACCTCGAACAGCGCGATGGCGGACGCCCTGCGCAAGGCGGGCCTGCTCGACCCGAAGGGCCGCGGCGGCCGCTGAGCCGACCGCGCGCTCACGCGCCCCGAGGGGCGGCCGCAGGTCAACTGGCTTACGGCCAACTGGCTTGCGGCCGCCCCTCGTTGATGCCCGCGCTTCACCCCTCCCGGGCGCGCGGTCAGACTTCGGTGACCTTGCCGCCCGCGACTTCGAGCCGGCGGGTGGTGTGCACGGCGTCGAGCATCCGGCGGTCGTGGGTGACCAGGAGGAGCGTGCCCGTGTACGAGTCCAGCGCGGATTCGAGCTGCTCGATCGCCGGCAGGTCCAGGTGGTTGGTCGGCTCGTCGAGGACCAGCAGGTTGACGCCGCGGCCCTGGAGCAGGGCCAGCGCCGCCCGGGTGCGCTCGCCCGGGGAGAGCGATCCGGCGGGCCGCAGCACGTGGTGCGCCTTGAGGCCGAACTTGGCGAGCAGCGTCCGCACCTCGGCCGGCTCCGTCTCGGGGACGGCCGCGCAGAACGCGTCGAGCAGCGGTTCCTCACCCAGGAACAGACCGCGCGCCTGGTCGACCTCACCGACCACGACCCCCGATCCGAGCGCGGCGTGGCCCGCGTCCAGCGGCAGCCTGCCGAGGAGGGCGGCGAGCAGGGTGGACTTGCCGGAGCCGTTGGCGCCGGTGATGGCGACGCGGTCCGCCCAGTCGACCTGGAGCGAGACGGGCCCGAAGGTGAAGCCCTCGCGGTGCACCTCGGCGCCGTTCAGGGTCGCTACGACGGCACCCGAGCGGGGCGCGGCGGCGATCTCCATGCGCAGCTCCCACTCCTTGCGGGGCTCCTCCACGACGTCGAGGCGTTCGATCATGCGCTGGGTCTGGCGGGCCTTGGACGCCTGCTTCTCGCTGGCTTCGCTGCGGAACTTCTTTCCGAGCTTGTCGCTGTCGGTGGCCTTGCGCCGGGCGTTCTTGACGCCCTTGTCCATCCAGGACCGCTGCATCTGGGCCCGGCCTTCGAGCGCGGAGCGCTTGTCGGCGTACTCCTCGAAGTCGTCGCGGGCGTGGCGGCGAGCGGTGGCGCGCTCGTCGAGGTAGGCCTCGTAACCGCCGCCGTACAGGTTGATCTGCTGCTGGGCGAGGTCGAGTTCGAGGACCTTGGTGACGGTGCGGGCGAGGAACTCGCGGTCGTGGCTGACGACGACGGTGCCGGCCCGCAGCCCCTTCACGAAGGCTTCGAGCCGCTCCAGGCCGTCCAGGTCGAGGTCGTTGGTCGGCTCGTCGAGCAGGAAGACGTCGTAACGCGACAGGAGCAGCGAGGCGAGTCCCGCGCGGGCGGCCTGGCCGCCGGAGAGCGCGGTCATCGGCTGGTCGAGGCCGGTGGTCAGGCCGAGCGACGCGGCGACCTCCTCGGCCCGCTCGTCTAGGTCGGCGCCGCCGAGCGCGAGCCAGCGCTCCAGGCTGTCGGCGTACGCGTCGTCGGAGCCGGGCGCACCGTCGACCAGGGCCTGGGTCGCGACGTCCATCGTCTCCTGGGCGGCGGCGACCCCGGTGCGGCGGGCGAGGAAGGCCCGGATCGTCTCGCCGGGGCGCCGGTCGGGCTCCTGCGGAAGGTGGCCGACGCTCGCGCCGGGCGGGGAGAGCCTCAGCTCGCCCTGTTCCGGGGTGTCGAGCCCGGCGAGCAGCCGCAGCAGCGAGGACTTGCCCGCGCCGTTGGGTCCGACGAGGCCGATGACGTCGCCGGGGGCGACCACCAGGTCGAGCCCGGCGAACAGGGTGCGGTCGCCGTGGCCGGCGGCGAGGTCCTTGGCGACGAGAGTTGCAGTCATGAGGTGACCGATCCTAAGCGGTAGCCGCCCCCTGCCCGCTACGGGTCCACCGGGCCCCTGACGCGCCCCGCGCTCCCCCGGCCCACCGAGCGGCTTACGCGAGCCCGCCTCGACCTCGCGACGGCGCCCGCCCGATCCTCGCCCTCGCCCCCGTACCCGCACCCGTACCCGCGACCCCCACCCTGGCCGAAACGGGACGTCCGTCGGACGGTGCGATGCCAGACTGCTCGCCGAGGGGGCCGTACGGGGCGGCGCCCCTCGACGCGTGGTTCGGTCGTCGGCCGGGGCCGCGTGCGCAGCCCGCCCCGCCCCGCTCGGGGGTGCCGGGGGCCGGGCCGCTGGTCGGCGCGGGCCCCCGGACCGCCCTCCCGCACCTCCGGAGGTTTCCGCACCATGAGCCCTGCCGTGTCGCCCCGTTGGCTGTTCACCGGGCCGCCGCGTCCTGGCGCCCCCAGCCTGTACTGCTTCGCGCACGCGGGCGGCTCGGTCATCGAGTACATCCGCTGGGCCCGCGACACGCCGGCCGCCCAGCTCCAGGGCGTGCAGCTGCCGGGCCGCGGCTCGCGGTACGGCGAGCCGATGTTCGCCTCCCTCAGGGCGCTGGTGGCCGCGTTCCTCGACGAGGTCCCGCTCGGCCCCGAGCCGTTCGCCTTCTTCGGGCACAGCCTGGGTTCCCTCATCGCGTACGAGGTCACCCGCGCCCTGCGGGACGCGGGCCGGCCGCTGCCGTACCGGCTGATCCTGTCCGGGTACCCGGCGCCGCACCGCCGCCATGTCCGCGCCACCGACCCGCTGCACCGGCTGCCCGACGACGAGCTCATCGAGCGGGTCGCGAAGCTCCACGGCGGCATCCCGCAGGAGGTACTCGACTCGGCCGAGCTGCGGGAGCTGATCGTCGGGCCGCTGCGGGACGACTATCGCGTCCTGGAGACGTACACCTGGCGCGAGGCGGAGCCGCTGCCCGTGCCGATCACCCTGCTCGGCGGCAGCGCGGACCACACGCGCGAGGAGCTCGACGCCTGGCGGGAGCACACCACAGAGGATCTGACGATACGTCAATTCCCTGGTGGCCACTTCTACTTGCGCCAGCACCCCGCCCCGGTGTTGCGGGCCCTGGAGGAGGCGCTGTGTGACGTGGGGGCGCGACAGGAACGAACGGCGCGCTGATCCTCGTCCGGCGCGAGACGGCCGTGGCCACCCTCCGCCGGCTGGGCTACCGTCCCGGCATGAGCGACGATGTGATCGTGGTGGGTGGCGGGGTCATCGGCTTGACGACGGCGATAGTGCTGGCCGAATCCGGCCGTCGGGTCCAGATGTGGTGCGGGCAGCGCGCGGCGGAGTCGACGTCCGCGGTGGCGGGGGCGCTGTGGTGGCCCTACCGCATCGAGCCCGAGGAGCGGGCCGGCGCCTGGGCGCTGGCTTCGCTGCGGGTGTACGAGGAGTTGGCGGCCGACCCGCGCGAGAGCGGGGTGCGGCTGGTCGAGGGGCTGCACGCGGGGGCCCGGCTGGACGGCTTCGGGCCGTGGACCGCCCAGGTGGCCGGGATCACCGAAGGGCCCCAGGGCGTACGGGCCCGGCTCCCGCTGATCGACATGCCGGCCCATCTGCGCCGGCTCGAACAGCGCTTGGAGGAGGCGGGCGGAACGATCGAGCTCCGGCGGGTCGAGCGCCTCCCGGACGCGCCGTACGTCGTCAACTGCACCGGCACGGGCGCACGAGACCTCGTACCCGACCCCGAAGTACGGCCCGTGCGCGGCCAGTTGGTGGTGGTCGAGAACCCGGGCATCAGCGACTGGTACACCGCGGTGGAGCACGACGGCGAGGAGACCACCTACTTCATGCCCCAGCCGTACGGGCTGCTGCTCGGCGGCACCGCCCAGGAGGACGACTGGAACCTCGTCCCCGACCCGGCGACGGCCACGCGGATCATCGAGCGGTGTGCGCGGATCCGACCCGAGATCGCGAACGCCCGCGTCCTGGAACACCGGGTGGGACTGCGCCCGGCCCGGGACTCGGGGGTACGGGTCGAGCGTGAACTCACCGCGTCGGGCGGGGTGTTGGTGCACAACTACGGGCACGGCGGGGCCGGCGTGACGGTCGCCTTGGGATGCGCGGAGGAGGCCGCGGTGCTGGCCGCCCCCTCCCCGCGTCCCGATCCCACTGACTCAGCCCTGACCGGCTCCCGGAAGCCGCCGCGTCATCCGCGGCACCGGCACGCCCTCGGGGGATGCCGGAGCGCCGAGCCGGGCAGCCGTCCCGGCGGTGGCCCGTGCGAACGCCCGGGCGCCGCCGACGAAGGGCACCTCGGCCGCCGTACGCGCCAGGTCCACGGTGAGGGTCGGCCGGCTCGCGGCCGGCTCGATCAGCCCGTTGTCGGTGCCCGCGACGATCAGCGCGAGCCGGTGGCCGGCCGGTACGACATGGTCGGTCGCGGCCAGGTCGAGGGTGATCGTGTAGGGCCTGCCCGGGGTGAGCGCGACGCCGTGGGTGGCGGAGGCGTAGTGGCCGAGGTCGGCCCAACCGCGGCTGAAGACGGTGTGGCCCACGTCGACGGTGGCCGCCGAGGTCGTCAGATAGCAGGAGCTGTCGGCGGCCGTGCTCGCGCCCCAGCAGGTGCGCTCGGTGCCGGTGCGGATGCCCTCGCCGGACCCTCCGTAGTCGCGGATGGTGTCGGGCCCGAGGTCGACGAGGACGGCCGAGAGGTGGGCGCTGCTGGTGGAGGGGGTCGCGGTGAGGGTCACCCGGGACGAGCCGGACACCCGGAGCTCCTTGGTCAGCGGCTGGGTGACGAATCCCGCCTTGTCGGGCGTGGACGTGTCGATGCTGGTGGCCCAACTCTGCTCGTCCAGCGCCGGGTTGTCGGTGAACGCGGCGGTGGCTCCGCTCGGCGCGGCCTTCAGGGAGAGCCCGCCGACGCCCGGGGCCGGCCCGCTCACGGGGTGGACGGTGGTCGCCGCGGTGGCGGACGGCGGCCAGACGCGGTCGGTGCTCCACTGGTCGGGGTGGCGCTCGACGTCGGCCATCGGGCGGCGCTCGATGCCGTTGTCGTAACCGAGGAGGTAGTGGTCGAACCACTGGTGCAGGGTGTCCACCCAGGTGTCACGCCGGTAGTCGAACGGGTCGACATGGCCGGTTTGGGACAGCCAGATCTTGCGCTCCACCCCGTTCTTGGCGAGCGCGTCCCACCACTGGCCGAAGTTCTTCGTGCGGACGTTGAGGTCCTGCATGCCGTGCACGACGAAGACGCTGGCCTTCACCTTGTCCGCGCCGCGCACATAGTCCCGTTCGGTCCACAGCGGGGTCCAGTCGCCGTTGCGCGGCGCCCCGTCGACCAGTTTCTGCCGGGCCGCGGCGCAGCGGGTCCGCGCGTCGGGGCTCGTGACGTAGTCGCCGAGGTCGGCGGGGCCGCCGTCGTACAGGGCGGCGCCCTTGGCGAAGTAGTAGTCGTACCAGGAGGAGATCGCGCTGATCGGCACGATGGTGCGCAGGCCCTCGACGCCGGTGGCGGCGACTCCGTTGGCGATGGAGCCGTCCCAGCTCTTGCCGATCATGCCGGTGCGGCCGTTGGTCCACCCGGCGGTGGCGCGCTCGCTTCCGGTCCGTGTCGTGTAGGCGCGGGCGCGGCCGTTCAGCCAGTCGACGACCGCTTTCGCGGACAGGACGTCGGAGCGTCCGCCGACGTCTTCGCAGCCGTCCGAGCGATTGGTTCCGGTCAGGTCCACGCCGACGAAGGCGTAGCCGCGCGGCACGAAGTAGTTGTCGTAGAACAGCGGCATCTGCTGGATGACACCGTTGGCGTCGTACGTCTTGAGCTGGCTCTCGTTGCCGCGCCCGCAGCACGCGTAGTAGGGGCTGGCATCCATGATGACCGGTATCTTGCGCCCCTGCTGGGCGGGTTCGCGGGGCCGGACGATGTCGACGGCGACCCGGTCGGTCCGGCCGTTCCCGTCGCCGTCCAGGCCGGTGTCGACCCACACCGCCTCGCGTATGGCGTTCTCGTAGGAGTAGACGGGACGGCTCTCCCGGGCCGGGGCCGCCTGGGCGCCGACCGGGGTCAGGAGCACCGCCGCGAGGGCGGTCACCGCCGCGAGGACGAGTGCTCTGGGGGATCGTGACCTGTGGCGGGTGCCCCGCGCGCGTATCGGCATGGCCGGAAGGTACTCCGGTCAACTCCCTTGCAAAAGGGGGCAGTCCAAGAAGCGGAAGGAGGAGGGAGCACACGTCAACATGTCGGCCGAATGGCGATCGTGTGACAGCAGGGGCCATGGACATGACCGGGCCGGTGCGGGCTGAATAGGCTCCGAAGAGATCGTTCACCATCGTTCACCCCACGACGACACTGACGACTTGGAGCTCTTTCGTGCACCGCAAAATCATCGCCCCGAGTGTGCTCGCCGCCTCCCTGCTGCTGGTGATCCCGGCGTCGGCCGCGGACTTCACTCCGGGCGCCCCGGGCATCGGCGACCCCTACTACCCGGCCAGCGGCAACGGCGGCTACGACGTCTCCCACTACGACCTGAGGCTCACCTACCAGCCGAAGACGGACCTGCTGGAGGGCACGGCCACCCTGCTCGCCACCACGCAGCAGGACCTGTCCCGCTTCAACCTGGACTTCGGCCTCGCGGTGAGCGAGGTGCGCGTGAACGGCACCAAGGCGAGCTTCGCGAAGTCCGGCAGCCACGAGCTGGAGGTCACCCCGGCGGCGCCGCTGCCCAAGGGCAGGGCGATCACGGTGGTCGTCAAGTACGCGGGAAAGCCTTTCGAGTTGAAGGTCGACGGCTGGACGGCGTGGCAGCGCACCCCGGACGGCGGGGTGGCGGCCCAGGAGCCGGACTCGGCGGTGTGGTGGTTCCCCTCCAACGACCACCCCCTGGACAAGGCCACCTACGACGTGACGGTGAAGGTGCCCGACGGCACCCAGACCGTCAGCAACGGGGTGTTGCAGAGCCAGAGTTCCAAGCTCGGCTGGACCACCTACCACTGGCGCTCCAACAAGCCGCAGGCCTCCTACCTGACCACGCTCGCGGTCGGCAAGTTCGACATCACCACCGACAAGACCGCGAGCGGCCTTCCGATCCTCAACGCGTACAGCAAGGACCTGGGCGACAACGACGGGGCGGCGCGCGCCAGCGTCGAGCGCACCAAGGACGTCGCGGAGTGGCTGGAGAGCGTGTTCGGCAGCTACCCCTTCAACGCGCTCGGCGGTTACGTCCCGAACGTGCCGACCCACTTCGCCCTCGAAACGCAGACGCGCCCCTTCTACAGCCCGGCCCAGTTCGCGGGCGGCGCCAACGTGTCCGTGGTCGTCCACGAGTTGGCGCACCAGTGGTACGGCGACAGTGTCTCGGTCAAGGGGTGGAAGGACATCTGGGACAACGAGGGCTTCGCGTCCTACGCCCAGTGGCTGTGGTCGGAGAAGGAGGGCGAGGGCACCGCACAGGAGCTGGCGGACTGGGTGTACGCGCAGCACCCCGCCGACGACCCGTTCTGGAAGGTGAAGCCGGGCGACCCGGGCCCGGACGACCAGTTCGACGGCGCCGTCTACGACCGGGGCGCCCTCGCGATCCAGGCGCTGCGCAACACGGTCGGCGACGCGTCCTTCTTCAAGATCCTCAAGGGCTGGCCGGCCGAGCACGCCTACGGCAACGCGGCGGTCGGGGACTTCGTGAAGTACGCCGAGAAGGTCTCGGGCAAGCCGCTGGCGGAGCTCTTCGACACCTGGCTCTACCAGCCGTCCAAGCCGTCCGCCTCCGCGGCCACCAAGGCGAAGGTGGCTCCCCGCGCGGGCCTTGCGGCCTCGCCCTCGGCCCCGTCGGCCGCCCCGGTGGAGCCCAAGTCGTGGAAGAAGATCACCGAGTCCCACGCGGCCCACGGCGGCCACTGACCCGGCTGACTCCGCTCCCCTCGACACGGCTCTCCTCGACACCGCGCTCCTGGACACGGCTCTCGCGCGGCTGGAAGGCGGGGGGCGGCGGGCGGAGGCGGGTGGCGGCGGGTCCGGTGACCCCGGGCACAGGCGGTGGTGAGAGCGCTCTCGGGCGGCGGGCGCGTGGCGGCGGGTCCGGCGACCCCGGGCACAGGCGGTGGTGAGAGCGCTCTCGGGCGGCGGGCGCGTGGCGGCGGACGCCGGGGCGCCCGGCGCCGAAAGCGCTCTCTCCCCGCCGGTCCGAGCAGCCGATACGCTGCCGGGCAACGCGGCTTCGCCAGGGCCAGCCACGGTCCCGCCGTGCCCCGCCGCGCCGCCGCCGATGAGGAGAACCCGCCGTGACCGAGCAGTACTTCGGGACGCGCCCCACGCTCGAAGCCGTCGCGGCGCGCGCCGGCGTTTCCCGCGCCACCGCGTCCCGGGTCGTCAACGGCGGTTCAGGGGTGCGGCCGACGCTGGTCGACCGGGTGCGCCAGGCGGTCGAGGAGTTGGGCTATGTGCCCAATCCGGCGGCCCGTTCCCTGGTCACCCGGCGCACCGGGGCGGTCGCCGTGATCGTCGCCGAGCCGGAGACCAGGTTCTTCTCCGACCCCTTCTTCTCGCGGCAGATCCGCGGCATCAGCAAGGAACTAGCCGCGCATGACAGCCAGTTGGTGCTGCTGCTCGTCGAGGGCCCGGACGACTACGGGCGGATCTCCCGCTATCTGACGGGGGGTCATGTGGACGGCGCGCTCGCCTTCTCCCTGCACGACGAGGATCCGCTGCCCGCGATCACCCGGGGCGCCGGCGTGCTGACGGTCTTCGGCGGCCGGCCCGGGTTTCCCGCCGCCGTGCCCTATGTGGACGCCGACAACCGGGGCGGCGCACGCGAGGCCGTACGCCATCTGCTCTCGCTCGGCCGCCGGCAGATCGCGCACATCGCGGGCCCCCTGGACCAGACGGCTTCCACGGACCGGCTCGACGGCTATCGCGACGTACTGCCGGAGGCCGACCCGGCGCTGGTGGTGGAAGGCGCGTTCACCGCGGAGAGCGGGGCCCGGGCGATGGCCCAACTCCTCGCGCTGCGACCGGAGTTGGACGCGGTGTTCGCCGCCAACGACCTGATGGCCTCGGGCGCGCTGCGGGTGCTGCGCGAGCACGGCCGACGGGTGCCGGAGGATGTCGCGCTGGTCGGCTTCGACGACATGGCCTCCGTCGCGGAGGCCACCGATCCCCCGCTGACGACCGTCCGCCAGGAGATCGAGGAGATGGGCCGCCTGATGGCGCGCCTGCTGTTGCGCGGCCTCGACCAGGGCGGCACAGGAGCGGTCGAGCCCACCTCCGTGATCACGCCGACCTCGCTCGTTCGGCGCGCTTCCGCCTGAAGCGGGGGAACGGGCCCGGCGGGTCGCTCCAGCGGGGGCGCTCCCCCGCGTCAGCGGGAGCCCGCGCCCCGGGCCGCCGAGCAGCGGAACTCCGCGCGGGCCCGGCGGGCGAGCGGCAGATACCGCAGCCGGTCGGGCAGCAGGGGCACGAGCAACCGCACCGCCCGGCCCAGTCGACGCAGCGTGCGTTCCTGTGCGTCGCTCCACTCCAGACCGATCGCCTCGCGCGCGTCCGGCGGCATGAACCCGATGGTGACGAACCGCCGGAAGCGCGCGAGCGGCGGGAACAGCACCGGCCAGAGCGCTCTCAGGAGCAGCCGCAGCGGCAGGGGACCCCGGTCGGGGGCCGGGACGGGACGGTCGGTGGCGAGGAGTTCCTCGACCACGGCATTGGTGCCGATCTCGTCGGCCAGCACCTTGCGGTAGTAGGGCCAGAACTCCTCGATGGTCTGGGGCATGTCCCGGTCGTGGAGCCCCAGGATCCGGCCGACCCGGAGCCACTCCGCGTACAGCGCGCGGTGCTGGGCGTCGGTGAAGGGGCGGCCGATGTACTGCTGGGCGTGGGCGTAGACGGGATAGCCGGTGGCGTGCACCCACGCGTAGTAGGCGGGGGTGAGCGCGTGATAGCGCCGGCCCGTGGCGTCAGTGCCCTGGATGGTCTTGTGGAGTTCGCGCAGCCTGCGCCCCTCCTCGGCGGCCCGCTCGCCTCCGTACACCCACAGCTGGAGCGAGCGCAGCGATCGCTCGCCGCGCCCCCAGGGGTCGGTGCGGAACACCGAGTGCTCGTCCACGCCCGCCCCGACCGCGGGGTGCGCGACCTGCAAGGTGAGCGCGGCGGGCAGGGTGAGCAGCATCCGGACGTCTCCGGCCAGGCTCCACAGCACGCCCCCGGGCGGCGGAGGCACGGGCGGGACGTCGCGGCGGCTCATGACGGGGCTCCTGGGGCTGGCGGCTCCGGAGCACACAGATGTGACTCCGGGGATTCCAGTATGCGATCGCCCAGGTCACGACGGCACGGAGGGGCTCTCGCGCCGCCCCGGCTCAGCTTCCGATCGGCGCCGACAGGGGCTCGCCCAGGATGCGGCCGGCCAGTTCGGCGGCGAGGGCGTCGACGTGCGGGCGCAGTTCGGCCTCGGCGGCGGCGCGGGCGGCGGCGATGCCCGCGGTCGCGGCGGCGACGAGCTCGTCCCGCTCGCGTATGCCGTCCGCGCGGGCCGCGGTCATCGCCGCGGTGCCCTCCTCCTTGGCCTGCTGTCGGATACGGGCCGCCTCGTGCCGCGCCGCGGTGAGCTCGGCCTCGTAACGGGCACGCACCTCGGCGGCCTCGGCGAGCGTGGCCTCGGCCTCGCTCGCACGGCCCGTGGTCAGCGCCTCGCGCTCCCGCAGCGTCCGGTTGATGCGGGGCAGCAGCAGGCCCGCCATCACCCAGAAGCAGAGCAGGAACAGCACCAGGCCGATCAGCAGATCCGGCACGGTCGGATTGAGCGGACCCACATTCATGGGGAGCAGCTTCACGCCTGGCACCTTCCCTCGCGCACCTACCCGTGGGCCACACCATCCCCGGGATTCGTACTCCTGATCGTACGACAGGGGTAAGACAGTGGGCGCACGGAGGTTACCTCCAGGTAACCGCAGCTGCTTTGATGTGCGCGCCGGGCCAAATCACCACTCCAGACACGGGAGTTCATGTGCCGCACCCATCGCGCCGCCGGGTCCACGGGGCGGTCCTCGCCGCCGCGCTCACCGCGCTCACGCTGGCCGCCGCCCCCGCTCCGGCGGCCGCCGCCGAACCGCCCCGCCTGAAGGTGCTGACGTACAACACCTTCCTGATGAGCCAGAGCCTGTATCCGAACTGGGGTCAGGACCACCGGGCCCAGGCGATACCGGCCGCGCCCTTCTTCCAGGGCAACGACGTGGTCGTCCTTCAGGAGGCGTTCGACAACTCCGCCTCGGACGCGCTGAAGCGGAACGCCTCGGCCCAGTACCCGTACCAGACGCCCGTCGTGGGCCGCGGCAAGGACGGCTGGGACGCCACCGGCGGCTCCTACTCCTCGACCACCCCCGAGGACGGCGGCGTCACCCTGCTGAGCAAGTGGCCGATCCTGCGCAAGGAGCAGTACGTCTACAAGGACGCCTGCGGCTCCGACTGGTGGTCCAACAAGGGCTTCGTCTATGCCGTGTTGAACGTGAACGGCGCGAAGGTGCACATCGTGGGCACCCACACCCAGTCGACGGACTCCGGGTGCGGCGCGGGCGAGGCCGTCAAGGACCGCGCCCTCCAGTTCAAGGCCATCAAGTCCTTCCTCGACGCCAAGAACATCCCGGCCGGCGAGGAGGTCATGGTGGCGGGCGACCTCAACGTGGACTCGCACGGTCCGGAGTACGCCTCGATGCTCGCCAACGGCGGCCTGGTGGGCGCCGACGCACGGACCGGCCACGCGTACTCCTTCGACACCGCCGAGAACTCCATCGCGCACTACCGCTACCCCACGGACCCGAGCGAGGACCTCGACTACGTCCTGCACGTCGCGGGCCACGCCCGCCCGTCCGGCTGGAACAACACCGTGGTGCAGCAGCCCACCGCGCCCTGGACGGTGAGCAGTTGGGGCACCGACTACACCTACACCGACCTCAGCGACCACTACCCGCTCCAGGCGGGACGGACCGCGTAGCCCCTCTCGGAGACGAGGCACGCCCCCCGCCCCGGCCGGCCGGCAGCCCCGGGCATATTGAGCAGTGCTGGTGAGACAGCAATACTGTTGCACCGGAATTACTGTTGCACCGGATCGGCCGCGCACGAGGCCGGCCGGGGACAGCGGGGAGACGAGGCACTGCCATGGCGACGGAGACCGAGGAGCCGACCCTCACGGTTGACGAGCTGGCCGCGCGGGCCGGCGTCACCGTGCGCACCATCCGCTTCTACAGCACCCGGGGGCTGCTGCCGCCGCCGGTGATCGGGCCGCGCCGCGTCGGGCACTACGGCCCGGCCCATCTGTCCCGGCTCGCGCTGATCGAGGAGTTGCAGCACCACGGGATGACGCTGGCCGCGATCGAGCGCCACCTCCAGCGGCTGCCGGCCGATCTGAGCGCGCACGACCTGGCCATCCACCGGGCCGTGGTCGCCTCCTGGGCGCCGGACTCGGCGGACGACGCCGGCCGGGCGGAGCTGGAGCGGCGGGCCGGACGTTCGCTGTCCGACACCGACATCGACCGGCTCACCGCGATGGACGTCCTGGAGCGGATCCCGGGCTCCCCCGACACCTTCCGCGTCGACGCCGGCCTGCTCGCGCTGGGCGTCCAGCTCCTGGACGTGCCGATCGCGCACGAGACGATCCTGGCGGCCCGCACGGTGCTGATGGAACACACGCGCTCGGCCGCGCACGAGCTGACCCGGCTCTTTCGCGACGAGGTCTGGAACCCCTACCGCGAACGGGAGTCGGACCCCGACCACGTCGAGGCGATGAAATCGCTCTCGGCCCATATGCAGCCGATGGTCCTCCAGGCCCTGGTCACCGCCTTCCAACGCTCCCTGAAAGCAGAACTACGAGCCGCCTTCGGCCCCCCAGCCCCCTGAAGCACACGCCCCCCAAGGGGCGCGAGGACCTGCGCGCCCAGCCCCCACCGCCCCGCACACAACCACCACACCCCACCCCCTAGGGGCGCGAGGAACTGCGCAACCAGCCCCCAACCCCCTGAAGCACACGCGAAACCACCCCACAACCCGCTAAGGGGCGCGGGGAACTGCGCGCCCAGCCCCCACCGGTCCGCACACAACCAGAGACCCCCAGGGGCGCGGGGAACTGCGCAAACCAGCCCCGCGCCCACGGACCCCCCCACCCCCCGGAGGGCTCACGCGTCCCCGAACACCTCCCCCTTCTCCGCCTTCTCCACCAGCAACCCCGGCGGCTGGAAGCGCTCTCCGTACCGCTCGGCCAGCTCCCGCGCACGGGCCACGAAGCCGGGCAGCCCGCCCTCGTACCCGTTGATGTACTGGATGACGCCGCCCGTCCAGGCGGGAAACCCGATGCCCATGATCGAGCCGATGTTGGCGTCGGCGACCGAGGTCAGGACGCCCTCCTCGAAGAGGCGGACGGTGTCCAGGGACTCCGAGAAGAGCATCCGCTCCTTCATGTCCTCGAACGGGATCTCCGCACCCTGCCGCGTGAAGTGCTCGCGCAGTCCGGGCCAGAGCCTGCCGCGCTTGCCGTCCTCGCCGTACTCGTAGAACCCGGCGCCGCCGCTGCGTCCGGTGCGGCCGAACTCGTCGACCATGCGGTCGATCACCGCGTCCGAGGGGTGACCGGGCCAGACGCCGCCCGCCTCCTCGACCGCCCGCTTCGACTCGTCGCGGATCTTGCGGGGCAGGGTCAGCGTCAGCTCGTCCATCAGGGAGAGCACCTTGGCCGGGTAGCCGGCCTGGCCCGCCGCCTGCTCGATGGAGGCGGGCTCGATGCCCTCGCCGACCATCGCGACGCCCTCGTTGATGAACTGGCCGATCACGCGCGAGGTGAAGAAGCCCCGCGAGTCGTTCACCACGATCGGCGTCTTCTTGATCTGGCGCACCAGGTCGAAGGCGCGCGCCAAGGCCTCCGCGCCCGTGCGCTCGCCCTTGATGATCTCCACGAGCGGCATCTTGTCGACCGGCGAGAAGAAGTGCAGCCCGATGAAGTCGGCCTGCCGCGCAACGCCCTCGGCGAGCCCGGTGATGGGCAGCGTCGAGGTGTTGGAGCAGAGCAGTGCGTCCGGCGCGACGATGTCCTGGATCTCCTGGAACACCTTGTGCTTGAGAGCGGTGTCCTCGAAGACCGCCTCGATGACGGCGTCACAGCCCGCGAGGTCCTGCGGGTCGGCGGTCGGCGTGATCAGCGCGAGCAGCGCGTCCCGCTTCGCCTCGGTCGTACGCCCCCGTGAGAGCGCTTTCGCGAGGAGCTTCTCCGAGTACGCCTTGCCCTTCCGGGCGGCTTCGGGCGACACGTCCTTGAGGACGACCTCGATGCCGGCCCGGGCGCAGGAGTACGCGATGCCCGCGCCCATCATCCCGGCGCCGAGGACCGCGACCTTGCGGACGGGGCGCGGCTCGATCCCCTGGGGGCGGCTGACACCGGAGTTGACGGCCTGGAGGTCGAAGAAGAACGCCTGGATCATGTTCTTCGAGGTCTGCCCCGTCACCAGCTCGGTGAAGTACCGGGCCTCGATGGTGAGAGCGCTCTCGAAGTCGACCTGGGAGCCCTCGACGGCCGCCGCAAGGATGTTGCGCGGGGCCGGGTAGGGGGCGCCCTGGAGCTGCTTCTTCAGGTTGGCGGGGAAGGCCGGCAGATTGGCGGCGAAGCGCGGGTTGGACGGCGTACCGCCGGGGATCTTGTAGCCCTTGACGTCCCAGGGCTGCTGGGACTCGGGGTGGGCGTCGATGAAGGCACGCGCCTTGGCGAGCATCTCCTCGGGCGTGGCCGCCACTTCGTGGACGAGGCCGTTTTCGAGGGCACGCTGCGGGGAGTACTGGGTGCCCTGGAGCAGCACCTTGAGCAGGGCGTCGGCGATGCCCATGAGGCGTACGGTGCGGGTCACGCCGCCGCCTGCGGGAAGCAGGCCGAGGGTGACCTCGGGCAGGCCGATCTTGGAGCCGGGCGCGTCGAGGGCGACACGGTGGTGGGAGGCGAGAGCGATCTCGTAACCGCCGCCCAGGGCCGCGCCGTTGATGGCGGCGACGACCGGCTTGCCGAGCGTCTCGATGCGGCGCAGCGAGCTCTTGATGGCGGTGCCGGTGTCGAAGGCCTGCTGGGCGAGTTCGGGGCCGACCTTGATCATGTCCTTGAGGTCGCCGCCCGCGAAGAACGTCTTCTTGGCGGAGGTGTAGATGATGCCCCGGATGGAGTCCTTCTCGGCCTCGGCGCGTTCGGCGACGGCGGCGATGGATTCCTTGAAGGCCTGGTTCATCGTGTTGGCGGACTGGTTGGGGTCGTCGAGTACGAGGGTGACGACGCCGGTCTCGTCCTGTTCCCAGCGGATGGTGGTGCTCGTGGTCATTGCTGAAATCTCCGTATGAGGGGGCGCGGGGCAGGACGGTCAGAGACGCTCGACGACGGTGGCGACGCCCATGCCGCCGCCGACGCAGAGGGTGGCGAGCCCGTACCGCAGGTCGCGGCGCTCCAGCTCGTCGACGAGGGTGCCCAGGATCATCGCGCCGGTCGCGCCGAGCGGGTGGCCCATGGCGATGGCGCCGCCGTTGACGTTGACCTTGTCGAGGCTGAGGCCCATGTCGTCGACGAAGCGGAGCACGACCGCGGCGAAGGCCTCGTTGATCTCGACGAGGTCGATGTCGTCGATGGTCAGGCCGGCCTTGGCGAGCGCCTTGCGGGTGGCGGGCGCGGGCCCGGTGAGCATGATGGTGGGCTCGGATCCGGAGACGGCCGCGGAGACGATGCGTGCCCGCGGGGTCATGTTGAAGCGCTCTCCGGCGGCACGGGAGCCGACGGCGACGAGGGCCGAACCGTCCACGATGCCGGAGGAGTTGCCCGCGTGGTGGACGTGGTCGATCTCCTCGACCCAGTGGTACTTCTGGAGCGCGACGGCGTCGAAGCCGCCCATGTCGCCGATGCCGGCGAACGAGGGCTTGAGGCCGGCCAGCGAATCGGCCGTGGTGCCGGGGCGCATGTGCTCGTCGTGGTCGAGGACGACCAGGCCGTTGCGGTCCTTGACGGGCACGACGGAACGCCCGAACCGGCCGTCCTTCCACGCCTCGGCGGCCCGCTCCTGGGACAGCGCCGCGTACTCGTCGACGGCGCGGCGCGAGTAGCCGCCGAGGGTGGCGATGAGGTCGGCGCCGATGCCCTGCGGCACGAAGTTGGTGTCGAAGTTGGTCATCGGGTCGGCGAACCAGGCGCCGCCGTCGGACGCCATGGGGACGCGCGACATGGACTCGACGCCGCCCGCGAGCACCAGCTCCTCCCAGCCCGAACGGACCTTCATCGCGGCCAGGTTGACCGCTTCGAGCCCGGAGGCACAGAAGCGGTTCTCCTGGACGCCGGCGACGGTGTCGGGCAGCCCGGCGGCGATCGCCGCGATGCGGGCGATGTCGGAGCCCTGGTCGCCGACCGGGCCGACGACGCCGAGCACGATGTCGTCGATGGCGGCCGGGTCCAGGCCCGGGAAACGCGCCTGGATCTCGTGGATCAACCCGACGACCAGGTCGATCGGCTTGGTGCCGTGCAGGGCGCCATTGGCCTTGCCGCGTCCGCGCGGGGTGCGGATCGCGTCGTACACATACGCTTCGGTGCTCAACGTCGGGCCTTTCGGATGAGGTGGGGGGTGAGCGTGGTCAGCCGAGCAGGGAACGGCCGATGATTTCCTTCATGATCTCGGTCGTGCCGCCGTAGATCGTCTGGATTCGGCCGTCCGTGAAGGCCTTGGCAACCCGGTACTCGGTCATGTAGCCGTATCCGCCGTGCAGTTGGAGGCAGCGGTCGGCGACGCGTTTTTGCAGTTCGGTCGCCCACCACTTGGCCATGGAGGCGTGCACGGCGTCCAGTTCTCCGTTCGCGTGGTCGACGATGCAGCGGTCGAGGAAGGTGCGGGTGACGGCGCACTCGGTGGCCATCTCGGCGATCTCGAACCGGATGTGCTGGAGCTTGGAGAGCGGTCGGCCGAACGCCTCGCGCTCCTTGACATAGCTCGTGGTGATCTCCAGGAGGTGTTCGGCGGCGGCGATCCCGGCGACCGCGATGCCCATCCGCTCCTGGGCCAGGTTGGTCATCAAATGAACGAAGGCACCGTTGAGCTCGCCGAGCAGATTGTCCTTGGGGACGCGTACGTCGTGGAAGAACAGCTCGGCGGTGTCCTGCGACTTCTGGCCGATCTTGTCGAGGTTGCGGCCGCGTTCGAAGCCCTCGGCGCCGCGCTCGACGACGAGCAGGGACAGTCCCTTGGCGCCGCCCTCGGGGGTGGTCTTGGCGACGACGACGACCAGGTCGGCGAGGATCCCGTTGGAGATGAAGGTCTTGGAGCCGTTGAGCAGCCAGTACTCGCCCCGGTCCTCGGCGGTGGTGCGGATGCCCTGGAGGTCGGATCCGGCGCCGGGTTCCGTCATCGCGATGGCGGTGATCAGCGAGCCGTCGCAGAATCCCGGCAGCCAGCGCCGCTTCTGCTCCTCGGTGGCGAGCCCGGTCAGATACGGCCCGATGATGTCGTTGTGCAGGCCGAGCGCGAGCCCGGCGGCGCCGGCGCGGGTGAACTCCTCGGCGAGGACGGCGCTGTAGCGGAAGTCGCTCTGGCCGCCGCCCCCGTACTCCTCGGGCACGGCGAGGCCGAGGAGCCCCTGCTTCCCGGCGGCGAGCCACGCCTGCCGCGAGACGATGCCGTCCTGCTCCCACTGCTCGTAGTGCGGCAGAACTTCCTTGGCGAGGAAGGTGCGGACGGTGTCGCGGAACGCCTCGTGCTCGGCGTGGAAAATCTGCCGTTTCAACTCAAGCCTCCTGTACGGGAGTTGACTCCGGGCCCGGGCGGAGCGCCGGCAGGTCCCAGTCGCGGGCCACGTCCGCCGTGTCGGCGCCCGGCAGGGCGGGGGGCCGCCGGATGGATCCGGGGGTGGCGGAGAAGCGGGGCGCGGGCGCGGGCTGGGTGATCCCGCCGTGCCCGGTGAAGGTGGCGCGCGCCGCGAGATGGGGGTGGTGCGGCGCCTCCTTCAAGGAGAGGACGGGGGCCACACAGGCGTCCGAGCCCTCGAAGACGGCCGTCCACTCCTCGCGGGTCCGGGTGCGGAACCGGTCGGCGATGGTGGTGCGCAGCGCGGGCCAGCGGGCCAGGTCCTTGCGGGCGGGGGCCTCGTCCTCGATGCCGAGGAGGCGGACGAATTCGTCGTAGAACCGCTGCTCGAGGGAGCCGACCGCCATGTACTGGCCGTCGGAGGTCTCGTACGTCCCGTAGAAGGGGCAGCCGCCGTCGAGGAGGTTGGCCGCACGCCGGTCCTGCCAGCCGCCGGCCGCCATCATGCCGTGGATCATCGTGGCGAGGTGGGCGGCGCCGTCGACGATCGCCGCGTCCACGACCTGGCCCGCTCCCCCGCCCCGTGCGTGCTGGAGGGCGGCGAGGACACCGATGACGAGATAGAGCGAGCCGCCGGCGTAGTCACCGACGAGGTTGGCCGGGACGACCGGCCCCCCGTCGGCGCCGCCGATCATGCCGAGGGTGCCGGTGACGGCGATGTAGGCGATGTCGTGTCCGGCCCGCTGGGCGAGCGGGCCGTCCTGGCCCCAGCCGGTCATCCGGCCGTAGACGAGCCGGGGGTTGCGGCCGAGGCACTCCTCGGGGCCGACCCCCAGGCGCTCGGCGACGCCGGGTCGATAGCCCTCGATCAGGATGTCGGCGCGTTCGACGAGATCGAGGACGAGGCCGGGTCCTTCGGCCGCCTTGAGGTCGACGATCACGGAGCGTTTGTTGCGGTTGGTCAGGTCGTACTCCGGGTCGACGGCGAGGCCGGCGCCGCCCGGGCGGTCCACGCGCACCACGTCGGCGCCGAGGTCGGCGAGGAGCATGGCGGCGAACGGGCCGGGCCCGATGCCCGCCAGCTCGACCACGCGCACCCCGGCGAGCGGGCCGGTTCCTGTCGCTGCCATCAAGCCCCCAGCACTGTGACACAACTGATGTAACATCAATGATGCTAAGAACACGTTCCACTGTGCACAAGCCCCCATGAGCAACCGCTCAGCATGTCGGGCGGTCACCGTGGCGCCGGTTGCCCCGATACGTCGGGCTTGCCCGCCGTCACCCCGCCGCCAGATCACCTCACCCCTGGCCCCGGGTGCCCGGAACCGGGCCCGCACGCTAGCCTCACAACCCGGCTTCGGCCGACGGCGTCACCAGGCAGCGGACACACGGAGGCACACGGTGGAACCCTCGAAGCGCGACTACGACATCGTGCTGTTCGGCGCGACGGGCTTCGTCGGGGCGCTGACCGCCCAATATCTCGCCACCCGCGCACCCGCCGACTGCCGGTGGGCGATCGCGGGCCGCAACCGGACCAAACTGGAGCGACTGCGCGAGCGGCTCACCGAACTCAACCCGGCCTGCGCCACGATCCCGCTGCTGACCGCCGACTCCACGGACCCCGCGTCGCTGCGCTCGCTCGCCGAGTCGGCGCGCGTGGTGGCCACCACCGTCGGCCCCTATGTCTGGTACGGCGAGGGCCTGGTGGCGGCGTGCGCCGAGGCGGGCACCGACTACCTCGATCTGACCGGGGAGCCGGAGTTCGTCGACACCATGTACGTACGCCATGACGCGCGGGCCCGTGAGCGCGGGGCCCGGCTGGTGCACGCCTGCGGCTTCGACTCGGTGCCGCACGACCTCGGCGTCCAGTTCACCGTGGGCCACCTCCCGGCGGGAGTGCCGCTGCGCGTCGACGGGTTCGTGCGGACGAACGCGATGTTCTCCGGCGGCACGCTGGCCTCGGCGCTGACCGCGCTGGGCCGGGGCGCGCAGACCGCGCGGGCCGCCCGCGAGCGCCGGCTGCACGAGCCGCGCCTGGTGGGCCGACGGGCCCGCGCGCCGCTCGGCGCCCCGCACTTCAGCAAGGAGACCGGCACCTGGGCGCTGCCGATGCCCACCATCGACCCCCAGGTCATCGCCCGCTCGGCGGCGGCCGACGAACGCTACGGGCCGGACTTCCGCTACCGGCACTTCGCCTCGGTCAAGCACCTTCCGGTGGCGATCGGCTCGGTCGCGGCCCTGGGCACGGTCGCCGCCGTCACCCAACTCCCGCCCGCACGCGACTGGTTGATGGGCCGTTACGAAGCGGGCCAGGGCCCGGACGAGGCGCGGCGCCGGCGCAGTTGGTTCACCGTCCGCTTCGTCGGCGAGGGCGGGGGGCGCCGGGTCTTCACCGAGGTGTCGGGCGGCGACCCGGGCTACGAGGAGACGGCGAAGATCCTCGCCGAGGGCGCCCTCAGCCTCGCCTTCGACGAACTCCCCAAGCTCTCGGGCCAGTTGACCCCAGCGACCGCGATGGGGCCGGCCCTCACCGAGCGGCTGCGGGGCGCCGGGATGCGCTTCCGGGTGGTCGACACCCGCTGATCGTCCCCATCGCTCGCTCCAACTAAGGCTGTACGGCGGCCTGTTGGACCTCCTTGAGCGCTCGCCGGCACAGCGCGTCGGCGTGCCGGGTGGACTCGGGGAGCCGGTAGCGCCGGGCGAGGGCGAGCGTGTGGGCGCAGGCACCTTCGAGGCCCACCCGGTGGCCGACCGAGACGAAGACGGGTTTGGTCGCGTCCTGGGTGCGCAGGGCGCGGCCGACCTCGGTGCCGTCGTCGGCGAGCAGCGCGGAGCTGTCGCCGCGCCGGGGTCCGGGCTGCTCGTAGGTGAAGGTGAACGGGTTCTTGGCGACGCCCATGACGGGGAGCCCGGTGAGCACGCCGAGGTGGCTCGCCAGACCGAAGCGTCGCGGGTGCGCGAGGCCGTACCCGTCGCAAATGACCATCCCGGGACCGGAGTCCAGCCGCTCCAGGGCGGCGAGCACGGTGGGGATCTCGCGGAACGCGAGCAGCCCGGGAACGTAGGGGAAGGCCACCCGCCCCACGGCGGTGGCCTCCTCGACCACCTCCAGGGTGGCCGCGTCGAGCACGACGGCAGCCGCGACGACCAGGTCCCGCTCGTCGTCGTAGGCGACGTCCACGCCCGTGACGAGCCCGCCGCCGGGCGGCGGACCGGGCTCGTCGAGGACGACCCGGTCCCGCAACTCGTCCTGGACGGCGAGCGCGGCCGCGTCGTCCGCGGGCCAGCCGTCCGGAATCCCCGTGATGATCTCCATGGCGCCCAGCGTAGGCCGTGCCGTGAGTGGCTCACGCCGTGCCCGGCCCGGCCCCGACGGGCATGGCCGCGACGGGCATGGCCGCGACGTTCCGTGCGGCCCCCCGAGGCGTTCTTGAGCGACCCGAGTAGCCTGACGATCATGTTCATACTCGAGCTGACCTACGTCGCCCCCCTCGACCGCGTCGACGCGCTGCTCGGCGAGCACGTCGCCTGGCTCGACACCCATTACGCGGCCGGCGTCTTCATCGCCTCCGGGCGCAAGGAGCCGCGCGACGGCGGTGTCATTCTGGCCGTCGGGGACGATCGCGCGGCCATGGAAGAGCTCGTCGCGACCGACCCCTTCGCCCTCGGCGGATGCGCCACGTACCGGGTCACCGAGTTCCTGGCGACCAAGGTCGCCCCTCAACTCCTGCCGTATCAGCAGCAGTTGCCGAACTAGCCACTCGGACCGACGCGCGCTCGGACCTGCACGCGCTCGGGCTGACGCGCGCTCGGACCTGCACGCGCTCGGACGATCGCGGCCTCAGCGGGCGAGCCGGGCCACCCGCCCCCGCTCCCCCGCGGCCCAACAGCCGCCGTCCGCCGTGCAGTCGACGGTGTCGTAGGAGCCCGTGTCCACGGTGCGCCAGGTGCGGCCGCCGTCGCGGGTGAGGTCCGTGCCGGTCGGCCCGACCGCGAGTGCGGCCGAGCGCGCGTGCGGCAGCCAGGCGACACCCGAGCGATAGGCGGCCACCGGTGTCGCCGAGGGGCGCCAGGTGCGGCCACCGTCGCCGGTGACGGCCGCGGCCCGGGGAGAGGGCTGGTCCGCGCGGTAGTCGCCGCCGACCGCGATGCCGTGCGTCCGGTCGCGGAAGGCGAGGCCGAACACCCCGCGGGCCGGATCGCCGGCGGGGATCGTCGACTCGGCGGCCGTCCAGGTCAGCCCCCGGTCCGACGAGTGCAAAACGCGGCCGGTGGCGCCGCCGCCGGTGGCGAGCCAGACGTCCCGGGGCCCGGAGCTGACCAGGCACTGGCCGCTCGCGGCGAAGCCCGCCTCACCGGTCTGGGCGGCCGGCATCCCTTCGCTCGGCAGGACCCGCCAGGAGCGGCCGCCGTCCGCGGTGGACAGGATGCGGTACTTGCCGTCCACGGGGTCGCTCATCGCCAGGCCGTGGCGCGGGTCGAAGAAGGTCAGGCAGTCGTAGAACGCCTTCGGATCGGTGTTGCGGAACGACTCGCTCCAGCTCGCTCCGCCGTCCTCGGTGCGATAGACCCGGGACGCCTCGCCCTCGCCGATCGCGAGCACCACCGCGCGCCGCCCGTCGAAGGCCTCGACGTCCCGGAACTCCAGGGCGCCCGCGCCGGGCGGCGACACGTTCCGCCAGGTGCGGCCGCCGTCGGAGGTCCGCAGGACCGTTCCCTTGGTGCCCGCCACCCACGCGGTCGACCGGCTGACCGCCGCCAGCCCCCGGAAGCGGGCGTCGGTCCCGGTGCCCTTCACCTCCCACGCCACGCTCCCGCCCCCGTGCCCGTACTCGTGCCCGTACTCGTGTGCCTGGGCCGGCACGGCGAGCGCGGTCACCAAGGCCATCCCGCCCAGCCCCACCGACAGCATGCGTCTCGTCTTCCCCATGGACCTCATGGCGTCGGAAGCTAGCCCAGCCCACCCCACCCGTCCAGGGTGCGTACGCCACCGGCCCCGGGACGGCGAGCCGTTGGACGTACGCACCGTGCGTCCGAGCACTCCGCTGCGCCTGGCGACCCTCTTGAAGAGGAGGCGACGTTGTCGAAGAGGCGGAAAGAAGTGAGCGCGAAGTTACGGGGGTGATGTGGTGTGGTCCGCGCGGGAGGGGGAAGCCGCCCTGATACGAGCAATCCGGACCCGTGCGCCACGTCCCGGCGTTCGCCGTGACGCAGGTCACGTGAACCCCCGGTGCACGGAACGCCGAATTTCGACGTCTTTCCGGGCGGCAGGAGAGAACCCCGAGGTTGAGGGAGCAGGGCTTTGTCCACCGTCATCGAGCAGCCCGTCCAGGTGCGCCTGATCGCGTCCGCGCCCCGTATGGAAACCGTGCCCGCGACGCTGCGCTACGACCCCGATGACCCCTTCGCCGTCCACATGGCCTTCCCCGCCCCGGCCACCCTCGAAGGCGCCGAGGTCTCCTGGGAGTTCGCCCGCGAGCTGCTCGAAGCGGGCATCGAGGAGCCGGCCGGAGTGGGCGACGTCCGGGTGCGGCCGTACGGCTACGACCGCACGGTGCTCGAATTCCACGCCCGTGAAGGCGTCGCCATGGTCCACATCCGCACCTCCGAAGTGCGTCGCTTCCTCGAACGCACCCGGCTCGTGGTGCCGCCCGGCCGGGAGTACCAGCACCTCGACCTGGACGGCGACCTCACCGCGCTGCTGCGCGACGCCTGCTGATACACCCCCGCAGAACGCACACCTGCCGCACCGCCTCCGCTCCTGCCCGGTCGCGGCGGTGCCCGACGCCTGTGCCCCTCGCCCTCTTGCCCCCGACCCGCGCCTGATCACCGGGCGTGCGGGCCCCGCTTTTAAATGGTTTGCGGGACGCGGGGCGTCGGCGTAGGTTCGTGTCTGGCCCTGTTGTCGTCGAATGGAGTAGGACGTTGCTCGTCTGAGGCCCCTGAGACACCGTTTCGCGCACTCCCTTCCGTGTCGCGCGCGCCGGTGTGACTGCTGCCTCCGAGCCATGTCCCCCACCACGACCAGGGCCTTTTTCCTGCCCTGAGCGGTGTCTCAGAACCCCCGTTGCCCCCTTCCTTCCCCGCAACCGGGAGACCCGTATGTCATCTTTCCCTCCTCAGATCAGCTCCGCCGCGCTGTCCTTCGCGTGGCCGGACGGCACCCCCGTCTTCGAGGACTTCCAGCTCTCCGTCGGCCCCGGCCGCACCGGGCTCGTCGGCCTCAACGGGTCCGGCAAATCAACCCTGTTGAAGCTGATCGCCGGTGTCCTCACGCCGACCGACGGCAGCGTCACCATCGCGGGCGAGGTCGGTCATCTGCCGCAGAACCTGGTCCTCGACACCGCTTTGCGGGTGGACCAGGCGCTCGGCATCGACGCGGTCCGCGCCGCCCTGCACGCCATTGAGGACGGCGACGCCGACGAGCGCCACTTCGAGACGGTGGGCGACGACTGGGACGTCGAGGAGCGGGCCCGCGCCACCCTCGACCAGCTCGGCCTCGGGTCCATCGGTCTCGACCGCACGATCGGCGAGGTCTCAGGCGGCGAGTCGGTGCTGCTGCGGCTGGCCGCGCTGCTCCTGCGCCGCCCGGACGTGCTGCTGCTGGACGAGCCCACCAACAACCTGGACCTGCCGGCCCGACGGCGGCTGTACGACGCGGTCGACGCCTGGAGCGGAGTGCTCGTGGTGGTCAGCCACGACCGGGAGCTGCTGGACCGGGTGGACCGGATCGCCGACCTCCGCGAGGGCCAACTCACGTGGTACGGCGGGAACTTCACGTCGTACGAGGAAGCCCTGCGGGCCGAGCAGGAGGCGGCCGAGCGGATGGTGCGGGTCGCCGAGGCCGATGTGCAGCGCCAGAAGCGTGAACTGTCCGACGCCCAGGTCAAGTTGGCCCGGCGACGGCGTTATGGGCAGAAGAGTTACGACAACAAGGTGGTGCCGAGGATCGTCGCCAACAACCGGCGTCGCGAGGCGCAGGTGTCGGCGGGCAAGCACCGCATCCTCCAGACCGAGCGCCTCGGCCAGGCGCGCGAGCGGCTCGACCAGGCCGTGGAGGCGGTGCGCGACGACGAGGAGATCCGCATCGAACTCCCCTCCACCAAGGTGCACCCCGGCCGCTCCGTCCTGACCCTGCGCGAGCTCCAACTCCCTTACGGCGCGCGGATGGAGGGGGAACTCGAGGTGCGCGGACCGGAGCGGATCGCCCTGGTGGGCCGCAACGGCTCGGGCAAGACGACGCTGCTGCGCACGCTCGCGGGGCAGTTGCAACCGGTGGCGGGCGAGGCGGTGACCCATGTGCCGCTGCGGTTTCTGCCCCAGCGCCTCGACGTGCTCGACGACACGCTGAGCGTGGTGGAGAACGTGGCCCGCTACGCACCGGGGGCGACGGACAACGCGATCAGGGCGCGGCTTGCGCGCTTCCTGTTCAAGGGGGCCAGGGCCGCCCAGCCGGCCGGGACCCTCTCGGGCGGGGAGCGTTTTCGTGCCGCGCTCGCCGCGCTGCTGCTCGCGGAGCCCGCGCCCCAACTGCTGATGCTGGACGAGCCCACCAACAATCTGGACATGGCCAGCGTGCGCGCTCTGCAAGCCGCGCTCGACGCCTATGAGGGCGCGCTGATCGTGGCGAGCCATGACGTGCCGTTCCTGGAGTCGATCGGCGTCACCCGCTGGCTGCTGCTCGACGGCGCACTCGCCGACACCACGGCCGAGGAGGTCACCGGCGGGCTCGGGGCCCGCTGAGAGCGCTGCACAGGGGGCGGGGCCGGTCGGATTCGGCCGGCCCCGCCCGCTTGCTCGGCCCGGTTCGGGAGGTGACTTGCCTCTCCTTCGACCGCAACGACCTGCACATATAGCAGAACGTAACCGGACGAAGGGGAAGGAGGGCTTGGCCTGGGGCTTACGGCCGCCTTAACCTACGGTCTCGTAACCTACGTATGCGTAGGTACGTTTGACGTCCCCCCTTTCCCGTCCCCCTGGAGCACACCCGTGACGATCACTTCTCCCCACCTCGGCAGTTCGGACGCGTGGACCGACGCCCGGCTGCTGTTCGCGCTGGAAGAGGTAGTCGAAAAGGAGCTCAACCGGCACCTCAAGGTCGCCAAGGACTGGATGCCGCACGACTACGTGCCGTGGTCGGACGCCCGCAACTTCCCCGGTCTCTTCGAGGACGGCGAGGCCTGGGAGCCCCAGCAGTCCAAGGTGACCGACATCGGCAAGATCGCCCTGGTGGTCAATCTGCTCACCGAGGACAACCTGCCGAGCTACCACCACGAGATCGCCTCGCTGTTCGGGCGCGACGGCGCCTGGGGCACCTGGGTGCACCGCTGGACCGCCGAGGAGGGCCGCCACGGCATCGTGATGCGGGACTATCTGCTCGCCTCGCGGGCCGTGGACCCGGACAAGCTGGAGCAGTTCCGCATGGCGCACATGAGCGAGGGCTTCGAGTCGGACAACCGGCACTCGATGCTGCACTCGGTGGCCTATGTGGCCTTCCAGGAGCTCGCCACCCGGGTTTCGCACCGCAACACCGGCCACCAGTCGGGCGACCCGGTGTGCGACCGGATGCTGGCGCGGATCGCGACCGACGAGAACCTACACATGGTCTTCTACCGCAACCTCCTGGGCGCGGCCTTCGAGCTCGCCCCGGACCTGACGATGCAGTCGGTGCGCGATGTCGTCGTGAACTTCCGGATGCCCGGTCACGGCATGCCGGGCTTCGAGCGGGCGGCCGCGCAGATGGCGATCGGCGAGATCTACAACATGCGCATCCACCACGACGACGTGCTCCAGCCGGTGCTGCGCAACCTCAGGGTCCTGGAGATCGACGGGCTCGGCCCCGAGGGTCTCAAGGCCCAGGAGGAGCTCGGCCTGTACATGGGCGGGCTCGACGCCGAGGCGTCCAAGTTCGACGAGAAGCTCGCCGCGCGCAAGGCCCGGATGGCCGCTCGCCGCTGACGCTCCGGCGTCGGCGGCGCGTCCGGGCACGCCGGACGATCCGGGGTGCCCGGCGCCCGGCCCGGCTCGGGCCCCGCGCCCCGCCCGGCTCGGGCCCCGTGCCCCGCCCGGCTCGGGCGGGGCGCCGTTCTTCAGCCCTGGCGCGTGCGTTGCAGCGCGAACCGTTCCTTCTCGGAGAGGCCGCCCCACACGCCGAATCGCTCGTCGTGGGCCAGCGCGTACTCAAGACATGCCGTGCGTTGTTCGCAGGCTCCGCAGAGCTGCTTGGCCTCACGCGTCGAGCTGCCCGGGGCGGGGAAGAAGAACTCGGGGCCCGCCTGGCGGCACAACGCGGTCTCCTGCCAAGCGAGTTCCTGGCCGGCGGTCATGGTGTCGTTCAGCATGCGGCACACGCTGCCGGGCGCTGATCAACGTCCGGTCAACGAATGGTGAACGCGCCCGTCGACCCCCTGCTCACCGGCCGCCTCCGACGCTTCCAGTGGCCCGCTAGGACGCCCCGGAGGCGCTCGTGATGAGGGCGATGCGGCCGCCGAACGGGTCGGCGATCTTGCCGAGCCGGCCCACGCCCTCGACGTCCATCGGAGCCATCCTGACGGTGCCGCCCAGCTCTCGCGCCTTGGCGGCGCTCGTATCGGCGTCGGCCACTTCGATGTACGGCATCCAGTAGGCGCCCGCCTCGGCCTCCAGCGGGTCGCTGTCGAGCGGAACGACGCCGCCGAACATCGCGTCGGGCCCCGCGGCCGCGGGGTTGACGGTCGTATAGGTGCCGCCCGGGAAGCTCACCTCGGTGGTCTCCCAGCCGAAGACCGCGTGGTAGAAGCCGAGGGCCGCCGCGACGTCGGGCGTGCTCAGCTCGACCCAGGCGAGCGTGCCGGGCTCGCCGGCCGCCTCCATCCCGCTCATCGCCTTCGGCTGCCAGGCCGAGAAGCCGACGCCCGCCGGGTCCTTGAAGCAGGCGCTGCGGCCGAGCTCCATGACGTCCACGGGCTGGAGGGTGACGCTGCCGCCGTCCTGCTCGACGGCCCGGGCCGTGGCCTCGACGTCCGTCGTCTGGAAGTACACGTTCCACCCGGGGGCGCCCTGCTCGGCCGGGACGGTCATCGCGCCGGCGACGGTCCTGCCAGCGGACTGGAACGTGCCGTATCCGCCGACCTCGGGACCGCCCGGGGTGTAGGTCCAGCCGAAGACACCGGTGTAGAAGGCGACCGCGGCGTCAAGATCCGGGGTGGCGAGGTCGAACCAGCTGGGCGAGCCCGTGACGTACTGGGTGGTGAGCATGTGAGCTCCTTGGGAGTCCCGTTCTCCTGCCATCTTGAGTCGTGCAGCAGGCACTGACAATTCGGGACGGAGCGGGGCGCGGCCGCCCGGGGGCCCGGCACGCGGGGCCCCGGGGGGCGGGCAGGACGTCCGGGACCTCGGGTCCGCGCGGTCGTACGCGGACGAGACCTCGCCCGGCGCGTCCTTTCGGGACCATCGGCCCCCCCGCATCGCGCCCAACGGCGGGCTCCCGGGCCGCGTGCGCCTGTCAGCGTGGTTGGAGTGTGGTGCGCAGCCGGTAGCGGTCCCCGCTGTACTCGACAGTCGACAGGAGCACCGGACGCTGGTCGCGCGCGTAGATCGTCTGGTCCAGGGCGAGCACGGGCGAGCCGGGCTCGATCGCGAGGTGGTCCGCCAGCGTACGGTCTGCGCCGCGCGCCTCGATGGTGGTCTCGGAGCGGTCCAACTCGACGCCCCGCGCGTGCAGTTCCTCGAAGAGCGAGGCTTTCGCGAAGTCCACCGCGTCGAGGCCGGGCGCGAGCGTGGCCACCAGCAGGGTGCGGTCGACGGCGATACGTACGTCGTCGAGGAGTCGGACGCGCTCCAGGCGCAGCAGGGGGGCGCCGGCCGGCACGTCCAGTCGGTCGGCGTCGTCCAGGGTCGCGGGGCGCAGATCCTGGTGCAGCACGAGGGAGCTCGGCGTCATGTGCTTGCGGCGGGCGGTCGCCGTGAACGACTCCAGGTCGTTGGGCCACTCGCGCGGCGCCACGGGGGCCGCCACGAACCAGCCCCGGCCGTGCGAGGCGGTCACCAGACCCTGGTCGACGAGATGGGCGAGGGCCTTGCGCAGGGTGACCCGGGAGATGTCGAGCCGCTCGCCGAGTTCGCGCTCGGGGGGCAGCCGGGCGCCGGCGGTCAGCCCGCGGCGCTGGATCTCGTCCTGGATGAGTTCGGCGGTCTGGGCCCACAGCGGGGACGGCCCGCTGCCTCGCTCGGGGAAGCGGACGGGGCGGTCAGGGGTGGCGTCGGCGCTCATCGGAACCTCCAGCGGGATCCCCGGAGCATACCACCGCATACCACTGGATCCGGCCCACTCCACCGGCGCCGAGCTCCGGGCCTTTGGTCACCTTTCGAGAAAGGGAGCAGACCACTATTGACCACTCAAATACCACTGCATACCTTTGGGTCGCGGCACCCGGTGGAACCGGCGGCCGGCCGGTTCGGTGACCACGCCCGTGGAGGGCAGCGGGACCGCTTGCGCGATGGAGGAAGACGGATGAGTACGGGTCGAGCCAAGGCCGCCGACAAGCGGCGCGGCAGCGGTGTCATGGCGGTCATGCAGCGCATCGGGCGCAGCCTGATGCTCCCGGTGGCGACACTTCCGGCGGCCGCGCTCCTGCTGCGACTAGGCGCCAAGGACCTGCTCGGCCGGGAGGAGCTCCCCGAGCTGATCCGCAAGTTCGGCATGGTCCTGGCCGCCGGCGGTCAGACCGTCTTCGACAACCTGCCGCTCCTGTTCGCCATCGGCGTGGCCATCGGCTTCGCCAAGAAGGCGGACGGCTCCACCGCGCTCGCCGCCGCCGTCGGCTACCTCGTCTTCAAGGCGGTGCTCGCCAGCGACGCCTTCCCGAAGGGCGTCGACGGCAAGCCGCTGGACGCCAAGGTGCTCGGCGGCATCGTCATGGGCCTGGTCGCGGCGCTGCTCTACCAGCGCTTCAGCCGCACCAAACTCCCCGACTGGCTGGGCTTCTTCGGCGGCCGCAGGCTGGTCCCGATCCTCAGCGC
Source organism: Streptomyces hundungensis (assembly GCF_003627815.1). Classification (NCBI taxonomy): domain Bacteria; kingdom Bacillati; phylum Actinomycetota; class Actinomycetes; order Kitasatosporales; family Streptomycetaceae; genus Streptomyces; species Streptomyces hundungensis. Next base: position 1,605,981 of record NZ_CP032698.1, read on the forward strand.
CTTCGCGGGCGTCGGCATGGGCGTGGTGTTCGGCGTGGTCTGGCCGATGGTGGGGGGCTGGTTCTACCACTTCGGCGAGTGGCTGGTGGGCACCGGCGCCTGGGGCGCGGGCCTCTTCGGCCTGGTGGTCCGCGCGCTGATCCCGATCGGGATGCACCACTTCTTCACGTTCTTCCCGTGGTTCGACGCCGGAACGTTCGTCAACCCCTCCACCGGCGCCGAGGTCCACGGCGACATCGCGCGCTTCCTGGCGGGCGACCCGAGCGCCGGCCAGTTCATGACCGGCGGCTTCCCGATCTACATGTTCGCGCTGCCCGCCGCCGCCCTCGCGATCGCGCACACCGCGCGGCCCGAGAACCGCACCATGGTCAAGGGCATGATGATCTCGGTCGCGCTCACCTCGTTCGTCACGGGTGTCACCGAGCCCATCGAGTTCAGTTTCATGTTCGTCGCCCCGCTCCTGTACGCCGTCCACGCGGTGCTGTTCGGCGTCTCCATGGCGGTCTGCTACGCGCTGGGCATCCGCGACGGGTTCGGCTTCTCCTCCGGCGCGATCGACTACGTCGTCAACTACGGCATCGCCACCAAGCCCTGGCTCCTGATCCCCATCGGCCTGGCGTTCGCCGCGCTCTACTACGTCATCTTCCGGTTCGCGATTCTTCGGTTCGACCTGCCGACGCCGGGACGCGAACCCGCCGAAGGCGAAGGCGCGGCCGCCGATCCGGCCGAAGGCGGCCTTCCGTCGGGCGAGCCCGCCGAAGGCGGGGCCCGCGCGGGTGAACCCGCCGCCGCGTCCGCCGACACACCGTCCGGCACTCCCGTGCGCTCCCCCGACGCCGTTCCCCCGGGCGCCGCCCTAAGGGACGATCCGGCGTCCAATGCCTGACGCTCCACCCGCCACCCCTGTCGCGCTCTCCCGCCGTCCGCATCCGGCGGGGCCTACGAAAGGACTCCTTCATGTCCGGATCGCGTATCACCTTCCTCGACGGCCAGAGCGGCCAGCCGCAGGCGCTGGAACGCGTGATCGCCCATGTGCGGCGGCAGCTCGACGAGGCGGCCCTGAGCCGGCTCGGCACCAAGCGGCGACCACTGCTCGCCGGGATCGGCGCCTCCTACGCGGCGCTCGCCGTCCCGGTCGAAGTGCTCCGCGGCCACGGCGTACCGGCCCAGCGGGTGCTCTCCAGCGAGATCGAGGACGGGCTGCGCGGCTTCGACACCGATCTCCTGATCGGGGTGTCGCAGGGTGGCCGCAGCTCGGAGACGATCGCCGCGTTCAGGGCCGCGAGCGACGTGCCGACGCTCGCCGTCCTCAACGTCACGCCCTCGCCGCTGGGTGAACTCGCCGATCTGACCGTCGACTTGGGCAATGAGCCCGACTCGTACGCCTCGACCGTCGGCTTCACCGCCACGGTCGTGGCGCTCGATCTGATCGCCGGGGCCGTCGCCGGACGCGTGGACGATCCCTGGGACGGCATCGCCTCCCGGGTGGCGGCCGTCCGCGCCCGCGCCACCGAGGTGGTCGGCGCGCTCCGCGCCCGCGCGGCCCGCTGTGTGGCGGCCGACTGCGTGGCCTCCGGCGCCTCCCGGGTCAGCGCCGAGGAGGCGGCCCTGCTGCTGCGCGAGGTGCCCCGGATGCCGGCGGCGGCCTCGGTCACCCGCAACTATTTGCACGGCGAGATGGAGTCGGCGGGCAACACCCTGCACCTCGTCTTCGGCGACGGCCGCGAGGTCGAACTGGCCCGCTCGCTCTCCTCGGCCGGCCACCTCACCCTGCTGATCACCACTCAGGACGTCGAGGTGGCCGAGAACCTCGGTGTCATATGTCTGCCGAGGACGGCCCCCAGCGTCCGGGTCGTCCTGGAGACGGTGGTGGTGCAGGAGCTCGTGGCCGCGCTCAGCGAGGAACGCGACGTGCCCATCGAGTCGTTCGTGTTCGCCAACGACGACACCAAGGAGGGCGGCGTCGACGCCGCCGACTTCGAGCTGGCCTCGCCCGTCGCGGCCGCCTGAGCGCGCTATTTCTCCTTGGCGGCACGGCTCGGCTGTACCCGCTTGGGCTCCCCCGGCATCTTGGGATAGTCCGGCGGGTACGGCATGTCGCCGAGTTCGTGGTCGCGCTCGTCGCGTTCGGCGAGTTCGAGGAGCGGCTCCAGACCGAAGGCGTGGTCGTCCATGTCCGCGTGCAGATCGCCGAGTTCGGCGTAGCGCGCGGGCATGGTCCGCAGGTCGAAGTCCTCGGGGTGGACGTCGTCGAGTTCGTCCCAGCGCAGCGGCGCCGAGACGGGGGCGTGCGGCTTGGGGCGTACCGAATAGGCCGAGGCGATGGTGCGGTCGCGGGCGGTCTGGTTGTAGTCCACGAAGATCCGCTCGCCGCGCTCCTCCTTCCACCAGGCGGTGGTGACCTTCCCCGCCATGCGGCGCTCCAGCTCGCGGCCGAGGGCGATGGCGCAGCGGCGCACCTCGGTGAAGGTCCAGCGCGGCTCGATCGGCACGAAGACGTGGATGCCCCGGCCGCCGGACGTCTTGGGCCAGCCCGTGATGCCCAACTCGCCCAACAGGGCGCGCAGTTCATGGGCTACGGGGACGGCGTCGTCGAAGTCGGTGCCGGGCTGGGGGTCGAGGTCGATGCGGAGTTCGTCGGGGTGGTCGGTCGCCTCGCGCCGTACCGGCCAGGGGTGGAAGGTCAAGGTGCCCAGCTGCGCGGCCCACAGGACGGCGGCGGGCTCGGTGGGGCACATCTCGTCGGCGTGCCGGCCGCTGGGGAAGGCGATGCGCGCGGTGGGGATCCAGTCGGGCACGTTCTTGGGGGCCCGCTTCTGGAAGAAGGACTCGCCGTCCACGCCGTCGGGGTAGCGCTCCAGGGTGGTGGGGCGGTCGCGCAGGGCGCGCGTGATGCCGTCCGCGACGGCCAGGTAGTACCGCGCCACGTCCAGCTTGGTGTAGCCGCGCTCCGGAAAGTAGACCTTGTCCGGGTTGGAGAGGCGGACGGTGCGCCCGCCGACCTCCAGCTCGATCGCTTCGCCCTTGCCCATGCAGGCCACGGTAGGCGGAGGGCGACAATGCCGCATATCGGTGAGAATCGGTTGTATGGATCTCCCGGTGATGCCTCCTGTGAAGCCGATGCTCGCCAAGTCCGTGGCGAAGATCCCGCCCGGGATGCAGTACGAGGCCAAGTGGGACGGGTTCCGGGCCATCGTGCACCGCGACGGCGCCGAGATCGTCATCGGCAGCCGCAACGGCAAACCCCTGACCCGCTACTTCCCCGAGCTGGCGGCCGCCCTCGCGGAGCGCCTTCCCGCGCGGTGCGTGGTGGACGGCGAGATCGTCATCGCTTACGACGGCCGCCTCGACTTCGACCGGCTCAGCGAGCGCATCCACCCCGCCGCGTCCCGGGTGAAGCTGCTCGCCGAGCAGACCCCGGCGAGTTTCATCACCTTCGACCTGCTCGCCCTCGACGACGTCCCGCTCCTCGACACCCCGCTCGCCGAACGGCGCGCGCTGCTCGCCACGGCCCTCGACGGCGTATCACCACCGGTGCACCTCGCACCGGCCACCACCGACATCGAGGTGGCCCGCCGATGGTTCGAGGAGTACGAGGGCGCCGGGCTCGACGGGGTCGTCGCCAAGCCCCTCGACCTTCCCTACCGGCCGGACGCCCGCCTCATGTACAAGATCAAGCACGAGCGGACGGCGGACGTGGTGATCGCCGGATACCGCCACCACAAGAGCGGCCCGGTCGTCGGCTCGCTCCTGCTCGGCCTGTACGACCCGGCGGGCGCGCTCCAGCACGTCGGGGTGTGCGCCGCCTTCCCGATGAAGCGCCGGGCGGAACTGATCGACGAGCTCGCGCCGCTGCTCATGGCCGACCCGGTCACCGAGGGCCACCCCTGGGCCGCGTGGGCGCAGGAGGCCGCGCACGAGAGCGCCCGCCTGCCGGGCGCCCCCAGCCGCTGGACCGGCAAGAAGGACCTGTCGTGGGTGGCGGTCCGCCCCGAGCGGGTGGTGGAGGTGGCGTACGACCACATGGAGGGCGACCGGTTCCGGCACACCGCGCAGTTCCGCCGCTGGCGCCCGGACCGCATTCCCGAAAGCTGCACCTACGCACAGTTGGAGGAGCCGGTCCGCTACGACCTCGCGCAGGTCCTGTCGTCAGGGGGCGGGTGAGGGGCACCCCGGCGCGGACGGCGTGCCGGACGGGCCCGGCGTGGGCGATGCCGAGGACGACGGCGTCGGACACTCCGGCACACCGGGGCCGCCGGACGGTGAGGGACTCGGGCTCGTGCTGGGGCTCGTGCTCGACGACGGCGAGGGAGACGGGCTCGAAGTCGGCGAGGACGAGGAAGACGAAGGTGAAGGCGTGGCCGAGGGCGGTGGCGACTGCGGCGGGCGCGAGGCCGACGGGCTGCCGCCGGGATGCGCGGGGGCCGGGGCGGAGGGCTTGCCGCTCGGCTGGGGCCCGATCACGATGCCGCCGCCCTGTTTGCGCCCCCGGTCGGCGTCGAGTTGGCCGGCGCTGCCCGCGCCGGGCGTGCTCGGCAGCACCCCCGTGCCGTCCGGCACGCCATGGGCGCCCCGACGGTAGAACTCCAGCCACGCCAGGACCGTCCGCAGATAGTCGGCCGAGTGGTTGTAGGCGAGCACCGCACGGTTCAGATCCGCCGGGACCGCCAGGTCACGCCCGTCCGCACACAGATAGGACCCGGCGGCGAGCGACGCGTCGAAGACGTTGTCGGGATCCTTGCGGCCGTCGTCGTTGCCGTCCCGTCCCCAGGTGGCCCAGGTGGAGGGGATGAACTGCATCGGCCCGACCGCGCGGTCGTGACGGGCGTCCCCGTCCAGGGTTCCGTGGTCGGTGTCGGCGATGTCCGCGAAGCCGGCCCCGTTGAGCACCGGCCCCAGGATCGGTGTGAGGGTCGTGCCGTGCGCGTCGACCCGCCCGCCGCCCGCGTGGCCCGACTCCACCTTGCCAAGCGCCGCCAGGAGTTGCCACGGCAGATGACAGTGCGGCGCGCTCCCCGCCAGCCGCTGCGCCGCCCGCTGGTACGCGGCGAGAACGGTGGCCGCAATGCCTTCCTGCGTCCACACCGGGTCGACGACGCCCACCGTCGGCGGGGTGCCCGGCGGCATCGGCGTCGGTTTCGGCGAGACCAGCGGCGGAAGCTCGGTGTGGTACGCGCCGTCGGACGGCTGTTCCGTACGTACGGCGCCGGCGGGTCCCGCGACGGGCTCGCTCGGGGCCGACGGCGTGGGACGCAGGAGTCCCGGTGCCTGCGAGCCGGTGAGGGCGGCCATCGCGACGGCCGCGACGGCACTACCGGTGAGCCCGCGCCGTAACCGCCGGTGCCCCCGCAGCGAAAGCCGACGCGGGTCCAGGAGCCGGTCGCGGGCCTTCACGATCCCTGCCCGAAGGTGTCGATCCCGGAGATCTGCCAGGCCCCGCCGTCCCGGCGCACCACGTCGACGGCGAACATGGCGGCGGCGTACGTCGTTTCGGGCTTCTTGCCCGCGGTACGCGTGCTGCTCTGATCGGCGTAGACGAGCACCCGGGCGCGGGAGCCGTCGATCATCTCCACGCCGCTCTCGGTCGCGGTGGTGGTCAGCACCAGCTTCTGCTCCTTGGCCTGGGCCCGCACGGCGGTCAGCATGTCGTGGTGCTGCTGAACGGCCTTGCCGGTGAGCCACGTTGAGGCCGCTTTATCGGCGGCGGCGGCGTCCGCGTAGCTGTACGAGAACAGCGCGGCCACGGCCTTCTCGGTCTGCCCCTTGACCTCGCTGGTACGGGCGGGATCGGTCAGGGCGACATTGCGGGCGGCCGGATCGGAGCGCAGGGAGCCGGCCCGGACCAGGGCGAGGGCGCCGAAGGCGCCGAGCAGCACGACCAGGACGCACAGGGCGACGGGGGCCCGCACGCGGAGCAGGCGGCGCAGGGCTCCCGCGGAGCGCGTCGGGCGCGGCGCCGCCGTCTCCGTGGACCGTGCTCGGGACGGCCGGGAGCGGGGGGATAGCCGTCCGCGGGGCACACGTGCCGCATCGCGCGCAGAGCCCGCCTCGCCCTCCGAACTACCGTTGACAGAAGGGGACTTGCTGATCGTCACGCCGCTCCGTGATGGAGCTTCGGTGATAGTTCGGGCGGCGGCCTCGGCCTGGGCCAGTCGGCGCTGACGGTTGACCAGATGACGGGTTGTCGACATGTGCGGCTCCTGTCCGGATGCGAGAAGGGGGTCAGTTGGCCGCGCTGTTGCCGACCGGCGCCTGGCCGAGGGCGCTGAGCTTCCAGCCGGCGGGGGTACGGGTGAGTTCGCCGAGCATCCTGCTGTCCTTGGCGGCGGGCTTCTCCTTCGGCGCCTGCACGGTGATGCGCAGCGCCACCATCACCCGGGCCCGGCCCGCCCGGTCGTCCAGCTCGGTGACCGCGCCGTCCAGCACCTTGGCCGTGGTGACCGTCTGCGCCTGTTGGACCTGCTTCTCGAACTCGCCGCGTCCATCGGTGAGTTGGCGGCGCAGATCGCCGGTGGTGGAGTCCTGCCACATGTCCAGGCCGTGGGCCAGGTCCTTGTGGTCGAGCGTGGAAAGGTTCTGCACGGCCTGCTCGCCGGCCGCGAGGACCTCGTCGCGGGAGGCGGCGTAGGCGGCGGCATCGTCGTGCGCGGCGCCGTACCAGGACCAGCCCGCCCACCCGGCGAACCCGCCCGCGAGCAGCGTGAGCACCATCGCGGCGATGAGCAGGGGCTGGATCGTCATGCGTGCCATGTGGTTCGTGCTTCCTCTCGCGGGGCCCGGCGGCGGGCTCGTCCTAGCGGGCTCGGATGTCAGTGATCTGCCAGTGCCCAGCGCTGAGTTCGGCGGTGACGGACAGCTGGGCGGCGGCGGTGGTCGCGGGCTTGGTGTCCCGCTGGGACCGCTGGTCGAGGAAGACGAGCAGCTCCGCCCGGTCGCGGGTGAGCCGGATGACTCCGGCCCGGACGACATGGGTGGTCAGACTGAGCTTCTGGTCCACGGCCCGCTGCCTCAACTCGCCGAACAGGGCGCTGTACTGTCCGGCCGCTCGGCCGCCCAGCAGTTCCTTGGCCGCGTCCTCGGTGGCGGAGGTGTCCTGGGAGGCGTACGAGAAGACCTTGCCGAGGGTGTTGCTGACGTCGCCGATGACGCGGGTGGTGGCGGAGGCGTCCGTGAGCGCGTGGTTGCTCAGGGCGGGCGCGGAGGTCAACTGCCGTGCTCGGAACAGCAGTCCGGCCCCCGCCAGAAGAAGCACGAGGACACCGCCGAGAGCGAGGAGACGCCACAACCGTCCACCCCGCAACGGGGCAACCCTCCCGCCCCGGACTTCTGCCCCGGCTTCCCGGTCCGCTTCCGGTTGCTCGGCGGAGGCGGATTTCCCGGCGGGGGCGGACTCTTCGGCGGGGGCGGACTCTTCGGCGTGCTCGGGTTCGGGCTTGGGTTCCGCCTCCGGCCCCGGCTCGGGATCGAGCTTGGGCCCCGGCTCGCGCTCCGGCCAGGACTCCGGCTCGGGCCCGGTGGCCGGCTTCGTCTCTGCTGTGCTCACGCGTTCTCTCCCTATCGGTCCGTCGTCAGGGCGTGGCGACCGGGACCGCGCTGAGTGCCTTCACCTTCCAGCCGGCTTCGGTGCGTTCGAGGGCCGCCTCCAAACGCTTGCGGTCATCGGTGGCGGCACCCCCCGCCGGGGTCAGGCGAACCCGCACCGTCGCGATGAGCTTCGCCGTACCGGAGCGGTCGTCGAGTTGGGTGACGGCCGCGTCGGTGACCTCGCCCCGGGCCGACGTGGTGGGCTTTCCCGCGCCCGCGCGGCGGAGCTCGTCGCGGAGGGGGCCCGTCGAGGCGTCGAGCCAGCCGCGCAGGGTCGCGTCGGGGTGGGCCGCGTCCAGGGTGGAGAGCGCGGCGATCCGTGTGCGGCCCGCCGCCAGGGCGGCATCGCGGGAGGTGGCGTACGCGACCGAGGAGTCGTCCCGCGCCTGGAGGTACCTCCATCCACCGAACGCGGCGAAGAGGGCCGAGACCGTGAGCGCGGCCACCACCAGGGTGCGGCCCGTTCCGCGCGGGCGGGAGAGCGTGATCACGGGCGTACGTCCTTTCCACCGGCGGCGGGGGTGAGGCCGAGCAGCCCGGCCAGGTCCGAGGGGCCGCCGCCGGGCAGCGCGGGCAGGGCCAGGGCGCCGGGCAGAGCCGCGGTCCGGACGGCGGGCGCCTCGGTCGGGGCGGGAGGCGCCCCGGCAGGGGCGGGGGGCAGCGCGCCCGGCTGGGCCGGCGGGCGCAGCGGTCCGCCACTCGGTGCGTGCGCCGAGCCGCGGACGTCGATGCCGCTGCCCGCGGGCGCGGCACAGCGCGCCTTGGTGTTGAGCTTCGGCGTGTCGAGGGTTTCGAGGCCGTTGCGGTAGACGGTGCCGCCATATCCGTCGGTGCAGGGCAGCGGGGCGAAGAAGGTGACCGCCATGCCCAGGTTGGCCCCCTTGCTGTCGATGGCCGTGGCGCCCGCGGCGGTCAACGGCGGTATTTTCACCAGGAGTTCCTCGATTCCGCGCTGTCGCGTCACGGCCACGTCCGCCGTGGTGAGGAGGTTCGCGAGGACCACGCTGAGTTCCGGGTTGAGGTCCCTGAGCAGCCCGCTGATCTGGCCGGCCGCGTCGGGCGCCGCGGCGATCAGCCGGCGCAGGTCGGTGTCGGAGCCCTTCAGGGTGGCGGTGAGGCGCTGCGCGCCCGAGGCGAAGCTCTTGATGGCCTCGCTCTCCTCGGCCTGGGTGCTCAGGACGGTCTGACCGTCGTTGAGGAGCGTGACCGTGCTCGGCAGCGCCTTGTCGGCGGCCTTCACGAAGTCGTCGCCGTTGTCGAGGAGCACCTGAAGGTCGTCGCCACGCCCTTCGAAGGCCTTCCCGAACTCGTCGACGACCGTCCGCAAGGACTCCAACGGCACGGACTCGGCAAGGTTGTTGACACTGGTGAGCACGGTGGTGACGGGGGCGGGAGTGCTCGTGTCGTACTGATCGATCTCGCTGCCGTCGCCCAGATAGGGAGCCCCCGTGGAGGTGGGCCGCAGATCGATGTACTGCTCGCCGACGGCCGACAGGTTGGCCACCACGGCCTTGAGGGCGGTCGGGATGGGCGGGGCCGAGTTGTCGATGCGCAGTTCGGCGACGACGCCCTCGTCGGTGAGCTCGATGGGGCCGACCCGGCCCACCGAGACACCCCGGTAGGTGACATTGGAGTGCGTGAACAGGCCGCCCGTCTGGGCGAGATGGACCTGCACCGTGTAGTAGTCGCGGATGCCGATGTAGTGGCCGACGTCGGCGTACCGGAAGCCGGTGTAACCGAGCACGAGCACTCCGATGACGAGGAACGCGAGGTTCTTGAGTCTGGTCGCGAGGGTCAGCATCAGCTCGCCCCTCCGGAGCCGGCGACGGACGGCAGCCCCAGCGGCACCTTCGACGCGCCCGGCCCCTTCGCCGCGCCCGGAGCCTTCGACGCGCCCGGCGTCCTGGATGGCGGCGGTGTGGCGAGCGGCGGGATGAGGGTGGTGCCCGGCGCGGCGGTCACCGTGAGGTACACGTTGAGGTAGTCCCCCTTGACCCCACGCAGCACCTCGTCGGTGAACGGATAGGTGAGGAGCACCTGGAGCGAGTCCGGCAGGTCCTTGCCGGAGTCCGCGAGGGTCGTGAGGATCGGTGCGATCGCCTTGAGATCGGCCACCATGTCGTCCTTGCTCTTGTTGATCGTCGAGACGGCGACCGTGGAGAGGGTGTCGAGCGACGTGAGCATCGTCAGGAGTGAACCCCGCTGGTCCTCCAGGACTTTGAGGCCCGGGGCCAGGCCGGTGAGCACGGTGGCGACCTGCTCCTTGCGGGTGGCGAGGGTGGCGGAGAGCCGGTTGACGCCGTCGAGCGCCGCGGTGATGTCGCCGCGGTGCCCGTCCAAATCGGTGACCAGGGTGTTGACCCGCTGGAGCATGGAGCGGACCTCGGGCTCGCGTCCCTTGATCGCCTTGTTGAGCTCGGTGGTGATGGTCTTGAGCTGGTTGACGCCGCCTCCGTTGAGCAGCATCGAGAGCGCTCCCAGAACCTCTTCGACCTCCGGGTTGCGGTTGGTCCGCGAGATCGGGATCGCGGCGCCGGGACCGAGGCTGCCCCCGGCGCTCTCCTTGGTCTCCTTCGCCGGCGCGGAGAGCTGGACGAACTTCTCGCCGAGCAGACTGGACTGCTCCAGCCGGGCATAGGAGTTGGCGGGCAGCTTCACGTCTCCCCTGATCCGCATGGAGACCTTCGCGGACCAGCCGTCGGAGGCGAGGGACACCCGGGTGACCCGGCCCACGGCGACGTCGTTGACCTTCACCGCGGCCTGCGGGACCAGACTCAGCACGTCCGCGAAGTCGGCGGTGATGTCGTACGGGTGGCTGCCGAGGTCGGCGCCGCCGGGCAGCGGAAGCTGATCGATCCCGGAGAACGAGGGCATCGAGCAACTGCCGAGGGTCAGCGCCAGGGCCACGACGACCGCGACCCCCGCCCCCAACGCGGCCCCCGCCCGCCGGGTCGAACGCGCCCTCGTCATCGGCTTCCCTTCGTGGCCGCGCCGCCCGGGGTCGCGCCGTCCGGGGTCGCGCCGTCCGGGGTCGCGCCGTCCGGGGCCGCGCCGTCCGGGGTCGCTCCACCGGAGGCCGAGCCGCCCGCGGAGCCCTTCGCCGGGTCGGCGGCGCTCCCGTACACGGTGCCGACCGGGGGCAGCGGCAGCGCCGGGAGCGCTCTCAGACGGGTCCCCGGTACCGGTACGAGGCCGGCGCCGCCCGCCACCGACGGGTTGGGCGGGAACACGATGTCACCACCCATGCTGATCTCGTTGATGTTGCCCCGGCCGTCGAGGGTGCGGTGGACCGGGTCATAGGCGTTGAGAGCGTTTCCGGCGGCCAGCGGCGCGGTGTCCAGGGCTTCGGCGAGCGAGGCCCGCTGGTCGACGAGGAGCTGGGTGAGGGGGCCGAGCTTGTCGACCTCGGCCTTGAGGGCGCCGCGATTGTCCCGGATGAACGTCTTGACGGTGCCGAGCGCGGTGCCGAGCTCCTTCAGGGCGCCCGCCAGGTTGTCCTTGTTGTCCGCGAAGAACGTGGTCACGTCGGCGAGTTGGTTCTGCGCGTCCCGCACCGCGCCGTCCTTGTTCTTCAGCATGGTGGTGAACGTCTGGAGGTAGGAGAGCGTCGCGAAGAGGTGCTCGCTGCTGCCGTCCAGCGTCTTGGCGGCCTTGCCGAACTGCTCGACGGAATCGCCGATCGCGGCGCCGTTGCCGTCGAGGTTCTTGGCCCCGGTGTCGAGCAGCCCGGAGAGCGCTCCCTTGGAGTTCGCCCCACCGGGGCCGAGCGCCGTGCTGAGGTCGGTGAGGGAGGCGTACAGCTGGTCGACCTCGACGGGGGTGGCGTTGCGGTCGGCGGGCAGCTCCGCCCGGTCGGCGATCTCGGGGCCCCCGGTGTAGGCGGGGGCGAGCTGGACGTACCGGTCGGCCACGACGCTGGGCGAGACGATGGCGGCCCGCGCGTCCTTGGGCACCCGTACGCCCGGATCGAGTGTGACCACCACCTCGACCCGCTGCCACCGCGGCGTCACCGAGTCGACCTCGCCGACCTTGACCCCGAGGATCCGCAGGTCCGAGCCGGGGTAGATCCCGATGGCGCGGTCGAAGTAGGCGGTGATCCGCTTGCCCGCGGGGGCGGCGAACACCCGCAGGCCGCCGATCACGGTGACGGCGATCACCGCGAGCGCCAGCGCGATGGTCAGAGCGCGTCGCCGGCTCATGGATAGCCTCCGTTCTTCGGCGGCATGCAGCCGGTGCCGGGGAGCGACTTCGCCGGGAGGTAGTTCCTGGGGACGAGACCGCAGATGTAGGTGTCGAACCAGCGGCCGTTGCCGATGGTGTTGCCGACGAGCCGGTAGTAGGGCCCGGCGAGGGCGAGGGTGCGCTCAAGGCCCTGCTGGTTCTTGACGAGTACGTCCGTGACGCGCCCCAACGCGGCCAGGGTGGGCTTCAGTTGGGCCGTGTTGTCCTTGACGAGGCCGGTGAGCTGGGTGCCCAGGCCGCGGGTTCCGGTGAGGAGCGCCTGGATGGCGTCGCGGCGCTGCTTGAGTTCGCCGAGGAGGAGTCCGCCGTCGTCGATGAGGGTCTCGAAGCTGCTTTTCCTGTGCGCGAGCGTTTTCGTCAACTGCTCGCTGCCTTTGAGGAGTTGGGCGAGTTGCGCGTCGCGCTGGGAGACGGTCCTGGACAGGGCGGAGAGCCCGGACACCGCGGTGCGGACATCGGGCGGCGAGTTCTTGAAGGTGTCGGAGATCGTCTCGAAGCTCTTGGCGAGCTGGGCGGTGTCGATGTCACCGATCGTGTTGCTGAGCCCTTCGAAGGCCTGGGTGACGTCGTACGGGGAGGTGGTGCGGGCCAGCGGGATGCGGCTGTCCGGGTTCTGGCGGGCGCTGCCGAGCGGGTCGATCGCCAGGTACTTCTCGCCGAGCAGGGTCTTGATGGCGATGGCCGCGGTCGAGGCGTCGCCGATCCAGGCGTCCTTCACCTTGAAGGCGACCTTCACCTTGGCGCCGTCCAGAGAGACGGCGCTGACCTCGCCGACCTTGACCCCGGCGATCCGTACCTCGTCGCCGTCGCGCAGCCCGGCGGACTCCGAGAAGTCGGCGCTGTAGGTGGTGCCGCCGCCGATGAACGGCAGGGAGTCGGCGTGGTAGGCGGCGACGCCGATCAGGGCCAGGATCAGCGGGCCCACCAGGCTGACCGCGACGGGGTTGCGTTCCTTCATGGGCTTGAGGCGGGCGCGTCTCATCCCTGGCACCTCGATTGGCTGACCGGGATTCCGGTGGGCGGCGGGCTGCCGTCCTCGGTCTTCACACCGGACACCTTCGCCTCGCAGAGGTAGAGGTTGAGCCAGGACCCGTACGACGCGATCCGGGTGACCGCCCGCATCTTGTCCGGGGTCTTGCGCAGGAAGTCCTCGATCTGGGGAGCGCTCTCAGCGAGGTTCGAGGAGAGCCGGCCGAGCTGGTGGATGTCCTCCTTGAGCGGCGCCCTGCCGTCCTGGAACAGTCCGGCGGTGACGGTGGTGAGATCCCCCATCGCGGCGATCGCCTCGCCGAGCGGCTTGCGGTCCCCGGCGAACCCGGAGACCAGGCGCTGGAGCGTGACCACCAGGTCGTTGAAGCCCGCTTCGCGGTCGTTCACTGTGGTCAGGACGGTGTTCAGATTGGTGACGACCTCGCCGATCACCTTGTCCTTGGCGGCGACGGTCGTGGTCAGCGAGCCGATGTGCTTCAGCAGGCTGTCCACCGTGCCGCCCTCGCCCTGGAGTACCTGCACGATGGAGCCCGCCAGGTCGTTGACGTCCTTGGGTGAGAGCCCTTCGAACAGGGGCTGGAAGCCGTTGAAGAGCTGGGTGAGGTCGAGGGCCGGCGTGGTGCGCTGGAGCGGGATGGTCGCGCCCGGTGGGAGCGTGGCGCCGACCGCGCCGGCGCCCCGGCCCAGTTCGACGTAGCGCTGGCCGACCATGTTGAGGTACTTGATCGAGGCGGTCGCCGCGGCGGGCAGGGCGCGACCGCGCTCCACGGAGAACGTGACCTGCGCGAGCCTGCGGTCCACCACCTCCACCCGGTCGACCTGGCCCACCTTCACACCCGCGATGCGGACGCTGTCGCCCTCGACGAGGCCGGTGGTGTCGGTGAACCGGGCCCGGTAGGAGGTGGTGTCGCCCACGCCGGTGTTGGCGATGGACAGCGCGAGCACCGTGGTCGCGACCACCGTCACCAGGACGAAGACCAGCGACTTCACGAGCGGGCCCGCGATGCTGCGGCGCTTCACTTGATGCTCACCTCCGCCCCTCGCAGGGCCGGGCCGAGCAGCAGACTGCTCCAGTCGGGCAGGGACTGCGGGGCCTGCCGGAGAGCGGGCGCGAGCAGTTCGTTCACGAGGTGGTTCTCCTGCGGCGAGTTCGGCAGCCCGAGCCCGGCGCCGGAGGCCGCCGCGGTGCCGGTGGGAGCGCTCTCTGCGGGGAGCGGGGCTCCGAGGTAGGGCACCGGGTAGCAGTGCGGGCCGTCGCCGCCGCCGTATGCGGGGGTGTCCTTTCCGGGGACGTACGTGCCGAGCGAGGGCACGACCTTCACGGTGACGTGGAGTCCGGGCTTGTCCGTGCCTTTGCCGAGCGCCTTGTCCATCGCGGGAACGAACCCGGCCAGGGTGCGCAGGGTGCACGGGAAGGACGCGGAGTACCGCGCGAGGAGCTCCAGGGTGGGGCGGCTCACCGCGCCGAGCCGGATGATGTTGTCCTTGTTCTGCTGGAAGAAGGCCGTGAGGTCCTGGGCGGTCCTGGTGGTCTGGCCGTAGACGCCGAGGAGTTGGGTCTGCTGGTCGACCAGGGTGCCGGTGGTGGTCGTGGCGTCCGTGAGCGCTCTCAGAACGTCCGGGGCGGCCTCGCTGTAGGTCTCGGACACCTTGACGAGGTGCACCAGGTCGGCGTTGAGGGCCGGCAGGTTCGGGTTGAACTTCTTCAGGTGCGCGTCCAAGGCGACGACGGTGTCGCCGAGTCGGGATCCGCGGCCGCGCAGCGCCGTGGCGACCGCGGAGAGCGTCGCCGACAGCTTGTCGGGCTTGACCGCGGTGAGCAGGGGCAGCACATGGTCGAGCACCTGCTCCAGTTCGATGGCGTTGCTCGACCGGTCCTGCGGGATGGTCGCATCGGCCGGGAGCGCTCTCGGCGACGGGCTCGGCGGTGGTACGAGCGCGACGAACCGTTCGCCGAAGAGCGTGGTCGGCAGCATCTGGGCCCGTACGTCGGACGGGATGTGGCGGCGCTTGTCCGGCTGGAGGGCGAGGGTGAGCCTCGCGCCCTCACCGTCGGCGCTGATGGTGCGGACCTCGCCGACCACGACGCCGCGCAGCTTCACCTCGGCGCCCGGGTGCATCTCGTTGCCGACGCTGCTCGCCCGGACGGTCACCGTGTCCGCGCGGGTGAAGTCCTTGTCGTACACGGCGATCGAGAGCCAGATGAGGAGCGCCGGGACCAGCAGGAAGACGACTCCGGCGGTGCGTCGCCGTACGGTCGGCGCGTTCATCCGGCCACCTTCACGGTGGTGGTGGCGCCCCACAGGGCGAGCGAGAGGAAGAAGTCGGTGACGGCGATCACCACGATGGCGTTGCGGACCGAGCGACCCACCGCGACGCCCACTCCGGCCGGCCCGCCCGTGGCGCGGAAGCCGTAGTAGCAGTGGGCGAGGATGACCATCACGCTGAAGATCAGCACCTTGAGCACGGACAGCAGCACGTCGGTCGGCGAGAGGAACAGGTTGAAGTAGTGGTCGAAGGTTCCGCGTGACTGGCCCTTGAAGACGACCGTGGTCAGTCGGGAGGCGAAGTAGGAGCTGAGCAGGCCGATCGCGTAGAGCGGGATGATCGCGACGACGCCGGCGATGATCCGGGTGGTGACGAGGTAGGGGAGGCTGCGGATGCCCATGCCTTCGAGGGCGTCGATCTCCTCGTTGATGCGCATCGCGCCGAGCTGGGCGGTGAAGCCGGCGCCGACCGTCGCGGAGAGCGCGAGCCCCGCGACGAGCGGGGCGATCTCGCGGGTGTTGAAGTAGGCGGAGACGAAGCCGGTGAACGCGGCGGTGCCGATCTGGTTCAGGGCGGCGTACCCCTGGAGGCCGACCACCGTCCCGGTGAACAGCGTCATGGCGATCATCACGCCGATGGTGCCGCCGATGACACCGAGGCCGCCGCTGCCGAAGGCGACCTCGGCAAGCAGCCGTTGCACTTCCCTGAGGTAGCGCCGCAGGGTGCGCGGGATCCACAACAACGCCTTTGCGTAAAAGGCGAGTTGGTCGCCGGAGCGGTCGAGGAAGCTGAAGACGGCCATCGGTCAGCCGCCCTTCGGGGGGACGATCTGGAGATAGATCCCGGTGAGCACCATGTTCACGAAGAAAAGCAGCAGGAAGGTGATGACGACGGACTGGTTGACCGCGTCACCGACGCCCTTGGGGCCGCCGCGCGGGTTCAGTCCGCGGTAGGCGGCGACGATCCCGGCGATGAACCCGAAGATCAGCGCCTTGATCTCGCTGACGTACAGGTCGGGGAGCTGGGCCAGGGCGGAGAAGCTGGAGAGGTAGGCGCCGGGTGTGCCGCCCTGGAGGATGACGTTGAAGAAGTAGCCGCCGAGCGTGCCGACGACGGAGACCATCCCGTTGAGCAGGACGGCGACGAACATGGTCGCCAACACCCGTGGTACGACGAGCCGCTGGACGGGTGAGACACCCATGACCTCCATGGCGTCCAGCTCCTCCCGGATCGTACGGGAGCCGAGGTCGGCGCAGATCGCGGAGCCGCCGGCGCCCGCGATGAGCAGGGCCACGATCAGCGGGCTGGCCTGCTGGATGACGGCGAGGACGCTGGCGCCGCCGGTGAAGGACTGGGCGCCGAGTTGCTGGGTGAGCGAGCCGACCTGAAGGGCGATGACGGCGCCGAACGGGATGGAGACCAGGGCCGCGGGAAGGATGGTGACGCCGGCGATGAACCAGAACTGCTCGATGAACTCGCGTACCTGAAAGGGCCGTTGGAAGACCGCGCGGATGACCGCGGCGGCCAGCGAGAAGAGGCGGCCGGTCTGGCGGAACGCGCCGAGGCCGGGCACGGGCCTTCGGGGCCCGCGTACCGGTGGGGGCGGCGTGGGGTGGGGGGCTCTCTCGGCCTCCGCCGTCATGGCCTTGCCTCCTGGGCGGGCGCCATGCCCTGCTCGACGGCGCGGCGGGCCGCGGGGGGTAGCGAGTCGAGCATGCCCATCACCCGGAGCTTGCGGCGCAGCACCGCCCGCCGGGCGGGCAGCCCCGGCGAGGGCTCCAGCTGGGCGACGAGAGGACGGGGTGAAAGGCCCTGCCCCTGGGGCGAGTTGAGCTGTTCCTTGGCGAGGGTGGCGGCGTCCTTCTCCTCGGACATGCCGATCGGCCCCTCGCGGCGTCCGCTCAGGAACTGGGCGACGACCGGCTCCTGGCTCGTCAGCAACACCTCACGCGGCCCGAAGGTGACGAGGTTGCGGCGAAAGAGCATGCCCATGTTGTCGGGGACGGTCGCCGCGATGTCGAGGTTGTGGGTGACGATCAGCATCGTCGCGTCGATCTGCGCGTTCAGGTCGATGAGCAACTGGGAGATGAACGCGGTGCGCACCGGGTCGAGCCCCGAGTCCGGCTCGTCGCAGAGGATGATCTGCGGGTCCAGGACCAGGGCGCGGGCGAGCCCGGCGCGTTTGCGCATGCCTCCGGAGATCTCGCCGGGCAGCTTCTCCTCGGCGCCGAGCAGACCGACCATGTCGACCCGTTCCATGACGATGCGGCGGATCTCCCACTCCTTCTTGCGGGTGTGCTCGCGCAGCGGGAAGGCGATGTTGTCGAAGAGGGACATCGAGCCGAACAACGCGCCGTCCTGGAACATGAGACCGAAGAGTTTCCGGGTCTCGTAGATGTCCCGTTCGGGGCTGCTCACCATGTCGACGCCGTTGATGAGCACCCGGCCGCGTTCCGGCTTGAGCAGCCCGATGAGCGATTTGAGGAAGACCGTCTTTCCGGTGCCGGAGGGGCCGAGCATGACGCTGACTTCACCGGCCGGAAGGGTGAGGGTGACGTCCTGCCAGATGTTCTGCTTGCCGAAGGACTTGGTCAGGCCTTCGACCACGACTTCAATTCCCATCCCACCTCCAGCAGGCACATACGTAGTGACGCGAGAGCACCGAGGGGCGCACGGTAAGGTGCCTGATGACGCCGAAACAAGATCCCGGACGTCCCCATCGATGAAATCCCTTGCGGTTGTCACTCGTTGACAATTTCCCGAGTCGGCCTGGCGGACGACTGCGCAACAATGGAGCAGTACGGCGGTGGTGCTCACGAGCGGCATTGCGGCGGTGGTGCTCAAGAACGGGGGCCGCCGCGGCCGGGGGGAGGTGAACCGCGGCGCCCCCGCCCCGGGAAGAGCCCGGGCCCGACCGGCAGGGGTGGTCGGGTACTTCGTCCCTGCGGCTCACGGCCGAAGACCGCTCGGACGAGAGCCTGGACATCGGCGGACCGGATGGTGCCTGAGCTGCCCGGACCGACCGCACACCGGACGCTACGGCCGGGTAACCTCGCTCTGCAATACCAGTTCCAGAAGTTTCCGCGAGCCCGCACCCGGCCGTCGCCAACTTGTCACCCAAGGAGTGCTTCATTCACAGAACTTGTCACCTGTTGATGGGTTTCACAGGTAACCGGTGCAGGACCGGACGGTTATGCGGAGAGAACTGGGAACATCGGCACGAAGCGCCGGGTGAAGCCGGCGGTATTGCGCACGGATCGACAAGAAAAACCGGCCGGTTGCTCATCGTGGGCACAAGGAAGAACCCGGCTCGGCACAATCTTGAACGGCAGGATTGTGCGCCGATGTTTCTCGCAAGTAACGTCCGCATCGTCACGGATCGTACGTGGCCGAATCCGTACCCGTAGCTGGTGAAACCGGAGGAATTACTGTGCGAAGCACCCTAGGAAAGCTGGCGCTGATATGCGGCGCCGCGACGGCGGCGTTCACCCTGGCGACCGCGCCCGCCCTGGCCGCGGTACCCACCCACTGGGTCGTCGGCCCCAACTCGCCCGAGAACTTCACCGCCAAGTCGAGCAATGTCGTACTGTCCATCAACGGCATCGACATGACGTGCACCTACTCCGACGCGGGTGGCTCCCTGCACAGCGCCACCGGCAACCCGGCGGCGGTCGGCACCATCAACCCGGTGCACTTCGGCAGAACCGGTGAGCCGTGCACCAGCTTCCTCGGCGCGGTCGACACCGTCGCCAACACCCCCTGGACGCTGAACGTGACCGGTTACAACGCGGCCACCGGGGTGTCGCAAGGGTACATCTCGGGCGTCAACGCCCGTGTCACCGTGTCGACTTGCGCGTTCACGGTCACCGGCACCGCGCACGGTACGTACACCAACTCCACCGGTGACCTCGCGGTCGCCGCCAACCCGACCGAACTGACGGTCTCCGCTCCGACGGCGGGCTGCGCGGGCGTGGTGTCCGCGGGCGACCACCCGTCGTTCAACGGCGACTACTACGCGGTGGTGAGCGGCACCAGCACGCACCCCACCATCGTCGGCTCGTAGCACCGCATGGCACATCGCAACTCCCCCGGGCCGCCCGGCCAGCCACCCCGAAGACCGGGCGGTCCCCCAGCCGCGGCGCACCCGGCGCCGGACGCTTCGAGGAGCTGAGCCAGTGGAGCTGAACGCGACGTGACAAGGACTCCCCGACCGGCCGGCCGGTGGCGGAGCGTGGGCACGCGGGGGGCGCTCGCCGTGGCCACCGTGGTCCTGGCCGGGATCGTGCCCGGCGCGGACGTGGCCCTCGGCGAGCAGCGCACCAGCACCGAACTCACCTACACCTGCGCCTTCCCGGCCGGCCCGCACCCGGTGAAGGTGGGGATCGGGGCCCGGTTCCCGGCCCGGACCGCGACCGGCGCCGCCATCCGGCCCACCGAGGTGACGACCTCCGTGACGCTGCCCGACGCCGCGGTCGCCGAGCTCACCAAGCTCCGGGCCGCCACGACCGGCGCCACCACCAAGCTGACCACCGAGGTCGCCCAGAACGGCGCCACCGCGACCGCGCTGTGGCAGGGCGCCGCGCCGTCCGTGCCGCTCACCCCGACGGGCGGTGTCGTGCTCAGGGCGACCGGCGAGGTCCCCACCGTCACCGCGAACAGCCCCGGCGCCCTCACCCTCACGGCCGCGGGCCTCACCCTCGACTTCCATCCGGTCACCACCGAAGGCGGCGCCACCGCCCCGGCCACGCTCTCGGTGCCCTGCACCCTCACCCCGGGCGGCAAGGGCCTGCTCGCCACCGTGCCGGTCGGCCCGGCGGTCTCCCCGACCGCGCCCACCCCCGGCGCCTCGGCCACGGGGCCCGGGGCCGACGGCTCCCACCGCCCGGCTGAGAGCGCTCCCACCGTCCTCGCTCCCCCGGCGCGGGGTGCGGCGCGGGCCGCCGCCGCGCCGGAGTGCCGCGGCGACACCACCCAGCCGCTCGCGCTCTCGGCGTACGCCACCGGGTATGCCGACGTCACCAAGATGGGCAACGCCTCGCTGATCCCCGTCTTCTGCACCCAGGTGGTCCAGGGGCTCAACCGGATCAAGCGGATCGAGGTCAGGCCGGGCGTCTTCGAGCTCCATCTGCTCCAGTCCTCGACGGGCCGGCTCGACTATCGCGGCCGCGCCCAGACCCCGCCCGGGCCGGCGACGTTCCTCACCTTCGGGTTCATGCCGACCACCGCCACGATGACCCTGGAGCAGACCGGCCCCATGACCATCGACTCCGACCTCAACAACACGGCGGGGCACGGCGAGACGTACATCAGGATCCCGCTGGTGCTGCGGATCTCCGACGTGTCGGTCAACGGGACCCCCCTGGACGTCGGCCCCAACTGCCGTACCAGCGCGCCGCTTTACTCCCCGGACCCCGATCCGGCCCGGAACACCAAGGACCACATGGTGATGCTCGGGGTGCTAAAGAAGGGCACGGACACGGTCTGGCGCGGGTACTCGCTGTCCCGGGGCGGACCGCTCGACGGTTCGGTGACCATCCCCGCGTTCACCGGCTGCGGGGTGGGCGAGGACCTCAGCCCGCTGTTCACCGCGTCGGTGTCCGGGCCCGTCAACACGGTCAAGCAGAACCAGGGAGCGCCATGCGCGTCCGGCATTCCGGACGACCCCGCGATGCTGTGCACCGCCGACAAACAGCCGACGACCATTCCGGCGCCCCTGCGGTGAGCACGCCCGGGGTGCGCACCGGGGTACGAGCCACCACGCCGACCAGCACCACCGCACCGCTATTCAGCCAACTCCCTTACCTCACAAGGGCGTTGCCGCATCCACTCATTTCCGTACCGGACGTCGTGCGTCGAGACGTTCAAGAGGGGACGATCCCATGAGATCCGTATCCATCCGGCTGCGCGCGGGACTGCTGGCCACCTGCACGGCCCTGACCGCCTTGGCGGCCGTCGGCCCGGCCTCCGCCGACGCCCAGGCGGCCCCCCAACTCAACGGCGACTGGTCGCCGTTCACCCGTTGCCCCGTGGACGCGCCGGTGATGCTGGCCGCCGACGGACGCATCGACATCGTGCAGTGCATCGCCTCCCACGCGGCGAGCGGCTCCATCAAACTCGGCACCACCGAGGTCGTCACGGGCGCCAGTGACCTCCAGCTCGGCGTGGTGCAGCACGCCACGGGGGCGCCCACCCTGGTCGCCCCGGCCGGTGGCGCGCTGATCGCGGACTCCGCCGACATCCCGGGCGGCCTGCTGGGCCTGATGTGCCCGAGCGACATCCCCGTCATCAGTGACATCTGCCGGGGGATCACCAACGCCACCCTCAACCGGGTGGTCGCCACCGTCGAATCGGCCGGTACGCCCAGCGACTTCAACCTCACCGCGGGCGCCACCTCCGGGCAGCCGATCATCGCCATCCCGGTCCGCATCCACCTCCAGAACCCGCTGCTCGGGAGCGCCTGCTACATCGGCTCCGCGGCCCACCCGGTCGTGCTGCGCCCGCAGAACATCACCGCGCCGACCCTCGGCATCCAGCGCTTCGACGGCAACGGGACGGCCAACACCGCGGGGGTCATGAACCGGCTCAGCCTGATCAACGCGAGCCAGACGGACACCACGTTCGCGGTGCCCGGTGCAAGCGGTTGCGGGCTCGGCGGGATGCTCGACTGGGCCGTCAACCTCAAGACCGGCCTGCCCTCGGCGGCCGGCCACAACAGCGTCGTACTCGACAACGCCTCGACCTATCTGGCCGGTCTGCGGGCCCCCGGCACGGTCGTCCCGAACAACGGCAAACTGCTCTCGGAGTACTGGCACTCGGCGGTGCGGTAGCCGTCGCCTCAGCTCCCCGGCCCGGGCCGGCCACGCCCTCGGCGGGCCGGTCCGGAATCGGCCGACAACCGATGCACCTGGAATCGAACGCCGCCCCAAGTGTTGTCCGTGGCAAGGGAGTTGTTCTAGGTTCAGCAGTCCGCGAAAGGTACGCACCTGTCGGTCGGTGGGAGCGCTTTCTCCATCGGCCCTCCCCCCGCCGGGGCGCCGTAGTGCAAGGGGAGTGAGATGCCCACAGCCGCGCAATCACCGGACACCCAGGAGCCGTTGGGACCGCTCCCACAGGAGTTCGCCGCGATCATGCGCCCCGAGCTTCCGGGTTTACTCAAGGAGATCGGCGCGGAGGTCACCCGCGCCTACCCCGAGTACGCCCGGCTGCTCGAAGGCCCCTACGGCGAGGCGATCCGGGTCGGCGTGGAGCAGAACCTCACCGTCTTCGTCGACCAGGTCGCCTCCCCGAGCGCGCCGTCGACGCTGCGCGACGAGATGTGCCGGCGCTTCGGCCGGTTCGAGGCGTACGAGGGCCGCAGCCTGGAGACCCTCCAGGGCGCCTACCGGCTCGGCGCGCGGGTGGCGCTGCGGCGCGCCAAGAAGATCGGCCGGCGCTACAACCTCTCGCCCGCCCTGATGCTCAGCTTCGCGGACGCGCTGTTCACCTATGTCGAGGAGCTGGAAGCGCTCTCACGGGAGGGATATCTGGAGGTCACGTCCTTCTCCGGGGAGCGTTCGGACGCACTGCGGCGCCGGCTGCTGCATCTGATCCTGGCCGGCTCCCCGGTGCCGCGCGCGGCCATCGCGGAGCTGGCGGAACGGGCCCGCTGGGCGCTGCCCGAGCGGGTCACGCTGGTCGCGCTCCGATCCGGTGGCGGCCTGACGCGTGCGGCTCTGGACAACGATGTCCTGGCCGATCCGGGCGAGCCGCTTCCCCACCTCCTGGTGCCGGGCCCGGTCGACGAGGTGCGAAGACGGATGCTGGACGCGGCCCTGCACGGCTCCTGGGCCGCGGTGGGCCTGGAGGTCCCCATCGGCGGGGCGTCCGATTCGCTGCGCTGGGCCCGACAGGTCCTCGAACTCGCCGCCTCCGGCGTCATCGAAAGCGACCGGGGGACGCTGTACTGCGAGGACCACCTCGTCACCCTGTGGTTACGCTCCGATCCCGCTCTCCTCGAACACCTCGGCCGGCGCGAACTCGCCCCGCTGGACGCGCTCACGCCCGGCCGCCGCGACCGGCTGATCGAGACCCTGCGGACCTGGCTGGCGACCCGGGGCACCGCCGCCCACATGGGTCAACTCCTCGATGTGCACCCGCAGACGGTGCGCTATCGCATGCGCACCCTGGAGTCCATCTTCGGCGACCGCCTCACCGATCCCGAACACCGGTTCGCCACCGAACTAGTGCTACGCGCAAGGGACCTCGGCCACCGGGAACAGCCCTGAACTTGCCCCGATCGGCGCCATAATCATCCGAATCACTTCGAAAACAACGGATAAATATCGTCAAGTACCCCGGTAGGTGCGAACCCGCCGCGGGATATGCCCGTCTGAGTGGGCGGATGTCCGAAGGATGTCCGTACCACCCGCACTACGCCAGAGGCATACCCCATGTCTTCGCATCTGCCGGCTGTCTTCCGGGGCTCCGCCGCCCCGCACCCCCGCACCCTGCTCGACGTACTGGACGCCACCGCGGCCGCCCATCCGGACGCGCCCGCACTCGACGCGGGCGGCGAGCGGCTCACCTACCAGGAGCTGTGCGACCGGATCACCGAACGCGCCGTGCGGCTCACCCGCCACGGCATCGGCCCGGGCGACCGGGTCGGCGTCCGGATCCCGTCCGGCACCTGCGACCTGTATCTCGCGATCCTGTCGGTCCTGTTGTGCGGCGCGGCCTATGTGCCCGTCGACGCGGACGATCCCAAGGAGCGCGCGGCGACCGTCTTCGCCGAGGCGGGGGTGTGCGCCGTGATCGAGGCCGACGGGCGGATACTGCCGGGGCCCGCGGCGCCCCTCGCGGCCCGCTGGCGGCCCGCCCTGCCCGACGACGACGCCTGGATCATCTTCACCTCCGGCTCCACGGGCCTGCCCAAGGGCGTGGCGGTCACCCACCGCTCGGCCGCCGCCTTCGTCGACGCGGAGGCCCAACTCTTCCTGCACGAGCGGCCGTTGGGGCCGGGCGACCGGGTACTGGCCGGTCTCTCGGTCGCCTTCGACGCCTCCTGCGAGGAGATGTGGCTGGCCTGGCGCCACGGTGGCTGCCTGGTTCCGGCGCCGCGCTCCCTGGTGCGGGCGGGGCACGAACTCGGCCCCTGGCTCGTCGAGCGCCGCATCACGGTGGTGTCCACGGTCCCCACCCTCGCGGCGCTCTGGCCGGACGAGGCGCTCGACGAGGTGCGGCTTCTGATCGTCGGCGGGGAGGCCTGCCCCGGCGCCCTCGCGGACCGGTTCGCGGTCAAGGGCCGCGAGATGTGGAACACCTACGGCCCCACCGAGACGACCGTCGTCGCGACCGCCGCGCGCATGCTGCCCGGCGAGCCGGTACGCATCGGACTCCCGCTGGCCGGCTGGGAGTTGGCGGTCCTCGATCCGTCCGGCCGGCCCGTCCCGTACGGCGCGGAGGGCGAACTCGTCATCGCCGGCGTGGGCACGGCCCGTTATCTGGACGGCGCCAAGGACGCCGAACGGTTCGCCCCGCTGGCACTCCTTGAGACGCGCCGCGCCTATCGCACCGGCGATCTGGTACGCGCCGACGCGGCCGGCCTCGTCCATCTCGGCCGCGCCGACGACCAGGTGAAGGTGGGCGGTCGGCGCATCGAACTCGGCGAGATCGACGCCATGTTGAGAGCGCTTCCAGGCGTGCGCGCCGCAGCGGGCGCGGTGCGCGGCACCCCCGCGGGCGGCCAGATCCTGGTCGGCTATGTGGTCCCCGACGCAAGCGGCTTCCACGCCGGCCAGGCCCGCGCCTTCTTGGCCCAGCGGCTTCCGGCAGCGCTCGTACCGCTCCTCGTCGAGGTGGGCGAACTACCCACGCGCACCTCGGGCAAGGTCGACCGGGACGCCCTGCCGTGGCCGCTGCCGTCCCAGCGCGGCCCCGCCGGCGACGGGCTCCGGCCCGGCTCCACCGTGGCCCGGCTGGCCGGGACGTGGGAGCGGATGCTGGGGGTGCGCCCCGAAGCGGACAGCGACTTCTTCGCGCTCGGCGGCTCCAGCCTGAGCGCGGCCAAGCTCGCCTCGGAGCTGCGCGAGCACTACCCCGGGGTGTCCGTCGCCGACCTCTACCGCCGACCCGTCCTGCGCGACATGGCCCAGCACCTCGAATCCCTCGACGGTCCCGCCACCGAGGCGCGGACCGTGCGGCCCGTGCCGCGCGCCGCGGGTGTGGTCCAACTCCTCGTCACCACCGTGCTGTTCGGGATTTCGGGGCTGCGCGGGCTGCTCGGGCTCGCGACGCTCGACAACATCCTGGGATGGCTCGCGCCGCAGGCCTGGGCGCCGCACGTGTCCTGGTGGTTCGTGCTGATCGGCACGGTCGTCCTGATGAGCGCCCCGGCCCGCTTCGTCATCGGCGGCGCGGCGGCCCGCCTGCTGACGTGGGGTATGGCGCCGGGCGCGTACCCGCGTGGCGGCCGTGTCCATCTGCGGCTGTGGACGGCCGAACGCGTCGTCGCCGCGTTCGGCGTGCCCTCCCTGCTCGGCACGCCCTGGGCTCGTCTGTACGCGCTCTCCCTGGGCTGCCGGGTCGCACGGAACGTGACCCTGCACGCCATGCCGCCGGTCACCGGGCTCGCCACCATCGGCCCGGGCGCGAGCGTGGAACCGGAGGCCGACATCAGCGGGTGGTGGCTGGACGGCGCGACGCTGCACATCGGCGCCGTGCACATCGGGGACGGCGCCCGCGTAGGCCACCGCAGCACCCTGATGCCCGGCGCGGTCCTCGGCGCCCACGCCGAACTTGAGCCCGGCGCCTGCCTGGACGGGCAGGTCCCGCCGGGCCGGCGCTGGGTCGGCTCACCGGCCCGCCCGGCCGAGGCGTACGAGCGCGTCGCCGGGACGGGCTGGCCCGAACCCCGCCGGGAGCGCTCTCAGCGCTGGGCGGCGGCGTACGCGCTCTCCCTCACCGTGCTGCCGCTGCTGAGCCTAGTCGCCGCGGCGCCCGCGCTCATCGGGGTCTACTACCTGGTGCGGTCCTGCGACACGCTCTCCGCGGTCGCCCTCAGGCTGTTCCTGGCGGCGCCCCCCATCACCGTGGTCACCACGCTCACCTCGATGCTGACGCTCGCCGCCCTGGTCCGCGTCCTCGGCCGGGGCCTTGTGCCCGGGTTCCATCCGGTGTGCGGCGGCGTCGCCTGGCGCGCCTGGCTGGTGACCCGGCTGCTCAGCGGCGCCCGCGGCAGCTTCTTCCCGCTGTACGCGAGCCTGGCGACCCCGGTGTGGCTGCGGATGCTGGGCGCCTCGGTGGGCCGGCGCGCCGAGATCTCCACGGTGCTGCCGCTGCCCTCGCTCCTGACCGTGGAGGACGGCGCGTTCCTCGCCGACGACACGCTGGTGGCGCCCTTCGAAGTGCGGGGCGGCTGGCTGCGGTTGGGGACGGCGTCCGTGGGCCGCAAGGCCTTCGTCGGCAACTCCGGCATCGTCGGCCCGGACCGCCGGGTGCCCGACGGCGCCCTGATCGGCGTGCTCTGTGACGCTCCCGCGCACAGCGAGCCGGGCAGCTCCTGGCTCGGGCGCCCCGCGCTTCCGCTGCCCCGGGTCGCGGCCACCGTCGACCCCGGCCGCACCTTCGACCCTCCGCGCCGACTCGTGCTGGCCCGGGCCGCGGTCGAGCTGTGCCGGGTGGTGCCGTTGATGTGCTCGGTGGTGCTGGCGCAGGCCCTTCTGATCGGCGAGCAGAGCGCTCTCAACCGGGGTGGGCTCGCGTTCGCGGCGCTGGCCGGCACCGGGCTGCTCGTCGTGGCCGCCGCGGTGGCGGGCCTGGTCGCGACCGCGGCGAAGTGGGTGCTGGTCGGCCGTTTCGTGCCGGGCGAGCATCCGTTGTGGTCGTCCTTCGTGTGGCGCAACGAGCTGTACGACACCTTCGTCGAGTCGCTGGCCGTGCCGTGGATGGCGGGTTCGTTCACCGGCACGCCGGTCCTCAACTGGTGGTTGCGCAGCCTGGGCGCGCGCATCGGGCGCGGGGTGTGGCTGGAGACGTACTGGCTGCCCGAGACCGATCTGGTCACCGTCGGGGACGGGGCGAGCGTCAATCGCGGGTGTGTGTTGCAGACCCATCTCTTCCACGACCGCATCATGCGCCTGGACACCGTACGGCTCGCCGAGGGCGCGTCGCTGGGCCCGCACAGCATCGCGCTGCCCGGCACCGATGTCGGCGCCCGCGCCTCGGTGGGGGCCGCGTCCCTCGTGATGCGCGGGGAGAGCGTGCCCCCGGACACCCGCTGGGCGGGCAACCCCATCGCGGGTGAGCAGACCACACCCGCGAGCGCCCAACAGCCGGTCCAGCAACCCACGTTGACGGCACATCAGGATGCGGCGCGGGAAGGGAGCGCGGCGTGATCCGGTGCAGTCGGCGCTCGCTGGTGCGGGTGGCCGCCCTGTCCGCGCTCGGCACGATCTCCGTGACGCAGGACGAGACGGCCGCCCGCCGGGACCGATACTTCCCGCAGCACGGCTCGTACGGGCACGACACCCTCGCCTACGACCTGCGGATCAGCTACGACTCGGCCAGTGGCCGCCTCGATGGCACGGCGCTGATCCAGGCCGTCGCCCTGCGGCCCCTGGAGCGGATCGAGTTGGACCTGTCCAAGCTCAGCGTCCAGTCGGCGCACGTCGACGGCAGGGCCGCCCGCATCCGCCAACGCCAGGGCAAGTTGTATGTGACGCCCAGTCAAGTGCTGCCTCCCGGCGCGGTGTTCACGGCGAAGGTGCGGTACGCGGGGCGGCCCGGCCCGATCCGTTCTCCGTTCGGGAGCATCGGCTGGGACCACACCGGCGACAGCCACGACGGCACCCTGGTCGCCTCCCAGCCGCTGGGAGCGCCGTCCTGGTTCCCGTGCAACGACCGGCCCGACGACAAGGCCGCGTACACCTTCCGGGTCACGGTGCCGCGCGACCGGCAGGCGCTGGCGAACGGGACGCTCACCGAGTGCCGCAGCGAGGGCGCCACCGATGTGTGGACGTACCACCACCCCGGCCCCATGGCCACCTATCTCGCCGCGCTCTACACCGGCCGCTTCCAGCACGACAGCGCGCTCGCACCCGGACCGCCGGGTGCCGCGGCGATCCCGGTGCACAACGCCTACCCCTCCCGCATCGCCGAGGCGGCCCGCTACGACCTGGGCCGCCAGCCCGACATGCTGCGGCACTTCTCGGAACTGTTCGGGCCCTACCCGTTCGAGGCGTACGGAGCGGTGGTCGTGGACGCCGACCTCTCGGCGCCCGTCGAGAACCAGACGCGTTCGGTGTTCGGCCGCAACCACATCGACGGGCGGCGCGGCTGGGAGACGCTGGTGGCCCACGAGTTGGCGCACCAGTGGTTCGGCAACAGCGTGGGCATCCGCGAGTGGCGGCACATCTGGCTCAACGAGGGCTTCGCGACATACGCCGAGTGGCTGTGGTCGGAACACATCGGCGAGGACGGCGCCGACGAGATCGCCCGCCGTGAGTGGCAGAGCCTCGCCCGGCGCGGCCAGAACCTGCGGCTCGCCGAGCCGGGCCCGCGCCGCATCTTCGACGACCGGCTCTACACCCGGGGCGCCTGCACCCTGCACGCGCTGCGTCTGACCCTGGGCGACGAGCGGTTCTTCGCGGTGCTGCGCGGCTGGCACGCGGCGCGGCGCGGCCGGATCGGCGACACCACCGCCTTCATCGCCCACGCCGAGACCACGTCGCAGGAGAGCCTGCGGCCGCTGCTCCATGCCTGGCTCTACGACAAGAAGCTGCCCGACTTACCGACGCGCATCGCCGACTGAGAGCGCTCTCCGGGCTGGGCTCGTGCCATCGTCCGGGAGCGCTCTGGGCACCCTGTCGTCGTATACAAACCTTTCCGGCCACAGGACCCCGATGCGCCTCTATGTCCCTATTTCTCCGATGAGGGGGCCTTGCCGGGTCCCCCAGGCCACCCCTTACTGTGCGCTTGGCTGTTACCGGTCGATTTCACAGGAGTTGGGGGGAGGGTCACGTGCGGATACCGCGCGCTGGACGAGGGGGGCGGTTCGCGGTGCATGTGCTGCGCGGCCAGGCTCAGGTGCACTTCCTGCCGAGCGCGCCGACCGGCCTGATCTTCACGGTGGCCCTGTTCACGGCGGACTGGCGGTACGGCCTCTACGGGCTGGTCGGCACCG
Source organism: Streptomyces hundungensis (assembly GCF_003627815.1). NCBI lineage: Bacteria > Bacillati > Actinomycetota > Actinomycetes > Kitasatosporales > Streptomycetaceae > Streptomyces > Streptomyces hundungensis. The sequence continues at coordinate 1,635,223 of NZ_CP032698.1, forward strand.
CCATCGGCACCGGTACCGCGCAGCTGCTGGGCGTGGACCGGAGCCGGGTGGCGGCCGGGCTCGAAGGGTTCAACGCCTGCCTCGTCGCGGTCGGCTTCGCCGTCCTCCTCGGCCCCGCGCATCCCTCCACGATGGTCCTCGCGGCGGGCGGCTGCGCCGTCGTCACCGTCGTCACGGCCGCCGCCACCACGCTGCTGCACGCCTGGGGACTGCCCACCCTGACGCTGCCGTTCTGTCTGACGGCGAGCGCGATGACGATCGCCGCGCCGCGCTTCGAGCGGGTGTGGCACGGCGGCCCCGCGACGGCCGCGCCCATCCGGGCCGCCGAGGGCGCCGTCGCGCTCGCGCTCGACGACGTCGGGCGCGCGTTCTTCGCCAACATCGCGCAGATCTTCCTCATGCCCCAGTGGTACGTCGGCGTCATCTTCCTCGTCGGCATCTTCGCGGCCAGCCGCACGGCGGGCGCGATGGCGTGCGTCGGCAGCGCCGTCGCACTGGTCACCGCCTGGGCGCTCGGCGCCCCGACGGCCAGGATCGTGGACGGCACCATGGGCTACAACGCCGTGCTCGTCGCGATGGCGCTGTGCGGGGTGCTGCTCGCCGCCGACCGGTGGAGCCTCGGCTTCGCGGTGGTCGGGGCGGCGGCGGCCACGGTGCTCGGACCCGCGCTCGACGCACTGTTCGCACCGGCCGGCGGGCACTCCTTCACCTGGCCGTTCGTTCTCACCACCCTGGTGTTCGTGGCGTCCGTGCCCGCGCTCCCGCGCCTGCACCGCACGGCAGCGCCGACCGTGCTGCCCCTGACCGAGCCGGTGGGCTCCGGCGTGGTGCTGGGCGCCTGAGGACGCGGAACACCTCACTCACCCGGCCGACACGGCATGCGCGCCCCTTGGGGCGGTGTGAGGGTGCCAGTGTGACCACCGCCAGCGAGACAGCACCCGTGTCCGCGCCGCCCGTGCTCGACGTCCGGCAGCGCAACATCGTGTTCGGCACGATCATGCTCGGCATGCTGCTGGCGGCGCTCGACCAGACGATCGTGGGCACGGCCCTGCCCACGATCGTCGCGGACCTCGGTGGCGCCGCCCACATGTCCTGGGTGGTCACCTCCTACCTCCTCGCGGAGACCGTCGCGACCGCGCTGGTCGGCAAGTTCGGCGACCTGTTCGGCCGCAAGGTCGTCTTCCAGGTCTCCGCGGTCACGTTCATCACCGGCTCGTTCCTGTGCGGGCTCGCGACGAACATGACGCTCCTCATCGCCTGGCGGGCCCTCCAGGGCATCGGCGCGGGCGGCCTGATGGTGACGGCCATGGCGTTGATCGCCGATGTGATCCCGCTGCGCGACCGCGGCAAGTACCAAGGGGCGATCGGCGCCGTGTTCGGCGTCTCGACCGTCATCGGGCCCCTGCTCGGCGGGCTGTTCACGGACCATCTGAGCTGGCGCTGGGCGTTCTATGTGAACGTGCCCATCGCCATCCTCGTGGTGATCGCGGCGGCCCGGAACATCCCCTCGGTCCGCTCGACGGCCAAACCCGTCATCGACTACCTCGGCATCGGTCTGGTCGCGGTCGGGGCCAGCGCACTGATCCTGGGCACGAGTTGGGGCGGCAACCAATACGCCTGGGGTTCGGCGACGATCATCGCGCTGTTCGCGGGCGGACTGATCGCGCTCGCCCTGTTCTGCTGGGTGGAGACGCGAGCCGTCCAACCGATGCTGCCGATGCGGCTGTTCCGCAACCCCGTCTTCACGGTGTGCTCGGTCCTCAGCTTCATCGTGGGCTTCGCGATGCTCGGCGCGATGACGTTCCTGCCGACCTATCTCCAGTACGTCGACGGCGACTCGGCGACCATCTCCGGCGTGCGCACCCTGCCGATGGTGATCGGCCTGCTCATCGCGTCGATCTTCAGCGGCAACGTGGTGAGCAGGACCGGCCAGTACCGGATCTTCCCCATCGTCGGCGCCCTCGTCATGGGGGTGGGCCTCTTCCTGCTGTCGCTGATGGGCCCGAACGTCGGCGCCTGGCTGGAATCGCTCTACATGTTCGTGCTCGGACTCGGCATCGGACTGTGCATGCAGGTGCTCACCATCGCCGTGCAGAACACCGTCGACTACGCGGACCTGGGCACGGCGACCTCGGGCGTCACCTTCTTCCGTACGCTCGGCAGCTCGTTCGGCACGGCCGTCTTCGGCACCATCTACGCCAACACCCTCAAGACCAACCTCCAGGACGGGGTGGCGGCGGCAGCGCGGCTCAGCGGCGGGGACCCGGCGCGGCTCGCGGCGGCCGCCCAGTCCCCGGCGGGGCTGCACCAACTGCCGCCCGCCACGGCCGCGCCGATCGTGCAGGCGTACTCCGACAGCCTTCACACCGTCTTCCTGTGGACGGTGCCGGTCGCCGCCGTGGGCTTCGTCGTCGCGCTCTTCCTCAAACAGGTCGAGCTGCGGGACACGGCGCGGTCCTCCTCCACCGACATGGGCGAGGGCTTCGCCCAGCCGACGACGGGCGACTCGGCCAAGGTGCTCGAACTCGCCGTCGGCAAGATCGTCCGCGGCGCCGACATGAACACCGCCCGGCGCATCGTGGCGGCGTCCGACAGCCGGCTCGACGTGGCCGGCGCCTGGGCGGTCATGCAGGTCGAGCAGTACACGCGGATGGTCGGCCACGCGAGCCTCGGCCTGATCGCAGCCCGCCGCCAGGTGCCGCCGGAGGTGCTGGTGCCGGTGTTCCAGCGGATGGTCGACGAGGGCTTCCTCAGCCGCGAGGGCAGCTACTTCTCGCACACTCCGGCCGGGGAGCGCGAAGTCGAGGCCATCACCCACTCGTGGTCGACCTGGCTGAACGAGCAGTTGGAGAAGGACCGCGGCCGGCCCCGCAGCGCGGAACTGCGCGCCGCCGCCGACACCATCGCCAAGCGCCTGATGGCCGAGGACCTGGCGAACGGGCTGCCGTCGACCCGCGTGAAGGTGGGGGCGGCGGCCGGCGCGTGATTGCCCTCCGGGGCCCGGCGGTTGGTCAGTCGGTGAACACCGCGTCGAGGTAGACCCAGGCACCCTCGACCCGAGAGAAGCGGCTCTGCTCGTGCAGGGAGCCGGCCTCGCCCGCGTGGGTGTAGTGCGCGCGGAAGGTGACCGTGCCGGTGGTGTGGAAGGCGCTGCCGTCGGCCGTGGCCAGGATCTCCAGACGGGTCCAGCGCGTCTTGGGGTCGAGGTCGAGCTCGGCGGGCCGGGTGTCCGGGTGCCAGGTGCGCAGCAGATACGCCCCGTCCTGCACCGCGAAGGCACTGAACCGCGAACGCATCAGCGCCTCGGCGGTCGGGGCGGCGGCCGCACCGGAGTGGTAGCGGCCGCAGCATTCGGCATAGGGCGCGGGCAGTCCACAGGGACAGGTCTTTGGCATTGCGGGGCGTGCGGGGCGCTTGGTACGACGGGACGACATGCCGCCATCTGATCACAGGCGGCACCCCGAACGCCCCCGCCACCTGGGGCTCTGCCCCACCCCCATGTCGCGCCTGAACGGCGCTCGTCCTCAAACGCCGGACGGGCTGAACGGCGCTCATACGGGCCAGCACCAACCCGCTAGGGGCGCGGGGAACTGCGCGAGACGCAACCACGGTCCGCAGCCGAAAGCGGGGTCTCTGGGGCTCCGCCCCAAACCCCGTATCGCGCCTGAACGGCGCTCGTCCTCAAACGCCGGACGGGCTGAACGGCGCTCATACGGGCCAGCACCAACCCGCTAGGGGCGCGGGGAACTGCGCGAGACGCAACCACGGTCCGCAGCCGAAAGCGGGGTCTCTGGGGCCCCGCCCCAAACCCCGTATCGCGCCTGAACGGCGCTCGTCCTCAAACGCCGGACGGGCTGAGGGGCGCTCGTGCGGGCCAGCACCGACCCCTTGGGGGCGCGGGGAACTGCGCGAGACGCGAGCACGGTCCGCAGCCGGAAGCGGGTTGGGGCGAACCCGGCCCGGCTCGGAGCGCCCCCTGCCGCCCGCCCCGCGATCTCCCTAAGATGCCCGCATGCCGTGCGCCCCAGGATGCCCGCAGCACCGTGCGCCCCGCGCCTATCCCCTCGCCCTGGCCCAGCGCCGGGCCACCAACGCGCGCCCCGCACCGGGCACCGCACCCCCCACCCGCCCAGCCCATCGTCGCCTTCGACAGGGAACCCGTCATGACCACAGCACGAGACCTGCTGATCGTCAGCATGGACGTCACCACCGCAGACCAGTCCGTAGGGCAGGGTGAGCTCTCGCTGGCGCTGGCCGGGGCCGAGCTCCTCGACCTCGCCGAGGCCGCCGCCCTCACCCTGGACGGCGACCGCATCGTCCCCGGCCCGGCCCCGTTCGACCTGGCCGACCGGCAGTTGACCGAGGCCGCGGCGGCCCTGTCACTACAGGAACCGTACGAGTCCGTGGAGGACTGGCTGTGGCGCCGGGGCCGCGGCCTGTACGCGGCCCATCTCGCCGCCCTGGAGGCGGACGGCGGGGTGACCCGCAAGCACCGGCACTGGCTCCCCCTGCGTGCCGAACGCGACGCGGTCGCCGACTCGCCGGACCGGCGTGCGGCGGTGGAACGCTGGACGTCCGGCGAACCCGTCCTCGCCGCTCTCGCGCTCGCCGCCCGGCTGCGCGACGAGCCGGTGGAGGACCTCGCGGGCCGCACCGGCGACACCGTCGTGACCGTGGTGACGGCCGTCGACGACGCGGTGACGGAACTCGTGGCCGTACGGCAGCGGCGCACCATCGAGAAGGCGGCCTTCGACAACATCTGGCGCGGGCAGTGACCCCACCCTCCACTATCGGCCATACGTGGAGTTACCTCCGTTAACCCCGCGTCACGCCCCCTACGGTGATCGAGATGGCGTCGCGGAAGCGGCCAAGTGGGCCACCGACAAGGGAGTTGAGGCATGGGGCACAGGGTGCGGGTACTGGTCGCGGTCGGGGTTCTGACGCTGGGCGCAGGGGGCGCGGGCACCGCGCGGGCCGCCGTCGTGGCGCCCCTCTGCCCGGCCGCGGAGCTCTTCGCCACGAACAACACCGCGATCATCACCGAGCCCACCGACCCGCGGCTCAACGATCGCCTCCAGCGCTTCGACCACCAGGTACGCGGGATCATCCACGCCAACGGCGCGCGCCCCGGCGCCTCGACATTGCTCAACGGGGTGTTCTGGTCGGGCGAGTTGAAGCGGACGACGTACGAGCGCTCGCGCGTGTTCGACGTCTCCCACGCCAACCGCGACGGGCTGCACCACATCGCCGCGGTCGTCGCCAAGCAGTACCACCAGGAGTCGGTCCTGACCTTCCGCTGTCTGCCGCGCGCCTCGCACGAGGCGGACGCGGTGGAGATCCGGGCCTCCGGAGTCTCCGCGACGAAGCTCCAAGGCGCCCTGGCCGCGGACCCCGAGGCCCGGGAGGAGCTGGGTGGCGGCTCGGTCACCCTCGATGGACGGCTCATCCTCGTCGCCCCGCTCGCGGACCTGCCCCTGGCGCGGAAGTTCACGCAGTCACTGGGCGTCGACTGGAACAGGGCCGAAGTCCGTTACGGCGATGAGGAATTCGTCTCGTAATCGCCGTCGGTCAAAGGTCGGATCCGTCTTCCGGGATGGACGGGTCGACCGTATGCTCCTGCGCCGGACGTGACCGTTACCACCGGTAATAGGGAGCACTGTGGCGCGCACGGACAGCACGAGACGGACTTTTGTCGCGAGTACGGCGGCGGCGGGCGCGGCGGCCGCCCTGGGATGGGAGGCGCCCGCCGCCGCGGCGGCCTCCCCCACCCCGGCTGGCACCGCGGCCCGCGCCGGGGCGGCCGGCCAGAGCGTGGCCGTGCTCGGTGGCGGCGTCGCCGGCCTCACCGCGGCACACGAGCTGGCCGAGCGGGGGTTCGCGGTCACGCTCTTCGAACGCCGGGCACTCGGCGGCAAGGCCCGCTCCATGGACGTACCCGACAGCGCGAAGGGCGGCCGCAAGCCACTGCCCGCCGAGCACGGCTTCCGCTTCATCCCCGGCATTTACCACAACCTGCCGGACACGATGCGGCGCATCCCGTTCCCCGGCAACGCGCACGGCGTCTGGGACAACCTGGTGGCGCCCAAGGAGATGATGTTCGCGCGGACCGGCCAGGAGGACCTGCGGCTCCCGATGCCGGGCGCGGGCACACCCCAGCCGCTCACCCTCGACGACATCCGCCGGGCCCTGTCCGGGGTGCTCGGCACCTTCCAGCGGCTGCCCGCCCGCGAGATCGCCTACTTCGTGGACCGCCTCGCGGTGTTCCTCACCAGCTGCCAGGAGCGCCGCGACCGCCAGTGGGAGTCCGTCCCGTGGTGGACGTTCACCCGGGCCGCGCAGATGAGTTACGACTATCAGCGCATCCTCGCCGTGGGCGTGACCCGCAACATCGTGGCGACCAAGGCGGAGGAGGCCAGCACCCGCACGGTCGGCACCCTGCTCGAAGCCTTCGTGTTCAACGCGCTGGGCCGAGGAGCGGACGGCCCCCTCGACCGGATCCTCAACGCGCCGACCAACGAGGCGTGGATCGACCCCTGGGTCACTCAACTCCGCTCCCTGGGCGTCGAGTTCAAGGTGGGCTGGAACGTACGCGAAGTGACGTACGCGGGCGGCCGGGTGACGGGCGTTCAGGCCGAGGACGACACCGGCGCCACCCGCACGATCACCGCCGATCACTATGTGTCGGCCCTGCCGGTGGAACACGCGCGGGCCACCTGGAGTGCGGCGATGCGCGCCGCCGACCCGCAGTTGGCGCGCTGTGACCAGCTGCGCACCGACTGGATGACGGGCATTCAGTTCTATCTGACCGAACGGCCCGGCCTCGTCCACGGCCACCTCGACTGCATCGACTCGCCGTGGTCGCTCACCGCCATCGCCCAGGCCGAACACTGGCCGCTGCACCCCTTCGCGACCGACTACGGCGACGGTTCGGCGGTGGACTGCCTCTCGGTCGACATCTCCGAATGGGACAAACCCGGCATCCTGTACGGGAAGACGGCCAAGCAGTGCACCCGCGAGGAGATCGCGCGCGAGGTGTGGGCGCAGCTGAAGGCCGCGCTCAACGACACCGGGAAGACGGCCCTGAGCGACTCCAAGCTGCACTCGTGGTTCCTGGACCCGGGCGTCTCCGGCACCGGAACACCCGACCCCCGCAACGAGGACGAGCTGTTGATCCACCCCACGGGCACCTTCCACAACCGCCCCTCGGCCGCCACGAAGATCCCCAACTTCTATCTCGCCGGTGACTACGTGGCCGTCCCCATCGACCTGGCCACCATGGAGGGCGCCAACACCTCGGGACGGCTCGCCGCCAACGCCCTGCTGGACCGGGTGGGTTCGAGCGCGCCCCGCTGTACGGTCACCCCGCTCTACAGCGCCCCCGAGCTCGACTTCCTCAAGAACACCGACCGGCTGCGGCTCCGGCTCGGCCTGCCGAACGCCTTCGACGTGGGCTGAGGGCAGCCGGTCGTCGGCTCACACCTTGCGGGCCACGCCCGCGTACACGGGAAGGGTGGCGTCGCCCTCGACCGCGCTCTCGTCGAGCTCGGGGTGCCAGGCGGCGGCCGGGCCGACACCCGGCTCGACGAGTTCCCGGCGGTGGAAGAACCGGGTGACCTCGGCCTTGCTGCGCGGACGCAGGGTGACGCCGCCGCTCTTGTAGAGCTCCACCGCACGGGCGGCGCTCTCCGGGTCGAAGTCGCCGGTGATCTGCGAAAGGACCAGATAGCTGCCCGGGGCGAGGACGTCGAGGAGGCGGTCGACGATCCCGTAGGCATCGTCGTCGTCACCGATGAAATGGGTCAGCGCTATGAGCGAGAGCGCGACCGGACGCGTGAAGTCGAGGGTGGTGTGGGCGAGTTCGAGGATGCGCTCGGGTTCGCGGACATCGGCCTGGATGTACTCGGTGACGCCCTCGGGGGTGGAGCGCAGCAGGGCCTCCGCGTGCCGCAGCACGATCGGGTCGTTGTCCGCGTACACGATGCGGGCGTCGGGGGCGGTGCGCTGGGCGACCTGGTGGAGGTTGGGCTCGGTGGGGATGCCGGTGCCGATGTCGAGGAACTGGCGTACGCCCTGCTCGGCGAGCCAGCGCGTGGCCCGGTGCATGAAGGCCCGGTTGACGCGTGCGATGTCCCGGCCGCGCGAGTCGAGCGCGAGCAACTGCTCGGCGAGCGCCTCGTCGACCGGGTAGTTGTCCTTGCCGCCCAGGAACCAGTCGTACACCCGGGCCGGATGGGGCTTGCTCGTGTCGATCGTCACGGCGGTGTGGTCGTGCCCGGTCATGTGCGCTCCATGGGGGATGAAGATCAGTGAACAGGTGGGGAAGTCACGGCGGTTGAGGAACGGCGAGGGGGAACAGCGTGGAGGAACAGCGGCGCGGATCACCGGGTGGACCGGCCCGAGGAGGGGCGGAGGAGACCGGCGGGAGGACCGACGAGGAGAGGCCGGCACCTGGGCCGGCGGCGGCCGGCCTGGGGACCGGCGGGGGTCACATCAGCAGGAAGTCGGCCTGTCCGGACTTCGCACCCTGGATGAAGGCGGCGATCTCGCCGGGGGTGTAGATCAGCGCGGGACCCTCGGGATCGGCCGACTGGCGCACCGCGACCCGGCCGTCGGCCAGCTTCATCGCCTCGAAGCAGTTGCCCCCGTTGCCGCCGCTCCACGGCTTGTGCCAACCCTCGGCGCCGAGCAGGGCCGCGGGCATGCCGTTGTAGATGTGCCCGCCGACCGGCCCGCCGTCGTATATGTGATCCATTCACAGCTCCTTGCGGAGATCCTTGAGGATCTCCTTCGTGCGTTGTGCAGTCGCGGCCTGAGCCGCCATGCGGTCCATGACCTCCAGGTGGGTGGCCACCTCGGGGCGCGCGTCGAGATAGACGGCGCCGGTCAGGTACTCGCTGTAGACCATGTCCGGCAGTTCGGGCACGGCGAAACGGAAGAGGACGAACGGCCCGTACGTCCCCGGGTGGTGCCCGGTGGCGAACTCGGCGAGCTGCACGGTGACGTTCGGGAGCGTGGACACTTCCAGCAGCCGGTCGATCTGGTCGCGCATCACCTGCGCCGAGCCGACGGGGCGGCGCAGCACCGTCTCGTCCATGACGACCCACAGACGCGGGGCGTCCTCGCGGGTCAGCAGCGACTGGCGCTCCATGCGCAGCGCCACGTGCCGGTCTATGTCGGCGTGGCTGGTCGCGCCGAGCGCGCCGCTGCGCATCACCTGGCGGGCATACTCCTCGGTCTGGAGCAGCCCGGGCACGAAGTGCGGCTCGTACGACCTGATCAGCGAGGCCGCGCCCTCCAGGCTGACGTACATGCTGAACCAGTCGGGCAGGATGTCGTGGAAGCGCTGCCACCAGCCGGGCTTGTTGGCCTCCTCGGCCAGGGCGACGAAACCTTCCGCCTCCGTGTCGGCGATCCCGTACGCCCGCAGCAGCAGGACCACATAGGGGATCTTGAGGGAGACCTCGGCCATCTCCATGCGCCGGATGGTGGCCGGGGCCACCCGCAGCACCTTGGCCGCCTCCTCGCGACGGAGACCGGCCCGCTCGCGCAGGTCCTGGAGTCGTCTGCCCAGCACGACCTGGCCCACGGTCGGGGCGGACCGGGGTTCACTCACGACAGACCTCCCCACGTGCTGTTGCGAGCAGTGTGCCATGTCGGTGCAGATAGGAGAACGGCACTCTGCATTTTTCACAGTGCCCCTTGCCAAGTGTCCGTCGCGGGTACAAGGTAGGTCGGTGAACCAGTTCACACGCGGTGGTGGCACACAGCCCTTGAAAAAGGCGGTGTCCGGTGCCGCTTCCCCACTGTGAGGATTCCGGTCGTGGCTCCTGGTAACGCGCTCGTCCCGCAGCTCACAGGCGCCTGCTCGGGGACCACTGTGCGGCGGTACGCCTTCGACGTGCCCGCCCGCACCGAATCGGTCTCCCTCGCACGCCGACGCAGCAGGGACATGCTGAAGGGCTGGGGGCACCACGAGGAACTGCACGAGACCGCCTCCCTGGTGATCTCGGAGCTCGTCACCAACGCCGTCGTCCACACCGCCGGCGACCACATACTGTGCGAACTCACCGATCTGCACCGGGCGTTGCGGATAGCGGTCAGGGACCTGGGCTGCGGCTCGGCGGGACCCCGGCTCTGCTACTCGGACGACGAGGAGGAGCGCGGGCGCGGCCTGCTGCTCGTGGACGCGGTGAGCAGTGCCTGGGGCTCTCACGACGCCCCGTACGGGCCCGGCCGGATCGTCTGGGCCGAGCTCGCGCACGGCGGGCCCGGCCAAGCGGGCCGACCGTGCTGAGGGAAAAGCTTCCTTGGGGACCCCGGTCCGGGCGACAGGGCCCGCGACCGGATGGGTCCGGAACCGCCGGGCCCCGTGGCCCCGTGCGCAGTGGGGGTGCGCACGGTGTGCCCGGGCCCGGCGGCTCCGCCGCTCCACCCGACGACGGCCTGCTGCTGCCGTCGGTCCGGCCCGCCGCTCTGGGCCGGGACGCGGTGGGGGTGCCCGCCGCGCACGGCTTTCGCCTGCTGTCCCGGCTGCCCCGCTCCGGCTGTGTGTTCGCCTCCACCGACTGGTGGTGGTGGATCGTGCCGGCCGGCTCCGACCATGAGCTGCCCTGGCCCCGCCCGGTCCGCTACGCCCCCGGGGCGGTCGTCCCGGACGCCGACCGGCCGCGCCTGATCAACTTCCCCGACGGCGCGACGCCCTACACCCCGCCGATCCCGCTCTACCTGGTCGTCTGCCAGCTGACCGGCACCGCCCCGGCCTGGGTCTGAACCACCCCGTCAATCGGTGGGCAGACCCCGGGCCGCCTCCGCCAGCGCCTCCAGGACCGGCCGGAACAGCGGATGCCCCTCGGCGCCCCTGCGGACCGCGGCGAACACCCGCCGGGTAGCGGCCGGGCCCGCCACGGGACGTACCACGGTGTCCTCACGCTCCATCCCGCGCAGCGCCGAACGCGGCACGAGCGCCACCCCCGCCCCCGCGCCCGCCAGCGCCACCACCGCCCGGAAGTCGTCCGAGGAGTGCACCAACTCCGGCTGGAATCCCGCCAGTTCACAGGCGAGCAGCATCACGTCGTGGCAGGGATTGCCCGGATAGGGCCCGATCCAGTCGTCGTCGGCGAGCGCCGACAGCGGCACCTGCGGCTCCCGGGCGAGGGGATGCGAGGCGGGCAGCACGGCGTCGAACGGCTCGGCGTACAGCGGAACCCGCCAGAGCCTGCTGTCGTCCTCGCGGGGCGCGCCCCGGTACTCGACGGCGAGCGCGAGGTCGGCCTCGCCGTCCAGGACCAGCCGCAGCGCCTCGTCGCCCTCCGCGTCGCGCACCCGCACCCGGATCGCGGGGCGCGTCTGGCGCAGCCGGGTGATCGCGGGTGCCAGCACCTCGGCGATACCGGTCGCGAAGGCCGCCACGGTGACCTCTCCGGCCGCGCCGCCCGCATAGGCGGCGAGCTCCGCCTCGGCCCGCTCCAGCTGGGCCAGGACCGCGTGGGCGTGCTCCAGGAGGATCTCCCCCGCCGCCGTGAGGCGGACGCCCTTGCCGCTGCGGGTGAGCAGGGTGTGCCCGGTCTCCTGCTCCAAGGCGGCCAGCTGCTGGGAGACGGCGGACGGGGTCAGATACAGCGCTGCCGCCGCAGCGGTCACCGTGCGGTGGTCCGCCGCGGCACGCAGGATGCGCAGCCGTCGGGGGTCGATCACTCAGCCATTGTCGCGCGCGTGTCAGCCCTTCATCGACGCCCGGGCATCCACGAACGCCGCCACGGTCTTCTCGATGTCCTCGGTCGAGTGCGCGGCCGACAGCTGCACGCGGATACGGGCCGCGCCCATCGGCACCACCGGGTAGGAGAAGCCGATCACATACACGCCGCGCTCCAGGAGCAGCTCGGCCAGCCGGGCCGCCTCTGCGGCGTCACCGATCATGACGGGCGCGATCGGGTGCTCGCCGGGCAGGATCTCGAAACCCTCCTCGGTCATCCGGGTCCGGAAGAGCCTGGTGTTGGCGGCGAGCTTCTCGCGCAGGTCACCGGCCGACTCCAACAGGTCGAGGACCTTGAGCGAGGCCGCCGCGATGACCGGGGCCAGCGAGTTCGAGAACAGGTACGGGCGGGAGCGCTGGCGCAGCAGGGCGACGATCTCGGCGCGGGCCGCGACATAGCCGCCCGAGGCCCCGCCGAGCGCCTTGCCCAGGGTGCCGGTGATGATGTCGACCCGGTCGCTCACCCCGTGCAGGGCCGGGGTGCCCGCGCCGCCGGGGCCGGTGAAGCCGACGGCATGCGAGTCGTCGACCATCACCATCGCGTCGTAACGGTCCGCGAGGTCGCAGATCTCCTTCAGCGGGGCGATGTAGCCGTCCATGGAGAACACGCCGTCGGTGACGATCAGCCGGCGCCGCGCGCCCGACGCCTCCTTGAGCTTGGCCTCGAGGTCGGCCATGTCGCGGTTGGCGTACCGGAAGCGGGCCGCCTTGGACAGCCGGATGCCGTCGATGATCGAGGCGTGGTTGAGGGCGTCGGAGATGACCGCGTCCTCGGCGTCGAGCAGCGTCTCGAAGACACCGCCGTTGGCGTCGAAGCAGGAGGAGTACAGGATCGTGTCCTCCTGGCCGAGGAACGCCGACAGGCGCCCCTCCAGCTCCTTGTGCACGTCCTGGGTGCCGCAGATGAAGCGGACCGACGCCATGCCGTAGCCCCACCGGTCCAGGGCGTCCTTGGCGGCGGCGACGACCTCGGGGTGGTCGGCGAGGCCGAGGTAGTTGTTGGCGCAGAAGTTGAGCACGTCACCGGAGGGCACGGTGACGGAGGCGCTCTGCGGGGTGGAGATCACGCGCTCGGGCTTGAAGAGCCCGGCTTCCTGGATCTCGTCGAGGGTCTTGCGGAGTTCGTCGCGGACGTTCGCGTACATACGGGGTGCTCCTAAAGCGGGCGGGAGGCCGGACCGGCCGGCGGGGAAGGCCTGCGGGGGGCCCACTGGGGGCCTGCGGGCGGGGCAGCGGGCGTGGGGCTGCCGGGGCGAGCTCCCGCGAAGGGAACTCGCCGCGGGGGTGCTCAGACGGTCCAGTCGAGGATGATCTTGCCGCTGCGGGCGGTGGCGGCCTCGTTGAACGCCGCGTCGAAGTCCTGGTAGCCGTACTTGCCGGTGATCACCGGGCTGAGGTCGAGACCGCCTTCGAGCAGCACCGTCATGGCGTACCAGGTCTCGAACATCTCGCGCCCGTAGATGCCCTTGATGGTGATCATCGAGGTGACGATCTTCGCCCAGTCCACCGCGAACTCCTGCGCCGGCAGGCCCAGCATCGCGATGCGGCCGCCGTGCGTCATGTTCGCGACCATGTCGCGCATGGCTTCCGGGCGGCCCGACATCTCCAGGCCGATGTCGAAGCCCTCCTTGAGCCCGAGCTGACGCTGGGCGTGGGCGATGTCGTGCTCGGCGACGTTGAGCGCGAGGGTCGCCCCGGCCTTGCGCGCGATCTCCAGTCGGGACTCGCTGACATCGGTGATCACGACGCTGCGCGCACCGGCGTGCTTGGCGACCGCCGCGGCCATGATGCCGATCGGCCCCGCGCCGGTGATCAGCACGTCCTCGCCGACCAGCGGGAACGACAGCGCGGTGTGCACGGCGTTGCCGAACGGGTCGAAGATCGCGGCGATGTCCAGGTCCACCTTGGTGCGGTGCACCCACACATTGGAGGCGGGCAGCGCCACGTACTCGGCGAACGCGCCGTCACGACCGACCCCGAGCCCGATCGTGGACCGGCACAGATGACGCCGGCCGGCCAGACAGTTGCGACACTTTCCACAGACCAGGTGGCCCTCACCGCTGACCAGGTCGCCCACCGCGATGTCCTGGACGTCCGCGCCGATCGCGGCGACCTCGCCGACGAACTCGTGCCCCAGGATCAACGGCGTCCTGACCGCGCCCTGCGCCCAGCCGTCCCAGGAACGGATGTGCAGATCGGTGCCGCAGATGCCGGTACGAAGCACCTTGATCAGCACATCGCCCGGCCCGGTCTCCGGCTCGGGTACGTCCATGAGCCACAGTCCGGGTTCGGCGTGCTGCTTGACAAGTGCCTTCATGGGCGGGGCTCCCGGCGTACGGTGAGGGGCGGGACCGGCGACGGGATCGAGGCCGGGCGTGCGGTGGGGCGGGGCGGGGTGACAGCTGGCAGTCGACGGCTGACAGCTGACGGTCGACGGCTGACAGATGTCAGATATCAGACGGCAGACGGCAGACGGCAGACAGCGACTGACGGCTGCGAACGTCTGGCCGGTCCGGTAGGGCCGGCCGATCTTGCTGATCACCAATCTGCCGAGACCTGGCCGCGGAGTCCATCGAGGATTTCTTAAGCAGGCCAACAGCCGAGCTTCACGCGCGCCCCTCGCGCCCCACTCGTCGACTGTCGTAGGGCGTCCCGCACCGGGGGCCAGGGCCCCCGAAGGCGTCCGAGGAAGGGGCTGCGGCCCCAGGGCGTGGCGCGCGCCCGGGGAGAAACAGGAGCAGCCATATGGAGCAGTAGCGATCGGGCAGCGCGGCGGAGGCCGGCCGCGCGGCCGCACGGATCTTGAGCGGGCCCGAGAGCGGTGGGCCCGCGCTGGTTATCGTGGCCGCACCACAACGAGGGGATGGCACGGAAGTGAAGCGGGGGGCGGGGAGCGACTCGGTGGCCGAGGCGGACGGCCGGCACATCCGGGTGCCGGTCGGCCTCGACGCCCACCGCTGGGCGACCCGTGGCAACTGCCGGCGCGTGCTGTTCGTGGTGCACAACGTGACCTCGGCGACCCGGCTGCTCGATGTGCTTCCCCTGTTCGACGACGACCTCGGCGTGCAACTGCTGGCCACCCATACGGGATCGTCCGCGTTCGACGGCGGCGTCGAGGCCCTGCTCGCCGAGACAGGAGTGCCGGTGCTCCCCTGGGAGCAGGCGCTCACCACGCCGGTGGACCTGGCGATCACGGCCAGCCTGGGAGGTCAACTCCACCGTATTTGTGGGCCTTTGACCCTGCTCTCCCACGGTGTCGGCTACAATAAAACGCTTGCCACACCGGACACCGGACACCGGACACCGGACACCGGACACCGGACACCGGACACCGGACACCTCTCGCCCGAGGCCTCGGGCAACCCTTCCGCCCCGCCTGAGAGCGCTCTCACCGCCTCCCCCGTCTTCGGCCTCTCCCCGAGTGGCTGCTGCACCAGGGCGAGCCGATCGCGGACGCCATGGTGCTCTCGCACCCCGAGCAACTGGACCGGCTGCGTGCGGCGTGCCCGGAAGCGGTTCCCACGGCCGTCCTCGCGGGCGATCCCTGCTTCGACCGCATGCTGGCGGCCCGCCCGTACCGAGAGCGCTTCCGCAAGGCGCTCGGGGTGCGTCGGGGTCAGCGTCTGGTTCTGCTGAACTCGACCTGGAACCCCGAGTCGTTGTTCGGCGACGGCGGCGGGGACGACGTGCTCCCCTCGCTGCTTCCGCGGCTCACCGCCGAGTTGCCCGCCGATGAGTACCGGGTCGCGGCCGTGCTGCACCCCAACATCTGGCACGGACACGGCCCCGGCCAGATCCGGGCCTGGCTCGACCGGGCCCTGCGGGCCGGCCTCACGCTCGTGGACCCCTTGCACGACTGGCGTCAGGCGTTGCTCGCGGCGGACGCGGTCATCGGCGACCACGGTTCGGTGAGCTATTACGCGGCGGCCCTGGGCACCCCCGTCCTGCTCGGCCGGGCCCCCGTCGGCGGCCTCGACCCGCAGTCGCCGGTGGCCGAATTCGTGGACGGGGCGCCGCAGTTGGATTCGCACACGCCGCTGGCCGCCCAACTCGACGTCCTGCTGGCGCGGCATCGCCCCCTTCCGGGTCCGGCCCGCCTCACCACCTCCGCGCCCGGCGCGTCGGCGGCCTTGCTGCGAGGGCTCTTCTACCGTCTCATCGGCGTTCCCGAGCCCCGGTGGCCCGCGCTCCTGGAACCCCTGCGCCTCCCTCCCCGCCAACGCCCTTGTGTGACTGCCCCGTTGAGTGTCCTTACCCGGGTGACCTCGGACCCGTACGAGATCCAGATAGCGCGGTACGCGGATCCGTTTTACGAGCCCGAGGGTGAGGGGTACGTCCATCTGGCGGTGTCCGAGGACACCCGTGATCCCGGCCAACTCGCCCTGGCGGACGTTGTGTTGAGGGAGGGCGCGCCGGGTGACGTCCGGTTCGGTTCGCCCGGCCGGTGGGCGTCGGAGGTGCTCGCGCGCCACCCGCACAGTTCGCTCGCCGCCTTCGTCACGGGCCCGGACGCATGCACGGTGCGGACGCGCGGCGGCCCACTCCTGCGCCTGACGAGCGAGGCGGACGGCCTCGAGGGGCTCGACCCGGCGGCTTCGGCCTCCGCCCTGCACGCGTGGCTGACGTCGGGCCGAACCGTGGAGCAGGCGATCGACAAGGGGCTGACCGTTCGCGCGGGGCCCGTCGTGCACCACGTGTCCGTCACGGCAGGACGAGGGTGATCACGGGGCCGGCTTGGATTCGACCTGCCCGATAGGGGGGTTCCCCGCCGCGAGTTCCTCGCACGCCAACTGCCAGGCCGCATCCCCGGGATGGAGCTCGGAGCGGAGGTAGGCCCAGGTCAGGCGCTGGACGGCGGACACCCGCTCGGGGTTCTCGTCGGTGGTTTCGGCGACGTCGTATCCGCTGATGCCGCCCAGGCCGTGTTCCCCGCCGAACAGGGTGAGCAGGCTCTTGGGGCCGGGTGCGAGGTGGTACGGGTCGGCGTGCCAGGACGGGCCGTTGACCGTCATGTGGGCGGAGGTGTCCTGGTCGCCGGCGACCACGAGGGTGGGGGTGGTCATGGACGAGAAGTCGGTGGTGAGGAAGAAGGGGTAGTTCGCGGCTATTTCCTCGGTGAGAGCGTCGCCGCCTCGGCCGGGCGAGGCGAGCAGTACGCCTGCCTTGATCCGGGGTTCGGCCAGTCGCACTTCTTGTCCGTCGTCGGTGAGCCGGGCTCCGAGGAGCAGGCTCGCGGTGTGGCCGCCCATGGAGTGTCCGGCCACGGCGATCTTGTCGTGGTTCAGTCGTCCCGCGAGTTGGGGGACGGCGGTTTCGATTTCGTCGAGTCGGTCGAGGATGCGGGTCATGTCCTCGACCCGTGATCGCCAGTAGAGGGGTGCGCCGGGTGTTTCGGGGTCGAGGGTCAGGGTGCGTGAGCTGAGGTGGGTGGGTTGGATCACGACGAATCCGTGGGCCGCCCAGTGGTGGACGAGGGGGGCGTAGCCGTTCAGTGAGGAGAGGTGGTTCGAGTGGCCCTGGCCGTGGGAGAGGAGGATGACCGGGAGGTCGGTGCCGCTCTGGGGTGCGGTGACCCGTAGATGCAGGTCCACGGCCCGGTCGGGGGTGGCGAGCACGATCGGGCCGACCGACAGTGCGGGGGTGGGCGGCGAGATGAAGGTGTCGGCCGGGTGGGTCGAGGTCGGTGCAGACATGGGGTGGAGGTCCTTTCGGCGGGTGTGTTCAGTGGGTGTGTCGGGGGGATTTCGGGTCGGTTCGCTAGCTTCTGCCCCCTTTGCCCCTGTCGAGGGCTTCGCGTGGGCCTCGTAGGGCAGGGGCATGGGGGTGGGCAGCCGGGGGCGGCGCGCTTCCGCTAGGCTGTAAGCGGAACGCCGTTCCGTTTAATATACGGAGCGCTGTTCCGTTTAGTCAACGGTGATCGGAAGGAGACCGCGGTGCCCAGGACCAGTGCGACGGGGGACGGGGCGGCCCGAGGCAAGCGGGCCGATGCGCTGCGCAATCAGCAGACGTTGCTCGACGCCGCGGCGGCGGTGTTCGTCACTTCGGGCGTCGACGCGCCGATTCGGGAGATCGCGGCCAGGGCGGGCGTCGGGATGGGGACGATCTATCGCCATTTCCCGACCCGGGCCGATCTCGTCGTGGCCGTCTACCGCCATCAGGTCGAGGCGTGCGC
Organism: Streptomyces hundungensis; assembly: GCF_003627815.1. Classification (NCBI taxonomy): domain Bacteria; kingdom Bacillati; phylum Actinomycetota; class Actinomycetes; order Kitasatosporales; family Streptomycetaceae; genus Streptomyces; species Streptomyces hundungensis. Next base: position 1,653,147 of record NZ_CP032698.1, read on the forward strand.
CGAGGCGGGCCCGACCCTGCTGGCCGAGGGTGACTCCCCCTTCGCCGCCCTGCGCCAGTGGGTCGACCTCTTCGTCGACTTCCTCGTCACCAAGCACGGGCTCGCCAAGGCGATGCAGTCCGACGCGAGCGGGTTCGACGCGCTGCTCGCCCACTTCCAGGACCGCCTGGTGCCCGTGTGCGCCCGGTTGCTGGACGCGGCCGTCGAGGCCGGTGAGATCGAACCGGGCACGCAGGCCTACGAGTTGATGCGCGGTATCGGCAACCTGTGCATCGGGCGGGACAGCGGCCCTCGCTACGATCCCCGCCGGCTGGTCGAGCTGCTGCTGCGCGGACTGCGGCAGCCGGCGTCCTCGTAAGGGGCCCGGCTCAGCTCTGGGGCCGCTCCCCCGCGGCGCACCGCTCGCGGAGCGCTCTCAGGTGGATCAGGTGGTGGTGGGCCTGTTCGTTCGTCAGGGACGCGATCGCCTCGTCGATCAGCGGCAGCGCGGCCGTTGCCCGGCCGCTCGCCTCGTAGGTCTCGGCGAGGTCGGTGAGGGTGCGGGCCGTGTTGTAGGCCTCGTGGGTGTCCCGGAAGAAGGCGAGAGCGCTCTCGAGCCGGGTCTCGGCCTGCGCCCACCGGCCGAGGCCGCGCAGCGCCCGGCCGCGGTGGCGTTGCAGCAGGGCGCGGGCCCTGGGCAGGTCGCGGCTTCCCTCGCCGTCGGCGGTGACGTCGTCCAGGATGCGGTCGGCCGCCTCGAAGCAGTCGTACGCCTCCTGGAAGCGCCATTCGCGCAGCCGCAGCAGTCCGAGGGACTCGACGGCGGTGGCGTGGCCCCGGGTGTGGCCGGCGGCCCGTTCGGCGTGGGCGGCCGCGGTGAAAGCGCTCTCGGCTTCGGGCCACCGTCCGAGTTCCATGAGGTTCAGGCCGAGCAGGGTGTGCATACGGGCGGCCTCGCGGGAGGCGGGGTCGCAGGCCTCGGTGGCGCGGACGCCCGCGCGCAGGGCGGGGAGCAGTTCGTCGTGGCAGCCCATCTTGAGTTGGACCGGCCACAGGGCCTGGTTCAGTCGGAAGACCGCGTCGGGATCGCTCAACTCCTCGGCGGCGCCGACGGCTTGGAGCAGGTTGCCGAGTTCGGCGCGCAGCGCGCCGAGTGCCTCGCCGGCGTTCGTGTACGGTACGCCGCCGGGTGCCGGCGGCTGTGTGTCGCCCAGGCGCCAGCCGTGGCTGAGGGCCGCCCGGCTCGCGGGTTCCGCGAAGGTGACGCACCAGCGCACGGCGCGTCGTACGGCGTCCTGGGTGGCCGCGATGCCGTCTTCGCGCAGTGCTTCCGTGGCGGCGTACTCGCGGATCAGCGGTCTGATCCGGTAGGCGCCGCCTGCTGTGCGGGGGCCGCCGTTGCCGTCCGTGCCGCGGCTGGGAGCGCTCTCCAGCAGCTGGACGGCGGCCAGTTCGGTCAGGAGGCGTTCGGCCGTGGTCTCGTCGAGGTCGAGGATGGCGGCGGCCAGCGGTGCCTGGATCGCGGGCCAGTCGCGCTGGGCGAGCAGGCGCAGCGCTCGGGCGGTGTCGGGTGTCAGGGCGCGGATGCCGTCGGCGACCGCGGTGCGGGCGGCGTCGTCGGCGGGCTGTCGTTCCTGTCGCCAGTGCTGCTCGGTGAGGCGGGCCGCGGTGGCGCGGAGCGCGAAGGGGGAGCCGGCGCAGCGGGCCACCACGGCGGGCAGGGCCGCCCGGTCCAGGGTCACGTTTCCGGCTTTGGCGACTTGGGCGAGCAGTCGTCGCGCGTCCTTGTCGGCGAGGGGGCCGACGGGGATGCCGACCGCGTCGAGGCCGGGCAGCGGGTGGCGGGCGGCCACGATGACGAACACGTCGGGCGCGGAGGTGAGGACGGGTTGGATTTGCGCGGCGGACCTGGCGTGGTCGAGGACGATGAGCATTTTGCGGTCGGCCGTGCAGTCGCGCAGCAGTGCCTGCCGGTCCTCGGTGGCGGGTGGGATGTCGGCGGCCGCGATCCCCAACTCCCGTAGTAGCAGGCGCAGTACGGTCGCCGGGTCGGCTCCGGGGGTGGCGCCGGTGCCGGTGCCGCGCAGGTCGGCGTAGAGCTGTCCGTCGGGGAAGCGGCGTGCTTGGGTGCAGCCCCAGTGGAGGGCGAGGGCGCTGGTGCCGATGCCGTGCGGGCCGTGCAGTACGGCGATGCGGGGCCGGCCGTCCGCGGTGCGGAAGGCTTCTTTGCCGAGGGCCTTGCGTTCGGCGTCTCGGTCGGTGAAGAAGCGGGTGGAGGCGTGCAGTGCGGGCACCCGGGTGGGGTGGCCTGGGCGCGGGGCGCTGCGGGCGAACGCCGTCCAGGCCCGGGCGAGTGCGGGGTCGTGGCGTACCGCGTCGTGGACTTGTTGGGCGATGCCGTTCAGTTCGTCGCGGCCTCGGGGGGCGCGGACCTCGTGGCCGACGATGCGACGCACCAGTCCTCCGGCGCTCTCCCAGGCCGCTTTGCCCGCTTCGTTGGCGAGGCCCGCACCGATCGCGCCGAGTACGGCGCCGACGGCTGCCGTCGATGTGGGATCCAGCATGTCCGCCCCCGATGTCCTGCCGCCCGCCTGCCGCGGCCACGCTAGCAACATCCTTTGCGGCAAGCCGAGTTCGGCAGGGGTTGGCTGAAATCGTGTGGTGCCGGGGTGGGGGTTAGGGGGCCGGTACCACGCTGAGGTGGGCGCGGGCCCTTCGGGCGGCGGGTGGCGGCTCGGTCTCGCGGAGCACCATGGTCAGGCGGCGCAGCCCGAACTTTCGGAGGGTGCGTGGGGATTCGTTGACCAGGCGGCAGCTGGTGCGGCCGCGCTTGGGGTCGGGGTGGCGCAGGTGGCGCAGGGCTCCGTCGTGGTGGACGGCCGCGTCTCCGACGGCCTCGACCCAGTGGGGAAGCCCGAGGCGGAAGGCGGCGTCCATGATGGGGTCGTCCGCGATGTCGCGGCGGATGTCTCGCAGGCCGGGAGCGCTCTCATCGTCGGCGAAGGCCGCGGCGAACTGGGCGAGGAGGGGAAGGCACCAGGCCGTTTCGTGTTCGGCGAGCACCGCGGCCGCGTCCGGGTGGAACAGGACGAAGCGCAGGAAGTTGTGGTCGGGCATGGCCGTGGGGTGGGGGCCGATGCCGCCGAAGAGCGCGTCGTAGGCCGGGTTGGTGTGGGCCACGCCCCAGCCCGGATCGAGGACCACGGACGGGAAGGGCAGGGCGTCCGTCATCGCGAAGTAGTCCTCGACGTAGGCCCGCAGTTCGGGGTCGTCCGGGAGCCCGGGGGGCTGTGTCGTGACGGTTGTCGTGTCGTCGGCGACGCGCTCCCCCGCGGCCGTCTGCTGTCCGGGCCGCTCCTCGACCAGGGCGAAGGGCCGCCCCGCCGCCAGGGCCCGTACTGCCAAAACCTTGGTCACCGAATCCTTCGCCACCGATTCTTCCGCCATCGAGTACGCGACTCCTCTTGCTGGCCCGCGAGTGCGGCGGCCGGCCTTCGGGCCCGCCCGGGGCTCGGAGGGCGATCTTCACACCGCGTGGCGATCCTGATACCGCCACCACAATGATGTCAAGCATCGTGGCATTCCGGCCCCCCGAAGCGATGATTGCGCCACAACTGTGGCAAGTTCTGGTTGTTGTTGCCGGGACCCGCTAATCTCCGGAGCATCCACTGTTGCGCCCACAGACCTCGCATGATCTAGGAGAACTACTGGTGACGGACGGCTTCTTGGTTCCGGGACCGGCGGCCACGGGCCCCCTCGCGGCCGTCGTCGCCCGTGTGGCCGAGCTCGCCGACAAACTCGGCATGAGCCAGGCGGACGTGTTCGACGTCCACCGGCTCTCCGAGGCATCGGGGGTTCCCGGCGACGTGGTGGCTGCGCTGCTCGAGGGGCGGCCGGCCGGCGAACCCGACTTGCAGGCCCGTTTCCTCCAACGGTTCAGCCTGCTGCGCGGCACCCGGCTCAAGCCCAACGGGCGCCCGTACACCCAGCAGGAGATCGCCGACGGCGCGGGCATGTCGCGCCAGCAGGCGGGCGCCCTGATCAACGGCGACCGCCGCCCGACGATGGAGCACTGTGACGCGATCCAGCGCTTCTTCGGTGTCCACGCGGGGTTCTTGACCGCTGACGACACCGACGCGCTCGGTGGCGCCCTGCTCCGCACCGAGCAGGAGCTCCTCCAGCAACTCGCGGGCCGCGAGCGGGAGGTGGCGCTCGCCGGGGCGCCGGGGGGCGACGCGCTGGAGCGGCTGCTCCAGGACCACGGGGTGCGCGGCATCGCCTGGCGCGCCGCCCAACTGCCCACCGACAAGCACCGCGACAAGGTCACCGAGTGGCTGGACATGCTCCTGGAGAGCGTGAAGCGGTCGGAGTCCTGAGATGAGCGGCACCCTTCGGCGGCACCGTGCCGCCTCCGTCCGCCTGCCCGGGCGTCGCCCTCCATTCATTTCCGGCCTCGGCATGATGCCAAGTTCAACGAACTCCGGCTCAATGGTGACTGGCTCAAAGACCTACGGCTCGGCAGGCTGCACAGTGACGGGCCGCTCGACGAAGTGCTGCTCCATGAACGGCTGGCGGGGAGAACGGTGGGCATAGCGAAGGAGATGCGCCGGCTGTGCGGCGAGCTGGTGGCGGGGATCACCCTCCCCGCCCCCGCGGAACCGGCCGCTCTGTACGCCGCGCTGTGTGAGGGAATGAGCAGGCGCCGGGGCCGGCCCGTCGAGTTCCGCATGGCGGCCTTCCCGCCCGGCACCGCCAGCGGTCTGTGGCTCGACATGGCCGACCGTGACCTGGTGGTCGTGGAGGAACGCACCGCGCCCGACCATCAACTGGTCATCCTGGGACACGAGTTGTGGCACATGAACGCCGGGCACGGCAGCCACCATGTGGACGGCGCGGCGGTCGCGGCCCGTCTCCTCGCCCCCGACGCCGACGTCAGCGACACCGTACGCAAGGTGGCCGCCCGCACCCGTTCCCATCTCGCGGAGGAGACGGACGCCGAAAGCTTCGGCGTGCTGCTCGGCAGCAAGTGCCGCCCCTGGCTGACGGGTTCGGGCATGCGCGGCCCGGTGCGCCGCGACAAGCTCGCCGGCCGCATCGAGGCCTCGCTGGGATACCGCGGGCCGCAGGGCTGAGGCGTGCAGGGCCCCTCGTACTACATCCCGGCAGCCGCGATGGCCGCCGCGCTCGCCTTCAAGGTCCCCTCCCTGGTGCGGGCCTGGCGCGATCCGCTGCTGCGCGCGGTGTGCGCGCTGCTCGCCATGGCCGGCCTGGTCTTCTTCTTCGCGGCGCCGCCCACCATCGCCGAGGTCAACCGGCTGACCGGCATCACCAACTTCTCGGCTCCTTTGGTGTACGCGCTGCTCAGCGGGTTCAGCGCGTGCTGTCTCGTCCTCATCGTCAACTGGCGCGGCGGGCCGCCCGAGCGGACCCGGCGGATCTCGCGCCGCTGGATCGCCGGATACAGCGTCCACATGGTGCTGCTCGTGGTGCTGTTCCTGCTCGGTGACGCCCCCGTCGAGCGGTTGCGCGACCTCGACACGTACTACGCCACCACCCCGTACATCCGCGAGATGATCGTGCTGTATCTGGCGGGCGTCACCGTCGCGGGTGTCACCATGAACTACCTGTGCTGGCGGTGGGCGCTCCAGGTGCACGGCTGGCTGCGCATCGGGCTGTTGATCATCATGGTCGGCTACACGTTCAACACCGCTTACGCGGCAGCCAAGTTCGCCGCCGTGTTCGCCCGCTGGGCCGGGGGGAACTGGGACGGTCTGAGCACCAATGTGGCGCCGATCCTCGCCTCGTTGGGCGCCCAGGTCAGCGCGGTGGGATTCTGTCTTCCGCTGGTGTGCCAACGCCTCACGGACACCTGGCAGATCTGGTCCACCTACCGTCAACTGGGCCCGCTGTGGAGCGTGTTGCACCCCATCGCCCCCGGACATGCGCGGGCGAGCGGCTTCTTGTGGTGGTGGTCGGCCGAACTGTCCCTGACGCGCCGCGAGTCCGACATCCACGACGGGCTGCTGGCCCTGCACCCGTACTTCGACCAGCACACGCACGCCCGCGCGCTGGCCGAGGCCTCGGCGAACGGCGCCGATGCGGCACAGGCCCAGGCCGTCGCCGACGCGGCCATGGTGACGGCGGCGGTCCGCGCCCGGGTCGCCGATCCCGAAGGCGCAATCCTCGACTCGCCCGGGACCGCTGAATCCGCCACCACCGAGGGCGCACGTGACCTGGTGCGGATCTCCGCCGTCCTGCGTGAGGCACCCGTCGTCGCGACGGCCCCCGGGCGCGCGGCCAGGCCAGAGAGCGAAGTGCGTTGAGCGACCCCGACCGTTCCTTCAGAGGCTCCACCCGACGTCGCGCCGTCGTGATCGGCGGCGGAACGGCGGGCATGCTGGCCGCCGCGGCCCTGCGCGAGTACGCCGACGACGTCATCGTCGTGGAGCGCGACACCCTTCCCGCGGGGCCCGCGCCCCGCAAGGGGCTCCCCCAGGCGCACCACGCCCATCTGCTGTGGTCCGGCGGGGCCCGCGCCATGGAGGAGCTGCTGCCGGGCGTCACCGACCGCTGGCTCGCCGCGGGCGCCCGGCGCATCGCCCTGCCCACCGGGCTCGTGTCCTTGCAGTCCCAGGGCTGGCTGCGGCGCTGGCCCGAGATGCAGTTCGTGATCGCTTGCAGCCGCGACCTGCTGGACTGGGTGGTGCGCGAGCGGGCCACCGCCGACCCCCGGATCGAGGTCCTGAACCGGACCGAACTGCTGGGCCTGGAGGGCAGCGCGGCCCGGGTGACGGGCGTCCGGGTGCGCACCCTCGAGGGCGAGGAGCGCGTTCTGCACGCCGACCTGGTCGTCGACGCCTCCGGGCGCGGCTCCCGGGCCCCTGTCTGGCTCGGCGCGCTGGGTGTCGAGGCGCCCCGCCAGGAGGAGGTCGACTCGGGGCTCGGCTACGCCAGCCGCATCTTCCGCGCCCCTTCGGAAACCGAGCACTTCCCGCTGATCAATGTGCAGTCGGACGCTCGCCTGCCGGTGCCGGGCCGCACCACCACCATCGTGCCCATCGAGGGCGGCCGGTGGCTGGTCACGCTCTCAGGCACCCGAGGGGGCCGCCCCAGCGGTTGCGCCGACGCGTTCGAGGACTTCGCCCGCTCGGTGCGCCACCCCGTCGTCGGTGAACTCATCAGCGACCTGGAACCGCTCACGGACGTGGTGCTCACGCGCAGCACCGTCAACCGGAGGAACTACTTCGAGAAGGTCAAGCACTGGCCGGAGGGCTTCGTGGTGCTGGGCGACGCGGTCGCCACGTACAACCCGGTCTACGGTCACGGCCTGTCGGTGGCCGCGCAGGGCGCCACCGCGCTGCGCGACCACCTCGCCGCCGACGGCCTGAGGGCGCCGCGGCTCGCCGCCCGGGTGCAGCGCGCGGTGGCCCGCCCGGTCTCGCTCGCCTGGGAGCTCGCCGTCGGCCAGGACATCCTCTACCCGGGCGCGCGGGGCACCCGGCCCGGCGTCGGTGCCAAGCTGCTGCGCCGGTACGTCGACCGGCTGCTGCTGACCGCGACGGGACATCCGGGCGTCACCAAGGCCCTCTTCGACGTGATGACGCTGTCGGGGCCGCGTACCGCCCTGGTGCGGCCGCGGATCGTGCTGGCCGTCCTGCGGGGACCGCTGCTGCCGCGCCTGACGGCCCCTCCGCTGACGGAGCGTGAGCTGTTGGTGGCCCGGCGCCCGCAGCGCACCCCGTGACCCGGCGGGTCAACGCGGCGCCGGATCAAGGGATTTGAGCGGATCGGTCCCGCCCGATTTGGGGCCGGTATCCATGCTTCCATAGGATCCGGCGATGATCACCAGAAAACGGCTGGCGGCCGGAGTGTGTGCGCTGGTCGCCACTTTCGCCACCGGCATCCTCCCGGCCGCGGACACGGCCTCCGCGGCGCCCGGGCCCGATGGGCAGTCCGGGCAGGCCGCGCCCAAGGTCGACCTCGTCCTCGACGTCTCGGGTTCCATGCGGACCGCCGACATCGACGGCACGTCACGGATGGCCGCCGCCAAGCGGGCGTTCAACGAGGTGCTCGACGCGGTCCCGCAGGAGGTGCAGCTCGGGATACGGACCCTGGGCGCCAACTACCCGGGCGAGGACCGCAAGGTGGGCTGCAAGGACACCCGTGCGCTCTACCCCGTCGGCCCGTTGAACCGTACCGAGGCGAAGACCGCCGTCGCCACGCTCGCGCCCACCGGCTGGACCCCGATCGGCCCGGCGCTCCAAGGCGCGGCCGAGGACCTCAAGGGCGGTGACACCACCCGCCGGATCGTGCTGATCACCGACGGCGAGGACACCTGCCAGCCGCTCGACCCGTGCGAGGTGGCCCGGGACATCGCCGCCCAGGGCATCCACCTCACCATCGACACGCTCGGCCTGATCCCGGACGCCAAGACCCGCGAACAGCTGACCTGTATCGCCGAGGCCACCGGCGGCACCTACACCTCGGTGCAGCACACCGATCAACTCTCCGGCAAGGTCAAGCAGTTGGTGGACCGGGCCGCTGACCCCGTGCAGGTACCGGTCGCCACCACCGGCGCCGCGAGCTGTGAGAGCGCTCCCCAGCTCAAGCCCGGCCTGTACACGGACCGCGAGAAGTTCGCCGAGCACCGCTCCTACAAGGTGGACGTCCTGCCCGGCAAGGAGTTGCGCGCCTCCGCCAGCATCGGCGTGGACCGCAAGACCAACCCCGACTACGGGGTGCTGTTGCGGGCGGTGACCGCGCACGGCCGCGAGATCGTCCGGGGTTCCGAGGCGGGCGACGGGCGCACCGATCTGATCTCCACGGGTCTGCGCTACCCCAAGGCGCCGGCGGACGACTCGGACGACAAGTCGACTCCCGAGACGGTCTGCCTCGAGGTGTCCAACTCCTTCTCCGCGGCGCCCGGCGTCAAGACCGACCCGGGTCTGCCGGTCGAGCTGGCCATCGACGTGGTGGACGGCCCCGACCGGGCGTCCGACGTGGCCGCCTTCGGTCTCGGCCGGGGCTGGTGGCTGCTCGGCGCCCTCGCGCTGACCGGGCTCGTGGCGGGCCTGGTGTGGGGCTGGGTCTCGCGCTGGCGCATCGCGGTCTGGCGGACCAACTGATGCCGAACACCATCACTCATCCCGGGGGCCAACTGATGCGTACCGTACGGACGTTGACGGCGGCGGCGCTGGCCGGCGCGGCTCTGTTCGGCGCGGCCCCGGCCGCGCTCGCCGATTCGCCGTCACCGAGTCACTCGGCGTCGAAGAGCGACGCCGCGCCCACCCAGGCGGGTACCGCGTTCCGTACCGCGGTCGCGGTGCGGCAGGGCCAGAAGGCCACGGCGTCCGCGTCCAGCGGGGACTACCTGTACTGGATGTTCCCCGCCGACGCCGGGCAGCGCCCGACCGTCGCGGCGAAGGTCACGCTCCCCGAAGCCGCCTCGCGGCACGGCGCGTCCACCTGGCGCATCGACGTGTACGACGGGCTGCGCCGCCGCCAGCCGTGCATGTACGGGACGCAGTCGCGTTCCGCGGCCGAGGACGCGGCCGCCGTCGAGCTGTCCTGCACCCTGCGGCCGACGCTCGCCTGGGCCGACACCTGGTCCACCGACCCGCTGCCGGGCAGCTACTACATCCGGCTCACGGCGGTGTCGCTGCCGGACGCGGACCGGGGTCTGCCGTTCACGGCGGAGGTCGAGCCGACCGTCCTGGACACCGGCGGCGCCCACGCCGTGGACGGCAGCCTCGCCACCCCGCTCGGCGCGAAGTCCGCGGTCGAGCCGGACGGCGGCTGGGCGTCGGGCTGGTGGACCGACCGCTGGCTGTGGACGGCCGCGGGCGGGCTGCTGGCCGCGCTCGCGGGCCTCGGCGGCTACCGCCTGACCCGCGGCCGCGGCCGGCCCTCCCGGGTGCCGCACGGCGCGTAGGGGCGGGGAGAGCGCTCCCAGCCGCCCGCGCGTCTGCCCCGCGCGGGCGGAGGGCGGAGGCGAGAGCGCTCTCCGTCCCCGCCCGGCCCCGTCCGCGCCGGGCGGGGACGGGCGTCGCGGGGCGCCCGGAATTCCGGCGAGAAGGGCGCGGGCGGTTCGATAGCATGGCCCTGCCCGTCGGGCGGGGGCGTCACCTGGTGTGGCCCTGCGGACGGGCCCTCCCTACCTGGGTTCGCCGCGGCCTCGCCGCGGTTCCGCACGTACGAACATAAGGAGCATCCGAGGATGTCTCGACACCTGATCACCAGCGCGCTGCCGTACATCAACGGAATCAAGCACCTGGGCAACATGGTCGGGTCGATGCTTCCCGCGGACGTGTACTCCCGCTATCTGCGCCAGCGCGGCCACGACGTCCTGTACATCTGCGCCACCGACGAGCACGGCACGCCCGCCGAGCTGGCCGCGAAGGAGGCGGGCCTGTCGGTCGCCGAGTTCTGCGCGCAGGCCCACGACACCCAGAAGGCGATCTACGACGGCTTCCAGCTGGCCTTCGACTACTTCGGTCGCAGCTCCTCGCAGCAGAACGTGGAGATCACCCAGCACTTCGCGCGCAAGCTCGCGGAGAACGGGTTCATCGAGGAGCGGGCGATCCGGCAGGTGTTCTCGGTCGCCGACGACCGCTTCCTGCCGGACCGCTACATCGTGGGTACCTGTCCGCACTGCGGCTACGACAAGGCGCGCGGCGACCAGTGTGAGAACTGCACCCGCGTCCTGGACCCCACCGACCTGCTGGAAGCGCGTTCAGCGATCAGCGGCAGCAGTGACCTGGAGGTCCGCGAGACGCGGCACCTGTTCCTGCTCCAGTCCAAGCTCCAGGGCGAGGTCGAGGAGTGGATCGACCGGGTCGGCGGCGAGTGGCCGCAGCTCGCCTCCTCGATCGCCCGCAAGTGGCTCACCGAGGGCCTGCACGACCGTGCCATCACCCGCGACCTGGAGTGGGGCGTGCCGGTGCCGGCCGACACCTGGCCGGAGCTGGCCGCCGAGGGCAAGGTCTTCTACGTCTGGTTCGACGCCCCGATCGAGTACATCGGCGCGACGAAGGAGTGGGCCGACCTGGACCCGGCGAACCGCGACTGGAAGTCGTGGTGGTACGAGCCGGAGGGCGCGGCCGACGTCCGGTACACCGAGTTCATGGGCAAGGACAACGTCCCCTTCCACACGGTGATGTTCCCGGCGACCGAGCTGGGGGTGCGCGAGCCGTGGAAGAAGGTCGACTACGTCAAGGCCTTCAACTGGCTCAACTACTACGGCGGTAAGTTCTCCACCTCGCAGCGCCGTGGTGTCTTCACCCATGACGCGCTGGAGATCCTGCCGGCCGACTACTGGCGCTACTTCATGATGGCCAACGCCCCCGAGTCCGACGACACGTCGTTCACCTGGGAGCACTTCACGGCGACGGTCAACAAGGACCTGGCGGACACGCTCGGCAACTTCGTGAACCGGGTGCTGTCGTTCTCGCGCAAGCGCTTCGGCGACGACGTACCGGCGGGCGCCGAGGCCGGCCCCGCCGAGGTGAAGCTCGGCGAGGAGATCGCCGGGCTGCTCGCCGAGTACGAGGGGCACATGGAAGCGCTCCAGTTCCGCAAGGCGGCCGCCTCGCTGCGGGCGCTGTGGTCGGCCGGCAACTCCTATCTGGAGGAGAAGGCGCCCTGGCTGGAGATCAAGACCGACCCGGAGGCCGCCGCGCTGACGCTGCGTACGGCGATGAACCTGATCCACCTCTACTCGGTGGTGTCCGAGCCGTTCATCCCGTCCTCGGCGAAGGCGATGCGCGCCGCGTTCGCGCTCGAGGGCGACACGGCGAGCTGGGTCACCCCGGAGCAGGCCCGCTCCCTGGACGCGGTTCCCGCCGGAACCGCTTTCACGGTTCCTCCCGTGCTCTTCGCGAAGATCACCGACGAGGACCTGGAGACCTACCGAGAGCGCTTCGGCGGCGCCGACGCGGCCTGATCACGCCACGGCCGAGGGGCCCCCACCCACCCGGGTGAGGGCCCCTCGGTCGTGTGGCGGCGGGTTCAGACGGTGAGCAGCGCGGGGTCGCTCACGCCCGTCGCGCCGGTCTCGACGTGTCCGGCGAAGCGGCGCAGGAAGGTGGTGTCGGCGTCGGAGGTCACCGACACGTCGTACCACCTCTTGCCGGCGCGCAGGTCGACGCTGAACTTGACGGTCGCGCCCGCGGCCACCGTGAACGTCTGTGTCGCTCCCCCATAGGCGGCGGCGCCGGCGACCTTGAGGTGGACGGCGGACTTGCCCGCGTTGGTCATGGTCAGGTCGAGGTTGCCGGTGCTCGCGTTGTGGCGTGCGGTGACCTCGGGTCCGGCGGTCTTGCCGGGTCCGCGGAACGTCCGCAGGAACCCGTTGGGCCCGAACACGCTGAGATCGGTGACCCCGCTCGAATAGGTCGTGTTCCAGGCGTCGGTGATGGTCTTGCCGGCCTCGGTGGTGTAGGTCCAGGGGCCGTCCGTACGGTTGGCGGAGGTGACGAGGAACTGCGCCCCGGCCGAGGCGCCGCCGCTGAAGGTGAGCGCGAACTTGCCGGTGCTCACGTTCGCCGCGCCGTCCACGAACGGGGAGTAACGCAGTGGCCTGGTGGGCCGGGTGCCGCGTTCCTGCTTGGGCAGGGTGCCGGTGGTGGGCGGCACCGGCACGAAGTCGGGGTGCCGGTTGTGGTCCGGCGGGACGTACGCCGCCGTCGAGGGCAGGCCGGGTGCGGTGGTTTGGCTGCGGCTGAAGTCGAACGCGGAGGTCAGGTCGCCGCAAATGGCGCGCCGCCAGGGCGAGATGTTGGGTTCGCGCACCCCGAAGCGGCGCTCCATGAACCGGATGATCGAGGTGTGGTCGAAGGTCTCGGAGCAGGTGTAGCCGCCGGTGCTCCACGGCGAGACGACGAGCATCGGCACGCGCTGGCCGAGCCCATAGGGGCCGGCCGCGTAACTGGCGTTGCCCGGGAAGTAGTCGGGTCCGGTCGCGACGGTGGACAGACCCTGGTTGGCGCCCGAGGGCACGAAGGGCGGGACCACATGGTCGAAGAAGCCGTCGTTCTCGTCGTACGTGATGAACAGGGCGGTCCTGGCCCACACCTCCGGGTTGGAGGTGAGTGCGTCGAGGACCTGCGAGATGTACCAAGCGCCGTAGTTGGCGGGCCAGTTGGGGTGCTCGGTGAAGGCCTCGGGGGCGGCGATCCAGGAGACCTGGGGCAGCGTCCCGGCCTGGACGTCGGCCCGGAGGATGTCGAAGAAGTCGTCGCCGTTCTTGGCGTCGGTGCCGGTGCGCGCCTTGTCGTACAGCGGGTCGCCCGGCTGGGCGTTGCGGTAATTGTTGAAGTACAGCAGGGAGTTGTCGCCGTAGTTGCCCCGGTAGGCGTCGCTGATCCAGCCCCAGCCGCCCGCCGCGTTCAGTCCGTCGCCGGTGTCCTGGTAGATCTTCCAGGAGACGTCGGCCTCCTCCAGGCGCTCGGGGTATGTGGTCCAGCCATACCCCTTCTCGTCGTTGCCGAGGACGGGCCCGCCACCGGTGTTGTCATTGCCCGTGTAGCCGGTCCACATGTAGTAGCGGTTCGGGTCGGTGGAGCCGATGAACGAGCAGTGGTACGCGTCGCAGAGGGTGAAGGAGTCGGCGAGCGCGTAGTGGAACGGGATGTCCTCGCGGGTGAGGTACGCCATCGTCGTGGCGGTCTTGGCGGGGATCCACTGGTCGTACTTGCCGTTGTTGAACGCCCGGTGGCTGCCGGCCCAGTCGTGGTTCAGGTCCTGGATGAACTGAAGGCCGAGCTTGTCCGCCTTGGGCCGGAACGGCAGTACCTCCTTGCCGCCGCCGACCTGGTGGAACACCGACTTGCCGCTGGGCAGGGTGACCGGGCGCGGGTCGCCGAAGCCGCGGACGCCCTTCAGGGAACCGAAGTAGTGGTCGAAGGAACGGTTCTCCTGCATCAGGACCACGATGTGCTCGACGTCCTGGATGGTGCCAGTGGTGCCCGCGGCCGGGATGGCGGCGGCCCGGGCGATGCTCTGCGACAGCGCGGCGAAGGCGGCGGTGCCGCCCGCGAGCTGCATGAACCGGCGCCGGTTGAGTTCAGCCATGAGTGGGGGCCTCTGCAAGCGTGAGGGAACAGGGGGGCGAGAGGGGTGTATCAAGAACACCCAGGGCCGCGAAAGACCCCATGTCGTCACTGTGACGTTCCGCGGTACGGGAAACGAACAGGAACCCCATGTCACGCCCGGCGCCCCATGCTTGTGGAGTACCGGCGCCCCCGCTCGCGCCGGGGCGCCCGCGCCCGGGGCTCACGCCATCCAGAAGAAGACCGCGGTCATGCGCTTGTCTTCGAGGGTGCTACCGCAGTAGTTCGTGGCGCTGTGCATGGTGTTGGCGGTGTAGAGCAGGAGCCGGTTGTAGCGGTGGGCGACGCGCACGTCCTCGGTGAAGGAGTCCGGGGGGACGAAGCGCGTTCCGAGCGCTTCCACCAGGTTGTTGTGCGGCGCCGTGACCATGTTGCCGCCCAGGACACCGCCGGGCAGGCTCTGTCGGAAGAAGCTGGTGCCGCAGTCCTTGGGGGCATCCGGGCTGAGGTAGAGCACCGCCGCGTAGCGGCACAGCGCGCGCGAGTCGGTGTGCGGGCGGGGCTCGCCCTCACCGGCGCCGACGACCTGGACGCAGTTGTGGTTGAGCGTCGCACCGCCCGGGGCCACGGCCTGCCACAGCTCCTTGGCGCCGGTGTGCTGCTTGACCAGACGCTCCACCCGGGCGAGCTCGGCGGGCGCGAGACCGGGCATGGCGCGAAGTCCGGGCCATGATTCGGGCTTGTGCGGATATCCCTCGACCCAGTCGTCCTTGGCGATACAACGCGCCCTGATGTCATCGATATTGGGCAGCACATCGTCCAACACCCAGTAATCCCGGCCGAGTTTGGGCTTGCGATAGGGAAGGACCGGGATCGCCGGACGCTGGGGAGCCATGCGGCCGACCCTACTCATCGCTCACCTGCGGCTCTCCACCGAACAGGTCAACCTTTGGCCAATAGGGGGGAATTGTGGTGGGAGGGATATCGGGTCCGGGCTCGTAAATGTCCGGATCGCGAATGACCATGAAGAAAAGGGAGGGAAAGAACGAACCATGGGCCGGTAAGGGATGGCTGTGCATTTCACCAGGTGACGGTTTTCTCGCGGCTTCCCCGGGGGCGGGGCGGGGCGGGCCGGGGCCAGAGGTGGAGGTGGAAGTGGGGATGGTGGTGGGGAGGTGAGAGCGCTCTCGACGGCGATGGGAGGCGGTCGCTTCTGGGGGCGCTTCCGGGGGTGCTTCTGGGGGTGCTTGCGGGGTTGCTCCCTCAGGAGGCAACGGAGCCTGCCGCAATGGCGCCCGGCTCGTGGGTCTCCCCCCGCATCCCTCCCCCGCACCCCACCCCCGCGTTCCGGGCTTGCGTTTCGGGCCGGCATTAGGCTCATGGGTGATATGGACGACGACCGACCGACTTCGCCGCGCAGCCGGGCCACGCCCTTGGCACCCAAGGCCGACAAGGACACCGTGCGGCGGCACAACCTCAGTCTGGTGCTGCGGGCCGTGCACGACGAGAGCGCTCTCAGTCGCGCGGGGGCCGCGGCTCGTACCGGTCTGACCAGGGCCGCCGTGTCCTCGCTCGCCGATCAGCTGATCCGGGGCGGGTTCCTCACGGAGTCGGGCAAGTCGTTCAGCGGCCAGGCCGGACGTCCCGGCACCATGCTCACCCCGGCCCGCACCGGTCCCGCCGGGGCGGGGGTCGAGGTCAACGTCGACTACGTCTCGGTGTGCGTGGTGGATCTGGCGGGCACCGACCGGGTACGTCTGACCGAGCATCTGGACAACCGGGGCGAGCCGGCCGCCGACGTACTGGAGCGGGCCGCCCGGATCGCCGCCCGCGCCGTGGACTCGGCGGCCGAACAGGACCTGCGGCCGGTCGGCGTGGAGCTCGCGCTGCCGGGCCTGGTCTCCCGAGGCACCGTCCGCCAGGCGCCCAACCTGGGCTGGAGCCAGGTCGAGGCGGAGACCTTGTTCGGCGAAGCCTTTCAGCGCCTCCTCCCCAACTCCCCCGCGCTGCGCGTGACTTCGGACAACGAGGCCAATCTGGCCGCCCTCGCCGAGCTGTGGTTCGGCTCCCCGGCCGAGCGGGTGGAGCACTTCCTGTATCTGAGCGGGGAGATCGGTGTGGGCGGGGCGCTGGTGGTCGGAGGTGAACTGCTGCGCGGCGCGCACGGCTTCGCGGGGGAGATCGGGCACGCCGTGGTGGACCCGGAGGGCCCGCGCTGCCGGTGCGGCTCCCGGGGCTGTCTGGAGCAGTACGCGGGCCAACTGGCGCTGTTGCGTTCGGCGGGGCTCGACGAGGATTCCGGCATTCCGGGGGTGGCCGAGCTCGAACGTCGGGCGCGGGCGGGTGATGAGAGCGCTCTCGGCGCGCTCGCCGACGCGGGTCGCACGCTGGGCATCGTGCTGTCCGGGGCGGTCAACCTCTTCGACCCGGAAGCGGTCGTGCTCGGCGGCATCTACCGCGCCCTGACGCCCTGGCTCGCTCCCGCCGCCGACCGCGAACTGACCCGGCGCACGGTGTCGGGCCTCTGGCCGCCCGACAGCGGCCGCCTGCGCGCGTCGTCACTCGCGGGGGACGCGGCCCGGGGGGCTGCGGGCCGCGTCGTACGCAGGGTGCTCGGGGACCCGCTGGCGTACGCGTAACCGGGACCGGCCACGACACCCGCCGGGCGCGCGGACCCTGGCTCGGGTGGGGCTCGCCGAGCCGGGTGGGGCCCGCCGACCTGGGTGGGAGCGTCCACGCACGTGACCTTCGGGTCGGCCGGCCCACCGACTGCTCGGCAGGCTACTGAGCGCTCGGCCGGGCCGCTGAGCGCTCGGCCAAGCCACTGACCGCTCCGTCGTCGCCGTACCGACGCGTCCCGTCGGCCGCCCGGCTTCCACGGCCCCGCTGCCACTCCCCCTGATCGCGCTCTCCTCGCGCGACCCTCCGTGCCGCAGTCTGGAAGGGCTCGCTCACCTTCGCTCTACAGACGGGACTCGGCACATGACCGAAATCAAGGCGTCTCGTATGGCATCGGAGGCGTTCGCGGCGGGGTTTCCGCTGCGCGATGTGGTGCTCCGCGAGCTCGAACGACGCTGGCCCGCAGGGGCGACCGGTGTCGAGGAGGTGTGCCGGGACGCCCTGCTGCCGCCCGGAAAGCTGTTCCGGCCCTGTCTGCTCCTCGCGAGCGCCCAGGCGGTCGGCGGGGACCCGATGAAAGCGCTCCCGGCCGCGATCGCCGCGGAGTACGGGCACGTCGCCAGCCTGATACACGACGACATCATCGACGCGGACACGGTGCGTCGGGGGCGGCCCGCGGCGCACCGCAAGTACGGCGCCGACGAGGCTCTCATCGCCGGTGATCTGCTGTTCTTCTCCGTCTTCGAGGGTCTTGCCGAGTGCCGCGACCGGGGCATACCGGCGGAGCGGGTCGTGGACGCGGTCGGCGCGATCGCGCGGGCCGGGACGGATCTGGGCCGGGGCCAGAGCCTGGAAGCGCGGCTCACCGGGTCCAGGGTGTTCGAGGTGGGCCAGTATCTGGAGATGGTGCGGCTGAAGACGGCGGCGCTGTTCCGGGCGGCGTGCGAGATCGGCGGGATCCTGGGCGGGGGCGGGCCGTCCGCGCTGGCCGCGCTGGTCTCGTACGCGAACCATCTGGGCGTCGCCTTCCAGGTGCACGACGATCTGCTGCCCTACATCAGCGATACGGACAGCGCGGGCAAGGCCGCCGCGAGCGACATCCGCAACGGGCGTCCCGTGCTGCCGGTCATCCTCGCTCACCGCGAGTCCGGTGACGCCGCCCGGCGGAGCATCCTGGACTGCCTTTCCGGGCACGGCGACCCCACCGAGGCGCTGGCCGTGCTGGGCGCGATCCTGCGGACCTCGGGGGCGATCGACGCCTCGCTCGCCCTGGCCGACCGCCATACACGCGCGGCCGTCGTGGCGCTGGAAGCGCTTCCAGCGGGCGAAGGCCGGGATCTGCTGGCCGAGTTCGCGGTCCGGGCGCCCGCCGCCGCACCGGAGGCGGGCTCGGACGCGCGAGCGCGTACGGCCGCGGCCACCGGCGGGGATCGACTGGGCTGAGCCGACGTCGCAGACAGGAGTGGTACCAGAGCGCGTCCACCCCGCCCGGGTTGCATAAACATTCAGGAAGATGCATACTCTTCCCATGTCCAAGGTTCTCACCTCCCTGCCCGCCGGCGAGCGCGTCGGCATCGCCTTCTCCGGCGGCCTCGACACCTCCGTCGCGGTCGCGTGGATGCGCGACAAGGGCGCCGTCCCGTGCACCTACACCGCCGACATCGGCCAGTACGACGAGCCCGACATCGCGTCGGTGCCGGGCCGCGCGAAGGCCTACGGTGCCGAGATCGCGCGTCTCGTCGACTGCCGGGCCGCGCTGGTCGAGGAGGGCCTGGCCGCGCTCGCCTGTGGCGCGTTCCACATCCGTTCGGGCGGCCGCGCCTACTTCAACACCACCCCGCTGGGCCGTGCCGTCACCGGCACCCTCCTCGTGCGGGCGATGCTGGAGGACGACGTCCAGATCTGGGGCGACGGGTCGACCTTCAAGGGCAATGACATCGAGCGGTTCTACCGGTACGGCCTGCTCGCCAACCCGCACCTGCGGATCTACAAGCCCTGGCTGGACGCGGACTTCGTGACGGAGCTCGGCGGCCGCAAGGAGATGTCGGAGTGGCTGCTCGCCCACGAGCTGCCCTACCGCGACAGCACGGAGAAGGCGTACTCCACGGACGCCAACATCTGGGGCGCCACCCACGAGGCGAAGACGCTGGAGCACCTGGACACGGGTGTCGAGACCGTCGAGCCGATCATGGGCGTGCGCTTTTGGGACCCGTCCGTGGAGATCCCCACCGAGGACGTCACGATCGGCTTCGCGCAGGGCCGTCCGGTCACGATCAACGGCAAGGAGTTCGCCTCGCCGGTCGACCTGGTCATGGAGGCGAACGCCGTCGGCGGCCGCCACGGCATGGGCATGTCCGACCAGATCGAGAACCGGATCATCGAGGCCAAGAGCCGTGGCATCTACGAAGCCCCCGGCATGGCGCTGCTGCACGCCGCCTACGAGCGTCTCGTGAACGCGATCCACAACGAGGACACCCTCGCCCAGTACTACAACGAGGGCCGGCGGGTCGGCCGGTTGATGTACGAGGGCCGCTGGCTGGACCCGCAGGCGCTGATGGTCCGCGAGTCGCTCCAGCGCTGGGTCGGCTCGGCCGTCACCGGCGAGGTCACCCTGCGGCTGCGGCGCGGCGAGGACTACTCGATCCTCAACACCACGGGCCCCGCGTTCAGTTACCACCCGGACAAGCTGTCGATGGAGCGTACCGAGGACTCGGCGTTCGGCCCGGTGGACCGGATCGGTCAGCTCACGATGCGCAACCTGGACATCGCCGACTCGCGGGCCCGCCTCGAGCAGTACGCGGGCCTCGGCATCGTCGGCACGGCGCACCCCGAGCTGATCGGCGCCGCGCAGGCGGCGGCCACCAACCTCATCGGCGCGATGCCCGAGGGTGGCGCCGAGGTCATCGCCTCCCGGGGCCAGGTCTCCGGCGACGACGAGCTCCTGGACCGCGCGGCGATGGAGTTCGGCACGGACTAGTGGCCAGGGGCCCGCCCCCTACGGCGTGGGCCAGGCCCTCGGCGCGAGGCGGTCCACCTCTTACGGCGTGGGCCCGCCCCCTCGGCGCGAGGCGGCCCGCCCCCTGCTCAGGGGGCGGGCCGCCTCGCGCTCGGTTCTAGGGGGACGGTGAGGACGAGGTCGACGGCGCGGGGGACACGTGGGGTTCCACCACGGGGATGTTGAACACATGCCCCGGCGTCACGATCTTGGTGATCGCCTGGCCGAAGAGGGTGGTGGGCTCACTCTTGCCGTGCAGCATGTCCGTGTTGATCAGCACCACCAAGGTGGCCTTCGCCTCGGGCAGGTACACCGTGAGGGATTCGTACCCGGGCAGTGAGCCGTTGTGGCCGATCCAGCCCTGGATGTTGAAGATGCCCACGCCGTAGCCCGCTCCGGGGATCGTCGACGGGATGGTCTTCAGCCGCTCCGCCTGCGTCTTGGCGGAGAGCAGGGTGCCGGTGGCGACCGTGTGGGCCCAGCTCTTGAGGTCCGAGAGATCGGAGATCATCGCTCCGGCCGCCCAGGCCCAGGACGGGTTCCAGTCCGTGGTCACCTCGACCTTCCCGGACAGGGTCTGGTTGGTGTAGCCCTGCGCGTGGGGGCTCGGGAAGGCGGCGTCGGTCGGGAAGCTGGTGTGGGTCAGTCCGGCCGGCTTCAGGACCTTCTGGGCGATGTACTCGTTGAGCGGTTGGCCGCTCACCTTCTCGATGACCAGGCCGAGCAGGATCAGATTGGTGTTGCAGTACAGGAACTCCTTTCCCGGCTGGAACAGGACCGGGTGCTTGAAGGAGTAGTCGAGCAGTTGCCGGGGCGTGAACGGCTTCTTCGGGTCGGAGAGCATCGCCTTGCCGAAGGCGCTGTCCTCGGAGTAGTTGAACAACCCGCTGCGCATTTCGGCGAGTTGACGCAGCGTGATCTTGTCGCCGTTCGGGACGCCCGGGATGTACTTGCCGATCGGGTCGTCCAGGCCGAGCTTGCCCTGGTCGACCAGTTCGAGCATCGCGGTGACGGTGAAGGTCTTGGTCTCGCTGCCGATCCGCATGTACAGGTTCGGCGTCATGGGGGTGCCGGTCGCTTTGTCGGCCACGCCGAAGGAGCGGACGTAGTTACCTTTGCCGGGCGCCGACAGGCTCACCGACACGCCGGGTACGTTCGCCTCGCGCATGACCTGTTTGACGGCCGTGTCCAGCCGCGCGGCCACGGCCGGGTCGAGCTGGGCGAAGCCGGCGTCGCTCGACGCGGACGGGGAGCTGGACGCGGTGGCGGAGGGCGACGGCGCGAGCGGCGCTGTGACGCCGTACGCGCTCCCGGCGGCCACCGGAACACTCAGCAGCACGGCCGCCGCGGCCCCCACACACACTCTGCGCCACTGGATCTGTGAATGCCTCATGGGCAGGCCTCCTGCCGGACGAGGGCGCCCGGACGAACGACGGGGGTCCAGGCGGAGGACATCACTTCTCTTTCCCACGTCCCACGCTAGGCCCGCCGGTCCGCCCTCGCATGGCGGCACCGGTGTTGCGGGCCGGCCCCTGGTGTGCACCACCTCCCCCACCGTCGCCGTCGCCGCACGCCAGGAACCGGATGGCTCACCTCGGGAGCGCCTGCCTCATGCCCCCCGCGTGTGCCGGTCACCGGGTCAGCCGCACTCGCTCCGCGCACACAGTCCATCTTCTCGACGCCGTTAGGCTCACCCCATGAACACCCCGTGGGAACCGACCGCCCCAGGTGTCCTGCGGCTGCCGTCGGGCCTGTTGGTACGGGGCCGTGGTCTGCGCCGCCCCCTCCCCCCGGGCCCGGCGCCCGAGTTCGTGGCCCAGTTCTCGTAGCCCTGCACTGTGGGCGCTGGGTGGTTCTGCTCAACTGCCCTACAGCGGAGGGCCGTTGAGCGTGGTCATACGCAACAACGCCCATTTCATCCCTGTTCGCGCGGAGGGGCTCACGGCGCGCGCTCGGTCCGAGGTGCGAACCGGGTGACCAACAACCGACCCACTTAGGTTAGCCTCACCTTCCATGACCCTCGTTCATCTGGCCGCCTCGGCCGGCTACACCACACCCCCGCTCTGGCGAATCCTCACCAAAACGGGCTATTTCATAGGCTTGTCCGGGGCCATCGGGGCCACTGTCACCTATGCGACGACCGTTCGCCCGGCCCTGCGCATGCCGGGAAACGAGCGCGGTGACGTCGACGTACTGCGTCGGCGGACCGCGCTGTACCTCGCCTGGGCGGGGGTCGTCCTGCTGGTGTCGGGCTACTTCCAGCTCGCGGGCCGCGTGGCCCGGGCCGGAAAGGGCATGCCGTTCGGTGAGGCGCTCACGCCGGGCCACATCGGGGACTTCCTGACGGCTCCCGCGGCGAAGGGCGCATGGGCGGCCCAGGGCGCGATCTACGGGGTGCAGAACATCCTCGTCGCCCTGGCCTCCGCCACGCTGATCGCGCTGTTCCTGCCCCGCGCCCGAAGACGCCTCGACGCGCTCGCCCTCACCGCGCTGCCCCTCGCCCTCGCCGTGACGCTCGTCGCGGCGGTGCCGGCCATCGCGCCGAAGGACGCGGACAAGGTGTTCGACATCCTCTTCGGCCAGATCCACATCGTCAGCGGCACGGTCTGGATCGGCGGCCTGGCCGTCCTCGCCGCCCTCGCCACGACCCGTGGCCGGCTGAGCGACAGCGCGGGCGCGCTGTGGGCGGACCTGTGGCGGCGCTTCAGCCTGGTCGCCCTGGTCTGCGTCGGCGCCGTACTCACCTCCGGCCTGTGGATGAGCTGGAAGCACGTCGGCGGCATCGGGCAACTGTGGACCACCACCTACGGGTTCGTCCTGCTCATCAAGATCGTGCTGGTACTCGCCATGGTCGTGGCAGGCGGGGCCAACCAGTTCTGGCTGATGCCCCGCATCGCACAGGCGCGCCGCGCCGACGCCACGGCCTCCCTCCTGCATCTGACGTTGCGTCACTTCCCGAGGGTGGTGTGGGCCGAAGTCACCCTGGGATGTGCCGTCCTGGCCGTGATCCCCTTCCTCAGCGGCTCGGCGCGTACGGAGGCGGGGGACGC
Organism: Streptomyces hundungensis; assembly: GCF_003627815.1. Lineage (NCBI taxonomy): Bacteria > Bacillati > Actinomycetota > Actinomycetes > Kitasatosporales > Streptomycetaceae > Streptomyces > Streptomyces hundungensis. Next base: position 1,675,838 of record NZ_CP032698.1, read on the forward strand.
GCGGGCCGTGCCGAACGGCAGCATCATCGCCGTGGGCATCGCCCTCGTCCTCACGCTCGCCGCGTCCCTCTACATCACGGCACGCGCCTCGGACGCGCTGGGTCGACGCGGGGTCGGGGCTGCGGCTGCTGACGCTGACGCTGACGCCGACCGGGATGTACGCGCGGAGTCGGAGGAGGCTGCGGTCACCGCCAGGGCCGGAGCCGGAGCCGGGGCCTGACGGCGTCGGGCGGTCCAGGCGGGTCCGCCGCTTGGCCGGTCGCGCGCTCGGGCGGTCACACGCTCGCCAGAAGGGCATCGAGCGGGGCCGGGACGGCGGTGAGGTCGAGGGCCTCGACCAGGAGATGGCCGTAACGGATCTTGCGGCCCTTCTTCGTGCCGAGGAACCGGCGCAGTTGCCGCGAGCGAGCGCGGCCGTGGTGGGCGGGCTGGCGCAGAAACGTCTGCCAGGCGCGCAGGTCGCCCTCGGCCGCGATGATCTCCTCGATCGCGGCCGGGCCCAGCGCGCGGACGAGTTCGGCCTCCAGGTCCGCCGCGCACACGAAGAACCCCGGACGTGGTGCTCGGGCCCGCCGCAGGGCGCGCTCGTAGTAGCTCTGTTCCCGCTCGTCGCACAGGCCTGTCAGACGTAGTCCAAGACCGGGCGGACCGAGGAGGCCGGCGTAGCGGCCCACGCTCATCGCCCCGCCCATCGGGATGACACACACGCCCTCGGCGACGAGGTCCCGGCCGCGTCGTGCGGCCAGCGCCTCGACGGCCGCGAGGTCGCTCGGCCCTTCCAGCAACACCGCTGTCCGCAGGCCGAGTTGAGCCGCAAGCTCGGTCGCTCGTCCGGCGGGGCCCCCGGCCGCCCAACGACCGACCGCCTCCCGGAACGCCCCCATGTCCGCCACGTCCGCCATGGGACGAGTCTGCGCCTGCGTCGACCGATCCAGTACCGAATATCCGGGGGGACCGCCGAAGCCTACGGCCCACCATCCCGGCGCAGCGAGTCAGTCAGCGCGGTCGTCGGGCACGGAGGTGGGGACGGCGCCTCAGAGCAGGCCCAAGTCCCGGAGTTCCTTGTGCAGTTCGGCGCGGCTCGGGTCCACCGCGGTGGGAGACGTGCCACGCCGGTCCAGCGCGGTGGGAGACGTACCACGCGGGTCCAGCCCGGTGGGAGACGTGCCACGCCGGTCCAGCGCGGTGGGCGGCGTACCGCCCGTGACGGGGGCGGGGCGACGGCCGTCCCGCAGCAGGTACGCGCCGATCATGCCGCCGACCAGCCCGCCGAGGTGAGCCAGCCAGCTCACCCCCGGGGTGCCCGGGACGGCGACCGTCACCAGGTAGGCGAAGGACGCCGCCATCACCACACCGATGAGCACGTCGACGAGCCGCCGGTCGAACAGGCCGCGCAGCACCACGTATCCGAAGTAACCGAAGACCACGCCGCTGGCGCCCACGCTCATGGTGTCCGCCTCCTGGAAGAGCCAGACGGCGAGGCCACTGGTCATCGCGACGAGGAGGGTGAGCCACACGAACCGGACCGCACCGCGGTACGCGGCGAGGAACCCGAAGATGAACAGCGGGCCGGAGTTGGCCTCGATGTGGTCCCAGCCGAAGTGCAGGAAGGGCGAGACCAGGATGCCCGGCAGCCGGCCCATGTCGCGCGGGATGACGCCGAAGTCCGTATCCAGGCGGTAGTCCGACAGCCAGTTGACGACTTGCAGGGCCCAAACGACCGCCATGAAGCCGAACATGACGAAGAGCGCCCTGCGCGCCTCCCCGATCATTTCGTCGGCGGTCCGCCGGTCCGCCCGTTCCCACCCGTGTGACAACCCGCCCACCGACTCCCCCTGCGCCCCTGCGCTCCCGAGCTCCCGCGCTTCCGCGGCCTCAAACTTTTCGAACGCATCGTACGGTCGCGGGCGGCACGGCACGAAACGGGCACCGGGTCGCGCCGCTGGGGCCACCTGGCCACCTCCCCCCGCCGCTCTCCGGGTGCGCCCGCCCGAGCCGTCCGCCCTGCTCCCTCAGTGGGCGAGCCTCGCGATCGCGGCCTCCGTGAGGGGGGTGAAGAAGTTGACCAGATGGCCGTCGGGGTCGCGGAGCAGGAGCGAGCGGTTGCCCCAGGGCATCGTGGTGGGCTGCTGTACGAAGTCCTCGACGAGGCCGGAGTCGACCAGGTTCCGGTGGACGCCGTCCACGTCCGCGACGCGGAATTCGAGGATCACGCTGCGGTTGTCGGCGGGGTGCGCGGCTCCGGGAGCGAACATCGGGACGGTCCTTGTGCTGCCGATCGCCAGCGTCGCCGAACCAACCCTGAGCTCGGCGAAGTCCTCGGTGGACCAGTTCGCCCGCACCCCCGTGGCCCGCTCGTAGAAGGTGACCAAGCGGGTGATGTCGCCGGTGATGACGCGGATCGAGACGAAGTCCATGGGTTCTCCCGGAGTGGGGTGGCGAAAGGGGTGGAAACGTTGACGGTGGCTGTGCAGCCCCCTCGGCACGCACGCTATGACCAATACCGGACAGAACCCGTCCGGTATTCGCGCGAGACTTCTCCCCATGGCCCGACCCCTCGCCCGTGTGCTGACCCTGTTGGAACTCCTCCAGTCCGGCGGCACCCGTACCGTCGCCGAACTCGCGAACCGGCTCGGCGTGGACGAGCGCACGGTACGGCGCTACGTCCAGCACCTCCTCGAACTCGACGTTCCCGTCGAATCGGTGCGCGGCCGCTACGGCGGCTACCGGCTGGCCTCCGGTTTCCGTATGCCACCGCTGATGCTGAGCGACGACGAAGCGCTCGCCGTGCTCCTCGGGCTCGTGGCAGGCCGGCGGACCGGCCTCACGACGAGCACGGACGTCGCGAGCGAGACGGCCGCGGCCAAGATCCGGCGCGTGCTGCCCGAACGGCTCGGCCGCAGACTCGACGCGGTGCTGGACTCGCTCGCGTTCACGAGTCCGGAGGGGACATCGGGCTCGCGCGGCGGTCCGGCGCCGTCCCCACCCCTGGGAACGGGCGCACCCCAAGCGCCGGCTGCTCCCTCCAACCCGCCGTCACCCACCACCCGGAGCGCACCCACCGACTCACCGCCGCCCACCAGCTCAGCGGCGCTCACCACCCCGGGTACACCCACCGGCTCAGCGGCGCCCACCACCCTGAGCACACCCACCGGCCCACCAGCACCCACTGGGCCAGCGGCGCTCACGACCCCGAGCACACCCACCGAGCCGGCGGCACCCACCCGCTCGACGGCCCCCGCCGACCCCGGGCCCCCCACCGACACCACCCCCCGCTCGGTCGCGCCGCGCAGCGCCATCCTGCTCTGCGTCGCCGACGCGGTGCGCCATCAGCGCCCGCTCTCGATCCGCTACACCTCCGCCGACGGCCGACGCAGCGAGCGCACGCTGCACCCGTACGGGCTCGTCGCTCACTCCGGCAAGTGGTACGTCACCGGAACGGATCCCGTGATCGACGAGGACCGGACGTTCCGGCTCGACCGCATCGCCGACGCGCGGACCCTGCCCGGATCGTTCGTGCCGCCCGTAGGGTTCGATCCGGCGGAACGCGTCCTCGCGGGGCTCGCCACCGCACCGCACCGCCATCAGGTGAGCCTGCGGATCCAGGGGACCGCCGAACAGATCAGGGCGCACCTGCCGACCCACCTCGCGACCCTGTCGGAATTGCCGGACCGAAGCGGCAGGGCGCCCCAACTACCCTGTTTCCGAGCCGAGTTGAGGGTCCAGGACCTCGACTGGCTGCCTGCCGTACTCGCCTGCCTCGACCGGCCGCTCGTCATCGAGCGGCCGCCCGAACTCCGCGACCTCGTCTCCGCCTTGGCCGACCGGCTCGCCCGCACCGCCCAACCGCCCCCTCCCGGATACCTTGGCCGTCCTGCCTGACCTCAGGTGCGCGGCGGCCCGCGTCGGTGCCGAACAACATCGGGGCCGGGCCACATCGGGGCGGGCTGCATCGGGGCCGCCCCATGCCGGGGCCGTGCCGCATCGGGCCGGGCCCGCATCAAGGCGAGCCACATCGAGGCTGACCGGCGTGGAGGCGGGGCGGCCTCACCCGCGCGGAAAGCAGATGCGTGCCGCTCGGCCCCCCTGCAAGGCTCCGGCCCATGAATCGTGAACAGATCTCCCGGCTCGCCCACGCCAACCACCCCATCGCGGCCCCGCTCCACGACACATCCGTACGACACCTGCTGGACAGTGCCGTCCCGCGCGGCGACACCCGCGTCCTGGATCTGGGCTGCGGCGGTGGGGAATGGCTGCTGCGCGCCCTCGCTGCGTACCCGGAGCTGCGCGCGGAGGGCGTCGACGTGTCCCGGAGCGCGCTGGACCATGCCCGTGAGGCGGCGCGAGCCATTGGCGTCCACGAGCGCCTCACCCTCCACCACCAGGAGGCCGAACTCTTCGCCGCAGCAGCCGAGTTCGACCTGGTCATCAGCGTCGGGGCCAGGCACGCCTTCGGTGGCCTGTTGCCCACCCTCGCGGCGACCCGCGACCACCTGGCCCCCGGCGGACGCGTCCTGATCGGCGAGGGCTTCTGGGCGGACCGGCCCTCGGCGGAGGCCGTCGAGATGCTGGGCGACCTCAGCGATCTGCCGACCACCCTCGACCTCGTCGCCACCGACGGCTGGACACCCGTCCAGGCCCACATCAGCACACGTGAGGAACTCGACGCCTACGAGTGGTCGTGGACGGGCTCCCTCGCGTCCTGGGCCCTGGACCACCCGAACGACCCTGACGCCGCGCAGGCCCTGGCCGCGGCGGCCGAGCACCGCACGGAGTGGCTACGCGGATACCGGGACTCCTTCGGCTTCGTCTGCCTGGTCCTGCGCCCGACACCGCGCTGAGCCGAACCCTGCGGCACATCCCCCCTCCCCCCTTCCCCCTCCCAACTCCCAGTCATTGCCTCCGATTTACCCGCGCGCCCTTCCCAAGCCATGTGACATATGCAATTTTACAGAGCGCATGAGCGAGCCGCGTTCATGCCGATGGATCAGTTAGACCCGCGGGTCATCGGGTCCGCTCCGCCACGTCCCGGATCAGGGGCGGCACACCCCTGGACCGGGGGCGTGCCCTGATGCCGAGGCGCGCCCCGGGCCGGGGCGGGGTGGGGCGGCCGGACCCCGCGGTACCCCCACCGCCGCGCCCCGAGCGCGGCCTTCACACCGCTGGGAGGCGGCACGTGAACACCACCCGACCAGAGAGACTGAGACGAAGTCTCACCGGCTTCCTGATACTTGCCCTCGCGCTCTGCCTGGGCCTCACCCTGTCGGCGCAGCCGAGCCGAGCAGCCGCCGCGAGCAGCACGCCGGGCACCAACTCACCCAAGAACACAGCTGGTTCGGGCCGCGTCGCCGACAAGTCGTCGCCGACGCCGCTCGGTTCGACGGCCGATGTGTCCGACCGTTCCGACGCCCGGCACACCCCGCTCAAGGCGACGCAGCTCCCTCCGAAGCAGCCGGTGACCTCACCGGCCCCGCAGAAGTCCGGGGCCAAGGGGTCGAACGGCGCCGCCGCGGCGTCCTGTACGCCGGGCGACTTCGGCAGCCGGACGGGATCCGCGCTGGTCACCTTCGTTCAGTCCTCGACCACGACCTGTGTGAACACGCTGTTCGCCCTCACCGGGACCGACGCCTACAACGCGTTCCGCGAGGCGCAGATGGTGACCGTCGCCGATGCCCTGCGGGACGCCGCGCGCAGCTACCCCGGTGACAACTCGACCAACGTGTGGCAGCTCGTGCTGTTTCTGCGCGCCGGCTACTACGTACAGTCCAACTACACCTCGGACGTGGGTCCTTACGGCGCGACGCTGGCCACCGCGAGCGAGGCCGCCCTGGACACGTTCACCGCCTCCCCGCACTTCATGGACGTCAGCGCGGCCAACGGCGACATCATGGGCGAGGTCCTGATCCTGACGGACAGCGCCAACGAGCAGCACCGTTACCTGAACACGTACAAGAAGGTGCTCAACGCCTACAACAGCTCCTACGACGCGTACTGGAGCATGGACACGGCGGTCAACGACGTGTTCACCCCGCTCTTCCGCGGCCACTGGAACCCGGCGTACATCGCGGCGGTGACCGCCGACCCGAGCATCATCGACACGCTGAGCACGTTCACCCTGAACCACCTCGCGAAGCTGAACGACGCGTGGTTCTACCTGGACGCCAACGCGGGCAGCGAGATGACCCGGTTCCTCGACACCCCCGCCCTCCAGGCCAAGGTGCGCCCGCTGGCCAAGAACCTCCTGGCCAACTCCGCCATCACCGGCACGACCGCGCCGTTGTGGGTCGCGGTGGGTGCGATGACGGACGCGTACGACAAGGCCCAGTGCTCCTACTACGGCACCTGCGACTTCATCGGCCAACTCACCGCCGCCGCACTGCCGATCACCTACCACTGCGACGCCGACCACACCTTCCGCGCCCAGTCGCTGACCGACGCGGCCCTCAGCGCGGCCTGCACCAGCGTCAAGGGCCAGGACGCGTACTTCCACAGCATCGTCAAGGACAGCGGCCCGGTCGCCGACGACCACAACACCAACATCGAGATCGTGACGTTCGCGAGTCCGAAGGACTACCAGACGTACTCCGGCTGGATCTTCGGCAACAGCACCAACAACGGCGGCGAATACCTGGAGGGCAACCCGTCCGACCCGGCCAACCAGGCCCGCTTCCTGTCGTATGTGAAGAGCGTGGGTGACGGTTTCCCCGGCGACATCTGGAACCTCAACCACGAGTACACGCACTACCTCGACGGCCGTTACGACATGGCCGGTGACTTCGAGGCCGGGCAGGGCGTCCCGGACATCTGGTGGATCGAGGGCTTCGCCGAGTACGTCTCGTACAGCTACCGCGGCATGGCCGACACCGAGGCGATCGCCGACGCCGCGCAGCACACCTACGCGCTGAGCACCCTGTGGCAGAGCTCGTACGCCAATTCCGACCTGAGCCGCACCTACCCGTGGGGCTACCTGGCCACCCGCTACATGATCGAGAAGCACCCCGCCGACGTCCAGAACATGCTGGCCAAGTTCCGTGCCGGTGATTACCAGGGCGCGTACGCGGTCTACAGCACCGGCATCGGCACCCGCTACGACGCCGACTTCACCACCTGGCTCGACGCGTGCGCCGCCGGTGCCTGTGGCGGTACTAGCAGCGGTCCGACGGCCGCGTTCGAGGCGAGCGTCTCGGGCCTGAAGGTGAGCCTGACCGACAAGTCCACGGACACGGGCAGCACCATCACGACGCGCTCCTGGAACTTCGGCGACGGCACGACGTCCACGGCCGCCAACCCGACGAAGACCTACAAGGCCGTCGGCACGTACACGATCTCCCTGACCGTCACCGACGCCAAGGGCCTGAGCAACACGACCACCAAGTCCGTCGCGGTGACCGGCGCCCTGCCGACCTGCACGGACCCGGACCTGCGCCTCATGGGCCAGAACTGCTCCCGCACGGGCCGCGCCGCCAAGACGGGCGACCTGGACTACCTGTACCTCTACCTTCCGGCCGGAACGGTGACCTTGAAGGTGACCACGACCGGCGGCACCGGCAACGCCAACCTCTACTACAACACCAAGACCTGGGCGACCAACCAGGCCTACACGGCCCGCTCGACGAAGGCCGGCAACACCGAAAGCATCACGGTCACCAACCGCACCGCCGGTTACCGCTACATCAGCCTGTACGCCCAGAGCGCGTTCAACGGCGTAACCATCACGACGGCGTACTGACCACCCGCCCGTCCTGACCCCACCACCCCGCCCGGTGCCATCCCGCTCCCCCGAGCCGGCACCGGGCGGCACGCCGGCTCCCGAGAAAGGGAGACCAGCCCCCGTGGGAGGGCGGCCCAGAAAAGCAAAAAACCCCTGATTAACAGGGGTCTCAGCTGGTGTCCGAGGGGGGACTTGAACCCCCACGCCCGATAAAGGGCACTAGCACCTCAAGCTAGCGCGTCTGCCATTCCGCCACCCGGACAAGGTGTTGTCTTCGCGGTGTGTTCCCCGCGGCGACATAGAGAACTCTACCAGGGGTTCACGGTGCTGTTCACCCGCATAGTGCGTGGTCAGGCGAGCGTCAGGCCTTGTTCGCGGCGACCCAGTCGTCGTGCGCCTGCCATGCGTACAGAGTGTTTCCCTCCAGGTACGCGTAGTACAGATCGCAGCGGGCCGAGATGTGCCGCTCGGCGTTCCTTGGGAACCAGGTGGCCTTGATGGCCGGTGGGCGCGGGGTCGCGCCGGGCCGGTGGGGCTTGCAGTCGGTGGGCAGGGTCGGGGTGGGCAGGGTGGCCTTCAGGAGGCGGTCGCCGCCGGTGGTCTTCATCGCGTACTCGACGCGCTTCGCACCGTCGGGAAGCCAGCGCGGTACCGAGGCGCGGTCGGCCTTCGCCTCCTTGCCGGAGCTGTAGGAGGCGGCCTCGTCATGACGGTTCTGGTACCAGTCCTTCGCCGCCGGCACCGCCACCACCCCGGCGAAACCGAGGGCCACGGCGACCGAGACGACGGTGATCACGACGGTCCGGGTGCGGGAGCGGGTACGGGGCTGGGCACGGGGCCCGGGGTCCGTACCGGTGTGGGGCTCGGCGGGCCGGTCGCTGTGGGCGGACATGGCTTGGCTCCTGGGAAGGGATGGGGGTGGGTGGGGTCGGCCCGCGCGGGGCCCGGCGGGGAGCGGGACGGCGCGTGCTTCCCTTCCATTGTTCGGGCGCGCAGGGACCGCCGCGTACTCCGTGAGGACCAATGTGTGTACGACTGTGGGACCACCCGGCGGCGTGGCGGGGTCAGCACTGCGACGCACGCCTAGCCTCGCCGGGTGACCAAGGGCAAGGGATATCGGCGGCCGCGTGCGCTCTCGCCGCTGCGGGAGCATCTGCGCGACACCTTCTGGTTCGCGCCGACCGCGGCCATGGTGCTGGTCTTCGCGCTGTGGGCCGGCGCGGCCGAGCTGGACGCGGCGCTCATCGGGGCGCTCCAGGACCACCAGCAGTACGACGAGGTCACGGAGCTGATCCGCCTCGCCGACGACGCCAAGCCCGTGATCAGTACGGTCAGCTCGGCGATGATGACCTTCATCGGTGTCGTGTTCAGCATTTCGCTGGTCGCGGTCCAGATGGCGAGCGGCCAGTTCACCCCGCGGGTGGTGCGGATCTTCATGCGGTCCCGCATCACCAAGCTGACCTTCGCCGTCTTCCTCGCCACGTTCACGCTGACACTGCTCGTGCTCACCTCGTTCGAGAGCGACGCGCAAGCGCACCTGGTGACCACCGTTCCGTTCCTTCAGAGCGTGCTCACCCTGCTCATGGTCGCGCTGAGCCTGTTCCTCTTCATCGCGTACGTGAACTCCACGCTGCGGCTCATGCGGGTCGGGTACGTCATCGACCGGATCACCGGCGAGTCCTTGCGGGTCATCGACAAGATGCCGCGCGGGGACGTCGACGCACGGGAGCTGGGGCCGGCGATCGGGCGGGTCGGGTACGTGGGGCGGGCCGGGGTGCTGCGGGACGTGAACATCGCCCGGCTGGTGCGCGCCGCTCAGCGCCAGGGCGTGGTGTTGCGCCTGATCCCCCGCCTCGGGGACTTCGTGGTGCCGGGCACTCCGCTGCTCGCGGTGCACGGCGGCGAGGAGGGCAGGGCGCCGTCCCGGGGTGCGCTGCGCTACACCGTCTCGGTGGGAGTGGAGCGCACCTTCCACCAGGATCTCGGGTTCGGGTTGCGGCAGCTCTGCGACATCGCGCTGCGAGCGCTCTCCGCCGCGATCAACGACCCGACCACCGCCGTCCAGTGCCTCGACCGGATCGTCCAGTTGCTCTCGGCGCTGGCGGACCGGCCGCTCGGCGCGGTGGGGCACCCGGACGGCGACGGCGTGGTCCGGCTCGTGCAGGACGTTCCGGACTGGTCCGACGTCGTCGACCTCGCCTTCGCCGAGGTCCGGATGTGCGCGGTCGGGAGCCCTCAGGTCACCCGCCGCATCATGGCGGGCCTCGACGATCTGCTCCGGATCGCACCCGCCTCGCGCCACCAACCACTGGTGCGGCAACGGGAGTTGCTCGCGCGGGCGGTATCGCTCGCCGTACCGGACGAGACAGAGCGGGCCTTCGCGCTGGAACCGGACCGGCAGGGCATCGGGTGAGATCGCGGCGCGAGGGTGCGGGTGCGGGTCTGAGCAACGGGGGTGTGCGCGCCCGGGGGACCGCGCTCGGCCGCACACCCCCGCCCCCCGACTACGGAATCAGCTGGTACGCAGGGAAGTTGCCCGGCGCGCGCTCCCCCGCCGGGCCCTCGGTCACGGCGCGTACGAGGAGTTCGCCGCCCACGAACGCCCCGTGCCACGAGGCGCCGAAGCCGCCGAACAGTTCCTCCCGGTCGCCGCGCGAGCGGGGTTTGCCCCGGCCCACCTTGAACGCCCGGATGTGCGGGGCGAGTCGGTCGTACGTCGCCGGATCGTCGGTCGACAAGGTGGCGACCAGCGCCCCGTTGGAGGCGTTCATCGCGGCGAGGAGTTCTGCCTCGGTGTCGACCAGGACGATGGTGTCGACCGGGCCGAACGGCTCCGCGTGGAAGAGGGGCGAGGGCGGGGGCGGGTTCAGGAGGGTGACCGGTGGCAGATAGGCGCTGGTGTCCTGGCCGGCCAGGAAGTGTCCGTCGGCCAGGGTCGCGCGGTGCAGCGGAACGGCTCCGCGGTCGATGGCCTCGGCCACCTGGTCGTCGAGCTCCTTGGCCTTGGCCGCGTTGATGAGCGGCCCGAAGTCCAGTGCCGGCAGGGGGTGTTGGGGGTGTTCCACGGCCAGCGGGTGTCCGATGGTCACGGAGCGTACGGCGGGCAGGTAGGCGGCGAGGAACTGGTCGAAGAGGGTGCGCTGGACCACGAACCGGGGATAGGCCGTGCAGCGCTGTTTGCCGTAGTCGAAGAGTTTGGGCACGACGGCGGCCAGGGTGTCCCAGTCACTGAAGTTCCAGATGCCCCAGGTGTTCAGGCCCTCTTGTTCCAGGATGTGCCGCTTGCCGAGGTCGGCTACGGCCGTCGCGATCCGGGCTCCGGTGTCACGGCCGCCGACGAAGGAGACACAGCCGATCTCCGGGGAGCGCACGAGCGCTTCGGAGAGTTCGCCGCCGCTGCCGCTGACCAGGGTGATCGGGATCCCCTCGCGTACGGCGAGGGCGGCGGCCAGGGTGAGGCAGGCGACGCCGCCGTCCGTCGGGGTCTTCGCGATGACCGCGTTGCCTGCCAACGCCTGGACGAGCATCGCGTGCACCAGGACGGACATGGGGTAGTTCCAGCTGGCGATGTTGGACACCGGGCCCGGCAGTGGGCTGCGGCCTTCCAGCATCGTGTCGATGTGGTCGACGTACCAGCGCACGCCGTCGATGGCTCGGTCCACGTCGGCCTGGGCGAGGCGCCAGGGCTTGCCTATCTCCCACACGAGCAGCAGGGCGATCAGCTCGCGGTGTTCGGCCAGGGCGTCGAGGGTGGCGGCCACGCGGGCCCGGCGCTCGGGCAGCGGGAGGTGCCGCCAGGCGCGGTGCTGGTCGAGTGAGGCGCGTACGGCCCCGGTGGCGGTGGGGGCGTCGAGGCGGGGCGGGCCCGCGATGGGGGTGCCGTCGACGGGGCTGGTGGCGGGCAGTGCGCTGCCGTCGGCGTGCCATTGGCCGGCCCAGAGGTTCAGGACGCGATCGTCCCGGAAGGCCTCGGGGGCAGCGCCCCGGGCACGCCGCCAGGCGTCGACCCAGGCGGTACCGGGCTTGAGGGCGAGGGGGGCGGGGGTGGGTGCCATGAGGGTCTCCGCTCTCGGTGCGCTGATGGTCGGGCGGGGGGATGCTGATGGCCGGGCGGGGGGGGGCGGCGCGTGTGCCGGGACGGACGGCGACTTGGGGTGATGGCGCGTACGGCTGGAGGGGTGGGTGGGAGGGCGCGTGTACGGCTGGGGGGGGGCGTGATGGCGCGTGTAGGGCTGGCGAGTTGGGCGTGATGGCGCGTGTACGGCTGGCGAGTTGGGCGTGACGGCGCGTGCGGCCGAACCGCGGGTTGCGATGGCTGTGTTACCGGACGGTAGTGAAGCGGGGCACGCCCCGGCTAGAGGGCCTCCGCGCCCAGGCCCGCCGTCCAGGCCCGACGGGCCCCGGCAAGAGGAAGGCCCCCAGCCCATCAGCCGGGAGGTGGTGTAGACCCCCGACCCCGCGCAGCCGCCCCGGAACCGAGACGGTCCGGGGCGGCTGCGCGCTGCTCGGCCGCGGGGGCGGCCGCGCGTCGGCACGGCATGCCGGCGCATGAGGAGAGGGCCGGCGGGTGATCCGGCGTGCGGTCGGGGCCGAACCCCGGCTCAGGTCCGCTCGGACCGCTCGTGGTAGGTCGTGCGGGTGTGCTCGGTGTGGGCGCGCATGACCTCGGTCGCCCGGCGCTCGTCGCGCGCCGAGATCGCGGCGATGAGATCGCGGTGCTCGATCCAGGACTGCTTGCCGCGCCGGCGGGCCACCGGCGTGTAGTACCAGCGCACACGCCGGTCGACCTGGGCGGCGAGTTCGGCCAGCACCACATTGCCGGCCAGTTCCATGACCTTGGCGTGGAAGGCGGCGTTGGTCGCCACCGCCAGGTCCACGTCGTCGTCCGCGACGGCCCGCTCGCCCTCGGCACACAGGCTCTCAAGCGCGGCGATCCCGGCCGAGCCCGAGTTGGCCGCGGCGAGCCGGGCCGCCTCGGCCTCCAGGAGCGTACGGACCGACAGGAGTTGGTCGGCCTCCTCCTCGGTGGGCTCGTGGACGAAGGCTCCCTGCGCGGGCCGGAGGTCGACCCACCCCTCGGTGTTGAGCCGCTGGAGCGCCTCGCGCACCGGCTGCCGGGACACCCCGAGGTGCCCCGCGAGTTCGCTCTCCACCAGGTGTTGGCCCGGGCGCAGGGCCCTGGTGGTGATCAGTTCCAGGAGGGCCTCGTACACGCGCTCACGCAACGGGCCGGGCCGCTCCAGCTTGGGCACGGTTCCCTGCGGCAGTCCTGCGGACAACATCGGTTCCCCCTCCAGCACCACGGGCGACGAGCCGGTCCATGGAAATTGGCTATCGTCTACAGTCTACCGAGCGCAATCCCTCCGGCTCCGTGTCGTCCGGTTTCCGTAGCACGGCGGTGGGATTTGGCCTGGATCCGGCGCGTCCCCCGACCGCGGTCCGGGGCTCGGCGCGACCGGTCAGCCCCGCGGGTGCGCCGCGCGCCAGGCAGCCATCGGCCACCGGTCAGCCCTGCGGGTGCGCCGCGCGCCAGGCGGCCATCGACCGGTCCCACTCATCGCCCGACAGCGCCGTCAGAGACGCCGGGAAGAGGCCGTCCTCCTCGCGGGCGATGTGTTCGTGGAGCTCTCCCACCATCGCGTCGAACTCGGCGCGGCCCTCGGACGTGGCCAGGTCGAGGGCGCGCAGCCGGACGCAGGCGCGAGCCGCCCGGTGGTTGACGCGACGAGCAGGCCGCCCGGCCCGGCCCGGTCGGCCCGCCCGTCCCGGGGCGTTGTCAGTGGCGCGTGCGACAGTGGGCGACATGCTTGCGATCGCGGTGGATACGGAGAGCGGCCGGCGGCACACCCGGGTCACCGCCGGGCAATTGGCCGCCCTGGTCCGGCGGATCGGATCCGAGGACGACCGGTTCCTGGTGGTCCAGCGCATCCCCGATCTGCCGGAGGTGTTCATCCAGGTGTGGCACGAGGCCGGGGAGGGTTACACGCTGGAGTACCGCGACGGCGGGCCCGACCGGCACTTCCGTGCGACGACCGACGAGCCCGAACCGGTGATCGCGGCGATGACCGGGTGGGCGCGCGGGAGCGAGGGCTGGGAGGCGGGCCTCGACTGGCGGCGGCTGGAGTTCGAACCCGCCCCGCCCATACCGGAGTTGGAGCTGGCGCCCGAGGATCTGAAGCTCCTGGAGAGGCGGGTCCGCGAGGTGGTTGTCGGCGGATACGCGACCCGCCGGGAGCTGGCGGAGCTGGCCGAGGACTTCCTCGTCTCGGGTGATGTCCACCCCGTATCGCCCGCGCAGGCCCAGCAGTTGGCGGACCGCGTCTGGCTGGAGCGGGTGGCGGAACAGGCCGCCTGGGAGGGCGAGACGGACCCCGAGCGGATCACTCGGGCCTTCGCCGCCCTGGAGGCGGCCGGTCTCACCGCCCGGGAGAACTTCACCTGCTGCCGCTCCTGCGGCCAGGCGGAGATCGGCGGGGCCGGCTCGCCGGACGCCCGCGGCTTCGTCTACTTCCACTCCCAGGCGACCGACGCGGCCGCCTCGGGCCACGGGCTCACGCTGATGTACGGGGGGTTCGACGGGTCGCCGGACACCACGGCGTCCGTGGGCCGGGAAGTGGTGGCCGCGCTGGAGCGTTGCGGTCTGTCGGTCACGTGGGACGGCGACCCGGGCTCGGCCCTCGACATCACCCCGCTCGACTGGCGCCGACGCCTGGTCGGCTGAGCGGCGGGGGCGGAGGCACGCGGGGTGCGAGGCGGGCGCGGGGTGCGAGGCGGGCGGGGGATCCGTCTCCGGGCGGGGCCGGGGGTGGCCCGTCGTCACGGGCAGCGGACGACCTGTCCCGCGTAGGACAGATTGCCGCCGAAGCCGAAGAGCAGCACCGGGTCGCCGGTGGTGATCTCGCCGCGCTCCACCAGTTTGGACAGGGCCAGCGGGATGCTGGCGGCCGAGGTGTTGCCGGATTCGACGACATCGCGGGCGATGACGGCGTTGACGGCGCCGATCTTGCGCGCGACGGGTTCGATGATCCGCAGATTGGCCTGGTGCAGCACGACCGCGGCGAGGTCCTCGGGGGTGAGCCCGGCGCGTTCGCACACCTGGCGGGCGATGGGCGGCAGCTGGGTGGTGGCCCAGCGGTAGACGGACTGGCCTTCCTGCGCGAACACCGGCGGGGTGCCCTCGATGCGTACCGCGTGCCCCATCTCGGGCACCGAACCCCACAACACCGGTCCGATCAGCGCCTCTTCACTGGCTTCGACGACGGCCGCGCCGGCGCCGTCACCGACCAGGACGCAGGTGCTGCGGTCGGTCCAGTCGGTCACCGCCGTCATCTTGTCCGCGCCGATGACCAGCGCCCGCCGGGCGGTGCCGGTGCGCACCAGGCTGTCGGCGGTGGCGAGCGCGTGGGTGAACCCGGCGCAGACCACGTTGAGGTCGAGGACCGCGGGCGACGCCATGCCGAGCCGGGCGGCGACGCGGGCCGCCGTGTTGGGTGAGCGGTCGATAGCCGTGGAGGTGGCGACCAGGACCAGATCGATGTCGGCGGGGGTGAGCCCGGCGCCGGCCAGCGCCTTCGCGCCCGCGTGTGCGGCGAGTTCGTCCACGGGCTCGTCGGGCCCGGCGACATGGCGGGTGCGGATGCCGACCCGGCTGCTGATCCATTCGTCGCTGGTGTCCACCAGCTCGGCGAGGTCGGCATTGGTGAGCATCTTGGCGGGCTGATAGTGCCCGACTGCGACAAGACGCGAGCCTCGCATGCCGGTCATGGCGGATCCCCTCGGTACGAGCATTGGCTGCTGACATCCGGAGCCATCCAGTCTTCGTGGCTACCGATGGGTACAAGGGCGCGACATCCCACAGGATTCACTGCCGCACCTTTGGAGCCTTGTGTCAGCGTTTCGCCCCCGCGAAGGGTCCGGGCGGCTTGAGGGCCCCGAAAGGCATACTGTAGACAATATTCTGTCGACGCATCGCAGGCAGGGCATTCCCCTCGCCGCTTCACCGACCCGGTTCCTCCATCGATCGGAGAGCCCCGTGAAAGTCGCAGTTGTCGGCGCCGGTGCCATCGGCGCACATGTCGGGGCCGCGCTCCACCGCGGGGGCGCCGAGGTCCACCTCATCGCCCGCGGTCCGCACCTGGCGGCGATGCGCCGCGACGGGGTGCGCGTCATCAGTCCGCGCGGCGACTTCACCGCCCGGCCCGCCGCCACCGACGACGCCCACGAGGTAGGCCCGGTCGACTACGTCCTGCTGGGTCTCAAAGCCAACTCCTACGCCGCCGCCGGGCCCTTGACCCGCCCGCTGCTGCACCAGGACACCGCCGTCATCGCCGCCCAGAACGGCATCCCCTGGTGGTACTTCCACGGGCTGCCCGGACCGCACACCGGACGCCGCATCGACAGCGTCGACCCCGGCGGCGCGGTGAGCGCGACCCTGCCGCACGCCCGCGCGATCGGCTGTGTGGTGTACGCGGCGACCGAGATCGAATCGCCGGGCGTCGTACGGCACTTGGAGGGCACCCGCTTCTCCATCGGCGAGCCCGACCTCACCATCTCGCGGCGCTGTCTCCACTTCAGCGAGGCCATGCGGGCGGGCGGCCTGAAGTGCCCCGTGGAGCCGGAACACGTTCGCCATCGCGGTGGCCGGGCGGGGATTCGACGCACGGATCTCCACCGAGCACGACGCCCCGCTGACCGACTCGGCGTGCGTGTACTGCGGGAACTGCATCGAGGTCTGCCCCACGGGAGCGCTCTCTTTCACGTCCGAGTTCACCATGCGGGCGGCGGGCACCTGGGACGAGTCGGCGCAGAAGCGGACGACCACGGTGTGCGCCTATTGCGGCGTCGGCTGCAACGTCACCCTCCATGTGCAGGACAATGAGATCGTCAAGGTCACCTCGCCGCACGACAACCCGGTGACCCACGGCAACCTGTGCATCAAGGGACGCTTCGGCTTCCAGCACGTACAGACACGGGACTGAGCGGGCGGGCGGGTTCGACGCGCCGGCCGCGTTCAGCGAGTGCGACGGGTGCGGCGAGTACGAAAGGTTCGACACGTTCAGCGAGTTTGACGGGTGCGGCGAGTACGACAGGTTCGACGAATTCGATGAATTCAACGCACGTTACGAGAGCGACCGAGGGACTGAGGACATGGGACGGGTCACCGAACGGCGCCGGGTCATCCGCATCCGGGACGGGGCGGTCTCGGTCCGCCCGGACACCCTGGTGGCCGAGGAGCCGCTGGAGATCCGGCTCAACGGAAAGCCGCTGGCGATCACGATGCGGACGCCGGGCGACGACTTCGCGCTCGCGGCCGGGTTCCTGGTCAGCGAGGGGGTCATCGGTGCCGCGGCCGAGGTGCGGTCCATCGTGTACTGCGCGGGGGCGACGGCGGACGGCCAGAACACCTACAACGTGGTCGATGTACAACTCGCGCCGGATGTCGAGGTGCCCGACATCACCCTCGAACGCAACGTCTACACGACCTCGTCGTGCGGGCTGTGCGGCAAGGCGAGCCTGGACGCCGTGCGGACGCAGGCCCGTTTCCCGATCGCCGACACTCCCCCGGTCCGCGTCGAGCCCGAACTGCTCGCGAGCCTCCCCGACCGGCTGCGTGCGGCGCAGCGGGTCTTCGACCGGACCGGGGGGCTGCACGCGGCGGCCCTGTTCACGCCGGAGGGCGAACTGCTCGACATAAGGGAGGACGTGGGCCGCCACAACGCGGTCGACAAGCTGGTCGGGCGTGCGCTCCAGGACGACCGGCTTCCGCTGTCGCGCTGCATCCTGCTGGTGTCGGGCCGGGCCTCCTTCGAGCTCGCCCAGAAGGCGGTCATGGCAGGCATCCCGGTCCTCGCGGCGGTCTCCGCCCCGTCCTCGCTCGCCGTCGACCTGGCCGCCGAGTCGGGCCTGACCCTGGTCGGGTTCCTGCGCGGGACCTCCATGAACGTGTACGCGGGGGACGAGCGCATCGCCCTGCACTCGGACGCCTGACCCCGCTCCGACCAAGCGGCCCGGCCGGCGAGAGGCGCCCCCTGCGCCGGCCGGGCCTCCCCACCCAACCACCCCCGCGCCTCCCGCGAAGCACTCACCTCTCGGCCGTGCGCCGTTTTCCCTTTCCTTAGGCCACAGTGACGCCCGCAGACCGAAGGGCCTTTAGGGGCGCGGGGAACTGCGCGACCAGCCACGCACGGCCCGCAGCCGAAAACGGGTTTCCAGGGGCGCGAGGAACTGCGCGAGAAGCGACCACGGCCCGCAGACCGAAGGGCTTTTAGGGGCGCGGGGAACTGCGCAACCAGCCACACACGGCCCGCAGCCGAAAACGGGGTTAGGGGCGCGGGGAACTGCGCAAGAAGCGCCGCGCCACGGAACCCCCGCGTTCACACCGGACCGTACCGAAAGCCGCACACGACCGAACGGACCTCGGCACAATCGACCCATGGCCATGCGGTCCCGACGAAGCGACTACGCGGTACCCGCGGTGCTCGCCCTGCCCGGCGCGCTGATCACCGGCGCAACGGCATACCTGGTCTTCGACCCCGTCTCGAACCTGGGGCCGCCGCCCCTCGCCCTCGGTGCCGTAACCGGCGTCGCGCTACTGATCACCGGCACATGGCTGGGCTTCGCGGCCCTCCGCGACGACGTGTCCTCCCAGGTCAGCGACCACCGCATCGAGTTGGTTCAGCTACTTCGCAGGCGGTCTTCGGGCGACGGCGAACCCTGGTCGCGCACCGCCGGCCCGGACGAGCGATGGGTGGACGACCGCGAGCGGGCGCTGCTGCGGTGGCCCGGACCCCGGCCCGATCTGCGGCCACTCGCTGTGGGCCTGCTCATCTGGCTGGTGCTGCTCCTGAGCATCGCCGTGAGTGCCACGAGGCGCGTCTTCGCCGACCTCCAGACACACGCCGGGCTGGGTCCGGGCGAGGCGCCCGCCGTCATCACCGGCGTGACGGCCGTCCTCACCGCGTCGGGCGTCCTGACGGGAGCCGTGTGCCTGGGCCTGTCGCGCATCATGCGGGCCCGCGGGGCCGAGGCCCGCGACGTAGGGGAGGCCTACGCGGCGAAACAGCGCGCCGACGACGAAGGCCGCGCTGCGGTGATCCGCGCGCAGGCCGAGATGACCCGGGCGCAGGCCGAACTGCTGCGCGCACAGAGGGAGTTGGCGCCCGACCCCACCCCGCCCGCCGAGGGCTCCCCCAACCCTTCCGAGGGCCCCGCCGGCGAAGGCCCGGCACCCGCGCTCCCGTCCCAGCCGGGTGGCCCGCCCGGGTGACCAACGGGGCGGGCAAGGCAGGCGGGGTAGGCCCCACCTTCCCCGCGTGGGGCGGGCCTGAGGGACGCGAGCGAAGCCCCACGGAGGCCGGAGCCGGGCGGGGGCCGGAGCCCGGCCGGGCGCGGGGACCGGCCGGTACCGGGTCGCACGAGCCGGGCCAAACTTGGCCAAGCCACGCCCGACTCCCGCGTACTACCGTGCGCGCCTACGCGCCTCTGACGGCGCCGGGATCATCTGGAGGGCGAGCGTCGCCGGTGGTTCGGCGACGCCGGGGCCACCCCGTTCGGCCCAGGTCAGGATGTCGTCCGTGGCGTCGTCGTCGAGGACCCAGCCGATCCAGGCCGCGCGGGCGCCGCGCGCCCGGGCCTGGCCGGAGGGCTGGACCACGATCACATTGGCCTGGCCGCAGGGCCCGAGGCAGTCGGTGGTGCGCAGGGCGACGCGACCGCCGGACTCGGCCGCCGCAGTACGCAGCCGCTCCAACTGCCGGGCATGGTCCGTGCCGGGGGTCTTGCGGGCGTCCCCGCAGCAGCAGCCGCGGCAGACGACGAGGGTGCAGGGGCGTGAACCGGCCGCCGCTATCGAGAACTTGGGCACGCGATCAGCCGAACCCGACGGCGGAGGCGGTGACGACCCTGCCCAGGCGGGGGAAGTTCAGGGCGACCGCGGCCCGGTGCTCGTCCTCGGTCAGCGCCGCCATCGCGTCCTCCACGAACAGCAGCTCATACCCGTGGTCGGCACCGGCACGGGCCGTCGACTCGACGCCGAGGTTGGTGGCGATCCCACCGAACACGAGGGTGGTGATGCCGCGTTCGGTGAGCAGCTCGTGCAAGTCGGTCCGATGGAAGCCGCCGATGGTGCGCTTGACGACGATCGGATCGCCGTCGGCCGCGAGACCGGCGACGAGGTCGCTGCCGGGCGGCTGGGCGGCCAGACCCGGGCGTTCAACCCGTACCAGCACGACGGTGGCGCCCGCCGAACGGAAGGATTGCGCCAACTCCCTTGCCGTGGCGAGCACTTCCTCGCCGGAGCGCGGAGCGAGGGGCAACGCCGTGATGCGGTCCATCAGGTCGACGAGGACGAGCGCGGTGTGCGCGGGGTCGAGAAGGGCGGGCTCGCCTTCGAGTGCGGTCATGGCGGCACGGTACCGGCCCGGATGATCTAGACCGGAAGCAGGGGACTCGTTCCGGCCACGAGCCGGTCCGGGGGCGACCCCATCGGCTTGCGCGAACCCGGGCCCGGGCAGGGCCAGGCCGGGCCAGGCCGGGCCAGGCCAGGACGCTCCAGCTACGCCTCGTGCAGACGGGTCAGCAGGGCGATGAGGCGGCGGGCTTCGGCGGGGGTGAGGGGCGCGAGGAGCTCGGCGTTGGCCGCTTCGGCGACCGTCGCGCAGCGTTCGAGGAGGTCTCGGCCCGCCGGCGTGACGGTGACCGCGTTCTTGCGGCGGTCGCGCGGATCGGGTTCGCGCAGGGTCAGGCCGTCGGCCTGAAGGTCGTTGAGGACACCGACGAGGTCCTTGGGGTCGATGGCGAGTTTGCGGCCGAGGTCGGCCTGCGCGACCGGGCCGAACTCGGACACCGCCGCGAGCACCGCGTGGTGCAGCATCTTGACGCCCTGCCCGGCGAGCGCCTCGGCGACCAGACTCCGGCCCCGCGCGGCGACCCGGCCGACCAGCCAGCTCGGCAGCGCCTGGATGCGCTGGAGCGCGGGGAGCGCGTCGGGTGCGGGGCGCGGCGCGGACACGGAGGGCGCGCCAGCCGTGGCGGCCTTCCCGAGGGCGGCCAGGTCGGTGGGCTCTGCGGGGGCAGGTGTGGGGCGATCCGCATCCCTAGTGAGAGCGCTCTCCGCCTTGCGAGGCTGGCGAGTCATGCCAGTAACTCTACCCTCACATCATTGGGCTTCCCAACGGCACCGCCCCCGCATATCGTTGGGGCTCCCCATGAAATGTCGGGATGGAAGCGCGAGCCCTTGGAGGGTCCATGCGTCGTGTTCGGTATGAGGTCAACGGTGGTCCCGAGGTGCTGTTCGTCGAGGATGTCACCGCGCCCCAGCCGGGGCCGGGCGAGTTGTTGATCGACGTTGCGGCGGTCGGCGTGACCTTGCCGATGGTGCGCAAGGTCCGGGAGGGCAGCGAGCCGGTGGCCCTGGGCGGCGAGGTGGCCGGCACGGTGACCGCGCTCGGGGAGGGCGTCACGGAATTCGCGGTCGGCGAGCGGGTGACCGGTCTTTGCTTCGGGCACGGGTACGCCGAACAGGCCGTCCTCCGCCCGGCGATGACCTCCCGCATCCCCGCTCACGCCGGCTTCGTCGACGCCATCGCGCTGGTGCGCAGCGGCATGGTGGCGCGCGGCGCGTATGCGGCGGGGCGGCCCGAGCCCGGCGAATCGGTCTTGGTGACGGCGGCCGCGAGCGCGATCGGCACGCTGGTCCTTCAGTTCGCCAAGGCAGGTGGCGCCCGACGCGTCGTGGCAGCGGTGAGCTCGGCGGAGAAGGCGGACTTCGTCCGGGAGGCAGGTGCGGACGAGGTCGTCGTCTACGGGGACGAGTCCTGGGGCGAACCCGTGGACGTGATCGTCGACGGAGTCGGCGGCGAGCTGCTCGGTCCCGCCGTGAGAGCGCTCTCAGCGGGCGGACGCCTCGTCGCGTTCAGCTCGGGCGGCGGCACCATCGAGGCGTACGACCTGCTCGTGGGCGGCAAGTCCGCCATCGGCTTCCAGATGGCGGTCCTGGCCCGCAATAAGCCGGCGCTGTACGCGCGTTGGCTCGACGAACTGTGGGAGCTGCATGCGGCGGGCAAGCTCCGGACCACCGTCGCGGCGACCCTGCCCCTCGAAGCCGCGGCCGAGGCTCACGCGTTGATCGAGGCCCGCCGCAACCTCGGCAAGGTGGTGCTCGTCACCGGGCAAGCCTGATCCGAAGGAGGTCGGGAGGGACCTGGGGACGACGCGGCGGGGCTGGGACGGGGTGCCCTGCCACCGGGTGGTGGAAAGCCACGGCGGCCTGGGCGGATTCGGCGCACCCCGCCGGAGCAGGCCCGCGGCAGCCGGCCGGCCCCGGCGATCAAACCCGTTGCCCCACGCCATCGCTCCGTACGATCCTCGCCGCATGGATCTCCCGCCGCAGGCCATGGACGTCGACGACACCCTCACGCTGCGCGCGTTCGAGGGCGAGGCGGATCTTCCGGAGTTGTTCCGGGTCATCGAGGAGTCGCTGGAGCACCTGCGTCCCTGGCTGCCGTGGGTCGGCGAGCACAGCCTGGCCAGGACCACCCGCTTCCTGGCCCGCCGGGCGGAGCTCTGGGCGAGCGGCGACGAGTACACGTACGCGATCGTGCTCGACGGCGACATCGTCGGCGCGTGCGGACTGTTCCGGCGGGACGAGACCCGGCACGAGGCACGCGAGATCGGTTACTGGCTGCACCCGTCCGCCACCGGCCGGGGGGTGGCCAGCCGGGCCGCGGGGGCCCTCGCCGAGCAGGCGTTCCTGCTGCCCGGGGTCGAGCTGGTGGAGATCGTGCACGACGCGGCCAACCTGGCGAGCGGCGCCGTCCCGGCCCGCCTCGGCTTCACCGCGTACGAACGTCGCGCCTTCGAGCCCGTCGCTCCGCTGGAGACCGGCGAGGACCAGGTGTGGCGGCTGACCCGCGACCGGGCCGGCACCCCTCCGGTCGCCCGAGCGGCATCCCCGGCTCCGCGGGCCGCGACCGGGCCGGCATCCGTCCCGCCGCCCGAGCGGCCGGCCCCGGCCCCGCGGTCGGGAGCTAGCGGCCGGCCCTGACGCCCGCGTCCTCGACGGGAACCGGCACCGCGCCCGCCCCGCACTCCTCGCCCAGCGGGTCGCGGGCGCGGCGCTTGGCGATGACGGCGCACACCATCAGCTGCATCTGGTGGAACAACATCAGCGGCAGCACCGCGAGCGAGGCCTGCGCGCCGAACAGGACGCTGGCCATGGGGAGCCCGGCGGCCAGGCTCTTCTTCGACCCCGCGAACTGGATCGCGATCCGGTCGGCCCGCCCGAAGCCGAGCCGCTTGGCCCCGTACCAGCTCAGCGCGAGCATCGCGGCCAGCAGGACGGCCTCGACGGCGAGCAGCGCTCCGAGCCGGACCACGCTCACCTGGTGCCAGATGCCGCGCACCATGCCTTCGCTGAACGCGCTGTAGACCACCAGCAGGATCGAGCCGCGGTCCACGTACCCGAGCACCTTCTTGTGACGCACCAGGAACCCGCCGACCCAGCGGCGCAGGAACTGACCGGCCAGGAACGGCACGAGGAGTTGCAGCACGATCTTCAGGAGCGAGTCCGCGGAGAAGCCGCCCCCACTGTTGCCGAGGAGGCCCGCCGCGAGCAGCGGCGTGAACAGGATTCCGGCGATGCTGGAGAAGGAGCCGGCGCAGATCGCGGCGGGCACGTTGCCGCGGGCGATCGAGGTGAACGCGATCGACGACTGGATGGTCGACGGCACCAGGCACAGGAACAGCAGACCGTGGTAGAGGTCCAATGTCAGCGCGTACGGGACGAAGGCCCGGGCAGCCAGGCCGAGGAGCGGAAACACCACGAACGTGCAGGCCAGGACGGTGACATGGAGGCGCCAGTGCCGCACCCCGTCCATCGCCTCGCGGGTCGAGAGCCGCGCCCCGTAGAGGAAGAAGAGGAGGGCTACGGCCCCGGTCGCGACACCGCTCGCGACGGGTGCGGCGGACCCGGACGCGGGAAGCAGGGCCGCGAGACCCACCGTGCCGAGCAGCGCGAGTATGTACGGGTCGACCGGCAGCCTGAACGGCGGCTTGGGCGTGCGGCTCATGTGCTCCACTTACGTGCTCGGAGGTACTGCTGACGTGCCGGGCTGGGCTGGGCTACAGCTGAGGTGCGCGGGGCCACCGCTGCCGTACCCGGGGGCACTGCTGGCGTTGCTCGGGGCCACTGCTGACGGGCTCCGGCTCTGCTGACCTACCGGGACCCGGACCCGGAACGCTCCCCGCCCCCGCGCCCGGAACGTGCCCTATCGATGATCCTCCCCTCCCCCTCGATCGGGAATCCCGTACACCACTCTCACTGTCATCACGATGCACGATGAGCAGAGGGGGGCGGCGCTAGCGTGGCGGGCATGTACGACGCGAACCAGCTGCGGACGTTCCTCGCCGTGGCCCAGACCCTGAACTTCACGCAGGCCGCACGACGTCTCGGGCTGCGGCAGTCGACGGTGAGCCAGCACGTGCGGCGTCTTGAGGACGCGGCGGGGCGCACCCTGTTCAGCCGGGACACGCACCGGGTGCGTCTGACGGAGGACGGCGAGGCGATGCTCGGCTTCGCCCGGACGATCCTGGCCGCACACGAACGGGCCGCCCACTACTTCGCCGGGACGCGACTGCGCGGACGGTTGCGGTTCGGCGCCTCGGAGGACTTCGTCCTGACCCGGCTCCCGGAGATCCTCCAGTCCTTCCGCCGCGACCACCCGGAGGTCGACCTGGAGCTGACGGTCGAGCTGTCCGGGACCCTGCACCGAAGGCTGGAGGCGGGCCGGCTCGACCTGGTGCTCGCCAAGCGGCGTCCCGGCGACAGCCACGGCGAGCTGGTGTGGACCGACGAGCTGTGCTGGATCGGGGCGCCGGGGCTGCGGCTCGACGCCGAGCGGCCGGTGCCCCTGATCCTGTTCCCGCCGCCCGGCATCACCCGGGCCCGGGCGCTCGAGGTCCTGGAGGAGCATGGGCGTTCCTGGCGCATCGCCTGTACGAGCGGCAGCCTCAGCGGTCTGATCGCGGCGGCGCGGGCCGGGCTCGGCGTGATGGCCCACACCCGCGGCCTGATCCCGCCCGGCCTGGAGCCCCTGGCCGGCCGGGCCGGGCTGCCCGACCTCGGCGGTGTCGACTTCGTCCTGCTGCACAACCGGCGGGCCTCGGCCGCGCAGGAGGCGGCGGGCGCTCTGGCGTCGGCGATCCTGGCGAGCGGTGACCGTTTGCATCCGGGACGTCGGGCCGACTGACCGGCGGCGGCTCCGGAACAGGTCGCCCGGCGCGCCCGGGCGCGGCCCCGCCCAAACCCGACACAGCCGTGAGCCGAGGGTGACTGGAGCGTACAGATTCCGTGGAGATTGCCTTCCGCAGAACTTACCTTAGAGTCAGCAAGCTGCCCGAGCGATCCCCATGTGGCCATGTTTTCGGCCCTGACCTGTGAAGACGTCGCCGGTCTCGACTTACCGAAGACCCATGCCAGGAGAACTGTGTGTGGGGTACGGTCACCGCGCTGTGCGGAGCGCCACCGGGGGTGGCCCCGGAGGGAGGCAGGTCATTGCGCGAGTTCACGGTCCCACCCATGGCGACGGCGCCTCAGGTCGGCGGGCTGGCGGACGCCGTCTTCGACCATGCCCTGGACGACCCGCGACGCATCGCCCTGTGCCGCAAGGACGCGTCGGGCCGCTGGCACGACGTGACCGCGGCCGACTTCAGGGACCAGGTGCTCGCGCTGGCCAAGGGGCTGATCGCGGACGGGGTGCGGTTCGGCGACCGGGTAGCCATCATGGCGCGCACCCGCTACGAGTGGACGCTGTTCGACTTCGCCCTGTGGACGATCGGCGCGCAGCCGGTACCGATCTATCCGACCTCCTCCGCCGAGCAGGTCTTCTGGATGCTGCACGACTCCGAAGTCACCGCGTGCGTGGTGGAGCACGAGGACCACTCGATGACGATCGGCTCGGTCGTCGACCGGCTCCCCCACCTCAAACGGCTGTGGCAACTGGACACCGGGGCGCTGAGAGCGCTCCTCGCCCTGGGCGAGACCATCGATGACGAGGTGGTCCACCGCCATCGCCGGGCCGTGACACCGGAGTCGGTGGCGACCGTCATCTACACCTCGGGCACCACCGGCCGCCCCAAAGGGTGCGTGATCACCCACGCCAACTTCATGTTCGAGACGGACATGCTGATCTCCCGCTGGGAGCCGGTGTTCCACTCCCGGCCGGACGACGAGGCGTCCACCCTGCTGTTCCTGCCGCTGGCCCATGTGTTCGGGCGGATGGTGGAGATCGCGGCGATCCGCGGCCGGGTGAAACTGGGCCACCAGCCGGCGCTCTCGGCCTCCGCGCTGCTGCCCGACCTCCAGTCGTTCCGGCCGACCTTCATTCTGGCGGTGCCGTACATCTTCGAGAAGGTGTTCAACGCGGCCCGGCGCAGAGCCGAGTCCGAGGGGAAGACCGGGCCCTTCGACAAGGCCGTGGACATCGCTGTCAAATACGCCGAGGCCGTGGAGCAGAAGGCCTTCGGCCAGGGCCCCGGCCCCTCGGCGGCGCTGCGGATGCAGCACCAGTTCTTCGAGAAGACGGTGTACGGGAAGGTCCGCGAGGCGATGGGCGGCCGGGTGCGGCACGCCATGTCGGGGGGTTCCGGCATGGGCCGCCGGCTCGGCCTGTTCTTCGAGGGCGCCGGCGTCACGGTCTTCGAGGGGTACGGCCTGACCGAGTCGACGGCCGCCGCGACCGCCAACCCGCCCGAGCGCACCCGGTACGGCACCGTCGGACAACCCATCCCCGGGACCACGGTGCACATCGCCGACGACGGCGAGGTGTGGGTCCGCGGCGGACAGATCTTCTCGGGTTACCTCAACGAGCCCAAGGCCACCGAGGCCGTCCTCCGGGAGGGCTGGCTGGCGACCGGGGACATCGGGGCCCTCGACGAGGACGGCTATCTCACCATCACCGGACGCAAGAAGGAGATCCTGGTGACGTCGGGCGGCAAGAGCGTGTCGCCCGTGGCCCTGGAGGAGCGGGTGCGGGCCCATCCGCTGGTCGCCCAGTGCATCGTCGTCGGCAACGACCGCCCGTACATCGCCGCCCTGGTCACCCTCGACCAGGAGGGCGTGGACCACTGGCTCGCCATGCGCGGCAAGCCTCCGCTCACCCCGTCCGAGCTGGTACGCGATCCCGATCTGGAGACCGAGGTGCGGCGCGCGGTGGTGGCCGCCAACACCCTGGTCTCGCAGGCGGAGTCGATCCGTACGTTCCGCATACTGGCCCACCAGTTCACCGAGGAGCACGGTCTGCTCACCCCGTCCCTGAAACTCAAGCGCCGGGCGATCGAGGAGGCGTACGAGGTCGAGGTGGACGCGCTCTACCGTTGAGACGCGGGCGCTTCACACACGAGTCATGGGTGACGGAGTGTCATCACCCCATCACCCATGAGCACTTGCCTTCGACGGGCCACTCTCAGCTCAACTCGCTTACGGCACCCAGTAGTTGCCGGACACGACGATCATCGACTGGAGCTGCACACTCGCGCCGTAGTAGATCTTCGGGTCCACGCGGGAGGAGGCAAGCTTGCCCCAGAGCGCGTCGAGCCAGGCCTGCGAGCCGGGGTCGGTGAGCGCGGCCACCGCGAACGGCGCGGTGAAGGCCATGTCCTGGCCGCCGTCGAACGTCGAACCGTTGAGGTGGTAACCGGTGACGATCTTCGAAGGGTCGCCGCCTGTGCTGCCCTTGATCCAGCCGTTGAGTTTGCGCGCGGAGTCGCGTGACGCCGTGTCGCCGCCGGTCACGGCGTCCGCGCCGATCCGCCATGCGTCACGGCAGGCGTTCCAGCCGTAGTCGCCGTCGTGAGTGGATTCGAGCACCTTGCCCGAGGCCGGCTTGGGCGCGCTGTTGGTGTTGACGACGAAGTCGGCCAACAGTCCCGTGCTGGAGCCGTACTTGGACTGCTGAGTGGTGATCAGGTTCTGGTGGGCGTCCCTGACCGTGTCCCAACTGGCGTCGCCCGTAGCCGACTTGAAGGCTCGGAAGTGGTCGGTCATCCAGTCCGAGGACCGCGAGATCCAGTAGTGCGACTCGCTCGGGGTCGACCAGTCGCCGAGGAGCATCAGATGCGTGGTGGGGTTGACCTCGCTCTTCTTGATGGCGTTGATGTGTTTGACGGCCAGGTTCTTGTAGTCGTACGTGCCGGAGCTGCTGCCCCACTGCCGGTCGGCGAGCAACAACGCGTAGGCGACGTCGAGGTCGCCGTCGGTGGCAGAGTCCGAGCCGTCGACGCTCTTGCAGGAACTGTCCTGCTCGGCGGCGAGCAGTCCCGGGTTGTTCGACGAGGGGTGGGCCAGTACGTACTTGACCATGCCGTCGAAGATCTTCTTGGCGTCGGTGTCCGCGCCGGCCATCAGTGCGGTGATCACCATGCCGTAACCCTGGCCCTCCCCGACATAGGGGTGGTCGGCGTCCGGCGAGAGGGTCTCGTACCAGCCGTTGCCGCAGTTCTGCCGCACGAACGCGGCCTTCCATTCCCGATACTTCTCGATCACCTGCTGGTCGATCGCCGACTGGCCGCCGGACGGCCTCAACGTGCCGTCGGCGTACGGGATTTGATGGCTGCCGAAGGGTAGGGCTGGGGCGGCCGACGCGCTGAGGTCTTGTGGGTCGGCGGCCGCGTGCGGCGCGACCGCCAGGGCTCCCGCGACAAGGCCCGCCGCCGCGACGAGGGCGCCGACCGCTCTTCTACGCTGCTGCCGCATCATGTCCGCTCCCCCTCAACCCGCGTACTGCGCGGTGATTTTGGTGAAGGCGTACGGTGACTGGCCGACCCCGCTGCACGAACTCCCGGCATCGCCGCCCGAGCCGCACTGACGGTCCCGGTTGACCGCCCAGAAGGTGAAGCGCGCGATGTGGTGCTGCTTGGCGTAGCCGAGCATGGTCTGGAAGTCGCCGGTGGTGACGGTCTCGTCGGACTCGTCGGTCTTGCCGTTCATGGACGAGACACCGATGTGCCGATACGCCGCGTCGTCGCTGTAGCCGTAGGCGCTCTTCACGGACGCCTTGAGGCCTTCGAGAGCGCTCACCGTGGCCGAACCCATGGTGCCGCTGTGACCCTCGAAGTCGAACGGCATGATCGTCCAGCCGTCGTTGGCGAGACCGGCGGCGGCGCCCTTCTTGATGAGGTCCTTGCCGTTGGAGTCGGGTCCGTTCGGGGTGGTCCCCATGGTCACGTAGGTGACGATCCCCGGATTGTTCTGCTTGACGGTCTTGAGAGCGCTCACCACCCGCTGGCGCACGGTGGCGTTGGAGAACTCGGTGTCCTCGATGTCGATGTCGAGCGCCTTGAGGTGGTACGCGTCGATCAGCTTCTGGTACGCCCCTGCGAGCGCGGAGGTGCTGGAACACTTCTCGCCGAGCTTGTTGCCGCTCCAGCCGCCGACGGAGACGACCACGTCGCCGCCCGCGGCACGGATGGATTTGATCGCGCTCTCATCGGAGCCACCGGTCAGCGGTCGCGAGCCGTCCCACTTCGGGTTGCAGCCGCCGTCGGACAGCACGAACGCCAAGGTGAACCACTTGACTCCGGTCGCCGCCATCACATCGGTCGGCTTCTGCGGGCTGCCCCAGCCGAGGTACTCGTACGGAGCGACCGCCATCGCCCCGGAGGCGGCGGCGCCGGTCGCGGCACCCACCTGCAAGGCGCCCGTCTGCGGGGCATCGGCCGCGTTGGCGGCCCCGGGTGCCGCGGCGATCAGGGGCAGGACCAGACAGCCGAGACCGGCGAGGGTCGAGACGAGACGACGGGCAGGTACGACGCGGGGAGGTACGGCAGTGGGCACGAGGGGGGTCCTTCCGGAGGGGGATGCGGGAGGGGTGAGGGGTGGGGGTGGAGCCGGGTGGGGAGGGAGTCGTGCGGGGGTGGGGAGTGGTGCGGGGCCCAAGGGGTTGTTGAGAGCGCTCACTTGGGCTGTGCGAGGTTAGGAAAGCTTCCTAACCACCCCTGTATCGCAGCGCCTGGAGCGCCTGGTGTCAATGCTTCGCGTGAGACCAAATCCCTTGCGCAGCAAGCCAGTTGACGATCTGCGGGCAGGGCGGAGCTGGGTGACGGCACGGCAGACCCGCCACCCGAGTCCCCGCCCGGCGGCTGTGGGAGTTCCGGATCAGGGCGCGATGGAGGCCGACGCCCCTGTCAGGCCCTTCGTCACGTAAGCGCTCCCGAGCCAGGCCTCGTCGATCCGTAGCCGCTTGTAGCGGGTGGTGTCCGTGGACGCGGCGTAGGTGCTGGTCACCTCCAGGCGGACATGGCTGGTGGAGGTGGCCGGGAGGTCGATGAAGGCGACTCCTCTGGCGCTCGGCAGAGTGCCGGACGCGATCGCGCTCCCCCAGTGCTTGCCGTCCCCGCTGACGTACACCTTGTAGTCCTTGATACGCGCCGACTGCTCGGTGTCCGAACGGGCGTAACTGACCGTATCCTCGCGCTGGTTGACGCCGAGATAGCGAACGGTCCTCGTCGTACCGAGCGCGAAGTCGAGCCGGACGGGGAGGGTTTTGGCGTTGTCCCAGTAGGTGAGGTGGTCCCCGTCGGCTGCTGCGGCCGCACCGTGGCCGTCCGTCGAGGGCGAGGCGCTCATCGTGTAGGTGGCGGGGTCGATGATTCCGGCACGCCCTCGCGTGGTCACCTTGAAGACGGTGTCGTACGGGTCCCACCCGGACAGCCCCGTCAGGGTGAGGGCGCCGCCGGCTTGACGGTATGAAATCACCGCTCCTGTACGGAGGTTGGTGACGGCGGTTACCTGGTAGCCGTTGTCCCGCACTTGGAGTGTCGAGGTGCGGGGCGGGGTGATGACATGGATGTAGTGGAGCCTGGGGTCGGTCTTGCTCACGGTGGTGACCCCGTGGGCGCCGTCGTTCCAGAGCCCGGGCTTGAGGCCGCCGTACAGATAGCCGCCGCCTTCGACCCCGTGCAACGACTCCCACACCTCAGTCAGATAGCCGTTCGCGAAGTCGTTGAACGCCGCCTGGTTGGAGGGGAAGACGCCGTTCACCTGGGCCGTCTCCGCCATGAGCGCCTTCACGGACGAACCGGCGTTGGTGATGAGCCGCCCGAGCGTGAGCTTCTTGTCCACGGCCGGATCGGAGCCGTCGTACCACCATGCCCCGGTCGCGGCAAGCTTGAAGTCGGCCTCGGTCAGGCGGGGTTGAGCGGTGTAGATCGCCTGGGGGTAGTCGTACGACGGCGTCATGCCCGTCTTCTGCTCGTTGCTGATCATGTCCATGATCGGCGTGTCTTCGTTGTTGTTGCTTAGCGTGCAGGCGGGGCACTTCTGGTAGATCTGCTCGTAGAGGTGGTGGCTCAGCCAGTAGTCGTTGTCGTTGTCGATCCAGAAACCGCCGAGGTCGGGGTAGCGGTTCATGACCTCGAAGAAGTTGTCGTAACTGAACTCCCCGAATCCTTCCCGGGCGGTCAGGTCGACCGTGCGTTTCTTGTACGTCGAGTAGCCGGCCGAGTCGAGCCACTCGTGGCCGCCGTCGGCGTGCCACTGGGGGTCGTCCGTCATGTAGAGGATGGTCTTGA
Organism: Streptomyces hundungensis; assembly: GCF_003627815.1. Classification (NCBI taxonomy): domain Bacteria; kingdom Bacillati; phylum Actinomycetota; class Actinomycetes; order Kitasatosporales; family Streptomycetaceae; genus Streptomyces; species Streptomyces hundungensis. Next base: position 1,707,114 of record NZ_CP032698.1, read on the forward strand.
GGCCCTTGGCCTTGGCGGCCGCGATCAGCTCGCCGAGGAAGTCCCGCTTGGTCGAACAACTGCCGGGGATCTTCGACGGCCAGGGCCGGGCGTAGCCGAGGCGACTGTGGAACGTGGCGAGCACCAGGTACTGGGCGTGCAGCTTGCGGGCCTCGTCGACCCAGTAGTCCGGGGTCCAGCCACCGGCCGTGACATCGGACTCCCAGGCGGAGCAACTGGTGTGGGCCGGAGCGGTCCGCTCCCCCCAGTGCAGGAAGAGGCCCGAGGTGGAGGCGCGCAGGAAGTCCTGGCGCGGGTTTTGAAGGTCGGCGCGGGCTGGTGCCTGGAGGGACAGCGCGCCGAGCACCAACGCCACCACGAGCAGAAGCCGCGCGGACCGGCGGGGGCGCTTGCGCGAGAGCGCTCTGCCGCGAAGGCATCCGGGCGGGGTGCTCGCGCCGGTTCGCGGTGAGAGCGCTCTCGCACCCTTACGCCTTGAGAGCGCTCTCGTGTCCGTACGCCTCGGGAGCGCTCTCCTGACTGGGCGCGTAGGGAGCGCTCTCGCGCCGGCCCATCTCAGGAGCGCTCTCACCTCGGCCCGCCGAAGCCGTGTCCTCCGATGTCTGCCGCGAGTCGGCTTGAGGGGTCCTTCATGGACGTACCTGCCTTCCTGAGAGGTGGGGTTCAGGAGTGAGGGCGAGTCGGAGGTGAACGACACCTGCCTCCCCGATTGCCGCCGCGACAGGCACGATGCCGTTCACATGGATGACCGTTGTTCAGTCATCTGCCATAGCGTCGCGCCTTGTCGGGGCACGGTCAATGGTTCGGACGGAGAAGGTCGGAGCTGTGTCGGGTGGGCGGCGCGAGCAGGGCGGCCGGGTTCTCGAATGGTGCGTCGGAAGCCCGGTGGAGTCGCAGGTCAGCCGCGAGCCGAGAGGGCAGAGTGGGAATGTGAGACTCTCCTCGTTCGTTGACGGGAGGAGTACCAACCGACGACGTAAGGATCGACCGCTCGTGAGCAAGGTCCCCTCCATCACCCTCAACAACGGCGTCGAGATGCCCCAGCTCGGTTTCGGTGTCTGGCAGGTGCCGGACGACGAGGCCGCGAAGGCGGTGGCCACGGCCATCGAGTCCGGGTACCGGAGCATCGACACCGCCGCGATCTACGAGAACGAGACGGGCACCGGCAAGGCCGTTGCCGGCTCAGGAGTCGCCCGCGAAGAGCTGTTCATCACGACGAAGCTCTGGAACTCGGAGCAGGGTTACGACGCGACCCTGCGCGCCTTCGACGCCTCCCTCGACAAGCTGGGCCTCGACTACGTCGACCTGTATCTGATCCACTGGCCGGTGCCGGCCAAGGACGCGTACGTCGACACCTTCCGCGCGTTCGAGAAGATCTACGAGGAGGGCCGGGCCAAGGCGATCGGCGTCTCCAACTTCCAGCCGGAGCACCTGAAGCGGTTGCTCGGCGAGACCTCTGTGGTGCCTGCCGTCAACCAGATCGAGCTGCACCCGCAGCTCGCGCAGGCCGAGTCGCGCGCTCTGCACGCCCAGCACTCCATCGCGACGGAAGCCTGGTCGCCGCTGGGCCAGGGCCGTGGGCTCCTGGAGGTCCCGACCGTCGTCGCGATCGCGCGCAAGCACGACCGCACCCCGGCGCAGGTCGTGCTGCGCTGGCACATCCAGCTGGGCAACGTGGTGATCCCGAAGTCCGTGACGCCGTCGCGGATCCAGGAGAACATCGACGTGTTCGGCTTCGAGCTCGACGCCGACGACCTGGCCGCGCTGGCCGCGCTCGACGAGGGCAAGCGGCTCGGTCCGAACCCGGCGGAGTTCAACCTCGGTGCCTGACCGACCGGCGACCGAGGGGGCTGCCTGGGCAGCCGCATGGACATCCGCATGAGTAGTCGCCCAGGGATCTGATCAGCGCATCACGAAGGGGCGTCGTCCGAATGACTCGGACGACGCCCCTTTTGTCGTTTTCCGATTTTGGTTGGTCAGCCACCTGCCAAAAATGTTCATTCAAGTACGTCACTCAGGCAAAGCGTTCGACATCATGCGCTAAACGCTCTTGTCCTGCGCATGACCCTCCGGATGGGATCACGAGGACCGCCCCGCGCGGCTTCACCCCACACAGGGAGCATTCATGCGCATAGCCCTCCCCCGGACCCGTACCGCGGCTGCGACAGTCGGGGCCACCGCCCTTGCCGCCGCCGCGGTGATGGCCACCCCGCTGTCCGGGTCCGCCACTGCCGCACCTGCCGTCCCGCAGGTCAAGCCCGTCCCGGCCGTCGCCGGACACCAGCTCGCCCACTCGACCAGCGGCCCGCTCACCAGCGAGCAGTGCCAGGCCAAGTGGAAGATCGCCTGCTACGGCCCGTTGCAGTACCGCCAGGCGTACAACCTCAACCCGCTCTACAAGGCGGGCATCACCGGCAAGGGCCGCACGATCGTGATCGTGGACTCCTTCGGCTCGCCGACGATCCAGCACGACCTGGACGTGTACAGCAAGCAGTACGGGATCCCGAGCAGCAAGGTCGACGTGGTCAAGTGGGGCAACGTCCCCGCCTGGGACCCGAAGAACAAGGACATGACCGGCTGGGCCGGAGAGTCCACGCTCGACGTCGAGATGGCCCATGCGGTGGCCCCGGACGCGAAGATCGTCCTGGTGGAGACCGCGGTCGCCGAGACCGAGGGCGTCACCGGCCTGCCCGAGATGATGGACGCCGAGAAGCACCTCATCGACCGCGGCATCGGCGACGTCATCAGCCAGAGCTTCGGCGCCACGGAGAACACCTTCCCCGGCTTCGACAAGGGCGACTTCTCCAGCATCAAGAACCTGCGGTACGCGTTCAAGGACGCGGCCGCGCACGGCGTGACCGTGCTCGCCTCCTCCGGTGACGGCGGCGCCACCGACAACACGGCGGACGGCAGCGGCTACTACAAGGAGCGCGTCAACTCCTGGCCCTCCTCCGACCCGCTGGTCACCTCCATCGGCGGCACCCAGCTGCACCTGGACGACAAGGGCAATCGCCTCAGCCCTGAGAGCGTTTACAACGACAACGGGGCGGGCGGCGGCGGTCAGTCGCACGTCTTCGAGCGCCCGTCCTACCAGGATGGCGTGCGCGGCGCCGTCGGCAACCGGCGCGGCACCCCCGACATCTCGATGGCGGCCGCGGTCAACGGCGGCGCGTGGGTGTACTCCAGCTACGACCCGACCGCCGTCGGCTGGGACGTGTCCGGCGGTACGAGTGAGGCGGCCCCGCTGTTCTCCGGCATCGTCGCCCTCGCCGACCAGGCCGCGGGCCACCGCCTGGGCAACATCAACGACGCGCTGTACTCGCTGTACAAGCACCAGGGCTACAAGCCCGGCTCCGGCCTCGTGGACGTCAACGACGGCACGAACAACAGCTACGCGGGCGTCACCGGCTACACCGCGGTGAAGGGCTACGACATGGCGACCGGCGTCGGCACGATCGACGCGGCCCGCTTCGTGACCGCACTGGCCCACGAGAGCCGCCGACACCACTGACGGCCCGCGCGGCCGGGGGTGGGTGACCGCGCCGGGACGCGGAAGCCGCCATCAGCGACCGGCCGCCGTCCCGCGCCCTCACGGTCGTGAGTGGAGTGCGCTCCGGTCATGACGACGCCGCCGCCCGATACCTCCGGGCGGCGGCGTCCTCGCGTCCGCAGACGTCCTCGCACCGCGCACGTCTTGGGCGTCGCGTGCCGGACACCGCGCGGGGTCACGGCGTTGTACTGGCCCCAAGTGCCCTGGGGTTGACCCCGGGCGGCGACCACGACCGTGCCCTGCGGAGCACCAACTACGCCTTGCCGTAAGGAAGTTGTAGGTGTCGGCAGGGCGTCATGGCGACCCCGGAGTCACTCCTCCCCCAGGTCTCGGTAGCCCGCCAGGATGAAGTCGACTGTGCGGTCGAAGCGGGCCGCGAAGTCGAGGCCGGCGCGGGTCGCCGTCACCTCGGCGAGCAGCGGGAAGCGCTTCGGGTCCGGCGCGGCGTCGTCGAGGTCGGGGGCGTCCGTACGTTCGCCCGGGGTGCGGCCGGCTTCGGCGAGGGTGTGGCCGATCACGAACGTGGCAAGGGCGTTGATGACGTCCATCGCTCGGCCGAGCCCGAGGCCCGCGTCCGTCAGGGCGGCCAACCACTCCTCCAACAGGTCGAGATCATCGGCGGAGCTCAGCGGGCGGGTGGCGACGAGCGGCAACACCCCTGGGTGCCGCAGGAGTTCGCCCCGTAGCCCGACAGCGAAGGCACGGGCCCATCCGGTCCAGTCACCCCCGCCCACGCCGGAGCCCAAGCTGGATCTGGAGCCCGAGACCGAGTCCGAGCCGGAGCCGGAGTCTGAGCCGGAATCTGAGCCCGAGCCGAAGCCCGAGTCGGCGCCCGCGCCCGAGTCCGCGCCCGCGCCCGAGTCGGCGGCAGCAGCCCGCCCCTCGCGCGCGGAGGAAGACGCGGTGCCGCCCGGTGGTAGTCCCATCGCGGCCCGGCGGACGACTCGGCCGACCAGCGAGTCCAGCAACTCGCCCTTGTTTCCCACATGGTGATAGAGCGTCATTGCCTCCACGCCGAGCTCGGCGCCGAGCTTGCGCATGGTGAGGGCGGCGACGCCTTCGCGGTCGACGAGGTCCAGCGCCGCGTCGAGTACCCGCTCGCGGCTGAGCCCCGCCTTGGGCCGTGCTCGCCGGTCGGCCATCAGTCTCTCCTCGCGTCCGTCCTGCTGCGTCGCAGAAGCCCCTTGACGATTCTTACGTCGTAAGGGCACTCTATCCCCAGCCGGGAAACTTACGTCGTAAGAATCCTTCCGGCGCACACCCGCACACCCGCACCCCGCACCCGGGGCCCGGCACTTCAACAGGGCCGGCCACGACTGGAGGTAACACCATGCTGATCGGTACTTCTCTGCGCCGCCTCAACGACGGAGTCGACTACGCCACCTTCCGCAAGGCGTGGCTGCCCGACGAGGCCATCCCCGGTGACCCGCGCCGGGTGTTGAGCGCTCTCAGCCTCGACGACCCGCAGGAGATCCTGACCTGTGCGCTGATCGACGCGGAACCCGCCGACATCCCCGTATGGATGGAGCGCATCGCGGCCGGCGAACAGCGCCGCATGGACCGTCTGGCTGGCCTGGTCGGCCCCTCGCTCGGCGGCGGGGTGTTCCGAGTGGTCGGCGACGACGACCTGTCCCGGCTCATCCGGGCGTGAGACATCGTCGGGCCCTCGGGGACGGCTGCTCCTTGGGGGCGAGAGCGCGCTCTCAGGCGGCGTCGGCTCTCACCTTCACCTGCCGCCTGCGTTGACTCCGGTCGCCGCCGTTCCGCCGCCGCCCAGCGTGCGGTGTTCCTGTGGGCTGATGCCACGGACTCGTTTGAAGGCGGCGCTCAGCGCGAACGCGCCGCTGTATCCGACCTGGCGGGCGATGGCTTCGACGGTGGCGTCAGTCTCCCGCAGTCGGTCGGCGGCGAGCGCCAGGCGCCAGCCGGTCAGATACGCCATCGGCGGCTCCCCCACCAACTCGGTGAAGCGGCGCGCGAATCCGGCCCGTGACACCCCGCACTTCGCGGCGAGCGAGGCCACCGTCCAGGGATGGGCCGGGCTGTTCTGCACGAGCCGCAGCGCGGGTCCGACCACCGGGTCTCCCATCGCCCGGTACCAGGCGGGCGCGTCGGCGCCGGGGCGCGAGAACCAGGAGCGCAGTACCGCGATGAGGAGCAGATCGAGGAGCCGGTCCAGGACGACGCTCTGTCCGGGTTCGTCGCGTGAGATCTCGTCGTCGAGCAGCGGCATCAGCGAACGGTTCCACTCCCGCGAGGACAGGCGCAGCACCGGGGGCAACGCGCCGAGGAGTCGTCCGCTGATCTCACCCTCCATCAGATAGGTGCCGACCAGCATGGTCGCCGAGCCGTTCGGGGCGTTGCCCCAGGTGCGTATGCCCAGGTCCATGGAGGTTGAGAGCGCTTCCCCGCGCAGTGTGGTGCAGACGCCGCCGGGGCCGATGCGTGCGAACGGGGCGAGATCCGGGGCGTGGGCGACGGTGTACGGGTCGGGGCCGCGCACGATGACGATGTCGCCGGGGCCGATGTGCACGGCGTCGCCATCGCCGCCGCCGTCACCGCTGTCCCCGTCGCGCACGATCCAGGCCTCGCCGGCCGTCATCGACATCAGGCAGATCGGCGCGCGGTCCTCGATCCGTACGGACCAGGGCGGCTCCATGACCATGCGCATCAGGAAGGCCCCCCGGGCCCGCGGTCCGTCGAGCAGTCCGGCGAGTGCGTCCATGGGGTCAGCGTAAAGGGAGCCCGGCGGGCGGGTTGTTGGACGGACGCGTATGGGGGCTGGCCTTTGACGCATGGAGAGTCCAGGGGCGGGCGGCGACGCTTGACGCATGACGAACACGACGCAAGGCCTTGGCACGACAGACGAGTTGAAGGGGGCGGACGCGATGGCGCCTGGCACGGTGCTGGTGACGAGCGGCACGGGGAAGACGGGGCATCGGGTGTGCGAGCGTCTCGTCGCGCGGGGGGTGCGGGTCCGGTCGGGGTCCCGGTCGGGTGGGGCTCTCTTCGACTGGGCGGACGCCACGACGTGGGGCCCGGCGTTGCACGGCGTGGATGCCGCCTATGTCGCCTACTACCCCGATCTCGCGGCGCCCGGTTCGCAAGACGCGATGCGCCTCTTCGGCCGTATCGCGGCGGCCAGCGGGGTGCACCGGATCGTGCTGCTGTCCGGTCGGGGCGAGCCGGAGGCGGCCCGCGCCGAGAGCGCTCTCAGGGAGAGCTGCCCGGACCTCACGGTGGTGCGGGCCGCGTTCTTCGCGCAGAACTTCAGCGAGGGCGCGATGGTCGAGGGTGTTCTCGCGGGGACGGTGGCGTTCCCGGGCGGTGAGATCGCCGAACCCTGGCTCGATGTGGACGACTTGGCCGATATCGTGCTCCACGCTCTCACCGAGGACGGTCACGCCGCGCAGACCTATGAGTTGACGGGGCCTCGGCTGCTCACCTTCGCCGAGGTCACCGCCGAGCTGTCCCGTGCGACGGGCCGCGAGATCCGATACGTCCCGGTGTCGGGCGCCCAGTACGCGGAGATGCTCACGCAGTACGGCATGGCCGCGCCGGAGGCGGAGTGGCTGGCCGGGCTCTTCACCACGCTCCTCGACGGCCACAACGCCTCGACCACGGACGGTGTGAAGCAAGTTCTGGGGCGGGAGCCCCGCGACTTCGCCGAGTTCGCCCGGGACGCGGCCGCGGCGGGTGACTGGCACGTGTGAGCCGTCGCCGGGGCGGATCCCCGGCCGGGGGGACGGGCCGTATAGGGGTCGGCCCGTCCCCCGGCCGGGCCGGCGATCGTCCGTGGGGCCGCGTCCGACGGTCAGCCCGCGCCGTGGATGGGAGCGATCTCCTCGACACGGTGGGCGAGTTGGAAGTCGAGCTCGGTGACGGCGCCGCCCGCGTCATGGGTGTTCACGGACAGGGTGAGGGTGTTGTAGCCGAGGGTGAGGTCGGAGTGGTGGCCGAGCTCCTCCTGGATCTGGGCGACATGGACGACCATCGCCGTCGCGGCGAAGTGGCCGCCCAGACGGTAACTGCGGGCGATCCGGTCGTGGTCGTCCGAGAGCGACCAGCCGGGCAGTTCACGCAGCCGGTCCTCGATGTCCTTCTGCGACAGCGGCTCAACAGGCATGTCCGGGTACTCCTTACGGGGTGGTGACATGGCGGGGTGGATCGGTGACGGAGAGGCTTCGGTTCCGTAGCGTCTCCTCTATGCGTGTACTTGTCACGGGAGGCGCGGGCTTCATCGGCTCGCACATTGTCACAGCCCTGGCCACCCACGGCCATGAGCCCATCGTTCTGGACCGGGCGGTCCGGCCGGTCGACGACGTCCGCGATCCAGAGGCCGTCGCCCGGGCGTTGCACGGGGTGGACGCGGTGTGCCACCAGGCGGCGATGGTCGGCCTCGGCACCGGTTTCGGCGACGCCGCCGACTATGTGAGCTGCAACGACCTCGGCACCGCGGTGCTCCTGACGGCCATGGCCGAGGCGGGAGTGCGGGACCTGGTGCTCGCCGGGTCGATGGTGGTCTACGGAGAGGGCCGCTATGCGTGCCCCGAGCACGGCGTGGTGCGCCCCGGGCCGCGGCCGGTGGAGTGGCTCGACGCGGGCCGCTTCGAGCCCCCCTGCCCGCACTGCGGGGCCGAGTTGGCCCCGGGCCTGGTCGCTGAGGACGCGCCCGTCGACCCGCGCAACGTGTACGCCACGACCAAGTTGGCGCAGGAGCATCTGGCCGCCGCGTGGGCGCGGGCGACCGGTGGGCGGGCGGTGTCGCTGCGCTACCACAATGTGTACGGGCCGGGGATGCCGCGGGACACGCCCTATGCGGGGGTGGCCTCGTTCTTCCGCTCGTCTCTGGCGCGCGGCGAGGCGCCGCGGGTCTTCGAGGACGGCCGCCAGCGTCGGGACTTCGTGCACGTGCGCGATGTGGCCGGGGCGAACGTGGTGGCGCTGGAAGCGCTCTCAGGACGGCCGCCCGGTGTGCTGGGCGCGTACAACGCGGGGAGCGGAACCCCGCACACCGTGGGCGAGATGGCCCGGGCGCTGGCCTCGGCGCACGGTGGCCCCGACCCGGTGGTGACGGGTGAGTACCGGCTCGGCGACGTGCGGCACATCACCGCGGACTCGGGGCGGCTGCGGCGTGAGCTGGGGTGGAAGCCGGCGGTGGGTTTCGCGGAGGGAATGGCGGAGTTCGCGACGGCGCGGTGACACCCCCCACGGTGGCCGGCGGCCGGGCGGCCTTTACGCGCGCGCCGCCGGCAGGGTGCGGCGGTGGCCGGCGGGGCGGGCTGCGCCCTACGCGCGCGCCGCCGGCAGGGTGAGTTCGAAGCGGCAGCCGCCTGCCACGTTGCGTACCTCGGCGCGGCCCGAGTGCGCCTCCACTATGCCGCGGACGATCGCGAGGCCGAGGCCGGCTCCGCCGGGTGGGGTGCGGGCCTGGGTGCCGCGCCACCCGGTGTCGAAGACGCGGGGCAGATCGTCGTCGGGGATGCCGCCGCAGCCGTCGGTGACGGAGAGCGTGACCGTGCCGTCGTGGTCCTGGGCGCCGACCGCCACGGTGCCGTCGGCCGGGGTGTGCCGGATGGCGTTGACCAGGAGGTTGGCGAGGACCCGGGTCATCTCCTTGCCGTCCACCTCGACCGGTACGGCATCGACGCGCTCGCCGACGAGGCGTACTCCGTGTTCGCGGGCGAGCGGGTCCGCGCCGGCCAGTGCGTCACCGATCAGGTCGTGGACGGACATCCGGGCGGGGTTGAGTGAGAGCGCTCCCGCGTGGATGCGGGAGAGCTCGAAGAGGTCGCCCACCATGGAGTTGAGGCGTTCGACCTCGGTTCTGATCTGCCGGAAGTAGCGGTCGGGGTCCTTGGCCATGCCGTCCTCGAGGGCCTCGGCCATCGCGCGGAGCCCGGCGAGCGGGGTGCGCAGGTCGTGCGAGATCCATGCGACGAGTTCGCGCCGTGAGGTCTCCAGCGCCCGCTCCCGTTCCCGTGACTCGGTCAGTTTCGCGCTGGTGGCCGCCAACTCGCGGCTCAGCGCGGCCAGTTCGGCGGTGGCGGGCCCGGTCGGCGCGTCGAAGCGGCCGCCGTCGCCGAACGAGCGGGTGGCCAGCGCCAGCCGGTGGCTGCTGGCGACGACACTGCGGCCGAGGAGCAGGGCGGTGACCAGTGAGGCGACGGCGGCCATGGCGACGACCACGGTCACCACCGTCAGGTCGTGGGAGTTCAGGAGCATCGCCCAGGCGACGGCGAGCGTGCCGGCCAGCATCGCGAGGACCGCCACGGCCGCCACGACGGCGACGGACGCGGTGAGCGAGCGGTGGCGCAGGAGCCGCAGGGCCAGTGCCCCGCCGAGCCCGGCGAGTGCGGCGCCGAGGAACGCGTACACCGCGATGAGCAGGATGTCACCCACGGCCGGCCCCCTGGCCTCCGTGCGTGGCGGCACTCGGTTCGGCATCGGCCACGTGGAGCGGTGCCATGGGGGGCTCGGCCGTCTCGAAGCGGTAGCCGACGCCCCAGACCGTGCGGATCAGGGCCGGCTTCGCCGGGTCGGTTTCGATCTTGCCGCGCAGGCGTCGGACGTGGACGGTGACCGTGGACAGGTCGCCGAACTCCCACCCCCACACCTCGTGCATCAGCCGCTCGCGGGAGATCGCCTCGCCGGGGCGGTCCAGGAGGTAGGCGAGGAGGTCGAACTCCCGCAGAGTCAGGGCGAGTTCACGGCCGTCCTTCGCGGCGGTACGGGCGGCCGGGTCGAGGGTGATGCCGCAGCGGGACACGGGCGGCCCCGGGCGCGCCGTGGTGGCGCGGGCGCGGCGCAGCACCGACTCGACGCGCAGGACGAGTTCGCGCGGGCTGAAGGGCTTGGTCACGTAGTCGTCGGCGCCTATCTCCAGGCCGAGGATGCGGTCGTCCTCGTCGCCGCGCGCGGTCAGCATGATCACGGGTACGGGGGCCGTGGCGCGAAGGCGCCGGCAGACCTCCAGGCCGTCCATGCCGGGCAGCATCAGATCGAGAACCACCAGGTCGGGGCGGCGTCCGGCGGCGGCGCGCAGGGCGGCGGGGCCGTCGGTGGCGAGGTCGACGGTGTGGCCCGCGCGTTCCAGGTAGCCGGTGACGACCTCGGCTACGGTCGGGTCGTCGTCGACGACCAGGATGCGGCTCTCGGTGCTGTGCATGGGATCCAGCCTCGCACCGCCTGGGGGCGTCCGTCTGCGCCACGTGGGACACGGGCGGGCGATGTCCGCGTTTCGTAAGAACCCGAAATCCGTTTTGTCCGGTTTGGATTCGTACGGTGAGGGCGTGACTGAATCCTCCTCCGCAACCCCCGCGGTGCCACCTGCCGCAGCCCCTCGCGCACCGCGCGGGGTGGCCGTGGACGTCGTACTGCCCTGTCTCGACGAGGCCGGGGCGCTGCCCTGGGTGCTGGCCCGGATCCCGGACGGCTGGCGGGCCGTCGTGGTCGACAACGGCTCCTCGGACGGTTCGCCCGAGGTGGCGCGCTCGCTGGGCGCGACCGTCGTGCACGAGCCCCGCCGGGGTTTCGGCGCGGCCTGCCACGCCGGGCTGCTCGCCGCCGAGGCCGAATACGTCTGCTTCTGCGACTGCGACGCCTCCCTCGATCCGGCCGAGCTGGTCCCCTATGTGAGCGAGGTGGCGTCCGGCGGCGCCGACCTGGTGCTCGGCCGCCGCCGGCCGCGGGAGCGGGGGGCTTGGCCGCTGCACGCGCGGGCCGGCAATCTGGCGCTCGCGCGGATGCTGAACCGGCGTACCGGGCTTCGCCTGCACGACCTGGGCCCGCTGCGGGCCGCGCGCCGTGAGGCGCTGCTCGGGCTCGGGCTCACCGATCGGCGCAGCGGCTATCCGCTCCAGATGGTGGTGCGTGCGGCGGACGCCGGATGGCGGGTGAGCGAGCACGATGTGCCGTATCTGGCGCGCACCGGTAAGTCGAAGGTCACGGGGACCTGGCGGGGCACCTGGCAGGCGGTGCGCGACATGCGCCAGGTGCTGGCCGAACCACCGGTGGCGCCGCGCGTGCCGGCGGTGTCCCGATGAGCGGGGCGGGCGGGTCGGCTGCGGGTACGACGCTGATCGTGCTGGCGAAGGCGCCGGTGCCGGGCCGGGTCAAGACCCGGCTCACTCCGCCGTACACGCCCGAGGAGGCGGCCCGGATCGCCGAGGCGTCGCTCGCCGACACCCTGGACGTCGCGCTGGCCGTGCCGGTGCGCAGGAGAGTGCTGGTGTTGGACGGCGCGCCGGGGCCGTGGCTGCCGCCGGGCATCGAGGTGCTGGCGCAGTGCGCGGGGGGTCTGGACGAACGGATCGCGGCGGCGTTCGCCGCGTGCCCCGGCCCCGCTCTCCTGATCGGCATGGACACCCCGCAGGTGAGTCCGGCGCTCCTTGCGCCCGCGCTGGCGGATCCGCGTCCCGGTGAGGCCTGGTTCGGGCCGGCCGAGGACGGCGGGTTCTGGGCGCTCGGTCTGACCGAGCCCGACCCCGCGCTGCTGCTCGGGGTGCCGATGTCGGTGCCCGAGACCGGGCGTGTCCAGCGGCAGCGGTTGCACGACGCCGGGCTCACGGTGCGTGAACTGGCGTGGCTGCGGGACGTGGACACGGCGCGGGACGCCCGTCTGGTCGCGGCCGAGGCCCCGGGCGGCCGGTTCGCCCGCGCCGTGGGGGCGGGCCGCCCCGTGCGCGCCGCCGTGCCGACCGAGCGGCGGTCCCACGAGTCCGTGACGCCCGCGCCCACCGCGGGTGAGGCCTCGACGGCGGGGCCGCACCCATGGTGAGAGCGCTCTCGGCCCCGACGACCGCGGCCCCCACCGCCTGGCACGCCGACCCCTACACCGATGCACTGCGCGCCCGGCGCGGCCCGCTGTTCCTGCGCAGACCGGACGGCTGGCTGCTGCCACTGGAAGTCGAACGCTGGTGTACGGAACCGGACTTGGCGGACCGTACGGTGCTGCGCCGATGTCGCGGCACGGTGTTGGACATCGGTTGCGGACCCGGCCGGCTGGTCGCCGCGCTCGCCGCGGAGGGGGTGGCGGCGCTGGGGGTCGATGTGAGCCCCGAGGCGGTTCGCCACACGCGTGCGTGGGGTGGCAGCGCGCTGTGCCGCTCGGTCTTCGACCGGCTGCCGGGCGAGGGCCGCTGGGACACGGCGCTGCTCGTCGACGGCAATGTGGGCATCGGTGGCGACCCGGCGACGCTGCTGTCCCGCGTGGCTCAACTCGTCGTGCCCGATGGGCTGTTGCTGGTGGAGACGGCTCCGTACGAGATCGACGAGCGGATGCGGGTGCGGGTGGCCGACGCGCACGGTGCGACGGGGAGCGACTTTCCGTGGGCCCGGCTCGGGACGAACGCGCTGCTGTCGTGTGCCCGGCCGCTCGGCTGGCGACCGGCGGGGCGCTGGACCGCGACGGGCCGTCCGTTCGTGGCCCTTCGCCGTGGGTGAGAGCGCTTCCATCCGTACGCCGTCACGGTGTGCCGGGGAGAGGTGAAGGGACGGGGCGGGGGTGGACCCCGCCCCGTCCGGAGCGCTCTCGGGTCAGGTCAGCTCACGTTGACCGCGGTGTCGTCGATGACGAACGACGTGGCCAGGCTGCTGTCCTCCACTCCGTTGAACTTGAGGGTGACCGACTGCCCCGCGTAGGAGGAGAGGTCGAAGGACTTCTGGGCGAAGCCGGTGTTCTTGTTGAGGTTGGAGTAGCTCGCCAGGGTGCTGGAGCCGGCCGTCACCGTCAGCTTGTCGTAGGCGGTGGTGGTGGTCGTCTCCTTGGTGTCGATGTGCAGGTAGTACGTGAGGGTGGCGTGGCAGCCGGCCGGGATGGACACGGTCTGCGCGAGCGAGTCGGTGTGGCTGGAGCCGTATCCGTCGAGCCAGGCCTTCCACGAGCCGGAGTGGGCCGCTTCGCCGCTGGAGTTGTCGATGACGCCCGCGCTCGCCGACCACGGGGCCGCGGTGCCGGTCTCGAAGCCGGGGTTGCCGAGCAGTTGGGCCGGGGTGCAGCCGCCGCCGGTGGTGGTGACGGTCCAGGTGAAGGACGTCGACCCGCTCGCGTTGGTGGCGTCCTTGACGCTCACCGTCACGTTGGAGGTCCCGGCGGTGGTCGGGGTGCCGGAGATGAGTCCGGTCGAGGCGTTGATGGAGAGGCCGGCCGGGAGTCCGGTGGCGCTGTAGGTCAACAACTGGCCGCTGTCGGAGTCGGTGGCCTTGATCTGGAGCGAGACCGCGGTATTGACCTGCGTCGACTGGTTGCCGGGGTTGGTCACCGTGACGGTGTTGCCGGTGCTGGTGCCGCCGGTGAAGGCGGCGGTGCCGTTCGGGGTGCCGAGGCCGGTCGGGCCGTCGTAGCCGGCCGCGGCCTTGCACAGGTAGGACGGGCTGCAACTGCCGTTGGCGCCGGTGGTGACGTCGTTCAGGGAACCGGTGTGGGCGTAGGGGTAGGACGCCGGGTTGGTGGTGGCGGCGGGGGTGCCGGCCAGGGCGTACACGCCGGCGATGATCGGCGAGGAGGCGCTGGTGCCGCCGTACACGTTCCAGCCGCTCGCCTGGTAGCTGTCGTACACCGCGAGGCCGGTGGCCGGGTCGGCGACCGCGGAGACGTCGGCGACCGTGCGCTTGGCGCAGCCGGTGTCCTTCTGCCAGGACGGCTTGGGGTCGTAGGCGGAGCAGCCCGAGCCCGCGCCCTGGCCGCCGGAGCTGGAGCCCCAGACCGACTCGGACCAGCCGCGCGTGGTGCTGGCGCGGCTGAGCGAGGTGCCGCCGACGGCGGTCACGTACTGGGAGGCGGCGGGGTACTCGACGCCGTAGCCGCTGTCGCCGGAGGAGACGGTGATGGCGACGCCCGGGTGGTTGAAGTAGGCGGCGTCGGAGCTCGGGTCGGTGGAGTCCTCGCTGCCGCCGTAGCTGTTGGAGACGTACTTGGCGCCCATGCTGACCGCGCGGTTCACGGCCGCGCCGAGGTCCTCCATGGATGCGGAGGTCGCCTCGACGAGCAGGATGTGGCACTGCGGGCAGACGGCGCTGACCATGTCGACGTCGAGGGAGATCTCACCGGCCCAACCCGAGTCGGGACTCGGGTAGTTGGTGCCGCCGTTCTGGTCGACCTTCTTGAAGCAGCCGTTGGCGGTGGTGCAGGCGGGCAGGCCGTACTGGGAGCGGTAGGTGGCCAGGTCCGATTCGGCGTTGGGGTCGTCCTGCGCGTCCACGATGGCCACGGTCGCGCCGGCGCCGGCGTTCGAGGGCAGGGCGTAGGCGCTCTGTAGGTCGGTGGGGCCGTAGCCGGAGGGGGCCACGTTCGGGGATATGCCCAGGTGGTGCTGGACGTCGGTGCGGGCCAGGGCCAGGCAGGCCATCTCGTGGGCCTTGGCGGGCTGGGCGCACAGCCGCTGGGTGTTGGCGCTCTGGGCGGCGGGGGCGGGCGCGGTCGCGGCGGCGGCGGACGGGGCGACGGCGATGAGTCCGCCGGTGACCAGGGCGGCGGCGGACAGGGCGGCGGTGGCGGCTCGCCGGGTGAGTCCGGACAGGCCGAAGGGTCTCTTCGAGTACAAGGAACTGCCCTCCATGGGGGGTTGGTTCGCCGGATCGGGGCGTACGGGGGTGCCCGGCCCGGGTGTGCGGCGGGGCTGATCCGGCGGGTGCGGCGGTGGGTGCGGGGTGTCGTCGACCGCGGTGGGCCGTGGGTGCGGCCGGCGGCCGGCGGTGCGGCACGTACGGGCTCGTGGGGTGGTGCGGTCGGCGCCGGTGCTGCGGCTCGTGGGGTGCGATCGGCGGTACGTGGGCCGTGCGCGCGGCGGCGGTGGCACCCGGGGCCGGGTGGGTGGGCCGTGGTTTTGCGCGTACGGCGGCACGTGGGTGCACGTGATCGAGGAGGGGTGGCCGCGCGTGACCCGTGCGCGTTCGCACGCGTCGAGGAGTGCGGCCGAGCGCGATCACTGTCCATGATCAGTGCATGACAATGGCATCTCGCGAAAACTGCCACCCGCTCACGTGGTGGCAGGGACGAAGGTAGCGACGGCCGACGGAGGCGACAACAGGCTGAGGCAAGCCCGAGGCAAAGCCTTTCCCTGGAAAGGGGATGGATCACCGCGCGGCCCGCCCCGGGAATTCCCAAGGATCACCGGGCGGTTCAGCGCCGGGTGTACGTGTATACGGTGGCGTTCCAGCGAGCCGAGGAGGACGTACATGGAGCCGGTCGGGGACGCGCGTGCAGCCGGGTGAGGGGTCGGTCAACGACCTCGTCGAGCTGGGCCTGTCCCGCTACGAGGCGCGGGTCTACCTCGCCCTCGTCAGGCGCGACTCCTACACCGCGGCCCAGGTGGCGCGGGAGGCGGAGGTGCCCCGGCAGCGCATCTACGACGTCCTGGACGCACTGGTGCGCGCCCAGCTCGCGGTGGCCCACCAGGGACGCGTCGCCACGTTCGCCGCGGTCGCCCCGGAGCTCGCGATCACGCGTCTGATGAACCGTCAAAGGGAGTCCCTGGAACGGCTGGAGAAGGTGTCGACGGGGCTCACCTCGATGCTGCTGCCGCTGTGGTCGGACGGCCGGGCGCACACCGATCCGCTGGACTACATCGAGGTGTTGCGCGACCCGCGGCAGATCGCCGAGCGGTTCGCGGACATCCAGGAGCAGGCCGACACCGAGCTCCTCACGTTCTGCATGCCGCCGTTCGTCGCCCCCGCCGCCAACACGTCCGGGATCAAGGCGACTCGGCGGCTGCGCCGGGCCAAGGGCACGGTGCGGGCGGTGTACACGCGCGACGCGCTGGCGGACGAAGAGGTCCTGGAGAACGTGCGGCGCTTCGCCGAGGCGGGCGAGGAGGCCCGCTTCACCCGGCGGCTGCCGCTCAAACTGGTCATCGCGGACGCCTCGTTGGTGCTGTGCGACATGCCGGACCCGGTCGCGGGCACGGGCTCCACCACCGCTCTGTACATCGAGCACCCGGCGCTGGCGGCCTGCCTGCGGCTGGCTTTCCAGAGCGTGTGGGAGACGGCGGAGCCGATGGGGCCCGCCCGGGGAGCGGACTGAGGGCGAGCGCGGGCGGCGGCTTCACTTCTCGGGTACGTCCGCCGCACGCGCCCTGCCCGCGGTCTCACTTCTCGGGTACGTCCGCCGCACGCGCCCTGCCCGCGGTCTCACTTCTCGGGTACGTCCGCCTCGCGCGTCCTGCCCCGCCACCGGCGCCCGGCGCCGAGCAGCAGTGCGAGCGCGACCACCACCGCGAGGGAGATCAGCAGGCCCCGGGGGTAGTCGAGCGGCAGCACCGAGGGGTTGGCCGTGGGCAGGGGGCGCAGCAGGAGCGGGAGCGCGATCAGGACGAGGCAGCCGCCGGTGAGCAGGGTGCCACGCAGCAGGCCGCGGTTCTTCAGGCCGCCGGTCAGCAGCCCCACCGCGACGACCAGCGGCGCGATGAGCCCGTCGTGCAGGACGACGGCTCCGGCGAGCCAGATCAGTACGTCCCAGTGGGTGGCCTGGTCCCAGACCAGCACTCCGCCCAGGGCCATCAGCGCGAGCCCGGCCGCGCCCAGCACGGTGCGCATCACAGCACCTCCAGTCGGGTGACCCACTTGGTCTGCAACACGCCGGGGCGGTTGGGGGCGATCACACGGGCGGGGAATCCGTGGTCCGCGGTCAGGATCTGTCCGTTGAGTCGCAGAGCGAGCAGGGTCAGCGGGTCGTGGGCGTACTCGCGGCCCATCTCCATCACCCGGTAGGCGCCGTACTGTTCCAGGGAGATCACCCGCACCCCGGCGTCCGGTGGGGCGCCGGCCCGGCGCAGCAGCTCGGCGATGCGTACGCCCGTCCAGTGCGCGGACTTGCTCCAGCCCTCGACGCAGGCGATGGGCAGCACGGATTCGTGCTGGGTGAGCGCGGCCAGTTCGGCGAGGGTGAGGGTGTAGGGGCGGGGTCCCGCAACCGTCAACCGGTAGGCGTCGGCGTCGACTTGGGTGGTTCCGGCCGCCCGCGCGCTGCGGTTGACGGGGAGCCCCTGGGCGCCGTGATCGGGGTGGCGCGGTGCGAGGACGTCGAAGAACTTCAGCGGGGTGAAGGCCTGACCGACGGTGGTCAGGGTGACCGCGCCGACCGCGGCCGCCACTCCGCTCAGCAGTGAGCGCCGGTCGGGTCCGTCGGCGGTCGGCAGGGCCAGGGTGCCGGGCGACTCCTTGGCCCAATGCGCCCTGATCTCGGGGTACTTGACGGCCACGTGCAGCATCAGGGCGCCGGCGAGGAGCCAGGCCACGGCGAAGTGCACCGGCACGAAGGAGAACGGCCAGGGGTACCACTGCACCGTGTTGAGGAGGCCGGTGAACAGTTCGAAGACCGCGCCCGCCACCAGGACCGCGACCGAGAGCCGCTCCAGGGCGTGGCGTACGGAACGCAGCGGCGGCCAGGCGAACAGCCTCGGGTAGACCGTCCACAACTTGGCGAGCAGCAGCGGGATCGCGGCGATTCCGGACGCCACGTGCAGGCCCTGGCTGAGCCGGTACCCCCAGACGGGCCTGCTCGGCAGCACGTCCAGCAGCCAGCCCGGCTGGTGCTGGAGGTAGTGGCTGATCAGGCCGGTGCCGAAGCAGACCGCGATGGCGACGCCCAGCCAGCGGCCGATCGAGGTCGCCGTGCGGGCGTCGTGCAGTCTGCCCCGGAAGACGGGCGGCCGCACTGCGGGAAGTCGTGGCTTCATGGCTCCATCCCACCGCGGCCGGCCCCCGTTCCGGGCGTTTCGACACCTTACGGTTCACGAACGCCACGCCGTCGAGGGGAAATGCGATGGCGCGATCAATACCGTGACACGGCTACCGGGGCGCGGTTAGGATCTTCTGGCAGCATCGCGTGTCGGTCACCGGCCGGGTGAGACATGGAGGTGTCTGCGAGATGCCTGTGGGAGCTTTCCACCGTGTCAGTACAGTTGAATCACACCATCATCGGATCCCGTGACAACCGGGTGTCCGCGCAATTCCTGGCCAATATGCTCGGTCTTGAGGTCGGCGCGGAATGGGGGCCGTTCGTCCCCGTCGTGACCAGCAACGGAGTCACTCTCGACTTCGCGACCGTGCCCGAGGGCGCCGAGATCACGCCTCAGCATTACGCGTTCCTGGTCTCCGAGGAGGAGTTCGACTCCGCATTCCAGCGGATTACGGAATTGAAGCTTCCGTACTTCGCGGATCCGTATCGCAAGCACCCGAACGAGATCAACCACAACGACGGCGGACGCGGTGTGTATTTCCCCGATCCGTCGGGGCACTGGCTTGAACTCCTGACCGTTCCCTACGGCGGCTGGAAGTAACAGCGCCGCGACGAGCACACCGCTCGGGCGCCCCCGTGCATCCGGGTGAACCTTACGGTTCGCGGACGGCGGGGGCCGCCTGCGCGTGATCGGGGCCTTGAGCTGCGAGGCTCGGCGAGTGACCCATCGACGTACCGTATGCACCGCCGTCCTGCTCGCGGCCCTCACCACCGTCCTCGTCTTCACCGTTCTCAAAGACGGCTTCCGCGCCGACCCCGCCGGGCTTTCGTGGTGGTACGCGGCGGCCTGGCTGTTGTTCGCCCTCGCCGCCTGGTCGCTGCGCGCGGTGCCGGCGCGCCACCGTGCGGCGCTGATCGTGGCGGGCTCCATCGCGGTCGCCTCGACCGGACTGCTCGCTCCCCCGCGCACCAGCACGGACGCCTACCGGTACGCCTGGGACGGGCGGGTGCAGGCCTCCGGGATCTCCCCCTACGACCACGCGCCGGCCGACCCCGAGGTGGCCCCGCTGCGGGACACCTGGCTCTTTCCCACGGGCCCCGCGCAGTGCGCGGGGCCCGAGCGGGCCCGGGTGGACGGCGGGTGCACCCGCCTCAACAGGCCGACCGTGCACACCATTTACCCCCCGGTCGCCGAGGCGTACTACTTGCTGGTGGACGAGATCTCGCCCCGTGGGACACGTCTCCACCCGCTCCAGATCGGTGGCGCCCTGTTCGCGGTGGGCACCACCCTCGTGCTGGTGCGCATCCTGCGGCGGCGCGGCCCGGACGGCACACCGGGCCGGGTGACGGGAGCCGCCCTCTGGGCGTGGTGTCCGGCCGTGCCCCTGGAGGCGGTCAACAACGCCCATATCGACGTCCTGGCCGTCCTGTTGACCGTCGCGGGCCTCGGCGCCCTGACAGGGGGACGCGGGCCCGGGATCGGCAGGCTTCGCGCCGCGGCGGGCGGTGTGCTGATCGGCGCGGGCATCGCCGTCAAGATGCTGCCCGCGATGGTCCTGCCCGCGGTCCTGCGACGACGACCGGTCACCGTGCTGCTCTCCACCGCCGGCCTGGTCGCGCTCTCCTACCTTCCCTACGCCCTCCTCTCCCACTCCTCCGTGTTCGGCTACCTCGGCGGCTACACCGAGGAGGAGGGGTACGACGACCCGTCGGGGCAGGGCCGGTTCGCGCTGCTGCGCATGGTGCTGCCCGACGCCTGGGCCCTGCCGGTCGCGCTCGCCGCGCTGCTCGGGGTGACGGTGTACGTCCTGCGGCGCGCGACGCCCGAACGCCCTTGGTCAGCGGCCCTGTTGCTGTTCGGCTGGGCCTTTCTGCTCCTGACCCCGGGCTACTCCTGGTACGCCCTGCTCGTCGTCGCGCTTGTGGCGCTCGACGGGAGGTGGGAGTGGCTCACCGTCGCCGTCGCGGGCGCCTGCGTCTATGTGGCGGCCAAAGCCCTCGGGGACTTTCCCATGGCCAAAACGGCGTACGCGGTCGCGGCGTGCGCGGTCCTGGCGGGCTGGGCACTGCGGCGCCGTCGGCGCCCGGAGCGGGAGACGGACCGCCGGGAGGTCGTGTCACAGGGGCGGGTTACTGTCTGAACTATGACAACTGCCGTACTGGAGACGAGAGTCGGGCCGATGCTGCGTGGCTGGCGCGAGCAGCGCCGGCTCAGCCAACTGGAGCTGGCGCTGCGCGCCGACTCCTCGGCGCGGCACATCAGCTTCATCGAGAACGGCAGGTCCCGCCCGAGCGAGGAGATGGTGCTGCGCCTCGCCGAGCACCTGGACGTGCCGGTCCGCGAACGCAACGCGCTGCTCCTGGCCGCCGGTTACGCCCCGCACTACGCCCAGACCCCGCTCGACGACCCCGCCATGAACTCGTTGCGCGAGCAGATGGAGCGCCTGCTCAGGGCGTACGAGCCGTATCCGGCACTGATGGTGGACGCGACGTACACGGTGCTCGCCGCCAACCGCGGCATCGAGATGCTGCTCGACGGTGTGGCCGGGCATCTGCTGGCCCCGCCGGTCAACGCCATGCGCCTGACCCTGCACCCCGAGGGCCTCGCTCCGCGCATCCGCAACCTGGCGCAGTGGCGCGGCCACCTCCTGGAACAGATGGAGCGTCAGATCGCCCTGCTGCGCAACGACGGCCTTCGCGCGCTGTACGAGGAGGTCGCCGCCCACCCCGTGCCGTCCGGCGGTCCGATGCCCGAGGACGCGGGCGACCCTCGGGCGCTTCCCTTCGCGCTGCCGCTGCGCATCGAGGTCGCGGGCACGGTCCTGTCGTTCATATCGACCATCGCCACGTTCAACACGCCGATGGATGTCACCGTCTCCGAGCTGGCCATCGAGACGTTCCTGCCGGCCGACCCGGAGACGGCGACGTACCTTCAGTCGCTCATGCCGTAGGCGGTACGCGGTCCAGGAACCCGGCGACGGCACGGATGCGGCCGTCCTCGGCGAGGGTGATCACATCCGACCCGGCGACCGGGGCGGTTCCGTCGGCCGCCGACACCAGCTCCCATCCGAAGCGGGCGATGTCGTGGTGACCGTCGACCTCGCCGAGCAGCCGGAACGAGAACCCCGGGAACTGGGCCCGCGCCCCGCCGATCACGGCGGCGATGGCGTCGTGCCCGGCAACGTCCGCGAGGGGGTCGGTGTAGGTGCCGTCCTCGACCCAGGCGGCGGCGACGGCCTTGGCGATCTGCTCACCGGAACCGGCGTTCCAGGCCTCGAAGTAGCGGGCGACGGCGGTCCCGTAGCGGTTCTCGGACATGTGCATCAGCCTCCATGGCTTACGTTCTACCTGGTCAGAAACCCGGGACCCGACCGGAGTGCGCCGCCCGGGTCCCGATGTCCCCCACTCTGCCGGGCGGCGGTCGAGGGGTCGATTACCGCTGAGGTAATGCGGCGGCGGCCCCCCGGATCCGGTGGACGCAGTGGAGGTGTCACGGTGGACAACAGCTCGCCCGCCCTTCGTCCGGGCCGACCGGACGGCCTGGTCTGGTACGCCGCGTACGGCTCCAACATGCATGTCGACCGGCTCGCCCACTACATCCGGGGCGGCCGGCCCCCGGGTGCGGCGCGGACCTACCCGGGGTGCCGCGACCGCCAACTCCCCGCGCTTTCCGTGCCGTTGGAGCTTCCGGGAGCGCTCTACTTCGCCACCCGCTCGCCCGTGTGGCGAGGCGGGCGGGCCTTCTACGACCCCGGCGCGGACGGGCGCGTCCTCGCCCGGGCCCATCTGATCTCGACGGGCCAGTTCGCCGACATCGCGGCGCAGGAGATGTACCGGGATCCCGGAGCGGACCTCGACCTCGGCGAGGTGCTGCGCACCGGACGGGCCACGCTCGGTGAGGGGCGGTACGAGACCCTGGTCCACGCCGGGTGGTTGGAGGGGCGGCCCGTGCTCACGTTCACCGCGCCCTGGCGCATGGACGAGGTCGACTGGACGGCCCCCTCGGCCGCCTATCTCAGGCACCTGGCGGAGGGCCTGCGGGAAGCGGGCGCCTGGGACGACCGAGCCGTTACGGCCTATCTGGCGGCGTGCCCGGGCACGGCGGGCCTGTGGACCGAGGGGGCGGTCGCCCAGCTCTTGGCGGAGTGACGCCAACTCCCCGTCGCCCTGCTGCTGTTGTCCGGGAGGGACCGGCTCGGGGAGACTCGGGCTCCGGAGGGGTTCGGCCCGGCAAGCGGGCCCGGCCCTCAGGACAACGCAGATGAGCACGCGGATGAGTACGCGGATGAGGGGGACAACGGGGATGACGGAGATACGGAGCGCGACGGAAGTGCTGCGGGTGCCCGCGGCCGGGGCGGCGGGCGGTCTGGTGCTGCGGCCCTGGCGGGCGGAGGACGCCGAGACGGTGATCGAGGCCTACGGTGACCCCCACATAGCGCGCTGGACCACGCGTGCGATCGAGGGCCCCGAGGACGCTCGGTGGTGGCTCGACCTCCAGCGGCGCGGCCGCGAGGACGGGACCCGGCTCGCCTTCGCCGTCTGCGCCGAGCGACTCGGCACGGACGACGGGGCGGTATTGGGAAACATCAGCCTGCGGTGGAACGAGGACACCGGCCGCGAGGTCGCCGAGGTCGGGTACTGGACGCTGGCCCACGCACGCGGGCAGGGCGTGGCTCCCCGCGCTCTGGAAGCGCTCTCAGCATGGGCGTTCGAAGCCTTCGCACAGGATGGGCTGCGCCGTGTCGAACTGCTTCACCAGGTCGACAACCTCGCCTCGTGCCGCGTCGCGGAGAAGGCGGGCTATCGCTTCGAGCGGATCCTGCCCGCCTATCCGCCCTACCCCAGGGACGGCCACGTCCACGTCCGCGAGGCGGGCTGAGCCACCCGTCCCTGAGGAGACCCACCCGGCCCGCGCGGCCCCGGAGATCGCACCCGGCCGACCGTGTGCGCCCGGGGCGCGCTCGGCCGTACGGCCCTCTCCTTCGGGCTCGCACGGGCTCCGGATGCCAAGATCTCCGCAATTGTTCGGTTCGGCATCCTTGGGGTTTCCATGTCCCGTTGGTCGCGCTCCCCTGTGCGCTGTTGCCTCGCGGTGCTCGCCGCCGCGCTCTCGCTCGGATTCAGCGCGCCGGCATCCGCGCCCCGGTCGGGCGAGCCGTACCCGGGTCCCTACTGGGTGAATCCGGTGGGCCCGGCCGCCCGGCAGGTCACCGAGTGGCGGGGCGCCGGCCGGGCGGCGGACGCGGAGCTGATCGAGCGCATCTCGCTGCGGCCGCAGGCGGACTGGCCCCGGCCCGAGGGCATCGAGCAGTCGGTACGCGCCCTCACCGGCGACGCCGCCCGCGCCGGACGGATGCCGGTCCTCGTCGCGTACAACATTCCCCACCGCGACTGCGGCGGGCTCTCGCAGGGCGGGGCCGAGGACGCGGCCTCCTACCGGGCATGGATCGAGGCGTTCGCGCGCGGCATCGGCGACCGTCCGGCCACGGTGATCGTCGAGCCGGACGCGATCGCCCACCTGGTGAGCGGCTGCCCGGGCGCGCCGTCGGCGGAGCGGCTGTCCCTACTCGCCCACGCCGTGGGGCAGTTGAAGCGCGGGCCCGCGACGAAGGTGTATCTCGACGCCGGGCACTCCGGCTGGGTCACCGACCAGTCGACGCTCCTGGGACCGCTGCGGGAGGCGGGGGTGGACCGGGCCGACGGGTTCTCGCTGAACGTCTCCGCGTTCCAGACGACCGCTTCCAGCGCCGAGTACGGGCACCGGCTCTCCGCCGCGCTGGGCGGCAAGCACTTCGTCGTCGACACCAGCCGCAACGGTAACGGCCCCTACGCCGACGGCGAGGACCCCTGGTGCAACCCGCCCGGCCGCGCGCTCGGCACCCCGCCCACGATCGCCACCGGGGACGCGCTGATCGACGCCTACCTGTGGGTCAAGCGCCCCGGCGAGTCGGACGGCACCTGCCGGGGCGGCCCGGCGGCCGGCCGCTGGTGGCCCGAGTACGCACTGGGCCTTGCACGCGCGGCCGGCGCGGCTTAGCGGGGCGCGGGGTGGCGGTTTGGTGCCGGGCGAGTGCGGGTGCCGGGTGCTGGGCTGCCGCCTTTTGGCGATGCCGGTGCCGGTGCCCGAGAGCGCTCTCAGGTACCCGCCCTGCCGCCTGACCCGCTCCCCGGCCGCTACCCGCTAGCGGTCCCGGGGGTCGGCGGGGTGCTGTCGCCGGGGGCGGGGCTCCTGGTCGTCGGGCGGCTCCGGTGCCTCTTCGGGGGCGCCGGGTCCTGCGGGCCGGATGCGGGCGGCTTCGGCGCGGATCATGGCGTTGAGTGCCGCGAGGGGGTCGATGGGCATGGCTGAACCACCTTGCTGGGTACGTGAGTTGGCTGGCCGACCTGGTTCCGTACGGAACGGTCAGCAGCGCAGCACCACACAGCGGACGCCCGTCGCCGTGAGCGGCTGACGGACGTCGGGGGTGGGGGCGGTGAGCGGTGGCACCGGCTCCGGCCGCCGGGCATCGGTGGGCGCGGGGCGGACGGGACGCGCGAGATGGCCCGGCTGTACGGGGAGTGCCGCGTCGGCGGCGTCCGGCAGGCCCTCGCCGGAGGGTTCGGGCACGGGCGCCTCGGCCGTGCCCACCACCGTCCGCCCCTCGCACGCCTGCACGTTGGGCGCCGCCCCGAACAGCGCGCCGAGCACCACCAGCACCACCAGCACCACCAGGGTGCGGCGCAGGAAGGCGAGGGAGACGGACGGCACGAGACAGCTCTGCCCGTCGGGGCCGGTGGCGTGGGCGGATCCGGGCAGATCCGCTCTACCGGGTGACTCCTCTTGACGTAGCGACCCGGGCTTCGCATGGGTGCCGTGGGCGCCGCGAGCCGCCCCTGGGCACGGCCCTTCGGGGGCCGGCGGGGGCGGCGTCGTGGTCAGGGCCCTGGGGGCCCGGCTAGCTCTGCGGTGGGGTGTTCTGCGAGCCGTCGGGGCCCAGCTGTTCGTTCATCTTCCGCTGGGCCATGTCGACCTGGCTCTGGTACTTGTTGCCGGTCTTCGCGTCGAAGGCGTCGCCGGCTTTCTCCACGCCCTGGTGCGCCCGGTCTTCGTGGCCCTTCAGCAGGCCCTTGAGCTTGTCGAGCATCGACATATTTGCCTCCTTGCGGATGCTGGCCCTCCCAGCATCCGTGCATTCGCCGGGGTTCGCACCCCCAGACGGCACCGGCCCGGGGGCGGGCGGAGGCATTGACGGCACGGGGCGGCGCCCATGGCCGCCCCCGCGGGCCGTAGCACCACCCCCGGAGGGCCAGGGGCGGCGAGCCCGGACCCGGCCCGGGGGTCGGTCTCGCTAGGTGCCCTTGCCGACCTTGAGCCCCGTGCCGGAGACCGTCGCCACGATGCCGTTCTTCTCGACGCGTACGTCACGCAGACGCAGATCGTGCGCTTCCTTGGGGAGGGTGAACGAGAAGGAGAGGCGGTCGGACAGCTCCGGGGGCCGCAGGGCGAGCAGGCCGGCGATCAGCTTCGGGTCGATGCCGATCCTCGACAGGAGCCAGGGGTGGTCGGCCACCACGTCGACGAGGTTGACGTGGGTGAGCTGCTCGGCGAAGCGGGGCGTGCCCGCCAGTTCGTGGAGCTTCTCCTCGTCGCGCAGGGCCACCTGGACGTCCTTGTCCGGCACCCCGAGCCGTTTCACCACGGCGGGCACCGAGAGCAGCGCCTTCACCCGGGCGGTGTCGCGGGCGATGAGTTCGGCGCTCTCGCGGTGCAGCGTCAGGCCCCGGTCGCGGCCGGGCCGGTAGATGGCGATGCCGGGCATGTCCAGGCTCATGCCGTCGATGTCCGTGGACAGACCCTGGTCGCCGTCGAGCCGCAGCTGAGCCGCCGCGCTGACGCGGAGTTCCTGTCCGGCGATGGTCAACTTGCCGTCCGCACCAACCGTGTTGTCGGTCTTGCGGCTGAACTCGACTTGTGAGGCGGCCAGTTCGCGGTTCATGTCGTCGAACGCGAGCGTGATCTCGCCGTTCAGACTGCCGATCACGGCGCCGCTGATGTCGCTGGGCAGGTCGCCCGTCAGCTCGATGTCGCGCGCTCCGGCCCGTACCTTCGCGAGGGAGACACGGTCGGCGGGCACATGCGGCACGGTGACGTCCACGCGTTCCAGGCGCTTGTCCAGGACCTGGGTGAGGAAGGGGAAGCCGTGGATGTCGACCTGGGGAGCGGCGGCAAGGCCGAGCTCGGACTGGAGCGCGTGCTGCGCCTTCTTCTCCGCGTACATCACCGCGCAACGGTCACCGAGGACCAGGAACCCCGCACCCACGACGAGGGCGATCAGCAGTTTGGTGGCGCGGGGCACGGCGCCGAGCAGGCTGCTGCGGCGTCGGCGACCGCGCCGGGTGCGGCGGGAGTTCGAGGCGCGGCGGCGACGCGGCGGGGAGGCGAAGAAGTCGTCGCCCGGCTCCGTGCGCGGATGTGCGGCGGCGGGCCCCTCGGGCCCCGGGGCGTCGGCGGTCGGAAAGATGCCGTCGGTCGGGGCGTCGCCGGCGGTCGGGCGGCCCGCCCATGTCTGCCCGGGTATCGCCCCCGGGAGACGCTGGGTGGCGGGGCCGGAACCGGAGCGGGTGCCGGAGGCGGGATCGGCGCCGGGATCCAGGGCGGGATCGGGGTCGGTCCAGGGTTCGTCGTCCGGGTGGGGGTCCGGCTCGGGGTCGGCCAGGGCGGCCAGTTCGTCATAGGGGTTGCGGTAGCGGGGCTGCATGCGGGTGGGGGTTCGCATCACCTCATCCCACCACACATGATCCACTCGTACGCGACTGCCGCTGTCGCTACGCCCGATATGCAAGATATGCACGATATGCCCGGCAGGCTCGCCGCGAGGGGCCGTGTGTGGCGGGCGGGCGTGGTGGACGGGCGTGGTGAACAACACGTCTGCGGGCGCGGGCCCGGCGCCCCCTGTTCCGCTCGGGCCCGCGTCCGGGCACCCGAGGCGTCAGTCCGCGGTTCGCGTCTGCCCGTGCTGCTTGCGGGCCGCCATCCACGCGTACACGAGGACACCGGCGAAGAGGAACAGGACGCCCTGGTAGACCGCTTCGTAACCGCTGCCCGCCACCAGCCACATGGAGAAGCCGAAGGCGAGGACCGCGAGGACCGCGTCGCGCGCCAGGCGGGAACGGTGTACGCGCTGCGACTGGCCACAGGCGAGGAAGTAGATCTGGGCGGCGGTCGACAGGAGGTAGGGGACGGTGGCGGTGAAGGTGGTCACCAGGACCAGGGTCTCGAAGACGCCCTTGGATCCCGCGGTGTAGTTGTAGACCGTGAGGAGGGATGCGAGGACGGCGGTCACCAGGACGCCGGCCGTCGGAACGCCGCGCCGCTTCGCGGCGAACACTTGCGGGAACAGCCCGTCCTTGGCCGCGGCGTACGGGGTCTGGGCGCTGAGCAGGGTCCAGCCGTTGAGGGCGCCGACCATGGAGACCAGCGCGGCGACGGCGACCGCGGTGCCGCCCCAGGAGCCGCCGAACATGGAGTTCACGGCGTCCGTGAAGGGCGCGGTGGAGGACACCAGTTGGTCGTGCGGGACCGTACCGAAGACGGAGAGCGTTCCCAGGAGGTAGATGAGGGCTGCTCCCAGGGTGCCCAGGATGGTGGCGCGGCCGACGTTGCGGCGCGGATCGCGGACCTCGCCGGCGCTGACGGCGGCGGACTCGACGCCGAGGTAGCTGAAGAGCAGGATCGCGGCGGACGCGGATATCGCGCCGAGCCCGGACTGTCCGCGCGCCTGGAAGGGGCCGAGGTTGGCGGGGTCGAAGAAGAAGAGTCCGCCCACGGCGACCAGGAGCAGCGGGGCGAACTTCAAGACGGTGGACAGGAGTTGGACCGCGCCCACGTACCGGGTGCCGGCGAGGTTGGCGAGGGCCGGGAGCCACTGGAGGAGCAGGGCCGCGGTGATCGTCGCGGCCTTGGACTCGTGGACGGGTATGAGGACGTCGAGGTAGCCGACGGCGGCGACCGCGAGGGCGGCGTTGGAGACCCAGGTGGTGATCCAGTACGACCAGGCGGCGAGGAATCCGGCGAAGTCGCCGAAGGCCGCACGGGCGTAGACGTAGGGGCCGCCGGTCCGGGGGTGGCGTTGGGCGAGCCGGCCGAAGACGAGGGCGAGGGCGATCGCGCCGGCGGTGAGGACGGCGAACGCGACCAGGCTGATCGTGCCGAACGGGGCGACGGAGGCGGGCAGCAGGAAGATTCCGCCGCCGATGATGTTGCCCATGACCAGCGCGGTGGCGATCGGCAGGCCGAACTGCCGGGCGTGCTTGCTCGGGGTTTCTTGGCGGGTCATGACGGGGTGGCAGGCCTCTCGTACGGGACAAACCTGACCATGGTCGGGTACGGGTGGCAGGCCGCCAAATCAGCCGATTTTGTCCTGTGCGGCCCCGCCGGCAACCGGAAATGGTCCTTCCGCTTGGCGGGGTGACGGCGAATTCTCCGGGCCGGCCAGAACGTCCGTACCCACCGGGACCTGCGGTCCCTGTCCCTCGCGCAGCCAGCGCCGCAGGACGTGATGGACCTGTTCGGCGCCGATGAGGTCCTCGCCGTCGGGTACGGGTGCGGTGAGGTCGAGCGGCGAGATTAGGAAGGGACGGGACTGCTCGCCGCCGAGTCCGCCGTGCGAGCCGATCTGCTCCTCGAAGGCGTGCACCTCGCCCGTGGCCGGGTCGTACCGGGAGTTGACCATGATGTCGGCGGCGTGCGGGAAGGTGTCCGTGCGGCGTACCGCGTCGGCCGCTCCCGGCCCGAATCCCTTCAACGGGCCCTCGTCGTCGGCGAGTTGGGAGATCGGCACCTCGGCGCCGCCGGGTCCGAGCACCACCGCGCCGTGTTCCTCGCTGCGGACGAGGAGGAAGCCGATGCCGGGGTGGTTCGCCAGGGTCGCGAGCAGCGCCGGGTGACGGCGGTCGATGACCTCGCGCGTCAGGCGGCCTTCGATGCCGGGGAAGGAGATCAGCCCGAGGTTGCCGGAGGCGAGCACCACCGGGTCGGAGTCAGGCTCCGGCCGGCGCTCCTCGCCCTCCCCGACCGGCCGGTGCAGCGCGACCCGCACCGCGTACCTGGCCTCCGCGCCGCTGCGGGTGCGCCGGGCGCGGCGCGGTACGGGCAGCCCGCAGCCGGCCCGTACGAGGTCCTTCAGGGTCAGTCCGAACGCGCTCTCAAAGGTCTCCCCGGGGCTTTGTCCGTGGTCGGACAGGAGCACGATCCGGTAGGGGCGGGGGGCGTGGCGGACGGCGCCGGCGATCAGGGCGAGGGAGCGGTCCAGGCGTCTGAGGACCTGCTCGGCGTCGCGGCCGCGCGGCCCGGAGTGGTGGGCGACCTCGTCGTAGGCGACGAGGTCGGCGTAGACCGCGGTGCGGCCGGCGAGCAGGTCGCCCAGGACGGCGGCGACGACCACATCGCGTTCCACGACCGTCGCGAAGGCGCGGATGAAGGGGTAGAGACCGCCGCGTGGGACGCGCGGCTGCTCCTTGCGCAGCCGGGCGCGGGTGGACTGGGTGAGCTCGCGGCCCACCTCGGCGACGAACGAGCCGGCGGTGCGCACCGCGTTGGCGGGGTCCAGGAAGTAGGCGAAGTATCCGGCGCGGGAGCGGTTGCGGCGGCCGCGCCGGGCGGCCGCGGTCAGGACGAGGGCCACCTGTTCGGCACCGCCGGAGAACAGGTTGCCGCGGCTGGCCCCGTCCACGGTGAGCAGTCCGCCGTCGCCGGTGCGCTCGACGGCGCGGCGTTGGAGTTCCACGGCGGAGGCGGGCCGGTTGGAGACCATGACCTCGCCGCTCTCCTTCTCGTACCAGCGGAACGCGGGCACGTCGAAGGTGGTGCCGTGCAGGATGCCGAGCTGACTGGCGCCGGTCTGGCTCGACCAGTCGGTGCGCCACGGCGTGAGGCGGTGGGTTCCCATCAGCCACGTGGCGACGGTGGGCATCAGGCCGGTGGCGACGGCGTGCCGCAGCACCTGTTCGCCGACCCCGTCGAGCTGGAGGAAGACCAGGCCGGGCGGCAGCGGCCCGGCGGCGAGGCCGCGTCGGCGCCTGCGGCGGTCGGCGAGCCGGGAAAGGCGGTGCCGGTAGGCGTCGTCGTCGCGCACGGCGAGCGCGGTCGAGGTCGCGGAGGCCACCGCCGACATGACGGCCGCGACGATCACCGCGGTCTCGGGGTTGGCCGTGCCCTGACCGGTGGGGATCAGATGGAGCGCGACCAGGAGCAGCGAGCCGTTGAGGAAGAACACAAGCAGGCCGAGGACCAGCGCGGGCACCAGCAGGAACGCCCGCACCACGAGCGGCCACACCAGCGCACTGAGCAGCCCGAACGCGCCGGCGCCCCAGGCCGCGGTGAGGGCGACGCGGGTGAGGGCGGCGCCGTCGGCGGAGGTGAGCCGGAAGTCGGGCAGGAGGCCGGCGAGCAGCATCATGGTGAGCGTCGAGACGACCCACACCACGGCCACCCGGAGCAGGGCGCGGCCCGTCGTACGCCATCGCCCCACGCCGCCCCCGCCTCTCGCCTCGCCTGTTCCTCCTTACCCTGCCACAGGGGCCGGCGGGGCTCGGGGGCGCGTCGCGGCGGGGGTCCTGGGCCGCTCAGCAGCCGTCGTATCCGGCGGTGGGCATCGACAGGCGGCGGTGGATGTGGGCCTTCTTCGCGGCGTCGTAGGCGGGCTCGTCGAGGCCCGCCGTCTCCAGGCGTACGCCCCGGCGCTCACACTCGGCGGAGAACTCCGGGACCGATGTCAACGCCCGTGCCAGAACACGGTCGTTGGCGGCGACGAACACGTCGACGAGGCCCGCGTCCACATCCGTCCAGAGCCCCAGGTGGTCCGGGCGCAGACCGTAGAACAGCAGCTGTCTGGTGACCACGTACCCGCGGCCCGCCGCCCACGTCTCGCACAGCTCGTGCTGGCCGCGGGTGTCCACCAGGAAGGGGTCGAGGCCGAGTTCCTCCAGCGGGGTCAGGCTGGCGATCGCCGCCACACGCACCTCGTCCATACCGTCCCCCTTGGATGAGAAGTCCGGGCCGACCCTACTCATCACGGGCCGGAACGGCCGCGGTAATGCCAGATCTTCCATCCGTCCTGGTTCGGCGCCCGGGTCCCGGCTCCGACGCTTCGATGGTGTGCCATCTAGGCTCATCAACAACCGTCGTCGCTCGTGGTCGAGTCAAGGGGAGGATTTCCGTGCCGGTGGAGGTCACCTGGTGGGGTCATGCCACCTGCACGATCGAGGATTCCGAGGTGCGGCTGCTCACGGATCCGCTCTTCGCGCGGCGCCTCGCCCATCTGCGCCGGCGCCGGGGCGCGGCGCCGCCGCCGGAGGCCGCGGTGGCCGACGCGGTGCTCGTCTCGCATCTGCACGCCGACCATCTCCATGTTCCCTCGCTCGCCCGCCTCGCGCCGGGCACCCGGCTGATCGTCCCGGCGGGGGCGGTGCGTTCGGTGCCGGGGCTCGCGAAACTGGGCCTTGACATCACGCAGGTGCGGGCCGGTGACACCGTCCGCGTCGGGGACATCGCGGTACGGGTCGTGCCGGCCCGGCACGACGGGCGCCGGCTGCCGTTCGGACCGCATCGCTCCCCCGCGCTGGGCTATGTCGTCGAGGGCACGGCGCGGACCTATTTCGCCGGGGACACCGGCCTGTTCGAGGACATGGCGGACGCGGTCGGGCCGGTGGACGTGGCGCTGCTCCCGGTCGGCGGGTGGGGCCCGCGCCTGGGCCCGGACCATCTCGACGCGGGCCGCGCGGCCGAGGCCCTCGCCGCTCTGGGAGCGCTCTCGGCGGTGCCGGTGCACTACGGAACGTACTGGCCGATCGGCATGGACGCAGTGCGGCCGCATGAATTCCACGCCCCGGGTGAGGAGTTCGTACGGCATGCCGCCCGGCTCGCCCCGAAGGCGGCGGTGCACCGGCTCGGCCACGGCGAGCGTGTGCGTCTGGAGGCGACCCGTTGAGTGCGACCCGCTTTGTCGAGCTGGCCTTCGCGGTGACGCCCGGGGCGACCCAGCAGGCCGCCGGATATCCGATG
Source organism: Streptomyces hundungensis (assembly GCF_003627815.1). Taxonomy (NCBI): domain Bacteria; kingdom Bacillati; phylum Actinomycetota; class Actinomycetes; order Kitasatosporales; family Streptomycetaceae; genus Streptomyces; species Streptomyces hundungensis. Next base: position 1,739,382 of record NZ_CP032698.1, read on the forward strand.
CTCTTCGTGCTGGTCGCCCTCGGCTCACTGGTGCCGGTGGTGCCCACGGGGGCGCTGGTGTCGACAGCCGCGGTGGTCGCCTTCCATCAGACCGACTGGTTCTCGCTGCTGCTGGTGTTCGTGGTGGGTGCGGTGGGCGCGTTCCTCGGCGATGTCGCCCTGTACTGGCTCGGGCAGCGCGGGGTGCGTTCCAAGAACGGCTCGCGCCGGCTCGCGGCGCTGCGCGGCCGGGTCGCGCCGGAACATCTGGAGCAGGCCCAGCGCAAACTCCATGACCACGGCGTGGTCGTCCTGGTCCTGTCCCGCCTGGTTCCCGCGGGGCGGATCCCGGTGATGCTGGCGTGCCTGCTCGGCGAGATGCCGCTGCGCGCCTTCGTGCACGGCGATGTCCCGGCCTGCCTCGCCTGGGCCGGAGCGTACGGGCTGATCGGCATACTCGGCGGCTCGCTCTTCGACGAGCCCTGGAAGGGCGTGGCGGTGGCGGTCGCCCTGACCCTCCTGATCAGTGGAGCGCCGGCGGGGTGGCGCAGAATGCGGCGCGGGCGGGGGCGGGTGGCTCCGGAAGGGGGCTGAGAGCGCTCTCGGCCTGCGGCTCGGGGGGCGTCGACGCCGGGCCGTTCCGTCCTGCCGCTCCGGGTTCGTCGGCGCTGGTTCCTCGGCTCACGTCTCGGTCAGGATGCGTGAAGCGCCGACCGGCAGGTCCCACAGGTTCTCCCGGGGGTGGCCGGCCCGTTCCCAGGCGGCCCTGACCCGGGTGAGCGGTTCCAGGACCGGTTCGGCGGACAGCACGAACGCCGCCCAGTGCATCGGCGCCATCCGGCGGGCGCCCAGGTCCGAGAAGGCCTGTACGGCTTCCTCCGGGTCGGCGTGCACGTCCCGGAGCCACCAGCGCGGTGCGTACGCGCCGATGGGGAGCAGCGCCAGGTCGATCCCTGCGTACCGGCGGCCGATCTCCTTGAACCAGTGGCCGTACCCGGTGTCTCCCGCGAAGTAGAGCGTGTGTCGGCGCTGGTCACGCAGGATCCAACCGCCCCACAGGGAGCGGCACGTGTCGGTGAGTCCGCGTCTGGACCAGTGGTGGGCCGGTACGAAGTCGAAGCGGACGCCTTGATATTCGGCGGCTTCCCACCAGTCGAGTTCGGTGACGCGGTGGAAACGGCGGCGCCGGAACCAGCGGCCGAGGCCGGCCGGGACGAAGAGAGCGGTGTCGCGCGGGAGTCGTTTGAGGGTCGGGGCGTCGAGGTGGTCGTAGTGGTTGTGGCTGATGACCACGGCGTCGATGGGCGGCAGGTCCTCCCAGCGAACGCCGACCGGCGTGATTCGGGGCGGGATGCCGAGGATGCGCCGGGACCAGACGGGGTCGGTCAGGACGGTGAGCCCACCGATGCGGACGATCCAGCTGGCATGACCGGCCCAGGTCACGGCCGGGGCGTCGAGGGTGGCCGCGGGCAGCTGGCCCGGCGCGAAGGGGAGGTCGGGGATGGCCCGCAGCCCCTCGGGACTCGGCCGGATCGCCCCCTCGCGGGCCAGCCGGGCCATGGCCCGCATGCCCGGAAGCGGCGCGGTGAGCCGGTCGGCGAAGGAGCGGGGCCAGCGGCGGAGCTCACCGAGCGGGCGCGGCTCGGGCTCCGGCTCCAGCTCCGGCTCGGGTTCCAGCTCCGGCTCCGGCTCCGGCTCCGGCTCCGGGGTGACCGCAGCGGGCACGAGGTCCAGGGTCTGCGGGGGCTGCATCGGCTGCGCGGACTGCATCGGATGCCTGGGGTGCTCGCCCCGGCCGCCCGCCCCGTCCGTCCCGTCCGTCCAGCCCATCTGGTCCGTCTGATCCGTCTGATCCGTCATCGGGGCAACTCCGTTCCGTGGCGTCGCTCGGGTCGGTGGCAGGGCGGGCGGGCCGCAGGGGTCGGTCATGGGTCAGCGCAGTTCGGCGAGTACGGCGGTGAATCGGCCCAACGCGGCGCGTACGTGAGGGAGTTGGAGGGGGTTGGCCGCTTCCAGGGAGTCCAGGCGCTGCTCCTCGGTGGCGCCGAGGAGGGGGCCGGTGGCGAGGCGCACGCGCAGGGCGCCGAGTTCGTCGCCGAAGCGGTGGCCGCCGGGCGTGGGGGTGGCGAGGCGGGACGTCAGGTAGTCCTCCAGGTCCATGGAGTCGGTGACGCCGTGCGTGGCGAGGCGGGCGCGGAACGGGCCCAGGTCGGCGTACAGGTGGCGCCCGGCCTGCGGGACCTTGGCCATGGCCCCGGCGTCGAGCACGACGCGGTGGGCGGCGGCCGCGACACGGGCGTACAGGGCCGCGGCGCGGCGGGCCCGCTCGACGACGGGGTCCGGTTCGGTGAGGGCGAGCGCGGCGGCCGCGGCGAGGGGGGCGGGGACGACGGCGCCGAGCGCGGCGAGGATGTCCAGGGTGCGGGCCCGGCGCGGAATGTGGGCCGCCGTGTCGGGGAAGCGGGCGACGGCGGCGGGCCAGCCGGGCGGGGTGAACGCGCCGCCGAGGTCGGCGAGGACGGTGACGTCGTCGGGGCACATCTCGGCCGGGCTGATCGGTACCGTCTCGTGCGGCCGGTGCACGGTGTCGCGCCAGGTCTCGTCGCTGATGATGTGCAGTCCCTCGGCGACGGCCGCCTCGCAGGCCTCCCGTACCGTCTCGGGCGGCGCCATCGTCGCGGTCGGGTCGTCGGCCACGCAGAGCAGCAGGATCCGGGGCCGGCCGCCCTCGGCGCGGACGCGGCGGACGGTTTCGAGCAGGGCGTACGGGTCGGGTACGCCGCCGCATTCGGCCGGGGTCGGTACGTGATAGGCGGGCGTGCCGAGCAGCCGGGCCTGCGGGGCCCACCACGCCGGGCAGGGCCTCGGCATCAGGACGTCGCCGCCGTACGCGCCGAGCAGCGCGATCAGGAGGGGCTGTGCGCCCGGGGCGGCCACGACGCGCTCGGGGGTGGTGGGCAGTGCGCGCCGCAGCCAGTACCCGCGGGCCGCCTCGCGCAGTTCGGGTCCGCCGCCGGGCGGCTCGGGTTCGGTCCGCCGGGCGGCGGCCTCGAGCGCGGCGGCGAGTTCGGGGAGCACGGGCAGACCGGGTCCGGGCGCGGGCGGGCCGTAGCGCACCGGTCCGCGCCCTTCGGCGGCCGTCCCCTGCATCGCGTTCCTCCTCGGCCCCCGTCCGGCACGAGCCATGCCCTTCAAGCCCTTTATACGGAGGTTTGGCCGACCCCGCCGCTTGTGTGGGCGCCGGGGGCGAGGTGGGGCGGGGTGGGTCAGCCGCCCGGGTTCGCCAGTGCGGAGAGTTCGGATTCCAGGCCGCGGCCCTTGGCGCGTACGACGGCTTCGGCGACGTCGACGAGTTTGCGGTTGGTGCGCTGGGAGACGGTGCGCAGAAGAGCGAAGGCGTCCTCGGCCTCGCAGGCCAGGACGTGCATCACGATGCCGCTGGCCTGGTCTATGACCGGGCGTGAGCGCAGGGCCGTCTCCAGCTGCTCGACCTCGGCGAGCGCGGCGCGGTAGCGGCGGTCGCGGACCAGGGTGGCCGTGGTCTGGCTGGCGAGGATGCCCACCGGTCCGCGTACGAGGTGTTCGAGCGAGCCGGGCCGGTAGGAGTAGAGGCTGACCGTGACCTCGATTCCGGACTGGCACAGGGGCAGGGTGACGCAGGAGCGTACGCCGGATTCGAGGGCGAGGGCGCGGTAGCCGGGCCAGCGGTCCTCGGTCAGCAGGTCCTCGCTGTCGACGGGTTGGCCCGCCTCCAGCGCGCTCGGGATGGGCCCCTCGCCCCAGGCGAGCTGGAGGGAGGTGAGCGGGGCCAGGTCGGGGTGGGTGGCGGTGACTCGGCGTTCGGGCCCGCTGTCGGTGATCGTGGCGGCCGCTCCGCAGCAGGCGGGGGCGCAGCGCACGGCCTGTTCGGTGAGCAGCGACAGGCGCCGGGCGGTGGAGGTCGTCTCGGGTTCTTGGCGTTCCGGCTCGGGCAGTATCACAACAGCCTCCTTCTGCTGCGTCTTCCCGGCGCCGGGCAGCCGAAACGACAGGCTCCCGGGCGCCGTTGGCAGGGGCTAGCTTTCTCCCATGACGCAGAGGGAAGACGACTTCGGCGAGGAACTGGCGGATTTCGTCAGACGGGTGGGCGAGCTGCGCACCGCGCGTGCTCGCCCGGCCGGCGACCAGTCGGTGGTACTGGACGCGGCCCTGTTCGAACTCCAGCACGTGGCCGAGCAGTTGTGGCCGCGCTATGAACGCCTGGCTGCCGCGTCGGGGACTCCCTCACCGGTCGAGCGGCAGGAACGGCAGCTCTTGAAAGCCCTGTTCCAGCGGTTGCCGCTGCCGGTCGCGCTGGTCGACCGCGAAACCGTCGTCCGCAGGCTGAACTTCGCCGCGACCGGCCTGACCGGGGTCCGGGCCGGTTACGCCACCGGCCGTCCGCTCGCGGCGCTGCTCACCCCCGGCGACCGGGCGGCGTTCCGCTCGCAGGCCGCCGCGGTGGCCCGGGGTGAGGGTGATCGCGGGATCGTCGTGCACCTCCAGCAGCGCCCCGGGGAGCCCCTGCTGGCCACGTTGACCGCGCTGCGGCCGCCGGACGAGCCGCACTCCGCGGTGCTCGTGGTGTTCCAGGCGGGCAGCGCCGGCGGCCCGGTGTCCGCTCCGCCTCCGCCTGAGGTCCCCGACCTCGCCGAGTCGACCCGGCACGCCCGCCTCATGGACGTCGTCGACCTCATGGCGTCCACCTTGCTCCAACACCCGCCGGGCGAGCGGGAGTCGGTGCTCTCGGGGGCCGCCCGCGCGCTCTGCGGACGCTTCGCCGACTGGATCGTGGCCGACCTGGTCGACGGGGAGCTTCGCCGCACCGTGGTCCTGGGCCCTTCGGACGCGGCGGCCGACGCGCTGCTGCGCACGCTGGCCGACCAGGACCCCATGAGTTGCCCGCTGGTCGTCGAGGCGGCGCGGGCCGGGAACGGGGCGCTTCAGGTGCGGCCCGAGGACATCGACGGGTTCGGCCGGGATCCTTCGGGGACTCCGGTGCTCGCCCGCGCGGAGGTGTCGTCCCTGATGTGTGTGCCGCTGGGGGCGCCCGGTCCGGTGGCGGGGGTGCTCACACTGTTCCGCACCGGTTCGGCGCGCCCCTTCTCGATGGCGGAGGGGCAGGCGATGGACATGATGTCCCGTCATATCGCGCTGGCTATGCGACGTCCGAGTCCTGACGCCTCGACAGATTCTGCTCTCCGCGCGCCAGTTGAGGTGCCCAGTGCGTCCTGCGCGGCCGCGTCGCCGCCCTCGCCCGCGGTGCCGCCGCCCGCACCTTCGCCTTAGCCCTGGCCCGCTCGGTCGCGCTCACGCTCCGCGTCCTTGCAGCCGTCGGGGCGACCTGCGCCCGTACGGTCCTCGTCGCGTCCTTGGGCGGCCCCGTCCTCACCGCGGCGTCCGCTCCCCCGGTGGTCGGCGCGCTGGACGCGCTCTCGGCGCTCGGAGTCGCCCGGGGCGTACGCGCGGCCGGACGGGTCGGCCGGGTGTGCTCGTCGTGCGCGTCCCGAAGGACCTGGTCCCGCAGCCGGCCGCAGCAGCGGGTGATCAGGCGGGACACATGCATCTGCGAGATGCCGAGGTCCTCGGCTATCCGGCTCTGCGTCATGTCCCGGAAGAAGCGCATGTAGAGGATCTTCCGCTCACGCTCGGGAAGACAGCGCAGGCCCGGCTTGATGGACTCCCGGTCGATGACGATGTCGAGAGCCGGGTCGGCGCTGCCCAGGGAGTCGCTCAGGCTGTATCCGTCGTCGCCGCCGGGGAGTTCGGCGTCGAGGGAGAGCGCGCTGAAGCTGTCGATCGCTTCCAGGCCGGCCCTGACCTCGTCCTCGGTCATGCCGGTGTGCGCGGCGAGGTCCGCCACTCCGGGCCGCTGGACGTCGGCGCTCGCGACGAGTTCCTGCGTCGCGGCCCGCACCCGCCCCCTCAAGTCCTGTACGCGGCGCGGCACATGGAGGGTCCACATGTGGTCGCGGAAGTGCCGCTTGATCTCGCCGGTGATGGTGGGCACGGCGTAGCTCTCGAAGGCGGCGCCGCGGGCCGGGTCGTAGCGGTCGACGGCTTTGACCAGGCCGAGGGCGGCGACCTGGCGGAGGTCTTCGAGCGCCTCGCCCCGGTTGCGGAAGCGTCCGGCGATCCGCTCGGCCATGGGCAGCCACGCGCGGACCAAGTCCTCGCGCAGGGCGTCCCGTTCGGGCCCCTCGGGCAGTGCCGTGAGGCGTTCGAAGTCGGCCGCGGTCCTGGGTGCGTCGTCGTGCGGGTGCCTGTTCTTCGCCGTGGTGGTGTGGGTACGCATGGGATCCGGCTCCCTGGAGCGGTGCGGCGGTCGATGGTCACCGGGGAGCCGGCCCGGCCTGGGCACGCCCGGAGCGGACAGCCGCTCCCACGGACGTGCCTCCGGTCCGAAGCACGCCATGCGCCTGCCCGGCGTCCGGCGGACCAAACGTGGCGGGTGGCGGGCGGCCGTCAAAAGGGTGCTTCTCGTTCGCGCGACCCGGTCCCCGACCCCGGCACACCCGGCGTCCAGCGACGCCGAACCCCTGGTGGGGGCCGGTTGGGCGGGGGGTGCCCGGGTACCCGCGTGGCATGACGCACACCTCTTGGCACAAGCGACTCGGCGCCCAGGACCGGGCGCTTTTCCACTTCGCGGCGACCCGGCACTGGCCGGCCGCCGAGGCCGTTCTGCCCCGGCTCAGCCGGTCCGCCAATCATGGCGTCCTGTGGTTCGCGACGGCCGCCGCGATGAACGCGACACGCTCGCCCCACGCCCGGCGCGCGGCGCTGCGCGGGGTCGCCTCGCTCGCGCTGGCCTCGCTGACCGTGAACACCGTGGCCAAGCGCTCGGTGCGCCGGGCGCGGCCGCTGCTCGACGCGGTGCCGCTGGTCCGGCAGTTGAAGCGCTACCCGATCACCACGTCCTTCCCCTCCGGCCACGCTGCCTCGGCGGCGGCGTTCGTGGCGGGCGTCGCCCTGGAGTCGCCCGCCTGGGGTGCGGTCGTGGCCCCGCTGGGCATCTCGGTGGCCGCGTCCCGCGTCTACACGGGGGTGCACTATCCCGGTGATGTACTGGCGGGCGCGGCGCTCGGCGTGGGCGCCGCCTTCGCGGTCCGCGCGCTCGTACCGAAGCGCTCCCCGCTCCCGTCGCCCGAGCACCCGCACGCCGAGACGCCGGCGCCGCCCGCCGACCCGGACCCGGTGGTCGTCGCCGACCGCGCGCCCGGCACCGTACGACGGTGAAGTGAGCGTGCGCGGCCCCCTCGCCTTCCGGCCGGGCCGGGAAGCGAGGGGGCTTGTTGCCGTGTGATGGTGGGGTCCGCGCGTGAAAGGAGAGCACGGGAGAGCGGGCGATCCGGTCAGGCGCCGTCGCGCGGGAGCAGTGGGCCCAGCGGGCCCAGGTCGATGTTGAGGTCTTCGGGGCGCAGCCCGAACTTCGACCGCAGCTCCTCCATCCTGCTTTCCAGGAGCATGAGCGTGAGCCCGATCCGCTCCTCCTGGTCCTCGGTGAGTTCGCCGGTCTCCACGCGGCGCAGCGCCTGGCGTTCCATGAGCTGGCGCAGCAGTTCGACGACGGTCAGGACGAGCCGCGCCAGATCGCGCTCCACGGTGTCCGCGTCGAGCTCCACCCGGCGCCGGGACCCGCTCCCCTGCTCCGGCTCCTCCCGCGCGTGCGCCCGCGCCTCGTTCAGCAGGTCTTCCGTCACGCCAACTCCTCGTACTCGAACTCCTGGAAGGGGGACGGGACTTCGGCGCTGACCGAGCTCACCAGAGCGTTCAGGTCGATGCGTACGAGGTCCACGTCCGCGATCCGTAGCGTGAGGTCGCCGGTGATGACCACGCCGCCGGCGAGCAGCCGGTCGAGCAGGTCGACCAGGGCGATCTCGCGCTGGGCGAGTGCTTCGCCTTCCTCGTTCACGACTCCTCCTGGTCCGCCCCGTCGTCCGGGCCCCCGGCGAAGGAGTACGGCGCCCAGGGGCCGGTCAGTTCCACGCGTACGCCGTCGACGTGCGGGGTGCGCTCGCGTACGGCGGCGACGAACTCCTCGCTGCGTTCGCGGGGCACCAGGTAGGCGGCGTTGAGCACGTTCTCGCCGGACGCGCCCGAGAGCCGCGCGCTCTGCGGCTGGTGCAGCCGTCCGGCTTCGGCGCGCTCGCACAGGTCGGCGTGCAGGGCGCGGGAGAGGGTTCCGGCCTTCCGCCAGGTCTCGTCCCGGGACTGGCGCTGGCCGAGCCGACGACGCAGGTAGTCGCGTCCGGTGGCGGCCTTCACCTCCGGTGCGGGCGCGGCCCGTTCGGGGGCGGGGGCGTCGGCGTACACCTTGACGCCCCATTCGATGCGTCCGTCGAGACGTTCGATGGTGGGCTCGAAGCGGGCGCGTCCGGAGTCGAGGAGTCTGCGCACGCCGTCCTCGTCGCGGCACACCGTGGCGAGCCGGAGCGGCACGGGGCAGGTGACCTCGGCGAGTGCGGCGATCACCGACTGATGGGTGCGGGCCGTCGCGGCGAGCCAGTCCATGTCCTCCAGATGGGCACGGAGGGGAGCGGCGTCGAAGTCGGCGGCGGGGACCGGGCTGACGGCGGCGCACAGGCCCCGGTGCTCGATGAGGGTGGGGGGCGCCCCGTCGAGGCCGCACGTCCCGGCGGGGAGCGCGGCGGCGAAGGGGCGCGTCACGGCGTACACATACAGCAGGTGGCCGTCCGGCAGGTGGTCGTCGTTCATCGGTCACCGCCCGAAGCCCGCTCGGAGCTCTCGACCTCTTCCGCCTTCGCCCGCGGCCCGTCGTCGACGGACCGGGACGCCTCCATGGCGGCGAGGCGCGCCTTCAACTCCTCGTTCTCGCGGGCCAGTTCACGGCGCCGGGCACCGGTGGAGAGGGCGGGGTCGTCCTCCCACCAGTCGATGCCCATTTCCTTGGCCTTGTCGATCGAGGCGACGATGAGCCGCAACTTGATCGTGAGCAGCTCGATGTCGAGGAGGTTGATGCGGATGTCCCCGGCGATGACGATTCCCTTGTCGAGGACACGTTCGAGAATGTCGGCGAGGTTGGCGCCGCCGCTGTCGGACGGGTAGGCGTCGGGAAATCGTGCCGGGGTGGCCATCAGTTCCTCCGGGGATCGGCGGGGGCTCGGGTGGGGTGTTCAAGCCGGTCGAGGAGCTCGTCCTCACGGCGGTCGAACTCGGCCTCGTCGATCTCACCGTTCGTCAGTTTCTCTTCGAGCTGCGCGAGTTCGCGGCGCACGGTCGCGGGGTCGTAGTACTGCCGCTCCGCTTCCGCGGCGACCTGCCCGAGCACCCAGAAGGTGCCGCGGACGGGCGCCGCGGGAAGCAGCAGCAGTTCCTTCAGGAGGCCCATGGCCTCACCCCGTGAAGCTGTAGGGCGGCAGGGGTCCGTGGACCTGGACGACGAGGTGCGGGGCGCGCTCGCGCAGCGCGTCGACGGCGGCGATGAAATCCGCCGTGCTGTCACGCGGCACGAGATACGAGACGTTGGCCAGCCAGCCCGTGGACTGCGGCCCGGGGCTCCGCTCCTGGGCCGCGCCGTCCAGGGCGCTCTCCACCAGGGCCGCGTCGGTCTTCTCGCGCTGCTGCACGGCGGCGGCGATGCGTTCGCCGAGCCGCAGCTTGTCCTCGTACGAGCCGCCGCCGGCCTTCCGGTTGGCCTCGCTCAGCGCCCTCAACTCGGCGTTTTCCGCGAGCACTTGGTGGAGCACGGCCTCTTCGTCGTGGGTGGCCTTCACGTTGTATTCGACCATCCCGTCGAGCGCTTCGAGCCGCTCCAGATAGCGCTCCTCGTGCTCGGCGAGCACGGCGCGCACGGCCTCGTCGTCGGGCGACACACCGCCGAACCGCATCGGCAGCACGGCGCCGCCGGCGCCCGCCTCGGCGAGCACGTTCTGGTGGGCGAGCAGGTCACGCCGCTTGGGCCTGAGCTCCTCGGGGGCGTCGCTGACCAGCGCCACCAGCTCCCCGTGCTCGACGGTGCGGACCGGGCACGGCGGGTCCCCGATGCCGCCCATCTGCTCCGGCAGCCGTCCGTGGCCGCGGCGCGCGATGCCGTAGACGTACGTGGTCATTCCTGCTCCTCCTTGCGGCGCGACGTGGTACGCCGGGCCCTCGGCCTGGACTCCTGCTGCTCACCTTCGCCCTTGGCCTCCTTGAAGGCCTCCGAGATGGTCTGCGCGGCGCCCGAGAGCGCTCCCTTGGTCTTGCCGCGAGCACCGGACTCGGTCATGTCGCCGACCAGGTCGGGCAGACCGGGGTTGCGGTGCGGGCCCGCTTCCAGGTCGAGGCGGTTGCAGGCCTCGGCGAAGCGCAGATAGGTGTCGACGCTGGCGACCACGACCCGTATGTCGATCTTGAGGATCTCGATGCCGACGAGGGAGACACGCACGAACGCGTCGATCACGAGCCCTCGGTCGAGGACGAGCTCCAGGACGTCGTAGAGGCCGCTGCTGCCACCGCTACCGCCGCCTTGTTGTGCCGGGACAACCGTCATGGCGTCCGGTCCTCCTGTCTGTCGTCTTGCTGCCTTGTCTTGCCTGACTTCGTGTCGCTCGGGTTCCGCTGTCGGCTCTGCTCGCCGATGCGGTCAGTTGCTCTTGTCGGCCCGGCCGCGTTCGTAGCGCCGCAGCCTTCGATAGCCGGTGAGTTCGCCGTGCGGGTCGAGTTCGACCTCGTACGAGGCGAGCAGGCTCATCGTGTCGGGGACACGCGACAGTTCGAGGACCTCGATCCTGAGCTGCCAGCCGTCCTCGGTGCGTTCGAAGGACGAGACGGATTCGGCGGCCATACCGACGAGCTCGGCGAGCTGGGCTCCGGCGCCGCGTACGACCTCCATCGCGCTCGGGAGGTCGTCGTCGTCACGGGATTTCGCGGCGCTTCTGGCCGCCGACCTCGACGGTGTCTTCGGTGGGTTCTCGTCTTTGTCGGCCATGTCACCTCCCGGGTTAGACCGTTCGGGTAGCCGCAACGGAGCAGATCAAACCCCGGGGGACGTTCCTCACACGATGCGGCGCGTTCCGGCGCACACCGTTGCGGGTGGACGTCGAGGACGGCCTTCCTGGTCAGCGCTTCGCGCTGGGCGGGCCGCCCAGGGGGTCGCGCGGCGGTTCGGGGGCGCCCGGGGGGACCACGGGCGGCATGACCGGCGCGCCGGGCGGGACCCCGGGCTCCAGGGGTGCGCCCATCCGCCCGGGCGGCGCGGCACGGCTGCCGCGGGCGGCTCGGCTCAGGAGTGCGGCCGTCCCGAGCAGCAGCGCGGCGACGATCAGCGCGGCGGCCCAGTAGGGCAGGGCCGCACCGAGGACGAGGAGCAGGAACGCGGTGAGTGCGGCGCCTCCATAGAGGGCGGCCGCGCCGGCACCCGCGTACATCCGCGCGGCATGGCGCTGCTTTTGGGTCTGTTCGCGCAGTTCGTCCCGGATGGCGTCTCGGATGGCGTCCCGGACGACCTGGGAGAGCTTCTCCGGCAGGTTCGGCAGGTTCGTTTCCATGGCGGCCGAGTACCCGAGGGGGTGGGTGGCAGTCACGCCGGGGCGCGTCGCCCGGGTGCGTTGCGCGGCCTCGGGGTCCCCCGATGTCGACCACGTGGGTCGACCCCGTGCGTTGACCACGTGTGTCGACCACGGGTGTCGACCACGGGTGTCGGCCCACCGACTCCGACTGTCCGTATCTCAAGACGCGTATCTCATTATTTGGCTTCCTCTTCTAAAGTGGGCTCATTGGTGGGGCAGTTCACCGTCCGTGCGCAGGGTGCGGCGGCGCGGTGTGCCGTTCGCCGTCGAGTTCTCGGAGAGGGAGTCCGCTCATGTCGCAGGAGACGCCCCCGGCCACGCCGGGCGAGACCGCCGTCTACACCCACGGCCACCACGAGTCGGTGTTGCGCTCGCACACCTGGCGCACCGCGGCCAACTCGGCGGCGTACCTCCTGGGTGAACTGAAGCCCCACATGCGGGTCCTGGACATCGGCTGCGGGCCGGGCACCATCTCCGCCGATCTCGCCGCGCTGGTGCCGCAGGGCGGGGTGACGGCGGTCGACCACGCTCCGGCGATCGTCGAGCAGGCCCGCGCGCTGGCCGCCGAACGCGGCCTGACCAACATGGCGTTCGCGGTGGCGGACGTGCACGCGCTGGACTTCCCCGACGACACGTTCTGCGTCGTCCACGCCCATCAGGTGCTCCAGCACGTGGGCGACCCGGTGCGGGCGCTGCGCGAGATGCGCCGGGTCACCAAGCCGGGTGGCGTCGTCGCGGTGCGCGACAGCGACTACGGCGCGTTCACCTGGTTCCCCGAGTCACCGGAACTGGCGGGGTGGCTGGAGCTGTACCACCGGGTGGCCCGCGCCAACGGGGGCGAGCCGGACGCGGGGCGCCGGCTCAAGTCCTGGGCGCTGGCGGCCGGTTACACCGATATCACCGCCTCCGCCAGCGCCTGGTGTTTCGCCACTCAGGAGGAGCGCGCGTGGTGGGGCGGGCTGTGGGCGGACCGTACGGTGGCCTCCTCGTACGCGGACGTGGCCGTCGAGGGCGGCCATGCGACGGCGGCCGAACTGGCTACGTTCTCGGACGCCTGGCGGAGGTGGGCGGCACGGGACGACGCGTGGTTCATGGTGCCGCACGGCGAGATCCTCTGCCGCGTCTGATCGCCTGGGGTGGGGTTGGGCGGGGTCGTCGCGCTCGGGGGCGTCGCGCGGAGGGGGTGCCGGGGGCGGGGGCGCCGGATCCCCTGCCGTCGGCGATCTCGGCCAACTAGGCTTCGGTGCATGGAGATTCTAGGGACCACGCTGCGCATCTGCGTCGACGACCTGGACCGCGCGATCGTCTTCTACGAGCGCGTCACCGGCGGTCGGGCGCTCCGCTTCGAACGGGGTGGCGTGTCCGTCGCCGCGGTCGGCGCCTTTCTGCTGATGAGCGGCCCCGAGGAGGAGCTGGACGTGCTGCGCAAGGTGGCGGCGACGGTGGCCGTGACGGATCTCGACGACGCCCACACCACGCTCGTCGGCGCGGGCGCGCAGGTCATCGCGGGGCCGGTTGCCACGCCGGTGGGCCGCAATCTGATCGCGGTCCACCCGGATGGCTCGGTCTTCGAGTACGTCGACCGGAAGCCGGCGTAGCGAGCGGCGGGTTGGCTGGGCGCGGCTGGCTGCCCTATCCGCACGGGGTGCGCAGTTGCTGGTTGCCGGGTTGCGCATCGGCGAGCGTGGACGCGGGGGCTGCCGGGGCGCCGGGCGGGGGAACGGGGTGGGCGTGCGGCCTGATCCTGCGGGCCGTGCTCGCTTCTTGCGCAGTTCCCCGCGCCCCTTGAATGCCGCCCGCGTCCCTATCCTGCGGGCCGTGCTCGCTTCTTGCGCAGTTCCCCGCGCCCCCTGGTCGCCACCCACGTCCCCATCCTGCGGACCGTGCCCGCCTCTCGCGCAGTCCCCCGCGCCCCCTGGTCGCCACCCCACGTCCCCATCCTGCGGACCGTGCTCGCCTCTCGCGCAGTTCCGCGCGCCCCTGGCGGCACTGGCGACGAGCCCCGCGGCCCCCTAAGCAGCACGGCGACGGCCCCCGCGGCCCCCTAAGCCGCACTGGCGGCGACAGCCCCCGCGGCGTCTAGGACTCGGGGCGCATTCGGTACTGGTACTGGTCGGGGAGGGGGGCGTCGGTGAGGTGGGACCACAGCTCGTTCAGGGTTTCGGCGCCCTCGCGCAGGTCGGCGACCTCGAACCCCGCGTCGAAGAGGGCGCGGGCCGCCGCCGGGTCGCCCTCCGCGAGGAGGAGTTGGGCCTCGACGAGCCGGAAGCGGCCGCGCTCGCGCACGGCGGGGCGCAGCCGGTCCCTTATCGCGCGGGCGTCCGCCGGGCGTCCCGCGGCGAGGAGCGCCTCGATGGCCTCGCGGCCCAGCGCCGCGTCGGCCGCCGTCCAGGGCTCGCCCTCCCGGCGCTCCTGGCAGAAGTCGTCGTACGCCTCGGCGTAGCGCTCGGCTGCGCGGCCCGCGTTGCCGGCCAGTTGGTCGGCGACGGCCAGGCAGCGCAGCAGCGGCCAGCGGGACGGGGCCAGCGCCAGGCCGCGCTCCCAGCTGCGCACGGCCTGGGCCCGGTCGCCCGCGTGCCACTGGGCGACGCCCAGGTGGTACTCGGTGAGGGGCCGGGCGGGCGCCGTCTCCAGCATGTCCCGCCAGTGCGCGGCGACCAGGGTCGGGCCGGGCGGCTCCACCTTGCGCGGCTCCGGGAACACGCCGGTGTGCAGCAACTCCAGCCATGGATGCTGCGCCTGAGTCAGTGTCAGTTCGGGGAACGGGGTGCCGGGCAGCTTCATTCCCGTCCGCAGGACTTCGAGGGCACCCCAGCCGGAGCCGGTGGCCAGGCGTTCGCCCGGCTCGGCGTCGGCGAACGGCCGCCAGGCGGCGTAGGCCTCGTCCACCGCGGCGCGGGGCAGGGCCCGCTCCAGGCTGTCCTCGGCCTCGGCGCGGGCGGCCGCCCAGTCGTCGCCGTGCACCCGCGCGGGGTCGGCGGTCAGCGGCCCATACGCCTCCAGCCAGGCGAACTCGGCCCCCGCCTCCAGCGGTATGTGCTCCAGCTGGGTGCGGGCGAGGCCCGCCTGGATCTCGGCGTACCCGACGGTGCCCGGCTCGGTCAGCCACTCCTGCCAGCGCCGGCCGCCGCGCCCCGCACCCCACAGGAACAGCTTGCGCCCGCGCAGGGTGTCGGTGGAGGTCTGGACGAGCCCGTGACCGCGTTCGTCGAGCGAGGCGATCCAGCGCCGGGCGCCGTCGGGGACCTCGTAGAAGTAGTCGGCGGGATATTCGCTGCGCAGCGGGTAGGTGCGGTCGATGCCGTCCCAGGTGGGCACGGGCACCCGGCGCAGGGTGCGCTCGTACCCGAAGTGCCAGGCCTCGTCGGCGGGGGCCAGGACGCGGGTGCCCGCGCCCTCCTCGACCGCGATGTTCGACCACCAGTAGACGGGCGCGGTCCGCTCGTGCGGGTTGCGGACCCGGACGCCCACGTACAGGAAGTCGGAGTCGTCGGGGAGCCACAGGTCGACCTGGAAGGGGAGATCGCGCAGCCGCTCCCACTCCCACAGGCGGACCATCTCGCCGCCGTCGGGCGCCGGGACGAGGGCCGCGTGGAGGGGCGCGCAGGACAGGGTGGTGTGGCCGGTGGCACCGATGTTCCACTCGATACCGCCGGAGAACCAGGCGCCGTTGAGCGCGAAATCGGCGGGCTGGAATACCGGGTTGGTGTAAAGGAGTTCGCGTCCCGTCGGCTTGTGGAACAGGGAGTGCACGCGGCCGCCGAGGCCGGGCAGGACGGTGACGCGCAGCCGGTCGTTCTCGATCACGATGGTGTCGAGCTCGACCGGGGAGCGTTCGCGTCCGTAGCCGTCCAGCACCCGCACGGGCAGCAGGGTCTCCAGCGGTTCGTACCCGATCTGGCGCGCCATGTCGCGGGGCAGGCCCTCGCGCGCCCGCTCGTCGAGCCGGTGCAGTTCGTCGCGCGGGCGCAGCGCGGGCAGCGGGTTCTCCTCGCCCAACGGGGCGCCGGGCAGGGTCAGTACGGCACGTCGCACGGTCGTGGCCAAAGCAACCTCATCCCCTCGTACGGGAAGCCGACGGCTCTTCGGCCGACCCCCCGATGACCATGGAACACCGCGCCACTGACAACGGCCAGGGGCCCCTCGGGTCAGGATTGCGCAAAGGCCCCCGCGACGGGGCCGGAGGGGGAGGCGCGGGCGTACCGCCGCCCTCAGGGGCGTATTTCGATCGACACCTTCCGGTCCGTGCGCGACGATCTCCCCGCGACGGCCGTGCGAGACGTGCCGGTACGGAAGGACGGCGGAACATGAGCGAGCAGCACACCTATCGGGTCATCGTGCGCGGTGTGTGGGACGGCTTGAGCGAGGACTCCCGCGCGAGGCTGCTCGCCGAGGTCGACGACCACGGCCTCACCGCGATGACGTTCAGCGAAGAGGGCTCGCTCACCTACGACCGCGCGCTGAAGCATTTCTCGTGGCGCTTCACGGTCGTCTCGGACGCCGCCGACGGCGACGAGATGGCCGCCGCGATCGCCGAGGACCGGGCGGCGAGCGCGCTGGCGGCCCTGGGGCACGGGTTTCGCGATCTGCGCTCAACCGTGACGGACCTCGACACGATGAAGATCAACTACAAGGGCGGCCGGCGCTAGCGGGCTCCCCCACCGCCGGTACGCCCCCGAGCCCGACCCGTCACGGCGTGCGCGCGGCGCTCCCCAGCGGGGCGTGGCGGCCCGACGCGGAGGCGAAGCCCAGCCAGGTGTGCCGGTTTCCGGCCCAACACCAGCCCACCTTGGGGGCGTTGCGGCGCTCGCGGCCGTCCCGCCCCGTACCGTTGCTGATCCAGATGGCCGGTGTACGGGCGTCCAGGGTGCCGCCGGGCTTGCGCAGCCGCGAGCCGATCGTCATGAAGCAGCGGTTGCGCTCCAGCACGGCGGGCTGGTGCAGCACCCACTGGATGCCCTCGGTAAGGAGCAGCGGCGTGCGACCCTGCTCGGTGAGGGCGGGCAGCGCCTCGTCGGGGCTCCAGTTGGCCATGTGGTCGCCGCGATCGAGGCCGGTGACCAGGTAGAGGGCCGTGGCGGGCGGCGTGAGGGTGTCGAGCGGAACGAAGAGGTCGACGTCGGGCATGTCGGTGACGACGAAGCCCGGCTTGCCTTCGCGCAGGAGCAGGGGCGCGAGGGCGGAGGCGCGGGCTCGGTCCGGATGCACCGCGAGCAGGACGCCACCACCGGACTCGGACGCAACGGCGCCCTCGGACGAAGCGGCGGACTCCCCGGATTTGGCGGACCCGGCGGACTTCGCTGGCTCGGCGGACCCGGCGGACCGGGCGGACCCGGTGGACCCGGCGGACCCGGCGGACCCGGCGGACCCGGCGGACTCCGCTGACTCGGCGAAGGCGCGGACCTCCGTGGGGGTCAGCCCCGCGATCTCGTGGACGCCCAGCTCGATCAGCCGCTCGGCCTGCGTCCTCAGGTCCGGCAGTGCGGGCGGTGCCGAAGGGGTCGAAGGGGTGGAAGGGGCCGGCGGAACGGTGGAGGCGACAGGATCGGTTCGGGGCACGGTGCTCCTTGTACAGCGCGACGCGGACGGCCGCAGGCTGAACGCGGCAGCCCACCGGATCGTTCCCGACCGCCGCGCCGGGATGACGGCATGGCTGGGGACGGCAGCGTGCCAGGATGCGGTGAACTCGCGGCGTCCTGGGGGCACTTGAGGGCCGCACCCGCGGCGCCACGGGGGCGGCCGATGACGGGTTCCCGTCCGTCGCGGTCCCGGGCGCGGCCGGCCTCCGTACCGTCGCCGAGCCCGGCACGGTCTACCCGGTGGTGTCGTCGTGGCCGCGCGCGCCGGGGGTTTCGCGCGCTCCCCCCGCCCCGCCCCGCCGTGTCATCTCCTCGGTGATGGCCCACCGCTCGTGGTCCCGCCACGCTCCGTCGAGGAAGAGGAAGTCCGGGGAGTAGCCCTCCAGACGGAATCCCGCGCGGCGGACCAGGTTGATCGAGGCCGCGTTGGCGGGCTGGATGTTCGCTTCCAGGCGGTGCAGGCCGAGGGTGGTGAAGGCGTGGCGCACGACGAGGCCGAGGCCCTCGGCCATCAGGCCGCGACCGGCCGCGGGGGCGAAGGCGCCGTAGCCGAGGGCCCCGGACAGGAAGGCGCCCTCCACCACGTTGTTGATGTTGATGAAGCCGGCGATACGGCCGTCGCTCCGCTCGCACACGAGGAAACCGTGCCGGGTCGGATCGGTGCGCAGGCGGTTCGCGTAGGTCGCGTACGCCGCCGGGTCGGTCGGCGGGAAGAGCCAGGGGGTGTGCAGGGCGCGGCTCGCGGCGGCGAGCGTGATGAACTCCTCGGAATCCTCAAGGGTGAAGTTCCGTATGCCCACGCGCGGGCCCCGGGCAAGGAAGTCGACCTCGGTTCGCATCGGCCCAGGCTACTGATCCTCGGCGGACACGCCGCCGAGGGCAGGCGCCCCCGGCCGCCGAGGCCGGTGCCCGTCCGCGCCCAGCACCTGCTTCGTCGGCTCATGACGTATGACGCATGACGTATGAGGAGACACCACCCCGGGCACCACCTCGGTCACCCCCCCTCCCCTCCTTGTCAGACAAGTAGGGTCGGGGCATGCTGGCCTTCCGGAACACCGAGGGGCGGATTCATGGCAGTGGGCGGGCAGCGGCGCAGGCCGGTCGTGGCGCTGTACGAGCGGATCGCGGACGCGATCCACGACGGCACCTATCCCCCGGGCTCGACACTGCCCTCGGAACCGAAGCTCGCGGCTGAACTCGGCGTGAGCCGTCCCGCGCTGCGCGAGGCGCTGCTGCTGCTCCAGGAGGACGGGCTGCTCTCGGTACGGCGCGGGGTGGGCCGGACCGTGAACGACAGCCCGCCCCGGCGCGGCTTCGAACAGCTCCAGCCGCTCGACGCGCTGCTCAGTCCGGTCCGGGTGCGGGCCCTGCTGCGCAGCCGGGAGGAGCCCACCGACTTCACCGCCCAGCATCTGCTGGCCCCGGCCGGATCCGAGCTGCGGTTCTGGGAGTCCGTCCTGGTCGGGGCAGATCTCGCGGTCGCCCTCAGCCATGAGTGGGCGGCGCCCGAGGACGTCCTTGAACGGTCGCACCCCGCGTTCGCGGAGGCTCTCGCGGCGGAGCCCGCCGCGTCGATGCTCACCGTGCTGCTCGACGCCTCGCGCTCCGTCGCGCTCACCGCGCACAGCCACATCAGCGCCACCCTGCTCGGCCGGCGCAGGGGCGAGCAGCTGGAGCGCCCGGCGGACACCCCGGCCGTGCTGATCACCCAGGTGGTACGCGTGGAGGGCGCCCCGGTCCTGGCGGCCAAGCACATGCTGCCGACGGGCGCGCCCGCGCTCGCGGTCCTCCAGTCCGGCTGAGCGAAAGGGCGGCCCGGCCGAGCCGACGCACCACGCTGGGCCCGGCCGGTCAGGGCCCGGCACGCTGGGCCCAGTCGGCGCGGGCGCGGCACGCTGTACACTCCCGCCTCATGCACTTGTCTGACAACCTCGCCGCCGACGCTCCGGGCACCCCCGCCGAGTGGATCCGCCGCGCCCCCAAGGCAGTCCTCCACGACCACCTCGACGGTGGCCTGCGCCCCGCCACCATCGTCGAGCTGGCCCGCGCCTGCGGGTACACCGCTCTGCCGACCGAGGACCCGGCCGAGCTCGCCCTGTGGTTCCGCGACGCCGCGGACTCGGGCTCCCTGGAGCGCTACCTGGAGACCTTCGCCCACACCTGCGCCGTGATGCAGACCCGTGAGGCGCTGCACCGCATCGCCGCCGAGTGCGCCGAGGACCTGGCCGCCGACGGGGTCGTCTACGCGGAGGTGCGGTACGCGCCCGAGCAGCACCTGGAGGGCGGCCTGACCCTGGACGAGGTCGTGGACGCCGTCAACGAGGGCCTGCGCGAGGGCGAGCGCCGTACCGGCGGCCGGATCACCGTCCGCGCGCTGCTCACCGGCATGCGGCACACCCGGCGCTCCCTGGAGATAGCCGAACTCACCGTCGCCCACCGCGACCGCGGGGTGGCGGGCTTCGACATCGCGGGTGGCGAAATCGGCAACCCGCCGGCCGAGCACCTGACCGCCTTCCAGCACCTGAAGCGCGCCAACTGCCACATCACGATCCACGCCGGTGAGGCCGTGGGCGCCGAGTCGGTGCACGAGGCGGTCCAGGTATGTGGGGCCGAGCGCATCGGGCACGGCGTGCGGATCACCGACGACATCGCCGCGGACGGCACGCTCGGCCACCTCGCCGCGTATGTGCGGGACAACCGGATCGCCCTGGAGGTGTGCCCGACGTCCAACCTCCAGACGGGCGCGGCCCTTTCGTACGAGAAGCACCCGATCGACGAGCTGCGCCGGCTCGGCTTCACGGTGACCCTCAACACCGACAACCGGCTGGTGTCGGGCACCACCATGAGCGAGGAGTTCCAGCACATGGTGGACGCCTTCGGCTACGGCCCGGAGGTCTTCGAGGAGTTCACCGTCGCGGCGGTCGAGGCGGCGTTCCTGCCGCTGCCGCAGCGCCGTCGCATCATCGAGGAGATCGTGCGGCCCGGCTACGCGGCGCTCAGTTCAACCTCCCGTTGACGACGGGCAGTTGGAGTGTTCCCGGGGAGCCGGGGGCGCTCACGACGGTCACCGGCTTGACGCCCTTGTTGCCGAGGTAGGCGTCGTCGCTCGCGGCGATCGCGAACTCGATGTGGTGCCCGGCCTCGTAGCGGTGCGCGATGCCGGGCAGGGTGACCGTGAACGGCCTCGTGACGTCCGGCACGCGCACCGGCGCGACCAGTCGGCGCACCAGCGTCTTGGTTCCGTCGGGCGCCACGTCGTACAACTTGGCGAACAGGACCAGCTTGTCGGCGGCGTCGCCCGAGTTCTGGGTCCTGCGGGCCTCGGGTGAGGACACCTGGAGCGTGGCCTTCGCCGAGCCGACCACGTCGACGGGTGCCTTCAGCGGCTCGGTGTCCCAGCCGAGGTAGGTGCCCGGGGTGTCGTACGGCGCCGGGTCGCGCAACCCGACCGTGCCGGCGAGCGAACTCTCCGAATGGCTCGTCGGCACGAGCCAGTTGGTGTACGTGCGGCTGCCGCGGGCCACCTCGGCGCGGTTGTCGACGAGCTTGCCGTCGCCCGAGAGGTACACCTTCTGCGAGAGCGGCGGGACCTTGGACGCCTCGCCGTAGCCGCTCTGCCAGTCGCGGTAGTAGGCGAAGGCCGGGCCGGTGTCGGTGTGCTTCTGCTTGCGCAGATAGCGGTCGAACCAGGCCAGGATGCGCTGTCCGGTGTAGCTGGTCTCCAAGTTGCCCTGCGCCAGGTTGAGTTCGCCGGGCGCCTGACCGCCGCTGTGGCCCCAGGACTGCCAGATCATCTTGGCCGGGGTGCCGTTCTCCTTCAGCGTGTTGTACGTCGCCGTCGCCTCGTTGAGGTTGAACAGGCTGTCGGTCTGGCCCTGGATGAGCAGGGTGGGGGCCTGGACCCGGTCGAGGTAGCTGACCGGCGAGACACCGCGGGCGTAGCGCAGCATCGCGGCGGTGGGGGCGGCCGGATAGCGGCCCGAGTTGAGCAGTCCCATGGTCGTGCAGGCGTCGGGCACGAAGTGCGTGCAGCCGAGCGTGCCCCAGCGGGACGGGTCCAGGTTGGGCAGGGTGATGGGCTGGCTCTCGCCGATGAGGTAGAAGCCGTTGGACCACTGCCACTTGAAAGCGCCGGGCACCTTGCGGTCGGCGACGTTGTTGGGGTCGAGGGCGTACGACAGGTCGTTCCAGGTGATCATCGGGACGAGGGCGTCGACGCGGTGGTCCACGGCGGCCGTGGCCAGTTGGACGGCGCCACCGTAGGAACCGCCGATCATTCCCACGCGCGGGTCGCCGGGACGGTCCTTGGTGACGAAGTCGACGCGCGTGCCGTCGTCGGCCGCGCGGGTCCCGGCGAGGAAGTCGAGCAGGCGGGAGGCGGCGCGGCCGTCCAGGTCCGGGTCGTCGAGGGAGATGAGACACCCCGACTTGCCGAAGCCGAGGCCGGAGTAGGCGAGGGCCACATAGCCGCGGGCGGCGAACGCCTTGGCGGTGCCGGCGGTGGAGCCGTCCGCCTTGTTGCCGCCGAAACCGTTGGTGGTGAGCACCGCGGGCGCGGGGTGTGCCCGGTCGGCGCCGGCGGGGCGGTAGAGGTCGGCGTCGATGGCGCAGCTGCGGCCGCCGGCCCGGACGGTGAACTTCAGCGCGGTGACGGTGACTTGACCGGCGTCGGACCCCTGCCCGGCCGTCGCGGCGGCCGGTGCGGCCGCGAGCAGCGGTACGGCGAGCGCCGCGCCGAGGGCGGCCGCCAGCGGCTTGCGGGTTCTGGGCACGGTACGGCGACGGGTCACGGCGTCCTCCACGGCGAGGCGGGCCTACCGACTGGTAGGTCCGGGCGCCCTCATGCTGTGACACGTAAAACTTCCGCGTCAACGCCTGGGACACAAGGTTCTTGCCGCGCCCGGGAGTTCGTGCCGGGCGTGGCCTCGGCGGACGGCCGCCCGGCACGGCCCCTCAGACCAGGGCGGGTGTCTCCAGGGTGAGCGTGCCGCGGTCCGCGTCCAGGGTCGCGGGCACCCCGAGCGGCATCGTCAGGCTGGTGTCGCAGTGGCCGAAGCCGAGCTCTTCGACGACGGGCACACCGAGCCGGGCCAGGCGTTCGCCCAGCACCGGCCGCACCCTCTCCTCGTACGGGCCGCAGTCCTTCCAGGAGCCGAGGGCGACGCCGGTGACGCCGTCCAGCCAACCGGAGCGCAGGAGTTGGGTCAGGGCGCGGTCCAGGCGGTAGTCCTCCTCGCCGATGTCTTCGAGCAGCAGCAGTCCGCCGGCGGCGGATCGGCGGGCGTGCGGGGTGGCGAGGTCCGCGGTGAGCAGCGACAGACAGCCGCCGAGGGTGACGCCGGTGGCCCGGCCGGGCACCAGGGGCCGGGCGCCGGGCAGTCCGAGGGTCATCGCCGCCTCGGGCTCGAACAGGGTGGTGCGCAGGGACTCCTGGGTGGCGGCGTCGGTGAGGAAGGTGGCCGCGGAGACCATCGGGCCGTACAGGGTGGACAGGCCGAGGCGGACGGCGAACGCCTCGTGCAGGGCGGTCACATCGCTGTAGCCGACGAGCACCTTGGGCCCGGCCGCACGCAGCGCGTTCCAGTCCAGGAGGTCGACCATGCGCTGAGCTCCGTAACCGCCCCGGGCGCACATCACGGCGTCGACGGTGGGGTCGCACCAGGCTTCCTGAAAGTCACGGGCCCGCTTCTCGTCCTCGCCCGCGAGATATCTGAACTGCGGGTGGCGATCGGTGACTTGGGCGGTAGCGAGCGGTTCGAGCCCCCAGTCGCGCAGGATGCCGAGCCCGTCGCGCAGCCGTTCCTCGACGACGGGCCCGCTGGGGGCGACCACGGCGATCCTGGCGCCGGGCCGTAGCCGGGGCGGGCGGGTGAGGGCGGCGGCGCTCACGGGGTGAGCTCCAGCCGGGGGATGTCGTCGCGGTCGATGGCGAACACCTGGGCGTACAGGGAGAGTTCGGCCTCCAGGGCGCGGATCACCGTCTGCGCGCGGCGGAAGCCGTGGCCTTCGCCTTCGAAGGTGAGGTAGGCGTGCGGGATGCCGCGCCCGGCCATCTTCTCCAGGAACCGCTCGCACTGCACGGGTGGGCAGATCGCGTCGTCGAGCCCTTGGAGCAGCAGGAACGGCGCCGTGACGCGGTCGGTGTGCTGGGCGGGCGAGCGTTCGGTGTAACGGCCGGGCACGTCGGCGTGGGGGCCGACGAGGCTCTCCAGGTAGCGCGATTCGAAGTCGTGCGTGACGTCGAGCCAGCTGGTGAGGTCGAGGACGGGATAGCTGATGGAGCCGCAGGCGTAGACGTCGGTGGTGGCGAGGGAGGCGGCGGTGGTCCAGCCGCCGGCGCTGCCGCCGCGGATCGCCAGGCGGTGGGGGTCGGCGGTGCCCTCGTCGGCCAGGGCGCGCGCGACGGCGGCGCAGTCCTCCACGTCGACGACGCCCCACTGCTCCCGCAGCCGGTCGCGGTAGGCGCGCCCGTAGCCCGTGGAGCCGCCGTAGTCGACCTTGACGACGCCGATGCCGCGGGAGGTGAAGTAGGCGGTCTCCAAATCGAGGACGAGGGAGACATTGCTGGTGGGTCCGCCATGTGCCCAGACCACATAGGGCGGCAGCTCCCCGGCAGGGGCGCTGCGCGTGGGGTGGTGCGGCGGGTAGACATGGGCGTGGACGTCCCGGCCGCCGGGTCCGGCGAAGGTACGGATCAGCGGCTCGGGGTAGTGGGCCGGGTCCACCACGTCGGTGTGGTCGCAGCCGATGACACGGGCGCGGCCGGTGGCGGTGTCGAGTTCCACGAGTTCGCCGAAGGTGCGCGGGCTCGCGGCCACGCCCACGACGCGGCTGCCGTGGGCGGCGAGCGTCGCGCTCCACTGGGTCCAGGGGCCGGCGGCGTCGACGAGTTCACCGCTCTCGGGGTCGAGTATGCCGAGCGTGGTGGTGCCCACGCCGTGCACGACGGCGATCAGTCCGCTGTCCAGGGGCTGGAACCAGCGCCGCCCGACCTGCCACAGCGGCCCCGCGAACTCCTCCGCGCGGGGACACACCGCGACCGCGGCGCCGTCGGGTTCCGCCCGGTACAGGTTCCACCAGCCGCTGCGGTCGGAGGCGAACAGGAGACGGCCGTCGGCGGCCCAGTCGGCCTGCGCGATGGACTCCTCGGGGCCGCCGGCGAGCGTGCGGGCACCGCGCAGCTCGCCGTTCCCGTCGACCTCCGCCACGATCAGCTCGGTGCCGTCCCACGGCATCCGGGGGTGGTCCCAGCCGATCCAGGCGGCCTGTCGGCCGTCCCGGGAGAGCCGGGGTCCGGTGACGAAGCGGTGCCGTCCGTCGCTCAACTCCCTTACGGCGCCCCGGTGTTCGGCTGCCGACCCGTCCAGCGGCACGGCCGCGATCACCCGGCGCACGTCGGTGGGCGCCTCGCCGGTGAACTCCTCGAGCACGCACCACACTTCGCCCCGGTCGAGGTCGATGCGGGGATCCACCCAGCGCAGGCCCTCGCCGACCGTCGAGAGCGGGGTGAGCGGCCTCGGCGCGGCGGCCGTGTCCGGCTCGTAGGCGTACAGCCGCTGGTCGGCGAAGTGCGTGAAGACGACGAGCGGGCCGCCGGTGGGCCGGTCCGCGCCGTCCCAGGGGCGGCCGCCGTACTCCATGACCCGGCTGCGCGCGTTCCACGGCGGCGGCAGGACGTCCTCGTCCTCGCCGTCGGGGCGGCGGCGCACCAGGACCTGCCGACCGCCCTCGTCGGGGCGCGCCCTCGTCCACCACAACTCGGCGCCGACGACACCGACGTGGTCGGCGTGGCCGTCGTGGGCGGCGGCCAGGGCGGCGTCGATCGGCGACGGCCAGCTTCCGTAGGGCGCGGTGGGCACCATCGTGGCAACTCTTTCTCGGGGCTACGCGGAGCGCAGGTAGTGGTCCAGGACCCGGACGCCGAAGTGCAGCGCGTCCACGGGCACCCGTTCGTCGACGCCGTGGAACAGGGCCTGGTAGTCGAGGCCGGCCGGCAGGCGCAGCGGCGCGAAGCCGTAGCCGGTGATGCCGAGTCGGGTGAACTGTTTGGCGTCGGTGCCGCCCGACATGCAGTACGGCACCACATGGCCTTCCGGCGCGAACCGTTCGAGGGCGGCCTTCAGCTTCTGGAACGTCGGCGAGTCGACCGGCGCCTCCAGTGCCACACCCCCGTGGTAGTAGTCCCAGTCGACCTCGGGCCCGGTCAACTCGTCCAGGGTGGCGTGGAATTCGGCCTCGGCGCCGGGCAGGATGCGCCCGTCGACGTACGCGGTCGCGCTGCCCGGGATGACGTTGACCTTGTAACCGGCGCTCAGCATCGTCGGGTTGGCGCTGTTGCGGATGACCGGCGCGACCAGGGCGGCGGCCGGGCCGAGCTTGCCGAGCAGTTCGTCGGCATCGAAGTCGGCTGCGTCCGGGTGTGCGTCGATGCCGTGCAGCGCGGCCAGTTCGATGATGCTCGCGCGGACCGTCGGGGTCATCCTGACCGGCCACTCGTGGGCGCCGATGCGGGTGACGGCGGCGGCGAGCCGGCTGACCGCGTTGTCCCGGTTCACCTTGGAGCCGTGCCCCGCGCGGCCCCGCGCGGTGAGCCGCAGCCAGGCCGTGCCGCGCTCCCCCGCCCCGATCGGGTAGATCTCCATGCCCTGGCCGGCGTGGAAGGTGACACCCCCCGACTCGCTGATGCCCTCGGTGCACCCCTCGAACAGCTCGGGGTGGTGATCGGTGAGGAACCCGGCGCCGTCGACGGCGCTGTCCTCCTCGTCGGCCGTGAAGGCGAGGACGATGTCGCGCCGGGGCCGCACCCCGTGCCGCGCCCAGGACCGTACGACCGCCAGGACCATGGCGTCCATGTTCTTCATGTCGACCGCGCCCCGGCCCCAGACCACGCCGTCGCGGACCTCCCCCGAGAAGGGGTGCACGCTCCAGTCGGCGGCCTCGGCGGGCACCACGTCCAGGTGCCCGTGCACGAGGAGGGCGTCGGCCGACGGGTCGGTGCCCTCGATCCGGGCGACCACGTTGGTACGCCCCTCGGTGCGTTCCAGCATGCGGGGTTCGAGGCCCGCTCCGGCCAAGCGCTCGGCGACGTATTCGGCGGCCGGGCGCTCCCGGCAGTCGCCGCCGCCCCGGTTGCTGGTGTCGATCCTGATCAGCCCGGAGGTGAAGGCCACCACCTCGTCGAGCGCCACCTGATCGGCCGTCTCCACCTCAGCCATACTGCTCCTCCACCGCGGACGAGACGATCGTCGTAACCGCCTTGAAGGTGCGGATTCCCTCATACATCGTCAAACTCGTGTACGAGACGCGCCGTTCACCCGTACGCCCCACGCCGGGCACCACGGTGGCCGCGTCGGCCAGGTGCTCGGCGTCGAACTCGATCTCCACGGTGAACGGCCCGCCGTCCACGGGCTCGGTCCTGCGCGCGAGTGCGGCGGCCTCCTTGGCCGCGGCCCGGATGTCACCGGCGGTACGGGCCGGGGTGCGGCACACCGCGGCGTACCGCGAGACATGGTCCTTGACGGCGACCTTGCGGGCCGCGGGCGCATAGCCCTCCGCGTCGACGCAGGTGAGGTCGTCGCCGGTCACCAGGACCACGGGCACCCCGTACTCGGCGACGACATGCGCGTTGAGCAGGCCCTCGCTCGCGCGGGCGCCGTTGAGCCAGACCCCGGTGATGGAGTTGGCGAGATAGGTGTGGGCGAGCACACCGGCCGTGCCGGCGCCCGTGTGGTAGCCGACGAACGCGATGCCGTCGACGTCGCCGTGCTGGATCCCCTCCACCATGGAAAGCGACTTGTGCTTGCCGGTGAGCATCTGGGCCCGCTCGTCCAGTCTCTCCAGAAGCAGGTTCCGCATGGACCAGTGCGCCTCGTTGATGAGCACGTCGTCCGCGCCCCCGTCGAAGAATCCGAGCACCGCCGCGTTCACGTCCGAGGTGAACATGGCCCGGCAGCGCTCCCACTGAGGCGTCCCCGGAAGCACGTCGGCCGGCCAGGTGACTCCGGTGGCGCCTTCCATGTCGGCACTGATGAGGATCTTCATGCCGCCCCACCGTACCTGCCGAGGAATACCCGGGCCAGGGCCCGCACGGACACCACAGGTCCACACCTGTGACGGGGATGGGCGGCCCCGGTGAAGTGGCCGCCCCCGGTCCGGGGCGGGCGCGTTCGCCCCACTCACCCGCCGTGTGAAGACGGCCCGGTGTGCGGCGGCCGACCGGGCGCGCCACTCTGGAGACATGGCCAAGCCGAAGGTACGGGCCGGTCATCCGGCCCCACGACGCGGCCCGGTGCGGACCGGGGCCCGCCGCGCGGGCTGGGCGGCACGGTGCGCACGCCGCATCTGGGCGGCGGGGCGGCTGACGGGCCGCTGGGAGGAGCGCCCGCGTCGCATGTGGTGGGGCTGCCGCCCTTGGTAGAGGGTGGAGTCTGGAGCGGTGGGGGCTTCGGCGGTCCGACGGAAAGGGTCGTTTGCCCGGAGGGCGGGTGCTTACCCCGAGGGTGCGGGTGCTTACCCGGGGTGCGGGCGTTTACCCGGGGTGGGGTGGGCGCTTTGCCCGGGGTGGGGGCGTTTGCCGCGAGGGTGCGGGCGCTTGCCCGGAGGTACGGGCGTTAGTCCGGGGGTATGGGCGCTTACCCCGAGGGTGCAGGACGCTTGCCCCGGCTGCGGATGCGTACGCTGCGCGGCGTGCCTCAGCGGCCTGCGGCCGGGACTGCCTGGAGTTGTTCCAGGCGTCGCTGTACCGCCTCCAGCGCGCCGCGCTGCCGGCCCGGGACCTGGCGGCGCAGGGTGACCAGGGCCGGGGCGAGGAAGCGGGCGCGGTCCGCGTCGCGGAGTTGCTCCCACTGGTGGTGCGCCCGGTCCACCGCCCCCTGGACGTCGGGGTCGTCGGTGGTCTGGCGGCGGGCGAGCCGGGCCTGGGCCGAGGCCATCCACAACTCGCAGGAACGGGCCGGTTCCCCGGCCAGACGGGCCAGGTCGGCGCGGACCTCCAACCAGTGGACCGCCTCCAGCGATCCGGGCCCGTACGCGCGCATCGCCTCGCTCTCCCACACCGCCGCCATCGACGCCGCCTCGCCGTGCCGTCCCGCGTGGGCGGCGGCGAGGATCGCCGGATGGGGGTCGTCGCCCTGTGGCGGGCCGGCGGGCGCGGGCGCCGTAACGGTGGGCGCGGGCCGCCCGTCGAGGGCCAGAACGAACGCGTCGGTGGCGGGGCCGGCCTGCTCGGCGGCGTAGGCGTGCAGCTCGGGGAGCGTCGGCCGGGCCCCGCCGCGCCACACCTCGGCGTATGTCTTCAGATAGGTGGGGGTCGCGATCGCCCGGCGCGGCGCGGGAGCGGCGACCCGCCCGTAGAGGCGGACGCCAAGACCGGCGGCGAGGCCCTCCTGACCGATGTGCTGCCAGGCCGTCGGATCGGCGACCAGGTCCACGAGCACCGTGGTCGTGCCGGGCGCCCGCACCTGGAACTCGTGGACCAGCCAGGCCCACGGCAGGGCCGTGTAGCGCAGGCTCGCCCGCGTCGTGCGGGCGAGCGCGAGGTGGAGCTGCCCCTGCCTGGTGTCCACGTGCAGTTGGCCCGCCAGATACAGGTACAGCGGGCCGGGCGCGGTGGCCACGGCGCGGAGCCGGGTCAGCACGGTCTGCGGGTCCACCGGGTCGGCGAGTTCCACGACGGTGGCCGCGGGGGTGCCGGTGAGCACGCCCGGGTCCACCGCGGCCAGGCCCGGAAGCACCGACGCGGCGTCGATGAGACGGCCCTTGTTCGCCGGGGCGGCCGCCAGTAGCAGCGCCGTCCCCGGTTCTTGCCCCTTGATCAGCACAGCAGCACCGTATCCGGTCGACCCCCCGCGCCGCCCCATCCGTGCCTCAACTCCCGCCCGGACCAAGGAGATTCCCGTCCAGGTCGGCCATGACGGGCAGTTGGGGCAATTCCCCTCCAGGGGAGGCCGAGGAATCAAGGAGCGCCCGGCGCGCCGGAGACACGGTTACGGTGATGATCACGCCCAGCGGCGTCGAGCCCCGCGACCCGAGGATCTTTCCCATGTCGATCAGCAGCACCGTCCGGACCGTCGCCTACACCACGGGTGGGGCGGCGCCCCAACTCCTCGACGTGTACCGGCCGCAGAGCACTCCCGCGCCTTCCCGGGCCGTACTCCTGTGGCACGGCATGGGCCCCGACATGCGGTCCGAGGTCGCCCCGCTCGCCGAGGAGACCGCCGCGCACGGGCTGACCGTGTTCGTGCCGGACTGGCGCTCCGACGCCCCCGACGGCGGCCGTGCGCATCTGACCGCTTCCCTGCGGTACGTGCGGGAGAACGCGGCCGGGTTCGGCGCGGACCCCGAGCGGCTCGTCGTGGCGGGCTGGTCGGCGGGGGCGGGGGCGGCGATCGGGACGGCGTTGCGGCCGGACCTCATGGACGGCTGGCTCCCGAAGGCCGTGGTCGGCATCGCGGGCCTCTACTGGCGCCCGGCGCGCAGCACGGGATCCGTCCCGCTGGAGGATCTGGGCGGGTTCGACGGGCGCCGGGTGCCCGTGACCCTGATCCACGGCACGGCGGACACCGAGGTGGAGTGCCGCCACTCCCGCGACTTCCTCGCCGCGCTGGACGAGCGGGAGTGGCCCGCGCGCCTGCACGAGACGGAGACGGACCACGCGGGCGTCATCATGACCTCGTACGACGCCGGCCTCGGCCACTGCGTCCCCACCACCGACGCCGACGCCCTGCGGGCCGGGCGCGCGACCGCCCGCCTGATCGCGGAGGCGGCGTCGGCCTGAGCGCGGGGGGGTACGGGTGCCCGCCCGAGCGGCGGGCGCGGGCGCACGGCGAGGCCCCGGTTGTCCCGGCGGCGGGGACCACAGGCGTCCGTCCCGGCGGCGGGGACCACGGGTATCCGCCCCGTCGACGGGAAGCCCAGGTATCCACCCCGGCGACGCGGACCACAGGCGTCCACCCCGACGCCGGGAACCACGGGTATCCCCCCCCGACGCCGGAAAGCCCAGGCGTCCACCCCGGCGATGGGGATCGCGGGTATCCGCCCCGGCGACGGGAAGCCCAGGTATCCACCCCGGCGACGCCGACCACGGGCGTCCACCCTGACGCCGGGAAGCACGGGTCTCCGTCCCGGCGACGGGAACCACAGGCCTCCGTCCCGGCGCCGGGAAGCCCAGGCATCCGCCCCGACGCCGGAAGGCACAGGCCTCCGCCCCGACGCCGGGCGCCCTCGCGTGGCTGGGGTCGGCGTGGGCGCCCATGCTGGAAGCGTGATCACCGTCCTGCTGGTAGCCACCGACGAGGAAGCCGTGGTGTTGCGTGAGCACATCCACCGCAACCCGCACTTCCGCGTCATCTCCCACACCCCGAGCCCCCGGCTCGCGCTGGCCCAGGCACACGTCCTGCTGCCCGACGTCGCCGTCCTGGACCCGAGCATGAACGGCGACAGCGATCCGGCCGTGCTGTTCACCGGGCTGCGCGCGCTCGCACCGCCCAGCGGTGTCATCCTGCGGACGACTCCGGCCACCGCGGACTTCCCCGAGCTGGGCGACGTCCTGGAGGAGGGCGCCGTGCACCGGGCGCCCCGGGACGACGAGAACTCCCTCATGGAGGCGCTGATCACCATCGGGCGGCGCCGGGAGAGCTGCGACCCCGACCGCTGACCCGGCGCCGACGCCCGCCCCGCGCCCGTCCGACATGCGAGCGGGGGTGGGGCGCGGGATACTGATGAGGTCTATGTGCCGGTATGCCGAAATACCTGAGAGCGAGGGTTTTCGTGACGCCGTCACCGAACAGCGCGCACCCCGTGGCCCCGGACGTTCCGCCTCCCGTGGCCGAGTCGAGTGCGGCCATGTGCGGGGCGCCGTGCTGGGTGAGCCTGATGGCCCGCGACCTGGGCGCCGCGCTCGACTTCTACGGCGCGGTGATGGGCTGGACGTTCCGGCCCGGTTCGCTCGGCGAGGAGTTCCGGGTGGCCCTCGCGGACGGGGTGCCGGTGGCCGGGATCGGCGCCCTCGCCCCCTCCCTCCAGGTCGCGGTCGCCTGGACCCCGTACTTCGCGGTCGAGGACGCCGACATCACCGCGGCCCGCATCCGCGAACGCGGGGCCACGGTGGCGGTGGGGCCGGTCGCCCTGCAAAAGGGGCGCGGCGCGCTGGCCGCCGACCGCGACGGCGCCGTCTTCGGCATCTGGCAGGGCCCGCTCGTCACGAACTGGGAGGCGTGGCGGGACCGGGCACCGGCCTGGACCCGGCTGCACACCCGGGACGCCTTCGACGCGGCCATCTTCTACGGCGAGGTGCTGGACTGGGCCAGCCGCCGCCCCGGTTGCTGCGAGGTCCGCTACGAACACGAGGAAGTGCTCCTGAGTCACTGCGGGCACATCGTCGCGCGGCTCGCATCGGGCGCCGTGGAAGCGGCCCCCGACCCCGGTCTGCGCCCTTACTGGCACACCCACTTCGCCGTCAAGGACCCGCGCAGCCACATCGAGAAGGCCCGCGCCCACGGAGCAACCGTCCTCGCCGAGGGCACCGCGTCCAGCGGTCCCTGGGTCCGTCTCAGCGACCCCGACGGCGCCACCTTCACCCTCAGCGCCGACGGCTAACCCGCTCGGCGCTCAGCGCCGACGGCTGGCCCGCTCGGCACCAACGGCCGGCCCGGCGGCCCGCGGACTCAGTGCGCCCCGGCGCCGTCGCTTGCGGGCCGGGCCAGGACCAGCCACCTGGACGGCAGCTCGATGCGGCGGCCGTCGGGGGTGTACTCGGTGGTGACGAGCGGGAGTTCACCCTCGGCGACCACCCTCAGACCGGCCTCCGTGAAGTGTCGCACCAGCGCCGCGTCGGACACCTCGCCCGGCGCGATGCCGTGCGCGAAGACCGGCCGCAGCTTCGGCGGAGGGCCCTGCGGACTCTGGGCCAGGCCCATCAGGACCGGCTTCGCGGCCTCGGCGAGCTCCACCACGAAGGCCCTGCCGTCCCGGCCGAGCAGCGTGGCGACGGCGTCGGCCAGCGGTTGGCGATCGGCGGGCTCGCACTGGTGCAGTACGCCCCGTACGTACACGTTGGCGTCGCCGAGCCGGTCGTGCAGTGCCTGGACGGCCTTGGGGTCGGTGGCGTCCAACTGCTCGAACCGGGCCTCCCCGTCCGGGTCCTGGCTGCGGGCGTGCTCAACGGCGGCGAGGGACAGATCGACTCCGGTCACCCGCGCGTAGCGGGCCGCGAGATAGCGGGTCTGGGTGCCGTTGCCACAGCCGAGGTCGACCAGCGGAAGGTCGGGGTGGTCGATGCGGGCCGCGAAGTGGGCCAGGTGGCGGGCGGCGGTGAGGGCCGGCTCCGCGTCCCACAGGACCGCGCCGGCCTCGTCCGGAGCCTCCCGCCAGAACCCCTCCCAGGCGTCCAGGTACTTGCTCGTCACGCTCATGACCGTCTCCCCGGGCAGCATGCACAGTGTCAAGATCGGTTTACCGCGAGGTGCGTACGCCGGACAAGCACCCGGCGCATACCTTCACCGACCGTTCGACCGGCGGGAGTTGAGGGCGTCGCGGAGTGAACGCCGCACGCCGCGGGTCGGCTCGCGAGGGCACGGGCGCGAGGCGCAGCCGTGGTCGCGGGGCGCGAGGCGCGGGCGCGGTCGCGGTCGCGAGGTGCGACCGTCGCGAGGCCCGGGCGGGGCCGGGGTTCGAGGCCGGTGCCCGGGGCTGGGGCTCAGCGTCCTCGGCGGGCCGTGCGCGGGAGGGCCACGTCGAACCAGACGGTCTTGCCGTTGCCGGTGCGGCTGGTGCCCCACTCCCGGGCGAGCGCGGTGACCACGCGCAGACCCCGGCCCGCCTCGTCGTCCGGGCCCGCGCTCAGCAGCGTCGGCAGGGTGTGGTCGTCGTCGACCACCTCGCACAGGAGCGCCTCGGTCCGTACGAGCCGCAGCTCGACCTGATGTCCGTGCGCATGCCGGATGCCATTGGTGACGACCTCGCTGACCAGCAACTCCACCGTCTCGGCCACCGATGCGAGGCCCCACCGGGCGAGCTGTTCGCCGACCAGCCGACGGGCCCGGCCGACCTCGGCCGCATCGACCGCGAGCCGCCACTGGGCGACGTCCTCGCGGGCGATGCCGTTGAGCCGCGCCATGAGCAGGGCGACGTCGTCCTTGCGCCCGCCCCGGGTGTTGAGGGCTCGGATGATCGTGTCGCAGGCGTCGTCCATGGAGGCCGCCGGGTGCGCCGCCGACTCGCAGAGCGTGGCGAGGCCGACGCCTATGTCCTGACCGCGCACCTCGACGAGCCCGTCGGTGCACATGACGAGCCGGTCCCCGGGCTCGACCTTGATACGGGCCGTCTCGAAGGGCACTCCCCCCACGCCGATCGGCGCGCCCGTGGGCAGTTCCAGGAGCTCGCTGCGGCCGTCCGCGGACCGTACGATCACCGGCGGCACATGGCCCGCGTTGGCCATGAGGAGTTCGCCCCCGATGGGGTCGTACACGGCGTACAGACAGGTGGCCAGGTAGTGCTCGCCCAGGCGCTGAGCCAAGTCGTCGAGGTTGCGCAGGAGTTGGTGGGGCGGCAGGTCCAGCGCGGCCATGGTCTGTACGGCGGTGCGCAACTGGCCCATCATGGCGGCCGAGTTGAGGCCGTGGCCCATCACGTCGCCGACCACCAGGGCGGTGCGTGAACCGGGCAGTTTGATCGAGTCGAACCAGTCTCCGCCGACCCGGCCGAGCAGCGTGCCGGGCAGATAGCGGGTGGCCGTGTCGCAGCCCGCCATGCGTGGGGCGACCTGCGGCAGCATCGAGTCCTGGAGGGTCTCGGCGACGCTCTCCTGGTAGGTGTACATCCGGGCGTTGTCGAGGACGAGCCCGGCGCGCGCGGCCAGTTCGGCGCCGGTGACGCGGTCCATGTCGTTGAACTCGGCCCGCTCGGCGTGCCGCAGCAGGATCATGAATCCGAGCACCACGTTGCGCGCCTTGAGCGGGACCACCAGCATGGAGCGGCCGTTGATGAGCGGCCGGATGTCGCGCTTGTCGAACTGCGAGGCGATGGCGGTGCCCAGCTGCTCGCTGATCCTCGGTACGAGCACGGGCTCGCCGGACGTCATGCACTGGAAGAACGGGGTGTGCGCGGGGAACGGCATCGACTCGCCGACCGGCACCACATCGTCCCAGCGGCCCGGTTCGTCGACGTGTTCCAGGGCGACCCGGTGCCACAGGGTGCGGGCATCGGGCGGCCCTTCGGGGAAGCCCTCGCCCGCGATGACCTGTTCGCGCAGATAGGTGCCCGCGACATCGGTGAAGCGGGGGACGACGGCGGCGCTGACCTCCTGGATGGTGCGGGACAGGTCGAGCGAGGAGCCGATGCGGCCGCTGACCTCATTGAGGAATTCGAGCCGCTCGCGCACCGCCGCGTATTCGAGGTCGGCGGCGAACTCGGGGGCGGGCGGCTGGGCCCGTGACACCGGCTCCATGGGGTGCCGACGCCGCCCGCGCCGGTGTTCGGCGCGCCGGGGCACACCCCAGTCCGGCGTGACGGGCACCCGGTCGTGCTGGCTGAACTCCAGGACGGGATAGCCGAGTTCGAGCACCTGGGCCACGATGCGCGAGCTCTCGCCGACGCTCATGCTGGGCAGGATCTCGGGCAGCCGCCGGGCGAGCTCGTCGGCGCCGGGGAAGTCGGTGTGCAGGGCGAAGCCGGGCGCTATCCGCTCGATGGAGCCGTCGTCGTCCTCGTCCTCCCGGTGGAGTTGGGCCGCGTTGGCCGCGAGGACAAGGAGCCGCTCGGGCCCGGGTCCGACCAGCGGATAGGCCCACCACAGCACGTCGCTGCGCTCGCGGCCGGGTTCGTTGAGGGTGGCCCGGCCGGCGCTGGGGTAGGCGGTGCGGCCGGTGAGCGGGCCGTCGAGGCCGGGGCCCAACTCGTCGAACACGTCGTAGTCGTCGAAGCCGCGCTCCAGCGCGCCGGAGACGGGCAGCAGATCGACGGCGGGTCGGCCGACCGCGTCCTCCCTGCCGGGACCGAACAGCCTGCGCGCACCGGATGACCAGTGCGACACCAGGCCGTCGCCGTCCACGACGATCACGGCGAGCGGGATCCGGCCGGCCACGGCAAGCTGGTGCGGCAGCTTCGGCGGAGTACCACTGTCCATGGGTGGGAGGCTCCTTCCCCGCCGCGAGAAACGGCGGCTGTACCTCCACCGTACGGGGTCCGCGGTGCCGCGCGGGAGCCAACCCGTGAATAGGCGTACGCCCCCGCGCACATGCCGGGCGCACTGACCAAAGGTCAGTCCTCGTGGCCCAACGCGGCCGAACCCGCGGGCGGTTGGGACACCCTTCGCCCGCGAGGTCGAGCTCTCCCGAAACGTCGTCCGCAACGTCAAGACCACCACGCGCCAGCCCAGGCATTTCGTCCGCTTATCGCGGCAGAGGCCCGCCGCCGCCCTGCTCCTGGGACAGGGCGTCGACGTCATCGTTACTTAGGGGGACTCCTCGGGCCCACCCACATCGCCCCTACGCCCTCGTGCGCTCCGCCTCCAGCACTACGCCATCGACACCCTCGGACCCGTCCGACACCTTCGCGGCCACGCCCATATCGGCGTCACCGCCACTGTCTGCGCCCACGCCCGACTCCACCTCCAACGCCAAGCCCTCGACGCCCTCGCCGCGGCTCTTGACCGCCCCTGACGCACCCCGTGCGCGCGACCGTTGCCGTCAATTACTGCCGTCGAACGCCACATCGTCCCCACCCAGCACAGCTCAATGAGGGCGACTCGGCAAAGGCATATAGCACTCGGCGGCACAGCGCTGCTAACGGTCAGCGGCGAGACGCTCAAGCACCTCCGCAGCAAGCGCTGCAGAAGTGCGGTCGAGATCTGCCATCGTGGCCGCGTCCAAACGTGTGGACACATGACTGCCCATCACGAACGCCACATCCACAGAGGCCACTCGCGCGAGCCACCTGAGCCACTCGCATACCATGCGCATTCGAAATTCTCTGAGAATCTCCACACGGTCCAGAGGGTCTGACTCTGCGGCCAGCTTGATCACCTTGAACGATGCGGCGAGGCGATTGTGCGGCATATCATGTGCCGAAAGAATCAGCGCGAGTTCATCAGATCTGCCGAGAGAGACATTCTCGGCTACTACGAACTGAGGCAACGGCAAACCATTCACGCTTGTCAGCGCTCGCCCGTCACATCCCGAATCGATGACTACATCGACGCGGGAAGCAACCCCGGGATCATCGACCGCGACCCTGATGCGATGCGCGCCAGGCGCTCCGATGTTCTGCACAAAACGAGACACGCCGAGGATGTCACCGACTTGAATGGCTCCGTCGTCGAGCATCAGGTCTCCCTCGAACAGGACACTGCATCCCGCCGGGCCGGCCCTGTTCCACAACCTGATGCGGACAAGACCCATCTGCGCACGTGCAGCTAGCTGGATGTGGCTTCTAGACGCCACCAGCGGCGCGCCGGCCAGCACCAGATCCTCCTCCGGCGGAACCGTCGCCCCAATACGGACCACGCGATGGTTCAAGTAGAACTCAGCACTACCAATGAGCATTTCTCCGCCAGTTACCCAGTTCAGCCGTAATGGGGCGCTCAGTCAACACCAACACTAACCGGGCGCCCTCTACCTAACCCCTACTACCCCGTATGCCCGGGCAATAGCTCCGCCAGCATCTGAGCTGCGCTCGGAATTCCCGGGAGCCCTTCAAACGTCGGATCATGATAGCCGTGATTACGCAGCATCCGCTGAGCTTTCGACACGGCAACCGCTTGCATATCACTGCATGTCTCACAGTGAGGGAACAGACTACGCGGAAGGCTAGTCGGTCCAATTCCAGTAGACGGCTGATGATCACCCGTCATCGTCGGACTGCTCCCACCGCAAGAGTGGCACGCTCTTCCCTGCATGGCCGCACTCTGCTCCGGGGTAACGATGGGACCGGTCGCAGGCACCGACTCATCGGCATGAGGACCGACACGAAGCGTGTCCGCCTCGGCCTGACTCAACGAAACATCACAATTGTGAACGAGTAACGGCGTAGCGCCCGCCAGCACATAGTACGTGTGGAGTTGGTTGACCGTCAGGTTGTGGGTGGTAACGGCGTACTGGAAGTTGCGGACCGTCTGGACGGTCAGGGACATCCCGTTCGGCCGGCGAAGTCGCTCACCGCGGTGGAGCTCACCGGCATCCACCCACTGATGGCGAGTCTCGCTCCAGTAGGGGTGGTGATGGGTGGAGGTGATCTTCGCCGGCGGGCCGCGGGGGTTCGCCTCGTCGGTGAGGGTGAGGTCGGTGAAGTCCTTGTCGTCGGGAGTGGTGATCGTGGCGGTAACCGTCTCCGGTCGGGTTTCGCCCGTCTGGGGGTCAGTGGCCATCACCTTGTCGCCGATATGGAGAGACTCCAGCGCCCTGGTGGTGCCGTCGGCCATCAGTACTCGCGTGCCGGTCGGGAAGCTGTTGCAGTTGGTTGGAGTGGACTCGCTCTCCCCGGCACCCTTGCTTTCCGCGTCATCCGCAGCCTTGGCGGACTTCGACTCCGTACTTGCCGCGTCGCTGGCTGTTTCCTTGGCAGCCTTTTCTTCGGCGGCTTTCGCTGCCGCCTTTTCCGCAGCCTTGGCTTCCGCTGCCGCCTTTTTCGCGCGACTCATCGCCTCGGCTGCCTTGGCAGCGGCACGTTCGCCGGCACGAATGGCGTCGTAGGCCTTGTCGAGCTCCTTGTAGATCTTGAAGGCCTTGATACCGACCTTGATGGCCTTGAAGATCTTGCCCCAGGGCACGGCGTTGAGTGCGGTGTTGACGCAAGCCATCACGTCGCCCTTGGTGAAACAGTCCCGCGCGTCGTTGAAACCGATCAGGTCACCGATCAGATTGATGACCTGGTTCTTGATGTCATCGCGTTTCTGCTTGGCCTTGGTGACCACCGTGTCGGCTTCGGCCAGGTCCTGCGCAGCACGCTTTTCCCCGTCACTCGGACCATTACCGGGATCGACAGTCAGCTTTATGCCCGCCTTGTCCGCGTAGTACTGATTGACCCCCTGACACTCCTTTGGCGTGTCACAGGCCGTGCGGAGCCCGTTGGCGTCAGTCCGGTTGACCGGGCTGTTGTTGGCATAGGCGTACGCGTTCCACTGCTGAGGATCGCCCGCATCCACTATGGGGTCCGGACTGATGAACCGGGCCGTCTTCGGGTCGTACTCGCGGGCTCCCAGGAGGGTCAGGCCCGTGGCCTTCTCCTTGGTGCCGCCGACGAAGCCCTTGTCGCCCGCCCAGGCTCCATCCGTCGGCTGGGTGCCGCGTTCATTGCCGAACGGGTCGGTGGGACGGCGGACTTGGGACAGGTCGTAGGCGTTCAGCTGGACGCCGTTCGTGCCGTGCGGATCGGCCGACTGGTAGGCGAGGGTCGACT
Organism: Streptomyces hundungensis; assembly: GCF_003627815.1. Taxonomy (NCBI): domain Bacteria; kingdom Bacillati; phylum Actinomycetota; class Actinomycetes; order Kitasatosporales; family Streptomycetaceae; genus Streptomyces; species Streptomyces hundungensis. The sequence continues at coordinate 1,777,858 of NZ_CP032698.1, forward strand.
TGCCGTCGGCGATCGTCCGGGTGACCGAGAGACCGCCCGGGGCCGCGTAGGTACGGACGTCGGTGACCTTGCCGCTGGCCGTGTCCAGGGTCAGCTGGTCGGGGCCCAGGCTGAGCGTGGTCTTGCCCGGGTCGCGGCGGATGAGCTGGTTGCCGCCGGTGTCGTAGAGGTAGCTCGTACCCGCGCTCTCACCAGTGCCGGTGATCTTGTCGAGCTTGCCCTGACCGTTCCAGGTCAAGGCTTTGGTGCCCGGAGTACTTGTGATGGATGTCGTATTGCCGCCCGCGTCGTACGAGTACGAAGTCACCTGCGTACCCGACGGACCGGTCTCCGTCGACGACATCAACGCGTGCGGACCGCCGGTCCCACCGCCCGTCTTCGGGTCGGAGGACGGGGTGTTGGGGCCGGCGCCGAAGGTCTGGTCGACCGTCACGTCCTTCGACGCGTCGCCGGTGACGTCCTTCTTCACCAGCTGCTTGCGGTTGCCGAGCTTGTCGTAGGTGTACTTCTGCCAGTACGGAGCCGGGCCTCCGACGCTGGGCTTGCCCTTGGCGTCCACCGCGGGACCATCGGTGTTGGCGCAGGTGCCGATGCCTCGGACGCTGGGTTGCGCGGCGGTGGTCTGGGTTCCGGTGTCGGTCCAGGCCTGGGTGAGGCGGCCGAGATAGTCGTGCGTGAAGCACTGGAGGTCGGAGGCCACCCCGTCCTGGGCGTCACGGACGGAGGTGACCTGGCCCAACGGGTTGTAGGTGTAGTCGCTGACGTCGACGCTGGCGTTGGGCGCCGTCTGCTTGTCGAGGGTGGAGCGGATGACCCGGCCCGTCGAGTTGTCGTAGTCCTGGGTGGAGACGATCTGCGCCCCGGTCGGGCCGACCGTGGTGCGGATGGCACGCCCATACGGGTCGTAGCGCAGGTCCACTACATAGGGCGTGACGGTGAGGCCCGTCTTGCCGACCAGCATCGTCATATTGCCACCGCTGTCGACGGCGTAGGTCAGGGTCTCAGCCGCCATGCCCGCCACCGGCGGCAGCTTGGTGGTCTGCAAATGCCCGAGCGCGTCATACGTGTTGCTGGTCTCGTAGGTGTTGGCGAGGCCCTTCTCGACGGCCGGAATAGTGATCTTGCTGCCGAGCGGGCGGTACCCGCCGTCGTATCCCGTCACCTGCGAGACGTAAGCGTCCCCTGCGGCTCCGCCGACGAAGCGGGTGCTGGAAGTCGGCTTGCCGAGCGCCAACGTGTCGTAGGTGAACGCGTCGACCTGCTTGGCCGGGTCGGTGGTTGTGCCCTCGTAGGTCGCGGTGGTCCGACCCAGCAAGTCGACGACGGTGGTCGCGCTCTTGCCCCGCGCGTCGGTTGCGGTGACGAGGTTCTTGGTGTCGTCATAGACGGTGGTCGCGGTGCCGGAGTCCGGGTCCGTGGACTTCACCACGCGACCGAGCAGGTCGTAGGTGAACGTCCACTGATTGCCGGCCGAGTCCTTGCGCCACAACTCCTTGCCCTGAGCGTTGTAACCGTAGGTCGTCTCGTCGTACGCGCCGGTGGGCGTATTGGACTGGTACTGGCGCAGCGCCACCGTCTGGCCGTTGCCGTCGGTGATGGAAGCGCTGGCATAGCCGCCCCTGGGCGGAGTGGAACGCGTCTCGTCCGCGCCCGGGTACGAGGTCTTCGAACGCCACTGCTCGATGCCGTAGGACTGGAAGACCGTGTCGGTGGTCCGCCCCAGGCCGTCGTAGACCTGAACGGTCTGCGCCGGGATCTTGCTGTCCGGATTGACGCCCCCATTGGGCAGGAACAACTGCCCTGCGGGTCCGGCCTCATTGTTGTAGTAGGCCGCACTGGTCTTGGTCTGCCAACCGTGCGAGTCGAACAGTGCGTCGGTGATGGTACGGCCGAAAGCACCCGAGGGAGGGATCGCCTGGGTCTGGCGAATGCGACCGAGGCCGTCATAGAGGGTGAAGGTGGAACTGTAGGTTGGCGCAGTGGACGTCAGGGCCTGACTCAGCACACTGGACGGCGCGTTGGTCCCGTTCATCGCGTACGAGAACTTGCGCGTGGGCGCGGCCTTCGCGCTGCGGTCGGCGCCGGGCTGCCACACGGCAACGACCCGGCCGAGCGCGTCGTAGTCCTGTTCGGCGACATGCCCGTTCTCATCGGTCTGCTTCAGCGGCAGAGCGCGGCCGATGTCGAGGGTGGTGCTCGATTTCCAGCCGAGCGGGTTGGTGTGGGTGATCTGGTTCGGAAGCGCACCGGTGGATGGGGAGTATTCGGTCCTGGTGGTCGCACCGTCGGGGTGGCCGGCGTCGGTGCGGGTCGGGTCGGTGGTGCTGATGACTCGGCCGTAGGCGTCGAAGGCTGCCACGGCGTTCTTGCGGTAGACCGGCTTGCCGTCGGCGCCGTAGCGTTCAAGGATGTCGGTTCCGGTCTGGTCCCCGGTCGCGCCTGATTCTCCGAGCGGCTTGTTGTCGAAGTAGGAGTGCGTGTCGGCCACGGTGTTGGCAGCCGTCGGCGTCTCGCCACAGGCTTCGGAGAGCGTGAGCGTGCGCGATGCCCGCGCGGTGACCGCGCCGCCCGGGCCGGCCGCGTAGGTGAAGGCCGTGCACAGTCGCTGTTCCGGGTGCGCGAGATCGCTCTTGTCGTCGACTTCGACGGGGCGGACGGCGAGCGTGTCGTCATAGGTGGAGGTGCGCTCGGCGGTACGCCAGTCGCCGCCGGCCAGCTTCGAGTAGGTGGTGACCTTGCTCGTGTTGACGGCCCGGGCGGTGATGTCGGGCATGCCGCCGGACTGCGCGCGGGTGGCAGTCACCGTGCCCAACCACGGCGTGGTGATCTCGCTGCCGATCAGGTCGCCGCCGTCGCGGTCATAGGTCTGCGTCTGACGGACGAAGCCGGACAGGACATTGTCGTCCGTGATGGTCTGGGTCTTGGCCGTGCCCCCTGGCGGTATCACGGTGACAGCGACGCTGCGCTTGGAGCCGTTGGCCAGGACGTCACCGTCCATGCCACGCAGGTAGGTGCTGACGGTCTTGGTGCGCGGGGCCTCGGTCAGGTTGCCGTTGCCGGTGCGAGTGGTGACCGTGGCATAACCGCGGAACTGGTCCCAGGTACGGGTCTTGGCGTCAGTGAGCTCGGAGTCGTTGCGGTGCCAGGCGATTCCGCCGCCGTACTCGTAGTCCGTCACCTTGGGGGTCGCGGTGGCGAAGGTGTCCTGCTCGGTGACGCTCTGGACGACGATCTTGTTGAACCAGTCGTCGACCGGATCGGGATAGGACTGTCCCGGGAGATACCACCTGACGGGCATGCACGCCATCGTGTTGCTGTCCGCGGCCGACGGCATCGCCTTTCGGGTGCGGGAGCATTCGGCCGGTCGGTAGATCACGTTGATCTTGCCGCCGGTCTCCGTCGTGATCGTCTGGATTCGGGGGCGCTTGTAGTCGGGGGCAGAGGCTTCGGTGCCGTCGGGACGGACCACGTTGCCGTCGACGCGGTTGGCGATCTCGACGGGAGTGAAGGAGACGGGCGGCAGCGGTACGGCAGTCTTGCCGTTGCTGCCGGTGCGCCGGATGGAGTCGAGCCACAGCGACGGGGAGGTGCCGTCGTTGGGGTCCTGGAACGACTGGGTCAGCGCGAAGGAGTCGACCGGTCGGTAAGAGGAGCCCTCGAGGACTTCGGTGTCGATCTGGGTCAGCTGCTTGGTCGTCCAGAACGTGGGTGACAGTGTCAGGCACTGACCGGACTTGTCGCAGCTCTGGTCTAGCGGACTGTCCGGCCAGTACGTCTTGTTGGCCTTGGTCCGCTGCGCGGGGTCACAAGTGACCGAACCCCCGGCCACACAACGCTCCTTGGTGCGGAACCACACCTGAGCGGCCGGTTTGCCCGTGCCCTTCTCCTTGATCTGGTCGGGCAGGCGCTGGCCGTAGCCGACCCAGGTCGGGTAACTGCCGCGCTGGTAGAGGGTGGGTGTCCCGTTGCCGTTGTTCTGGCCACCACCCTTGCCGTAGTAGTTGTCCTCCTGCGCGTACCGGTAGCTGATCAGGTTCTGGTGCGCATCGACGACGTAGTCGAGGTTCCACTGCCAGCCCATCTGCGACCAGGAGTTCTTGGCCGGGGACTCCGCGCCCAGGCACTTGTCGGCGTCACCGGGCCAGTAGACGGGGACGGTGGAAACGGAGTTGGCCGCCGGGTCACTGCCGTCGCCGCCCGGCAGATGATTGGCGCCGAAGTAGAACTGGGTGCCGTCCGTCGTGGTGACCTTGAAGCCCTCGCCCTTCCAGGCGCCGTTGGCCTGGCCGGTCAGCCGCTCGACCTTGGTGCCGTCCTCGCCCTGAAGGTGCCACTCGCACGACTTGTCGTCGCGCACGAGCTGGCCCGCGTGCCCGGCGAGCGACAGATTGAGCAGGTCACCGCCCCAGCACTCGTCACCCGAGTCCTTGACTCCGGCGTCGTCGCAGCTCTTGTACGTACGGGAAATGGAACCGGGTTGGTAGTCCCAGCCGTCGCCGATCCAGCTGGCCTGCGCGTTGGTGGAGGCCGTCTTGCCGTCGACGGAGGAGGAGTCGTAGCCGAGCGAGATGCTCGGGGCCGGCCCGGCGATCGCGGACGGGACCTCGACGGTGTAGCCGTAGGTGAAGTTGCCCGCGTTCGCGCCGGCCTGCCAGGAGGCCGAAGGATTGAGCGGAGAGGCTTTGTAGTCACCCGTCGAGCCGGACGGACCCGGCTCGACGGCCAACACCACGCTCTGAGGTGCGGAAAGCGATGTCGCCATGGGCGACTTGGTGGTGCCGCGCGCCATGCTGAACGGCACATCGACGTTGGCCGTCAGGCGTCCCGATGCGTCCCGGTGCGACGTCACGGGCGTGCGCTTTCTGCACCCGGGCGCCTGGGGCGATGCCAGCGCGCAGGCCGGCAGCTGCACGACTCGGGCGCGGTCCCCCCAGTTGGCACCCGCGGTCTTGGCCCAGGCCGAGATGTCCAGGGCCACCCGGACGTTGCCGGGAGCCGGACCGGAGCCGCTGTCCGTCAGCGAGACCAATGGGCCGCTCACGCCTGTAGCCACGGCCTTGCCCGCGTCCGCCACCTCCACCCGCAGCTTGGCGTCATCCGCCTTGGCGGGGGCGTCAGTTGCATTGCCGCGGGCCCGATTCGGGCTGTGTTCAGGAGCGATCCACACGGGAAGGCTGCCGACCTGAGCCGTCGGAGTCGTTTCACCACTGCGCCCGGCCGCGGGCGGGTCGGTCAGTGTCGCCGTCACCGCGCCGGACGGCATGTTCGTAGTACTCGGCGGCGTCCAGCCACTCACCGCGGCCGGCTTGTCCGCTCGGGGCTTGAGACTGCTCCCCTTGACGGGCTGCGTCTCGGGCAGGGACGTGTTCGGCGGCGTCCAGATCTTCGGCGGAGCCTCCTTCGCCTCGACAACGGGAAGCCCAAGCCCGGCGAACAGCACGGAGAGCGCGGCGACCACGGCAATGCGTGATCGCCCAGCGTTCGACCGCATGGCAAACCCACCCCGACGAGACAACTGGATCCCCCCACAGGACACAGAAAGCTGAGAGCGCCGGGCCGAACGCGGCCCGGGTGAGCCGGACCTTATGGAGCGTGCGTTCGATCCGTACAGCGATTCATGAGAATTCCCCTAAGTGATCCATGTCACGGAGGGTGTTTGAGTCACCACCTGGTGCGTCTCGGCCATGACGGTCGATATGTGGTTGACAGGTGCACGATGTGAGGGAAATGTGCGCATGCTTTCTGTCCGCTCACAGCTGTAAGCGAGGACCTCCACCTTGAGGCCATCAACACCCCTTGCACGGCTACCGAGGCCGGGCGCCTCGCGCAGCCGACGCTCCGTCAAAGCATGGTTCAGGCCCCTGGCGGGAGCTGCCGCGCTCTGCCTGGGCCTGGGCTTCCTGGCCGTACCAACGGCGGCGGCTGACAGTGGAGGCCACGATTTCGGCCCGGCCGACACTTCTTGGCCGGCCAGCCCGCCGAAGCCGCCTTCCGCTGACCAGAGAGCACTCGATGCCGCGCGGACACAAGCCAAGGACACGGGCAAGCCGACTCTGGTCGGCTTTTTGAACACGCCTGCTTCACAGACGGTGGCCAACCCTGACGGCACGCTCAGCACGGACACGTCCGCCGCCCCACAGCGCGTTCAGACAACCGACGGCACGTGGCAGAACATCGACACGACACTGCACGCCGTCGCCGACGGCACGGTGACACCTGCTGTGGTGCCGTCCAAAACGGTGTTCTCCGGTGGCGGCGACGGGGCGATGGCCACGATGACGACGAGCGATGGCAGGAAGCTCGCTCTCAAAGCACCCTTCACCCTGCCCAAGCCGGAACTGAACGGCGACAGCGCCCTCTACCGGAACGTGCTCCCGGACGTCGACCTCGAACTGACCGCCACACCGCTGGGAGGCTGGCGCCAGGTCCTGGTGGTTCACACGGCGGAAGCGGCGGCGAACCCTGTGGTCAAGAGGCTGCATCTCGACGTGATGGCCGACGGACTGACGGTCAGCGCGGACGCCGCAGGCAATCTCAAAGCCGCCGACAGCGACGGTAAGCCGCGCTTCACAGCTCCGAGCCCGATCATGTGGGACTCGGCTGCCTTACCGTCGCGAGCGTCGCGGCACACACCGACGCTCAGGGCATCGACCTGGTTCCCGACACCAAAGTGCTCGGGCAGGGCACGGGACCGTGGTTCATCGACCCGGGATGGAACCCGTCGACGGACAGCAAAGGCGTTCAGGCTTGGGCCCAGGTCCAGGAAGCGTACGAGGACACGAACAAATACAACGGAACCCAGTACGGCCAGGACACGCCCGCCACGGGCTACTGCGGGTATGTGGACACCGAGCACCCGTGCAGTCCTTCCGGCCGCACCCGCGCGTACTTCCAGGTCGGCATCGGCGGCTTCCTTCATAATCAGGGCGCCTACGTCATCGAGGCCCGGCTGAAGGCAAGCATCATCGCCTCCTCCAGCCCGTCCACCAAGACACCCCTGGGCCTGTACGACACCGGATCTATAGCCAGCCCGACCAGTTGGAACCATCAGCCCTGCGGCACCGGCTCGGTGATGGGCGGCTGCAACAAGATCGGCAGCATGTCGGTTTCGGGGTCCGGGGACATCGACTACGGCGTTCGCGACACGATCAGGGGCGCGGTCGCCAACGCGTGGCCCAACTTCACGTTCGCCTTCGCCCCGGACAACGAGTACGAGAAGCTCTACCGCCAGCGGTTCACCTCGAAGGAGGGCCAGGCTCCCCACCTCGTCATCACGTACGACATCAAGCCCACTGTCAATAATCTCCGGACCGGCCCGACCCCCGGATTCGCAAGCACTGGCTCGTACTCCGCGTGCAGCTCCAAGTGGGACAACGCCGGCTGGATCGGCGCCAACGCCAACACCACGATGACCGTCGCAACTGCGTCTCCCACAGGTGAGACCATCAGCACCAAGTTCAAGCTCTGGGACAACGACGACAGCAACAGCACAAGCAACTTCGCCACCGGCTGGGCAGCCGGCGGCGATGCCACCATCAGCACCGGGGCCCTGATCGACGGGCACAGGTACGGCTGGCAGGCGCAGGCCACGGACTACACCCTCAACAGCGACGTCAGCAGCAATTGCTACTTCCTCGTCGACCGCACTCCGCCGACAGCCGCCATCGCCTCCACCGACTTTCCCGCCTCGGGCACCCTCAATGCCCGACCCAAGTACGCGGGTCAGCCAGGGACCTTCACGCTCACTGGTACCGACCCGGTGCCCAGCTCCGGAGGCCGTAGTTCCGGCCTGGCGTGCGCGCGGTGGGCCACCGACCCCGTCAAGGCTGCGGCCACCGGCTGGAAGTGCACCGACACCACCGCCGGGATCGTGAAACTCACGGGCGGCAAGGCTGACATCACCATCACGCCGGCACACTGGGGCACCAACTTCGTCTACCTCCAGACCCAGGACGACGCGGGCAACATGTCCCAGCCCGCGGCCTACAGCTACTACGCGCCGTCCAACCCGAACGACCCGGTCAAGCCCGTCTTCGGCGACGTCAGCGGCGATAAAATTCCCGATGTCCTGCTGCCCGACTCCGCCGGTGACCTGCGTCGCATCGGCGGCGGGACGGACCCCAACACCGCGCCCAACGCACCATTCAAGACAGTCGACGACACCGATCCTCGGGCTGGATTCCACACCTCGCCCACCGGCAATGGCTGGCAGAACACCCAGATCACGCATCGCGGCAGTCTCGGGTACAAGACCGTCGATGACTTGATGGCCCATCAGCTGGGCGACAGCACTCTGTACCTCTACCCCAACGACGCGGACGGCGGTCGTTTCGACGCCCAGTTCAAGACCGTCATGGCCAAACCGACCAGCTGCGCCAAGGCCGACGCCTCCACGAGCATTTCTTGCGCAGACTATGGTTACGGCAGTGACTGGTCGCAGGTCACCCAGATCGCAGCCTTCGGTTCCCTTCAAGGCGACTCTGCCCACCAGGTTCCCGGAACCAACCAGTACGCCCTCAACCAGACCACGCTGCTCTTCGTGGAGAAGGGGCGGCTGTGGCTGGGACTGCCGGGACTCGGCAACCAAGTGGACTCCCCGGCCATCCTTCTGTCCGGCAACGACCAGCAGTGGGGCGGCTACGACCTCATCACACCGGGCCGCGCCAAGGGCACCGACCTGCCCACGCTATGGGCCCGCTCCAAGGCCGACGGGACCATACGCGCGCTCCCCGTCAAGGGGACGACCGATGCTCCCGACCTGACCGGATTCACCACGCCCGGCCGGGGAACCTTGCTCGCCACCGTCGACCCGGCCCGCTATCCGCGCGTCGGCTCCGACGGCGACCTCACCGGTGACGGCATCCCGGACCTGTGGGCCGTCGATGCCCACCAGCAGCTCGTCTCTTGGAACGGCACCGGCACCGCTCCCACCAGCCAGCTCCCGCACCCGGACGTCACCGGCCTCGCACCGGACCTGACACCGCAGGGCAATCTCAACATGCCCACCGCGGCCTGGAACCTGACCGGCCCGGCCACCGACGGAACCGTGGCCAGTAGCACCGGCAACTACCCCGCAACCGCCGTCGGCATCAGCTGGCCGACCGGCATCGTCGACGGCCGACGCACCGACTACGCGGCGTTCAACGGTCCCCAGTCGACCATCACGACCAACGCATCCGTCCTCGACACCCGCAACAGCTTCACCATCAGCGCCTGGGCGAAGGCTTCCGGTGCCGGCGGGGTGATCGTCAGCCAGGACAACACCACCGCTCAGCGAAGCGACTTCCTCGTCTATCCCGACCCCGACGGCAGCACCTGGCGCTTCGCGCTGACCAACCCGACCAAGCCGAGCACCAGTTGGCAGTACGACAACACCGAAGCGGTCAACGCCCAGGCCCGCGTCGATCCCAATGTCTGGACCCGACTCACTGCCGTCTACAACGCCGACACCGGCCGGATGAGCCTCTATGCCAACGGGGTGCTGGTAGGGTCCGGCAGCCACAACAGGGCCAACAGCGCGGCACCCACCGGTCCGCTCGTCTTCGGCCGCTACCAGGCCAAGGGCGCGCCGAGCCCGATGGGCGCGGGCCTGTACGGCGGCGCCAGCAACCTCGCCGTCTATCCGTACGCCGCCTCGATCACAGCGCCTGACGCCCGCGGCCCCGTAACCGTCACGAGTTCGGCAACCACCTGCATCGATTCCGATGGCGGACAGAACACGGACGGCACCAAGGTCCAGATCTACACCTGCAACCAGACCGCTGCCCAGCAGCTCGAACTCCGGGACGACGGCACGTTGCGCATCCTCGGCAAGTGCGTCGACGCCGTCAACAGCGGCACCACCAACGGCACTCTGCTTCAGCTCATGACCTGCAAGGGCACCGCGAACGAGCAGTGGCAGGCACGCGCAGACGGTAGTTACCTCAACGTCAACGCCCAGCGCTGCATCGACCGGAACAACAACACTCTGGCCAACAAGACGCAGTTGCAGCTGTGGGACTGCAAGAACATCGACGCACAGACCTGGACGAGCGCAAGCCTCGGCACTGCGTCCCTTCCCGCTCCCCTGCCACTGCCCGACAACGGGAAGGCCCCCACGGTGCCGACCGGCGGCCTCCTCCACAACGTCAACAGCCGTTACTGCCTGGAGATCAACAACTCCAGCAAGGACGATGGAGCGCCCGCCCAGCAGTGGGCCTGCGTCGGGCAGGCCGGCGCACAGTGGCAGTTCCGTCCCACCACCACTGCGGGTGTCTACGAGATCGTCAACGCCAACAGCGGGAAGTGCCTGGAGATAGGCAACTCCAACACCGCCGACGGCGCCCGCGCCCAGCAGTGGACCTGCAAGGGCGTCCCCACCCAGCAGTGGACCGTCAAGCCCATCGACACGACGGGCAACTGGAACATCGCCAACCTGAACAGCGGCAAGACCTTGGAGATCGACAGCTCGAGCAAGGCCGACGGGGCCCCCGCTCAGCAGTGGGCCCGCGTCGGCGACGCCAAGCCCTCGCAGAGCTGGTACCTGTAGCCACCACCGCCTGACGCATCAACAGCCTGGCGGGAGGCCGGCCGTTCCCCTCGAAGGGGGCGGCCGGCCTCCTGCTGCCCGCTCGCCCCTCGGCTCCGGACCGGGCGCGGCCACCCCGGCCGCGGAACCCGGCTCCCACATCGGCATTAAGCCCTGAACAGTCAGTCCTCGTGCCCCAGTTGAAGGTCCCGCTCGGTCCGCCCCCCGCCCGCGACCTGCAACACCGTGGCCACCGGCGGGTACCCGGCCGCGATCACCGTGTATTCGCCCGACGACAGGTCGACGAAGCGGAAGGTGCCGTCGGGGCCGGTGGTGAGGGTGTCCACGACGTTTCCGGCGGCGTCGAGCAGGGTCACCCGCGCGTCCTCGACGGGGCGGCCGCCGCCCGCGCGGACCGTGCCGCGCAGCACCGCCCCGCCCGCGAGCTCGATGTCCTGGCGGGTCTCCCGGGAGGACTGCACGCTCACCGGCACCGCGGCCGGGCGGAAGGCCGGTGCGCTCGCGGCCAGGGTGTACTCCCCCGCCACCAACTCGCCGATCACATAAGCCCCTTCGCGCCCGCTGCGGGTGCTGGCGACGACTTCGCCGCGTACGTCGGTGAGGGTGACGGCGGCGTCCCGGACCGGGCTTCCGTCGGCGGTGACGACCGTGCCGGCGAGGCGTCCCGCGCCGCCGAGCACCACGTCGAGGTCGACCGGGCGCTCCCCGACGGTGACCGCTACGGCCTGCGGCTGGTGTCCGCCGGCCGCCGCGATCAGGACGTAGGAGCCGGCGCCGGGCACGCTGAGCGCGTACCGTCCGTCCGCGCCGCTGGCCCCGCGGCCGACCTGCTGTCCCCGGACGTCGACGAGGGTGAGGGCGGCGCGCGGCACGATCGACCCGTCGTGGTGCTGGACGGTGCCGCAGACCGGAACGCCGCTCGCACAGCCCGGACCCGGGGCGGTGCGGGCGTGGGGCAGGGGCGCGGTGTCGACCACGGGGGAGTTCTCGGCGGTGGGGGCGTTCTGGGACACCAGCGGTTTCTCCTTGAGGAAGAAGGCGAGGACGAAGCCGAGCACGAGCACCGGCACGAGGTAGAGGAAGATCCGGGGCATGGCGTCGGCGTACGCCCGGATGTAGCCGTCGCGCAGTTCGGGCGGCAGGGCGTGCACGAGTTGCGGGGTGATCGACTCGGGGTCCGGCAGCCGGGCTCCGCTCGGGAGCCGTTCGGTGAGGGCGTGGGCGAGACGGTTGGTGAACAGGGTGCCGAAGACCGCGGCGCCGACGCTGCCCCCGATCTGCCGGAAGTAGTTGTTGGCGCTGGTGGCGGTGCCGAGGTCGGCGGGGTCAACGGCGTTCTGCACGGCGAGGATCAGGACCGGCATGACCAGGCCGATGCCGGTGCCGAGCACGGCCATCCAGATGCTGTAGTCCAGGCGCGGGGTGTCGGTGCCGAGCCGGGAGAGCAGCCACATGCCGACGGCGGAGACCGCGCTGCCGAGGATGGGATAGACACGGTAGTGGCCGGTGCGGCTGATGAGCTGGCCGGAGACGATGGAGGCGCCGACGATGCCGCCCATCATGGGCAGGACGAGCAGCCCGGATTCGGTGGCGCTGGCTCCGTCGACCATCTGGAGGAAGGTCGGCAGATAGCTGGCGGCGCCGAACAGGGCGACGCCGATGACCGCGCCGACGAGCCCGGAGAGGGTGAAGATCGAGTCGCGGAAGAGGCGCAGGGGGATGACAGGTTCGGCGGCGTGGTGCTCGACGACCAGGAAGAGCAGGGTCGTTCCGGCGGCGCCCGCGGCAAGACCCAGGATGGTGCGCGAGCCCCAGGCGTACTCGGTGCCGCCCCAACTGGTCAGTAGAACCAGGCAGGTTGAGGCGGCGGCGAGCAGCAGCATGCCGAGCACGTCCAGGCGCGGCCGGACGCGGGGCCTGGGGAGCTTCAGTACGACGGTGATGACGGCGAAGGTGACCAGGCCGAAGGGCACGTTGATGTAGAAGCACCAGCGCCAGGAGGCGTGGTCGGTGAAGAAGCCGCCGAGCAGGGGCCCGGCCACCGAGGCGAGCCCGAACACGGCGCCGATCAGGCCCATGAACCGGCCGCGCTGCCGGGGCGGCACGATGTCCGCGATGATCGCCTGCACGCCGATCATGAGTCCGCCGCCGCCGATGCCCTGCATGGCCCGGAAGGCGATGAGCTGGTCCATCGTGTGCGACCAGCCCGCGAGCGCCGAGCCCACGACGAACACGACGATCGCGAACTGGAAGACGGGCTTGCGGCCGAACAGGTCGCCGAGCTTGCCGTAGATCGGCAGCCCGATGGTCGAGGCGAGGAGATAGGCGGTGACGGCCCAGGAGACCTTGTCCAGTCCGTGCAGATCGCCGACGATCTTGGGCAGCGCGGTCGCGACGATCATCTGGTCGAGCGCCGCGAGCAACAGGGTGAGCATCAGACCGAGGAAGATCATGCGCACCCGGCGGGGGTCCAACGGGGCCGGTGGCGGCGGGAGTTGGTCCGGTGGCGGCGCCGCCGGAGCCGGAGCGGGCCGGGTGGCCCGCTCGTCCTTCACCAGAGTGATCCCGCCCACGTAAGTCTCCCCTCGTCGCGCTTGCGCCGAGGCATTTCTCGCATTGGGCGACAACCGGGGCAAGCGGGGCGAGGGGAGCGGCAGGCGTGCGCCGGGGGCTTAAGCGCTGGCGGGAGCACCTACGGCGCACAACCGGCCGGAACGGAAGTCCACCCGAACCGGTGACCGTACGCGAGGGTGGTGGGGGCTACTTCTCGACCTCGGCGGCGAGCTTGGCGAGCATCGCGTCGTAGATGCGGCCAAGTCCCTTGGGCGCGAAGGTCCTTTCGAAGAATCCGCCGATGCCTTTGGCGCCGTTCCACACGGTGCTGACGACGACCTTGGAGCGGCCCTCGCCCGCGGGCGTGACCGTCCAGGTGGTGACCATGGAGGAGTTGCGGTCCTTCTCGACGAGCTGCCCGTCGGTCGGCTCGGTGACCTCCAGGAGGCAGTCGCGCACCCGCTTGCTGGTGGCCTGGAGCTTCCAGTGGACCAGGGTGCCCTCGCCGTCGCCGCCCTCGCGCACCTCGTATTCGCTGAAGTGTTCCGTCAGAAGCTTCGGGCGGCCGTTCTTGTAGTCGGCGAGCGTGTCGAACACGGTCTTCGGATTCGCCGCGATGATCCGCTCCGTCGCGGCCTCGACCTGCGCCATGGCACTTCCTCCAGCACGTGTGTTTCCGGGGTTCTCGGGGTGCGCCAAGCCAACCACCTCCCGGTCCGGCGTCACAATCCGGGTTGCGATCAAGAAGGGAACATGTGTTCTATTCAGGGGTGGGAGTGAACGACGACGCCCACAGGAGCGAAGGAGGGCGTTCATGCGCTGGGAGAATCTCGCCGACGACGACGCCTCGGCCGGCCCGGCCCGCACGGCCGCGCTGTTCGCCGCGGACGCGGTGACCACCCGGACCTTCGACACCCCGGAGTTCCGCGGGATCACCTTCCACGAGGTCCGGGCGCGCTCGATCGTCAACCGGGTGCCGGGCGCCTCCCGCATGCCGTTCGAATGGACCGTCAACCCCTACCGGGGCTGCTCGCACGCCTGCGTGTACTGCTTCGCCCGCAAGACGCACAGCTATCTGGACCTGGACACCGGGCTCGGCTTCGACTCGCAGATCGTGGTCAAGGTGAACGCGCCGGAGCTGCTGCGGGGACATCTGGCCTCGCGCCGCTGGCAGGGGGCGCACATCGCGATGGGCACCAATGTCGACTGCTACCAGCGCGCGGAGGGCCGCTATCAGCTCATGCCGGGCATCATCGAAGCCCTGCGCGACCACGCGAACCCGTTCTCCATCCTGACCAAGGGCACCCTCATCCTGCGCGAACTGGAGCTGCTCAAGCAGGCGGCCGCGGTGACCGAGGTCGGCATCTCGGTGTCGGTGGGCTTCGTCGACCGGGAGCTGTGGCGCACCGTCGAGCCGGGCACCCCCGCCCCGGACCGCAGGCTCGACGTGGTGCGCACCCTGACCGAGCACGGCATCGGCTGCGGGGTCCTGATGGCGCCGGTGATCCCCTTCCTGGGCGACCACCCCGACCAGCTGCGCGCCACCGTGCGCGCGATCGCCGCCTCCGGCGCCACCTCGGTGACCCCGCTCGTCCTGCATCTGCGGCCCGGCGCCCGCGAGTGGTTCATGGCCTGGCTCGGGCAGCACCACCCCCACCTCGTGCGGCGCTACGAACGGCTCTACGCGGAGGGGGCGTACGCGCCGAAGTGGTACCAGCGCCGGATCACCGGCCAAGTGCACGAGCTGGCCACCGAGTTCGGCATCGGCCCGGCCCACCGCGGCGCCGCCCGCCGCATCCCGGCCGCCCCGGAGCCCGCCGAACCCCAGCCGACCCAGCTCACCCTGCTCTGACACGGACCGCCGCCAGCGCGAGGGCCCGGGGCGCGGGCCGATTGTCAGTGGTGTGCGCGAAGATGGCGGCATGACGACACCGACGCGCATCTCCGCGCCCGAAGGCATCGCTCCCGCCCAGGGCTACAGCCATGTGGTCTGGGGCACCGGCAGGTTCGTGGCCGTCTCCGGTCAGTGCGCCCTCGACGAGGACGGCAAGGTGGTCGGCGAGAACGACGCGCGGGCCCAAGCCGATCAGGTCTTCGAGAACCTGCGCCGCTGCCTGGCGGCGGCCGGCGCCACCTTCGAGGACGTGGTGAAGCTGACCTACTTCACCACCGACATAGCCCACCTGCCCGCGATCCGCGCGGCCCGTGACGCCGTGATCGGCCCCGACCGGCTGCCCGCCAGCTCCGCCGTCCAGGTCAGCGCGCTGTTCCGGCCCGAACTCCTGGTGGAGATCGAGGCGTTCGCGGTGATCGGGCAGAGCGCGGAGCAGGCCTAGGGCCTGTCCGGCGGATCTTGTCTGGGACGCGGGGGCCGAGCCCGGCGGGAGGCGACCAGATCCGCCGGACAGACCCTAGCCCCGGCCCCGGCCCGCCCGGATGCGGCGCAGCGCCCAGGCCGCCGACCGGGCCAGGCGCGGCTGGGCCAGGGCTTCGGTCAACACCTCGACGGCCCTCAGGTCGCCGAGTTCGCCGAGCCCCTCGATGCAGGCCTGGGCCACCCGCCAGTACGGGCTGTGCGGTGACAGCAGCGGCCGCAGCGTTGTGATCAGGGCGGGTACGGACTCGGGGGCGCGCAGCGCGGTGAGCAGCCGGACCGGATGCAGGGCGTAGGCCGTGCGCAGTTCGTTGGTGGCGAGGGCGGCCGCGGCGCGCGCGGTCCGCGGGTCGCCCAGTCTGGCCAGGGCGTAGGCCGCGGTCACACAGCGTTCCGGGTCGCGGTGGTTGAGCAGCAGGATCAGCGCTTCGAAGGCCCGCCGGTCCCCCGCGACGCCGAGCCGGAACGCCGCGATCTCCCGTGCCCAGAGCGGGCGTTCGGGCTCGACGAGCACCGCCGCCAGCTCGCCGTGGTCGACGGTGGCGATCAGCCGCTCGTACGCCGGTGACCCCCCGGTCTCGCCCCGCACCCGGTCCAGGAGGGACCGTAACTCCTCGTCCATGTCCAAAATCCTATGGACCTTCGCCTCCCCACGCCGGTGCACGGAAAAATCTCCTGGTGCGGGGTGACGTGCCAGGCGAGTGACGTACCACGCGGGTGGCGTGCCACGCGGAGGCCGCCGGCCCCGCGCGCGCCGGGCCCGGGGCGAGCCAGATCACATCGCTCGGACGCGGCGGAGGGCTGGCGCGCTCGTTACTCGCCGGTTAACCTCAGGTGAGCGGGTAACCCCCGCGACTCCGGTGGCCTGGTGACGCAGCCACCGCGAGTGTTCGTCGGTTCGGCTTTTCTGTACGACGCGCCCCGGGACAGGGCCGTCGGCCCTTGGTACCACGACTCAACTCCCGCACGCCGTACGCCCGTTGGCGTATCCGAACGCCCTTCGATGCCGGTCGCGTGCGCCCTCTCTCAGTCGTCACTCATCCCTGGAGTCCCGTGATGGACGTCCCCCTGAACACTGTCGCCGTCGTCGGTCTCGGCACGATGGGCACCGGCATCGCCGAGGTCCTGGCCCGCGCCGGCCGCGAGGTCATCGGCATCGACATCAGCGAGCGCGCCGGCCGCCAGGCCGTGGCCTCCCTCGAGGCCTCCACGGCCCGCTCGGTGGCCCGTGAGCGGATCACCCCGCAGGAGCGCGGCGACATCCTCGCCCGGTTCCGTACCTTCACCGACCTCCAGGCCGCGGCCGAGGCCGAACTCGTCATCGAGGTCGTGCCCGAGTCGTACGAGCTGAAGCACCAGGTCTTCCAGGCCCTCGACGCGATCGTCGCGCCCACCGCGATCCTGGCCACCGGCACCAACGCCCTCTCGGTGACCCGCCTGGCCGCCGACTCCGCGCACCCCGAGCGCGTCATCGGCCTGCACTTCTTCAACCCGGCGCCCGCGATGAAGCTGGTCGAGATCGTCTCGTCCGTGCTGACCGCTCCCCCGGCCGTCGACGCGGTCACCGCCCTCGCCCTCGACCTCGGCAAGGAGCCCGTCGCGGTCGGCGACCGGCCCGGCTTCGTCGCCGACGGGCTGCTGTTCGGCTACCTCAACCAGGCCGCCGCGATGTACGAGTCCAAGTACGCCTCGCGCGAGGACATCGACGCCGCGATGAAGCTGGGCTGCGGGCTGCCGATGGGCCCGCTCGAACTGCTCGACCTGATCGGCATCGACACCGCCCGCACCGTCCTGGAGGCGATGTACGCCTCCTCCCAGGACCGCCTCCACGCACCCGCCCCCATCCTCGGCCAGCTCGCCGAGGCCGGCCTGACCGGCCGCAAGCGGGGCCGCGGCTTCTACACGTACGAGGGCGAGGGCAGCGCGGTCACGGTGGCCGACGCCCAGACCCCGGACACCATCGCGGGCGCGGGCGGCGGCCGTGAGGTCCGCTCGGTGGGCGTCGCGGGCTCGGGCACCATGGCCTCCGGCATCGCCGAGGTCTTCGCCAAGGCCGGCTACCACGTCGTGCTCGCGGCCCGCAGCCTGGAGAAGGCCGAGACCGCCAAGTCCCGTATCGCCACGTCGCTTTCGCGCTCCGTCGACAAGGGCCGGCTCACCGCCGAGGCCCGCGAGGAGACCCTCAACCGGATCACGGCGGCGGGCGCTCTGGAGGCCTTCGCCGAGGTGGACCTCGCCGTCGAGGCGGTCGCCGAGGACCTGGAGGTCAAGCAGCAGCTCTTCGCGTCCCTGGACAAGATCTGCAAGCCGGGCGCGGTGCTCGCCACCACCACCTCCTCACTGCCCGTCGTCGCCTGCGCCCGCGCCACCTCGCGCCCGCAGGACGTCATCGGCATGCACTTCTTCAACCCGGCTCCGGCGATGAAGCTCGTCGAGGTGGTCCGTACCGTGCTCACCTCCGACGAGGTGCACGCCACGGTCCGCGAGGTCACCGCGAAGATCCGCAAGCACCCGGTGGACTGCGGCGACCGCGCCGGATTCATCGTCAACGCGCTGCTCTTCCCGTACCTCAACAACGCGATCAAGATGGTCCAGGAGCACTACGCGACCCTGGACGACATCGACGCCGCGATGAAGCTCGGCGGCGGCTACCCCATGGGCCCCTTCGAACTCCTCGACGTGGTGGGCCTGGACGTCTCGCTGGCCATCGAGAAGGTGCTGCACGCCGAGTTCCGCGACCCGGGCCTGGCCCCGGCGCCGCTGCTCGAACACCTCGTCGCGGCCGGCTGCCTGGGCCGCAAGACGGGCCGCGGATTCCGCGAGTATGCCCGGCGCTGATCCGGACGCCGGGTGGGGTGGGCTGCTGCAACCTCCGGGCAGCTCGCCCCCGTGGGCGCGACTTCCCGCGGCGATGCAGTACGTTCGCTCCATGCCCCAGCCAACCAGGTCCTCCCGTACGAACGCCGTGCCCGACGCCCCGGAGAGCGCCGCGGGCAGCCGGGCGGCCGCCCAGCGGCTCAAGATGCGCCGTGAGCTGGCGGCCGCGGCGATGGACCTGTTCTCCGCGAAGGGGTACGAAGCCACCACCGTCGACGAGATCGCGGCCCAGGCCGGTGTCGCCCGGCGGACCTTCTTCCGCCACTTCCGCTCCAAGGAAGAGGCGATCTTCCCCGACCACGACGACACCCTGGTGCGCGCCGAGGCGGTCCTGAACGCCGCCCCGCCGCACGAGCACCCGCTGGACACGGTGTGCCGGGGCATCAAAGAGGTCATGAAGATGTACGCGGGCTCCCCCTCGGTCTCCGTGGCCCGCTACAAGCTGACCCGTGAGGTGCCGACGCTGCGCGAGGCCGAGATCGCCTCGGTCGCCCGCTACGAGCGCCTCTTCACGCGCTATCTTCTCGGCCACTTCGACGAGCACGACCACCAGCCGGGGAACGACGACCCGCTGCTCGCGGAGGTCGCCGCCTCCGCGGTCGTCACCGCCCACAACCACGTCCTGCGCCGCTGGCTGCGGGCCGGCGGCCAGGGCGATGTGGAGGCCCAGCTCGACCACGCCTTCGCGATCGTCCGGGAGACCTTCGGCTCGGGCATCGGGGCGGGCCGCACGGCGGCGCCGCAGCCGGCCGCGGCCTCCGTGTCGACCAGCGACGAGGTGCTGGTCGCGGTGGCCCGAACGGACGCACCCCTGGACGAGATCATGCAGAGCATCAAGCAGGCCCTGAAGTCCCGGTAGCACCCGCACCGCACCACCGATGGCCGCGTCCCCCGCTCGGGGGACGCGGCCATTCGCGTCCGCCGCGACGCTCCTGACCTGCAACGATCGATCATCGCTCATCTGTGCGGGCCATTTTTCAACTGAGAGAAACTCTTGGCACGCAGTGACTTGTCACTTGGCACTGGGTGCCATACGTTGATGTTGTCCGGGCGGTCGGAGTACAGGAAGATCTCGTACACCGGCTGTCCCCACGAGCCGCCACTGGCGAGTGCGCCCGGACGCCTGCGTCACAGGCAACCCTCCCGCGCCCAACCGGCGCTGCCGTACTCGCACCACCCCGCCGAACCGACGGCACACCTCCACAGCACCACCCCCGAAGACCCTCAACGCCCCTCAGGGGCGCTTCGACGGAGGCAACACCGTGAAGGAAATCCTGGACGCGATCCAGTCGCCGGAGTCCACCTCCGCCGACTTCGCCGCTCTGCCGCTCCCCGAGTCGTACCGCGCGATCACCGTGCACAAGGACGAGACGGAGATGTTCGACGGGCTCACCACCCGCGACAAGGACCCGCGCAAGTCGATCCACCTCGACGAGGTGCCGATCCCCGAACTCGGCCCGGGCGAGGCCCTGGTGGCCGTCATGGCCTCCTCGGTCAACTACAACTCGGTGTGGACCTCGATCTTCGAGCCCGTGTCCACCTTCAGCTTCCTGGAGCGCTACGGCCGGCTCAGCGAGCTCACCAAGCGGCACGACCTGCCGTACCACATCATCGGCTCCGACCTCGCGGGCGTCGTGCTGCGCACCGGTCCCGGAGTCAACGCCTGGAACCCCGGCGACGAAGTCGTGGCGCACTGTCTGTCGGTCGAGCTGGAGAGCTCCGACGGCCACAACGACACGATGCTCGACCCCGAGCAGCGCATCTGGGGCTTCGAGACCAACTTCGGCGGCCTCGCCGAGATCGCGCTCGTCAAGTCCAACCAGCTCATGCCCAAGCCCAAGCACCTGAGCTGGGAGGAGGCGGCGGCCCCGGGCCTGGTCAACTCGACCGCCTACCGCCAGCTCGTCTCCCGCAACGGCGCCGGCATGAAGCAGGGCGACAACGTCCTGATCTGGGGCGCCAGCGGCGGCCTCGGCTCGTACGCGACCCAGTTCGCGCTCGCGGGCGGCGCCAACCCGATCTGTGTCGTCTCCAGCCCCGAGAAGGCCGACATCTGCCGTGCCATGGGCGCGGAGGCGGTCATCGACCGCAACGCCGAGGGCTACAAGTTCTGGAAGGACGAGCGGACCCAGGACCCCAAGGAGTGGAAGCGCTTCGGCAAGCGCATCCGCGAGTTCACCGGCGGCGAGGACATCGACATCGTCTTCGAGCACCCGGGCCGCGAGACCTTCGGCGCGAGCGTGTACGTCACCCGCAAGGGCGGCACCATCACCACCTGCGCCTCGACCTCGGGCTACATGCACGAGTACGACAACCGCTACCTGTGGATGTCCCTGAAGCGCATCATCGGCTCGCACTTCGCCAACTACCGCGAGGCGTGGGAGGCCAACCGCCTCATCGCCAAGGGCAAGATCCACCCGACGCTCTCCAAGGTGTACTCCCTGGAGGACACCGGGCAGGCCGCCTACGACGTGCACCGCAACCTGCACCAGGGCAAGGTCGGCGTGCTCGCCCTCTCCCCCCGCGAGGGTCTCGGCGTCAGCGACCCCGAGCTGCGCGAGAAGCACCTCGACGCCATCAACCGCTTCCGCAACGTCTGAGCCGGGAAGTTCCATGACAGAGCGTCAGAAGGATCGACCGTGGCTCATGCGGACGTACGCGGGCCACTCGACGGCCGAGGCGTCCAACGAGCTGTACCGCAACAACCTGGCCAAGGGGCAGACGGGTCTGTCGGTCGCGTTCGACCTTCCGACGCAGACCGGATACGACCCCGATCACATCCTCGCCCGCGGCGAGGTGGGCCGGGTCGGGGTCCCGGTCTCTCATCTCGGTGACATGCGCCGCCTGTTCCAGGACATCCCCCTGGAACAGATGAACACCTCGATGACGATCAACGCCACCGCGATGTGGCTGCTCGCCATGTACCAGGTGGTCGCCGAGGAGCAGGGCGCGGACATCACCAAGCTCCAGGGCACCACCCAGAACGACATCGTGAAGGAGTACCTCTCGCGCGGGACGCATGTCTTCCCGCCGGGTCCTTCGCTGCGGCTGACGACAGACATGATCTGTTACACCGTGAACAACATCCCCAAGTGGAACCCCATCAACATTTGCAGCTACCACCTGCAAGAGGCGGGAGCCACCCCGGTCCAGGAGATCGCGTACGCGATGTCCACCGCGATCGCCGTCCTGGACTCGGTGTTCGCCTCGGGCCAGATCCCCGACGACCGCAGGGGTGATGTGGTCGCCCGCATCTCCTTCTTCGTGAACGCGGGCGTCCGCTTCATCGAGGAGATGTGCAAGATGCGCGCCTTCGGCCGCATCTGGGACAAGATCACACGGGAGCGGTACGGGATCGAGGACGCCAAGCAGCGCCGCTTCCGCTACGGCGTCCAGGTCAACTCCCTGGGCCTGACCGAGGCGCAGCCGGAGAACAACGTCCAGCGGATCGTGCTGGAAATGCTGGCCGTCACGCTGTCCAAGGACGCTCGGGCCCGCGCGGTCCAACTCCCCGCCTGGAACGAGGCGTTGGGGCTGCCGCGTCCCTGGGACCAGCAGTGGTCGCTGCGCATCCAGCAGGTGCTGGCGCACGAGAGCGATCTGCTGGAGTACGAGGACATCTTCGAGGGCTCGCACGTCATCGAGGCCAAGGTCGAGGCCCTGGTCGAGGAGTGCCTGGCCGAGATCGGGCGGATCGAGGAGATGGGCGGGGCGCTGGCCGCCGTCGAGTCGGGCTACCTCAAGTCGCAGCTCGTCTCCTCGCACGCCGAGCGCCGGGCGCGCATCGAGGCCGGCGAGGAGAAGATCGTCGGCGTCAACTGCTACGAGACGACCGAGCCGAGCCCGCTCACCGCGGACCTGGACGGCGCGATCATGACGGTGGACCCCGCCGTCGAGGCCCGCGTCGTCGCCGCGCTCAAGAACTGGCGCGACACCCGCTACCAGCCGCCGTTCAACCACCCGCGCCCGTGCAAGGCGCTGGAGAAGCTGAAGCAGGCCGCCGAGGGCACCGGCAACCTGATGGAGGCGACCTTGGAGTGTGTGCGCTCCGGGGTGACCACCGGCGAGTGGTCCCAGGCACTGCGCGAGGTGTTCGGCGAGTTCCGGGCGCCCACGGGTGTCTCCTCCGCGCCGGTCGCGGTCACCGCCGAGGAGGGCACGCCGCTGGCCGCCGTCCGCGAGAAGGTGGCGCGCACGGCCGAGGAGCTGGGCTCCGGACGGCTGCGCCTGCTGGTCGGCAAGCCGGGCCTGGACGGTCACTCCAACGGCGCCGAGCAGATCGCGGTGCGCGCGCGGGACGCCGGCTTCGAGGTGGTCTATCAGGGCATCCGGCTCACTCCGGAGCAGATCGTCAGCGCCGCCCTCGCCGAGGACGTGCACTGCGTGGGCCTGTCCATCCTGTCCGGCTCGCACGCCGAACTCGTCCCGGACGTCCTGGTGCGGCTGCGCGAGGCGGGCGCGGCCGACATCCCGGTGATCGCCGGCGGGATCATCCCGCCCGCGGACGCCGCGGACCTGCGCGCGGCGGGCGTGGCCGCCGTTTTCACCCCTAAGGACTTCGGTATCACGGAGATCATCGGCCGTATCGTCGACGAGATCCGGAAAGCGAACAAGCTCGACCCGTTGGAGGTCCCCGCATGAGCACCCCCGTCTCCCCCGTCAACCGGCTCCGCCCGCGTCGTTCCTGTCTCGCGGTCCCGGGTTCGAACCCCCGCTTCCTGGAGAAGGCCCAGGGCCTGCCGGCCGACCAGGTCTTCCTCGACCTGGAGGACGCCTGCGCGCCGCTGGCCAAGCCCGAGGCCCGGCACACCATCGTCAAGTTCCTCAACGAGGGCGACTGGACGGGCAAGACGCGGGTCGTGCGGGTCAACGACTGGACGACCGAGTGGACGTACCGCGACGTCGTGACCGTGGTCGAGGGCGCCGGACAGAACCTCGACTGCATCATGCTGCCGAAGGTGCAGAGCGCCGACCAGGTCGTCGCCCTCGACCTGCTGCTCACCCAGATCGAGAAGACGATGGGCTTCGAGGTCGGCAAGATCGGCATCGAGGCGCAGATCGAGAACGCGCGCGGTCTGAACAACGTCAACGCGATCGCGGAGGCCTCGCCGCGCACCGAGACCATCATCTTCGGCCCGGCCGACTTCATGGCGTCGATCAACATGAAGTCCCTGGTCGTGGGCGAGCAGCCGCCCGGGTACGGCGCGGACGCGTACCACTACATCCTGATGAAGATCCTGATGGCGGCCCGCGCCAACGACCTCCAGGCGATCGACGGCCCCTACCTCCAGATCCGCAACGTGGACGGCTACCGCGAGGTGGCGAAGCGGGCCGCAGCGCTCGGCTTCGACGGCAAGTGGGTGCTGCACCCGGGCCAGGTCGAGGCGTCGAACGAGATCTTCTCGCCGTCGCAGGAGGACTTCGACCACGCCGAGCTGATCCTGGACGCGTACGACTACTGCACCTCCGAGGCGGGCGGCAAGAAGGGCTCGGCGATGCTCGGCGACGAGATGATCGACGAGGCCAGCCGCAAGATGGCGCTGGTCATCTCCGGCAAGGGGCGTGCGGCCGGTATGCAGCGCACGTCCAAGTTCGAGATCCCGGAGGCGTGAGCGAGATGCAGTTCGGCCGCACCTATGAAGAGTTCGAAGTCGGCGCCGTCTACAAGCACTGGCCCGGAAAGACGGTCACCGAGTACGACGACCACCTCTTCTGTCTGCTCACGATGAACCACCACCCGCTCCACATGGACGTCAACTACGCCGAGAACACGACCGACTTCGGCAAGAACGTCGTCGTGGGCAACTACATCTACTCGCTGCTTCTCGGCATGAGCGTGCCGGACGTGTCGGGCAAGGCGATCGCCAACCTGGAGATCGAGTCGCTGCGGCACGTGGCGCCGACCTTCCACGGCGACACCATCTACGGCGAGACGACGGTCCTGGACAAGACCCCGTCCAAGTCGAAGAACGACCGCGGGATCGTCTACGTCGAGACCAAGGGCTACAAGCAGGACGGCACCCTGGTCTGCGTCTTCCGCCGCAAGGTGATGGTGCCGACCGAGACGTACATCAAGGAGCGCGGCGGCGAACAGCCCGGTCGGCCGGTGCTCGTCGAGCCCGCCAAGAAGCCCGCTCAGAAGTCGGAGAAGTAGCCATGGCCCGTCTCGCGCAGACCGCCGGTCTGACCGACGTCCAGCAGGAAATCCTGTCCACCGTACGGGACTTCGTCGACAAGGAGATCATTCCGGTCGCGACCCAGCTGGAGCACAAGGACGAGTACCCGACCCAGATCGTCGAGGGGCTCAAGGAGTTGGGCCTGTTCGGCCTGATGATCCCGGAGGAGTACGGCGGCCTCGGTGAGTCGCTGCTCACCTACGCGCTGTGCGTCGAGGAGATAGCGCGTGGCTGGATGTCGGTCTCCGGCATCATCAACACGCACTTCATCGTGGCGTACATGCTCAAGCAGCACGGCACCCAGGAGCAGAAGGACACCTTCCTGCCGCGGATGGCGCTCGGCGAGGTGCGCGGCGCGTTCTCGATGTCGGAGCCGGCGCTCGGCTCGGATGTGTCGGCGATCACGTCCAAGGGGGTCAGGGACGGCGAGGAGTACGTCCTCAACGGCCAGAAGATGTGGCTGACCAATGGCGGAACGTCCTCACTGGTCGCCGTTCTGTGCCGGAGTGACGAAGGACACTCCCCCGAGGAGGTGGCCGCCAGGCCCCACAAGTCGATGACGACCTTCCTCGTGGAGAAGGAGCCGGGCTTCGGCGAGGTCCGCCCGGGACTGACCATTCCCGGCAAGATCGACAAAATGGGATACAAGGGCGTAGACACGACCGAATTGGTCATGGACGGCCTGCGAATTCCGACCAATCGCGTACTCGGCGGGGTCACCGGCCGAGGGTTTTACCAAATGATGGACGGCGTCGAGGTCGGCCGCGTCAACGTCGCGGCCCGTGGCTGCGGGGTCGCCCAGCGTGCATTTGAGTTGGGTGTCTCCTACGCCCAGCAGCGGCACACCTTCGGCAAGCCGATCGCCCAGCACCAGGCCATCCAGTTCAAGCTCGCCGAGATGGCTACCAAGGTCGAAGCCGCACATGCGATGATGGTGAACGCAGCACGCAAAAAGGACTCCGGGGAACGAAACGACCTCGAAGCAGGGATGGCGAAGTACCTCGCCTCCGAGTACTGCAAGGAGGTGGTGGAAGACGCGTTCCGCATTCACGGCGGTTACGGCTTCTCCAAGGAGTACGAGATCGAGCGCCTGTACCGCGAGGCGCCGATGCTGCTCATCGGTGAAGGTACCGCCGAGATCCAGAAAATGATCATTGGGCGCCGACTTCTTGAGGAGTACCGGTTCCAGGGTTGATTGTCGCTTTTGAGTCGGTTCGGCCGCGAAGAACATCACACCCTGTAAGCGTTTTTCGAGGCTTTCCGGCCGACCGACTCGGCTTCTGGCTTGCCCAGTTGCGGCTCGCAACCGATACCATCGCCGGTAAACCTGCCGCCGTCCCCCGTTGCCAGCGCGGCATCATCCGCTACGAAGGTCATCCATGCCCCACAGCCAAACCTCTGCACCACGCGACGGCTTCCTCAAGGGACGCCTTGCTCGCGGAGCATCGCCGTGGCTTCTGCCGACCGTCGCCACCGCAGCCCTCAGCCTGGCCCGATCCCGCCGCTCCAAGAGCGCCGCGATCGTGGCCGTGCCCACCACCGCTCTGGCGGCGGGCATGCTGTGGTTCTTCCGCGACCCCGAGCGTGAGATCACGCAGGGGCGGGTCATCTCCCCCGCCGACGGTGTGGTGCAGAGCATCATGCCGTGGAAGGACGGACGGACCCGCGTCGCGATCTTCATGAGCCCGCTGAACGTCCACGTCAACCGCGCGCCCCTGGCGGGCACGGTGACGTCCGTGGAGCACATCCCGGGTGGCTTCGTTCCGGCGTTCAACAAGGAGAGCGAGAACAACGAGCGCGTTGTCTGGCACTTCGACACCGAGCTCGGCGACATCGAGATGGTGCAGATCGCCGGTGCGGTCGCGCGCCGCATCGTGCCGTACATCCCCCAGGGCACCAAGGTGGAGCAGGGCGAGCGCATCGGCCTCATCCGCTTCGGCTCGCGGGTCGACATCTACCTCCCCGAGGGTGTCGAGGTCGCGGTCGAGGTCGGGCAGGCGACCACCGCGGGGGTGACTCGAATTGACCGTGATTGATCCCGAGACGCAGGCCGGCTGGGTCCCCGAGGCGGAGTCCGAGGACGACGTCGAGGAGATGCCGCTGTCACTGAGGCTGTCGATAGCGGACACCCTCACGCTCGGCAACGCCACGTGCGGCTTCATGGCGGTGTACTTCACCACTACGGGCATCCTCATCCCGCACCTCTCCGGCAGCCAGGAGACGGGCATGGCGCGGCACTCCGCCGCGACCGCCGTGATCCTGATGCTGCTCGCGGCGATCTTCGACCTCTGTGACGGTCTGGTCGCCCGCAAGCTGCGCAGCTCCCCGATGGGCGCCGAGCTGGACAACCTCTCGGACCTCATCAGCTTCGGGCTCGCCCCGGCGTACTTCGTGCTCGTGTACGGGATGGTCGCGGACGACGCCCACCAGCGGGTGGCCGCGGTCGCGGCGATCACGGTGCTGCTGGCCGTGGTGCTCAGACTCGCGCGCTTCAGCTGCGTGACGATGAAGGACGGCATGTTCCAGGGCATGCCGAGCCCGTTCGGCGCGCTGACGGTCGTCTCGATCGTCCTGCTGGAGCTGCCGTTCGTGCCGACGCTGCTCGCCGTCATAGGAGTCGCCTGGCTGATGGTGAGCCGGGTCGAGTACCCGAAGCCGCGGGGTGTCCTCGCGGTGGCGATGCTCAGCTGGATCATCGGGGCGATGGGGCTGCTCGCGGCGTGGGCGTTCGACGCCCCCGGCGGTCAGATGCTGCTCCAGACGGGCTGCGCGTTGCAGATCGTCCTGGCGGCGACGATTCCGCTGTTCGCGACGGCCCGCCGGGTGAACACGTTCCGCGACAACCGGCGTGAGGCTCGGGCGGGGCAACTCCCGTAGGTTGCTCACGCCGCCGAAAAGGGGCCCGGGGTTCTTGTGACCCCGGGCCCCTTTTTTATCCCCGGTGGGGGGGGGTGGGTGCGTTGCTGTCGCGGCTGTGGGTCGTGGGGGCGGGTCGTGGGGGCGGGTCGTGGGGGCGGGTCGTGGGGGCTTTTTGCGCAGTTCCTCGCGCCCCTGGGGTCCCTGGTTACGTGCGGGGTCGTGGCCGCTTCTCGCGCAGTTCCTCGCGCCCCTGGCGGGATCGGTGCTGGCCCACTCGGACATACCCAGCCCGTCCGGCGATTGAGGACGAGCGCCGTCCAGGCGCGAACGGGGTCTGGGGCGGAGCCCCAGGGCCCTTTGGCTGCGGGTCGTGGCCGCTTCTCGCGCAGTTCCCCGCGCCCCTCAGCGGGACCGGTGCTGGCCCGCAACGGCCACCCCAGCCCGTCCGGCGATTGAGGACGAGCGCCGTCCAGGCGCGAACGGGGTCTGGGGCGGAGCCCCAGGATCCTTTGGCTGCGGGTCGTGGCCGCTTCTCGCGCAGTTCCCCGCGCCCCTGGCGGGATCGGTGCTGGCCCACTCGGACATACCCAGCCCGTCCGGCGATTGAGGACGAGCGCCGTTCAGGCGCGACACGGGGTCTGGGGCGGAGCCCCAGGCAGCCCCGCCCTCTCCTCGCGCAGTTCCCCGCGCCCCTGGCGGGACCGGTGCTGGCCCGCAACGGCCACCCCAGCCCGTCCGGCGGTTGAGGACGAGTGCCCTCACGGGGTCAGTGGGAGGTTTCCGTGGGGCGGAGGTCCCGGGGGATCTTCGACCACGCCAGCACCGCCGCAGCCAACGGCAGAACCGCCGCGAGCATAAACGTCGGCGTCATGCCGAAGGTGAAGGCCGACGACGCCTTCGCCAGGAGCTCCGCCCCGGCCGGCCCCCCGACCGCGGAGGCGACATGCGCCGCCTCCCCGACCGAGTCCCGTACGGACGCGGCCGCCGCACCGTCCACGGCGAGCTCGGGCAGATGACCGCGGTACAGCGCCCCCGCGACACTGCCGAGGATCGCGACACCCATCGCCGCGCCCAGTTCGTAGCACGTCTCCTCGACCGCCGCCGCCCCGCTGACGTGCTCCTTGGGGGCGGAGGCCATCAGGGTCACGGAGGCCGCCGTGGTCGCCACGCCGACCCCGCAGCCCAGTACGCCGAGCGCCACCGCGACACCGGGGTAGCCGAGCGGCCCGGACTGCTGGAACAGCCACGGCAGCGCGAGCCCCGCCGTCATCAGGAGCAGGCCCCCGCCGATGACGTGCCGGATCGGCAGACGGTGCATCAGGACCGGCGTCACCAGCGAGGTGACGACCAGGCCGAGTGGCGCCGGAAGCAGCCGTACTCCGGCCTCCAGGGGGCTGTAGCCCTGTGCGTACTGGAACCACTGCGTGACCAGGAACAGCGCCGATCCGAGCGCGATCATTCCGAGGAAGATCGACGCCGCGGCGATGCTGAACGACCGGTTGGTGAACAGCCGGACGTGGAACAGCGGTTGGGGCAGCCGCAGCTGACGGCGGACGAACACGGTCAGCGCGACAGCGGCGACCACGAGCAGCATCCAGGCCACCGGGTCGGCGGGGCCGCCCTTGCCGAGCTGCTTGATGCCGCCGGCCAGCGCCAGCATGCCGACGACGGACTGGCCCACGCCCCACCAGTCCCACCGGCCCTCGCGGGGCTGTCGGGACTCGGGCAGGATCCACGCGCCGAGGGCGATGATCACCAGGGCGACCGGAACGTTGATCAGGAACGCGGACTGCCAGCCGTTCCGCTCGACGAGCAGTCCCCCGACGACCGGGCCGAGCGCCATGCCGCCGCCGAAGACCGCCGCCCACACCGCGTAGGCGAGGGCGCGCTCGCGGGCGTCCGTGAAGACGTCGCGCAGGATCGACAAGGTGGACGGCATGATCGCCGCGCCCCCGACGCCGAGCAGCGCGCGGGCGGCGATGACCTGCCAGGCCTCGGTCGCGAAGACCGCCATCAGCGAGGCGGACGCGAAGATCGTGAATCCGGCGAGCAGCAGACGCTTGCGTCCCCAGCGGTCGCCGAGCGCTCCGGCCGTCACGAGGAGGCCGGAGAGGGCGAGCGCGTAGACGTCGATGATCCACAGCTGCTGTACGGAGCTGGGCTGGAGGTCGCTCACCAGCGAAGGGAAGGCGACGTTGAGGATCGTGGTGTCCATCGCGATCAGCAGCAGGCTGCCGGAAAGGATCGCGAGGACGACCCAGCGCCGGGGGTCGAGGGGCGGCGACGTCATGGAACACTCCAGTATCGAATGAGACACCAGTGTCTCACATGGGGCTGGGAGTGTGCACGCCAGATGTTTCTGGCGGGAGTCGTTGCGCTACCTCGGGCGCGGGGCACGCCTCACGCGCGGGCCACACCGAGGGGGCACGCCTCGCGCGCGCAGCGCTGGGGCCGGGCACGCATAGCGCGCGGGCAGCGCTGGGGCCGGGCACACATCACGCGCGAGCCGCACCAGGCCGGGCACACCTCACCCTCGGATCGCGCCGGGGGCCGGGCACACATCAAGCCGGGACGGCGCGAGCTTCAGCGCCCTTTAGGCGCGATCGGGGTCTGGGGCGGAGCCCCAGGGGCCTTGTCTGCGGACCGTGGCGGGCTGGGCGCGCAGTTCCTCGCGCCCCTAGCAGGATCGGTGCCGGGCCGCATCGGCCACCTCAGCCTGTCCGGCGATTGCGGACGAGCGCCCTTAAGGCGCGAACGGGGTCTGGGGCGGAGCCCCAGGGGCCTTGTCCTGCACCCCCGGCGGAGCCGGACACCAGGCTCGGGCCGGCCCCCGCCTGAGACCCGCACCGCGTTCCGCGCAGCCCCGCACGAACACGAAGCAGCGCCCCCCCCACCCCCGGGAACACCAAAACGGCCCCCCTCGCGCGCAGCGAAGGAGGCCGTCCGAGGGCGAGAGCGCGGGCTACAGCAGGAAGTCGCTCGCGATGTTCTGCGCGGCCTGCTCCAGCAGGGGGCCCGCGTTGGCCATGCAGCGGGCCGGGTCGGGCTCCAGCTCGGTCAAGGCGTAGGCGCGGCGGATGCCGGCCTCGCCGAGCTGTCCGGGCTGGAGCAGGAGGCGGCCGCACACGGCGACGACCTCGATGCCGGCCGCGCGGGCCGCCGCCGCGACGCCCGCGGGGGCCTTGCCGTGCAGGGTCTGCTCGTCGAGCGAGCCCTCGCCGGTGATGACCAGGGTGGCGCCGGCCAGGGCGGGCGCGAAGCCGAGTACGTCGAGCATGACCTCGATGCCGGGACGGAAGACGGCGTCCAGCGCGACCAGCGCGCCATAGCCGATGCCGCCGGCCGCACCGGCGCCCGGGGCGAGCGCGGCCTCGGCGGCCTTCGCGCCGAGCACGCCTTCGAGGACCTTGGCGTAGTGGGCCAGGGCCGCGTCCAGGGTCGCCACGTCCTCGGGCGAGGCACCCTTCTGCGGGCCGTAGATCGCGGGGGCGCCCTTCGGACCGGTCAGCGGGTTGTCGACATCGCTGGCGAGGACGAGTTCCACGTCCTTGAAGCGGGCGTCGAGACCCGAGAAGTCGGCCGTCGCGAGGTCGGCGAGCGCGCCGCCACCGGGGCCGACGGGCTCACCCGCTCCGTCCAGGAAGCGGGCGCCGAGCGCGGCCAGCATGCCGGCGCCGCCGTCGGTCGTCGCGCTGCCGCCGACGCCGAACACGATGGTGCGCGCTCCCGCGTCGAGCGCGGCGAGCAGCAGCTCACCGGAGCCGTACGTGGTCGCGGTGAGCGCCGCGAAGACGCCCTCGGGAAGGTGCTGGAGCCCGGAGGCCTCCGCCATCTCGACCACGGCCACGCCGTCGCGTACCGCGTACGCCGCGGTCACCGGGGTGCCGAGCGGACCCGTGACCCGTGCCTCGCGGCGCTCGAAACCGGCCGCCACCGCGGCCGCCACCGTGCCGTCGCCGCCATCGGCGACCGGCAGGGTCTCGACCCGCAGATCCGGGACGACCCGCCGCAGCCCGGCCGTCACCCGCTCCGCGACCTCTACGGCCGTGAGCGAGCCCTTGAACTTGTCCGCCGCTACGAGTACGCGGGCGGTCTCCAAAACTGCGCCGTCCGTCACTTGCCATCCCTTGCTTTCGAACAGGCAGTCGCGCCGCCTCCGACCCTATCCGCCCGGCGCGCGCCTGCCCATAGCCGCCTGGGCGGCACCGACGGCGTGCCACCCGGGAAAATGCGTACATCCACCACCATAGTGGGGCGCCATGACCAGCGATTCGATCGATCATTCCGGCTCCGGTGCCCCGCCCGACGACGTGCGACCGGACCTCGACCCCGCCCCCGACCGCACCCTGATCACCGTCGGCGTGCTCGCGGTGGTGGCGGTTGTCGCCTGGGCCGCGTGGGGCAAGAGCTCCTTCGACAGCGCCTCGTCGACCGCGCTGGCCTGGGTGCTCGACAACTTCGCCTGGCTGTTCGTGGTCGCCGCCGACACCTTCCTGGTGCTCTGTCTGGTCCTGGCCGTCAGCCGGTACGGGCGGATCAGGCTGGGCGCGGACGACTCCGAGCCGGAGTTCACCAATCTGGCCTGGATCGCCATGATGTTCAGCGCCGGCATGGGGATCGGCCTCATGTTCTACGGGGTCGGCGAACCGCTCACGCACTTCCTCAGCCCGCCCCCGGCGACCGGTGCGCAGCCGGGCTCGGGCGACGCCGCGCGCACCGCCCTGGAGTACTCCTTCTTCCACTGGACGCTCACCCCCTGGGCGATCTACGGCATCGCGGGGCTCGCCCTGGCGTACGCGGGCTTTCGCAAGCAGCGCGGCAACCGGCTGTCCTCCGCCTTCGTGCCCCTGATCGGCGCGCGCCGGGCGGACGGCAGGGTCGGCCGGTGCATCGATCTGCTCGCCGTCTTCGCGACCGTCTTCGGCACCGCGACCAGCCTGGGCCTGGGCGCCCTCCAGGTCGCCGAGGGCCTGGACATCACCTCGGGCGTCCACAACTCGCGGACGACCCAACTCGTCATCATCGCCGCGCTGTCGGCGGCCTTCGTGCTCTCCGCGTTCTCCGGGCTGCACAAGGGCGTGAAGTGGCTGTCCACCATCAACCTCGTGCTCGCCGCGGTGCTGATGGTCTTCGTGTTCCTGCTCGGCCCGACCGTCTACGTCCTGGACACCATCCCGGCCTCGATCGGCGGCTATCTGCACGATCTGCTGCCGATGGCCAGCCGCACGGGGGCGTTCACCGATCGCGCGTGGCTGGGTGCCTGGACCGTCTTCTACTGGGCCTGGTGGCTTTCGTGGGCGCCGTTCGTGGGCACCTTCATCGCCCGCATCTCTCGCGGACGCACGATCCGCGAGTTCCTCATCGGGGTGCTCCTGGTGCCGAGCGGCGCGACGGTGATCTGGTTCTGCGTCATGGGCGGCACGGCGATCCGGCTCGCCTCCACCGGCGCCGCCGACCTCGCCGGGGCGGTGCGGGACGGCGCCGAGGCCTCGCTCTTCGCGACGCTGGACGCGCTGCCGATCGGCACGGTCACCTCGTACATCGCGATGGCGCTGGTGATGACGTACTTCATCACCAGCGCCGACTCGGCCTCGCTGGTGATGGGCTCGCTCACCAGCCGCGGTTCGCTGCATCCGCCGACCTGGCTGGTGGTGATGTGGGGCGTCCTGATGGCGGCGGTCGCGGCGGTGCTGCTCGTGGCGGGCGGCCTCAAGTCCCTCCAGACGGCGACGATCCTGGTCGCGCTCCCCTTCGTCGTGGTGATGCTCGGCCTGTGCTGGTCGCTGGTCAAGGAACTGCGCGAGGACCCGGGCGCGGGGCCCTCCCGCCACGGCGCGCTGCACGGACTGCGCGACGCGGTACGGACGATGGTCGGGGACGCGATCACCGAGCAGGGCGCCGCCCGCCACCACCGGCTGCGGCGGGCCGCCAAGTCCCGTACGGGTGACGAGAGTTCGGGGACGCCGCAGCCCTGAAGAGGCCGCACCCCTCGCCCGTCCCGACACCATCCGACCTGGCCCTCTACCCTTCATTCCATGACGACCGACCACTCCCCAGCGCCCGACAACGCCTACACCGCCTACATCGCCGGACTCCCCCGGGTACTCGCGGGAGCCGCCGCGCTGTTCCGGGACGCCGGGGGCAAGGTGCTGCTCGTCGAGCCCAACTACCGCGAGGGCTGGGCGCTGCCCGGCGGGACCGTGGAGTCCGACACCGCCGAGACCCCGCGCCGGGCGGCCCGCCGCGAAACGCTCGAAGAGATCGGCCTCGACGTGGAGTTGGGGCGGCTCCTCGCGGTGGACTGGGTGCACGGCGAAGCCCGTCCGCCCATCGTCGCCTACGTCTACGACGGCGGCGTCCTCGACGACAGCCTCCTGAAGTCGATCCGCCTCCAGGAGGAGGAACTCCTCTCCTGGCGCCTGGTCCCCCGCGAGGAACTCCCCACCCACCTGCCGGGCGCCCTGGGCCACCGCGTGATGGCCGCCCTGGACGTCCTGGCCCAGGGACAGGGCACGGCGGAACTGGAGAACGGACACCGGGTGGGCTGAGCGCGCACCGGGGGGTGCCTCTATGTCCTTCGTCAAGCCTGAGCTGGTCATGCGACGGCTGCTTCAGGGACGCGTGGTTCGTAGAAGGTGCCGTCGCGGAGCATGGCGAACAGGACGCTGATGCGGTGGCGGGCGAGGCGGAGCAGGGCCTGGGTGTGGGTCTTTCCCCGGGCCCGGCATTTGTCGTAGTAGGTGCGGGAGGCGGGATCGTGCAGGGCTGCGAACGCGGACAGGAACATTGCGCGTTTGAGCTGCCGGTTTCCGCCTCGTGGTGCGTGTTCGCCGTGGATCGAGGTCCCCGAGGACTTCGTTGTCGGGGCGAGGCCGGCGTAGGAGGCCAGGTGGGCGGCGGTGGGGAAGCTGGTGCCGTCGCCGACGGTGACCAGCAGAACTGCGGCGGTCCTGACCGCGACCCCTGGCATCGAGGTCAGGACCTTGGAAAGAGGGTGGTCCTCCAGCAGGGCTTTGATCTGGGCTTCCAGGGCCCGGCGTTGTTCGTGGACCGCCGCGAGCGATCGGGCCAGGGAGGGCACGACCGTGTCGAGGGTGCCGGTGCCGGGAACGACCACGGTCTGTTCGTCCAGGGCGTCGAAGACGTCGTCGACCAGCCGGGTAGCCATGCGCGGGGCCTTGGGCCGGATGAGTTCGACGAGTCTGCGGCGGCCGGCTTTCCGCAGGGCGGCCGGGGAGCCGTAGCGTTCCAGCAGCCAGGTGACGGCGGGGTGGTCCAGGCGGGGGCCGAGGACGCGTTCCAGCGAGGGGTGGAACTGGGTGAGCAGGCCGCGTATCCGGTTGGAGGTGCGGGTTGCCTCGGCGGCGAGGTCCTGGTCGAAGCCGGTCAGGACGGTGAGTTCGGCGGTGATCTCGTCGGTCAGCTCCAGAGAGCGCAGCGTGTGCGGCATGGTGCGGGCGGCGTCCGCGATCACCGCGGCGTCCTTCGCGTCGGTCTTGGCCTCGCCCGGGTAGAGGTCGGCGATGCGGCGCATCGCGAGTCCGGGCAGGTAGGCGACCTTGCAGCCCGCGTCCCGGGCCACGGTCAGCGGGAGGGCTCCGATGGAGGCGGGCTGGTCCACGATCACCAGGACGGTGCCGAACTTCGCGGTCAGCTTGTCGAAGACGGCCCGCAGTTTCGGCTCGCTGTTGGGCATCGGCTTGTCGAAGACCTTCTTCCCGGCCGGGGTGAGCCCATGGCCGTGATGAGCGGTCTTGCCGACGTCCAGGCCGAGGAACACGCCTACGTCTTCGGTGTCGAACATCGTGCCCTTCCAGCAGAGTTGAACGTGCCGGCCTTGGCAGTGGTGTCGTACGCGCGCATCCACGTTATGCAGACCTGCCGCCCGCGAGCTGTCCGGCATTGCGCCGGACCGGGTGGTGGCCGGACCTCTCATCAGCGTCTCCGACGGCACCTCCCGGGCCCGGTGACACCACCCCCCAGGTCATCCGTTCGACAGGGGGCAACAGTCATGCCGGGCCCGGAGGCCAGCGGCCCTCTTGCAGGACCGCGAAGAAGATAACGGGGCGGGGCGGGCACCCAGGGGGCGCGCACCCGGGGGCAGGGCGCGCACCCGGGGAGCCCGGGAAGGGGCGCGTCGTAATGCGTTCGCCGACCCGCCGGGCGGCCGCCTACGCTCGCCGACATGGGCAAGCCACTCGTCGCGATTCTCTCCGGTGCCGGGATCTCCACCGATTCCGGCATCCCCGACTACCGGGGCCCCAACGGCCTGTGGCGGCGCGACCCCGAGGCCGAGAAGCTGGTGACGTACTCCTCGTACATGGCCGATCCGGAGATCCGCCGCCGGTCCTGGCTGATGCGCCGCGACAGCCCGGCCCTGAAGGCCGAGCCGAACGCCGCGCACCGGGCGGTCGCCGAGCTCGAACGGTCCGGAGTGCCGGTGCGGGTGATCACCCAGAACGTCGACGGACTGCACCAGCGGGCCGGCCTTTCCGAGCGCAAGGTGCTCGAACTCCACGGCACCGCACGGGCGGTGACCTGCACCCGCTGTCACGCCCGGTCCTCGATGGCCGAGGCGCTGGCGCGGGTGACGGCGGGCGAGGCGGACCCGCCGTGCACGGTCTGCGGAGGCATCCTCAAGTCGGCGACGGTCATGTTCGGTGAGCGCCTCGACCCCGAGGTACTGAGCCAGGCGATGGCGATCGCGAAGGCGTGCCACCTCTTCATCGCGGTCGGCACCACTCTTCAGGTCCAGCCCGCCGCGTCGCTCGCCGGGATCGCGGCGGACGGTGGCGCACGCCTGATCATCGTGAACGCCGACCCGACCCCCTACGACCCGCTCGCCGACGAGGTGATCCGCGAGCCGATCGGCACCGCGCTGCCCCGACTCCTACGTGCCCTGCCCTAGAACGCCGCGGCTAGAACAGCACGTCCGCCGTCCGCCCCCGCTCGAACGCCAACAGGCGCTGCTTGCGGTCGAGGCCGCCGCCGTAGCCGGTGAGGCTGCCGTTGGCACCGATGACGCGGTGGCAGGGCACGATGATGCCGACCGGGTTCTTGCCGTTGGCCAGGCCCACCGCGCGGGAGGCGTTGGGGTTGCCCAGGGCCTCGGCGAGTTCGCCGTAGGAACGGGTCTCGCCGTACGGGATCTGCTGGAGCTGGTGCCAGACGCGCTGCTGGA
Organism: Streptomyces hundungensis; assembly: GCF_003627815.1. Classification (NCBI taxonomy): domain Bacteria; kingdom Bacillati; phylum Actinomycetota; class Actinomycetes; order Kitasatosporales; family Streptomycetaceae; genus Streptomyces; species Streptomyces hundungensis. The sequence continues at coordinate 1,814,406 of NZ_CP032698.1, forward strand.
AGGGGGTGCCCAGCATGTTCAAGTCCACGTCGAACGCGGTGAGTTGACCGGTGAAGTACGCCTCCAGCTGACGGGCGACCTCGGGGAAGGGGCCGTCGTCGTCACGTTCGCCGAAGGTCTCCTGCGGGGGGCGGTGGCGTTGGCCCTCCATATAGAGACGGCTCAGGACGCCGTCGGCGGCGACGAGGGTGAGCGGGCCGTAGGGGCTGTCGATGACGGTGTGCGTGATGCGCACGGCTGAACTCCCTTATGCGGGAAGGTGGTTGATGGCGTGGGCTTCGGTGGCCCACAGGTACTGGACGGCGTAGGCCCGCCAGGGCCGCCAGGCGGCGGCACGTGCGGTGAGCGCGGCGGGGGTGGACGGCAGCCCGAGGTTCTGGGCGGCCCGGCGCATGCCGAGGTCGGTGGGCAGGAAGGCGTCCGGGTCGCCAAGGGCTCGCATCGCGATCGCCTCGACGGTCCAGGGCCCGAAGCCGGGCAGCTCCATGAGCTGGGCGCGGGCCCGGTCCCAGTCGCTGTCGAGGCCGAGTCGGAGGGTGCCGTCGGCGAGAGCGGCGACGAGCGTGGTCAGTGTGGTGCGACGGCTGCGCGGCAGCGCCAGGTTCTGCGGGTCGAGCTCGGCGAGCCGGTCCGGCGTCGGGAAGAGATGGGTGAGGCCGCCCGTCGGATCGTCGATGGCCTGGCCGTGCGCGACGACGAGCCGCGCCGCGTGGGTGCGGGCGGCGGCCGTCGACACCTGCTGTCCCAGCACCGCCCGCACCGCGAACTCCTCCGCGTCGACCGTGCGCGGCACCCGCCGGCCCGGCGCCTTGTCGACCAGGGGCGCGAGCAACGGATCGGCCCGCAGCCGGTCGTCCACGGCGACCGGGTCCGCGTCCAGGTCGAGCATCCAGCGGCACCGGCTGATGGCGATCGTCAGGTCCCGCAGATCGGTGAGGCGCAGGACGCAACCGATGTGCTCGGGCTGCGGGGTGAGCTCCGCGATGCCGTGCCCGTACGGGAGGGACAGGGTGCGGCGGAACGAGCCGTCCCGCCACTCCTCGACCCCGGGCACGCCGGTCGCGGCGAGGTGGCCGAAGAGGTTGTCCGGGGTCAGCGGGGCCCGGAACGGCAGGCGCAGGGTGATCGCGCCCGGTGTCTGGCGGGCGACGCCCCGCGCGGCGCGGGTCCGCAGTTCGCTCGGGGCGAGCGCGAACACCTCACGGACGGTGTCGTTGAAGGTACGGATCGAGGAGAAGCCGGCCGCGAAGGCGACCTCGGCCATCGGCAGCGGAGTCGTCTCGATCAGCAGCCGCGCGGTCTGGGCGCGCTGTGCCCTGGCCAGGGCGAGGGGCCCCGCGCCCAGCTCGGCGAGCAGTTGGCGTTCGATCTGGCGGGCGCTGTAGCCGAGTCGAGCGGCGAGGCCGGGCACGCCCTCGCGGTCGACGACCCCGTCCCTGATCAGCCGCATGGCGCGGGCCACGCTGTCGGCGCGGGCGTTCCACTCCGGCGAGCCGGGCGTGGTGTCGGGGCGGCATCGCTTGCAGGCCCGGAATCCGGCCTGCTGGCAGGCGGCCGCGCTCGGGTAGAAGGTCATGTTCTCGACCTTCGGCGGCACGACCGGGCAGCTGGGCCGGCAGTAGATACGGGTGGTCAGGACGGCGGTGAAGAACCAGCCGTCGAAACGGGCGTCCTTGGACTGGACGGCGCGTACGCAGCGCTCGGTGTCGGTGTGCATGGGGGCGGGGGCGACGGGGGCCATGTGTTCAGGATCGGGCACGGTGGGCGCATCCGCTGGCGAGAATCCGACATGGGCCTCCCGCGACCGGGCATCCCCTGACCCCCGGCCCCGGCCGCGCGGTCGACGGGCCGCGCCCCGGCCCTGCGCCCGGCGGGCCATGAACCCGGATCCACGGTCTCGCGCGTGGTCGCTTGCGCAGTTCCTCGCGCCCCTGGGAGGGTGGCGGCCGCCTTCCGTCGACAGACCGTGCGGGGTTGCTCGCGCAGTTCCCCGCGCCCCTGGGAGGGTGCCGGCCCGCCTTCGTCGACAGACCGTGCGGGGTTGCTCGCGCAGTTCCTCGCGCCCCTGGGAGGGCATGCTGGTCGGGGCGGTGCCCTGAAGGGGCGCGGGGAACTGCGCGACCAGCCACGCACGGTCCGCGGCAAGAGGCGAACCGGGGGGATCCTCAGCTACCGGCGCCGGGACGAACGACGCCCTCAAGGGGCGCGGGGAACTGCGCGACCAGCCATGCACGGTCCGCGGCAAGAGGCGAACCGGGGGGATCCTCAGCTATCGGCGCCGGGACGAACGACGCCCTCAAGGGGCGCGGGGAACTGCGCGGCCGGCCACGCACGGTCCGCGGTGCAAGGGCGAACAGGGGGCCGGGGCCACCCCGAGGGGGCCGAGCAAAGCGGCCCGGGCGAGCGAATGTGCCCGGCACCGGCACCGGCGCCGCCTAGCCCCGCAGGGCCCGGTCGAAGGCCTCGTACGCCGCCGCCTCGAAGAGCACGAAGCGAACCTCCCTCAGCGGCGGGCCGGCATACGCGCGGGCCGCCGCGACCGCGAGGTCCGCGCCGCTGTCCAGCGGCCAGCCGTAGACGCCCGTCGAGATCGCCGGGAAGGCGACGGTCTCGGCGCCCAGTTCGCGGGCGAGCGCGAGGGACCGCTGGTAGCAGGAGGTCAGCAGCGCGGACCGGTCCTCGTCCCCGGACCACACGGGGCCCACGGTGTGGATCACATGGCCCGCGTGCAGCCGCCCGGCGCTGGTGGCGACCGCCTGGCCCGTCGCCAGGCCCTTTCCGTAGTGCGAGGCCCGCAGCCTGCGGCACTCCTCCAGGATGGCGGGGCCGCCGCGCCGGTGGATCGCGCCGTCCACCCCGCCGCCTCCGAGCAGCGAGGAATTCGCCGCGTTGACGATGACGTCCACCCGCTGTTCGGTGATGTCACCGCGGACCAGCACGATGTCGACGGGGCGCGCCGTCATCGCGCGTCGGCCTTGCGCAGGGCGCGCCACACGGCCTTCGCCGCGTTGTGGCCGGACATGCCGTGCACGCCCGGGCCCGGCCAGGCGGCCGATGAGCACAGGAACACCGAGGGGTGCCGGGTCGCGTACGGGAACAGGGAGATCTTGGGGCGGAGCAGCAGTTGCAGACCCCGGGCGGCGCCGCAGGCGATGTCGCCGCCGACGTAATTGGCGTTGCGCGCGGCGAGTTGGGGCGGGCCGGCCGCCGCCCGCGCCAGCACCCGGTCACGGAAGCCGGGCGCGAACCGTTCGATCTGCCGCTCGATGGCGTCCGTGAAGTCCCCCTCCCATCCGTTGGGGACGTGCCCGTACGCCCAGAAGACCTGCTTGCCCTCGGGCGCGCGGGACGGGTCGACGAGGCTCGGCTGGGCGGTGATGAGGAAGGGCGTCCGCGGGGCCGTGCCGCCGGAGGCCTGGCTCAGGGCGGTGGCGATGTCACGGCTGGAGGGCCCGATCTGCACGGTGCCGGCCGCTTTCGCCTCCTCGGCGGTCCATGGCACGGGCCCGTCCAGGGCGTAGTCGATCTTGAAGACGGCGGCGCCGTACTTGTAGCCGTCATAGGCGCGGCCCAGGCCCGCGATCCGGGCGAGGGCGGTCGGCGAGGTGTCGAAGAGATAGGTGCGGGCCGGCGGCAGATCGTCCAGGCGCTTGACCTCGAACCCGGTGTGCACGACACCGCCGAGGTCGCGCAGATATCCGGTGAGGGCGTCGGAGATGGACTGGGAGCCCCCGCGCGGCAGCGGCCAGCCGTTCTCGTGGGCGGCCAGGGCGAAGAGCATCCCGACGCCGGCCGTGGCCACGCCGTTCAGCGGGGCGATGACATGGGCGACGAGCCCGGCCATCAGGGCCCGCGCCCGGTCGTCCCGGAAACGGCGCATCAGCCAGCTGTACGGCTGGAGGCCCACGGCCCCGAACCGGGCGAGGCCGACGGGATCGCGCGGCAGGGCGGTCAGCGGCAGCGACATGAAGTCCCGCGCCAACACGTCCCAGGTGCCGAGGAGGGGAGCCATCAGCCGGCGGTACGTCCCGGCATCGCGCGCGCCGAAGGACGCCGCGGTCTCGGCGACCGAGCGGGACAGCACGGCGGCCGTGCCGTCGTCGAAGGGGTGCGCCATCGGCAGCTCGGGGTGCAGCCACTCCAGGCCGTACCGCTCCAGCGGCATGTTCCGGAAGGCGGGGGAGCCGATGCCCAGCGGGTGGACCGCGGAGCACGGGTCGTGGCGGAAGCCGGGGAGGGTGAGCTCCTCGGTCCTGGCGCCGCCCCCCACGGTGTCCTTGGCCTCGAAGACCTCAACCCGCAGTCCCCTCCTGGCCAGTTCGACCGCGGCGGTCAGCCCGTTGGGGCCCGCCCCCACGACGACGGCATCGAGCATCGACGGCACCTTGGACTCCTCACGCCACGGCCAGGGTCCCCAGGATATTCCGGTGCACCGACAATGCGGCCGGGGGTAGCCTCCGGCCGGTGAACTCGCCTGCGGACTCCGCCTTCAGCCACCACCGCGTCTCGGCCGTCGCCGAGCGGCTCGTCGAGGTCCGGGGCGTGGTGGCCGTCGCCCTCGGCGGCAGCCGCGCCCGGGGGACGCATCGGCCGGACTCCGACTGGGATCTGGGTGTCTACTACCGCGGCGAACTCGACGTCGCCGCCCTGGCCCGGCTGGCCGAGGAGCTCACCGGCGCCCCGGTGGAGGTGGCGGGGCCCGGCGGCTGGGGGCCCTGGGTGAACGGCGGCGCCTGGCTCACGCTCGACGGCGTCGCCGTGGACTGGATCCTGCGCGATCTGGACCGGGTCGAAAGCGTCTGGGCGGGCTGTCTGGAGGGCCGGTACGACGTCGGGGTGCAACCCGGTCACCCGCTCGGCTTCTGGTCGCCGACCTATCCCGGAGAGGTCGCTCTCGGACGCGTACTGGCCGATCCCGCAAGGGAGTTGACGGCACTTCAGGAGGCGACCCGGCGCTACCCCGAGCCGTTGCGGGCGGCGCTGATCGCCGCGTCGTGGGAGGCGGAGTTCTCCGTCGAGGTCGCCCGCAAGTCGGCCGGCGCCGGGGACACGCTGCACGGCGCGCTCTGCCTGTCCCGGGCGTTCGGCATCCTCACCCAGTCACTGCACGCCCATGACCGCCGCTGGCTGCTCAACGAGAAGGGCGCCCTGGCCTCGGCGGCGACCCTGCCCGCCGCCCCGCCGGACTTCGCGCGGCGGGTGTCGACGGCCCTGACCGGCCTCGGCACCGACGCGGTCGGGGCGGCCGGGGCCGCCGCCGCGTTGGTGAGCGAGGTACGGGAGGCGCTGCGCTGACGGGTGCGGGGCGGGGCTGCGGCCGGGGGTCTCCGGCCCCCCGGGCCCCCCGGGGGTGCCGACCCGCACCCGGCCGCGGGCGGTCTCAGCCGCCCGCGAGGAGGCTTCGTATGCGCTCCGCCGTCGCCGCGTCGCGCGCCGCGGTGAACGGCAGGGCGTTGCCCCCGGCGATGCGGAACGGCTCCCCCGCGACGGTGGTGTGCGCGCCGCCCGCCTCGGTGACCAGGAGCAGCCCTGCCGCGTGGTCCCAGGCGTACTCCCAGGAGAAGGCGACGCCGTCCAGCTCGCCGCGGGCCACCGCCAGGTATTCCAGGCCGGCCGAGCCGCACGGCCGCGGCCGGACTCCCTCGGTGCGCAGGCCCAGCAGGGCCCGCTTCTGCTCGGGCGTCGTGTAGTCCGGGTGGGACGTGGCCACGTCGAGGACGGCGCCGGGTTCCGGTGAACCGGCGTGCAGCGCCCGGCCGTTGAGGGTGGCGCCCCGGCCCCGTATCGCCACGGCCATCTCGTCGAGCACGGGGGCGTACGTCCACGAGGCCAGCAGCTCGCCCCGGTGGGCGAGGGCCACCAGCGTGCAGAAGCCGGCCTCGCCGCGGACGAACTGGCGGGTGCCGTCCACGGGGTCGACGATCCATACCGGCGCGTCACCACGCAACGCGTCGTACACCGCCGGGTCGGCGTGCACGGACTCCTCGCCGACGACGACCGAGCCCGGAAGTATCGCGGTGAGGGAAGCGGCCAGATGCTCCTCGGCGAGCCGGTCGGCGACCGTCACCAGGTCGTGCGGGCCGTTCTTCTCGACGATCTCGTGCGCCGCGAGCTGCCGGAATCGCGGCATGATCTCGGCGGCGGCCGCCTTGCGGACCGCCTCCTGCACTGCCGTCAGGTCACCTGCGAGAAAAGCTTCGTCGATCATGCGTCCAGGAAAACACGCGGCACTGACAACGGGCGAGCGGCCCGTCACGACGGTCCCGGCGGGCGGCGCGCCATCCGGGCCATCCGGGGCGGCCGGGCCGGGCCAGGCCGGGAATGGCGCCCAGCGCTTTACCGTTGGACCGCAAGGCAGACATGTGGAGGCACAACGGTGCACGGCGAATACAAGGTTCCCGGCGGCAAGCTCGTGGTCGTCGATCTCGACCCGCGCGACGGAGTCCTGCGGGACGTGACGGTCGCGGGCGACTTCTTCCTCGAACCCGACGAGGCGATCCTCGCGATCAACGGCGCGCTCGAAGGCGCCCCCGCCGACACCGGCGCGGCCCAGCTCGCGGCGCGCATCGACGCCGCGCTCCCGCCGGGCACCACCTTCTACGGGCTGAGCTCGGAGGGCGTGGCGATCGCGGTGCGCCGGGCGCTGGCGCACGCCACCGACTGGAACGACTACGACTGGCAGCTGATCCACGAGCCGCCGCAGTCGCCCGCGCTGCACATGGCGCTGGACGAGGTCATCACCGCCGAGGTCGCGGCCGGGCGGCGGCCGCCGACGCTGCGGGTGTGGGAGTGGGGAGCGCCCGCCGTCGTCATCGGCAGCTTCCAGTCGCTGCGCAACGAGGTCGACCCGGAGGGCGCCGAACGGCACGGCATCACGGTCGTACGGCGGATCTCCGGCGGCGGCGCGATGTTCATCGAGCCGGGCAACACCATCACGTACTCGCTGTCCGTGCCCGACGCCCTGGTGCAGGGCCTGTCCTTCGCGGACAGCTACGCCTACCTCGACGACTGGGTGCTGGGCGCGCTCGGCGACCTGGGCGTCAAGGCCTGGTACCAGCCCCTCAACGACATCGCCACCGAGGCCGGGAAGATCGCGGGCGCCGCCCAGAAGCGGATCGTCGCGGACGACGGCGCGGTGCTGCACCACGTGACGATGGCGTACGACATCGACGCGGACAAGATGCTGGACGTCCTGCGCATCGGCAAGGAGAAGCTGTCCGACAAGGGCACCCGGAGTGCGAAGAAGCGCGTGGATCCGCTGCGGCGGCAGACCGGGTTGTCCCGGGAAGCCGTGATCGAGCGGATGATCGCGTCCTTCCGGTCCCGGTACGGGCTGTCCGTCGGCCGGGTCACGGACGAGGAGATGGCCCGGGCGCGGGAGCTGGTGGCGACGAAGTTCAGCACGGAGGGCTGGACGGCCCGAGTCCCCTAGCGCCGCACCCGGCGCCCTCGCGCAGTTCCCCGCGCCCCCAAAACCCCCGGTCATGTGCGGACCGTGGTCGCTTCTCGCGCAGTTCCCCGCGCCCCTAACCCCCGGTCATGTGCGGGCCGTAGTCGCTTTTGCGCAGTTCCCCGCGCCCCCAAAGCCCGTGTTCGTCCGCGGGCCGTGGTCGCTTCTCGCGCAGTTCCTCGCGCCCCTGAAAACCCGCTTTCGTCTGCGGGCCGCTGGTGGCTGGTCGCGCAGTTCCCCGCGCCCCTAACTGCTCGGTGCTGGCCCGCATCGGCCACCTCAGCCCGTCCGGCGATTGAGGACGAGCGCCCTTCAGGCGCGAACGGGGTCTGGGGCGGAGCCCCAGGGGGCCCGGGCCATCCAACCCTGCGCCTACGGGCGGGTGGGTGGGTAAGGTGCCCGGGGTCTGGGGCGGAGCCCCAGGGGGGGCCGGAACCGACCAACCCGCTGCACGGGTGGGTGGGTGGGCAAAAAGGGCCCCAGGGGGTCAGCGCAGGGCCGGGATGATCTGCTCGCCGTACGCGTCGATGACGGCCTCCCGGGCGTCATGCATCGCGTACACCGCGAACTGGTCAACCCCCAACTCACGCAGCGCCTTCAACTTGTCGATGTGCGCCCGCGGCGGCCCCAGCAGACAGAAGCGGTCGACGATGTCGTCGGGCACGAAGGTGGTGTCGGGGTTGTCGGCCCGCCCGTGGTGGCTGTAGTCGTACCCCTGCCGCTGCTTGATGTACGCGGTGAGCGACTCGGGCACGAGCCCGGAGTGCTCGCCGTAACGGGACACCAGATCGGCGACGTGGTTGCCGACCATGCCGCCGAACCAGCGGCACTGCTCGCGCGCGTGGGCGAGGTCGTCGCCGACATAGGCGGGCGCGGCCACGCAGATCGTGATCGCCTCGGGATCGCGGCCCGCGTCGGCCGCCGCCTTGCGGACCGCCTTGACCATCCATTCCGTCAGGAACGGATCGGCGAGCTGGAGGATGAAACCGTCCGCCTTCTCGCCCGCCAGCGCGAGCGCCTTGGGCCCGTATGCCGCCATCCAGACGGGCAGTTGGCCGTCCTTGACCCAGGGCAGCCTGAGTCGCTGCCCGTCGACGTCGGCCTCCCTGCCCTCGGCCAGGTCGCGGATGACGCCGATCGCCTCGCCGAGGCGGGCCAGGGTGTTGGGTTTGCGGCCCGCCACCCGCATCGCGGAGTCGCCGCGTCCGATGCCGCACACCGTGCGGTTGCCGTACATGTCGTTGAGGGTGGCGAAGGTGGAGGCGGTGACCTCCCAGGTGCGGGTGCCGGGGTTGGTCACCATCGGGCCGACGGTCAGACGGCGGGTGTTGGCCAGGATCTGGCTGTAGATCACGAAGGGTTCCTGCCAGAGCACCGCCGAGTCGAAGGTCCAGCCGTAGCGGAAGCCGTTGCGTTCGGCACGCTTCATGAGGCTGATGACCTGCGCGGCCGGCGGGTCGGTCTGGAGGACGAGTCCGAAGTCCATGGTGCGGGGCTCCTAGCCGAGGTACTGACAGGTGGCGCGCGGGACGTAGCAGCCGTGCCCGGCCCGGCCGGTGTACGTCCGCCGGTCGATGACCGTCTCACCGCGTGAGAGCACGCTCTCGACCTGCCCGGTCAGCCGCTTGCCCTCGTACGCCGAGTAGTCGACGTTCATGTGGTGCGTCTCGGCGGAGACGGTCTGCTCGGCGTGCGGGTCGTAGATGACGACGTCCGCGTCGGCGCCGGGCGCGATGGTGCCCTTCTGCGGGTAGAGGCCGAACATCCGGGCCGGTGTGGCGCAGGCGATCTCGATCCAGCGGCGGCGCGAGATGTGGCCGTCGACGACCGCCTGGTGCAACAGGTCCATCCGGTTCTCGACGCCGGGCAGCCCGTTGGGAATCTTGGAGAAGTCGCCCCGGCCCAGCTCCTTCTGGCCCGTGAAGCAGAACGGGCAGTGGTCGGTGGAGACCACCTGGAGGTCATTGGTGCGCAGGCCCCGCCACAGCGCGGCCTGATGTTCCTTGGGGCGCAAGGGAGTTGAGCAGACGTACTTGGCGCCCTCGAAGCCGGGCTCGGCGAGGTTGTCGGTGGACAGGAACAGATACTGCGGGCAGGTCTCGCCGAAGACGGGGAGCCCCTTGTCGCGGGCGGTGGCGATTTCGGCGAGGGCCTCCTCGGCGGAGACGTGCACGACGTAGAGCGGGGCGCCCGCGACGCGGGCCAGCTGGATCGCGCGGTGGGTGGCCTCCGCCTCCAGGAGCGCCTTGCGGACCTCGCCGTGGTAGCGGGGGTCGCTCTGGCCGCGCGCGAGCGCCTGCTCGACCAGGACGTCGATGGCGATGCCGTTCTCGGCGTGCATCATGATCAGCCCGCCGTTGTCGGCGGAGCGCTGCATGGCGCGCAGGATCTGGCCGTCGTCGCTGTAGAAGACCCCGGGGTACGCCATGAAGAGCTTGAAGGAGGTGATGCCCTCCTCGACGAGCCGGTCCATCTCCTTGAGGGAGCCCTCGTTGACGTCGGAGAGGATCATGTGGAAGCCGTAGTCGATGGCGCACCGGCCGTCGGCCTTGGCGAACCAGGCGTCGAGCCCGGCGCGCAGCGCCTGGCCCCGCGGCTGCACGGCGAAGTCCACGATGGTGGTGGTGCCGCCCCAGGCCGCGGCGCGGGTGCCGGTCTCGAAGGTGTCGGAGGCGAAGGTGCCGCCGAAGGGCAGTTCCATATGGGTGTGGGCGTCGACGCCGCCCGGGATGACGTAGCGGTCGGTGGCGTCGAGGACCCGGTCCGCGGTCCAGCCCTGGGCCACGCTCGAACCGTGGGCCGCGATGGCCGCGATCCGGCCGTCCTCGATCAGTACGTCGGCGTGGGTCTCGTCGGCGGCGGTGATGACCAGGCCGCCGCGGATGAGAGTGCGGGTACTCATCGGTGGAGCTCCCTTTCGTACACGGACACGTACACATACACCTGTCTGGGCTGCTCAGGGCTGGGCTGCTCAGGGCTGGGCTGCTCGTGCCTGGCTGCACCAACTACACGCTGTGCAGGGCGCGTTCGAGGATCGCCGCGCCCTCTTCGGCTTCGGCGACGGTGAGGGTGAGGGGTGGCGCGATGCGCAGCACGCTGGTGTCGTGGCCGCCGCCCTTGCCGAGGAGCAGGCCGCCCTCACGCGCCGCTTCGAGGACCGCGGCGGCGGCCTCGGGGTTGGCCCGGTCGGTGCCCGGCTCGACCAGTTCGATGCCGGCCATCAGACCCCGGCCGCGCACCTCGCGGACGAGGGGGAGCTGGGCGCCGATCGCCCGCAGTCGCTCGATGAGCAGTCCACCGACGCGCCGGGCGTTGCCCTGGAGGTCGTGTTCGAGGAGGTAGCCGAGGTTGGCGAGGCCCGCCGCCATGGTGACCGGGGAGCCGCCGAAGGTCGAAATGGAGTTGCCGTCCAGGCAGTTCATGACCTCGGCGCGGGCGACGACGCCCCCGATGGACATGCCGTTGCCGATGCCCTTGGCGAAGGTGAGCAGGTCGGGCGGGCCGCTGCGGGCGTGTGCCTGCCAGCCCCAGAAGTGGTCGCCGGTGCGGCCCCAGCCGGTCTGCACCTCGTCGGAGATCCACAGGATGCCGTGCCGGTTCAGGACCTCGCGGAACGCGGCGTACAGGCCGTCCGGCGGCGAGGTGAAGCCGCCGACGCCCTGGATGGGCTCGGCGATCAGCGCGGCCACGTTACGGGTGTGGCCGAGCAGGTCTTCGAGGTCGGCGACGCAGGCCTCGATGAACTGGCTGTCACCGAGGTGTGCGTAGGGGCCGCGGGAGCGGACGCCGCCGTGGACGTACAGGGTCTGGAGCGGTGAGAGGCTGGTCGGGGACCAGGCGTGGTTGCCGGTGATGCCGACCGCGCTGAAGGAGCGGCCGTGGTAGCTGTTGCGCATCGCGAGGATCTGGTTGGAGTTGCGGTACGCGGTGGCGAGCAGCAGGGCGGTGTCGTTGGCCTCGGTGCCGGAGGTGGTGAAGAAGACCCGGGCGTCGGGGATGCCCGACAACTGGGCGATGCGCTCGGCGAGTTCGACCATCTGCCGGTTGAGGTAGAGCGTCGAGGAGTGGATGATCCGGCCGGCCTGTTCGGCGACGGCCTTGGTGACCTCGGGCAGGGCGTGGGCGGTCATCGTGGTGAGGATGCCGCCGAAGAAGTCGAGGTACTTGTTTCCTTCGGCGTCCCAGACGTGGCGGCCCTCGCCGTGGGTGATCTCCAGGGGCCGGCGGTAGTAGAGCGCGAGCCAGTCGGGCAGGACGGCCCGGTGGCGGTCGTACAGGGGGCGGGTCACGGCTTCACCAGGCCTTCGTAGGCGTCGGGGCGGCGGTCGCGGTAGAACGCCCACTGTTTGCGGACTTCCTCGATGAGCCCGAAGTCCAGGTCGCGTACGAGGAGTTCCTCCTCCTTGTCGCTGGCCGTCTCGCCGACGAACTGGCCGCGCGGGTCGACGAAGTAGCTGGTGCCGTAGAAGTCGTTGTCGCCGTACTCCTCGCGGCCGACGCGGTTGATGGCGGCGATGAAGTACTCGTTGGCGACCGCCGATGCAGGCTGTTCGAGCTGCCACAGGTAGCCCGAGAGGCCGCGCGAGGTGGCCGAGGGGTTGTAGACCAACTGGGCTCCGTTGAGGCCGAGTTGGCGCCAGCCCTCGGGGAAGTGGCGGTCGTAGCAGATGTAGACGCCGACCTTGCCGACGGCCGTGTCGAAGACCGGCCAGCCGAGGTTGCCCGGTTTGAAGTAGTACTTCTCCCAGAAGCCCTTGACCTGGGGGATGTGGTGCTTGCGGTACTTGCCGAGGTAGCTGCCGTCGGCGTCGATGACGGCCGCGGTGTTGTAGTAGAAGCCCTCGTCCTCGATCTCGAAGACGGGGACGACGATGACCATCCCGGTCTCGCGGGCGAGTTCCCTCATCCGGGTGACGGTGGGGCCGTCGGGGACGGGTTCGGCCCAGCGGTAGTGCTCGGGTTCCTGCACCTGGCAGAAGTAGGGGGCGTTGAAGACTTCCTGGAAGCCGATGATCTTCGCGCCCCGGCGGGCCGCCTCGCGGGCGTGTTCCTCATGCTTGGCGATCATGGATTCGGTGTCGCCGGTCCAGGTCGCCTGAACCAGTGCGGCGCGCACGACATTGGCCATGAGCTGCTCCTTCGACGGGTCGTCAGCCAGCCAAATCCACACGCGTAGATCCGTGTGTGGATGAGACCGTAAGGCGCGTTACGCACCGTGGCAAGACCATCGCACCTTCGGCGGGGCCAATCGCGGCGCCACAGGTCAACCGGGGGTGGACGGAGCCCGGGACCTGACGGCGCGTCACTTGCGTTCGGCGCTCGGCGCCGGGAGCCGACGCCAGTTGCCGCGCCGGGCGTGGCGCAGCAGCACCGGGTCGTCGCCGACCACCACGGGGTGGCCGACCTCGGCGAGCAGCGGCAGGTCCGCCGCCTCGTCCGCGTAGGCGTAGCAGCGGGCGGCGAGTATGCCGCACTCGCGCAGCAGGGCGCGGGCCGCGTACCCCTTGCCCTGGCCGATCATGGGGGCCTCCGGCCGGGAGCAGAGCACGGCGTCGGGCGCGAGGTCGCGGGTTATCGGCGCGAGCTCGGTGGCGCCCGCCCTGGCCACCAGGACGACCAGGTGCCCGAGCGCCGCGTGGCCGTGCAGCGCCGCGAGGACCGGTGGGTGCCAGAGCCGGCCCAGCGGCCCGGTGGCCGCCGCCAGGTCCGGCGCGGCGAGCAGGGTGCCCTCCACGTCGAAGAAGGCGGCGGCGGTGGGCCGCCCTCGGCGGTCGTCGGGCCGGGTGCGGCTGGTCGTGTCCATTGCTCTCGACCATGCCCAGCCCGACCCTCGCCTCAATCACCCTTCTTCAACATTCTGTTGAGTACGTCCGAATCACACGGGTGCGCCGGGATTCTGCGCGTGGGTCAGCGTCTCCCAGGCGACGAAGAGGTCGTCGGTGCCGCCCGGCCGCTGTTGTTCGGCCAGGTTGCGCGTCGCGGGCAGCGCCAGGTGCAGCCGGTTCTGGAGGTGGTTGAGCAGCACCTCGACGTCCGGGCCCAGGGACCGCTCGATCCTGCCGCCGCACAGCCAGCTCGGCGCCGGCTCGCCCAGCTGGTAGCGGGCGTGGAACTCCGCCGCCGCCCCACGCTCGCCCCCGGTCCGGGTGCGCGCATGATCTGTTGCGCCGAACAGGCAGCCGCGGGGTCGGGACGGTCAGCCGACGGTGTCGGGCAGGCCCTTGAGGGGCACGTGGCCGAGCTCGGCGGGTGGATCGCCGGGCGACCAGGCGTCGAGCAGGGCGTGCAGTTGGGGCGGCCAGATCTGCTCGTCCGTGTGCCGCAGCTCCTCGGGGGTCCACCAGCGCCAGCCGAGGATGCGGTCCGCGCGATGCTGGTCCGCGACGTCGGGGCCGAGCTCGCGTACGGGGCCCGGGGCGTCGGCGAGGTAGATGTGCTCGAACTGGCGGACCGGCACCCCTGCGCGCGTGAAGTCGTGGGTCCAGGTGCACAGCAGCGGGCCGGGTTCCAGGTCGGTCCAGCCGGTCTCCTCGCGCAGCTCGCGCAGAGCGCCCTCGCGCGGGGACTCCCCCGGGTCGAGGCCGCCGCCGGGCATCGCCCAGTGCGGGCCGACCTCTTCGTTGTCGTATCGCAGCAGGAAGACGGCTCCTTGCGCGTCCCGCACCACGACCCGCGCGGCCCGGCGGGGCGTACGCGTCGGCGCGGGGCTCACGCGGCGACCGCGGGAGGCGGCGCGCAGTCGGTCACGATCTCGTCCATCGACAGGCCGAGGACGGAGGCGAGGGCGGCCACGGTGAAGAACGCGGGGGTCGGCGCGCGACCCGTCTCGATCTTGCGGAGGGTCTCGGCGGAGAGGCCCGCCGCGGCCGCGATCTCCGTCATGCTGCGCTGTCCTCGCGCCGAGCGGAGCAACCGGCCGAGCCGCTCGCCACGTTCACGCTCGGCGGGGGTGAGGGGGGTGCGGACCATGCGGCGATTCTAGGGTCTGTCCGGCGGATCTGGTCGCCTCCCGCAGGGCTCGGCTTCTCCGTCCTGGTGAGCGGGGGCCTGGTGCGTCCAGCTGCAAGGCGGAGGAGGGCGACGATGCGGAGCATCGGCAACCGACGACAACGCGGCAGATGGGCGTGCCAGGCCCCCGCGTCCCAGACAAGATCCGCCGGACAGGCCCTAGCCCCGGCGTCCGGCGCGGCACCCCCGTCGGTGCCGCCCGGCCCGGTTCGCGGTCCCCATGGGCCCCTTTCCCGCCCCCCGGCTCGACCCCATTCAAATACCGGTATAGTAATGGGAATGGTCAAGATCAAGAGCGATACCCAGATGGACGCCATGCGGGAGGCCGGGCGCGTGGTCGCCCATGCCCTGGCGGCCGCGCGGAACGCGGCCGGGGTGGGCGTGGAGCTCCGCGCGCTCGACGCCGCGGCCCGCGACGTCCTGTTCAAGGCGGGCGCCACCTCGCCGTTCCTCGACTACCACCCCGACTTCGCACCCGTTCCCTTTCCCGCCACCGCCTGCGTATCCGTCAACGACGCGATCGTGCACGGCATCCCGGACGACTACCGGCTGCGCGACGGCGACCTGGTCAGCGTGGACTACGGGGCGATCCTCGACGGCTGGGCCGGGGACTCGGCGATCAGCTTCACCGTCGGCCGCGCCCGGCCCGAGGACGTACGGCTCGTGGAGACGGCGTTCCGCGCACTGGACGCCGGGATCGCGGCGGCGGTCGTCGGCGGCCGCATCGGCGACATCGCGCACGCGATCGGCACGGTGTGCCGGTCGGCGGGGTACGGCATTCCGGACGGGTTCGCCGGTCACGGCATCGGCCGGGACATGCACGAGGATCCCGGCGTGCCCAACGAGGGGCGGGCCGGGCGCGGCATGGTGCTGCGGCACGGCATGGTGCTCGCGATCGAACCGATGGTGATCGGCGACGGGAGCGACGGCTACTACCCGGCGGCCGACGGGTGGACCCTGCGCACGCTGAGCGGGGCACGCGCCGCCCACGCCGAGCACACGGTCGCCGTCACCGACGCGGGGCCCCGCGTGCTCACCCTCCCCTGACCGGGCGCGCGCCGGAACGCGGGCCCGCTCAGTTGTCGGCCAGGAACTCCTGGGCCAGCGCCTGGCCCAGGGTCGCGGCGGCGCCGTGGCTCTCGATGGGCGTGGCCTGCGAGTGCTGGAACAGGATGTAGGTGACGCCGGATTCGGCGCCGCCCGTCCGGGGGTCGGGGTTCATGCCGAGCGCCTTGGCGGTGGCGTAGGAGGCCTCGCCGATCGTGGTGCTGGGGCCGGTGTCACCGACGACGGCGTACTCGACCTTGTTGTCGTAGACCACCGCGACGACCGTGCCGCCGGTGACGCCCGCCGAGCCGTAGTCCCAGAGCGAACCGGCACCCGGGACCACCACATAGGGCACCTTCTCCGCGTTGAGGGGCTTGTCGTTCGCCTGGTGGAAGCGGGTGTCGGGCTGGAACCAGGGGTCCGTCTTGTTGTTGCAGGCCGCCGTGGGCTGGCCGTCGCAGTCGACGTCCAGGTCGGCCTTCCAGAACACGGCGCCGTTCAGGCCGCACACGGGGACGGTGGCCGCCGCGCCGGGGTCGGTCCTGAACTTGCCGCGGGAGACCTGGGAACACGACGTCACCTTGGCGAGGAGTTCGGCCGCGCGGACCGGTCCCTCGTCCGCCCGGGCGGGTGGCGCGGCGACGAGTCCGTCGCGGGCGGTGGCGGGCAGTGCGGCCGCGGTGAGCAGCGCGGCGCCGAAGGCGGTCGACAGGGCGAGCGTTCTGGTGCGCAACGTGAAGGACCCTTCCGTCAGGAATCGTGTCCTTACCCGTTGTGCGTGCCGTCGCGCCCTTCGACGGGGCCGCTCGGGGCCCGTGAACGGCAAGAGGCCCGTGGCTCCCGCCCGTTCAGGACGGGGCCACGGGCCTCACCGGCGACTTCGGCCGGGGTCAGCGCTTTCCACTCGGATGGACCACGAGTGCGGAGCCGCCGCCGCGCCGCACCGTCTCGGCCGCCGCGAGCCAGCGCCCGTCGGGCAGGCGCTGCACCCCGGTCGCCGCCCCGATCTCCGGGTTCAGCGAGAAGGAGTGCCCGAGCGCTTCCAGACGGCCCCTCAACACGCTGTCGTAGAGGGCGGGTTCGAGCTCGGTGCGGGCCGCGTTGCGCTGGCTGGCACGCGGCGCCGCGATGGCGTCGACCAGCGGCAGGCCCCGGTCCAGGTGGTTGGTGAGGGTTTGCAGGACGGTGGTGATGATGGTCGCGCCGCCCGGCGAGCCGAGCGCGAGCACCGGCTTGCCGTGCCGGTCGAGCACGATCGTCGGCGAGATGGAGGAGCGGGGCCGCTTGCCGGGGCCCGGCAGGTTCGGGTCGTGGACGGCCGGGTTGGCCGGGGCGAAGGAGAAGTCGGTGAGTTCGTTGTTGAGCAGGAAGCCCCGGCCGGGCACGGTGATGGCGCTGCCGCCGGTCTGCTCGATGGTGAGGGTGTACGCGACGACGTTGCCCCACTTGTCGGCGACCGTCAGATGGGTGGTGTTGTCACCCTCGTACGTGGTCGGGGACGCCACACCGGAGGTGCCGCACGGCGCGGGACGGCTCGGGTCGCCGGGCGCGAGGGGGCTGGTGAGGACGGCGTCGTCCTTGATGAGGCAGGCCCGGGAGTCGGCGAAGCGCTGCGAGAGCAGCCCCTTGGTGGGCACCTTCTCGAAGGCCGGGTCGCCGACCCAGCGGCCCCGGTCGGCGAACGCGATCCGGCTCGCCTCGATGTAGTGGTGGAGGTACTGGACGTCCGAGGCCTTCGACAGATCGGTGCGCTCCAGGATGTTGAGCGCCTCGCCGACGGTGGTGCCGCCGGAGCTGGAGGGGGCCATGCCGTAGACGTCGAGACCCCGGTAGCCGACCTTGGTGGGCGCCCGGAACGTCGCCTCGTAGGCGCGCAGGTCCTTCTCGGTCAGGTCGCCGGGGCGCACCTTCCGGGTCGAGGCCGGATCGACGGGCGGCTTGCGGACGGTGCGGACGATGTCCGCGCCGATGTCGCCCCGGTAGAGTGCGCCGACGCCCTTGCGGCCCAACTCCTGGTAGGTGCGGGCCAGTTCGGGGTTCTTGAAGGTGGAGCCGACCACGGGCAGCCGGCCGCCCGGCAGGAACAGTTTGGCGGTGTCGGGGAAGTCCGCGAACCGGGCCTGGTTGTCCTTGGTCTGCGAGCGGAAGGTGTCGTCCACGGTGAACCCGTCGCGCGCGATGCGTTCCGCGGGCTTCAGGAGCGTCCCGAGCGACTTGCTGCCCCAGGCGTGCAGGGCGCGGTCCCAGGTGGCCGGGGTCCCGGGGGTGCCGACGCCGAGGCCGCTGGTCACCGCGTCCGCGAAGGGCAGCGGCTTGCCGTTCTCCAGGAAGAGCGAGGACGTGGCGGAGGCGGGCGCGGTCTCGCGTCCGTCGAGGGTGTGCACGGAGCGGGACGCCGCGTCGTAGTAGACGAAGTAGCCGCCTCCTCCGATGCCCGAGGAGTACGGCTCGGTGACGCCGAGGGCCGCGGCGGTGGCGACGGCCGCGTCCACCGCGTTGCCGCCCTCGCGCAGGACTTCGATCCCGGCGGCGGACGCGTCGGCGTCCACGCTGGAGACCGCTCCCCCGTAGCCGACGGCCTCGGGCACCTTGGCGGGGGTGCGGCCGGGTGGCGCCGCCGTCGTGGGCGGGGCCGCCGCGACCGAGGCCGCCACCGCGGCCGCCGCGGCGAGGAGGGACAGGGTGCGGACAGCAGGACGACGCATGCATACCTCCCGTAGGCGAACGTCCGCAGCGTAACGCCGCCCCCTTGGCGGCGTCATGAGCACGCCGAACACGGACGCGAACTCCCGCTAGCATGCGCGCACATGAACGACGACGTACGCAACATCGTCCTCGGCGTGGTGGCCGCCGGCATCAGCGCGGCCTGCGGCTGGCTCGGCCGCACCTATCTGTGGCGGCGCGGGCTCCGCCGTCGCCAGGCCTTCTTCGGGCTGCCCACCCACTCGCAGTGCCTGCTCGTCGTCAACCGCGACGCGGCGCGCGAGGGCGCGGTGCACCGCTTCGACGTCTTCGCCCTGCTCGAACTCGCCTCGCTGATCAAGGATTGCGGGGCGCACGCCCAGATCATCCAGCACGATCTCGCGCAGCAGGGCTTCGGCGAGCGCACCGAGTTCTGTCTGGGCGGGCCCTACTCCAACCGCCGGATGGCGGCCCACCTCGCCTCCCTGCTGCCCGGGGTGCGGATGAACGTGGACGCCGAGCCGGGCCCCGACCGCGGCGCCTTCCAGATCGGCTCCGAGCGCTACCGCCTGGAGAACGGCGTCGTCGAGTACGTGCTCCTGGCCCGGGTCACCCCGGCCGAGGACTCGCGTCCGGTGTTCCTGTTCTGCGGCCAGTCCGCGATCACCAACCAGGCCGCCACCCGCTATCTGGCCCGCAACGCCGAGAAACTCGCCCGCAAGCACGGCAACGGCTCGTTCTGTCTGCTCCTCAAGGTCGTCAACTCCCATGCGTACGGGCCCGATGTGGTGGAGCTGGTCGCCGATGTGACCCGGGCCGCGCAGCAGCCGGTCCCGCCGGTCCGGACCTCGCACCGCGCTTCGGGTTAACTCACGCGTACATCAAGGGATTTGACGCCGTTGATGAAGTTGGAGACGAGCCGGCGCGGCGGCGCGGCGAGTTCCGTGCGGGGCAGCACGCGCAGCGCCTCCTCGTGCAGCACCCTCAGTTGTAGTCGCGCGAAGGGCGCGCCGAGGCAGAGGTGCGGGCCGTCGCCGAACGAGACGTGGGGGTTGGGGCTGCGGGCCAGGTCGAGGCGGTGCGGGTCGGTGAAGACGCGTTCGTCGTGGTTGGCGGAGGCGTGGAAGACGACGACCTTGTCGCCGGCCGCGACGGGCTGCCCGGCGAGCACGGTGGCGTGGCCGGCGGTCCGGCGAAAGCTCAGCACCGGCGGATGCCACCGCAGGAGTTCCTCGATCGCGACGTCCACCGCGACCTGGCCGTTGGTCAACTTGGCGCGCTCATGCGGGTGTTCGGCCAGGGCCAGCAGTCCGCCGGGGGCGGCCGCGCGCACGGTGTCGTTGCCGGCCACGGTCAGCAGGAAGAAGAACATCTCCAGCTCGGCGTCGGCGAGTTCGGCATGGGCGAGCGAGGTCATGAGGTCGTCGGCCGGCCGCTCGCGTTTGTGAGCGGCGAGCTCCTGGGCGTACCCGAACATGTCCGCCAGCATCGCGGGAGAGCGCGGATTGACCGGCCGCCCGTCGGCGCCCAGGACCGGCGGCTCGTCCGGGTCCTGGTAGGCGATGACCCGCTCGGTCCACTCCAGCAGGAGCCCCCGGTCGCCCGGCGGCACCCCGAGCAGATCGGCGAGGTTGAGCAGGGCGTAGTCGTCGGTGACGGCGGCCACCAGGTCGACCACCCCGTCCTCGGCCTGGTCGCGGGCCCGGGTGAGCAGCGCGCGGGCCCGCTCGCGCACCAGCGCCTCGAACCGCTCGATGCGGCCCGGGGTGAAGGCGCGGCTCACCAGGCGGCGCAGGGAGCCGTGGTGCGGGGGGTCCTGGTTGAGCATCATCCGGCGGATGAACGGCAGGTCCCCGGGGTCGGGGTCGCGGATCTGGGTGGCGCCGAGCGTCGAGGAGAAGGTGCCCGCGTCCTTGAGGACCGCGACCACGTCCGCGTGCCGGGTGACCGCCCAGAAGCCGGGCCCGGCCGGCCAGCCGAGGACCTCGGGTTCGGCCTGCCACGCGACCGGGTGGTGGTCGCGCAGCTCGCGGTAGGCGGCGTGGGGCGGCCCGGCGGCGTACCGCCGGGGGTCGAAGACGTCGGGGAGCTCAGCCATGGCGCACGGGGTCAGACATGGTCGGCCCGCAGGAAGTCCTCGACGGTACGGATCAGCTCCAGCGGTGTCTCGTCCATGGCGTGGTGGCCCGCGAAGGGCAGCTCGACGAGCTGGCCCGCCGGGTACCAGCGCAGCCAGGTACCGCGCAGGAACTCGGCGTTGATGGCGGGGTCGAGGGCGCCGCACACCGCGAGCGCGGGCACCGGGGAGCCCTCGGTCTCCTCGTGGAAGTCCTCGCCCGACCAGGAGTCGAGCCAAGCGCGGAACGCCTTGGGGTCGCTGCGCTCCACCGAACGCCAGGTCATCCGGTCGAGCCAGGCGTCGGGGCGGTTGCCACCCGTAGTGAGGTCGATGATGGCCCGGCGCTTGGCCGGGTACTCGGCGGCCTCGGTGAACAGGGCCCGGGTCTCCTTGTCCATCGGCATGCCGCTGGCCGGGACCGGCGATATCCCGACCATCCGCCGCACCCGGTCGGGGGCCGCGGCCAGGACGCGCTGGACCACGGCGCCGCCCATGGAGTGGCCGATCAGCGAGAAGCGGTGCCAGCCCAGCCGGTCGGCGAGCGCCAGGACGTCCAGGGCGCCCTCGCTCGTGGTGAACGCGCCGGAGGCGTACCGGGCCTCTCCGTAGCCGCGCAGATCGACGAAGGCGTAGGTGAAGACGGCGGCGTCGAGGTCGGGCAGCACGGCGGCGTAGTCGCCGCGGTCGGCGAGCCAGCCGTGCACGGCGACGACCCGGTGGGGGCCGTCGCCGTGGAGGGTGTGGGGCAGCGTGAATCCGGCCATGGGCACTCCGATTCCGGGCAGCGGTCGTCGGCGTACGTGCTCGCGGTGGTGCTGTCGGCGTGCGAGACGTACGCGTACACGGTGGCGGTCGCCCTGCCACGAGGCAAGAAGCCGGTCAGAACTGCCAGGGGCTGTCGGCCGGTTCCGCCGTACGGTCCTCGACGATCACCTCGGCGGGAGCCAGTCGCCGCACCGCGTCGAGCATGTCGGTGGCGTCGAAGTCGAAGATCTGCTCCTCGAAGCAGAGCCCGTGCGCGCCCTTGGTCCGGCCGAGCACGGGCGCGAGGCGCCGGTACATCGAGCGCGGGTGGCTGAGGTAGGGCAGCGCGGGCGAGCGCAGGTCCACGACGAGGAAGCGGCGCACCTTCGCCCCCGTGCGCACGGCGACCGCGCTCACGACACGCACCTCGTCCCAGTCGGTGCGGCCCGCGAGCCAGGTCGGCAGCCGCACGGTGAACGCGTCGGCGTCCACGTCGAGCCGGAGCGGGCGCAGCAGATAGCCCGTGAAGGTGACCGCGGCGAACAGGAGGAACAGGCCCATGACGGCCATCACGCGGCCGGCGACCACTCCGTTGGGGCCCTCGAAGACGGCGGCCGTGGTGTCCGCCCAGAGGACGGCGGCCCCGATCGCGGTCAGCGGCACCCAGATCAGGGCGCGCCGCAACCGCAGGACGGTCGAGGCCGCGGCGGGCCGCGTCGCGTCGGCTGAATTCTCCACAGGGATCTCCACGGGGTTCTCCACAGCCAGAGCTTGGTCTCTCGTGGAGCCGGACGCCAGGGGGTTACCCAGGGGTTTACTGAATCGAAGTCAACGCCTGGGGCAGGCCGCGCCCTCCTCAGGTCGGGCACGTCAGCGGGCTCAGCGGGCTCGGCCCTGCGGTGCCGTTGATGGTCACCCTGCGTTCCCGGTCCCTCACCACCGTCCGCAGGGCGGTGCAGGCGATCTGCCGCTGGGCGAGGGGGGTCAGACGGGATACGTCCTGGCCGAGCACGACCGTCACGGTGCTCCCGCTCACGCTCATCTTCAACGCGCCCTGGGCGGGCGGCAGTTCGGTCCCGAGGCCGGCCGCCCGCTCGTCCTGGTTCGGGCCCGCGAAGAGCAGCGGCAGGGGCGGCCGGGGGGCACCCTCGCGCACCACGGGCATCAGCCCGTCGGGCCCCGTGAAGTAGAGCACGGTCGAGTCGTCGCTGGGCGGCATGGCCTGTGCGCTCGCCGGGTCGCCCACCGCGATCACGTCGGTGGACTGGATGCCGCAGCCCGCCGCGAGGAGACCGGCGGGCAGCAGCGCGAGCGCCGCCACCGCGCGGGCCCCCGCGCTCACGGGCCTCATCGAGCCGCCTCGCCGGCCTCGGTGGCCCCGGCGGCTCCCGCGGCCTGGGCGGCCTCGGCCGCTTCCGCCGCTTCCGCCGCTTCCGCCGCTTCCGCCGCGAGCAGTCCGGTGGGGAGCTCGACCGTGAAGAGGGCCCCGCCGCCCGGCCCGTTCGTCGCCCGCACCGTGCCGCCGTGCAACCGGACGTTCTCCTGGGTGATGGCGAGGCCGAGGCCGCTGCCCGCCGAGCGGGTACGGGCCGCGTCGGCCTTGAAGAAGCGGTCGAAGATGTGCGGCAGTACGGCCGCGTCGATGCCGGGCCCGCCGTCCTCGACCTCCACCACCAGCGGCCCCTCGCCGACGGCCGGACGCAGCCGTACGGTCACCGGCTCGACCCCGTGCCGCAGGGCGTTGCCCACGAGGTTGGCCATTACGATGTCGAAGCGCCGTGGGTCGATCATCGCCCTTACTCCGTCCGGGAGTTGGGTACGGACGCGGTCCTGCCAGTGCCGTCGCTGGAGGGTCTTGCGGATGGTCTCGGCGACGTCGACCTCGTCGGGGTTGAGCTCGGCGGCCTTGGCGTCGAAGCGGGAGATCTCCATCAGGTCCTCGACGAGGGTGGCCAGCTTGCCGGTCTCGGCCGAGATCAGGCGCACCGCGCGCGCCGTGTCGGGGTCGAGCCCGTCGGCGTCCTCGTCCAGCACCTCGGTCACGGCGAGCATCCCCGCCAGCGGGGTGCGCAGTTCGTGGCTGACGTCCGAGGCGAAGCGCCTGGCCCGCGCCTCTGCCTTCTGCAACTCCTCGACGGATCGCTCCAGTTGCTCCGCCGACTCGTTGAACGTCCAGGCCAGGTCGGCGAGTTCGTCCGACCCCTTGACCTCGATCCGGGTGTCGAGTCTGCCCTTGCCCATGCTGCTGGCGGCCCGCCGCAGATCGCGCACCGGCCGCAGCACACTGCGCGCGGCGAGCAGCGCCGGCACCACGGCGACGGCGAGGGCGGGCAGCGCGCCGTTCTTGGCGGCCGAGACCATCGCCTGGATGGTGACGCTCTCCGTCCTGAGGTCCATCACGGCGTACAGGTACACCCCGCTGTGCTGCTCGCTGGAGCCGCGGTCGAACATCACCGGCATGCCGATGGTCAGATAGGGGGTGCCGTCCTGGATCACCCGCTGGAACGAGCCGTGCGCGTTGGCGTGCGTCTGGTTGCGCAGCTCGTCGGTGATCACGGTGGAGGTGGGCCGGCTGGTGGAGGAGGCGCGCAGGGTCCCGTACTCGGCGAACACGAACCACGGGTGCGGCTTGCCCGCCCTGGCCAGGCTTCGGCACGCGTTCTGGAGGGCCGCGGCGGAGGCGGGCAGCGCGAAGTACTCGTTGGCTATCTGTTCGCGGAACTGCTCGACGGCCTGGTCCTGGGCCTGTTTGAGGATGGCGGAGCGGGCCGACTGGTAGGTGAGGGCGGCGGTGGTGAGCGCGCTGACCGCGGCCACCAGCAGGAACGCGGCGATCAGCCGGGTGCGCAGTCCGGGGCGCAGGGAGCGGCGGACCGGGAACCTCACAGCGGCCCGAAGCGGTAGCCGAAGCCGCGCACGGTCTGGATGTAGCGGGGTGCGCCGTCGGGGCCCGCGGTGTCGCCGAGCTTCTGGCGCAGCCGCCGCACACACGCGTCGACCAGCCGGGCGTCACCGTGGTAGCTGTGCTCCCACACCGATTCCAGGAGCTGCTGACGGCTGAAGACCTGCTCGGGCGAGGCCGCCAGGTGCAGCAGGAGCTTCAGTTCGGAAGGGGCGAGAGCGAGGCGTTCGCCGTTCTTCGCGGCGGTCAGACCGGCCCGGTCCAGGGCGAGTTCACCGTGGACCTCGGGGCCACCGCGGGTGACGGGGTCGGCGAGGCGGCGCAGTACGGCGCGGATGCGGGCCTCGATGACCTCGGTGCGGGCGGGCTTGACGATGTAGTCGTCGGCGCCTGCCTCCAGGCCGATCACCACGTCGAAGTCGTCGCCGCGCGCGGTGAGCATGATGATCGGCAGCTGGCTGGTCTCGCGTATCCGGCGGCAGACCTGGACGCCGTTCATGCCGGGCAGCATCAGGTCGAGCAGCACCAGTTCGGGGTGGAAGGACGTGAGCGCTGCGAGTCCTGCCTCGCCGGTCCCGGCCGTCAGCACCTCGTGGCCGCGGCGGCGCAGCCCGAGTTCGACCCCTTCGCGGACGGAGGGGTCGTCTTCTATGAGGAGCACGCGGGGCATGGTCGTCAGTATCCCAACCGTCTCGATCGTCCTGTCACCGGGCTCGATGCCTTCCGCTCTCCTGTCACCGGGCTCGATGCCTTCCGCCGCCGCGCACCTTGTCGAGCACGGCGTCGAGGCCGGTGAGCCCGAGCGGGCGGGCCAGCAGGGCGAGCACCACGACGAGCGCCACGACTCCGGCGGCGGCCGCCGCGACGCTGCCCAGCGGGTCGAGGGCGCGGGCCGCGACGTAGGCGAGTGCGCCCGCCGGCAGGCATCCCAGGAGCAGCCGGACATGGGCGGCCACGGCCTGCGAGCGCAGGAGCGGGCCGCCGCCGAGCCTGCGGTTGAGGGTGTACGCGGTGGCCGCGAGGCCCGCGAAGAGCGCCACCGTATAGGCCCCGGCGATCCCGGTGACCGCCCAGCGCGGGGAGAGCGTCACGAAGGCGACGACGGTGAGGCCGGCGTTCACCGCGGCGATGACGAGGTTGAGCAGGAACGGGGTGCGGGTGTCGCCGAGCGCGTAGAAGCCGCGGGACAGCACGTATTGGCCGGAGAGCGCGATCAGGCCGGGCGCGAACGCCATGAGCATGCCCGCCATCACCGTGATGTCGGCGGCGCCCGTCCTGCCGTACGCGAAGACGGAGCCGAGGATCCAGGGCGCGAGGGCGAACAGGGCGCAGGCCGCGGGGACGATCACCGCGGCACAGGTCCGCACCCCGTAGGAGACATCGGCGCGCACCCCCGCGAGGTCGCCGTCCGCGAAGGCGCGGCTCATCCGGGGCATGAGCGCCGTGACCAGCGACACGGTGACGATGCCGTGCGGCACCATCCAGAGCACATACGCGTTGGTGTACGCGGTGTATCCCGCTCCGCCGGCCACGCCGAGCGCATCGGCCCGGGCGCCCGCGGTGGTGGCGAGCCGGGTCACCACCCAGTACGCGAGCTGGTTGGAGACCACCAGGAGCACCGCCCAGCCGGCCGACCTCAGCGGTCGGCCGAGCCCGCTGCCGCGCCAGTCGAACCGGGGCCGCCAGCGAAATCCCGCGGAGCGCAGCGAGGGGACCAGGGCGAGGGCCTGGACGGCGATGCCGGCGGTGGTGCCCCAGCCGAGCAGCTGGGCGTCGCCCGCGCTCAGCGTGCCCCCGCCATCGGCGGCGATCGCCAGATAGAGCCCGAACACCGCGATGACGACGAGGTTGTTGAGGACCGGGGTCCACATCATGGCGCCGAACCGGCCACGCGCGTTGAGGACCTGCCCGAACAGCGTGAACAGGCCGTAGAAGAGGATCTGCGGCAGGCAGTAGCGGGCCAGCGCGGTCGTGAGGTCGGCCTGGGCGCCGGTGTAGTCGGTGTACGCGCCGACGACCAGCGGGGCGGCGAACACCGCGAGCGCGGTGACGGCGACCAGGGCGGTCGCGCAGGCCGTCATGAGCCGGTCGGTGTAGGCGGCGCCGCCGTCGGCGTGCTCCTTGGCGGCGCGCACCAGCTCGGGCACGAAGACCGCGTTGAGGGTGCCGCCGATGAGGAGCATGTAGAGGATGTTGGGGACGTTGTTGGCGACCGCGTATCCGTCGCCGAGCAGCCCGACCCCGAGCGCCGCCGCGACCACCGCGGAACGGACGAAACCGGTCGCGCGCGAGACGACGGAGCCCGCCGCCATCAGCGCGCTGCTGCGCATCAGGCCCGCGCTCCTGGCCACGACGGCCTGCGGTGCGGTCGCCGTCATCGGCGGGCCAGATAGGCCTGGAAGGCCCGGTACAGCGCGTTGTTGGCGGTCCCGCCCATGGACGTCTCCCACTCCCCCAGCGTCTCGACGACCTGTCCCCCGGTGCCGAGCTTCCAGCGCAGGAGGCCGTAGGGCCGGTCCCGCGGATCAAGAGTGGAGGGTACCCCGCGCATGTCGTACACCTCGGCGCCCCGTGCGTGGGCGTCCTGGATCATCTGCCACTGGAGCGCGTTGCTGGGGCGGACCTCGCGGCGGTGGTCGGCGGAGGCGCCGGTCTGGTACCAGACCTGCCGCCCGACCGTGATCATGGTGTGCGCGGCGAGCACCTCGCCCTGGTGAACGGCGAGGCAGAGCCGCATCCGGCCCGTACGTTCGGCGTTGAGGGCCGCGTACTGGCGCTGGTAGTACGCCAGGGAGCGGCCGAGCCGGAAGCCGTCGCGCTCCTCGGTGATCTTGAGGAGCCGGTAGAACTCGGGGAGGTCGTCGGCTCCGCCGGTGACGATGCGTACCCCCGCCTTCTGCGCGGTGCGCACGTTGCGCCGCCACTCCTGGTTGAACCCGGCCCACACCTGCTCGGTGCCGCGGCCGGCCAGCGGCAGCCGGAAGACATGGCGCGGCTGTGCGTCGGCGTCCCCGTCGTCGTCACCGCCGCATCTCTTCCAGCCCCGGGTCCGCAGGCGTTCGGCGACGGCGGAGCCGAGCGGGTCCACCTCGGTAGCCAGCACGTCGCCGATCCTGCGGCCCGCCCCTGTGCCGGCCTTGAGGCGGGAGGCGTCCCAGCGGCGGTAGGCGGGGGTGGGCCCGATCCGTACCGCGAAGGCTCCGGCTCTGCGCAGATGCCGCAGCAACGGGTCGAGCCAGCGGTCCATTTCGGGGTGGGACCAGTCGGTGACCGGGCCGTCCGGCAGATAGGCGAAGTATTTCCGGGTGCCGGGGAAATTCCGGTAGAGGATCTGCGCGGCGCCGGTCAATTCGCCGCCATCGAAGGACCAGCCGACCCTTTCGGTGGTCCATTGGTCCTTCACATCGGCCCACGAGGGACATTGCAGAAAGCTGACGTCGGCGCGGCCCGCGAGAAAGGAGCGGTACTCCTCGGTGCTGAGGGCGCGAACCCCGGCGTCCTGGTCTCGGTCGTCGGTCACCAGCAGTGCGGACACGTCCGTGGCCTCCCAAGTGCGCCCCGTCGTCGGTTTTCAGGGGGTTCACAGGATGTTCACAGCGGTCCATGACGGGTTGGCGCGAGGTGTGTGACGGGACGATGACCGTTTCTCTGCGGTCCTCGTCACACACCGGATTCCCCCTTTTCGGGCGCGCCCCGCAACCTAAGGTCCCGATGGTGACTCTCACCTGTGGAGAAGAATTCGCAACGGAGGTTTCCAGTTGAGCCGCATACGCCGCCACGCCCGGTTTAATCGTCCGGCCCCTTTCGCCGCCCTGGCCGGAACGGCGGTTCTCGCCGCGGCACTGACCGCCTGCGGGGGTGGTGACTCCTCGTCCGG
This sequence comes from Streptomyces hundungensis, assembly GCF_003627815.1. Taxonomy (NCBI): domain Bacteria; kingdom Bacillati; phylum Actinomycetota; class Actinomycetes; order Kitasatosporales; family Streptomycetaceae; genus Streptomyces; species Streptomyces hundungensis. Next base: position 1,842,235 of record NZ_CP032698.1, read on the forward strand.
CGACGCCAAGTCGGACCTCAAGCCCCAGAAGAAGATGGAGATCTCGGTCAATCTGACGGGCAGTCAGGCAAAGGCGGGCCAGCCCGTGAAGGTGACTTTGGCGGACGGCACGCTGAACGGCGTCACGGTCACGGACGCCAAGGGCGGCACGCTCGGCGGAAAGGTGTCGCCCGACGGCAGGACGTGGACCTCGGACCGGGTGGCCGCGCCGGGCACCTCGTACACCGTCGAGGCCAAGGAGGCCAAGGGCGCGACGGCGAAGGCCGAGTTCGCCACGGCGGCAGCCGGCAAGGTCAACAAGGTGAGCATGGTGCCCGGCAAGGGCTCGACGGTGGGGATCGGCCAGCCCGTGTCGATCGTGTTCGACAACCCGGTCAAGAACCGGGCCGAGGTGGAGAAGCACCTGAAGGTGACGGCCTCCGACGCCACCGAGGGCTCCTGGGGCTGGATGCAGGACTACTCGGGCAAGGACCGGGTCGACTGGCGTCCCAAGGATTACTGGAAGTCCGGCACCAAGGTGACCCTGGAGGCCGATCTCAACGGGATCGACTCGGGCACGGCGGGCGGCTGGTTCGTGAAGGACTACAAGAGCGACTTCACGATCGGGAAGAACCAGGTCGCCAAGGCCGACCTCGACAACCACCGCCTCAAGCTGTACCGCGACGGCCAGTTGGTCAAGGACATCCCGATGTCGGGCGGCACCCCGGGCGGCGACAAGGCGTCCTGGCGCGGCAAGACCGTCCTGATGGCGAAGGAGGGGACGATCAACATGAACTCGGAGACCGTCGGCCTCGGCAAGACGTACGACAAGATGGTCGACTACTCGATGCGGCTGACCTGGTCCGGGATGTACGCCCACGCCGCGCCGTGGAACGACCGGTGGTTCGGCTCGGCGAACATGAGCTCGGGCTGCATCGGCATGAGCACGTCGGACGCCAGGTTCGTGTACGACACGGTCCAGGTCGGCGACCCGTTCGAGATCGTCGGCGACGACGCCAAGGGGACCCAGGCCCTCAACAACGGCTACGGCGAGTGGAATCTGAGCTACGACGCCTGGAAGGCCAAGAGCGCCCTCACGGACACCACGAACCACTGACGGTTCGTAGAACCGCCCATCGTGCTCCCCCATCCACCAAGGAGAGCGGCACCCTCGTCGCCTACCTCCACGACGTGGGGCCGCTCGGCCTCGGCGAGCCGGTCGGCAACGCCTCCCGCGCCTTGCGGCACCGGTGGACACCGTCGACCCGCTCTCCATCGAGCACAACCCGCTCGGCGCGCAGCTGACCTTCTCCTCGCCCGCGTCGGACCCTCGTCTCCGACGGTCCCGCTCCGCGAGAAGTGATCACCGGCTGCTGCCGGGTGGGTTCCTGCCCCTCGGCTACCGCTCTCCCAAGGACCTAGCGTCCAGGGGGAACCCCCCTTGGCAGCAGCGTCCCTGGTTCGGCCGGTGCGACGTCCACGGCCTCCGTCTTGGGATTGCGCTTCTGTCTCCTGGCCATCCAGGTGGCGAACCAGGAGAGCAGCATGCACATCCCGATGTAGATCGGCGAGATCACCATCACCACGGGGATGAACGGCAAATCGTAGTCGAGATTCGACGCGATGAGCTTCCCCGCGTGCAGAAACTCCTCATAGGTGATCAAGAAGCCGAGCGAGGTGTCCTTCAGGGCGACCACCAGCTGGCTGATGATGGTCGGCAGCATGGCCCGGATCCCCTGCGGGACCAGCACGTACGTCATGACCTGCGTCTTGCGCATGCCGAGTGAGAATGCCGCCTCCTTCTGGCCGCGTTCCACGGAGTTGACGCCGGTTCTGAAGACCTCGGCGAGCACCGAGCCGTTGTAGAGCGTCAGCCCGGCCACCAGGGCGGGCAGCGGCTGGACCTTCAGCGCCACGAAGATGAAGAAGATCATCACGAGCACGGGCATCGCGCGGAAGAACTCGACGAGCAGGGTCGCGATCCAGCGCAGCGGCCGGTGGTCGGAGAGCCGCCCGGTGGCGAGGACCGCGCCGAGCGCGAGGGAGAACACCGAGGCGAACGCGAAGGCCCGCAACGTGTTGCCGAGCCCGCGCAGCAGGAGGTCCTGGATGCCCCGGTACTCGAACGGCGTCCACTTCGCGGAGGTGAACTGGTCGGTGTCGAAGAGGAGATACACGAGCCAGCCCACGAGCAGCAGGATCAGGGCCGTCGAGATCACCCCGTACACCAGGTGCCGCTGCTGGGTCCTGGGCCCGGGAACGTCGTAGAGGGCGGTGGCTTCCTTGGCCAGTGGCGCGGTCATCGGGCGACTCCCCAGCGCTTCTCGAGGATGTTGAAGACGGCGCTGATGAAGAGGGTGATGATCAGATAGCCGATCGCGATCCAGACGAAGGTCCAGATGATGTTGTAGCCCAGCTCGCTCAACGTCTTGTACGTACCGAGGAGTTCGGTGACGCTGAACGCCCCGGCGATCGCGGAGTTCTTCGCGAGTGCGATCAGGGTGGAGCCGACCGGCGGGATCACGGACCGGAAGGCCTGCGGCAGCACCACCGTGGACAGCGTCTGACCGAAGGTCATCCCGAGGCTCCTGGCCGCCTCGCCCTGGCCGCGGGGCACGGTGTTGATGCCGGAGCGCAGCGCCTCGCAGATGAACGCGGAGGTGTAGCAGCCGAGCGCGATCACCGCGAACAGCTGGAAGGGCAGCACCAGTCCGAAGCGCGGCAGGCCGAGCAGCACGGCGAAGAAGAGCAGCGTCAGCGGGGTGTTGCGCAGTACGGCCACCCACACCGTGCCGAGCGCCCGGAAGGAGCCGACCGGGGAGACCCGGCAGGACGCCATGACGAAGCCGAGCACCAGCGCCAGCACCGAGGCGTAGACGGTCAGTTCGACGGTGCCGAGGAAGCCCTTGCCGTACAGCGAGAAGTTCTTGGTGAGTACGTCCATTGCGGCCTCAGCTCGCCGGGTAGCGGTCGATGGGCGGGGCGGGGGCGGCCGGGCGGCCGGACAGGCCGAGCGTGGCGGCGTACGCCTTCTTCCAGTCGCCGTTCTTCTCGTGGGCCTCGATGGCGTCGTCCAGCGCGAAGCGCAGCGTGTTGTCGCTCCGGGGCACGCCGACGCCGTACGGCTCCTTGGAGAACGGCTTGCCGACGACCTTGAGCTCGTCGGGCACCTTGGCCGCGTAGCCGCTCAGGATGGTGTCGTCGGTGGTGACGGCGGCGACCTGGAAGGTGAGCAGGTTGTCCACGCACACGGAGTAGGTGTCGTAGGCGACCATGTCGACCTTCGGGTAGTCCTTCTCCATCCGCTGAAAGGGGGTGGACCCGGCGGCCGAGCACACGCGCTTGCCCGCGAAGTCCTGGGGCGCGGTGAGGCCGTTCTCGTCCGTGCGCACCAGCAGCCCCTGGCCGGCCAGGTAGTAGGGGCCCGCGAAGCCGACCAGCTTCTTGCGGTTGGCGTTGATGGTGTACGTGCCGACGTAGTAGTCGATCTGGCCGTTCTGGAGGGCGGTCTCGCGGTTGGCCGAGGCGATCGTCTTGAACTCGATGGTCGCCGGGTCGAAGCCGAGCGAGGCCGACATCATTTTGGCGATCTCGATGTCGAAGCCGGTGTAGACGCCGGTGGCCGGGTCCTTCTCGCCCAGGTAGGGCTGGTCCTCCTTGGCGCCGACGACGAGATGGCCGCGGTTCTTGGCCCGCCGCCACACGGAGGAGTCGGGGAGGCTGATGTCCTTGGCGACCGCGTAGTGCGGCAGCAGTTCGGCCTTGGGGCCCTTCACCGGCGGGCTGCCCGACTTGCCGCAGCCGGCCACGGCCAGGGCGAGCAACAGGGCGGCGAGCGCGCGTCGTGTGGCCATCATCGTTGCGTACACCCCCCGTTCAGTGCTTGAGGATCTTGGAGAGGAAGTCCTTGGCCCGGTCGCTGTGCGGGTTGGTGAAGAAGTCGTCGGGGGTGCGGTCCTCGATGATCCGGCCGTCCGCCATGAACACGACGCGGTTGGCGGCGGAGCGGGCGAAGCCCATCTCGTGGGTGACGACGACCATGGTCATGCCCTCGCGGGCGAGCTGCTGCATGACTTCGAGGACCTCGTTGATCATCTCCGGGTCGAGCGCCGAAGTGGGCTCGTCGAAGAGCATGACCTTGGGGTCCATGGCCAGCGCGCGGGCGATGGCCACGCGCTGCTGCTGGCCGCCGGAGAGCTGGGCGGGGAGCTTGTCCGCCTGGGCGGCGAGGCCGACCCGGTCCAGGAGCTCGCGGGAGCGGCGGTCGGCCTCCTCCTTCTTGCGGCCCCGGACCTTGATCTGGGCCAGCGACACATTGGCGAGGACGGACTTGTGCGCGAAGAGGTTGAACGACTGGAAGACCATGCCCACTTCGGCCCGGAGCCGCGCCAGGCCCTTGCCCTCGTCCGGGAGGGGTCTGCCGTCGATGGCGATGGAGCCGGATTCGATGGTCTCCAGACGGTTCATCGTCCGGCACAGCGTTGACTTGCCCGAGCCGGACGGGCCGATGACCACCACCACCTCCCCGCGGCCGACGGTGAGGTTGATGCCCTGGAGGACGTGCAACTTCCCGTAGTGCTTGTTGACGTCACGCAGCTCGATCAAGGGATCGACGGCCATACGCTGTCCTGCCCACTCATCGCTGTGTCGAGGTCAGCGCAAACTATCCAGCCCGGTAAGGGACTTCACCTCGACACGCACGAATAGGGCATAAACCGTATTTTGGCCCCGTGGGCCCCGGGGGCGTCCGCATGCCGCGGGGATCAGGCCTCGGAGGCCTCGGCGTAGACCTGGAACAGTTCGGGGGCGCCGGTCGTCGCCCAGGTCAGGCCCGCGTCCACGACGTCGATCTCGCGGCCGGAGGCGAGCCGCACCACGGGCCGGCCACTGGGCCACACGTCCCAGCCGGCGCCCGCAACGGTGCGGACGATCACGGTGCCCAGATACAGGCCGGCGTCGTTGCCCAGCCAGGGCAGCTCCTCCGGGTCCTCGCGCCAGCGCGGCGGCAGCTGGTCCAGCGCCTCCAACGAGGCCGGGGAGTCGTCGAGTTCGAGCTTGCTCTGCCAGGCCCGGGTCCGCAGCAGCTCGCACTCGGAGAGCAGCGCCGCGACGCCCTCCGGGTCTTCCCTCATGGCGTCGTAGACCGACACCCCGTGCGCCGCCGAGTGCCGCTTGCGCCAGTTCTGGAGGAAGTTCATACGATCCAGACTCCCATTCGACGGCTTCGTCGCACTACAGGGCACGCGGGGCGGTCGTCAACCCCGGGCGGCAGGCCTCAGACCGACAGGTCCACGACGACCGGGGCGTGGTCGGAGGCGCCCTTGCCCTTGCGCTCCTCGCGGTCCACGTAGCTGTCCTTGACGGCGGTGGCGAACGGCTCGTTGCCGTAGACCAGGTCGATGCGCATGCCCCGGTTCTTGGGGAAGGCCAGCTGGCGGTAGTCCCAGTACGTGTACGGACGGTCGTACTTCAGCGGGCGGGGCACCACGTCCGACAGGCCCGCCTCGCGCAGGGCGGCGAGCGCGGCACGCTCGGCGGGGGTGACATGAGTGAGGCCCTCGAAGACCGCCGGGTCGTAGACGTCCTCGTCGGTGGGGGCCACGTTGTAGTCACCGAGGACCGCGAACGGCCGCGGGCCCGCGGCGTCCTCGGCGACGGCCGCCTTCAGCGCCTCGAACCAGGCCAGCTTGTACGTGTAGTGGTCGTGCGCGACCTCGCGGCCGTTGGGCACGTAGACCGACCAGAGGCGGACCCCGCCACATGTCCCCGAGATCGCGCGGGGCTCTTGCACGCCCTCGTACTCCGGGCCGCCGGGCAGGCCGAGCACGATGTCGTCGAGGCCGACCCGGGAGATCAGGGCCACGCCGTTCCACCGGCCGGTGGCGTTGACCGCGGACTCGTATCCGAGCTCGCGCAGCTCGGCGGCGGGGAAGCCCTCGGCGGTGGTCTTGGTCTCCTGGACGCACAGCACGTCCGTGCCGGAGCTCTCCAGCCAAGCCAGAAGACGGGGCAGCCGAGCGGTGATCGAGTTGACGTTCCAGGTGGCGATGCGCATGGATCCCAACCTACCGCCCGGCTCTGACACTCACAGCTGCGTCGAGTCCCCCGGGCTCAGGCGGCCGTGCTCGGCGCCGCCGAGGCCGCCGATCTGCGAGTCGTAGATCGGCCGGGCGAGGTCGGTGAGGAGGGCGTCGTGGATGTCGATCGCGCGGCGCGGCCCGACCTCGCGTACGTAGTCGATGACCTCGGAGATCTTGCTCCAGGGCGCCATCACCGGAAGCATCAGGGTGTCCACGGCCCGGTCGGGGACGGTGAGCGCGTCGCCGGGGTGGAAGACCGAACCGTCCACCAGGAAGCCGATGTTGGTGATGCGGGGGATGTCGGGGTGGATCACCGCGTGCAGCTCGCCGTACACCTGGATGTCGAAGCCGGCCGCGCTGAAGGCGTCCCCGTGCCCGACCGTGTGGACGCGCCCGGGGAAGGCCGCCGAGACCTTCTCCGCGACGCTGCGCAGGGTCCAGATCTCGGCGGCGGGGTTGGCTTCGAGGCCTGCCCGCAGCCGCTCCTCGTTGAAGTGGTCGAGGTGCTCGTGGGTGACCAGGATCGCGTCGGCGCCCACTGCCGCGTCGCTCTCGCTGAACGTACCCGGGTCGATGACCAGGGTCCGGCCGTCCTTGCTCAGCTGGACGCAGGCATGGGTCTTCTTGGTCAGTTTCAGGCTCATGATCCCATCTTGCTCCCGACGGCCCGGACCGGAACGGAATTCGCTCAGCCGCGCGGGGCGGTCTCCTCCCGGATGACCGCGCCCGCGACCCGCACCGCGGCGCTCGCGGCGGGAAGCCCGCAGTACACGCCGGTCTGGATCAGCACTTCCTCGATCTCGGCGGGGGTGAGCCCGGCGCGCAGCGCGGCCCGGGTGTGCGCCGCGAGGTCGTCGAGGTGGCCGCCGGAGGCGAGCGCGGCCAGGGCCACCGCGGCCCGGGTACGCCGGTCGAGGCCGTCCCTCGACCACACCTGGCCCCAGGCGTGACGGGTGGCGAGCTCGTCGAAGCCGGCGCCGAAGGCATCGGCCCGGGCGGTCTCGGCGTCCACCGGGGCGCCACCGAGCACGTCCCGCCGGATCCGGAGGCCGAGCTCGTACGGGTCGGGGTGCGGGGAGGGGGCGGTGGGTTCGGCGGGGGCGGGGGGTTCAGCGGGGTTGCCGGGTTCGGCGGGGGCGGTGGGTTCAGCGCGGCTGCCGGGCTCGGCGGGTTCGCTGGGTTCGCCGGGGGCCGCCGACTCGGCCGGGGGCTCTGGGGTGGGCGGGGCGAGGAGGCCGAGGGGTTCGGTGGGTGCGGGGGGCGGGGCGATGGGGCCCGGGGAGGCGAGGGGGGTCGGGGTCCCGAAGGGCCCTGGGGCGGGGAAGGCGGCCGGGTTTGGGAAGGGGGTCGGGGTTGCCACGGGCCCCGGGGCCGGGAAGGGGGACGGGTTGGCGAAGGGGGCCGGGGTCGCCACGGGTCCCGGGGCCGGGAAGGGCGCTGGGGGCTCGGAGGACCCGGAGGGTGTGGTGGTGGCGGACGGCGCTGGGGGCGGGGGCGGGGTCTCCTGCCAGGCCGTCGAGAAGTGGTGTACGAGGAGGTCGGTGACGGCGGCCGGCTGCTCGACGGGGGCCAGATGGGAGGCGCCCGGCACCACGGCGAGGCCGGCGCCCGGTATGCCCGCGACCAGGGTGCGGGCCTCGCCCGGCCCGGTGACCCGGTCCTCGGCGCCGACCAGGGCGAGCGTGGGGACGGCGATGCGCCCGAGATCGGCGCGGATGTCGAAGGCGGCGAGCGCCTCGCAGGCGGCTATGTAGCAGGCGGGGTCGGTGGTGCGGACCATCTGCACGGCCCACTCCACGATGGCGGGCTGGGCCGCGGCGTAGGCGGCGGTGAACCAGCGCTCGGGCGCGGACCGCGCCATGGGGTCCATGCCGTTGGTGCGGACGACGACACCGCGCTGGCGGTACTCGTCGGCGGTGCCGAACCGGGCCGAGGAAGCGACCAGGGCGAGCGAGGCGAGCCGGTGGGGGTGGCGCAGGGCCAGATCGGCGCCGATCGCCCCGCCGATGGAGCAGCCCGCGTAACCGAACCGCTGGATGCCGAGCCCGTCGAGGGTGGCGATGAGCCGGTCACCGAGCTCGGCGACGGAGTGGGCCGGCTGGGCGGGGGCGCCGCCGTGCCCCGGCAGGTCGAACCGCAGCACCCGCCAGGTGCCGGCCAGCTCGGGTATCTGGCGGTCCCACATGTGCCAGGTGGTACCCAGTGAGGGACCCACGACCAGGACCGGAGCGTCTTCCGGCCCGTCAACGCGGTATTGCAAGGTGTTCTTCGGTGTCTCGCTCACCTGCCCGACCCTCTCATCTCTCACCTTCACTCCTACCGCCAGGGTCAGAAGGTCTGAGGGGACGCAGGTATGGGCGCCACAAGACATCACCCCCGTCACCCCCGTCGGCCTGCTGGCCCTGCTCTCCACTCCGGTCGGCTCCCCCGAACACTGGGGCGAGCAAGTCCTTGAGCGCGCCCTGCTCGCCCGCGCGCACACCGTCGCCGACCGTGGGCGCCGGCCGAACTGATCGCGGTTACGGAAGGATCCGTCCACGAACTTGCTGACGGGCGTGTGGCTGCGTGCGGCGGCGCGCGCCGAACAGGGCCTGGAGCTGACGGAGTTCGAGGACGGTCTTCTTGCCCCGTTCCTCGATGTGTTGGGCGAGCAGGACATCTTCGCACTGGGCCGGGTGTACCGGGAGCAAGTGGCCACGGCGGGATCGGCGGCCACGGTGCCGCGGTCAGTGAGCGAATGGAGCCTGAAGGACGGCTACACCGTCGAGGAATACGCCCGTTCGGCGGCCGAGGTCGGAGAGCGAGCGATGGCTCAGCCCAACGTCGCGGTCATCGACCGGGCAGGACTACGGCACGAGCAGGAGCGCCGGGACAGTGACGAGTTCCTGGCCGCAGTTGGGCCACGGACTGCGCCGCCTCCGCCGCGTCCTTCGCCGGCAAGCTCTACGTCGCCCACCGCAGCTACGCGGACGCCCGTCTCCATCTCGGCAACCACACCGACAACACCGCCCTCCAGCCCAGCAGCACCTGGCGCGCCACCACCGGCTCCGCGCTGACCCGCCACGACGAGGGTCTGGCGCTCGTCCATCGCGGCGGCTCCAGGCTGCGCTACGCCTTCGCGCAGCAGCCCACCAGCTGGGGTCGCGCGGCCGACATCCCCGGCACCGAAGACAGCCTCGACGAGCCCGCCCTCGCCCTCGCGACAACGCCCCGCACCTGATGTACCTCACCGCGCCCGCCAGCGTTCTGCACATGCGCGCAGACGGCACGCTCCGCACCAGCGTCTACCAGGGCACCCAGAGTCAAAGCTTCAACCTCATCCACCAAGGCGGCGACGGCTCCACTGGAATCCGCAACAAGTACCACGACCGCGTCCTGAACCTGAGCCGCAGCGGCCAGGCCACCGCCGTCTTCTACAACGGCACCGCCGGCCAGAGCTTCACGATCCTCGACCAGCCCGACGGCTCCAAGCGCATCCGCAACCCGTATCACGACCTGTTCGTCGCCCTGTACCCCGACGGCCGGGTCATCGGCGAAGCCGAGAACCACTCGCCCTACCAGCGCCTGACCCTCGTCTGCCAGGGCGACGGGTCCCAGGGCATCCGCGTCCTCCCGTAAGACCCCACTCTCCAGAGGGCGACCCAGCCAGGCCCCCTCCGCAGAACGCGCCGACGAGGCGGCCGATCAGACCGCACCCGTCGTAGACCAACCAGACGCAGGGGCCACACGTGTGCCCGGAGGGCTCTCGCGACCGCGTCAGAACATTGCGGTCGGGTTGGGCCACCGTTCCCTCCGGGCCCGACTTCAAGCTGCCCCTCACGGCGCGCATCTCGCCCTCGTGTTCTGCCACTTCGGTCTTTCGAGGAAGGCACCGGCGCGGATCGGTGCGGGCGCCGAATGGGTGTGGGCGGGTACGGACGTCTCGGGTGGAGAAGTCCGAGCCCGCCGACACGTCGGCCGGGACGCGGACTGGACTATTGCGATGTCGGGAAGGTCGGCGGGCCGAATGCGACCGGGTCATGCCAGGGCTGACCACTAATCACCCAGGCCACGTTCAAACGGCCATTCCTGTCGACGGCCAGCGCCGTCAACTGACTGTCCGACTGCTTCGCCATCGTCACAGCAGCACCCGGCTGGAAACTCGCCGGTCCGAATGCGACCGGATCATGCCAGGGCTGACCACTGATGACCCAGGCCACGTTCAAACGGCCATTCCTGTCCACCGCCAACGCCGTCAACTGACTGTCCGACTGCTTCGCCATCGTCACAGCAGCACCCGGCTGGAAACTCGCCGGTCCGAAAGCGACCGGATCATGCCAGGGCTGACCACTAATCACCCAGGCCACGTTCAAACGGCCATTCCTGTCGACGGCCAGCGCCGTCAACTGACTGTCCGACTGCTTCGCCATCGTCACAGCAACACCCGGCTGGAAACTCGCCGGTCCGAAAGCGACCGGATCATGCCAGGGCTGACCACTGATGACCCAGGCCACGTTCAAACGGCCATTCCTGTCCACCGCCAACGCCGTCAACTGACTGTCCGACTGCTTCGCCATCGCCACAGCAGCACCCGGCTGGAAACTCGCCGGACCAAACGCAACCGGATCATGCCAAGGCTGACCACTAATCACCCAGGCCACGTTCAAACGGCCATTCCTGTCCACCGCCAACGCCGTCAACTGACTGTCCGACTGCTTCGCCATCGCCACAGCAGCACCCGGCTGGAAACTCGCCGGACCAAACGCAACCGGATCATGCCAAGGCTGACCACTAATCACCCAGGCCACGTTCAAACGGCCATTCCTGTCCACCGCCAACGCCGTCAACTGACTGTCCGACTGCTTCGCCATCGCCACAGCAGCACCCGGCTGGAAACTCGCCGGACCAAACGCAACCGGATCATGCCAAGGCTGACCACTAATCACCCAGGCCACGTTCAAACGGCCATTCCTGTCCACCGCCAACGCCGTCAACTGACTGTCCGACTGCTTCGCCATCGCCACACCGGCACCGGACATGGAGGACGGCTTGGGCGGTGGAACCGGGCCACCACCGCCGCCTGGGATCGCCTGCTGCCCGTCGTTGTTGCCTGCGGCGAGGTAGCGGCACACCAGGATCCACCCTGTACTGCCCGCTACGGGCACGCCTTCCTTCACACCACACCCGATCGACGTGGTGAGCGATGCAGGGGACATCCACACCATCTGCGAGTAGTGACCCCAGGCATGGAAATTGGTTCCGGGCGCTGCATTGATGTTGACGGAGGCGTTGTTGTCAGCGTCGAACTTGGACTTTTCGGCCGGCCAACTGAAGCTCACCGAGGGGTCCAACGCCATCATCGGACGTGCCGGGCCGGGGAAGGCATTGAAGAGGTTCTCCCCCTCGTCGCCGTTCGTGGCACGGCTGCTGTGGTGGAGTGCACCGCCCTGACTGGAGCCAGGATCATCGGCCCAAGCCTGCGCGTCACAGGCGAGCTTGGGGTTCCATGCCACAGAAGTCACCGAAAGGCTGGGGTTGTACTTCTTGACGGCCTCCTGGCGAGCGTCATTATGGGCTCGGACGATGGCTGCGGCATCAGCGGCGGTTATTGCCGACCCCGTGCCGGATGGCGCGGTGGACGAGGCGCAAGTGGGAGCCTTCTCATCGGCGCCGGGAAGCTGCGCGCCGGGAAGCTGCGCGAAGGCGACCGGTGCCGGAATCACCATGATCAGGCCACACATGATCGCTGCTGCTCTTGCAAGGAATTTCGGTCCCATCGGAACCTCCGCCGATGTGGATGTCATTGATGGACCGATGAGGGGAACCCGTGCTTTGGCTCGCCCCGCACCGCCCCGACGTGTCTGACCTCGGCGGAGAGATCTCCGTTCGCCGAACATGAGTCATGGCGCGCCGGATGGTGAGACAACTGTCCCCCGTTCGGCGTATCCCGGCTCGCCCACCCCTCGCCGATTGCTGCATATGGGTGATATTTGCAGTCTGGGCTTGTAGTCATCACTGGAATTGGCTATAGGGCGACCTGGTGGGAACGGCCGTAGCTTCTCTGCCGGTCGGCAACAGGCGTTGCGGCTGCTTTCGAGGCCATCGGCAGGTGGTCGACGGTTCATGCACCGAGTACGGCCCGGCCTGCCGGGGCGTGACCCTGTCCGAACGGCTCGGGCGTCGCCCCCGCTCCAGCGGTCCTGGGCGCCCCGCCGGACCGGCCCCACCGGACCGGCCCCGACGCCCGAGCGGCCCGGAACGGCGGCCGCGTCGCCGCGGTCAGGGGGTGGCCGTGGACACCACGAAGACCACCGGCTTGTCGGGGTCCGTCTCGTCGACCGTGATGTTCTGGGTCGGCAGCGGGTCCTTCTGGGCGTGGGTGGTGGCCGCCCAGTCGTGGCCCGCGGGGAACGTCCAGCCGACCCGTCGCGCGTCCTCGGGGCCGATCGTCACGTCGCCGGGCTTGAGGGCGGCGGTGCTGGTGCCGCTCTCCTTCATGAACTCAGCGAGGCCCGCCGCGTTCGTCGTGAACTGGACGTACAGCTTGCTGACCTTCCAGCTGTTCGTCTCGTAGTAGGCGACGTCCGTCGCGTCCGTGGGCACCGGCACCTCGTAGATGCGGCGCTGGGTCTTGGACGGCCAGTCCTTCTGGAGGCCGCGCGCCGAGGCCTCGGACTCCTTGTCGCGGCCGCTGGTGCGGCTCTGTTCGGCGGAGATCGCCAGATAGCCGGCCGGCACGCCGATGAGCAGCACGATGATGACGGCGGTGATCCAGCGCCGCCGGATCATGTGCTGCCGCGTCTCGGGGGGTTTCTCGTCCGGGGGCGGGGACTGGCGGGGCACCGCGGGGCGGTCGGACGGTGTCATCAGTCGGATTCCTGGGTGGTGCGGGTGGTGCCCGTCCTGAGGACGGCTTCGGCTGCCTTGGCGTACCGCTCGTAGCGCTCCACGCGGCGGCGGTTGGCGCGGCGGAAGCGACGGGCCACCAGGCGGGCGAGGTCGGCGGCGCCGACCATACCCGCCTCGGGGCCGAGCTGCGCCTTGGCGATCCGGGCCTCGGGGCGGTAGCCCCGGCCGGTGAGGTGACGCTTGAAGGCGTCCCTGGCGGGGCCGATCAGGAGGTCGTCGGCGGCGCTGACGCCCCCGCCGATGACGAAGCAGGAGGGGTCGAGGGCGGCCGCCAGATTGGCGATGCCGACGCCGAGCCACTGCCCGATGTCCTGGAGCAGCTCGACGCACATGGCGTCGCCCTCGCGGGCCAGCTCGGTGATGAGCGGCCCGGTGATCTCGGGGATGTTGCCGCCGACGCGCTCGATGATGTTGTACGCCACCGGGGACTCGGCCGCGGCCAGTTCGCGGGCCTCGCGCACCAGCGCGTTCCCGGAGCTGTACTGCTCCCAGCAGCCGCGGTTGCCGCAGGCGCAGCGGTGTCCGCCCGGGACGACCTGCATATGGCCGAACTCGCCGGCGACCCCGTACTTGCCGCGCTTGACCTGGCCGTCCTCCAGGATCGCGCCGCCGATGCCGGTGCCGAGCGTGATCATGACGAGGTGGTCCTCGCCGCGTCCGGCGCCGAAGCGCCACTCGGCCCAGGCGGCCGTGTTGGCGTCGTTGTCGACCATCACGGGGACCGCGAGCCGGGCCTGGAGGGCGTCGCGCAGCGGCTCGTTGCGCCAGGCGAGGTGCGGGGCGAAGAGGATGGTCGAGCGGTCGGCGTCGACCCAGCCCGCCGCGCCGATGCCCACGGCGTGCACGTCGTGCCGGTCGGAGAGGTCGAGCACCAGCTCGGTGATGGTGTCCTCGACGACCTTGGGGCTCTTGGACTTGTCCGGGGTCTCCGTGCGGAGCTTCTCCAGGATGTTGCCGTCCGCGTCGACGACGCCGGCCATCACCTTCGTACCGCCGATGTCGATGCCGACGGTGGGGACCCGGGGGGCCGTCAGGTGCGAGCGGCGTTCCCGGGTGCCTACGGTGCGCAGCACGGTGGCCCGGGCGGAACCCCGGTGGGCTAGGGCGAAGTCGCGGTACGTGGTCATCGGGCCCGATTCTGCCACTCCCGGCGCGCGCTCACCGTGTGCGAGGGGCCGCCCCGGTGGCCCGGGGCGGCCGGTTCACGCCCGGTCGGACGGGCCGCCGGGGCGGCCGGGCGAGGGGGCTCGCCGCAGTTCGTGGCTGAGCTCCTCCAGCTCGCTGCCGCCCGCCATTTGGCGGGTCAGCTCGTCCAGGGTGATGTCGGAGCGCAGATGGCTGCCGGTCATCGCGCCGCGCTTGAGGAGCACGAAACGGTCCCCCACGAGATAGGCGTGATGCGGGTTGTGCGTGATGAGAACCACGCCGAGCCCGGCGTCGCGGGCGGCGGCCACGTACTTCAGGACGACACCGGACTGCTTCACGCCGAGCGCGGCGGTCGGCTCGTCGAGGACGAGGACCTTGGCGCCGAAGTACACCGCCCGCGCGATGGCCACGCACTGGCGCTCACCGCCGGACAGGGTGCCGATCGGCTGGTCGACGTCGCGCAGGTCGATGCCCATGCGCAGGAGTTCGGCGCGGGTGGTGGCGCGCATCGTGTCGACGTCGAGCCGCTTGAAGGGCCCCTTGCCCCGGGTGGGCTCGGAGCCGAGGAAGAAGTTGCGCCACACCGGCATCAGGGGCACCACGGCCAGGTCCTGGTAGACGGTGGCGATGCCCCGGTCCAGGGCCTCGCGGGGGTTGCTCAGCGAGACGTCCTCGCCGTCGATGCGGAAGGCGCCCGCGTCGTGCCGGTGAAGCCCCGCGATGATCTTGATGAGGGTGGACTTGCCGGCGCCGTTGTCGCCCAGGACACAGGTGATGTCCCCGGCGTGCACCTCCAGGGACACGCCTTCCAGGGCGCGGATGTTGCCGTAGTACTTGCTCACGTCGTCGAGTTCGACGAGGGCGGTGCCGCCCGCCGTCACGTCCGGCCGCTCAGGGGTCGTCGTCATGCTGTCGCCTCCGCCCGCTTGCGCACCCACGCGTTGAGCAGCGTGGCGAGCAGGAGCATCGCTCCGAGGAAGAACTTGAACCAGTCCGGGTTCCACTCCGCGTACACGATGCCCTTGCTGGTCATGCCGAAGATGAACGCACCGACCGCGGAGCCGATCGCCGAACCGTAGCCGCCGGTGATGAGGCAGCCGCCGATGACGGCCGCGATGATGTAGATCAGTTCGTTGCCGACGCCCTCGCCGGACTGCACCACGTCGAACGAGAACAGCAGGTGCTGCCCGGAGACCCAGGCCGCGAAGGCGACGCCCATGTAGAGGCCGATCTTCGTCTTGAAGACCGGGACGCCGACCGCGCGGGCCGCGTCCGCCTCGCCGCCCACCGCGAAGATCCAGTTGCCGAAGCGGGTCCGCAGCAGGATCCAGGTGGCGACCGCGATCAGGGCGAACCACCACAGGATGGTGACCTTCAGGTTGACCGAGCCGAGGGTGAGCTGGGAGGCGAAGAGCTTCTTCGCGGAGTCGAAGCCCTCCATGTCGGCGATGGACTTCGTCGAGACCGTGCCGCTGATCAGCTTGGTGAAGCCGAGGTTGAGGCCGGTCAGCATCAGGAAGGTGCCGAGCGTGATGATGAAGCTGGGGAGTTTGGTGCGGGTCAGCATGAAGCCGTTGAACGCGCCGATGGCGACGGTGACCAGGAGGGATACGGCCACGCCCACCCAGACGTTGGCCGTCATCTGGTAGCTGAACATCGAGGACACCAGCGCCGAGGTCGTCACCAGGACACCGGCCGACAGGTCGAACTCGCCGCCGATCATGAGGAGCGCGACCGGCACCGCCATGATGCCGATCGTCGAGGCCGCGTACAGGACGGTCGAGAGGCTGGAGGGCTGGAGGAAGCTGTCGGCGACGATGGAGAAGAAGAGGAAGACGGCGCCGGCGCCGACCACCGAGCCGAGTTCCGGACGGCCCAGGATCTTGCGCCAGACCGAGCGGCGAAGGAGCCGCTCGTCCGCGGCGGTGTCGGTCGCGGTACTCATCGCGTCCCCCGGTTCGTGTACGCCTCCAGCTCGGCGGCCTGGTCCTTGGTGATGATCTGCGGTCCGGTCAGCACCGGGAGCCCGCCGCCGAGCACGTCGGCGTTGTACTTGTAGAGCCAGAGCAGGTCGACGGCCTCGTACCCCTGGAGGTAGGGCTGCTGGTCGACGGCGAAGCCGAGGGTGCCGGACTTCAGGGCCGCGGCCACCTTGGCGTTGAGGTCGAAGGTGTCGATCTCGGCGGAGCTGCCGGCCGACTGCTTGGCCTTGACTGCGGTGTCGGCGAACGGCGCGCCGAGGGTGACGACGGCGTCGATGGAGGGGTCCGCCTGGAGCTTGGCCTCGATGGAGGACTGCACGTCGGGCATGCTGGTGCCGGTGACGTAGAGGTTCTGCACCTCGCCCTTGAAGGACTTCTTGGTGCCCGCACAGCGCTGTTCGTGACCGACGTTGCCCTGCTCGTGCAGGACGCAGAGCGCCTTCTTGCGGCCCCGCTTGGTGAGCTCCTCGCCGACGGCCTCGCCCGCGATGGTCTCGTCCTGGCCGATGTGGGTGAGCGCCCCGAACTCCTTGGACTTCTCCGAGCCCGAGTTCACGGTGATCACCGGGATGCCGGCCTTCTCCGCCTTGGCGACGACGTCCTTGAGCGCGTCCGGCTTGGCGAGCGTGACGATCAGCCCGTCGACCTTCTGGTCGATGGCGGCCTGGACGAACTGGGCCTGCTGCTGGCCCTGGTCGCTGTGCGAGTAGAGGAAGTCGATGTTGTCCTTGGTCGCGGCCTGCTTGGCGCCGCTCTGGACGATGTCCCAGAACGTGTCGCCATCGCCCGAGTGGGTGACCATCGCGATCTTCCAGCGGGGCGTGTCCACCGCGGCCCTGCCCTGGGCCTGCGCGGACTTGCGCGCGTCCTCGGCGCGCTTGCCGCCGGTGCTGCTGCACCCCGCCAAGGAGGCCCCGAGCACCGCTGCCAGCACCGCGCCCATGACGCGTACCCCTGTCCCAACCCTTGCCACGACGCCGTGCCCTTCTTGCTGTACCACCGGGTGCCGCCGGGGCTGGTTCAGGCCTGCCCCGGCCGCCCAAGTATGGGTCACGCCGAGCCCGCGGGGGATCATCGGGTACCGCGGGCGGTGTACTTCTCCAGCGTGGGCACGTCCTTCGCGGTGACGATCGCGGGGCCGGTCAGGACCGGCCTGCCACCGCCGATGACATCGCCGTTGGTCTTGTTCAGCCACAGCTCGTCCACCGCGAGATAGCCCTGGAGATAGGGCTGTTGGTCGACGGCGAAGCCGATCTGTGACGCCTTGAACTGCTTGATGACGGCCGCGTTCAGGTCGAAGGTGTCGATCTCCGCCGAGCTGCCCGCGTCCGCCTTCGCCTGGACCGCGGCCGCCGCCATCGGCGCGCCGAGCGTGACCACCGCGTCGATGTCCTTGACCGACTGGAGCTTCGCCTCGACGGAGGAGGTGGAGGCGGGCGTGTTGGTGCCGTCCACGTTCAGGTTCTCGACGCTGCCCGCGAAGGTCTTCCGCACCCCGGCGCAGCGCTGTTCGAGCGAGACGTTGCCCTGCTCGTGGATGACGCAGAGGACCTTCTTGCGGCCCCGCTTGGTGAGTTCGTCCCCGACCGCCTCGCCGGCGACGCCCTCGTCCTGGCCGATGTGGCCGAGCGCGCCGAGTGCCTTCGAGGAGTCGGCGCCGGAGTTGATGGTGACGACGGGTACCCCGGCGGCGACGGCCTTCTTGACGACGTCCTTGAGGGCCTCGGGTTTGGCGAGCGTGACGATGAGCCCGTCCACCTTCTGGTCGATGGCCGCCTGCACCAGCTGCGCCTGCTGCTGCCCCTCCTTGTTCGCCGAGTACAGGAAGTCGACGTTGTCCTTGGCCGCGGCCTGTTTCGCGCCGCTCTGGACGATGTCCCAGAACGTGTCGCCCTCGCCGGAGTGGGTCACCATCGCGATCTTGAGGCGGGGGGTGGATACCGCCTGGCCGCCGCTGGCCGGCGCGGAGCCCCTGTCCTCGGAGGACTTGCCGCCCGAACTGCTACATCCGCCGACCGTGAGCGCCAGTGCGGCGACGGCCACGGCCGCCGTGGTCGCCGTGCGGGGTGTGCGCATGGGTTCCGCCTTCTGTCCCGGCCGCCCGGTTGCGGCCGTTGAGTTCTAGCGGCGGTTCCACGACACCGTCAATACTTTGTCCGAACATTCTTACGCGATGACGTCAGGGTGCCCCGCCACGTCGGCGCCGCTGCCGATCTCACGGCCGTACAAGCAGCTGGAACTCGAAGGAGTAGCGCGAGGCGCGGTAGATGTGCGAGCCGAACTCGACGGCGCGGCCCGTGTCGTCGAAGGTGGTGCGCTCCATGGTGAGCAGCGGCGCCCCCTCGGTCTCGGTCAGCAGATCGGCCTCCCGGGCGGTGGCCGCCCGCGCGCCCACCGTCTGGCGTGCGCTGTGCAGGGTGATGCCCGCGCCCCGCATCAGCCGGTAGAGCCCGGTGCCCTCCAGATACTCGGTGTCCAGCGGGAGCAGCCCGGCCGGCAGGTGGTTGCGCAGCCGGGCCATGGGCTCGCCGTGCGCGTACCGCAGCCGCTCCACCCGGTGTACGTCGCTGCCCTCGGGCACCCCGAGCGCGGCCGCGACTTCGGCGGTGGCCGGTTCCAGGTTGTTGCGCAGCACGGTGGTGGCGGGCTTCTGGCCGGCCGCCTCCAGGTCGTCGTAGAGGCTGCTCAGTTCGAGCGGGCGCTTGACCTGGCTGTGCACGACCTGGGTGCCCACCCCTCGGCGGCGCACCAGGAGCCCCTTGTCGACCAGGGCCTGGATGGCCTGACGGACGGTGGGCCGGGACAGCCCGAGCCGTCCCGCCAGGTCGATCTCGTTGCCGAGGAGGCTGCCAGGCGTGAGGGTGCCCTTCTCGATGGCCGCCTCCAACTGCTGCGAGAGCTGGAAGTAGAGCGGGACCGGGCTGGTGCGGTCCACGCTGAGCTGGAGCGGCTTGGGGAAGTCCGGCACGGATCTGGGCTGCTTGGGCACGGGGCGAGCGTAGTGCGCGGGGGATGTTGACGGGAAGTCGTGAGGTTCGATTGTCAGGACAAAGTCTTGACAGGATCGATCACCCCGGTCACGGTGTGCCCATGCGTATCGCAGTGATCGGGACGGGACGGATCGGCGCCTTTCACGCGGGGGTTCTGGCCCGCCATCCGGAGGTCCACGAGCTGGTGGTCGCGGACGCCGACGTGGCGCGGGCCGTCGAGGTCGCGGCGTTGACCGGCGCGACGGCGAAGGCCACCGTGCCGGAGGCGTTCGCCGGGGCGGACGCGGTGGTGATCGCTTCGGCGACCTCCGCCCACGCCGGGCTCATCGCGGCCGCGGCCCGGGCCGGGCTGCCCGTCTTCTGTGAGAAACCGGTCGCCCTGGACGTGCCGGGGACGCTGGCGGCGCTCCGCGCGGTCGAGGCGGCGGGCACCGAACTCCAGCTCGGCTTCATGCGCCGCTTCGACGCGGGCTACCGGCACGCCCGGGAGCTGCTGCGCTCGGGCCGGCTCGGCCGGCTGCACACCGTGCGGGCCGTGACCTCCGACCCGGCGCCGCCGCCCGCCGCCTATCTGCCGCTGTCCGGCGGGCTCTACCGGGACTGTCTGGTCCACGACTTCGACATCGTGCGCTGGGTGACCGGCCGCGAGGTCATGGAGGTGTACGCGACGGGCTCGGACGCCGGGCCCGCGATGTTCCGCGCGGCCGGCGACATCGACACGGCCGCCGCCGTCCTCACCCTGGACGACGACACCCTGGTGACGGCGACGGCCACCCGCTGCAACGGCGCCGGCTATGACGTACGGCTCGAACTGGCCGGGGATCAGGACCAGTTCGCGGTGGGCCTGGACGACCGCACCCCGCTGACCTCGGCCGAACCGCAGGGCCCCGGCCGCCCCGACAAGCCGTGGACCGGGTTCCTCGATCGGTTCGCGCCCGCGTACGAGGCCGAGCTGGACGCCTTCGTCCGGCTGGTGCGCGGCGAGGCGCCCAACCCCTGCGACGGCCGGGACGCCCTGGCGGCCCTGCGCGTCGCGGAGGCGTGCGAACTGTCGCGCAGGGAGCGCCGGGTGGTGCGGGTCGCCGAGATCCCGGCCGGCTGACCTACCAGCGCACCGGGAGCCGCAGCGGGCCGCGCATCATCATGCCGGTACGCCACTGGAGGGCCGCCGGATGGATGTCGAGGGCCAGCTCCGGACAGCGGTCGAGCAGGGTGCGCACCGCGATTCGGGCTTCTAGCCGGGCCAGCGGGGCGCCCAGGCAGTAGTGGATGCCGTGCCCGAAGGCGACATGGCCCCGGGCATCGCGACGGATGTCGAAGCGGTCCGGCTCGGCGAACCGCGCCGGGTCGCGGTCGGCGTCGGCCAGCGCGACGAGCACCAACTGGCCACCTCCGGGCACCAGCGTCCCGGCGATCTCGACCGGTTCCCGGGTGAAGCGGGCCGTCGGCGTCTCGACCGGGCCGTCGTAGCGCAGCATCTCCTCGACCGCGTTGTCGATGAGCCCGTCGAAGTCGGCGCGCAGCGCGGCCAGTTGGTCGGGGTGGCCGAGCAGGGCGAGCATGCCGTTGGAGATGAGGTTGACGGTGGTCTCGTGGCCGGCGATCAGGAGCAGCCAGACCATGCCGAGGAGTTCGTCGTGGGAGAGGTGGTCGCCGCCCTCCTCGTCGGCGGCCCGGATCAGCGCGCTGACCAGGTCGTCGCCGGGGTGAGCGCGCTTGTCGGCGAGCAGCCGCGTCAGATACTCCTTGACGGCCGCCGCGGCGGCGAGCCGGTCGTCGAGAGCGGGCGCCGAGACGGAGACGTTGGACCACTCCCGGAACTGCTCCTGGTCCAGGGCGGGCACGCCGATGAGTTCGCAGATCACGGTGATCGGCAGCGGGAAGGAGAGGGCCTCGACGAGGTCGGCCCGCCGGTCGGGGGCGGCCAGCATCGCGTCGACGAAGGCGTCGGTCATCTCCCGCACGCGCGGGGCGAGCGCCTCGATGCGGCGGGGGGTGAACTCGCGGGTCACCAGCTTGCGGAGCCGGGTGTGATCGGGCGGGTCGGAGCTGAGCATGGTGATGCCGGAGGAGACCTGCTGGACGCCGAGGCCGGGCGCCGCGTTGCGCCACTCCTTGGACAGGCGGTCGTCGGCGAGGGCGGCCCGCCCGGCCTCGTACCCCACGACGAGCCAGGCCTCGGCGCCCTCCGGCATCCGGATGCGGTGCACGGGACCCCGGCCGCGCAACTCGGCGTACACCGGGTAGGGGTCGCGGGTGAAGTCCTCGCCCAGTGCGGCCAGATCGACTACGACTTCGCTGGTCAACGGGTGTCCCTCCAGGACGGTCCGGTGGGTATGAGCGGACAGTACGGCGCCCGGGGGATGCGTGCGGGAGCTTTCGGGCAGCGGATGCGGGATCGGTATCGGCCGCCGGCGTCCCCGCCGCCCTCGTCGAGCGGGATCGGCCCTGCCCAACTCGCGGCCGACCATGGAGCTTTACCCTGGTCGGAGCGAGGGAGGCAAGGTGCTGAGGCGTTGGTGGTTCATGGAGCGGCTGCGCCCGACCGTGCCGGAGCAGCGGACACCCGAGGTGTCCAAGGAGCGGCAGCAGTTGGTCCTGGAGGAGTGGGCGGCGGCCCGGGAGCGGCTCGACCGGCTGGTGTCGGCGCGGGTGACGGCGGTCGGCGACGTGTTGCGCACGGCCGAACTGCCGCCGGGCGCCGGCCTGTCCGCGCCTCCCGGGTCCGATCCCCGCGCACGGAGTGACTGCGCCTGGGCCTTCGACGCGTTCCAGGCGGCGGGCAAACTGCTCGACGAGGCGGCCGATCTGCCCGATCTGGCGGCCGCGGCGGTCCTCGCCGACCGCGCCCTGGAGCGGTTCGCGGCGGTGCACGCGCGGGCGGCCGGACAACCGGTGCCCAAGGCGGCCCGGCGCTGCTTCTACAACCCGCTGCACATGGCCGCCGAGGACACCAGCTCCCCCGCCCGCAAACAACACCGCCAGCGCGCCAGACGCCGTACCGGACCGCGTGAGGCGGCGGCCGACCGGCGCCCCGCCTGCCCGTCGTGCCGGCGGGCGATCCTGGCCGGCCAGACGCCGGACGTCCTGCCGGCGCTCATCCCGGTGAAGCTGTCCCGGCTGCGCACCGCCCGGGTCCTGGTGCCGTACTACGCGGTGCCGCAGCAGTGGTCGCTGTGGTCGGTATGCGCCTGTGGGGCGTACGGGGACGAGTGGCCCTCGCTGGTGCTGCGCGGCGAGCACCGCAAGCGGGCCGCGGCCGCGCGCAAGAGGTGAGTCACCAGCGCACCGGCAGATGACGTACGCCCCGGATGAGCATCCCGGGCAGCCAGTCCAACTCGGCTTTCTCGTCGGCCAGTTGGAGGTCCGGGGCGCGTTCGAGGAGGGTGCGGATCGCGATCCGGCCCTCCATGCGGGCGAGCGGGGCGCCGAGGCAGAAGTGGATGCCGTGGCCGAAGGCGAGATGGCTCTGCGGGGTGCGCCGGATGTCGAACCGGTCCGGGTCGCTGTGGCGCCGGGGGTCGCGTCCCGCGGAGGCGAGGGCGATCAGGACGGGTGCGCCGGCCGGGACGAGGACGTCGCCGATCCGCACGGCCTCGCGGGTGAAACGGTAGGTGGCGGTCTCCACGGGTCCTTCGTAGCGCAGCATCTCCTCGACGGCGCCGTCGATGAGCCCGTCGAAGTTGGCGCGCAGCGCGGCGAGTTGCTCGGGGTGGTCGAGCAGGGCCCGTACGCCGTTGGAGATCAGGTTGACGGTGGTCTCGTGGCCCGCGACCAGCAGCAGGAAGGCCATGCCGATGAGTTCGTCGTGGGAGAGCCGGTCGCCGTCCTCGTCGCGTGCCCGGATCAGGGCGCTGAGCAAGTCGTCTGCGGGGCTCGCGGCGCGTTTGGCCTCGATGAGACGGGCGAGGTACGCGCCGATCTCACGGACGGCCTCTCCCCCGTCGTCCGTGAGCGGCGCGACGGCCTGGTTGGAGAGCACGCGGAAGGCCTCGCGGTCGAGGTCGGGCACGCCGACGAGCTCGGAGATGACCGTCATCGGCAGCGGGAAGGCCAGCGAGTCGACCAGGTCGGCGGTGCGGTCGGGGGCGGCCAGCATGGTGTCGAGGAGCGCGTCGGTGACCTCCTGGACGCGGGGCCGCAGCGCCTCGACGCGGCGCGGGGTGAACTCCCGCGCCACCAGCCCGCGCAGCCGGGTGTGCTGCGGCGGGTCGGTCTCCAGCATGTTGGAGCTCACGGGCAGTTCGACGTAGCCCTCCTCGGCCAGCGGCCGCCAGTCCTTCACCAGGCGCGGGTCGGCGAGCGCGGCCCTCGCCTCCTCATGGCCGACGATCAGCCACACGTCCCCTCCGGCCGGCGTGCGCACCAGGTGGGCCGGGCCCGCGGCACGCAACGCGGCGTACGTCGGATGGGGGTCGGCGTTGAACTCCTCGGCGTGCTCACTCAGATCGACAACCGGCATGTCCCCGCCCTCCGTTCGGTTTCCGTCAGCCTACGTCGCCGTCCGGCCCGTCGAGCAGCCCGGCATCGTGCACCAACAGGGCGATCTGCACACGGTTGTTGAGGCCCAGCTTGGCGAGGACGCGGGAGACGTGGGTCTTGACGGTGGGCACGCTCAAGTACAGGCGGGCGGAGATCTCGGCGTTGGAGTGGCCGCGCCCGACGGCGACGGCGACCTCGCGTTCGCGCTCGGCGAGCAGTGCGACGCGCTCACGGGCGCGGGCCGCGCGGTCGCCGGGGGCGCTCGCGCCGCCGGACACCTGGGTCATCAACTGCCGCAGGACGGCTGGCGAGAGCACCGGATCGCCCTGGGCCACCCGGCGTACGGCGGCGACGATCTCGGCGGGCGGGGTGTCCTTCAGGACGAATCCGGCGGCTCCGGCCCGCAGCGCCCGCAGCACCTGCTCGTCGGCGTGGAAGGTGGTCAACACGATCACGTCGGGTGCGTCGGGGCGGGCGCGCAGCGTCTCGGTGGCGGTGAGGCCGTCGACGTGCGGCATCCGGATGTCCATGAGCACGACGTCCGGGCGTACCTCCAGGGCGAGTTGGGCGACGCCCGCGCCGTCGGCCGCCTCGCCGACGATCTCGATGTCGTCGGCGCCGCCGAGCATGAAGGTGAGTCCCGCGCGGACCAGGGGGTCGTCGTCGACGATGAGCAGGCGGATGGTCATGCGGGCCACGGTAGCCAGGCCAGCACGGTGAACGAGCCGTCGGGTCCGGGCCCGTGGCGGAGCCGGCCGCCGGCCAGGGCGGCGCGTTCGGTGAGCCCGATGAGGCCCTGCCCGGATCCGGGCACCTCGGGCACCGGGCCCGGGGGCGCGGGGTTGCGGACCTCGATGGTGAGCCCTTCGCCCGGGCGGCCGGTCACGGTGACGGTGACCTCGGCGCCGGGTGCGTGCTTACGGGCGTTGGTGAGGGCCTCCTGGGCGATGCGGTAGGCGTTGCGCCCGGTGGCGGCGGGGACGCCGGAGGTGTCCGGGATGCGGTGGTCCAGGGCCACCTCCATGCCGGCCTCGCGGGATTCGGCGACGAGCGCGTCGAGGGTGGCGAGGGTGGGCTGGGGCCGGTCGTCGGCGCCCTCGCCGGGGCTGCGCAGCACCCCGATGATCTGCCGCAGGTCCTGGAGCGCCTCGTGCGCGCTGTCCCGGATGACCCCAGCGGCGCGGGCGACCTGGGCCGGCGGCGCGTCCGGGCGGAATTCGAGGGCACCCGCGTGCACCGAGAGCAGGGTGAGCCGGTGGGCGAGTACGTCGTGCATCTCGCGGGCGATGGCCTCGCGGGCGAGCCGCTGCGCGTTGTCGGCCCGCAGCGCCGCCTCGGCCTCGGCGCGGGCGGCCCGCTCGCGCAGCGCGACGACGAGCTGGCGCCGGGAGCGTACGAGCATGCCCCAGCCGATGGCCAGCAGGATCAGCACGGTGCCCGCGACGGCGTTGGTGAGCCAGTTCGTGGTCGGGTCGGGGCGCAGCACGGGCTGGACCACCGAACTGACCACGGCGCCCACGCCCACCGCGAGCACGACGGGCTTGAACGGCCGGTGCACGGCGAGGCTGAACAGGGCGACCAGGAACGCCCCCGAGGCGACCGGCGCGACCAGGGACACCGCGGCGAGCGCCACCGCGAGCGCGACCGGGCGCCGGCGCCGCAGCCACACCGCGCAGCACGCCGCGGCGCCCACCATCTGGTCGACGAGGAGCAGGGTGTCGGAGTAGCCGGGCGTCTTGTCGAGGGCGTCGGCGGTGAGCATGCCGATCAGGGCGGCGGCGAGGAAGGCGCAGATGTCGACGACCCAGTCGCGGACGGTGCGCCGGGGCCCGGCCCGGTCGCCGGGCAACTCGGGGTCGGCCACCGCCGAGGGCAGCAGCCAGCGGAACTCGGGGCCGGCACGTGTCATGTCGACAAAGTTACGCAGCCGGCGGGCCCGGCGGCACACGCGGGACGCGGCTCGCTACCAAAGTCGCGGCGGCGAAGACTTTGGACGCGGGGAGGTGTTCCGACGGCCGACGCGGCGCCGGGCCCGCTCCGCGCAGGGTCGGGGCATGAGGAAATTCCTGGAGGTCACCGGGTGGCTGCTGCTGCTTCAGGGCATCGGCGGGCTGCTGCACACGTGGACAGGATGGTTCGAGCAGTGGGCGTTGGTGTACCGCGTCGGCCTGCTGGACGGCCATGAGGTCTTCGCGAGCATCGTGCTCGCGGTGGCGGGCGCGGCGGTGCTCATCGCCTCGGAGCGCGTACGCCCCTAGCCGGGCCGGGTCGCGCCCCGCCGGCCCCGACTCGTGCCCGCTCAGGCCGCGGCCCGTCGGCCCCAGCCGGTGCCCGCGAGGACCAGGAGCGCGCCCAACAGGCCGAGCGCGCCCAGGCGTTCTCCGCCGAGCGCGATGCCGACGGCCGCGGCCCACAGTGGTTCGGTTCCGAGCAGCAGGCTCACCCGCGAGGGAGAGGTGCGGCGGATCGCCCACATCTGCACGAAGAAGGCGAACAGGGTGCACAGGACGGACAGGAACAGCAGGCCGGCCCACGCGCGGGCGCCGAAGCCCGCGGCGACGGTCCAGGGCGCCCCGCCCGTGCCGGGCACCGCGGTCAACAGCGTGAACACGGCGACGGCGCCGCCGAGTTGGACGGTGGTCAGGGACAGCGCATCAGCGCCCTGGACGGCCTTGACGCGGGCCATGACGAGGACGTGCACGGTGCGGGCGACGGCGGCGAGCAGCATCAGGAGGTCACCGGTTGAGGGGGCGGTGAAACCGCCGCCCTGGGTCAGCAGGACGACGCCCGTCACCGAAAGGGCGGCCGCGCCGAGGAAGGGGCGCGGCGGCCGGGCGGAGGTCCGCCCTGATCCGGCGGGGCCGAGCGGCCGGGACCGGGCGAGGGCCGCCTCGGCGAGCGGCGTGAAGACCATCGTGAGGCTGATGATGAGCCCGGCGTTGGTGGCCGAGGTGTGCACGACCCCGTACGTCTCCAGCAGGAAGATCGCGCCGAGCACGAGGCCGAGCAGCGCCCCGCCGCGCCACTGGGCGGCGGTCAGGGCGCGCAGGCCGCGCCATCGGACGGCCACCAGGACCGGCACGACGAGCCCGAAGCGCAGCACCAGGACGGCGATCACGGTGTCGGCGGTGGTGATGTCCTTCGCCGCGAGGTAGCTGGCGCCCCAGACCACGGCCACCACCAGGACCGGCAGATCGGTGAGCCAGGCGCGGCGCGGGGCAAGACCGAGGGAGGGTACGGCGATCGACGACACGGGCCCGGTCTCCAGACGACGGGGGTGTGTGGAGACATCGGCGGCTCGCACGGAAAGGATCACCGTACCGAGGGGTGCCCGACCGGGGAAGAGGCATCCCGTTCCGTGGGCGGCCCGGGGATCACCCCGCGTGGGTTGAGAAGAGCCCGCCCGTCGGGCCCTGCTTGTCGGCGCCCTGGGCCTTCTTCAGGGCGTTGGCCAGGCCTTCGATGGTGAGGGACTGGAGGATGACGCGGCCGTTGCCCTCCAGGGTGGCGAGCGAGAGGCCCTCGCCGCCGAAGACGGCGTTCATCAGGCCCTGGCGGTTGAGGCCGCCGATGCGCTGCACCCCGTACTGGATGCCCTCCTCGAAGGCGACGATGCAGCCGGTGTCGACCTCGATGCGGCCGCCGAAGTCGGCGGGGTTGAGGTCGATGAAGTTGCCCGCACCGCAGATGATCACGGTGCCGGTGCCGGTGAACTTCTCCAGGATGAACCCCTCGCCGCCGCTCATGCCGCTGCGGCCGCCCTGGAAGGCGATGCCGAAGTCGACGGTGGACTCGGCCGCCACGAAGGCGTCCTTCTCCGCGAACCACGCCCGGTTTCCGGTGAGTTCGAGGGCGCGCATCTCGCCGGGCAGCACCCCCGCGAAGCCGACCGTGCCCTCGCCGCCGGTGGAGGTGAAGTACTGGAAGGCGAGCGATTCGCCGGCCAGCGCGCGCTGGCCGACCTGCATCGCGGTGCCCATGGCCTGGCGCAGCATGCCGCCCATGCCCCCGCCGCCCTGCCCCGACTGGTCGCGGCCGCCCCGGTCGGGGCCGGAAAGCCGGGTCTCCATGGACACGTTGGCGGTCTTGAAGAGGAACTTGCCGGCCTCACAGTAGACGGTCTGGCCGGGGGTGAGGTTCACGACGGCCATCTGCATGGCGTTGCCGACGATCTCTTGCCGAAGGGTCACGGCCGGTCTCCTGACGCGTGGGGGGTGCTTGCCGGGGTCAAGGTACGACACGGAGTGCCATATCCCGACACTCGGGCCCTCGGGTACGCGGGCCTCGGTGTCCGATGCCCGCCAGTGCCGCGCCCCCGCGACGGCTTTGCTTGAACACGCAACCACAAGGCCCCAGCGGTACGGCCCGGAAGAGGAGCATCGCCATGAACACGCTCAACAACAAGAAGGCCCTGGTCACAGGAGGCAGCCGCGGCATAGGCGCGGCCACCGCGCTGCGGCTCGCCCAGGAGGGCGCGGATGTCGCCCTCACATATGTCCAGGGGGAGGACGCGGCCCGGGAGGTCGTCGCGAAGATCGAGGCCATGGGCCGGCGCGGGTTCGCGCTCCGCGCCGACCTGGGGGACGCGGCCCAGGCGACGTCCTGCGTGGAGCAGGCCGCCGACGCCCTCGGAGGCCTGGACATCCTGGTGAACAACGCGGGCGTGGGAGTGCTCGCCCCGCTCGACCAGCTCGACCTGTCCGACGCGGACCGGGTGCTCGCGGTCAACGTACGGGGCGTCTTCCTCGCCTCCCGGGCGGCGGCCGCCCTGCTGCCGCGCGGCGGCCGGATCATCACCATCGGCTCCTGCATCGTCCAGCGCGTTCCCGGCCCGGGCGGCACGCTGTACGCGATGAGCAAGTCGGCTCTCATCGGGCTCACCAAGGCGTTGGCGCGGGAGCTCGGGGACCGCGGGATCGGGGCGAACCTGGTGCACCCGGGCCCCACCGACACCGACATGAACCCGGCGGACGGGCCGATGGCCGCGGGGCAGAGCGCGATGACCGCGCTGGGCCGGTACGGGTCGGCGGACGAGGTCGCGTCCCTGGTGGCGTTCCTGGCGGGCGACGACGCGGCGTATGTGACGGGCGCCGAGTTCGCGGTGGACGGCGGCCACGCGGCGTAACCCGCGGCGCGAGCGGAGCGCGGGTAGCGGGCCGCGGGAGAAGGAGCCGCCGCGGAGGGGGAAAAGGGGAGGCGCGAGGCACCCCGGTGCTGTCGGGTCGGGGTGCCTCGCGCGGCGGGCGGGTGTCGTGCCGCCCTGCTGGGGAGGGAACGGAGCGCTCAGGCGCCCCTGGTTCCCGGTGTCGGGCGCTCAGGCGCCCGGTTCCCGGTGGCGGGCGGTCAGCCGCCCAGCTCCTGGTGGCGGGCGGTCAGCCGCGCCGCGCCCTCGGCCGTCAGCGAGCCGAACAGGCGCAGCCGGGAGATGCCGCCGTCGGGGAAGATGTCGATCCGTACGTGGGTGCCCACGGCGGGGGCGTCCAGGACGAAGCGGTGGTTGGTGTCGGGCTGAAGTCGCGTGCGCGGCAGCACCTCGCTCCACTGGCCCGACTCGCCGTCGCGGACCGAAAGGGCCGCCCAGCCCGCCGAGTTGCCCTTGAGGTACGCCGTGTCGATCTCGACCGCGCGTATCTCGGACTGCTCGGCCAGCTGGTAGCGGATCCAGTCGTTGCCCTTGTCGCGGCGGCGCCGGGTCTCCCAGCCGTCGTCCATCTTGCGGGAGCGGCCCGGCTGGATGGTGTTGGTGGCGGGCGAGTAGAAGCGGTCGGAGGCGTCCTCGACCTGGCCGCCGTTCTCCAGGGCCGCGAGGTCGAAGGTGCCGAGCGCGGTCAGCCAGCGCGGGTCGGGGGCGACCTCGCCGTACACGCGAAGGCGGGCCACGCCGCCGTCCGGGTGCTGGTTGAGCCGCAGATGCGTGAAGCGCTGCTCCACGTCCACCGCGAAGCCGTTGGCCGCGTGGCCGCCAACCGCCGTACGGGGTACGAGAGTTGTCCACTTCACGTCCGGGGCGAGCAGCTCCTCGGGGGAGGGGGAGCCGGCCACCGAGGTGGCCTCGACGGAGACGGCCTGCGGGTAGTTGCCGCGGAAGTGGGCGGTGTCGACGACGATGCCGCGCACCACGCCGGGCGCGCCGAGGCGGATCAGCGCCCAGTCGTGGTCCTCGTCGGTGGGGTGCGGCTGCGCGGCCGAGACGCCGCGTCGGCGCCGGGTCTCCCAGCCGTCCATGATCTTGCCCTTGTGCCCGAAGTGCTCGGGGTCGAACTCGGCGGGCTCGGGCTTGAGCAGGTTCTCGCGCTCGGCGAAGAACTCGTCGTTGGCGGCGATCACCCCCGCGCCCAGGCGCCGGTCGGCGAGGTCGACGTACGGGGTGAAGGAGAAGTCCGCGCTGCGGTAGTCGGCGTACGGGTCGCCGCCGCCGAAGGGGCTGGCGTCACCGGTGAAGGTGGGCAGGGTGCTCACGGTGTCAGTTGTTCCTTTCGAGCAGGCGGCCGGTGGGCTCGGCGATGGCGCCGTCGTGCTGGATGCGCTCGCCGCGCAGCCAGGTCGACTTGACGACACCGTGCAGCGTCTTGCCCGCGTAGGCGGTGACGCGGTTGCGGTGCTGGAGCTCGGCCGGGTCCACGGTGAAGGTCTCGTCGGGGGCGAGGACGGCGAAGTCGGCGTCCCGGCCGGCTTCGATGGCGCCCTTCTGGGTCAGTCCTACGAGGTTCGCGGTCGCGGCCGACATCCAGCGGACCACGTCCTCCAGACTGTGGCCGCGCTTGCGGGCCTCGGTCCACATGGCCGGGAGGCTGAGCTGGAGACCGGAGATGCCGCCCCAGGCGGTCGCGAAGTCCTCGGTCTTGAGGTCGACGGTGGACGGCGAGTGGTCGGTGACGACGCAGTCGATGGTGCCGTCGGCCAGCGCGGCCCACAGCAGGTCCTGGTTGGCGGCCTCGCGGATGGGCGGACAGCACTTGAACTCGCTTGCCCCGTCCGGGACTTCCTCGGCGGTCAGGGTGAGGTAGTGCGGGCAGGTCTCGACGGTCAGGCGTACGCCCTCGCGCTTGGCGGCGGCGATCAGGGGCAGCGCGTCCGATGAGGACAGGTGCAGGATGTGCACCCGGGCGCCGATGCGCTTGGCCGCCGCGATCAGGCCCTCGATCGCGGTGTTCTCCGAGACGCGCGGCCGGGTCGCCAGGTAGTCGGCGTACTTGGGGCCGGTCAGGTGCGGGGCCGCGTCCAGCTCGTGCGGGTCCTCGGCATGGATGATCATCAGCCCGTCGAACCCGGCGATCTCGGCCAGCGAGCGCTCCAGCTGCTGGGAGTCCAGCTCGGGGAACTCCTCGACGCCCGACGGCGACAGGAACGCCTTGAAGCCGAGGACCCCGGCCTCGTGCAGGGGGCCCAGGTCCTTGACGTTGTCGGGCAGCGCGCCGCCCCAGAAGCCGACGTCGATGTGCGCCTTGCTCGCCGCGACCTCCTGCTTGACCCGCAGGTTCTCGACCGTGGTGGTCGGCGGCAGCGAGTTGAGCGGCATGTCGACGAGGGTGGTGATGCCTCCGGCGGCGGCCGCGCGGGTGGCGGTCCAGAACCCCTCCCACTCGGTGCGGCCGGGGTCGTTCACATGCACATGGGTGTCGACGATGCCGGGCAGCAGCACGTCGTCGCCGAAGTCCTCAAGGCGGGCACCGGCCGGGACCTCGGCCTCGTACGGCAGTACGGCCGCGATCTTCCCGTCGGCGACGGCGACCGTCGCCGGGCGCGTCCCCTCGGGGGTGATGACGCGCGTCGAGCGCAGTACCAGGTTGACCTCGGACACCCGAGCCCTCACTTCCCAGCGAAATCTTTTCAGTACACCGAAATTCAACGATCTGTTGAAGGAGTGTGCGCGCCGCCCGAGGAAACCGTCAAGGGTCCCCGCGGAGTGAGGGCCGACACGGACGCGAGTCTTGGAGGTTTCCACAGAATGGAATTAGAATTTCACCAAGCAGAATGTAGTTATCGCCACGGGGTGCCCCCGGTGAACGGACAAACCCGCTCTGACCGGCAAGGACACCACACCTGTCCAGGGTAGGACGGACAACCGCCCGATAGTCTTCTGCTTCGCCTGCCAGCATCGAAAGGAACGCGCCGTGCCGACGTCAAGCGCCAGCACCACCGACGCCTCCAAGTCCTCCGCCGCCAGCGGAGGCGTCCAGTCACTTGAGCGCGCCTTCGATCTCCTGGAGCGGATGGCCGACGCGGGGGGCGAGGTCGGCCTCAGCGAGCTCTCCGCCAGCAGCGGCCTGCCCCTTCCGACCATCCACCGGCTGATGCGGACGCTGGTGGCCTGTGGTTACGTACGCCAGCAGGCCAACCGGCGCTATGCGCTCGGCCCGCGCCTGATCCGGCTCGGCGAGTCGGCCGCCCGGCTCCTCGGCACCTGGGCGCGGCCGTATCTGACCCGCCTGGTCGAGGAGACCGGTGAGACCGCGAACATGGCGCTCCTCGACGGCGACGAGATCGTGTACGTCGCGCAGGTGCCGTCCAAGCACTCCATGCGGATGTTCACCGAGGTCGGCCGCCGGGTGCTTCCGCACTCCACGGGCGTGGGCAAGGCGCTGCTCGCGCACACCCCGCCGGATGAGGTCCGCGCGCTACTGGCCCGCACCGGCATGCCGGCCGCGACGGAGAAGACGATCACCACGGCGGACGGTTTCCTCGACGCCCTGGAGCAGGTGCGGCGCGCCGGGTACGCGGTCGACGACAACGAGCAGGAGATAGGAGTGCGCTGCCTCGCGGTGTCGGTGCCCAACTCCCCCACCGCGGCGGCCATTTCGATCTCGGGACCGGCCGGCCGGGTCACCGAGGCGGCCACCGACCGGATCGTCCCGATCCTCCAGGGCATCGCCCAGGAGCTCTCGACGGCGCTCGCCAACACGGCCGCGCAGGCCTGAGCCCCCGCCGGTCGCACGGCACCCGAAAACCCCGGAGGTGTACGACACCGCCGGGGTTTCGTGTGTGGGGGCCGGGGCGCTCAACCCGCCGTCGCGCGGGGTGCTCAGCCCGCCGTCGCGCGGGCCGCGCCGAGGCGTCCGTCGGCCATGGTCACCACGGCGTCCATCCGCTCCAGATGGGCGCGGTCGTGGGTGACCAGGACGGTGGCGGTGCCGCGGTCGCGGGTGAGGCTCAGCAGCAGGTCGAGTATGGCGGCGCCCCGCTCGTGGTCGAGGGCGCTGGTGGGCTCGTCGACCAGGAGTACGGCGGGCTCGTTCATCAGGGCGCGGGCGATGTTGACCCGCTGGCGCTGGCCGCCGGAGAGCTGATGGGGGCGGCGGTGGGCCTGGTCGGCGAGGCCGACCGCGGCGAGGAGTTCCAGGGCGTGGTCCCGGGCCGCGCGGGGCCGGCGGCCCGCGAGGTGGGCCATCACCTGGAGTTGTTCGGCGGCGGTGAGCGAGGGCAGCAGGTTGGGCTGCTGGAAGACGATGCCGAGACGGGTGCGGCGCAGCGCCGCCTTCTCGGCGGGCCCGAGCCCCGTGGTGTCGGTCCCGGCCACCACGACCCGTCCGCTGTCCGGGGTCACCAGGGTCGCGGCGACCGCGAGCAGGCTGGACTTGCCGGAGCCGGACGGGCCGACGCACGCCGTCACCGTGCCTGCGTCGACCGTGAGGGAGACCGCGTCGAGGGCGGTGAGGCGGCCCTCGCCGTCGGGGTAGGTCAGGGTGATGTCGTCGAGGAGCAGGGTCGAGGCGGTCATCGGGCACTCCCGAGCGCGGTCAGCGGGTCGACGGCGGTGATGCGCCGGATGGACAGGGCGGCGCCGATCACGCCGAGCACGACGAGGACGGCGGCCGGCCCGAGCGTCGTGGAGGGGTCGAGCACGAAGGGCACCGCGCCACCGATGAGGGCCCCGGCGAGCGAGGCGAGCCCGGTGCCGAGGAGGGTGCCGAGCGTCAGCATCACGACGGCCTGCCCGAGCGCGTCCTTGAGCAGGTAGGGGGTCGAGGCGCCGAGCGCCTTCAGTACGGCGATGTCGCCGCCGCGCTGGATCGTCCACACCGTGAAGAACGCGCCGACGACCAGCGCCGAGATGGCGAACAGGAAGCCGCGCATCAGCTGGAGCGAGCCGTTCTCGGCCTGGTAGGACGGCAGCGCCGCCAGGGCGTCGGAGAGGGTCAGGCTCCGCGTCGCGAGCCTTTCGTCGGTCGCGGCGAGGTCCGCGCCCGCGTCGAGGGTGAGCGCGACGACGGTGGCGGGCGCGTCGTCGGCGAGCGCCGTCCACACGACGGGGGTGTGGCTGTAGGAGTCCGCCCCCGCCACCGCGAGCACGCTCAGCGGGCGGCCGCCCAGCGTCACGGTGTCGCCCGCCTTGGCGTCCAGGTCCTCGGCGGCGCCCCGGGACAGGACGACGGATCCCGTACGGACCGTCGCGGGGGCGAGGTGTGAGCCGGGCGGGACGGCGAACGCGGACACCGCGGCCGTGCGCGCGCCCGCCGTGGCGTTCAGCGTGGACACCCCGAGCGGCTGGGCCTCGCGCACCCCGGGCGCCCGCTGCCACTGGCGCCAAGTGGCGCTCGGTACAACGGAGTTGGTGAACGACACCGACTGCCCGGAGGGCGGCGCGGCGAAGGCCAGCCGGTCGGCGGGCAGCGCGCTGACGGCCGAGGTGTTGTCCCTGGCCAGCCCGGCGGTGAGCCCGGACAGCAGGCCCACCAGCAGGGTGATGAGCACCACGACCGCACCCATCAGCGCGAACCGGCCCTTGGCGAACCGGAGGTCCCTCCATGCGACGAACATGGTGCAAGCCTGGCGAGCGGAGCCCTCGCCCACATCGCGCCCGGGCATGCGCCGCCGCATCGAAGGGTGCAGCCGCACATCAAACTTTCGGTTGACCGGGGCCGCCCCACCCGGCCCGTACGCTTGAGGCCCATGGATTGCGCACGACCCCCCGCCCCCGTCACCGCCCTGCTGCGCCTGTGTCTGCACGCGCTGCTCGGCGGTCTCCTCGCGCTGGCCGCGGTGCGGGCCGTCGGGGACGGCGCCCCGCGCGCGGGGGCGGTCGTGGCGCTGGCCGTCCTCATGGCCGTGGTGTACGCGGTGGGCGTCGCGCTGCGCCCGGTGCGGCCGCGCACCCCGGCGGCCGCGCTCTGGCTGGGGGCGCTCGGCGTCGTCTGGCTGGCGCTCCTCGTGGTCTCCTCCGACGCCCTGTGGACCGCCTTCCCCCTCTACTTCCTGCTGCTCCATCTGCTGGCGCTGCGCTGGGCGCTGCCCGCCGTCCTCGGCACGGCGGGCGCGGCCATCGCGAGTTTCGTCCTGCACGGGCAGCAGGTCACGCCGGGCGCGTTCATCGGGCCGCTGCTCGGCGCGGCGGTCGCCGTGGCGACCGTGCTCGGCTATGACGCGCTGTACCGGGAGAGCGAGCGGCGCCGGGAGCTCATCGACGAGCTGGTCGCGACGCGGGCCGAGCTCGCCGAGGCCGAGCGGACGGCCGGGACGCTCGCCGAGCGCGAGCGCCTCGCCCGGGAGATCCACGACACCCTCGCCCAGGGCCTCTCGTCCATCCAGTTGCTGCTGCGCGCCGCCGAGCGCGCGCTGCCCGCCGGCGACCCGGCCCGCGCCCACGTGGAGCAGGCGAGGCGCGCCGCCCAGGACAACCTGGCCGAGGCCCGCCGTTTCGTGAAGGCCCTGACCCCGCCCGACCTGGAGCACGGCTCCCTTGCGGGCGCCCTGGAGCGGCTGTGCGCGGGGGCGCCGGGCCCCGCCGTGCAGTTCGGCGTGAGCGGCACTCCGGTGGAGCTGCCGACGCCCTACGAGGTGGCGCTGTTGCGCGTCGCGCAGTCGGCGCTCGCCAACACCGTGCAGCACGCGGCGGCCGGCCGGGCCGAGATCACCCTCAGCTTCATGGACACCTCGGTCGCCCTGGACGTCGTCGACGACGGACGCGGATTCGACCCGGCCGCCCGCCGGCCGAAGGAACCGGGCGGCTTCGGCCTTCCCGCGATGCGTTCGCGGGCCCTGTCGCTCGGCGGCACGCTGAGCGTGGAGTCGGCGCCGGGCCAGGGCACGGCCGTCGCCATCACCCTGCCGCTGCCCGTGGCGGGTGCCCGATGACCGCGGCGCCGATCCGGCTGCTGCTCGCCGACGACCACCCGATCGTGCGGGCCGGGCTGCGCGCGGTCCTCGACACCGAGCCGGACTTCGCGGTGACCGGCGAGGCCGCCACCGCCGAGCGCGCGGTGGAGCTGGCCGTCCCGGGGGCGTACGAGGTGGTCCTGATGGACCTCCGATTCGGGTCGGCGATGCACGGCGCGGAGGCGACCGCGGCCATCACGGCGCGGCCGGGGGCGCCCCGGGTCCTGGTCCTGACGACGTACGACACGGACGCCGACATCCTCGCGGCGGTGGAGGCGGGCGCTGCGGGCTATCTGCTCAAGGACGCCCCGCCCGAGGAGCTGGCGGCGGCGGTGCGCACCGCGGCCGCGGGCCAGTCGGCGCTCGCCCCGGCCGTCGCGCACCGGCTGATGGACCGCATGCGCACCCCGGCCGAGGCGTTGACGCGGCGCGAGCTGGAGGTGCTCCAGCTCGTCGGCGACGGGCTCTCCAACCAGCGGATCAGCAAGGAGCTGTTCCTGAGCCAGGCCACCGTCAAGTCCCATCTGGTGCACATCTACGCCAAGTTGGGGGTGGACTCGCGCACGGCGGCGGTCGCCGCCGCGAGCGCGCGCCGCCTGATCCGCCACCCCGGCTGAGCCGGTCCGGGTCACCGCCTGCGCTCCTTGCGCTGCCGCCGCAGGCGGAGCCAGGCAAGTGAGATCCCGCGCGGTCCCTGCTCGCGCCGACGCTGCATCTCCCGCTCGAACCGGTCCGTGACCATCCCGTCGCGTTCCATGACAACTCCCCCATCTCAACCACGTCTTGGCCACTTCTTCCGGGCCAATGTGCTGACAGGACGGGAGTCTGTACCCTGATTGGCCTGGACGGCATGGCCAATTCCCGGAGGTTGGTATGGCAGGCATACGAGTGGTCCAGTCCGTGGACACCGTGAGCGCCACCGCGCGGACGCTCGGCAGCCGCCAGCTCGCCGGGCAGGTGACCGCCCTGACGGGCCCCCACCCCGGCTACCGCGCCCTCGCCCAGGGGGTGCGCACGCTCTTGCTCGACGGCCGCATCCCGCTGCACACCCGGCTGCCCGCCGAGCGCGAGCTGGCCACCGCCCTTGAGGTCAGCCGGGCCACCGTCACGGCCGCCTACGACCTCCTGCGCGAAGGCGGCCACGCGCTGAGCCGGCGCGGCGCGGGCACCTGGACCACGCTCCCCGAGGGCACGGCGCCGGCCAGCGTGGCCCGCTACCAGGCACCCGACGGGGTCATCGACCTCGCGATGGCCGCGCCCAGCGCGCCTGCCGCGGAGCTCGCGGCCGCGTTCGAGCTGGCCGGGCCGGAGGTGGCCTGCCACGCCGCCACCAACGGCTACCACCCGCTAGGCCTTCCCGAGCTGCGTGCCGCCGTCGCCGAGCGCTACACCCGGCGCGGTCTTCCCACACTGCCGGAGCAGATCCTGATCACGACCGGCGCCCAGTCCGCGGTGTCCCTGGTGGTGAACCTTTTGGGCCGCCCCGGCGACCGGGCCCTCGTCGAGAGCCCCTCCTATCCCAACGCCCTGGACGCGGTGCGCCACGCCGGTCTGCGGATCACCCCCGTACCGGTGACCGAGGACGGCTGGGACATCGAGCTCCTGGAGTGCACCCTGCGCCAGACCGCGCCGCGCCTGGCCTATCTCATCCCCGACTTCCAGAATCCGACCGGTGCGCTGATGAGCACCGAGCAGCGCTCCCGGCTGCTGCGGGCGGTCCGGGCCACCGGCACCTGGCTGCTCATCGACGAGACCATGGCCGAGATGTCACTGGAGGGCCCGACCCCCGCGCCGTTCGTGTCCCTCGCCCACCAGGGCGAGTCGGAGCAGATCGTGACGGTCGGCTCGCTCAGCAAGACCCACTGGGGCGGGCTTCGCATCGGCTGGGTGCGGGCGGGCTCCCGGCTCGTCCACGAGCTGGCCGCGCTGCGCATCCACGTGGACCTGGCGCCCTCGCTCATCGATCAGGTACTGGCCAAGACGCTGCTGCCGGACATGGACGACGTGCTGAGCAGGCGGCTGCCGCTGCTGCGCGAGCGGCGCGACGCGCTGGCCGACTCGCTGAGCCGCCGGCTGCCGGAGTGGCGCTGGCAGTCGCCGGTCGGCGGGCTCAGCCTCTGGGTCGACCTCGGCCGCCCGATCGCGGGCGCGCTCGCCCAGGCGGCGCTGGCCCACGGGGTGAACCTCCAGCCGGGCTCCCGCTTCGCCGCCGACCCGGGCACCCATGAACACCGGCTGCGCCTGCCCTTCGTCCATGAGCCGGAGGTGGCGGACGAGGCGGTGCGGCGCCTGGCCGCGACCCTGGACGCCGGCCTGCCCACCGTCCTGGGCACGGCCGCGCAGCACCGACCGCACTGGGTGGCGTGAACCCGCCTCGCGGATCGAAGCCCGTGCGCAGCAACTCCCTTGCGAGTCAAGGCAGTTGGTCTCGAAAGCCGCCCGCCGTCGGATCAGTACCGCGCGGGCGGCTCGCCGAACAACTCGACCGCCTTCCGCACCTCCGTCACCGCGCCCGCCAGCGCGCTGACGGAGCCGATCGAGCCCGCGATCAGCAGCAGCGAGCGGCGCAGCCGCGGCACCTCGGGGATGCCGCTCAGCGCCATCGCGTCCAGGGCCGCCAGCTCGTCCTCGGCGACGGCCCGGTCGGGAAACTCCGCCGGATGACCGGCCAGCTCGCGGCGCAGCCGGGAGACGGCCGTCCGCAATTCGCTCACTCTGGGGTCCTCGCCACTGCCGGTCACGGCCCTCTGCTCCACGCCTCGCAACAAAAGTCCTCCCCCACAACACGTCCATGTGCAGGTGTTCACAACCCGCGCAGCGAAGGTCAACTGCCGGGATGCGCGGGTCAGTTAACGCCATCCGGTGTGTCGTGCGCCACTGCGTGGACGGAATTCGAACCGAGCGTTGGGTATATCTGGGGCCATGACGCAACCAACGACAGACGCGGCCCGGGTCACCGGGGTGCTGCTCGCGGCGGGCGGCGGGCGCCGGCTCGGCGGCCGCCCCAAGGCCCTCCTCGCGCACCGGGGCCGCCCGCTCGTCGAGAACGCGGTCCGGGTCCTGCGTGAGGGCGGCTGCGCCACGGTGTACGTGGTGCTGGGCGCGGCAGCCGAGGAGGTACGGGCCCGTGCGGACCTGGCGGGCTGCGTCCTGGTCGACAATCCGGAGTGGGAGCGGGGCATGGGCTCCTCGCTGCGGGCCGGCCTGGAGGCGCTGGCGGCGTCGGAGCCGGGGGTCCGCGGCGGAGCCCGGGCGGCGCTGGTCTCGCTCGTCGACCAGCCCGGCATCGGTGCCGAGGCGGTGGCCCGGGTGCTGGCCGCCCACCGTTCGGACGATTCCCTGGCAGCGGCCTCCTACGGAGGAAAGCGCGGCCATCCCGTGCTGTTCGGGGCGGGGCGCTGGGCGGACATCGCGGCGAGCGCGACGGGCGACCGGGGCGCCCGCGCCTATCTCACGGCCCACGAGGAGGAGATCGCGCTCGTCGAGTGCGGCGATGTGGCCGAGCCCTATGACATCGACACGGAGGCGGATCTCGGCCGTCTCCAGTAGATCTGGAGGAGACAGGAAGGCGTTGAGGGCGGTGGAAGACACGGAGTGAACGGGGTGGCACTCAGAGCCATGGTCCCTCGACCCGGAGAATCTCGACATCAACAAACCATTGAACTTCCACCATGAGGAAACTAGTATCCACTGTTCAGAAGCGCCCGTCAGATCAACCGGCGCCCACAGTCGTACCTCGGAGCCGTGGCACTGAGTGCCATGCATGGCGACCCGGCGGCCGTCAGGGCACCGCCCGCGAAGGAGTGACAGCTCATGTCCGCACCAGCGCCGTCCCCGCTGGCCATCGTCGATGCCGAGCCCCTGCCCCGGCAGGACGAGGTACTCACCGACGCGGCCCTCGCCTTCGTGGCCGAGCTGCACCGGAACTTCACGGCCCGCCGTGATGAGCTCCTCACCCGCCGCCAGGACCGCCGCGCCGAGATCGCCCGCACCTCCACGCTGGACTTCCGCCCCGAGACCGCGGAGATCCGCGCGGGCGACTGGAAGGTCGCGCCGGCTCCGGCCGCGCTGAACGACCGCCGCGTGGAGATCACCGGTCCGACCGACCGCAAGATGACCATCAACGCCCTGAACTCGGGCGCCAAGGTCTGGCTCGCCGACTTCGAGGACGCCTCCGCCCCCACCTGGGAGAACGTCGTCCTCGGCCAGCTCAACCTGATCGACGCCTATGAGCGTCGCATCGACTTCACCGACGCCACGTCGGGCAAGTCCTACGCCCTGAAGGACGCCGACCAGCTCGCGACCGTCGTCATGCGGCCGCGCGGCTGGCACCTGGAGGAGCGCCACCTCCAGTTCGACGGCCGCCCGGTGCCGGGCGCTCTCGTCGACTTCGGTCTCTACTTCTTCCACAACGCCCAGCGCCTGATCGACCTCGGCAAGGGCCCGTACTTCTACCTCCCCAAGACGGAGTCGTATCTGGAGGCCCGCCTCTGGAACGACATCTTCGTCTTCGCCCAGGACTATGTGGGCATCCCCCAGGGCACCGTCCGCGCCACCGTCCTGATCGAGACGATCACGGCGGCGTACGAGATGGAGGAGATCCTCTTCGAGCTGAAGGACCACGCGGCCGGGCTCAACGCGGGGCGCTGGGACTACCTCTTCTCCATCGTGAAGAACTTCCGTGACGGCGGGGAGAAGTTCGTCCTGCCGGACCGCAACGCGGTGACGATGACGGCCCCCTTCATGCGCGCCTACACCGAACTGCTCGTCCGCACCTGCCACAAGCGGGGTGCGCACGCCATCGGCGGCATGGCCGCGTTCATCCCCTCGCGCCGTGACGCCGAGGTGAACAAGGTCGCCTTCGAGAAGGTCAAGGCCGACAAGGACCGCGAGGCGGGCGACGGCTTCGACGGTTCGTGGGTGGCCCACCCCGACCTGGTCCCGATCGCGATGGCCTCCTTCGACGCGGTGCTCGGCGACAAGCCGAACCAGAAGGACCGGCTGCGCGAGGACGTCTCGGTGGCGCCCGGCGACCTGATCGCCATCGACTCCCTCGACGCCAAGCCCACCTACGCGGGCCTGGTCTCCGCTGTCCAGGTCGGCACCCGCTACATCGAGGCGTGGCTGCGCGGCCTCGGCGCGGTCGCCATCTTCAACCTCATGGAGGACGCGGCCACCGCCGAGATCTCGCGCTCGCAGATCTGGCAGTGGATCAACGCGGGTGTCGTCTTCGAGAACGGCGAGAAGGCGACGGCAGACCTCGCCCGCAAGGTCGCGGCCGACGAACTCGCCGCGATCCGTGCGGAGATCGGCGAGGAGGCCTTCGCGGCGGGCAAGTGGCAGCAGGCCCACGACCTGCTTCTGAAGGTCTCCCTCGACGCGGACTACGCCGACTTCCTGACGCTGCCCGCGTACGAGCAACTCGTCGGCTGATCCCCCGAGTTGACCCTCCGCCCCCGGTACCGCACAGCACCGGGGGCGGAGCCGTGCTCAGGTCAGGGCCGCCCCCACCGCCACGAACGCGCAGATCAGTACGGCCAGGATGGCGAGCAGCGGGGCGACGAAGCGGAGGTACTTGTTGTAGCCGACCTTCGCCAGGGCCACACCGCCGATGGTGACGGCAGTGGTCGGCACCCACAGGTTCATCCACCCGCTCGCCGCCTGCCAGGCGGTCACCACCACCGCGCGGGAGACGCCCGCGAAGTCGGCGAGGGGGGCCAGGATCGGCATCGCGAGGGTGGCGTGTCCCGAGGTCGAGGGGATCAGGAAGGCCAGCGGCAGGTTCACCACGAAGACGATCACGGCGAAGAGGGCGGACGGGGCGTCCTTCACAACGCCCTCGATGGAGTGCAGCACCGTGTCCGTGATCCCCGAGTTGTTCATGATCACCGTGACGCCCCGGGCGAGCACGATGACCAGCGCCGGGGAGATGAAGTCCGCCGCGCCCTGGATGATCGTCGAGCTCAGGGCGGCCTCGCCGAGCCGGGCCGCGACGCCCACGAGCACCGCCGCCACCAGGAACAGGGCCGCCAACTGCGGGAAGGACCAGCCCAGTTCCCAGCGGTACGGGGTGGCGTCGGCCCGGCCCGTCAGCGCGCTGGACCAGGGGACCACGGAGAAGATCATGAAGGCGAAGACGAGAGTGAGCAGGGTCAGGACCAGCTTGTGCGTACCGGTCAGCTCCGGGGGCCCGTCGTCGGCGCCGGCCGGCGCCGCCTCCCCGTCGCCCGGCAGGAAACCGGACAGGGATTTCGACGGGTCCCGCTGGACGCGCCGCCCGTAACGCACCACGTACAGGATCGACACCGCCGTCAGGACCAGCCACATCACGAAGCGCAGCACGATGCCGTCGCCCAGGGAGATGCCGGCGGCCGAGGAGGCGACGCCCGTCGCGAAGGGGTTGACCGTCGAGCACAGCACGCCGATGCCCGCGCCCACGATGATCGTGCCGGTCGCGACCAGGCGGTCGTAGCCGAGCGCCAGCATCAGCGGCACGATCAGACCGTAGAACCCCAGGGTCTCCTCGGCGAAGCCCTCCACCGTGCCGAGGACGGAGAAGACCGTCATCACGCCCGCGATCAGCAGCGCTCCGCGCTCGCGGAGGCGGTGGGCCAGGAGGCCGATCCCCCGGTCGAGCGCCCCCGTCGCGAACACCACCGTGATGAACGCGCCGATGGCGAGCACGAAGAGGAACACCCCGGCGCTGCCGTACAGTTCGCCGGCCAGCGAGGGCCCGACCCGGCCCGTCGTGGCGTCCTGGATGCCGTACAGGCCGTTCACCGGGGAGAGGAAGAGGTCGTTGAGGCGGTCCACGAAACTCTGGCCGCTGTCGACCCGGTGGTAAGTGCCCTGGCGGGGCGCCCCGTCCGCGGTGCGGTCATAGGCGCCGGAGGGGATGACGAACGCCAGGAGCCACACGGCCAGCGTGACGATCGCGAGGATCGTCAGCGCGCTCGGGAAGCGCGGGCCGGTGCCTCCACCCGGTGCCGGTTCGTCGGAGGGCGGCTCCGGCCGCTGCGGCGGCTCTGGCGGCTTTGGCGGCGGGAGGTGGGGCGGCCGGCTCCCACCCGCCCCCTCGGGGGCGCGCCCGTCCGGCTCCGGCGGGGAGGGCGTCGTCATGTGCCGCTCCCGGACGGCGCCGCGCGGACCCCGGGCCGAACTTTGGACCCTGACCCACTGCCGCCCGCCGTGCGGGTGAGCGCGACCCCGGACGGACGCGATGCCTCCGGATGGGCGACCCTGTCCCCGGCCCCCCTCTCGAACAGGCGCGTCGGGCGCGCCGCCGAGGGGGCGGGGGTCCGCCGTCGCGGGGCCGCGCGCGGCCCGTACGGCAGCGCGTCGACCGTCGAGGGCTGGTCCTGGTCCGCGTCCATGGGACTCAATGGACCATGCCCCGCACCCCCTCGCATCCCGTACCCGTCCGGG
This sequence comes from Streptomyces hundungensis, assembly GCF_003627815.1. Classification (NCBI taxonomy): domain Bacteria; kingdom Bacillati; phylum Actinomycetota; class Actinomycetes; order Kitasatosporales; family Streptomycetaceae; genus Streptomyces; species Streptomyces hundungensis. The sequence continues at coordinate 1,885,300 of NZ_CP032698.1, forward strand.
CCGCCCTCTGCGAGAATCCGGCGGGGGCGTTCGCCGGGCTAGGCCCGGCATTCCGTGTGACCAGGACAGTGGTTCCGTGTGACGAGGACAGTGGGGGCATCGGGGATGCGTGGAGGGCGAGTCGCCATCGTGGGCGGAAGCATCGCGGGATGTGCCTCGGCACTGGCCGCGCATCGCGGGGGCGCCGAGGAGATCACGGTGTTCGAGCGGGCGTCGGACCAGTTGGCCGACCGCGGGGTGGGGCTCGCGATGCACAACGACCGTTACGCCGAGCTGGAGGCGTGCGGGTACCTGGACCCGGCGATGCCGTGGCTCCAACTCACCAGGCGCAGTTGGTACGTTCGGGACGGAGCGGAGCCGCTGGGCCGGCTCGTAGGGACGCTGCCCTTCCCGTTCCGCACCTACAACTGGGGCCCGCTCTGGCGGGAACTGCGAGCCCGCGTACCGCGGTCGGTGGACTTCCGGTCCGGCGCGACCGTCGAACGCCTCGAACTCGACGGCTCTGAGGCTGAGTTGAGCCTCTCGGGCGGGCGGGCCGAGCGGTTCGACATCGTCGTGGGCGCCGACGGCTACCGCTCGACGGTCCGCGCGGCCGCCTGCCCCGAGGTGCGGCCCCAGTACGCCGGCTACCTCGCCTGGCGCGGCTCCTTCCCCGTCGAGCGGCTGCCCGACGCCGACCGCTGGCCGGTGGAGGACTGCGTGTACGCGGTCTTCCCCGGCGGGCACACGGTGATTTACCGCATCCCCGACGGCCGGGGCGGCCACCGCGTCAACTGGGTGCTCTACTCCGCCCCGCCCGCCGACCACGGACTCCCCCTCGACTCCCCCACCTCCCTCCCGCCCGGCACCCTCACCGACGCGCTGCGGGCCCGCGCCCTGGAGCTCGCCGACACCCAACTCCCGCCGTTTTGGGGCCAGTTGATGCACCTGACCGAGCCGAGCGAACTCTTCGTCCAGCCGATGTACGACTTCACCGCACCCCGGTACGCGTCCGGGCCCCTCGTGCTGACCGGGGACGCCGCCACGGTGGCCCGGCCGCACACGGGTGGAGGCGCGGTGAAGGCCCTCCAGGACGCCACCGCCCTGGAGTCCGCGCTGACCTCGGCCGCGAGCCGGTCCGAGGCACTGGCCGCCTACGACGCGGAGCGCTCACCGATCGGACGCGGCATGGTCGAGCTCGGCCGCGCCCTGGGGCTCGGCCTCGTCCAGCAGACCCCCGACTGGAGCGCGATGGACCAGAACGGCCTGGAGAAGCACTGGCAACAAGCCGACGGTTCCGGCACGTTCGGCGGCCGCCGGCTCTCCTAGAGCCGCCGAAGCGGTGGCGTTGCCGGGACCTCACGGGACGACCACGGTCGGCTGCGCCGAGAAGTCGCCCCACCTGCCGTCCGGCAGCCTCGCCCGGAGCTTCACGCTGTAGCGGGTGCCGGGCGGGTCGGTGACGGTGAAGGTGTACGAGGTGAGGCCTTCGGGCGACGGGACGCCGGGCACGATCGTCGTCGTCGGGGCGCCGTTGAGGAAGAGCTGGTAGGCCCCGATCGCACCACCCGTGTGCGGCGGCACCCAGCGCAGGGTGATGTCCGTGCCGCTCCCGGACGGCGCCCGGCCGACGCTGGTACGCAGCCGTGTGGGGGCGATGCTGGGAGGAGCGCCGGGCGCGGAGGCGGTGGTGATGTCCACCGCGTCGCTGTCGGGCGAGGCGTTGTCCGCCGCGTCCCGGGCGCGCACGGTGAAGGTGTAGACGGTGCCGGGCCGCAGCCCGGTCAGTCGCGCCGAGAGGGTGGCGCCGCCGACGCTGTGGATCCGGGTCCCCTCCTGGTAGACGTCGTACGCCGTCACACCCACGTCGTCGAGGGCGCGGCCCCAGCTCAGTTCGGCGGCGCCGGTGCCGTCCGCGCGGCCGGTGAGGTGCGCCGGCGCCGTCGGCGGGCGCTTGTCGTCGGGGGTCGCGGCCGGGGTGGTGACGGCGGCGGGGGCGCTGGGGGCCGAGAGGTTCCCGGCGGCGTCGCGGGCCCGCACGGTGAAGCGGTAGGAGGTCGAGGCGGTGAGCCCACCGACGTCGATCATGCTCAGGTCGGCCGGGACCCGCTTGGCCGTGGTCCCGTCGCGCAGGATCTCGTAGCCGGTGACCGCCCTGTCGTCGGTGGAGGGCCGCCACATGACGTGCACGGAGGTCGCGCTGCTCGCCTGCGCGGTGACGGCGCCGGGGACCGACGGGCTCCGCCGGTCCCGGTCCTCGCCTCCCCCACAGCCGGTCAGGAGCAGCGGCAGGACGAGGGAGGCAGCGAGTGGGGCGGCGGCCCTGGCGGCGATGCGGGCGAGGACTCCCCCGGATCGACGGCCGGATCGGCGGCTGGTTACACGGCTGGTTCGACGGTGGCGCAGCACGGTCCACCCCCGGTCTTCAGGGCGCGGGGCGCTAAGTCGCCCGCCGCCCGCCACGGAAAAGGTCCAGACCTGTATGCCACGCCTGACACGGACACGGCAAGAGCCCGGACCGAAGGGGCGACACGCGATGAGTTTCCGCCCCCCGCGCGGTCTCCCCTCCATGAGCAGCGAAACGAACGCCCACACCCCTCCCGACCTCGGCCCCGCGGCGGCCGAGCTGACCCGGTTGCTCGACGGGGTGCGCGACGACCAGTTGGGCGCGTCGACGCCCTGCCCCGCGTACGCGCTCCGGGAGCTCCTGTCCCACATCCTCGGCTTCGGCATCGCCCTTCAGCATGCCGCCCGCAAAGAGACCGGACCGGCCACCCAGGCCGCGCCGGGCACCGTGCCACCGCCCGAACTGCCCGCCGAATGGCGGGAGTTGATCCCGGAAAACCTCGCCGTCATGGCCGCCGCCTGGCGGGATCCGGCGGCCTGGGAGGGCGAGACGCAGGCGGGCGGACTCACCCTGCCCGGGGCGGTCGCCGGGCGGGTGGCCCTGGACGAGCTGGTGGTCCACGGCTGGGACGTGGCCCGGTCCACCGGTCAGGACTACCGCCCGGCCCCGGTCGACCTGGAGATCTGCTACGCCTTCCTCGCCCCGTCGAAGGACGACCCGGCCACCCGCGGCCACGCCTTCGGCCTCGCGGTCGACGTACCGGACGGGGCGCCGATGCTGGACCGGCTCATCGGGATGAGCGGCCGGGATCCGGGGTGGCGGGCCTGACTCACCAGTGCGCGGGGCGCACCAGGGACGGCGGGAGCTTGGTCGTGGCGTCGCCCTTGGCCGCGTTCAGCTGGGCCTGGGTGAGGAAGAAGGCCTCGGTGAGATCGGCCCCGGACAGCCGGGCGTCACGGAAGTCGGCGCCGATCAGATCGGCGCGGCGCAGGTCCGCGCCGCTCAGGTCGGCGGCGATCAGAAAGGCACCCCGCAGGTTCGCGCCGCGCAGATCGGCGCCCTTGAGCCGCGCGCCCATGAGGTCGGCGCCCCTGCGATCCTTCTTCTTGCCCTTGAACTCGGCCCTGACCAGCTCGCTCGCCCTCAGGAGCAGCTTGTTGACCTTGTCGCGGTGGCGCGGCACGTCCAGCCCGACCAGCGCATCGGGGGCGAGCGCCGTGAAGGCCTCGGTCTCCGCGAGGGCCGCGCGCAGCTCCTTGTGCACGGGCCGCGCCTTCGCCAGCGTGAGCGCCTCGGTGACGTACCAGAGCAGCTCGTGGAGCTGGCGCATCACCGGGAACACCTCGAACATCGAGGCCGCCGTCTCCGGCGCCGTACGCCAGTCGCGGCCCTCGAAGGTCTCCTGGGAGACCTTCTGGCCGGCGCCGAAGCAGTCGTACACCGTGCAGCCCTGGAAGCCGCGCCCGCGCAGCTCCCGGTGGATTCCGCAGCGGAAGTCCTGCTGGAGGTTGGGGCAGGGCTTCCCGGCGGGCTTGTCGATCGCGAAGTCGGCGGACGCCGCGTAGGCGAGGGCGACACAGCACAGTCCGAAGCAGTTGCCGCAGTCGGAGGCGAGGGCGAGGCGGGTGGCGCCCGGGGGCGGGGCGGCTGCCTCGTGGTTCTCGGACAAGCGGGGGTGCTCCTTCTGATGCGCTGATGACCTGCGGCGCCGACGACGACAGCCGTCCAGTCTAGTCGCCCAATTCCACGCTCCTGGCTATCGGGACCTTCAGCTGGTTGAAGCCGTAGTACACGGCGAGCAGACCGTGCACGGCGAGGGTCAGCGGGGCGGAGACGAAGGCGAGGGCGACCGTCGCCGGGTAGACGAGGGAGCCGATCGCGAAGCGGGCGCGGGTGGCGCGGGCTGCCGTGTTGTCCACCCGGCTGTCGAAGAGGTGCCCGGTGCGGGTCAAGTGCCACCACAGCGCCTGGTAGTTGAGGGCCATCACGACCATGAGGCCGCTGTAGACGACGGCCGCGACGTGCGAGGCGCCGGGTTCACGCAGGTATTCCGCCATCAGCGCGGCCGGCCAGGGGATCGCGACCACGGTCATCAGGAGCAGCAGGTTGAGGAACATCAGGGTGCGGTCGACGCGGGCCACATAGCTGAACAGGGTGTGGTGGTTGACCCACATGATCCCGATCACCAGGAAGCTCACCACATAGGCCGCGTAGGAGGGCCACATGTGGCCGAGCTCCCGCCACAGATGGTCGCCCGCGTGCGGCGGGACCTTGATCTCCAGGATGAGAAGGGTGATCGCGATGGCGAAGACGCCATCGCTGAACGCCTCCACACGGCTGGACTCGGAACGGCTGGATTCAGTCACCCGGGCAATGAACCCCACAACTGCCCCTCGCGCAACGGGAATTACTCCGCGACGGCAGCAGGCCCGCCGGGCGCCGCGTGACCTGGCGCTATGGCCCGGACCGGCCGGCCCACCGCGTCGATCCGCGCCCCCGGCTTCTCAACTTCCCTCTGCCGCAGGGGTGTACGGCCGCTTCCCGACAATGGTAGGAAACTTTCCTAACAGAACACCGGAGCGACGAACTCCTTCTGGAGGTTCAGGTGCACACCCCCCACCGCAAGACCACCGCACGTCGTACCAAGATCGCCGTCCGCGCCCTGCTCGGCACCGCTCTGCTCGCGGTCCCGGTCACGGCCTACGCCGCCGAGAACCCGGCCGGTGCGGCACAGGACAATGCGTCCGTGATCAATGCCGCCGCGACCGGGCTCGACGACCCGGCGAAGAAGGACATAGCCATGCAGCTCGTCTCCAGCGCGGAGAACTCCTCGCTCGACTGGAAGGCGCAGTACAAGTACATCGAGGACATCAAGGACGGGCGCGGATACACCGCCGGCATCATCGGCTTCTGTTCGGGCACCGGCGACATGCTCGACCTGGTGAAGCTCTACACCGCCCGCAAGCCCGGCAACGTCCTCGCGAAGTACCTGCCGGCCCTGGAGAAGGTCGACGGGAGCGACTCGCACAAGGGGCTCGACCCGAACTTCACCAAGGACTGGAAGACCGCGGCCTCCGACTCGGCCTTCAAGCAGGCCCAGAACGACGAGCGGGACCGCGTCTACTTCAACCCCGCCGTCAAGCAGGGCAAGTCCGACGGGATCGGCACGCTCGGGCAGTTCATGTACTACGACGCCATCGTGATGCACGGTGACGGAGGCGACCCGACGAGCTTCAGCTCCATCCGCAAGCGCGCCCTCGCCAAGGCCAAGCCCCCGTCGCAGGGCGGCAACGAGACGACGTACCTCAACGCCTTCCTCGACGCCCGGGTCTGGGCGATGAAGCAGGAGGAGGCGCACAGCGACACCAGCCGCGTCGACACCGAGCAGCGCGTCTTCCTGAAGAAGGGCAACCTCGACCTGGACACCCCGCTCGACTGGAAGGTGTACGGCGACCCGTACCACATCGGCTGACAGCCCCACAGGGACGGGCGGGTACGGCGCGAGGGCTGCCGCACCCGCCCGTTCCGCTCCCTACGGCCCGGCCACGCGCGTGAGTTGACCCATTTCGCCTTACGGAACCCTTGCGGCCCGTATTCTCTCCTTCACCAGATCATCACAAGTACCCCGATCGTCCGAGAGAGCCGCCGCATGCGCATATCCAGCCCAGTTGTCCGCACTCTGCTCGTCTCCGGCATGCTCGGTGCGCTCGCCTTCACCACGACCGGTTGCCAGGACGACACGGCCAAGCCCGCCAAGTCGGCCAAGCCGTCGGCGACCGCCACGCCCTCGCCCTCGGCCTCCTCGTCGCCGTCGTCCTCGCCGTCACCGTCGGCCAGCCCCACGCCGAGCGCGTCCCCCACGCCGACCGCGACGCACAGCGCGACCCCGGCCGCGCCGCGCCCCGTCGCCTCCAAGCCCCCGGTCGTCAGGACGCCGCCGAAGCCGAAGGGGCCGAGCCTGCCGCCCCCGATGGACGGCGGCGGGAACAACGGCGGGGGCAGTGTCTACTACAAGAACTGCACCGCCGCCCGCGCCGCCGGGGTCACCCCGCTGCACCGCGGCGACCCGGGGTACGACTCCCACCTGGACCGGGACGGCGACGGCGTCGCCTGCGAGTGACGGGTCCCGGCATCCGCCGGGCAACGCCGAGGGCCGCGCCCCCCTACGGAGTCGCGGCCCTCGTGCGTCAACGGTCGCCGCTGGACGGCGAGTTGGTCAGTGCAGGGCCACCGCCGGTTCGGCCGCGGCCAGGGCCTCGGTCTCCGTCTCGGGCCGCTGCTTGCCGAAGTGGTTGAAGGCCAGGTTGAGGACGATGGCCACCACACAGCCGGTGGAGATCCCGGAGTCGAGGACGACCAGCATCTTGTCGGGGAAGGCGTGGTAGAAGTCCGGCTTGGCGATCGGTATCAGGCCGATGCCCACCGACGCGGCCACGATCAGCGCGTTCTCGCCCCGCTCCAGGGCCGCGGTGGACAGGGTCTGGATGCCGCTCGCGGCGACCGAGCCGAACAGCACGATGCCCGCGCCGCCCAGCACCGGCAGCGGTACGAGGGAGATCACCGAGGCCGCGACCGGACACAGGCCGAGCACGACCAGGATGAGACCGCCGGCCGCGACGACGAACCGGCTGCGCACCTTGGTCATCGCGACGAGGCCGATGTTCTGGGCGAAGGCGCTGGCCATGAAGCCGTTGAAGAGGGTGCTGAGCACGGATCCGAGGGTGTCGGCGCGCAGTCCGGCGGCGATCGTCTGCTGATCGGCCGGGCGCTCGACGATCTTCCCGAGGGCCAGCATGTCGGCGGTGGACTCCGTCATGCAGACCAGCATCACGATGCACATCGAGACGATGGCGGCGACGTCGAACTGCGGGGCGCCGAAGTGGAACGGCGTCGGGAAGCCGATGACGTCCGCGTTCTTGATGGCGTCCAGGCTGGTCTTGCCCATCGGGATCGCGATGACCGAGCCGGCCACCAGACCGAGCAGGATCGCGATCTGCTGCATGAAGCCGCGCAGGAGTTTGCGCAGCACCAGCACGATGAGCAGGGTGATTCCGGCGAGCGCCAGGTTGGAGAGCGAACCGTAGTCGGCGGCCTTCGCGTTGCCGCCCGAGGACCAGTTGAAGGCCACCGGGAGCAGCGAGACGCCTATCAGGGTGATCACGGTGCCCGTGACGACCGGTGGGAAGAAGCGGACCAGCTTCCCGAAGTAGGGGGCGGCCACGAAGCCGAGCAGTCCGGCGACGATGATCCCGCCCAGGATGACGGGGATGGCGTCGGCGCCGTGCTCCTTGCCGATGGCGATCATCGGAGTGACCCCGGCGAACGAGACCCCGTTCACGAAGGGCAACTTGGCGCCGATCCGCCAGATCCCGAGGGTCTGGAGAAGGGTGGCGAGGCCCGCGGTGAACAGGCTCGCGGCGACCAGGAAGGCCGTCTCTTTGGTGCCGAGCCCCACAGCGGGGCCGACGATCATGGGCGGGGCCACCACACCCGCGTACATCGCGGCCACATGCTGAAGGCCACTGGTGAACATTTTCAGCGGGGGGAGCGTCTCGTCGACCGGGTGCTTCTCGCCGGTCTGGGCGGGGTTGACTGCGAAGTTGCGAAACCTGGGCTGTGCGGCCACGGCGGTTCCTCCGGTCGGTTACACGTCGGCGGTGGACGCGGGTGTCATGGAGGTGGTGCGGTGTGGTGCGTTGAGCAGCTGGAACAGGTGGTGCGGGGCAGTACGAACAGCGCGACCGGCCGACGGTGCGGGCCGGCGCCGCGGGGTGCCGCGGGGTGACGCGGGGTGCCGCAAGGGCGGTGCGGTTGACGCGGCTCGTGTCAACGCGCTTTGCATGAGCGGTAGTTGGGACGGCATTCACTGTTCCGGGGGGTGCGTACGTCCTTGTAGTACGCACCCCCCGGCCCAGCTGCCGTGGACCCCGCTCGGGTCCACGGCGACCGGCCGAGGGCCGTCCCCCTCGGCCGGACTCCTTGGGGTCAGGCCTGCGCGGCGATCCGGGCGAGGCGCTGGGCCTCTTCACGGGTCGCCACCGCGATGGCGTCCTCGTCGACCGTGGTGAGACGGTTGTTCTCGACGATCTGCCTGCCGTTCACGAACGAGGCGGTGACCGGGGCCGCCGCGCCGAAGACCAGCGCGGTGACCGGGTCGGCGATGGAGGCGTGGGCGAGGGTGTCCAGCTTCCACAGCACGAAGTCGGCGAGCTTGCCCGCTTCGAGGGAGCCGATCTGGTCGGCGCGGCCGAGCACCTGGGCGCCGCCGTAGGTGCCGAGGCGCAGCGCCTGGCGGGCGTTGAGGGCGGCCTCGCGGTGCTGGGCGTTGAGGCGGTTGATGAGGAGCGCGTTGCGCAGCTCGGTGTGCAGCTCGCCCGACTCGTTGGAGGCGGTGCCGTCGACACCGAGGCCGACCGGGACGCCCGCCTTCAGCATGTCGGGGACGCGGGCGATGCCCGCGGCGAGCCGCGCGTTGGAGGACGGGCAGTGGGCGACACCGGTGCCGGTGCGGGCGAACGCGGCGATGTCGGAGTCGTTCATGTGGACGCAGTGCGCCATCCACACGTCGTTGCCGAGCCACCCGGTCGACTCGAAGTAGTCGGTGGGGCCCATGCCGAACAGCTCCTTGCAGAACTGCTCCTCCTCCACGGTCTCCGAGCCGTGGGTGTGCAGCCGTACGCCCTTGGCGCGGGCCAACTCGGCGCCCTGCTTCATGAGTTCGGTGGAGACCGAGAACGGCGAGCAGGGTGCGACGGCGACCTGGACCATCGAGTCGAAGGAGGCGTCGTGGAAGCGGTCGACGGTCTCGGCGGTCGCGGAGAGCGCGCCGTCGAGGGTCTCGACGGCGAAGTCCGGCGGCAGTCCGCCGTCCTTCTCGCTACGGTCCATGGAGCCGCGGGCCAGCGTGAAGCGCACGCCCATCTCGGAGGCCGCGCCGATGATCGCGCCGGACAGGTCGCCCGAGTTCCGGGGGTAGACGTAGTGGTGGTCCATGGCGGTGGTGACGCCGCCGCGGGCCATCATCGCGAGCGAACCCTGGGCGGCGACGCGGCCCATCCGCTCGTCGATGCGCGCCCACGTCGGGTACAGGGCGACCAGCCAGTTGAAGAGGTTGTGGTCGGTGGCCAGACCGCGCGTGATCCACTGGTAGAAGTGGTGGTGCGTGTTGACCAGGCCGGGGGTGACCAGGTGGCCCGTGCCGTCGATGCGGCGGACCACGTTGTCCAGGCCCTTCGGGGCCGCGCCGGCTCCGATCGACTCGATCTTGTTGTCGGCGACGACGAGGTATCCGGAGGCGTACTCGGTGTCGTTCGCGTCCACGGTGGCGATCGCACAGTTCTCGATGACGATGCGCTGGGGGGCTGCCGAAGGTGCCATGGTGCTTCCTTCTTCGATCAGTGGCGGCTGTTTGGGCACGGCAGGACCCTACGAGGATTTGAGTACCGGGGCGGTGACGCTGCTCCGGGTGCCGAGATGGTGGAAGAAAAGGTTGAGCAGAACCGCGGTGAGCGCTCCCGCGCTGATGCCGGACCCGAGCACGGTCTGTGCCCAGGCGGGGAAACCGGCGTAGAAGGTGGGCGCGGCGAGCGGGATGATGCCCGCCCCGAGCGCCACGGCCACCAGGATGATGTTGGAGCTGTCGTCGAGCCCGGCCTCGGAGAGGGTGCGGATGCCGCTCACCGCGATCGAGCCGAACAGGACGATTCCGGCGCCGCCGAGGACGGGCATCGGGACCAGCGAGACGACCGCGCCGAGCACCGGGAAGGCGCCGAGGACGAGCAGGGCGCCGCCCGCGACGGCGACAACGTACCTGCTGCGTACGCGAGTCAGCGAGACGACGCCCACGTTCTGCGCGAAGGCGCTGGTGGGGAAGCCGCCGAAGACGGGTCCGAGCAGGGTGGCGATGCCGTCGGTGCGCAAGCCGCGGGCGATGGTGCGCCCGTCCGTGCGGCGCTCGCAGATCTCGCCGATGGCCAGCATGCCGGCGCTCGACTCGGTCATCAGGACCATCATCACGATGCACAGCGACAGGATGGCCGCGGGGTGGAACTCGGGCGCGCCGAAGGAGAAGGGTGTCGGCAGAGCTGCCAGCGGCGCGGACCTCATGGCGGAGAAGTCCGCCAGGTGGAACGGAATCGCGGCGAGCGTGCCGACCAACAGGCCGAGCAGCAGGGCGACTTGGCGCAGGAAGCCGCGGCCGAAGCGCTGGCAGAGCAGGATCACGACGAGCGTGAAGGCGGCGAGCGCGAGGTTCTTCATGGCCCCGAAGTCGGCGGCGCTCCGGTCGCCGCCCTGGGCCCAGGACACGGGGACGGGCATCAGCGTGACGCCGATGAGCGTGATCACGACACCGGTCACCAGCGGCGGGAAGAAGCGCAGCAGCCGTCCGAAGAAGGGTCCGACCAGGAGGCAGAAGACTCCGGCGACCATCACCGCGCCGTAGATCGCGGGGAGTTGGTGGCCCTTGGCGCTGGTTTCGGCGATCGCGAGCATGGGCGCGATGCCGGCCGAGGAGGCGGCGTTGACGAACGGGAGCCGGTTTCCGGCGAAGTTCGCGACGCCCAGGGTCTGAAGGACGGTGGCGAGCCCGGCGATGAGCAGGCTGGCCGCGATCAGCCGGGTCTGTCCCGCGGTGTCCAGGCCGACGGCCTGGCCGATGATGAGCGGAGGGGTGACGACGCCCGCGTACATGGCGGCGATGTGCTGGAGCGCGGCGGGGACGAGCCGCGAGGCGGGAAGCTTTTCGTCCACCGGGTGCACGGCACCTTCAGGTGGGGTGGGACATGGGCCGTCGGTGGGTGCCGGCCCCAATGCGGGCTGTGCCATGGGAGTGCCTCCGGTCTGACCCGGCCCCCGCCCGACTGCGGGCGGGCGGGGGCGGGCTCAGTGCCGCGTCAGAGGTTGGTCATGTCGACCGGGATCTGCGGCTCGACGCCGTCGCGCAGGACGGTCGCCTCGATCAGACCGTACGGACGGTCGGCCGCGAAGTAGACCTCGTTGTCGTTCTTGAGCCCGAACGGCTCGAGGTCCACCAGGAAGTGGTGCTTGTTCGGCAGCGAGAAGCGAACCTCGTCGATCTCGGACCGGTTGTTGATGATGCGCGAACCCATTTGGTAGAGGGTCTGCTGGAGCGAGAGCGAGTACGTCTCGGCGAAGGCCTGGAGCATGTGCTTGCGCACCTGCTCGTAGGACTTCTCCCAGTTCGGCGCCTTCTGCTCGTCGTCGGTCCAGTTGAACCGCCAGCGCGCGGAGACCTGCGTGGCCAGGATGCGGTCGTAGGCTTCCTGGAGCGTCGTGTACTTGTCCTTGACGTACCCCCAGAACTCGGAGTTCGTCGAGTTCATCACGACCAGGTCCTTGAGGCCGGAGACGACCTCCCACTTCTCACCGTCGTAGGTGATCTGGGTGACCCGGGTCTCCTGGCCCTTGCGGACGAAGGAGTGCTTGACGTCGTCGGAGCCGATGAACTTCGAGTTGGCCTCGGAGGTCTCGATGCGCTCCCACGAGTACTCCTCGATGCGGATCCGCGCGATCTTGATCGGCTCCTGCGAGGTCACGAAGTGCCGCGCGAGGTGGATGCCGAACTGCTCGGCCGACTCGATGCCGTACTCCTTGGCGAACGCGTACACCGTGTTCTTGGTGGTGTCGGTCGGGAGCACATTGGCGTTCGAGCCCGAGTAGTGCACGTCCTCCATGTCGCCGGAGAGGGCGACCGAGACGTTCAGGTCCTTGATGTGGTGCGTGTCGCCGTCCCGCGTGATCTTGACGACGCGGTTCTCTGCTTTGCCGTACTGGTTCTGGCCGAGAATCGTGGGCATGTCTGCTAGCTCCCTCGGTAAACGGAGTAGCCGAACGGGTTGAGCAGCAGCGGTACGTGGTAGTGCTCGCCCGGGGTGACGGCGAAAGTGATCGCCACCTCCGGGAAGAACGCACCGCTGTCCCTTACGCGGGGGGCGTCCTGCTGCGCCTCGGCTTGCTTCTTGGAGAAGTACGTCTCGACCTCGAAGTCGAGTCGTACATGGGTGGTGCCTTCCGGCAGCGCCGGCAGGTCCTTGCAGCGCCCGTCCGCGTCGGTCGCGGAGCCGCCGAGCGCGGTCCACTCGGCGCCGGAGCCCGAGCGGGCCGCGAGCGAGATGGCGACGCCCTCGGCGGGGCGTCCGACGCTGGTGTCCAGGATGTGCGTGGACACCGAAGCGGTGGTGGCGGTGCTCATCAGTCCTTGTCCTCTTCTACGAGACGGGTCAGCCGGATTCGGTTGATCTTCCCGAGTTCGGTGCGCACGATCTCGCGCTCCTCCTCGGAGGTGTTGCCGATCCGGGTCTTCACCGCGTCACGCATCTGCTCGCCGGTGGCACCGGTGGCGCAGATCAGGAAGACGTGGCCGAACTTCTCCTGGTAGGCCAGGTTCAGTTCGAGCAGCTCGGCCTTGAGGGCCTCGGAGGCCCCGGCCATGCCGCGCTGTTCACGTGCGGAGGTGGGGTCACCGGGCTTCGGCCGGCCGATCGGCGGGTGCCCGGCCATCGCCTCTTGAAGGTCCTTCACGTCCAGCTCGGCCAGAGCGGCGTCGCTTGCGGCGAAGAGGTCCTCTGCGGTGGCGTACGGGCGCTGGGCGAGCAGCTTGCTCCCCCACGCCGAACTGGCGCACACCTCGTGGAGCACGGCGAGCGCCGCACTGTCCGTGGAGGTGTTGAACCGGGCGAGGCCCGGTGTCGAAGTCGAAGTCACGGCGGCCTCCGTGGCCTTGGTGCTGAACGGGCTGCGGATAGCTAACGCCCTGAGAAACATCCCGTCAACACTTTGTTGAAAACTTGGGGTTACAAAAACCGCCGCCCGGTGTCCGGACGGCGGTTCGTTGCGTCGAGGGGTGCCCGAGCGGGTACCGAGCGTGCTCGTTCAGTCGCCCTTTGCGGCGTTTTCCCTGTTCAGGTAGTTGTACACGGTGAACCGGCTGACCCCGAGGGCCGAGGCCACCGTCTCCACGCCGTGCCGCACGGAGAAGGCCCCGCGGGCTTCCAGGGTCCGTACGGCCGACTGCTTGGCCTTGCGGTCCAGGGCCGCGAGCGGCATCCCGTGGCGGCGCTCCATGGCGGCCAGGATGTGATCGAGCGAGTCGGACAGCTGCGGCAGGCGCACGGCCACCACGTCCTCGCCCTCCCAGGCGAGCACCACGTCGTCGGGGTCGGCGTGCCCCGGCGGGAGTATCTCGGCGCCCATGGCGTCGACCAGCGGCTTGACCGCCTGGATGAGGGGGTGCTCCGTGGGCTCGGTCACTTCTCGCCCTCTCCGATCACATTGACCTGGAGCGAGACGCGGGTGGCGCCGGCCGCCAGGGCGCGGCGCAGCAGCGCGTCGACCGCGGTCAGCACCTCGTCCGCGCCGCCTTCCGCGGTGTTGCCGAAGGGGCCGACGTCGACCGCGTCGAGCCGGGCCGCCTGGATCACGTCGCGGGCGACCACGGCATGCGGGGGCGCCTCGTCGAGATCGAAGGGCTCGGTCGTGAACTCCACTCTCAATCGCACCCGCTCAACCTACTGCGAGGTGGGCGAAATCCGGGAGGCCCCCTTGACAAGCTCGCAGGTCCCACTGCAACCTTCCATCAAGCAGAAAACAACTTCCGCAATACGGAAGGAGCGCACACCCCTCATGGCCCCTCTTTTCTCGAATAAGCGCGGCTCGAACCAGCGCTTCGATGTAAACCTTTCGATCCTCTTCACGGAACTCCCGCTCCTGGAGCGCCCCGCGGCCGCCGCCGCGGCAGGCTTCACGGCGGTCGAGCTGTGGTGGCCCTGGATCGAGACCCCCACCCCCGAGCAGGCCGAGCTCGACGCCCTCAAGAAGGCGCTCGACGACGCCGGCACCCAGCTGGTGGGCCTCAACTTCTACGCCGGCGCCCTGCCGGGCCCCGACCGCGGCGCGCTGTCGATTCCCGGCGAGGAGTCGGACCGCTTCCGCGCCAACATCGAGGTGGCGGCCGACTTCGCCGCCTCGGTGGGCTGCAAGGCGCTCAACGCGCTGTACGGCAACCGCGTCGAGGGCGCCGACCCGCAGGTGCAGGACACCCTCGCCCTGGAGAACCTCGTCCTGGCGGCCCGCGCGGCCGACCGGGTCGGCGCGATCCTCCTGGTGGAGACCCTGAACAAGCCGGAGTCGCCGCTCTACCCGCTGGTGAGCGCCCCCGCCGCCATCGAGGTCATCGACAAGGTGAACACCGCGACGGGCCTGGGCAACGCCAAGTTCCTCCTCGACATCTACCACCTGTCGATGAACGGCGAGAACGTCTCCGAGGTCATCGAGGCGTACGCCGACAAGACCGGCCATGTGCAGATCGCCGACAACCCGGGCCGTGGCGCGCCGGGCACCGGCTCGCTGCCGCTGGAGGAGCTGCTCGACCAGCTGACCAAGGCCGGTTACGACGGCTGGGTGGGCCTGGAGTACAAGGCCCCCGACGCCGCCGCCTCCTTCGCGTGGCTCCCCGCCGAGGCCCGCGCGGCCGGCTGACCGCGCACCCGAACTTCTTGACGTACCACCGCAGTCAGAGAGGCACCCTCATGAGCAACCTCCCCAAGATCGCATGGGTCGGCCTCGGCATCATGGGCTCCCCCATGTCCGAGAACCTGATCAAGGCCGGCTACTCGGTCACCGGCTTCACCCTGGAGCAGGACAAGCTGGACCGCCTCGCGGCGGCCGGTGGCACCGCGGCCGGCTCGATCGCCGAGGCGGTCAAGGACGCCGACGTGATCATCACGATGGTTCCGGCCTCCCCCCAGGTGGAAGCCATCGCGTACGGTGAGGCCGGCATCCTGGCCAACGCCAGGCAGGGCGCGCTGATCGTCGACATGTCGTCGATCACCCCGCAGACCTCGGTCGACCTCGCCAAGAACGCCGCAGAGAAGGGCCTCCGCGTCCTGGACGCCCCCGTCTCCGGCGGCGAGGCCGGCGCCATCGAGGCCGTCCTGTCGATCATGGTGGGTGGCGAGCAGGCCGACTTCGACGAGGCGCTGCCGATCCTGGAAGCCCTCGGCAAGACCATCGTCCTGTGCGGCCCGCACGGCTCCGGCCAGACGGTGAAGGCCGCCAACCAGCTCATCGTCGCGGTCAACATCCAGGCGTGCGCCGAGGCCGTGGTCTTCCTGGAGAAGTCCGGCGTGAACCTCACCGCCGCCCTGGACGTCCTCAACGGCGGTCTGGCCGGCTCGACCGTGCTGACCCGCAAGAAGGACAACTTCCTGAACCGGGACTTCAAGCCGGGCTTCCGGATCGACCTGCACCACAAGGACATGGGCATCGTCACCGACGCCGCCCGCAACGTGGGCGCGGCCCTTCCGGTCGGCGCGGTCGTCGCCCAGCTCGTCGCCTCGCTGCGCGCCCAGGGCGACGGCGGCCTGGACCACTCCGCCCTGCTGCGCGCCGTCGAGCGCCTCTCCGGCTCGCAGGTCTGACCCACCGGCAACACCCCGCGGGTCCTCCAGATTTCCGGGCGGCGGCGGCGCTGACACCTGTCCTGTCGCGCCCAGGCGCCGCCGCCGCCCGGAAGCTCACCCTTCTTTTTCAACAAACTGTTGACGTTCCCTTCCAGGCGTCCCTACGCTCACGGAACCGCGGAACACAGTCAGCGGTGCAGCTCCAGTACGGAAGGTCACGATGTCGAAGCGCGTGCTTACGACCGAGTCCGGCGCCCCCGTCGCCGACAACCAGAACTCCGCCACCGCCGGCGTCGGTGGCCCCATCCTGCTTCAGGACCAGCACCTCCTGGAGAAGCTCGCGCGCTTCAACCGTGAGCGCATCCCGGAGCGTGTGGTGCACGCCCGCGGCTCCGGCGCGTACGGCTACTTCGAGGTGACCGACGACGTCACCGGCTTCACGAAGGCCAACTTCCTCGGCGAGGTGGGCAAGCGCACGGAGACGTTCATCCGCTTCTCCACCGTCGCCGACTCGCTCGGCGGCGCGGACGCGGTCCGCGACCCGCGCGGCTTCGCGCTGAAGTTCTACACCGAAGAGGGCAACTACGACCTCGTCGGCAACAACACCCCGGTCTTCTTCATCAAGGACCCGATCAAGTTCCCCGACTTCATCCACTCCCAGAAGCGCGACCCCTTCACGGGCAAGCAGGAGCCGGACAACGTCTGGGACTTCTGGGCGCACGCCCCCGAGGCCACCCACCAGATCACCTGGCTCATGGGCGACCGCGGCATCCCCGCCTCGTACCGTCACATGAACGGCTACGGCTCGCACACCTACCAGTGGACGAACGCCAAGGGCGAGGCATTCTTCGTCAAGTACCACTTCAAGACGAACCAGGGCATCCGCAGCCTCTCCTCCGAGCAGGCCGCGGAGACGGTCGGCAAGGACGCCAACAGCCACCAGACGGACCTGCTCCAGGCCATCGAGCGCGGCGTCAACCCGTCCTGGACGCTGTACGTGCAGATCATGCCCGCCGCCGAGGCCGCGGACTACCGCTTCAACCCGTTCGACCTCACCAAGGTGTGGCCGCACGCGGACTACCCGCTCCAGCGCGTGGGCCGGCTTGTCCTCGACCGCAACCCGGACAACGTCTTCGCCGAGGTCGAGCAGGCCGCCTTCTCCCCGAACAACTTCGTTCCGGGCATCGGCCCCTCGCCCGACAAGATGCTCCAGGGCCGCCTGTTCGCCTACGCCGACGCGCACCGCTACCGCCTGGGCGTCAACCACACCCAGCTGCCGGTCAACGCGCCCAAGGCCGTTCCTGGGGGGAGTGCCGACAACTACGGCCGTGACGGCCTGATGGCGACCCGCAACGGCCGCCGCGGCGACAAGAACTACGAGCCCAACTCGTACTCGGGCCCGGCGCAGACGGACGCGGCCCTGTCCGCCCCGCTGGCCATCCACGGCTACACGGGCACCCACGCCGCCCCGGCCCATGTGAAGGACGACGACTTCTTCCAGGCGGGCGAGCTCTACCGTCTGATGTCGGACGACGAGAAGGCCCGTCTCATCGCGAACATCGCCGGCGGCCTCTCGCAGGTCTCCCGCGACGACGTCATCGAGAAGAACCTGGCCCACTTCCACGCCGCGGACGCCGAGTACGGCAAGCGCGTCGAGGAGGCCGTCCGCGCCCTGCGCGAGGACTAGTCGCCGGTTATCAACTCACAGACCGTGCGAGGGATTTGACGGGAGGTCAAATCCTTTGCACAGTCCGATCCGCCGACCCGGATGAGGGGTGGTCGGCGGATATGGACAACCTGAGGATCGCGGCGGTACGGCGATGCCAGTGCGGTGGTGAAGGCGTGAGCGGCCCCCTTCCTGACCTGAGGGAAGGGATCGACGCCCACGCCAATCGCCGCCGCCGCGATCCCAGAACCTCCCCCCTGAACTCCGCCCGGCGGCGCGAACGTCCTGTCGCGCCAGCCTCGTTCCGTCGGGCGGTCACAACTCCGCGACCAGGGCGCTCCGTTCGGTTTACGGTCCCGAACGGAGTGCCCGAGCATCAAGGCCCCACCTGCACGTACAGGTGGGGCCTTGATCTTTTGCGGGATGCGGAAGGCGCCCGGCGGGCGGGTGACGTCCGCGCCGCGCCGCGGCGTCGTCCGCCGAACGCGCACCCACGAGCGCCTAGGATCGCCCCGATGATGGAGACGATCGTGCTCGACATGGGCGAAACACTGCTGCGCGAGGACCGCTACTGGGCGTCGTGGGCCGACTGGATCGGCGTGCCCCGGCACACCCTCGCGGCCCTCGTCGGTGCGGTCGTCACCCAGGGCCGCGACCCGGACGACGCGCTGCGCATGGTCAAACCGGGCATGGACGTCCGTGAGGCCCATCTGGCGCGGGAAGCCGCGGGCCGGGGCGAGCACCTCGACGAGACCGATCTGTACGACGACGTGCGGCCGGCCCTCGGTGGCCTGCGCAAGCTGGGCGTCCGTGTCGTCGTCGCGGGAAACCGGTCGGCCCGGGCCGGGGAACTGCTGCGCCGTCTCGATCTGCCCGCGGACCTGGTGGTCACCTCCGACGAGTGGGGCGTCGCCAAGCCCGCGCCCGCCTTCTTCGAGCGGGTCCTTGAGGTCGCCCAGTGCGAACCGCACGAGACGGTCTACGTGGGCACCCACCCCGGGAACGACGTCTTCCCCGCCAAGGCCGCCGGGCTGCGCGCCGTCCATCTGCGGCGCGGTCCGTGGGGGCACTGGTGGGCCGACGACCCGGAGGTCGCGGCGGCGGCGGACTGGCGGATCGACTCCCTCACCCAGCTCGCCGCGCTGCTCGCCGACTGAGCGTCAACTCCGCCTCAGCGAGCGCCCGTTGGACGATATCCGGTGGACCGGGGCCCGCCCCTCTCAACGAAGGGGGCAGGCCCCGCTCTCATCCCGTCACGGGCTGTTGAAGGTCACCTCGGGGTGGGCGGCGGTCGGCCCCGCGAGGACCGGTTGGACGCGGCCGCGCAGTTCCTGGTCGAAGAAGGCACCGACGTACGTCCGCACGAGTTCGACGGCGCGGGGCGCGGGCAGTGCGGGCTGGTGGAGTCCGAAGTGGGCCGCGATGACGGGTTCGTCGGAGAAGGTCAGATGCTCGGCCCCGGCGACGGTCAGCCACCGCTTCCAGCCGTCAAGGGCGGGCCACATCGCGTCCCAGGTCCTGTCCTTGCCGCCCGGGCGGTGCCCGTCGTCGGCGCCCAGCATCAGGAACGGCCGGCCGTCGAGGCCGGTCGGCGGGAGCACGTCCCAGAACGCGCCGTCCATGTTCGCCCCGGCGTCGACGCGCCCGTCCCGGGCCATGGCGGCGACGGCCGCGGCTCCGCCGATGGAGTGCCCGGCCATGCCGATGCGTCCCCCGTCGATCGACCCGGCATGGCGCCAGACCGGGTGTGGCCCGGTCAGCCGGTCCAGGAGGTACGACACGTCCGCAGCGCGCGCCTCGGTGACCCGGCTTCCCGGGGCGCCGTTCTCCATCGCCGTGCAGGCCACGCAGGTCAGCAGCCGACCGCCGGGAAAGCTGGTGCCGAGCGACTCATAGGCGTGGTCGAGGGAAGCCACCACATAGCCGCGGCTCGCGAGTTCCTCGGCGAGCGTGGTGAGGGAGTAGCGGGGGGCGCCGAAACCGGGTGAGAGCACGATGAGGGGGTGCTTGCCCGGCGCGGGGCGCGCACCGGTCCTCGCATGGGTCCTGGTGGCCTCGACGTCGCCCACCCGCGAGGGATCAACGCCGAGCTCCTTCAACAGGACCGGGGCCTCGGCGGGCGTGGTGTAGGCGGCGGGGCGGCCGGAGGCGGAGCGGGCCGCCGGGTAGGTGAGGGTGACCATCAGCTCGCGGTCCTGGCTCGGCACCCAGGGGTCGCGGCGGGAGTGGTCGACGAGGTGGAGGGTGTCGCTGCCGAGGGCGTACGGGCCGGTGGGGCGCGGGAGTTGGATGGGCTCCGCGCCGATGGACGCACTGCTGGACGCGCCGATGGAAGCGGAGACGGCCGACGGCGTCGGTGCGGCCTGGGCGGCGGTCGCGGCGGCTAGCGGGGCCGCGAGGGCTAAGGAGAGGGCGACGGCCGTGGCCGTGCGGGAGAGGGTGCGCATGGCCTCACGCTAGGCGGGCAGCGCTGCCGTGCACGTCCTCCCGAAGTGCCGGTCCGGACGCCGGTGGATCAGCCTCTGGGCGGGCCGGGAAGAGGTCCGCGTACGACTTCGGTCGCACGCGGGAGGCTCGGGGTGCCCGGCCGGTGAGGTTCACCCGGAAGGGCAGCCGGCGGGCCGCCCGGCCGGGTCCAGGACGCGCCCCCGGCCCGGGTCGCAGAGGCGATCCGGGCCGGGGCTCTCCCCTGGGGGCGAGGTTTAGAGCTTGTCCATGCGGGTGTACGGGCTGACGATTCGGGCTTGGCGAGAGCCGAAGTCGACGAGCATCGCGACGCCGTCCTCGACCCCAATGATGGTGCCCAGGCCGAACTGGTCGTGTGTGACCCGGTCTCCCAGGACGAAGTGCTTGGCCGCCGGAGCATCCGGGGCTTTGAAGGGGCTGGTGGGCAGGTGGCGCCGGGGCGCGGATGGCTTCGTCATCGTCACCCCAGTATGCGCTGTGAAACGGCCGTAAGGGCAGGGCCGACGGGTGACGATGGGGAATCGATCCGGTATCCCCGCCCACCAGAACGCATCCCGAGGCAGAAATCGGCATGAATTGACACGCAACCCCGGGGTTGCCAGTGTGGAAGGCGAGTGACATACCGGACATTGCCGAAGGCACGTCGGAGGCACGTCGGAGGCAGCCGTGGACGAGGTCTTCAGGGCGCTGGCCGACACCAGTCGCAGGCGCCTGCTCGACCGGCTCCGGGCGCGCGACGGACAGACGCTGCGGGAGCTCGGCGAGGGCCTCGCCATGTCGCGGCAGGCGGTGAGCAAACACCTCGCGGTGCTCGAAGCGGCCGGCCTGGTCACCTCGGCACGGCGCGGCCGGGAGAAGTTCCACCATCTCGACCCAGCGCCGATCCAGGAGCTCTTCGACCGCTGGATCGGCAAGTACGAGCACGGCAGGGCCGGCGAGGCCGTCCGGCCGAGGCGGAGCCCGAAGGAGGAACGCCCCATGGACAAGCCCGAGTTCGTCTACGTCATCTACATCCGGGCCACCCCCGAGCGGGTCTACGAGGCCCTGACCGACGCCGAGTTCGCCCAGCGGTACTTCGGCGGCTGGGGGCCCAGGTCCGACTGGCGGGTGGGCTCACCGGTGCTGTGGAAGATGGGCCCGCAGGGCGCGTACGAGGATCTCGGCCAGGCGGTGATGGAGGCGGTGCCGGGCCGCAAGCTGGCGTACACCTGGCACCGTATTCTTCCGATGCACCGTCAACTCTTTGACAGTGACGCGGAGTTCGAGCGCGCGCGGACCGAGCAGTCCCAGGTCGCCTTCGACATCCAGGCCGCCGAGTCGGCCTCCCTCGGCGTGAAGCTGACCATCACCCACGACGGTTTCGAGAGCGCGGACAGCGAGATGCTCAAGGGGGTCAGCGACGGCTGGGTGATGATCCTCTCCACCCTCAAGACGCTGCTCGAGCAGGAAGGCGGGGACCTCGCCGGTTGAGGGGGGGGTCAGAGGGAATGCGTCCGGCCCCCGTTCCCCAGTGCGGGGGAACGGGGGCCGGACCGTTTCGGGGGCGGCTCAGACGGTGAGCGGGCGGATCGCCGTCGGGGCGTGGCCCGGCTCGGTGGCGAGCTCCTCGAACTCGGAGACGTCGCTGATGTCCGCCGTCTTGCTCATCGAGATGTTGGTGATCCGCTCCAGGATCGCCTCGACGACGACCGGGACGCGGAACTCGGCGGCCAGCTTCTTGGCCTCCTCGAACGCGGGCAGCAGCTGGTCCGGCTCGGTGACCCGGATCGCCTTGCAGCCCAGGCCCTCGACGACCTTGACGTGGTCGACGCCGTAGACGCCCAGCTCCGGGGAGTTGATGTTCTCGAACTCCAGGTTGACCTGGAAGTTGATGTCCAGGCCGATCTGCGCCTGACGGATCAGGCCCAGGTAGGCGTTGTTCACCAGGACGTGGACGTACGGGATCCTGTGCTGGGCGCCGACCGCCAGCTCCTCCAGCATGAACTGGAAGTCGTAGTCGCCGGACAGGGCGACGACCGGGACCTCGGGGTCGGCGGTCGCGGCACCGAGCGCGGCCGGGATGGTCCAGCCGAGCGGGCCCGCCTGGCCGCAGTTGATCCAGTTGCGCGGCTTGTAGACGTGCAGCATCTGCGCGCCGGCGATCTGGGAGAGGCCGATGGTGGTGACGTAGCGCGTCTCCGGGCCGAATGCCTTGTTCATCTCCTCGTAGACGCGCTGCGGCTTCATCGGCACGTTGTCGAAGTGCGTACGGCGCTGGAGCGTGGACTTGCGCTCCAGGTGGGAGGCGACCCACGCCGAGCGGTCGGGCAGCTTGCCCGCGGCCTTCAGCTCCTTGGCGACCTCGACGAAGAGCTCCAGGGCGGCCTTGGCGTCGGAGGCGATGCCGTAGTCCGGGGCGAAGATCTTGCCGATCTGGGTGGACTCGATGTCGACGTGGACGAACTTGCGCCCCTGGGTGTAGACGTCGAGCTTGTAACCGGTGTGACGGTTGGCCCAGCGGTTGCCGATGCCGAGGACGAAGTCCGACTCCAGGAACGTGGCGTTGCCGTAGCGGTGCGAGGTCTGGAGACCGACCATGCCGGCGTTCAGCTCGTGGTCGTCGGCGATGGTGCCCCAGCCCATGAGGGTGGGGATGACCGGGGTGTTGGTGATCTCGGCGAACTCGACCAGGAGGTCGGAGGCGTCCGCGTTGATGATGCCGCCACCGGCGACGATCAGCGGGCGCTCGGACTCCAGGAGGAAGCCGATGGCCTTCTCGATCTGGGCACGGGTCGCGGCCGGCTTGTAGACCGGCAGCGGCTCGTAGGTCTCCGGGTCGAACTCGATCTCGGTGAGCTGGACGTCGATCGGCAGGTCGATGAGGACCGGGCCGGGACGGCCGGAGCGCATCAGGTGGAAGGCCTGCTGGAAGACGCCGGGGACCTGCGCGGCCTCCAGGACGGTCGTCGCGGCCTTGGTGACGGGCTTGGCGATCGAGGCGATGTCGACCGCCTGGAAGTCCTCCTTGTGGATCACCGCGACCGGGGCCTGGCCGGTGATGCACAGGATCGGGATCGAGTCGCCGATCGCGGAGTACAGCCCGGTGATCATGTCCGTGCCCGCCGGGCCCGAGGTACCGATGCAGACACCGATGTTGCCCGGGTTGGAGCGCGTGTAGCCCTCCGCCATGTGGGAGGCGCCTTCGACGTGGCGGGCGAGCGTGTGGCCGATGCCACCGCCCTCCTTGAGCGCCTTGTAGAAGGGGTTGATCGCCGCGCCCGGCACGCCGAAGGCGTGGCTGACGCCTTCGAGCTTGAGGATCTCAACTGCCGCTCGGGCAGCGGTCATACGAGGCATGGGGTGCTCCTGCTTCGGCCGGCGAAATCGGCCCGGGCGCGCCACCTGGCCGCGCCGCCATGGAACCGAATTCCGTAATGCGGAAGTATCATTCTGCTATGTGGAAGCAATGTAGGACGGCTTCGCCAGCGCGTCAAGGGAGGACCGGGATGCGCGAATCGGCCACACCGCGGTCCTGGTTGATGGACCATGGAGCGCGGAGCGCGGGACGGGCGTCCTGGGACGCCGGCCCGCGCGGGGCGCGATCGGTGGCGTGGCGCCCGTGCCGGGACGCGTCATCAGGGAGGCGGGGGCGGATGAGCGGCGAGGGCGTACCGGTGCGCTGCCCGACCTGTCGGCGCGATCACGTCTATGTGCCGCCGGCCTACCCGTGCGCCTGCGGCACCCCGCTCGCGCCCCCCATCCAGCGCGGCGCGGCGCCCTCCCCGATCACCCACCGCACCTGGAACGACACCTGGGTCACGGTGCGGTGCCGGGCCTGCGGCCGGCAGGGCCAGTGGCCGCAGCCCGAGCTCGGCTGTTCCTGCGGGTCGGTGCTGAAGCTCCCGGTGCGGCCCGTGACGGCGCCGCCGCCCCCGGCCGATCCCCTGCCCCCGGCGCAGGCGCCGCTCCCGAACGCCCGGCCGCCCGGGGCGCGGGCCCGTACGGCGTTCCGGCCCCGCACGATCCGTACCGCGCGCGACGCGGTGACCACGGCGGCGCTCTATCTCACCTGGCTGGGCTTTGCCGGCGTGCTCCGGGCCGAGCCGGCGTCGGCCTTCGGCATCGACGTGCGCGGGCGGGGCCTGGTGGCGCGGGTCGACCCGACGACCCGGCCGGCCTCGCTCAAGGCCGTCGAGTGTCTGTGGCTGCACGCGATGACCTCATCGGCGCGCGGCGTCCACTTCTCCCTCGCGGGGTACACGCCGGACGCCCGACGGCGCGCCGAGGGGCTGTGCCTCCCGCTGTTCGTGCTGGATCTGACGGGGACACCGCAGCCGGTGAACGGCGCGGCCCGCCGCCTGGTCTCGACGGGCGCCTGAGCCTTCGCCTACGGGACGGCCCGCTCGCGACACCGCCTGCGGGCGGGCCCCCGGACCCACGGGGGTCAGGAGCCGTAATTCTCGCGCAGCTCCACCTTGCGGACCTTGCCGCTGACCGTCAGGGGAAAGGCGTCGAGGATCCGCAGATGGCGGGGGACCTTGTAGTGGGCCAGCCGGTCGCGGCAGTACGCGCTCACCTCGTCCAGGGTGGGCGGGTCCGCCGGGTCGCGCGGGATGACACAGGCCAGGATCTCCTCGCCGTACCGCTCGTCGGGGACCCCCACCACCTGCACGTCGGCGATCTTGGGATGGCTGTGGAGGAACTCCTCGATCTCGCGGGGGTACACGTTCTCGCCACCCCGGATGATCATGTCCTTGATGCGGCCGACGATCTCGACATAGCCGTCCTCGCGCATCGTCGCGAGGTCGCCCGTGTGCATCCAGCGGCCCGCGTCGATCGTCTCGGCGGTCCGTTCGGGCTCGTTCCAGTAGCCGAGCATCACGCTGTAGCCGCGTGTGCACAGCTCACCGGCCTCGCCGCGCGGGACGGTGACGCCCGCCGGGTCGACGATCTTCACCTCGACGTGCGGCATGACCCGGCCCACCGTGCCGGTGCGCCGCTCCAGGTCGTCGTCGGTGCGGGTCTGGGTGGAGACCGGGGAGGTCTCGGTCATTCCGTAGCAGATGGACACCTCCGCCATGTGCATCTCGGCGACCACCCTCTTCATCACCTCCGCGGGACACGGCGAGCCCGCCATGATCCCGGTACGCAGCGAGGAGAGGTCGTACGCGGCGAAACCGGGCAGGTTCAGCTCGGCGATGAACATGGTCGGCACCCCGTACAGCGAGGTGCAGCGCTCCCCTTCGACGGCGCGCAGGGTCGCCTCGGGGTCGAAGGAGGCGGCCGGCACCACGATGCAGGCGCCGTGCGAGGTGGCCGCCAGGTTGCCCATCACCATCCCGAAACAGTGGTAGAAGGGCACCGGGACACAGATCCGGTCGGCCTCGGTGTAGGCGAGCAACTCCCCTACGGAATAACCGTTGTTGAGGACGTTGTGATGAGAGAGCGTGGCGCCCTTGGGGAAGCCGGTCGTGCCCGAGGTGTACTGGATGTTGATCGCGTCGTCGCAGGACAGCTCGGCCTCGCGCGCCGCGAGGGCGGCGCGCGACACCCCGGCACCCTTGGCCACGAGATCGTCCCAGCCGGGGTCGCCGATGAACACGGAGCGGACCAACTCCGGGCAGTTCGGCCGCACTTGCTCGACCATCGCCCGGTAGTCGCTCGACTTGTGGGCCAGCGACGCGAAGAGCACCGAGACCCCGGCCTGACGCAGTACGAACTCCAACTCGTGTACGCGGTAAGCGGGGTTGATGTTGACCATCACCGCACCGATCCGCGCGGTCGCGTACTGGACGAGGACCCACTCGGGGCAGTTCACGGCCCAGATCCCGATCCGGTCCCCCTTGCCGACCCCGGCCGCCAGCAGAGCACACGCCAACTGCTCGACGTCCGAGCCGAATTGGGCGTACGTCCAGCGCCGCCCGGACCCGACGTCGACCAGCGCCTCACGCTCTCCGTATGCCTGGACCGCGCGGTCCAGGTTGGCGCCGATCGTGTCGCCGAGCAGGGGGGTGTCGCTCACCCCGTGGGCGTAGGAGCAAGTCACCATCGCAGCGCGCCTCATTTCCTCAAACCGTGCCGACCAGCATGCCCCACGCCCGTCCCTCGGAGTCGCGTCCAGCCGCCGGAACCTCAGTTGACCCCGCGGTCGAGGCCGGACCAGTACGGCTCGCGCAGCTTGAACTTCTGGATCTTTCCGGTGGCCGTACGCGGAATGGACTCGCGGAACTCGACCGAGGTCGGCGCCTTGTAGCGGGCCAGGCGCTCCTTGCAGTAGGCGATGATGTCGGCCTCCGTCACGCTCTCGCCCTCCGCCAGGACGATGAGCGCCTTGATCGTCTCGCCCCACTTCTCGTGCGGCACGCCGATGACGGCGACCTCGGTGACCGCCGGGTGGCTGAAGATCGTGTCCTCGACCTCGATCGAGGAGACGTTCTCACCACCGGTGATGATGACGTCCTTCTTGCGGTCCGAGATCGTCAGGGTGCCGTCGCTCTCGTCGATCGTGCCGCCGTCACCGGTGTGGAACCAGCCGTCCGCCAGGGCCGCCGCGGTCTCCTCGGGCTTCTCCCAGTACCCGTCGAGCACCACGTTCGAGCGGGCCAGCACCTCGCCGGAGTCCGACACCTTCAGCCGGACACCGAGCGCGGGGACGCCGGCCCGCGACAGCCTGCGCGCCCGCTCCTGCGCGGGCAGTTCGGCGTCCGCGGCGCGGGTCCGGTTCACCGTGAGCAGCGGGGACGTCTCGGTCAGACCGTAGATCTGGGTGAACTCCCAGCCCAGCTCCTCCTCCATCCGCTGGATCGTCCGGCTCGGCGGCGGGGCCCCCGCGCAGACCACCCGCACCCGGTCCCGCCCCGGGATCTCGCCCTGCCACGACGCCGCCGCGTCCAGGACCATGTTCCACACCGCGGGCGCCCCGCACATCAGCGTGACCCCGTGCTCGGCCACCCTGCGCAGGATCTCCGCGCCGTCGACCTTGCGCAGCACGACCTGCTTGACGCCGAGACCGGCCATCACATACGGCATCCCCCAGCCGTTGCAGTGGAACATCGGCAGGGTGTGCATGTAGACATCGCCCTCCCAGACCCGGGTGTGCAGTCCGAACGTCAGCCCGTTGACCCAGATGTTGCGGTGGGTGAGCTGAACTCCCTTGGGGCGGGCGGTGGTTCCGGAGGTGTAGTTGATGGTGGCCGTCGCGTCCTCGTCCGGGTTCGACCAGGGCCGCGGCTCGACGCCGAACCGCATCAGGTCGGTCTCGGTCTGCTCACCGAGCACGAACCGGTGGCGCGCCCCGACGCCGGACAGTGACTCGTCCAGCTCCGGGTCGACCAGCAGGACCGAGGCCCCGCTCTGCCGCACCACGTACTCGATCTCGTCCGGCTTGAGACGGAAGTTGACCGGTACGCAGATCCGGCCGCTCATCGGCACCGCGAACAGCAGCTCCAGCAGTCGCGCCGAGTTGTGGCCGACCACCGCCACCCGCTCGCCCTCGCCGACACCCAGCGCGTCGAGTCCCGCCTGCCAGGCGCGCACCCGCTCGGCCAGCCGCCCATAGGTCAGATCGGGCACCGGAGGGCCCGGCTGGTCCGGCTCGTCGACGACGCCGGCGCTGGACGGGAAGCCCAGCTCCGCCCGGTCGAGGAAGTCCGAGATCGTCATCGGAATCCGCATCGCTCTCACTCCTGGGTCGCAAGATCCGCAACAGCTGTCAGGGGGCGAGTCTGGTACGTCCCGGCGCTCCGAGCGGCCGAAACGCCGAATCGACCTACGCGGGCCGCTCATCGAAGGCCGCCGGGGCGAGCCGGTTCAGGGCCGCCTCGGACCGCGGGCCGTCCGGGAGGTAGGTCAGGAAGTGGTGGCCCGGTTCGTCGACGGCCGCCAACTTGACCGATTTCAGGCGCAGTTCACCCGCGCGCGGATGCCGGAAGCGTTTGACGGCGGGCCGGAAGGCGGCGGTCTCCCGCTCGTGGAGCCAGCGCGCGGCGCTCGGATCGGTGCGGAGCTCCTCGATGATCTCGGCGTACCGGGGATCGTCCGGATGGTGCGCGGCCCGGGCCCTGAACTGGCCGAGCAGCGCCCGGGCTTCGTCCTCCCAGTCGACGAGCAGCGTCCTGCACGGTGGCCAGCGGAACACCAGCCACAGCATGTTGCGCCGCTTGGCGGGCAGCCGGGCAAGATCGGTCAGGAGCGCGGCGTACGCGGCGTTCCACGCGAGCAGGTCCCAGTGCGGGTCGATGACCATCGCGGGGTGCGGAAGCATCGCGTCGACCAGGGAGCGCAGGTTCGGCGAGACCCAGCCGGCGGGCGCGGAGTGCGGCGGCGCCGCGTCCTCCGCGAACGAGACCACATGGGCGGTCTCCGCCTCATCGAGCCGGAGCGCCCGGGCGACCGCCCGCAACACCTGTTCCGAGGTACGCACCCGGCCCTGCTCCAGCCACGCGTACCAGGAGGCGCTGATCCCGGCGGACTCGGCGACCTCCGCGCGGCGCAGCCCCGGGGTGCGACGGCGGGGCGCGAGGGGCAGCCCGAGCGCCTCGGGGCTCAGGCGCTCGCGGCGCGAACGCAGGAACGCGCCGAGTTCGGCCCGGGGTCGTGGTGGCTGCGTCACGGTGTGAGTGATGGTAATCGGCTGAGCCCCCGTGAGCGTAAACACCCCTGCTGAGCTGGAGGCATGGCCACTTCACTGCCCCATGGGCGGCTGCTCGGCGCCGCCGGCTTCCTCAGCAACTTCGACCGCTTCTCCATCGCTCCCCTGCTGGTCCTCATCGGCTCCGGTCTCGGGGTGTCCCTCGGTACGGCGGCGCTCGCGGCGAGCGCGTACACCCTCGGGTACGGGCTCGCGCAGCCGGTGTGGGGCATGGCGAGCGACCGGTTCGGGAGAGTACGGGTGATGCGCCTCTCGCTCGCGGCGGCCGCCGCCGGGGCGTTCGCCTCCGCGGCGGCGCCCGGGGCCACGTCCCTCATCGCGGCGCGGGGGTTCACCGGAGCCTGCTTCGCCGCGTCCATCGCGGGCTCCCTCACCTATGTCGGTGATGTGGTCGCGCCCGCGGAGCGGCGCCAGGCGCTCGCCACCCTGATGACGGCATACGCGCTGGGCACCACCCTGGCCACCGTCGTCGCCGGGGCGCTGGCCCCGTGGGTGGGGTGGCGCACCGTGTTCGCCCTGCCCGGTGTGTTCGCCGCCCATCTCGCCCTCGCCCTGCGCCGCCTGCCCGAACCCGAGCTCGCCCCACGCCCGGACGGCGCACTGCGCACCGTGCTGCGCACGCCCTGGCAGTGGTACGTGATGGGAGTCGCCCTGCTCGAAGGAGGCGTACTCCTCGGCTGCTTCACTTGTCTGCCGCCCGCCCTGGAGTCGCTCGGCGCGACTCCCGCCACGGCGGGCGCGCTGGCGGCGTCGTACGGGGTGGCGGCGATGGGCGGCGCGTGGCTGGTGCGGCTGCTGTCCGGACGGCTCGGACCGGTCGCGCTGATCGTGGTGGGCGGCGCCCAACTGTCGCTGGCGTACGCCCTCGCCGCGCTCCACCCGTCCCTGTGGACGCTCACGCTGGCCGCGCTGCTGCTGGGCGGCGGTTGGGCGTTCCTGCACTCGACGGTGCAGGCATGGGCGACGCTGCTCGTCCCGACCGCCCGCGCGACCGGGGTCGCCTTCTTCGGCGTGGCCCTGTACCTGGGCAGCGCACTGGGCACCGGCCTGGCCGCGGCCCCGGCCCAACACGGCTCATTCCAGGCCCTGTTCGGGGTCGCGGCCCTCCTCTCCCCACCGCTGACCGCCCTCGCGGCGTACGGGCGGCGGCGGTACGGGGAGGGGAGCGCGAAGCCCCGGCGGGTGACCGGCCCGCGGCCGTCCGACCCCCGTACGGACGGCCGCGCAGCGCGGCGGGGGTGAGGGGTGAGGGCGTTCGCTCGCCGGGGTGCGCCTGCCTGTCGCCAGGGCGGGGCCCGGTCCGCGGGTGCCTGCCGACGGGGCGGGGCAGGGTCCGCGGGTGCCTGCCGACAGGGCGGGGCCTGGTCCGCGGCTGCCTGCCGACAAGGCGGGGCAGGATCCGCGACTGCCTGCCGGCGGGGCAGGGCAGGGCCCGCGAGTGCCTGCCGACGAGGCAGGGCCCGTCGGCGCGTGGCTACTTGTCGGCCATGAGGGTGCCGGCCGCGCCCCAGCTGTCCTTGGGGACCTCGTGGATCCAGACCTGGACGGTCTCGGCCGGGATCTTGTACGCGTCGACGAAAGCATCCGTGACCCGCTTTACGAGCTCCCGCTTGAGCTCGACATCGCGGGGACCCTGGTGAATGGTGACGATGGGCATGGCCAACTCCTCTGCCTGCGGCGGCTTCCCGGCCTTTCCGGGTCGCTCACCGGCGTGACCTCAGTCCACCGGATCCGCCCCGCTCGACCAAGGTCCAGAACGCGACCGCAGCGATCATCGATCGTGATCGTCGCTGGTCAGAGCCCGGCGATGTGGTGCGGGGACACAGAATTGGCGCGGGCGCCGGGGGTGCCTGCGAGGTCGGTGGCGACGGGAGCACCCGGACCGATGGGAGAAGCGGGGACGCTCGCGCTGCTGCGGACGCCGGGCGAGGCCCCGTTCGCACCGTTCGCACCGTTCGCACCGTTCGCCGTGGTCGCCGCGCACGCTGTGAGGAGCGACTCAAGGGCGGCCGGCATGGAGCCGGCGCTCACGGCGAGCGCGGTGGGCAGGGCGAGGCCCGGCGCGCGCACCGGCCGGAAGGCGACCCGCGGACTGTGCAACAGGCGCGCGTGGGCCGCGTACACGACCGTCCACAGCGAGCCGAGCCCGATACCGGCCAGGGTGTTCTGGAGCGAACCGCCCACCGGCCCCGGTATCGGTTCGAAGCCCGCCGTGTGACAGGCGCCCACGACCAGGTCCACGAGGGCCGGGTTGTCGCGGCGGGCGGTCAACGCCAGGGGAAGCGCGGCCAGTTCGGCCAGCGCGATCTCGTCCTGGTCGGCGAGCGGATGCGCCGCCGGGACGGCGATGAGCAGCGGGTCCTCCCACAGGGGAAGGAGCCGCAGGCCGGGCGCGGGCTGCGGGGAGCGGACGAACGCCGCGTCGAGCCGTCCGTCGACGACCTGGGCCAGGCGGTCCCGGGTGGGCGCCGAGACCAGCTCGACGCCGATATCGGGGGCGATCTCGGCGAACGCGCCGAGCACCCGGTCGAGGTGTTCGCCGAGCCCGGCACTGGTGCCGAGCCGCAGGGTGGTGCGGCCGCGAACGGCGGCGCGGGCCCGCTCGGCCGCGGCGAGCACCGCGCGCGCCTCGGGCAACAGTCGCTCCCCCGCCGCGGTGAGCCGTACGTGCCGGGGCGAACGGTCGAAGAGGTCGGCCCCCAACTCCCGTTCCAGGCGGCGCACTTGCTGACTGACGGCCGACTGGACGATGTGCAGCCGCTCGGCGGCCCGTCCGAAGTGCAGTTCCTCGGCGACGGTGACGAAGTAGCTGAGCTGCCGCAGTTCCATGCGGCCGACTGTAGCCAGGGGGTCCGGGGTCCGGGGGCCAGGGAGTCCGGTGGGAGTGGTCGACCTACGGCAGGTCGTGCCCCATGTGGTCGGCCTATGTGTGGGGGATGCCATATGCGCCCCGTCTATGGGCGCCCCCTCCACGTGTAGCCCATCTATGTGGGGTCGGCCTCTATGGGGCCAGTCTCCATGGGCTACTCCTCTTCAGGGGCCGGTCCGGAAGTGGTTCATGTTCTGGGCGCACACCACACCAGTGAGGTTGAATGACGGACATGGTGTCGACCGATCGCTTCCTCGCCTTCGCCGCGATGTCCCTTCTGGTGATCGTGATCCCGGGCCCGAGCGTGCTGTTCGTGATCGGCCGCGCCCTCGCGCACGGCCGCCGCACCGCGCTGGCCACCGTGCTCGGCAACGTCCTCGGTTCGTATGTGCTGGTGTGCGCGGTGGCGCTCGGCATCGGCGCCCTGGTGGAGCGTTCGGCGTCGGTGTTCATGGCCGTGAAGCTGGCGGGCGCGGCGTATCTGGTGCTGCTCGGGGTGCAGGCGTACCGGCACCGTGGTGACATGCGGCTCGGGGTGGCGGCCATCGGCGGCGCGGCGGCCACCGTCCGGCCGGCCCACGGCGATCTGCGAACCGTCGCCGACGGGGTCCTGGTGGGCGTGACCAACCCCAAGGGCATCGTGTTCTTCGCGGCGGTGCTGCCGCAGTTCGTGGACCACACGGCCGGCCATCTGCCCTCGCAGATGCTGCTGCTCGGACTGATCCCCATCACCATCGGCCTGATCACGGACACCCTGTGGGGCCTGGGCGCGGCAGCCGCGCGCGGCTGGTTCGCCCGCTCCGAAAAACGCCTCTCGATGATCGGCGGCGCGGGTGGCTTCGCAATGATCGGGCTGGGCGTAACAGTCGCCGCAACCGGCCGAGCCGACTGACCCCGGACCGGACCCCTCTGCCCCTCGGCCCCCTGAATCCCTCGGCCCCCGCGGACGCGCACCGCCGCCACTCGGTGGGATGAAATCGCCGGGGTGACCGAGCGCCACGCGGCACGCCGGCGCGCCACGCCGACCTGCGACAGGAGCGCGCCAAAATCGGCGGCACCGGGGTCAATGACGCGTCAGGGCGGGAGACTGAACAGTGCCGGGGACATAACTTCAGGCGTACGGGCGCATGACGCGTACGGCATCCACACTTCCGCACCGGAGGACACCATGGACAGCCTCACGATCGAGGACGCCGACCCCGAGGAACGCCGCTCGGCAGGGCCGCTGTACGTGCCGGTACGGCTCGGCTCCGCCGGAGGACACCAACTGCGCTTCCTGCGCGACGAGTTCGGCGCCCGCACCGCCGTCGGATTCACCAGCCCCGACGCTCTGGCGGCCGTTCTGGGCCGCGACCAGCGGTGGATCCGGCTCGCCGAACCCGCCCTGAGAGCGCTCTCGGCCCCGCTCGGCGTGGCCCGGGTGACCATCGACCCCCTGCTCGCCCCGCCCGCCCCGCCCGCCCCCCGGCGCCGACACGGCCAGACCCCGCCGCTGTGCGCTCGCAGGGACCACGTGCTGAGCAGCTAGCACCGTCGCCGACGGCGTCCGACGGCCCGAGCACGCGCCGAACCTAACGGGCACCTCCACCGAGCCTCTCGGGCGCCTCCGCCGAACCGTATGGGCGCCTCAACCGCACCATATGGGGTGCCTCAACCGAACCCTTTCCGGGGCGCCCCGCGACGCGCCGCCCCTTCAGCCCTGACCGCCGGCAAACTCTCCGAACCGCACGTCGTACGAGGTGGCCGACGTCATATCGGCGAGCAGCCGCGCCGCTTCCTCGGTGACTTCGGCTCGCCGGGCCGTGCTGAGCGACTCGAAGAGCTGCACGGTGAGAAGCGCGGAGCCGTCCTTGCGTTCCTCGATCCGCCAGATCCCCCGGCGAGGAAGCCGTCGACCAGGAGGGTGCGATGGGCCTGATTGCCGGACCAGGCGCGCCCTTTGTGCTGGGGCGGAACGACCCGGGCCCGGTCGGCGTGCGAGAGCAGCAGATTGTCGAACTCGGGCAGGAAACGCGGCGGCGCCGGGGTGTCCTCGTCCGGCCGGGAGGCGTCCGGCAGATCGAAGAGTTCGACGCCGTTCTCGTCCCGGAAGACCGCGAGTTGGGGCCGCAGCCGCGC
The DNA here is from genome assembly GCF_003627815.1 of Streptomyces hundungensis. Taxonomy (NCBI): domain Bacteria; kingdom Bacillati; phylum Actinomycetota; class Actinomycetes; order Kitasatosporales; family Streptomycetaceae; genus Streptomyces; species Streptomyces hundungensis. Next base: position 1,918,795 of record NZ_CP032698.1, read on the forward strand.
GAAGACGGGGCCGAGCCGCGTGAGGCCCGACCAGGTCTGCATGTCCTTGACCGAGGCCGGCCCGAACGCGCCGAGGTAGCGCAGCACGGTCGCGTCGGGCGCGGGCGCGGGACCGGCCGGGCGCCCGAGCCAGTGCTCGACGGTGGTGAGCGCGACCGCGCCGCCGCGTCCCCACAGCCCGCGCGGGGTGACCTGGACGAGCGGCAGCACACAGCGGGCGGCGACGGAGAGCGCGAAGGGATCCGCGTCCGGCCACTCCTTCAGGAGCGCCTCCCTCAACTCCCGCATGGAGTACGGCCGTTCCTCCACCAGCGCACGCACGATCGCGCCGAGCCGCTCCGTGTCGACGCCGACCAGTCCCTTGCGGAAGGCGTTCAACTCCCGCTCGCGCGCGGCCTGTACCAGCGGGCGCAGGGTGAGCGCGTCGTCCGCCGTGTGGGTGTGGAGGGTGGAGCGCAGGGTGACCATCCGTACCACCTCGCGCGCCTCCATCAGCGCTGAGAGCGCTTCCGGCCGGAAACCGGCCAACCGTGACCAGAGGGCGAAGTACGGCGGTTTCACATTCTGCGCCTGGAGCCCGAGGAGGTGGGCGACGGCGTCCTTGGGCGAGAGCGCGTCGCTGCGCTCCAGCAGCAGCTGGCGGTCGAGGGTGGCACGGTTGAGGGCGGGGCGCGAGAGCAGGGGCGCGGTGCTGGCGCCGGTGGTGGAGGCCATGGGCGAACGGTACGCATCGATGCGGCCAGATCCGGTCCGCACCGGACGCCCACCCCCCGGCGGACCCGACAGAACGAGAAAGGAGAACAGAGAACAGGGAACAAACACTCCGCCACTTCCCCGTACGAGGCCCTCCGAGCGAAACGATTTGAGCTATATATCCTGCTACGAGGCGAGGCCATACCGACGATACGGGACACCGCGACAACGGGGTCACCGACCGTACGGACCGAGGCGGGCCGGCCACCGAGCCGACCGCGGAGCGGAGGTGAGAGCGTGCCCGAGCGACGGGACCGCCCGGCGAGGCCGCCGAAGAAGCGCTCGTGGCGCAGGCAGCCGGGTGCGGAACCGCCGCCCTCCCCGCTGACACCAGGCCGCGACAAGCCGTCCGGCGGCGGCATGCAAGGCCCCCGGGTGGGCAGCGGCGCAGGGAGAGAAGAGGTCGGCACCAGCACACGGGCACCCGAAATGGACGACCCATCGACGACAGAAGGCGACATGTCGACAGGGGACGGCCCCGACGGCACGCCGCCCAAAGACACAAGGGTCACCAGCATCGTGCAGTCGGCCCTGTACCGCGACGGGCGCCACACCGCCTCCCCCGGCTCCCTCGCGGAGACGTTCCGCCGCCTGCGCGAGGCCCCCGACGGCATGGCGTGGATCGGCCTGCAACGCCCGTCGGAGGCCGAACTCCACTCCCTGGCAGCCGAGTTCGACCTGCACGAGCTGGCGGTCGAGGACGCGCTGGAAGCCCATCAGCGCCCGAAGTTGGAACGCTACGGCGACACCCTTTTCGTCGTCCTGCGCGCGGCCCGCTACCTCGACGCCCCGGAGGAGGTGGACTTCGGCGAACTCCACGTCTTCGTGGGCCGGGACTTCGTGATCACCGTCCGCCATGGCGCCGCCCCCGACCTCTCGGCGGTCCGCCGCCGCATGGAGGAGGACCCGGACCTCCTCGCCCTGGGCCCCGAAGCGGTCCTGTACGCCATCCTCGACGCGGTGGTGGACGGGTACGCCCCGGTCGTGGCCGGCGTACAGAACGACATCGACGAAATCGAGACGGAGGTCTTCCGAGGCGACCCCGAGGTCTCGCGCCGCATCTACGAACTCTCCCGGGAAATGGTCGAGTTCCAACGCGCCACCCGCCCCCTGGTCGGCATGCTGCACGCCCTGATGGCGGGCTTCGCGAAGTACGGCACGGACGAGGAACTCCAGCGCTACCTCCGCGACGTCGCGGACCACGTGACCCACATCAGCGAACGCGTGGACGGCTTCCGCCAGGCCCTGACCGAAATCCTCACGGTCAACGCGACCCTGGTCACCCAACAACAGAACGCGGAAATGCGGGCGTTGGCAGAGGCGGGCTTCGAACAAAACGAGGAGATCAAGAAGATCTCCTCCTGGGCCGCCATCCTCTTCGCACCCACACTGGTGGGAACCATCTACGGCATGAACTTCGAGCGCATGCCCGAGCTGGGGTGGGCCCTCGGGTATCCGTTCGCGATCCTGCTGATGGCGGGGGTGTGTGTGAGTCTGTACTTCATCTTCAAGCGGCGGGACTGGCTGTAGCCACGGGCGCGGATACGTTGATCAACCTGTCTCTGCAAACGGCCGGCGGCACGCATTACCAGGTCGGTCTGACAGCCGAAGCGTGAGCGACATCAGTTTCCGCCGTGTTCAGCACCGTGACGGCGAGCGCTGTCACCCCGCCACGCTGCCTGTGCGGCGGCAGCGGCATCGTCCAGCCGTAGTCGCACCGCACTCCGGGGCGCCCGCCTCACATGGCCAGATCACGCTCTCCCGGTCATCGGGAACCGCCTTGAGCCTCAGGCTTGTCGGTATCACTGGGCAGCAGGCGAGGAAGACGAACGTGGATGCTCTCGCAACGGCGGTAGACACACTTCTGGAAGATCCGGAGGCATCCACAGAAGTGGAGGTGACGACGCAAGAAGAGGCGGCCCGCGCCGTCCGACTCCTCGATCAGGGGTTGCGTAGTGGCCGTGGGGTGCATCGCAAGGTGGTCGAGGGCGCGCTACAAGGCGCCGGGACCCTCTCGACCGACCCGCTTCAAGTCCTCTCCGAGTTCGTCCAGAACTCCGACGACGCGGGAGCCGGACAACTGCGCATCGTTCTGCGGTCCGGCGAGATTCTGATCGCCCACGATGGAGCCGGCCTGCGACTGGACGATGTCCTGCCACTCGGTATGCCTTGGCTCAGCGGCAAGACGGCCGACGCCGAAGCAACCGGCCGGTTCGGCATCGGCCTAGCGACGCTGAGAGCTCTCACCACCGTATGGGAAGTGCACTGCCACCCGTTCCACGTGCGGTTCTCCGGCGCCAATCTGGAACCCGTGGCACCGCCGGCACTCCCCGAGGAAATTTCCGGACCCGAGTGGACCGTCTTCCGCATCCCGCTCGCCGTCGGCAAACTGACCGCGCCCCAGCTCCTTGAATGGTTCAACGGCTGGAACGACGCCTCCCTGCTCTTTCTGCGTCACGTGCGCCGCCTCGAAGTGCAGGCAGGTGAGCACAGCACCGTACTGGCCCTGTCGTGGGACGAGGTGACACGGCGTCGGTTTCTGATCGACGGCGCCGCTTACCCGGTAAGCGTGCAGCACGCCCGGACGACCGACGGAGCGGTCTGGCGGGTGTACACGGCGCAAGTAACACCTCGCTCCGACTGGAAACGGAGCCACAAGGCGCTGGGCTCGAGCATGCCCGTAAGCGTCGCGCTCCCCTTGGAGCGTGGAGCGAGCGGCAGTGTCCATGTCGGCCTGCCCGTCGCTCCTCTGGACGTGGCAGCTCGCGTTCACACCCAGTTCGACCCCGTTGCCAACCGCGAGGGTTTCGCCAGCAACCGTCTCAATGCGCAACTCGTCCCCGTGATCACCGATCTGTGGGCAGCCGGGGTGCGTGACGTCCTGGGGCGGGTGGATGCCTCCGCGTGGCATCTGATTCCGCTGCCCGCGCCCACGGGTTCCGCTCCGTCGAACCACCTCCAGGACCGGATCCATGCCGAGATGCTCACCCGCGCACGGCACTCACTGGCCGCCGAACTGACTCTGCCGGTCGCCGACGGCGGCTCCTGTCCCCTGGCCGACCTCGCGGTGGAGGAGGATGCACTGTCGGGGGTACTGGACGGCCCCGAGGTTGCCCGGCTGAGCAAAACCCCCCACGCGCTGCCCGCAGCCGTCCGCGACAGGGGCGGTCGCTGGCGTGAGGTCCTCGCGGACTGGCGAGCGGAGGGAGATGTACCCCTGCCTGCGGAGGTGCGGGTCACGGACGCGCTCGGACTGTTTTCCGACCCCGGATGGCAGGACATCGCGCGGCTCGTACGGCTTGCCGCAGTCGCGCTCGAAACGGGCCACGAACGCGTACTGGCGGATCGGCCGTGTCTGGTCACCGCCGACGGACGTCGACTGCGGCCGGACCCGTCGGAGAACGCGTTCGCCGACACCTCCGGCGAGGCCACCGGCCCCCTGGATGTGCTGGGCGTCGTTGTGGACCTCCATCCCGCGTATGCCGAGGACAGTATCTGGGCGAAGACCGTCACCTCCTGGCTGGGCAGGCAGGACTGCCTGGTGCGGCGTGACGACTCGACAGCCGTACTGAAGATCGTCTCCCGGCTCGGAAGAGCCGGCCGGACACTTGCCGACAGCGACGAAGTAACGGAAGCCGCACGGCTCGTGGCCCTACAGCGGGCACTCGGTGAGACACCCAAGAAGCTTCGCGACCGACTCGGCCCGGGCATCGGGCAGGCCGTCCTCCTCAGCGGCTTCGCCTACGACAGCGCGGGAACCAAACGGCCCCAGCGCGTGAAGCCCGGCGCTGCCTACCTCCCCCAGGCGCTGGAGACCGCGGACGGAGACCGGTTCGAGGTCGCGGCACGCAAGACGCTCGGTCTTGTCTGGGTGCGACGCTCCTACGCGAAATCGCTGCTCTCCGCCGCCCAGGCGGGCGGTCTGAGCAGAACGGCCTTCCTGAGGTTGCTGGGCGTGGCAGACGCCCCCCGTCTCACTCCGGTGTGCCAGGTCAATTCTCGCGCCGACACCAAGAGTTACCCCGGCGATGCCCGGCTCGGCCTCGCCCAGGAATGCAGATGGGCCGTCGCCGACAGGCGGATGGAGATGAGCGACGCGGGAGCCGACCACACCCTTGACGATCTGACCAGCGCCGACCTCTTCGCCGTCGTCAGAAACATCGCGGCCGAGAAGGACGTGGACGAAAGACGACGTCGCACAGCCGCCCTGCTGCGCACGCTCGCCGTGCCGCTGACCAGTTCGGACCAGGCCATGGTCGCCATGGCCAAGGGCCACTACAAATGGAACGTCACGGGTGAGACGGCGGCCATCTGGGTGTGGCACCTGCGGAAGACGTCCTGGCTGGAAGACAGCCGGGGTCGGCTGCGACCACCGACCAAACTCACCCTGCGGACACCTGACACGGAAGCTCTCTACGGACCGGAGGATCCCGGATACCTGCACCCGGCGATCCACCAAGCCCTGATCACCCGCACAGAGGTCCTCACCGCTCTCGGCGTCTGCGGCGACCCCGACGTACCTCAGTTGATGGAGCGGCTGCGTGAGCTCCGGAGCCGGGGAGCCGATGTCGCCGATCAGGCGGATGCCGGGGTGCCGGACAGCCTGAGGGCGGAGGCGCTGCTGGTCTACCAGTCTCTGGTTCGGCGTCTGACTCACCGTTCGACCGATGCACCGCAGGCCGCGGTGGAGCGGCAGGTACGGAGTGAGTTCCTCCACCAGGACCTCGTCCTGACCGACCAGGGTTGGATGCGGTCCGGTCAGTGCTTCCAAGGTCCGGCGATCCTTCGCGGGTTCCGTCCCTTTGCCCTGACCGGCGCGGATGTCGCTCCGCTTTGGCAGGTCCTGGGCATCCCCGAACCCGGGCTCGACGACCTCATCGACATTCTGAAGGACATCTCCGGCACCGGTACCGCTCCTGACGCCGAGCGCGAGTGGGTCATGCTCGAGGCTCTGCGCCGACTGCGGGACATGATTTCGTCCGACCGGGCGCCCCTGTCACCAGGACTCCAGAGCAGGCTGCGGAATCTGCCGCTGTGGACCACGGCCGGCTGGGTCAAAGGCAGGGGGCGAATGGCGTTCGCCGTGGCCGACTCCCGGGTCGAGCGGCTCTTGACGGACCGCCTGCCCCTGTGGAGGCCGGGAGGGAATGTGCAACAGTTCGCGGCACTGTTCGGATCGCTTCACGTCACACCTCTGGATGTCGCGGGTGCCCAAGTCACGTACGAGGGCCGCGGCGTCGATGACGCCGGTATCCCGGCATTGGACCAGCCCTTCGACACGAGCCTCACGGAGGATTTCAGGCGGGGCGTCGCCGCGCTTCAGGACCTTCTGGTGCGCAACGAGCCCGAGATGGCGGAGGCTTTCACCGGCTGGGCCTGGCTGGCGGGCCTGGACGTCCGGCTACTCCCCGGGCTGCGGATCCGCCTCGAACCAGGCGACGTCTACGAGCCCGTCGAGCTGCCCGTCGACGCCCAGATCGACCGCGGCCGCAACACCTTGTTCCTCAACTCGCCTATGGCTCTGACCACCAAAGCAGGCGCGGGTGCGGCCATCGCCGTCCACTTCGCCGCGGAACGGTCGCGCGTAGGTCACAGCTGGCGAGACGTGTGGGAGGAACATCTGGTGGAAACCGCGGCAGGGGCCGCGCTCACATCAGCAGGGCATCGGGAACGCGAGGAACGGCAGCGGCTCGCCGAACAACTAAGCCGGCGTTCCCAGTTGCCCCCCGTCGTTCCGATGGCACACGGGAAGACGACTGCTCGGCGAGGCACGAGCACCGGCTCGGCCATTCCTGCGAGCCCGATCGTCACCGTCCCACCACCCCGCGATGAAGCCGGACGACAGGCCGACCCACAGAACGCATTCGTGGCGCGCCCCCTTGTGGACGCCGCAGCTTTCGACGCGCTGCCCGGCAAGGTGACCCACACCGGAACTCCGTCTGCACCGGACACCACTCACACCACTCCTGCCCCCCGAACCACAGGACCCTCGTCACGCCCACATGGGACCCCACTCCCCCAGCCGAGGCCCGGAGGGGCCCCGCCTCGCAGCCGGCCCGTACCGCTCGAATACACAGACCACGAGAAGGAGGAGCTCGTCATCCACGCGCTCCGTCGGGTGCTGCGCGAGCGAGGCATCGAACTGTACGACCAGCGCGGGGCGTCGGGCGTGGGCGCGGACCTCGATGACTCGACCGGGCGCTTTTACGAGATCAAGGCTCACGGGAATGATGTACCGGGCGAACTGACGCTGACACGCTCGGAGTTCGTACGGGCGTGGTCCGAAGGCGAGAACTACACGCTCGTGATCGCCTCTCATTTGAAGGATGGCGCAGGGAACCCGACCCTTCGCCTGGTGAATGACCCCGTGCACCGCTTCGAGGTCGAACCGACATCGGATGTCCGCCTCAAGGGTGTGCGAGACATGTCCGTGGAGTCGACTGTGTACGAGTGGCCCAGCAGGGAGTAGCACACTCGCTCCGCCCTGATCGGGCAGTGCGGCATTGACTTGCGGATGCGCTTCGAGCGCATACCCGATCCACTTGTGAACACCGCACCGGAAACCCGTCCCCCCGGCGCCGTTGCCCCCGCGAACGCGCGGGTAGCGTGGAGGCATGGACGAGGTCGGCACCCAGGACAGGGAACCCCCCGCCGAGGATCGGGGCTTTCCCTCGTTTCAGGCGGCGCGGTGCGGTGGGATCGGCGAGTTGGACGGTCGGCTCACCGGGTGCCGGGCCTGTCCTCGGCTGGTGGCCTGGCGCGAGGAGGTCGCGGCGACGAAGCGGGCCGCCTTCCGGGACTGGGAGTACTGGGGCAGGCCGGTGCCGGGGTTCGGCCCGCACGACGCGCCGCTGGTCGTGGTCGGGCTCGCTCCGGCCGCGCACGGCGGCAACCGGACGGGCCGGATGTTCACCGGTGACGCCTCGGGGGACTTTCTCTTCGCGGCCCTGCACGCCGTGGGCCTCGCCTCTCAGCCCACGGCCACCGCGCCCGACGACGGCCTGGAGCTGTACGGGGTCAGGGTGACCTCCCCCGTGCACTGCGCTCCCCCCGAGAACAAGCCGACCCCCGCCGAGCGGGACACGTGCCGGCCGTGGCTGGCGGCCGAGATCGGGCTGCTGAACCCTCGGGCCATCGTCGTCCTGGGGGCCTTCGGCTGGCAGACGCTCCTACCGGTCCTCGCCGACGCGGGCTGGCAACTGCCGCGCCCCCGGCCCCGGTTCGGCCACAAGACCGTGGTGACGCTGCGCCGCGCCGAGCCCGACGCGGCGCGTCCGGCGGCAGGCGGCGCCCGGGGTGAGGGCCCCGGCCGGGACGTGGCCGACGAGCTCCATGTGATCGGCTGCTACCACCCCAGCCAGCGCAACACCTTCACCGGCCGCCTCACCCCTCCCATGCTCGTGGACCTCCTCCACCAGGCCGCGGACCTGGCCGGCTTGGACGCCCACCCCTCCCCCGCGCCGGACTTCGGCACGGATCGGCACTGACCCGTCCCCACCCTCGCGAGCCCGCCACCGCACGGCCCGCAGGCCGCGGACCTGGCCGGCTTGGACGCCCACCCCTCCCCCGCACCGCGCTTCGGCACGGATCGGCACTGACCCGCCCTCGCCCCTGCGAGCCCGCCCCCGCACGGCCCTCGCGAGTCGACACGGCCCCGCCCCCGCACGGCGCTCACCCCCGCACGAGCGCCCCCAGCGCCACATTCAGCTTGAGGACGTTCACCCCCGGCTCGCCCAGGAAGCCGAGGATGCGCGGGTGGGTGTTCTCGGTGACCAGGGTTTCCACCTGTCGCACGTCCAGGTGGTTCTTCTCGGCGACGCGGCGGGCCTGGAGTTTCGCGTACGCCGGGGAGATGTCGGGGTCCAGACCCGAGCCGGAGGAGGTGACCGCGTCGGCGGGGACGTCGGCCGGGGTCACCGGGTGGCCGGGGGTCGAATTGTCCCTCACCACCGCCTCCTTGGCCTGCTCGACCTGAGCGATCAGCTTCTCGTTGTCGGCGGCCAGGTTGGTCGCGCCGGACACCAGGAGCTGGTGGCCGGTGTTGAGGGTGTTCGTGCCGAGCCCGTGCGAGGGGCGGGGCTGGAACCACCTCAGGTCCGGCGCCGGGGTCTCCTCGGGGTCGGCCGGGTTCTTCTTCGGAAGGTTGTACGTCTGGCCGATCAGGGCCGAACCCACCACTCTGCCATCGGACTTGACCTCGGAGCCATTGGCCTTGTCGGCGAAGGCCACCTGGGCGATCCCGGTGACAAGCAGCGGGTAGATCACCCCGCACACCAGGGTCAGGACCAGCAGGGCGCGCAGGCCCGCGCCGAGCAACCGGGCCGTGTTCGTCACTGAGTTGTTCATGGGGAGCAGCGCCTTTCGCTCAACGCAGGCCGGGGATGAGGGAGATGAGGAGGTCGATGGCCTTGATGCCGAGGAAGGGGGTGACCAGGCCGCCGAGCCCGTAGATCCCGAGGTTGCGGCGGAGCAGCCGGTCGGCACTGGTCGGCCGGTACCGTACGCCCTTGAGGGCCAGCGGCACCAGGGCGATGATCACCAGCGCGTTGAAGACGACCGCCGAGAGGATGGCCGTCTCGGGGCTGTGCAGGCCCATGATGTTGAGCTTGTCCAGGCCCGGGTAGACCACCGCGAACATCGCGGGGATGATCGCGAAGTACTTGGCCACGTCATTGGCGATGGAGAAGGTCGTCAACGCCCCCCGGGTGATGAGGAGTTGCTTGCCGATCTCGACGATCTCGATGAGTTTCGTCGGGTTGGAGTCGAGGTCGACCATGTTGCCGGCCTCCTTCGCGGCCGACGTACCGGTGTTCATCGCCACCCCGACGTCCGCCTGGGCCAGCGCCGGGGCGTCGTTGGTGCCGTCGCCGGTCATCGCGACCAGCTTGCCGCCGGCCTGCTCCCGCTTGATGAGCGCCATCTTGTCCTCGGGCGTGGCCTCCGCGAGGAAGTCGTCCACGCCCGCCTCCTCGGCGATCGCCTTCGCGGTCAGCGGGTTGTCGCCGGTGATCATGACCGTTCGGATGCCCATGCGGCGCAGCTCGTCGAACCGCTCCCGCATCCCCTCCTTGACGACGTCCTTGAGGTGGATGACGCCGAGCACCCGCGCGCCGTCCGCGTCCTCCACCGCCACGAGCAGCGGTGTGCCGCCGGCCTGGGAAATCCGGTCGGTGACCGCCTGGGCGTCCGGTGCGACCCGTCCGCCCCGCTCCGTCACCCAGGCGAGGACCGAACCGGCCGCGCCCTTGCGGACCTTGCGGCCGTCCACGTCCACGCCGGACATCCGGGTCTGGGCGGTGAAGGCCACCCACTGTGCCCCGGCCAGCTCGCCCTGATGGCGCTCGCGCAGCCCGTACGCCTCCTTGGCTAGCACCACGACGGAGCGGCCCTCGGGTGTCTCGTCGGCGAGCGAGGAGAGCTGGGCCGCGTCCGCGATCTCGGCCCGGATGGCGCCGCCGACCGGCACGAACTCCGAGGCCTGGCGGTTGCCCAGGGTGATGGTGCCGGTCTTGTCGAGGAGCAGCGTCGAGACGTCGCCCGCCGCCTCGACCGCCCTGCCGGACATCGCCAGGACGTTGCGCTGGACCAGGCGGTCCATGCCCGCGATGCCGATCGCCGAGAGCAGGGCGCCGATGGTGGTCGGGATCAGACAGACCAGCAGCGCGGTCAGCACGATCATGGACTGCTCGGCCTTCGCGTACAGGGCGAAGGGCTGGAGGGTGACGACCGCGAGCAGGAAGACGATGGTGAGGGACGCCAGGAGGATGTTGAGGGCGATCTCGTTCGGGGTCTTCTGCCGGGCCGCGCCCTCGACCAGATTGATCATCCGGTCGATGAACGTCTCCCCCGGCCTGGTCGTGATCTTGATGACGACACGGTCGGAGAGCACCTTGGTGCCGCCCGTCACCGCACTGCGGTCACCGCCCGACTCCCGGATGACCGGGGCCGATTCACCGGTGATCGCCGACTCGTCGACGGAGGCCACGCCCTCGACCACGTCGCCGTCGCCCGGGATGACGTCACCCGCTTCGCAGACGACCAGGTCACCGATCCCGAGCTCCGCGCCGGGGACCTCCTCCTCGCGACCGCCGTTCAGACGGCGGGCGACGGTGTCGGTCTTGGCCTTGCGCAGGGTGTCCGCCTGCGCCTTGCCGCGGCCCTCGGCGACGGCCTCCGCCAGGTTGGCGAAGAGCGTCGTGAGCCACAGCCACCCGGCGATCGCCCAGCCGAACCAGTCCCCCGGATTCTTGAGGGCGAGCACGGTGGTGAGCACCGACCCGATCTCCACCACGAACATGACCGGGGACTTGACCATGACGCGCGGGTCGAGCTTGCGGACCGCGTCGGGGAACGACGTGAGCAACTGCTTCGGGTCGAACAGGCCGGCCCCGACCCGGCCGGCTCCGGGCCCTGGCCCTCCGGGTACGTCGGAGTGGGGGGCGCGGGTGGGTGTGGCGATGGACATGGAGCCGGGCCCCTCGGGGTTCTTCGTGTGGGTGGTCATGAGGCGAGGCCTTCCGCGAGCGGGCCGAGGGCCAGCGCCGGGAAGTAGGTGAGACCGGCGACGATCATCACGGTGGCGACCAACAGGCCGGTGAACAAAGGCTTGTTGGTGCGCAGGGTGCCCGCCGTCTCCGGTATCGGCTGCTGCTCGGCGAGCGAACCCGCGAGGGCGAGGACGAACACCATGGGGACGAACCGGCCGAGCAGCATGACGAGCCCGATGCTGGTGTTGAACCAGGGGGTGTTCGCGTTCAGCCCGGCGAAGGCGGAGCCGTTGTTGTTGGCGCCCGAGGTGTAGGCGTACAGGACCTCGGAGAAGCCGTGCGCGCCCCCGTTCGTCATCGAGGTCAGGGTGGACGGCATCGCCATCGCGACGGCCGTGAAGGTGAGGACGAGTGCCGGGGTGATGAGGATGTAGCAGGCCGCGAACTTGATCTCGCGGGTGCCTATCTTCTTGCCGAGGTATTCCGGCGTACGCCCCACCATCAGGCCCGCGACGAACACCGCGATGATCGCCATGATCAGCATGCCGTAGAGCCCGGATCCGGTGCCGCCGGGGGCGATCTCGCCGAGCTGCATGCCCAGCATGGTGAGGCCGCCGCCGAAGCCGGTGAACGAGGAGTGGAAGGCGTCCACCGCGCCGGTGGAGGTGAGGGTGGTGGCCACCGCGAAGATCGAGGACCCGCCGATGCCGAACCGGTTCTCCTTGCCCTCCATGGCTCCGCCCGCGGCGGTGAGCGCGGGGCCGCCGTGGTGGTACTCGGTCCACATCATCAGGGCGGTGAAGCAGACCCAGATGGTCACCATGGTGGCGAGGATCGCGTAACCCTGCTTCACCGAGCCGACCATCGTGCCGAACGTACGGGTCAGCGCGAACGGGATGACCAGGATCAGGAAGACCTCGAAGAGGTTGGAGAAGCCGTTGGGGTTCTCGAAGGGGTGCGCGGAGTTGGCGTTGAAGTAGCCGCCACCGTTGGTGCCGAGCTCCTTGATCGCTTCCTGGGAGGCGACCGCGCCGCCGTTCCACTGCTGCGAGCCGCCCATGAACTGGCCGACCTCGTGGATCCCGGAGAAGTTCTGGATGGCTCCGCACGCGACCAGGACGACCGCGCCGATCAACGAAAGGGGCAGCAGGACGCGGACCGTGCCGCGCACCAGATCGCACCAGAAGTTGCCGAGCGCGCCGGCGTCCGCCGCGCCCGGACGGGACGCTCCCGCGACCCGGGAGTGCGCGAAGCCTCGCACCAGAGCGACGGCGACGGCGATGCCGACGGCCGCGGACACGAAGTTCTGCACCGCGAGACCGCCGGTCTGCACCAGGTGCCCCATCGTCTGCTCGCCCGCGTACGACTGCCAGTTGGTGTTGGCGACGAAGGAGGCGGCCGTGTTGAAGGCCTGGTCCGCCGGGATGGAGACGAAGCCGAGCGATCCGGGCAGCGAGCCTTGCAGACGCTGCATCAGATAGAGGAAGAGGAGGCTCACCGCGGAGAAGGCGAGGACACCGCGCAGATAGGCGGGCCAGCGCATCTCGGTGGCGGGGTTGGCGCCGATCGCCCGGTAGATCCACTTCTCGACGCGCAGGTGCCGGTCGCTGGAGTAGACCCGGGCCAGATGATCGCCCAGCGGACGGTATGCCAGGCCCAGCGCCACGGCCAGGGCCAGGAACTGGAGCACGCCGGCAACAACAGGAGACATGGTGGCGCTCAGAACCTCTCCGGGTACACAAGGGCGAGGACGAGGTAACCCAGCAGGGCGACGGCCACGATCAGACCGACGATGTTCTCGGCAGTCACAGCTTGGCCACCCCCTTGGCGATGAGCGCCACCAGCGCGAAGACCGCGACCGTGGTGACGACGAAGGCCAGATCGGCCATCGTGAACTCCTCAGAGAGGCGCGAAAAAGAACGGACGCCCTGAGGAAACCCCCTCACCAGGCGCTTTCGCCCTCCGTTGACGCCCCTCATACGGCCCGCGGCGACTCCTTTACGGGTCTCATACGGGCGGATGGCGCCCGCACGCACGCCGGCTGCGGGAGGACCCGCGGTGTGGCGGGCGGGGCTCGGCGGCGTGGCGGGAGGTAGCTCGGCGGCTCGGCAGCGCGGGGGGGGCTCGGCGGTTCGCAGCCCGGGGAGGTGGCTCGGCGGCACGGTGGGGGGTGAGCGCGGCGGGGAGGGTGTGCGCGGCGGGAGGGCCTGCGGCGGGGAGGGTGCGCGGGGTCGCGTCTCGAAAGCGGGGGCGTCAACTCCCGGACGGTGCACGGGGGTTGGGCGCTGTCCTCGCGGTCCCGGAGGTACGCCGTTGTTGGTCGGCACGCTCGACGGGAGCGGGGCTCGTGGCCCGCGCGTGACTCCGGCGCGGGGCGGGTGGAGGAAGCGTGGGCCCGGCGGGGTGGCACGGGCCGGGGGCGGGGTGACCGGTGTGGCCGGTCACCCCGTGGTGGGTCGGCGCCGCTGGATCAGGCGGCGCGGCGGGCCCGGGCGGCCTTGCGGGCCTCGGCCATCTCGCGGGACTCACCGGCGCGGCGGGAGTTCCCGGGCCGGCCGGAGGACTGTCCGCGCGCGGTGCCCAGACCGCGGAACGGGGCCTGGCCGCGCTGCTTGGGGCGCTCGGCGGCGGCCGCGGACGGGCCGACGGGGATGCCGGAGGGGGCCTTGGCGCCGGTGATGCGGCTCAGTTCGGCCTCTCCCGAGCGGACCTGGGTGATGGTCGGGGTGATCCCGGCGGCCATCATCAGACGGCTCATCTCGCGGCGCTGGTTGGGCATGACGAGGGTGACGACGCTGCCGGACTCGCCGGCCCGGGCGGTACGGCCACCACGGTGCAGGTAGTCCTTGTGGTCGGTCGGCGGGTCCACGTTCACCACGAGGTCGAGGTTGTCGACGTGGATGCCGCGCGCGGCGACGTTGGTGGCGACGAGCACCGACACGTCACCGGTCTTGAACTGGGCCAGGGTGCGCGTGCGCTGCGGCTGCGACTTCCCGCCGTGCAGCGCCGCGGCCCGCACCCCGCTGTGCAACAGGTGCTTGGTCAGCTGGTCCACGGCGTGCTTGGTGTCCAGGAACATGATCACCCGGCCGTCGCGGGCGGCGATCTCCGTGGTCGTGGCGTACTTGTCGGCGCTCTGCACGTGCAGCACGTGGTGCTCCATCGTGGTCACCGCGCCCGCCGACGGGTCCACCGAGTGCACCACCGGGTCGCTCAGGTAACGGCGCACCAACAGGTCCACATTGCGGTCCAGGGTCGCCGAGAACAGCATCCGCTGACCCCCCGGACGGACCTGGTCAAGAAGCTCGGTGACCTGCGGCATGAAGCCCATGTCGGCCATCTGGTCGGCCTCGTCCAACACCGTGATGTCCACCTGGTCCAGACGGCAGTCACGGCGCTCGATCAGGTCCTTCAGCCGGCCCGGGGTCGCCACCACGACCTCCGCGCCGGAACGCAGCGCACCGGCCTGCCGCCCGATCGACATGCCACCCACCACGGTCGCCATCCGCAGCCGCAGCGCCCGCGCATACGGCGTCAACGCGTCCGTGACCTGCTGCGCCAGCTCACGCGTCGGCACCAGAATCAGCGCGAGGGGCTTCTTCGAGTCCGCGCGTCGGCCCGCCGTGCGGGCCAGCACCGCCAGGCCGAAGGCGAGGGTCTTGCCGGAACCGGTACGGCCACGGCCCAGGACGTCACGGCCGGCCAGCGAGTTCGGCAGGGTCGCCGCCTGGATGGGGAACGGCTCGTTCATGCCCAGGCTCGCCAGAAGCTCAAGCACCTCGGCGGGCAGGTCGAGGTCGCCGAAGTTCGCGACGGCGGGCAGCGGCGGTGTGACGGTCACGGGGAGGGCGAATTCACCCTGCGGCGCGGCGGGCCTGCGGCTTCCGCCGGAGCGGTTCGGGCCCTGGGGCCGGAAACGGGCCCCGCGGTCGCCTCCGGTCCTGCCGGCGGCGGAATAGCGGTCGTTCGTGCGAGCTGAACGGTTCAAGGAGAACCTTCCTCGATATGGCACGTATCGAGGGACGCCCGGCGAAAGGAGACAGCCGGGGCATCGCAAGAACGAGCCGGAAACAGAAGTCGAATTCCGATCCGGCCGCACGGGGGCGCGGAGATTCCCCGCCCGATGTCGGAATGCCGGGCAGCCGCCGCCTTGAAAGGCGGACGGGCCGGATCGTGACAGCGGGCTGATGCCGCCCGGCCGTGGCCGGGGCGGTTCGTCCGCTGGTGGCGGGAGCCCGGGCGGCGCCCAGGATCCCGCGGGCCGTGAAAAAATGCCGTCACGGTGACGGCGGGCCCGGTGGAACAGCAACGGGCTGGGGCCCGCACCCCAAGGTGCGAGCCCCAGCCGCGTGCAGAAAACGCCTCAGCGTCAGGCAGGCGTGATGTTCTCGGCCTGCGGGCCCTTCTGGCCCTGCGTGACGTCGAAGTTCACCTTCTGGCCTTCCTGAAGCTCACGGAAGCCCTGGGCGGCGATGTTCGAGTAGTGGGCGAACACGTCCGGGCCGCCACCCTCCTGCTCAATGAAGCCGAAGCCCTTTTCCGCGTTGAACCACTTCACGGTGCCAGTAGCCATGTCATATCTCCTTCGGGGCAATGCCCGGGGGCCCGCACTGTGCTGACCCCGGTCGTTACTGTGATGATCGCCCTGTCCGGAATGCACCGGAAATACAAAAGCGCCCGACGGCATAAAACCATCGAGGCACTTGAAGTCTTTGGGAACCACAACTGCAACTGAGAACAACAGTAGCACGGATCCCACCGGGTGGCACGGCAAATCCTACTATTTTGCGCGCGTCGCCAAGACCTCTCCGAGCTTTACCTGAATTTCTACGGCGGCGGCAGCACATATTCTTCCGCATCCGCCGCGGCCGCCTGCAACGGGGCGTCGGGGCTGGCCAGTTATGTGCCCCCGCGCTTGATCTTCGGCCCGGTCCGCGAAGACTGGGGCGGTGCGTGGGGCCGCCCCGCGTGCCTTCTGACCTGCCCTCGGAGAAATGCGAGCCGTCATGACCACTGTCCTGATCACCGGAGCCACCTCGGGCATCGGTGCCGCCTTCACCCATCGGTTCGCGGGGTTCGGCTGCGCCCTGGTCCTGGTCGCCCGCGACGAGGAGCGCCTGCGGACCATGGCCGAGGAGCTGCGGTCCCGGTACGGGGTGGAGGTCGAGACGCTCTCCGCCGATCTGGTCGACCGTGATCAGTGCCGCCTGGTCGAGGAGCGGCTGGCCTCGGTCGGGGCGCCGGTGGACGTGCTGGTCAACAACGCGGGCTCCGGGCTTCCGGCGCCCTTCCCGCACAGTCCCGTCGATGACGAGGAGCGGATGCTCGACCTGCTGGTGCGGGCGCCGCTGCGGCTGACCCACGCGGCCGTGCCGGGCATGACCGCCCGCAAGCGGGGCGTCGTGCTCAACGTGTCGTCGGTGGCGGGCCTCCTGCCGACGGGCACCTATGGCGCCGCCAAGGCGTGGCTGACCGCGTTCAGCGAGTCCCTGCGGGTCGACCTCGCCCCGCAGGGGGTGCGCGTGCTCGCGGTGGTGCCCGGGTTCACGCGGACGGAGTTCCAGCAGCGGGCCGGGATGGATCTCAGCTCGCTGCCCGAGTGGGCGTGGCTGGACGCCGAGAAGGTCGTCGAGCAGGCCCTGAAGGACCTGCGCCGCAGGCGGCCGGTGAGCATCACGGGCCTCCAGTACAAGACGTACGCCTTCGCGCTGCGCCATGTGCCCCGTACGGTCGCGGCGCGGATGGCCCGCTCCCGTACCGGCGCCAAGTGAGGGGCCCGCGCTCCCGGGGTTGGTAGCGTCGCCGCGTGGGTCTTGAGCGTGGTCCCGACGGCAGTGGCGCCCCTCCCTCGGACCGGGCGGTGAAGGCGCTGCGGGCGGGGTCGGCGGCGCTGGTGCTCGGGGTGGCGGTGCCCGTGTGTCTGGCGGCGGGGCCCGGGGCCGGCGCCGCCTGGCGGCCCGCCGCCGCCCTCGCGCTCGCCGTGGCGCAGGCCCTGGTGCTGCGGTGGGTGGCGCGCGGGCCCGGTGCGGTGCTCGCGGCGAGCGCGCTGCTCGGCGCCGCGATGTGGCTGATCCTTCCCGCGCTGAGCCTGACCGGGGCGCTGCTGGGGGCGCAGCTCGCGCTGTGTGTCCTGTCGGCGCTGCGGCCGGTGCGGGTCTCGCGGTACGGGCTGCTCGGGATGGTGGCGCTCGGTCCGCTCGCCCATGTCGGCGCGGGCACGCTCGCGCTGGTCACCCATGTGCTGGCGGTGACGCTGGCCTGGACGGCGGGGCAGTGGCGGCGGGCGCAGCAGCAGCGGGTGGCGGCCGAGACGCGGCGGGCGGTCGCCGAGGAGCGGGCCAGGATCGCCCGTGAGGTGCACGACGTGGTGGCTCACACGGTGTCGGTGATGGTGATCCAGGCGAGCGCCGCCGAGGACGTCTTCGACGCCGATCCCGAGCAGGCCCGACAGGCCCTGCGCGCCATCGACGACGCGGGGCGCTCCGCGCTCGGCGAGCTGCGGGTGCTGCTGCGGGCGGAGGGGGGCCGCGAGGGCGACGACGGGCGGCGTCCGCCGCGCGGCCTTGAGGATCTGGCCGAGCTGGCGGCGAACGCGCGGGCGGCCGGGCTCACCGTCGACCTCGACACGCGGGGCGCGGGATCGCCGCCCCCGGCCGCCGTGGCTCTCGCCGCGTACCGGATCGTGCAGGAGGCCCTGACCAACACGCTGCGGCACGCGGGCGCGAGCCGGGTGCGGGTCTCGGTGAGCCGCGACGAGGAGTCCGTCCGTATCGAGGTGAGCGACAACGGCCGCCCCGGCACCCGGAGTTGGCGCGGTGCCGGCTCGGGGCGGGGCCTGGCGGGAATGCGTGAGCGGGCGGCGCTGCTCGGCGGCACCCTCGACGCGGGGCCCGGCCCCGACGGGGGATTCCGGGTGCGGGCGGTGCTGCCGATAAGGTGCGCGTCGTGACGATCCGGGTGGTGGTGGCCGACGACCAGGCGCTGGTGCGCGGGGGTTTCCGCCTCATCATCGACGCCCGGGACGATCTCGAGGTGGTCGGCGAGGCGGCCGACGGGCAGCACGCGGTGCGCCTGGTCGGCCAGTTGAGGCCGGACGTCGTCCTGATGGACGTGCGGATGCCGGTGATGGACGGCATCGACGCGACCCGGGCCATCGTCGCCTCGGGCAGTGCGGCCCGGGTCCTCGTCGTCACCACCTTCGACCTCGACGAGCACGTCCTGTCGGCGTTGCGGGCGGGG
Source organism: Streptomyces hundungensis (assembly GCF_003627815.1). Classification (NCBI taxonomy): domain Bacteria; kingdom Bacillati; phylum Actinomycetota; class Actinomycetes; order Kitasatosporales; family Streptomycetaceae; genus Streptomyces; species Streptomyces hundungensis. Next base: position 1,937,274 of record NZ_CP032698.1, read on the forward strand.
GCCAGTGGCTTTCTGCTCAAGGACATCCGGCCCGCCGAGCTCGCCGAGGCGGTACGGGTCGTGGCGCGCGGGGACGCCCTGCTCGCCCCCACCGTGACCCGGCGCATGCTGGACCGTTTCGCGCACACCACCGACCCCCCGGCGCCGGCCGCCCTCGCCGGTCTTTCACCGCGCGAACGCGAGGTGCTCACCCTGATCGGTCAGGCGCTGTCCAACTCCGAGATCGCCCTGAGGCTGCACCTGTCGGAGGCGACGGTGAAGACCCATGTGTCGGCGGTGCTGCGGAAGTTGGGGCTGCGCGACCGGGTGCACGCGGTGGTCGCCGCGTACGACCACGGCCTGGTGGAGCCGCGCCGGGGCTGAGGCGTCCGCTCATCCCGTGGGATGAGCCGCGCCCATACTCATCCCACGGTCGCGGTGCGAGGCCGTCCGACGGGTGGATCCGCGGGCGGCGCGCGGTGCCTACCGTCGGTTCCATGACGCACACGCTGTACGGCCGGATGTATCTCGCGGCCTACGACACCGACGCCGGCGCCCTGTACGACCGGAGCCGGGCGGGCTTTCTGCTACGTACCGCGGTCCTCGCCGAACTGGCCCTCCTCGGCCGCGTCGCCGACGCCGGGGGCGAGGTGGCGGTCGTCGACGCCGGGGACACCGGGGACCCCGTGCTCGATCTCGTGCTGTCCCGCCTCGGTGCGCACCGGCGCACCTGGAAGGCGTGGATGCGCGCCGACCGCGCGGAGACCCTGGCCGCCGTCGAGGACCGGCTCGCCTCCGTCGGCCTGGTCACCGTGGCGGAGCACCGCGCTTTCGCGCGCGGTGCCCGGCGCGAGGTGACGGCACTCGACCCGGGGGGCGTACGGGCCCTTCAGGCGGAGCTCGCCGCGCTGGTGCGAGGGGGCGGGCCGGTCGAGCCGTACGACGCCGTGGTGGTGGCGCTCGCCGCGGCCGGCCGGGCGCACCACCTGGTGTCGCGCGCCGACGCGCGGGCCCACAAGGACCGTCTCGACGCCCTGACCGGACGGCTCGACGCCCTCGCGCCCGCCCTCGGCGCGGCCGTGCGGGGGCTCGGGACCACGCTGGTGGCGGCCCGGGGCGGAATGGGAGGCAGCTGACGATGCGGTGGCTCGCGGCAGCGCTCGTCTGCGCCCTGACGCCCCTGATGCCCCTGACGCCCTTGGCGCCCTTGGGTCCGGGGACCGCTGCCCCCTCCCCTTCCGCCGTGGTGGTGCCCACGGGCGCCGGGGCGGTGCGCGGTTCCGTGCACGAGGGCTACCGGCTGTTCCAGGGCATCCCGTACGCCGCCCCGCCCGTCGGCGCGCTGCGCTGGGCCCCGCCCCGGCCGGCCGCGCCCTGGCGCGGGGTGCGTGACGCGACCCGGCCGGGCCCGGCGTGCGCCCAGGCGGCCGGCGAGGTGCCGGGCGGCAGCACCAGCGAGGACTGTCTGTATCTGAACGTCACCGCGCCCCTGGACGCGACGGCGGGCCGGCCCCGGCCGGTGATCGTATGGCTGCACGGCGGCGGCTTCACCAGCGGCGCCGGGAACTCCTACGACGCGCACCGGATGGCGGTCGAGGGCGACGAAGTCGTGGTGAGTGTCAACTACCGCCTGGGCGCGCTCGGTTACCTCGCCCACGCGGGACTGCCCGGCTCGGGCACCTTCGGCCTCGCCGATCAGCAGGCCGCGCTGCGCTACGTACGGGACACCATCGGGGCGTTCGGCGGTGACGCGCGCAAGGTGACGCTCGCCGGGCAGTCCGCCGGGAGCTACGCCGTCTGCGCGCAGCTCGCCTCGCCCTCGGCGGCCGGGCTCTTCCAGCGGGCGATCATGCAGAGCGGCGCCTGCACGGGTGGCCCGGCGCGCCCGTTCGCCCCCTACGCGGTGGCCCCCGCGGTCGCGCGCGCCGCCGGGTCGAAGCTGGTCGACGCGGTGGGCTGCGCCGGGGCCGGGGACGTGCTCGGCTGTCTGCGCCGGGTGCCGGTGCCCCGGCTGCTCGCGGCGCAGGGGGCGGACGCCCAGCCCTCGTACGGCACCCCGCTGCTGCCGCTCGACCCGGCCGAAGCGGTCACCTCGGGGCGGGTGGCGCGGGTGCCGGTGCTCATGGGCGCCAACCACGACGAGGGCACGATCTGGGCGGCCGGCCTCATGACGGCCGCCATCTCCGTCACGCCCGCCAACTGGCCTGACGTAGCAGGTGAGTTCGCGCCCGATCCGGCGCGTGCCGACGATGTCGTGCGCGCCTACCCGGTGCGTGGCGCCGACGGCGGGCCGGTGTTCGGGGCGGTCATCGGGGACGCGGAGTACGCCTGCCCCGCGCTGCGCACGGGTTCGCTGCTCGCGGCGCACCAGACCGTGTGGCGCTACGAGTTCGCCGACCCGGCGCCACCCCGCCCGACGCCCGCTCCCCCGCCGTTCCCGCTGGGCGCGACGCATACGACGGAGCTGCCGTACCTCTTCGATCTGGGCGGCCGGCCCCGGGAGATGACGGAGGGTCAGCACCGGTTGGCCGACGTCATGATCGGGTACTGGACACGGTTCGCGCGCTTCGGGGATCCCAACGGGGGCGGGGCGCCGCACTGGTCGCGTTCCCAGGTGCAGGGTCTGGCTCCGGACCGTACGGGCCCGGTGCGGCCGGGCGCGGCCCACCACTGCGCGCTGTGGGCGACGATGCCGTAGAGCGGTGCCTCAGACGGCCGGGGCGGTGCCTCAGACGGCCGGGAAGCTGAAGGTGTACCCCTGCTGGGAGAGCCAGGGCAGCAGCTCCTTCAGGGCCTCGACCGTCTGGGCGCGGCCGCCGCCTCCGTCGTGGAAGAGCACGATCGGGCCGTTCTTGAGCTGCTGCTTCACCGTGTTGACGATGGCCGCGGTGCCGGGCTGCTTCCAGTCCTTGGTGTCGACGTTCCAGCCGAGCGGGCGCATCCCGTGGCCGGCCGCGATGTGGCGGTTGTCGGGGGTGAAGGCGCCGCCGGGGGCGCGGAAGTACTGGACCTTGGCGCCGCCTCCGGCCGCCTGCTCGATCATCTTCTGGGCGTCGAGGACCTCGGTGCTCTGGTAGGCGACGGGCTTCTTGTTCATGGCCTCGTCGTGGCTGACCGTGTGGTCGCACAGGCGGTGGCCGGCCGCGACGACCTGCTTGACCATGGCGGGGTTCGCCTTGGCCTGCGGGCCGATCATGCAGAAGGTCGCCTTGACGCCGTACTGCTTGAGGACGGCGAGGATCTTCGGCGTCCACACCGGGCTCGGGCCGTCGTCGATGGTGATGGACACGGACTTCCCGCCGCTCTCGGTGGCGTGGTCGATCGTCTCCGATATGCCGGTGCTGCCGGCGGGCGCCGCGGGTCCGGTGGAGTCGGCGGAGCCGTCCGAACCGTCCGGCGCGCTGTCGTCGCCGCCGGGCCCCGACGGCACGGCCGGGCCCGAGGGCCGTCCGCCCGGCTTGTCGTCGGACTTCCCGGTGGTGGAGGAGTGGGCGAGCGCGGGGCCTGGACCATCGGCGGAGGTGTCGCTGCCGAGGAACACCGCGGCGGCGACGCCGCCCGTCAGGACCGCGGCCGTAGCCGTGGCCATTACGATGCGGCGTGTGTGGGCAGTCGGTCGCGCCATGGTTTCCCCATCCCCTCGATACGTGCCGGATCGGCAGCGGAGCCTCACCGGTTGGCCACGATCGCACGATCGCGCTCGAATCCCGAAATGTTAATTCTCCGGCGGGGTATCGACGGAAAACACCCGTATTCCGACAACTTCCTTGAGCGTCAAGGGGGTTGTTGCGACCTCAGTGCTGCGAGTGGTTCGGTGCGGGCGCCGCGCGCCGGGACTTAGGTCCCTATCGCGCAGGCAAAGACCCCGCCAAAGGCCCTTACGGTTCCCGCTCCGAGCAGGGGATTCGCGGGGGGGTGCCTCTATGTCCTTCGTCAAGCCTGAGCTGGTCATGCGACGGCTGCTTCAGGGACGCGTGGTTCGTAGAAGGTGCCGTCGCGGAGCATGGCGAACAGGACGCTGATGCGGTGGCGGGCGAGGCGGAGCAGGGCCTGGGTGTGGGTCTTTCCCCGGGCCCGGCATTTGTCGTAGTAGGTGCGGGAGGCGGGATCGTGCAGGGCTGCGAACGCGGACAGGAACATTGCGCGTTTGAGCTGCCGGTTTCCGCCTCGTGGTGCGTGTTCGCCGTGGATCGAGGTCCCCGAGGACTTCGTTGTCGGGGCGAGGCCGGCGTAGGAGGCCAGGTGGGCGGCGGTGGGGAAGCTGGTGCCGTCGCCGACGGTGACCAGCAGAACTGCGGCGGTCCTGACCGCGACCCCTGGCATCGAGGTCAGGACCTTGGAAAGAGGGTGGTCCTCCAGCAGGGCTTTGATCTGGGCTTCCAGGGCCCGGCGTTGTTCGTGGACCGCCGCGAGCGATCGGGCCAGGGAGGGCACGACCGTGTCGAGGGTGCCGGTGCCGGGAACGACCACGGTCTGTTCGTCCAGGGCGTCGAAGACGTCGTCGACCAGCCGGGTAGCCATGCGCGGGGCCTTGGGCCGGATGAGTTCGACGAGTCTGCGGCGGCCGGCTTTCCGCAGGGCGGCCGGGGAGCCGTAGCGTTCCAGCAGCCAGGTGACGGCGGGGTGGTCCAGGCGGGGGCCGAGGACGCGTTCCAGCGAGGGGTGGAACTGGGTGAGCAGGCCGCGTATCCGGTTGGAGGTGCGGGTTGCCTCGGCGGCGAGGTCCTGGTCGAAGCCGGTCAGGACGGTGAGTTCGGCGGTGATCTCGTCGGTCAGCTCCAGAGAGCGCAGCGTGTGCGGCATGGTGCGGGCGGCGTCCGCGATCACCGCGGCGTCCTTCGCGTCGGTCTTGGCCTCGCCCGGGTAGAGGTCGGCGATGCGGCGCATCGCGAGTCCGGGCAGGTAGGCGACCTTGCAGCCCGCGTCCCGGGCCACGGTCAGCGGGAGGGCTCCGATGGAGGCGGGCTGGTCCACGATCACCAGGACGGTGCCGAACTTCGCGGTCAGCTTGTCGAAGACGGCCCGCAGTTTCGGCTCGCTGTTGGGCATCGGCTTGTCGAAGACCTTCTTCCCGGCCGGGGTGAGCCCATGGCCGTGATGAGCGGTCTTGCCGACGTCCAGGCCGAGGAACACGCCTACGTCTTCGGTGTCGAACATCGTGCCCTTCCAGCAGAGTTGAACGTGCCGGCCTTGGCAGTGGTGTCGTACGCGCGCATCCACGTTATGCAGACCTGCCGCCCGCGAGCTGTCCGGCATTGCGCCGGACCGGGTGGTGGCCGGACCTCTCATCAGCGTCTCCGACGGCACCTCCCGGGCCCGGTGACACCACCCCCCAGGTCATCCGTTCGACAGGGGGCAACAGTCATGCCGGGCCCGGAGGCCAGCGGCCCTCTTGCAGGACCGCGAAGAAGATAACGGGGGCGTTCGTCCCTGCCCGGGCCGCCGCGGCGGGAGAGCCTCATCACGTCGCCAACGCGCGGCCCCCCGCGTGTCCGCCGGCGCCGCCCGCCCTGGGTCAGAACTCGTCGACGGTGTGCGGCAGTTGCTCGGTGCGCAGCGCCGCGTCCAGGGCGGCGGCCGCGCCGGGGGTGTGCTCGGTCACCAGGCCCGCGAGGACCAGGCGGCGGACCTCGGTGCCGCCGAGGTAGCAGGCGGCCAGGTCGCGCACGTCGAAGACGAGGTCGGGGGCGGCCGTGGTCGGCTCGTAGGTGCAGCCGTGCTCGGTGGCGTCCAGCCGGAAGCGTCCGGCGTTGGCGGCGATGCGCTCGTCGCGCACCTCCAGGACGAGGAAGGCCTCGGCCGCCCAGGAGCGGGCGGTGAGCGCCGCGCCGACGTCCACCAGGCGGATCCACAGCGCGGGGAACTCGGCGACGGCCCGGACCTGGTCCCGGTCGGTGGCGAACAGGAGCAGCGGGTCGTCCGGCGCCAGGCCCCAGGCGCGGACGGTGCCGGTGAGGTCGATGCCGGCCAGGTAGTTCCACAGGGCGGCCTCGCCCGCGGGGGTGTCCGCCACCAGCTCGGCGACCTGGACCGTGCCGGGCTTGGCGGGGTCGTCCTCGCGGCGGGTGCGGTAGACGGCGTACCCGGCGAGCGGCTCGTTCGTGGCGCCGAGCCCGACGATGCGGGGCGGGCCGAGCTCCTCGTCGTCCTCGTCGGTCTCGGGGAGCCACTCGGCGCGCCAGCGTTCGGCGTCGCGCGCGATGCGCCCGGCCCGGCGGGCGCGGGTCGCCTCGTAGAAGGGGCCGAGTTCGGCGGGGGCGTCGGCGGGGTCGATCAGGCGCAGGGGGCGCGGGTCGGGCTCGACGCGCAGGGCGAGCGGGCGGGTCGAGTTGATCTCGACGGTGGTGCCGTAGGTGCCCGGGCCGAATCCGAAGCGGCCGTAGATGGCGGCCTCGGTGGCCCAGAGGGCGGCGATGGGCCGGCCGTGTTCGGCGCAGCGGCGGAAGACCTCGGCGATCATGCCGGAGAGCACGCCGCGGCGGCGGTGGGTGGGGGCGACGGAGACGAACGTGAGCCCGGGGCAAGGGAGTTCACCACCGGGCACGGAGAGGGTGAAGCGGTGGGCGACGAGGAAGCCGACCAGCGCGTCGCCGTCGTACGCGCCCACCCGGTCGCAGCGCAGCACCATCGCGCGGTGGTAGGCGCGCTTCTCCTTCTCGTCGGGCCGGTCGTGGAAGACGAGCCACCAGAGCTCCAGGGCGCGGTCGACGTCGGACTCGGGCACGTCGCGGAAGTTCAGCTCGCTCATGCGGCGACCCTAACCCGCCTGAAACGGGCAGACCCCCGCGTATCGGCCGGGTTGGGGCGGGGGCGGCCGCGGGCGGGTGCGCGCGGGTCAGACCCGGTGGCGGGGGGGTAGGCCCGGTGGCGCGGGGGTCAGACCCGGTGGCGCGGGGGTCAGACCCGATGGCGCGGGGGGTCAGGCGACCGAGCCCATGCGGCCCCTCGCGTCGGCGGCGTCGTGGTGGATGGGCGTGTGGGCGCCGGTCAGGGCGACCCCGCTGCCGCCGCGCCGGTTGGCGACGATCTGCGCCGCGATCGACAGGGCCGTCTCCTCCGGCGTACGGGCGCCGAGGTCGAGGCCGATCGGAGAGTGCAGCCGGTTGAGTTCGAGCTCGGTGACACCCACGTCCCGCAGCCGCTTGTTGCGGTCCAGGTGGGTGCGGCGCGAACCCATGGCGCCGACGTAGGCGACCGGCAGCCGGAGCGCGGCCTGAAGGAGCGGGATGTCGAACTTGGCGTCATGGGTCAGGACGCACAGCACCGTGCGGGAGTCGGTGGCCGTCCGCTCCAGATACTTGTGCGGCCACTCCACGACGATCTCGTCCGCCTCGGGGAAGCGGGCCCTGGTCGCGAAGACGGGCCGGGCGTCGCACACGGTGACGTGGTAATTCAGGAACTTGCCGACCCTGACGAGGGCGGCCGCGAAGTCGATGGCGCCGAAGACGATCATCCGGGGGGCCGGGACGCTCGACTCGACCAGGACGGTCAGCGGGCGGCCGCACAGACGGCCGTCGGCGCCGAGCGAGAGCGTGGCGGTGCGGCCGGCGTCCAGCAGGGCGGCGGCCTCGTCGGCCACGGCACGGTCCAGTTCGGGGTGTCCGCCGAGGGCGCCCTCGTACCGGCCGTCGGGGTGGACGAGCAGGGCGCGGCCCATGAGTTCGGCGGGCCCGTCGGTGACGCGGGCGACGGCGGTGGCCTCGCCGCGCGCGGCGGCGGCCAGGGCAGCGGCGAACACTTCACGGGCGGGTGCCTGAGGCCCGACCGGGGTGACGAGGATGTCGATGACGCCGCCGCAGGTCAGACCGACCGCGAAGGCGTCCTCGTCGCTGTAGCCGAAGCGTTCGAGGACGGTGTCGCCGTCTTCGAGCGCCTGTTGGCACAGCTCGTACACGGCGCCCTCCACACATCCGCCGGAGACCGAGCCGATCGCCGTGCCCTCGCTGTCGACGGCGAGGGCGGCTCCCGGCTGCCGGGGCGCGCTGCCGCCGACCGCCACCACGGTGGCCACGGCGAACGCGCGTCCCTGCTCGACCCACCGGTTGAGCTCTTCGGCGATGTCCAGCATGTTCGGTCTCCTTAACGATGGGTGGAGGGCGCGGGCGGCTCGGCCGCTACTTGACGCCGAGCCAGTTCTCGATCGGATGGAGGGCGAAGTAGATGGTGAAGACGGCGGTGAGGGCCCACATGAACCCGCCGATCTCCCTCCACTTGCCCTGTGCGGCCTTGATAACCGTGTAGGCGACGACACCCGCGCCGACACCGGCGGTGATGTTGTACGTGAACGGCATCAGCACCACGGTGAGGAAGACCGGGATGGAGACCGCGCGGTCGCTCCAGTCCACGTGCTTGGCGGCGCTCATCATCATCGAGCCGATCACGACCAGGGCCGCGGAGGCGACCTGGGCGGGCACCAGCTGGGTGACGGGGGTGAAGAAGAGGCAGGCCAGGAAGAAGAGGCCGGTGACCACCGAGGAGAGGCCCGTGCGGGCGCCTTCACCGGCGCCGGAGGCGGACTCGATGAACACGGTCTGGCCGGAGGCGCCGCTGACGCCGCCGATCGCGCCGCCCGCGCCGTCGATGAACAGCGCCTTGGACAGGCCCGGCATGCGGCCCTGCTCGTCGGCGAGCTTGGCCTCCTGGCCGACACCGATGATGGTGGCCATCGCGTCGAAGAAGCCGGCGAGCACCAGGGTGAAGACGATCATGGTGACGCCGATGGCGCCGATGGTGCCCCAGCCGCCGAACTCGACGTGGCCGAAGAGGCCGAAGTCGGGCGTGGAGACCGCGCTGCCGTCGAGGCCGGGGGCGCTGCCGCCCCAGTCCGCGTCGGTGAGGCCCGCGACCTTGGTGACCACGAAGGCCAGGACGCTGCCGGAGACGATGCCGATCAGGATCGCGCCGGGGACTCTGCGCGCCTGGAGGGCGAAGATCAGCAGCAGGGTGATGGCGAAGAAGAAGACGGGCCAGCCCACGAGCTGACCGGTGAGGCCCAGGGTGACGGGCGGACCGTGCTCGGGGCCCTTGCCGACGAACCCGGCCTTCACCAGGCCCAGCAGGGCGACGAACATGCCGATGCCCATGGTGATCGCGTGCTTGAGCGCCAGCGGGATGGCGTTCATGATCATCTCGCGGAGGCCGGTGACGACCAGCAGCATGATGACGACGCCGTACATGACGCACATGCCCATGGCCTGCGGCCAGGTCATGTTGGGGACCACCTGGGTGGTCAGGGCCGCGGAGACGTTCAGTCCGGCGGCGAGAGCGAGCGGCACCTTTCCGATGAAGCCCATCAGCAGCGTGCTGACCGCGGCCGCGAGTGCGGTGGCGGTCACCAGGCCCGCGTGGCCCAGCGTGTGCTTGTCGACGTCGGGCGTCGAGAGGATCAGCGGGTTGAGCAGGAGGATGTAACACATCGCCATGAAGGTGGTGATGCCGCCGCGCACTTCCTGCGCGGTCGTGGACCCTCGCTCGGATATGTGGAAGTACCGGTCGAGCCAAGACCTGCCGGCGGAGGGACGAGAGCCGGAGCCCGCGTCCTCAGCGGTGGTCTTCGGCTCCAGGGACTGCTGGGTCATGGTGCCTACTCCCAAGGTTCACAGGGGCACCCGCATAAGACTTGAATCCTCAGGTCAGACAAGCTGCGGGATTTGGGATGGTGCGTGGGCTGCACGACCCGGGGGACGGCCCGAGACGAACGGTGTCTGCTCCTGCCGGGGTACCGGTCGCGGTACCGCAGTGCAGATGACTACGGGTGGTGCTGGTGTGACGGGGTCACGCGGGTGGTGCTGGTACTGCGGGTGCTGCGGGTGTTGCTGGGCGCTGCGGGTGTTGCTGGTGTTGCTGGGTACTGCGAGGACCGCGAGCGGTGCGGTACTGGTGTGCTCCGGGCGGCGCGGGCTTCGGAAGTGTGACGTTCCAGTGAGGCCCGCACCGCCCGGAGGGATCAGGGATCCCGAGGTGGGATCAGACGCCGGTGCCGGTGAGGTGCTCGGGGCGGACCGGGGTCTTGGTGAGCTCCAGACCCGTCGCGTTCCGGATCGCCGCGAGGACGGCCGGGGTGGACGACAGCGTCGGGGCCTCGCCGAGACCGCGCAGGCCGTACGGCGCGTTCGGGTCGGCGAGCTCCAGGACGTCGACCGGGATGGTCGGGGTGTCCAGGATCGTCGGGATCAGATAGTCCGTGAAGGAGGGGTTGCGCACCTTCGCGGTCTTCGGGTCCACGATGATCTCCTCCATCACCGCGACACCCAGGCCCTGGGTGGTGCCACCCTGGATCTGGCCGACGACGGAGAGCATGTTGAGGGCCTTGCCCACGTCCTGGGCGGTGGCCAGCTCGACGACCTTGACGAGGCCGAGCTCGGTGTCCACCTCGACCACCGCGCGGTGCGCGGCGAACGTGTACTGGACGTGGCCGTTGCCCTGGCCGGTGACGAGGTCGAAGGCCTGGGTCGGGCGGTGCCGGAACTCCAGCTCGACGTCGATCTCCTCGCCCTCCAGGACGTCCGCCAGGTCGGCGAGGACCTCGCCGCCGTCGGTGACGACCTTGCCGCCTTCGAGCAGCAGCTCGGCGGTGGCCCAGGCGGGGTGGTAGGAGCCGAACTTGCGGCGGCCGATCTCCAGCGCCTTGGCGCGGACGGCCTCGCAGGTGTTCTTCACCGCGCCGCCGGTCATGTACGTCTGCCGGGAGGCGGAGGTGGATCCGGCGGAGCCGACCTGGGTGTCGGCCGGGTGGATGGTCACCTGCGTGACACCCAGCTCGGTCCGGGCGATCTGGGCGTGCACGGTGACGCCGCCCTGGCCGACCTCCGCCATGGCGGTGTGGACCATCGCGACGGCCTCGCCGTTGATGACCTCAAGACGCACCCGGGCGGTCGAGTAGTCGTCGAAGCCCTCGGAGAAGCCGACATTCTTGATGCCGACCGCGTAGCCGACACCCCGTACGACACCTTCGCCATGCGTGGTGTTGGACAGGCCGCCCGGCAGCGCGCGGACGTCCGCCGCCTCGCCTGCCGCGAGCCACTGCTGCTCGGGGGGCATCGGGCGGGCCTTGACGCGGCGCAGCAGCTCGGCGACCGGGGCCGGCGAGTCCACGACCTGGCCCGTCGGCATGATCGTGCCCTGCTCCATGGCGTTGAGCTGGCGGAACTCGACCGGGTCCATGCCCAGCTTCGCCGCGAGCTTGTCCATCTGGGCCTCGTAGGCGAAGCAGGCCTGGACCGCGCCGAAGCCGCGCATCGCGCCGCAGGGCGGGTTGTTGGTGTAGAGCGCGATCGCCTCGATGTCGACGTCGTCGATGACGTACGGGCCGACGGAGAGCGAGGAGGCGTTGCCGACGACGGCCGGGGAGGCCGAGGCGTAGGCGCCGCCGTCCAGGACGATCCTGCACTTCATGTGCGTGATCTTGCCGTCCTTGGTGGCCCCGTGCTCGTAGTGCAGCTTCGCCGGGTGGCGGTGCACATGGCCGAAGAAGGACTCGAACCGGTTGTAGACGATCTTGACCGGCTTGCCCGTGCGCAGCGCCAGGAGGCAGGCGTGGATCTGCATCGAGATGTCCTCGCGGCCACCGAAGGCGCCGCCGACGCCGGAGAGCGTCATGCGGACCTTCTCCGGCGGCAGGCCGAGGACCGGGGCGATCTGCTGGAGGTCGGAGTGCAGCCACTGGGTGGCGACGTACAGGTCGACGCCACCGTCCTCGGCGGGCACCGCGAGGCCGGACTCCGGGCCGAGGAAGGCCTGGTCCTGCATGCCGAAGGTGTACTCGCCCTCGACGATCACGTCGGCCCGCTTGCGGGCCTCCTCCACGTTGCCGCGGATGATCGGCTGGCGGTGCACGATGTTGGGGTGCGGGACGTGACCGGCGTGGTGGTCGTCGCGGCCCTCGTGGATCAGCGGCGCGTCCGGGGCGGTGGCCGAGGCCTCGTCCGTGACGAGCGGCAGCTCCTTGTAGTCGATCTTGATCTTGGCCGCGGCGCGGCGGGCGGTCTCCGGGTGGTCGGCGGCCACCAGGGCCACCGGCTCGCCGTGGTGGCGGACCCGGCCGTTGGCCAGGACGGGGGTGTCCTGGATTTCGAGGCCGTAGTTCTTCATCTTGGCCGGCAGGTCGTCGTAGGTGAGCACGGCGTAGACGCCGGGCATCGCGACGGCCTCGGAGATGTCGATGTTCTCGATGAGGGCGTGGGCCACGGTGGAGCGCAGCGTCTGGCCCCACAGCATGTCCTCGTGCCACATGTCCGAGGAGTACGCGAACTCACCGGTCACCTTGAGGGTGCCGTCCGGGCGGAGGGTGGACTCCCCGATGCCGCCCTTGGTGTGGTTCTGGGTGACGTTGGTCGGCGTACCGGCCGGAGTGGTGCGGGTCTTCTGCGCCATGATCAGACCGCCTCTTCCTGACGGGCGGCCGCGAGGCGGACCGCGTCGAGGATCTTCTCGTAACCGGTGCAGCGGCACAGGTTGCCGGAGAGCGCCTCGCGGATGTCCGCGTCGGACGGCTCGGAGTTGCGCTCCAGGAGCTCGTCGGCGGCGACCAGGAGACCGGGGGTGCAGAAACCGCACTGCACGGCGCCGGCGTCGATGAAGGCCTGCTGGATCGGGGAGAGACCGCCCGCCTCTCCAGTCTGCCCGTCCTGGGCCCGCGGGCTCTCGGACCCGTGCGCCGTCCAGCGCTTGGCGGCGTCGATGGAGGTGCCGCAGGAGCCGGAGGCGCAGCCGCCGCCGGGGTGGGAGTCGGCGCGGTGGGCGGCGTAGTCGGCCAGGCCCTCCACGGTGACGACCTCGCGGCCCTCGACCTGACCGGCCGCGACCAGACACGAACACACCGGAACACCGTCGAGGCGGACCGTGCAGGAACCGCACTCGCCCTGCTCGCAGGCGTTCTTCGAACCCGGGAGCCCCATGCGCTCGCGCAGGACGTACAGGAGGCTCTCGCCCTCCCAGACGTCGTCGGCCTCCTGCTTGCGGCCATTGACCGTGAAATTGACGCGCATGGTTATGCAGCTCCTTCAAGGGTGCGGCCGTTGCTGCCGCGGTACGTCTCCCAGGTCCACATCAGCGTGCGACGGGCCATGACGCCGACGGCGTGACGGCGGTAGTTCGCGGTGCCGCGGACGTCGTCGATCGGGTTGCACGCGCCCGAGGCGAGCGTGGCGAACTGCTTGGCGATCGACGGAGTGATGATCTTGCCGTTGTCCCAGAACCCGCCCTCTTCGAGCGCCGCGTTCAGGAATTCCTCGGCCGCCTTGGCCCGAATGGGGGTGGGGGCCGCCGAGCCGATGCCGGTACGGACCGTGCGGGTCTCGGGGTGCAGGGCCAGGCCGAACGCGCAGACCGCGATGACCATGGCGTTGCGGGTGCCGACCTTGGAGAACTGCTGGGGGCCGTCCGCCTTGGGGATGTGGACGGCCTTGATCAGCTCGTCCGCCTCCAGGGCGTTGCGCTTGACGCCCTTGTAGAACTCGTCGATGGGGATGAGCCGGACGCCGCGCGCCTGGGACTCGACCTCGACGTCGGCGCCGGAGGACAGCAGCGCCGGGTGGGAGTCGCCGGCCGGCGAGGCGCAGCCGAGGTTGCCGCCGACGCCGCCGCGGTTGCGGATCTGCGGGGAGGCCACGGTGTGCGAGGCGAGCGCGAGGCCCGGCAGCTCCGTCCGCAGGTTCTCCATGATCTGGGTGTACGGGACGGAGGGGCCAAGCCGGACGCTCTCCTCCCCGACCTCCCACTGGGCCAGCTCACCGATGCGGTTCAGGTCCAGGAGGTACTCGGGCCGCCGGTGGTCGAAGTTGATCTCGACCATCACATCGGTGCCACCCGCAATGGGCACAGCCGTGGGGTGCTCGGCCTTGGCGGCGAGCGCCTCCTCCCAGCTGGCGGGGCGAAGGAAGTCCATGAGTGGCTCTCTTCCGATTCTCAAATTCGGGGTCGTTCGCACGGGTCCCGGGGACGGCAGGCCCTCGACATCTCAGTCGTTCATGTGCTGTTAACGCGGTGTGGAATCAGTACACAAGTCCCCGATCCCTCGGGTGCAGTCACTGAAACCATGAAGGAGTTGGCTGGTGTTCGCTCACGTCTTGTAGATTCGTATGAAAGGCGGTGTTCCGTTACCTCACCGCTTTCCAACGGCAACATCAAGACAGATCGGCGGCGACACGCGATGCGGCTGCGCGCACTTTTGGAAACCGACGCGCTGGGGCTGCGGCTGCTCGGCGGCGAGGACGAGCTGGACCGCACGGTGCGGGGCGTGATGACCACGGACCTGCGCGATCCCAGCCGCTACCTGACGGGCGGCGAGCTCGTCCTGACGGGTCTCGCCTGGCGCCGGGACGCCGAAGATTCCGAGCCATTCGTACGGATCCTGGCGAGCGCGGGCGTGGCGGGCCTGGCGGCGGGCGAGGCGGAGCTCGGCGCGATCCCCGACGATCTCGTCGTGGCTTGTTCTCGCCACCGCCTTCCGCTGTTCGCGGTGAACGAGTCGGTCGCGTTCGCCACCATCACCGAGCACGTCGTACGGCAGGTGTCGGGCGAGCGGGCGGGCGACCTCGCGGCGGTGGTGGACCGCCACCGCAGGCTGATGACCTCCGGCCCGGCGGGCGGCGGCCCCGAGGTGGTCCTCGACCTGCTCGGCTCCGACCTCGACCTGCGGGCCTGGGTGCTCTCCCCCACCGGCCGCCAGATCGCCGGCGCCGGCGACGCCCTGACCCCCGCGGTCGGCGCCGCGCTCGCCGCCGAGCACCTGGGTGCGACCCGCACGGGTCGCCGGGGCCCGCACCGCACCACCGCGGACGGCGTGACCTACTCGCTCTTCCCCATCCGCAACAACGGCCGGGGCGCGGCCCCCGCCGCCCGCGACGTGCGCGAGACGGTGCTTTCGGACTGGCTGCTCGCCGTCGAGGCCGACGCGAGCGACTGGCCGGCCGCCCGGCTCGACCTGCTCCAGGGCGTCACCCAGCTCATCGCGGTCGAGCGCGACCGGCGCGACGCGGCCCGCTCGGTGCGCCGCCGGCTCGCCCAGGAGGTCCTGGAACTGGTGCAGACCGGTGCCGCGCCCGCCGAGATCGCGGCCCGGCTGCGGGTCGCCGCGCCCGTGCTGCTGCCCGGCCTCGGCTCGGCCCCGCACTGGCAGGTGGTGGTGGCCCGGGTGGACTGGGAGCGCGACTCGGGCGCGGAGATCGCGGGCGGCCCGGTCGCCCAGTCGCTCCTGGAGGAGATCCTGGTCGACCCGGCGGTCGTCGGACCGGAGTCCTCCGACCGCATCGCGGTGGCCCACGCGGGCGACGAGGCCATCGCGCTCGTCCCGCTGCCCGCCGTCACGCCCGAGGGCGTCGAGGGCGGACTGCACGCCGACGCGCTCCTCGCCACGGTGCGCGCGCCGCTCTCGCCCGGCCTCGCCGACGACGGCCGTCTGACACTGGGTGTCAGCGCCGCGGTGCACTCCGCCGAGGGACTGCGCGGCGCCCTTGAGGAGGCCCGGCACGCCCGTCGGGTCGCCGCCGCCCGTCCGGGCCGGGTCTGCGCGGCCGGTCACCACGAACTGGCCTCGCACGTACTGCTGCTCCCGTTCGTGCCGGACGACGTACGGCGCGCCTTCACGGCCCGCCTCCTGGACCCGCTGCGCGACTACGACCGGCGCCACCGGGCCGAGCTCATTCCGACGCTGGAGGCGTTCCTCGACTGCGACGGTTCCTGGACGCGGTGCGCGACCCGACTGCACCTGCACGTCAACACGTTGCGCTACCGGGTGGGCAGGATCGAGCAGTTGACGGCCCGTGACCTCTCCCGCCTCGAGGACAAGCTGGACTTCTTCCTGGCGCTTCGGATGAGCTGACGGTCGATCCCGGCCACGGTCGGACGATTGTGAACTCATTCACGCGCCCCCCTTGGCCCGGCGTGCCATTCCGTGTTGAGATGCGGATCGACTCAGCAGCTCAATGGCGCGCTCGGGGAGGGCAACGTGGCGCACACCGCCATGTCTGGTTCCGGAACGACTGAGGATGACGGGGATCCGCTCCAGACCGCGGTATGGCGGTTGCGCTCGCGGGGCTGTTGGACGGACGCCGCGGCCCTGCTCGAACCACACGCGGCGACGGCGGCCGGCGCGCTCCAGCGCTCCGCCCTGCTGACCGAGCGCTGTGTGTACACCGAGTCGGGCTGGGCCGAGGCCGAGGAGGCACTGCGCGGCGCCGAGGCCGTCGCCCGCAGCGACGAGGAGCGCGGCGCGGCCGCCTGCGAGCGCGGCTATCTCGCCTACGCCTCCACCCTGTTCGGGGTACGGGACCGGGCGGACGAGGCGCGTTCCGCGTTCGGCCGGGCCGCCGCCCTGACCGCGCTCGCGGGGCGCGGCCGGGCGCTGCTCGACTTCCGGCGCGGGCTGCTCGCCGAGAACGTGGCCGACGCGCCGCAGGCCGCACGCGCCGCCTATCTGCGCGCGCACGAGGGCGCCGCCGCCCACGGCGACACCCTGCTGCTCTCGTTCACCTGGCGCCATCTGGCCGGACTCGACCTGCGCGAGGGCGAGTTGGCGCAGGCACGGCAGGGGTTCGCCGAGTCCCTGCGGATCCGCGAGGAGCTCGGTTACCTCATCGGTACGGCCCCCGCGCTCGCCGCGCTCGCCGACACCGAGGAGGAGCCGGTCTCGACGCGGCTGCGTACGGAGGCGGCACGGCTGGTGCGGCTGCTCGGCGTTCCCACCTGGCTCGCCGCCCATCTGGACACCGTACCGCCGCCGCGTCCCGCCCCATGAGGCCGACGACACGGAGCTGACGACCAGTCAGTTGGATGAACAGGCTTCCCCGACAAGGGAGTTGAGGAAACCCGAGGTGGTCCCGCGCCGGCGGTGCGGGGCTGCCGTGCGTCAGAGCGCGGAGCCCGTGAAGTGTTCCCGCACCAGCGACTGGACGACCGGCAGGTTCTGGGCGCACAGGGCGTCCAGGAGGGCCAGGTGTTCGGCGGCGTCGGCGACCAGGTCGCCGCGGCGGGCGACCGGCGCCGCGGTCAGCGGCCACTGCGCGCGCCGGTGCAGGTCGTCGGCGACCTGGACGAGCTGCTGGTTGCCGGCGAGCGCGAGGACCGCCCGGTGGAAGGCGCGGTCGCACTCGGCGTACCCCGCGCGGTCGCCGGTGGCGGCGGCCTCGGTGGTGGCGAGCGCCAGTGGCCGCAGCTCGGCCCAGCGGCAGGCCGGGACGGTGCGGGCCAGGCGGAGCATCACCGGGACCTCGATCATGGCCCGCACCTCGGCGAGCTCCGCCAGTTCGCGGGCGCTGCGCTCGGTGACCCGAAAGCCCCGGTTCGGCACGACCTCGACCGCGCCCTCGATGCTGAGCTGTTGCATCGCCTCGCGGACCGGCGTCGCCGAGACCCCGAACCGCTCGCCGAGCGCCGGGGCCGAGTACACCTCCCCGGGCACCAGTTCCCCGTCGACCAGCGCGGTGCGCAGGGCCGCCAGGATTTGGCCGCGTACGGAGTGGCGATGGACGGAGCGGGGGGCCGGGGGTTCGGCGTGGACGTGCTCGCCGCGGGCGTCGCCGGGACGCTCGCCGCCCCTGGCCTGACCGGGGACCCTGGGTGACCCGTATGGAGGCACCACCGCCTCGTGCGCTCTGCCCTGCTCCACCCCGGCCTCCTACGGCTCCGCATGCCCCCACAGACCATAGGCGGACAAAGCGCGAGTTCAAACATCGCCCGCATCGGCTAAGGTAAGCCTTACCTGCCAACGATCGTGATCGGGTGGTTCCGCATGACCGTGTCCGCCTTGCTGCCCAGCCCCGCGCCGAGCCCCCTCGCGGACTCCTACGCCCGGCTCGCCGAGGTGTTCCCCGGTCTGGGAATCAAAGAGCTGACCGCCGCCGAGCCCACGCCCGACGGCGCCGGCTGGGTGGGCGCGGCCGAGCTCGCGGCCGGCGGTGGCGCCCTCGACGCCTTTCTGGCCTGGGACAACGCCCAAGTGGTCCGGGACTACGGCCACCAGGCCCGTCCCGATGTCATCGCCTCGTTCGGCTTCCACCGCTACGCCTGGCCGGTCTGCCTCCTGGTGACCATCCCCTGGTTCCTGCACCGCCGGGTGCCGCGGGTGCCGGTCGCCGACGTGGCGTTCCAGCGGACGCTCGGCCGGGTCGCCGTGCGGGTGCGCGAGTTCGCCTGTCTGCCCGACGACCCGGCGGCGGCGCTCCCCGGCGCCCGCGTCGTGGCGGACGAGGAGGCGCTGCGGGCCGAGGTGCGGGCATCGGTGGCCGAGCACCTCGGGCCGGTGCTCGACGGGTTCGGACCGCGGATGCGGCGCGGCCGACGGGCCCTGTGGGGCATGGCGACGGACGAGATCGTCGAGGGGCTCTGGTACATCGGCTCGCTGCTCGGCGAGGAGCCGCGCGCGATGGCCGAGCTCGACGCGCTGTTTCCCGGCACCGCGAAGCCGTATGTGGGCACCCCCGGCTTCCGCGAGTTGACCGCGCCCGACGGGCGGCGCCTGGCCACCCGCGACCGGGCGAGCTGCTGCTTCTTCTACACCGTGCGGCCCGAGGACACCTGCGTCACCTGTCCGCGCACCTGCGACGCCGACCGCGTACGGCTGCTCAGCACCGCATCCTGACTCCATGCCACCCGTCCGGGTGAGCGCCAGTCGAACGCAACTCGCGCGCCGGGCACGGCAGTTCGAGCCAATCGCCCCTATCCGACTGCCCTCGCACTCCGTTGGCGTCCTCTTGCCCCGAAACCCTCCTGCCGCCCCGTCCGGCTGGAGCAGTATGGCGGCCGATACGCCCTACGCGATGCAAGGGACACCGCATGCGACTGACCGACATATCGCTGGACTGGCTGCTTCCGGGCGGCGTGATGATCGTGGGGGTCGTCGTGGCTCTGGTAGTGCTCGCTCGCGGCAAGCGCGCCGGTGACAACGCCACCGGCGACGACTCGTGGGAACGCAGCGAGGAGCGCCGCAGAAGGAAGGAGGCGGTGTACGGCACCGCTTCCTATGTGCTCCTGTTCTGCTGCGCGGCGGTGGCCGCCGCCCTCTCCTTCCACGGTCTGGTCGGCTTCGGCCGGCAGAACCTCAATCTGACGGACGGCTGGGAGTACCTGGTCCCGTTCGGCCTCGACGGCGCGGCGATGTTCTGCTCCGTGCTCGCGGTGCGCGAGGCCAGCCACGGTGACGCGGCGCTCGGCTCGCGGCTGCTCGTGTGGACGTTCGCGGGCGCGGCGGCCTGGTTCAACTGGGTGCACGCGCCGCGCGGGATGGACCACGCGGGCGCCCCGCAGTTCTTCGCCGGGATGTCGCTCTCGGCGGCGGTGCTGTTCGACCGCGCGCTGAAGCAGACCCGCCGGGCGGCCCTGCGTGAACAGGGGCTGGTACCAAGGCCGTTGCCGCAGATTCGTATCGTCCGCTGGCTGCGGGCCCCCCGGGAGACCTTCGGCGCCTGGTCGCTGATGCTCCTGGAAGGCGTACGCACCCTGGACGAGGCGGTCGACGAAGTGAGGGAGGACAAGCGCACCAAGGAGGAGAACAAGCTCCGCAGGCGCGACCAGGAGAAGCTGGACCGGGCGCACTTCAAGGCGCTCAGCCGGCAGAACCGGGCCTGGGGACGCAGCAGGGGCGGCGGCCGTCAGGTCGACGTCGCGGGGATCGGTCCGGGGTCGGGCTCCGCGCAGCCCAAGG
The DNA here is from genome assembly GCF_003627815.1 of Streptomyces hundungensis. Lineage (NCBI taxonomy): Bacteria > Bacillati > Actinomycetota > Actinomycetes > Kitasatosporales > Streptomycetaceae > Streptomyces > Streptomyces hundungensis. The sequence goes on from NZ_CP032698.1 coordinate 1,956,892, forward strand.
CCGTCGCGGAGCCGGCCATAGCGGAGCCCGGACAACTGCCCCTGCGCAACCGGCCCTCCCTCCAGGCCGTCGGGACCGCCGAGGCGCCGACCGCCAGGACCGTGGACCTCACCGCCGAGGACGACACCCAGGCGCTGCCCCGGCTCGACTCCCTGGAGCGCAAGCTGAAGGACCTTGAGCAGCAGTTCGGGTAGGTGACGGCGGTGTCCGCGCTAGTAGCGCGGCGCCGGTCCGTCGCCGAGTTCGAACCAGACGACCTTCCCCATGGCGTGCTCGTGCACGCCCCAGGCGTCGGCCAGCGCCTGGACGAGCAGCAGCCCCCTGCCGTGCGTACCGTCGTCGTCGGACGGCGCGTGCGGGGTGGGCAGCGCGGGAACGAAGTCCCGTACCTCCACGCGGAGTCGGCGCCCGCGGGCCGTCACCGTCACGACCGCGCCGTCGTCGGTGTGGACGAGCGCATTGGTCACCAGCTCGCTGGTGAGCAGTTCGGCCACCTCCAGCGCACCCGAATGCGGTGAGGGCCCCAGAAGTTCCCGCAGCGCTCGGCGGATGTCCCGGACGGCGCCCAGGTCCGCCCTCCCCACTTCTCTGCGCAGCAGAGGCCGGCCCTCCTGCTGCGCATCAGGTGTCCGGACGGGCCCGCTCCGCGCCGGACCGCGCCCCGCCTGATGCCTTGTCATAACCCCCACCTGCACGTTGCGACGACCTTCCTCCCTCGAACACGCACACGGGATGCATGCCCCACCGGGCGCCGGTCACTCATGGTGATTCCGCAACGACCGAACGGGATGACGTCGCGGAGGCCGATCCGGAGGGGTGGACGCGGGAGGGCGGAGCCACGCCTGGGGATCGGCTCCGGGGGCCGTGCGGCACTCCGTGCGCCGCGCCCGTACGCCCGCCCGTACGCCCGCCCGTACCCCGTCGGACGCCGAGGCCCTGTCCATCTCAGTGTGCGCGCTGGGTCAACTGGACGTCCGCGTAAGGGTGTTGACGGCGGCATACGAGCCGTCGGGGGCCGGCCGGGAGTGGCGGCGGCTCCGCTCGGCGGCCCGGCTCGGGATCGAAGGGCGGCCGCCCGGCGCGCGGTCGGGACGCAGGGCCGCAACCGCGCCCGACCCCTCTTTCACCGGAGCCGACCTGTGCTTTCGGGCGAACGGGCCAAGGCCCTGCCGCGCGGGCCCCGGCCCGAGAGGCCTCCCCCCTCCCCACCGGCATATCCCGGTGGCAGCGGGGCCGCGCGGGCGGAGGGCCGCCCCACTCGGAGGACCGGCCGCCGTTGCGGCGATGCGGCACGCCTTCGGACCGACCCGGGCCCGGGACACGACGGCCGCCGGGCATCGGCCGATCCCCCGAGACGGTTGCCGCTCCGCTCCCAAAGGCGCCGCGCTCCCCGCGTACAGCGTTGCGTACGGCGATGCCGCCCGGCTGCGCAATCCCGCGCTGCCCCATCGGATGCACCCGCCCCGCCGGTTTGGTCGATCACCCGGGTGGACCGAGGAGCGCGCGAGACGTAGAGCCGGGTACGTGAGGTGCCGGAGGAGGCCGTCGCGGGTTGACGGCCCGGGCGCGTGGCACACCGACCGGCTGGGGGTCGCTCAGTAGGGCACGGTGCCGCACCAGGTCTCCGCCCAGGCGGAGGCGCCGTACTTGTTGGCGGCCCGCACCGAGACGCAGATCTCGTCGCCGGAGAAGGGACCGTTGATCGTGTAGCTGCTGCCGCCGGTGGAGTAGATGGTGTCGACGCTCTTCTTCGTGAAGTTGCTGCCCTTGTTGGTGTAGTGGACGTCGTAGCGGGTCGCTCCGGAGATCGCCGACCAGCTCACCACGAGCGGCATGGAACACGCCCCCACACAGCCGTTGGCGTACTCGACCTTGTAACCCTTCATGGCGGGCGGCGGGGAGCCCGCGGGCGCGCCGCTGGTACCGGACGAGCCCGATCCGCCGGAGCCTCCTCCCGACCCGGAGGGGCCGGAGGAACCCGAGCCGCCGCCACCGGCGCCCCGGGTGGCGGCGCCCCCGCCCCCGGGTGAGCCTCCGGGCGCGCCGCCCTGCGCCGCCGAACCGCCGCCGTTCGCCGGGGCGTTCGGGCCGCCGGCGCCGCCCTTGCCGTCCGGGCCCTTCGTCTCGGCGCCCTTGTCGCTCGCCGACGGTGAGGGTGAACTGGCGCTCGGGCTCGGCGAGTTGCTCGGGGAGGGCGTGCCGCCGGGGCCGGTACTGGCGCCCGTACTGGCGCTGGCGCCGGGGCTCGCGCTCGCGCTGCTGCTCGGCGGCTGGGCGTGCGCCTCGCTCCCGCCGTCCCGCGCGAACGGCTGGAGCACGGCGATCGTGCCGCCGCCTACGGTGAGCACCGCGATGACGGGCAGCACGACGAGCCGACGGCGGCGGCGGGGCCGCTCCTCCCGGGGCTCGCGCACCGTGAGGGCGCCGTCCCCCACGACGCCTTCGGGGGAGCCGCCCTGTGGACGCAGGCCGATGGTGGCCCGGTCCACGGGCTCCTCCCGCAGCGGCTTCGCCTCGGCGTCGAGCAGCCGCGCGGACTGCTGGGCCAGGCGCGCCACCACCCGGGCGGGCAGCCAGGGGCCGCGCGCGGTGCTCGGGCGGGGCCGCTCCGGATCCGTCAACAGCTCCTCGACGCCCGGCCGTTGGTCGATCTCCTTGGTCAGGCACCGGGCGATGAGCGCGCGCAGCGGGGCGTCCTCGACGCCCGTCAGATCCGGTTCGCCCTCCACGATCTGGAACATCACGGCGTGCTGGTTGCTGGCCCCGTGCCCGAACGGGAGCTGTCCGGTCGCCGCGTAGGTCAGCACGCAGCCGAGCGTGAACACATCGCTCTTGACCCCGGCGCTCTGGCCGCGCACCTGCTCCGGCGACATGAAGCCGGGCGAGCCGACGGCCATTCCCGTACTGGTCAGCAGGGACTCGACGGAGGTCTCCAGGGCCCGCGCGATCCCGAAGTCGATGACCTTGGTGCCGTCCACGGTGAGCATCACGTTGGACGGCTTCAGGTCGCGGTGCACGATGCCCGCGCCGTGAATGTCCTTGAGGGCCTTCAACAGCCCTTCGGTGAGGGCGTACAGGGACGTGGCGGGCAGGGGTCCGTAGCGCCGCACGATCTGTTCGAGCGAGAGGCCGGGAACGTATCCCGTGGCCACCCACGGCGGCTCGTCGCCGGGGCCCGCGTCGAGCACCGGCGCGGTGTACCGCTCGCCGACCTTGCGCGCCGCGTCGATCTCGCGGCGGAACCGCGCCCGGAACTGCTCGTCCGACACGTGCTCCTCGTGCACCACCTTCACGGCGACGGTGCGCCCGCTGTCCGAGCGCGCGAGGAAGACCCGCCCCATGCCGCCGGCGCCGAGCCGCCCCAGGAGCAGATAGGGCCCGATGCGCGCGGGGTCGCTGACCGCGAGCGGTTTGATGCCCCCGTCGATGTAGTCGTCCTTCTCGCCGCGTCCGTCCCCGCTGCTACCGCTCATGATGGTGTGGCTCCCCCGGCCCTTCTCGCCTGGTCATCGGCGTAACTCGGTTGAGGGTAGTCGCTGTTGCGGCGCCGAGTGAAGGCGATGAAATGCGGGGAGAGCGGGGTGGTCGTGTGCGGCGCGGCGGAGGGACCGCGTCCCTTTCGCCCCCGGCCCGGCGGGGGGTGGCCGGGACGGTTACGGCCTCGGCACGTTGCGGAGGTTGGAGCGGGCCATCTGGAGCATCCGGCCCACCCCGCCGTCCAGGACGATCTTGCTCGCGGAGAGCGCGAAGCCCGACACCATCTCGGCGCTGATCTTCGGCGGGATGGAGAGCGCGTTGGGGTCGGTGACGATGTCGACCAGGGCCGGACCCTTGTGCCGGAAGGCGTCCTTGAGGGCGCCCGCGAGCTGCTTGGGCTTCTCCACGCGCACCCCGTACGCGCCCGCCGCCCGGGCGATGGCGGCGAAGTCGGGGTTGTGGTTGGTCGTGCCGTACGAGGGCAGTCCGGCCACCAGCATCTCCAGCTCGACCATGCCGAGCGAGGAGTTGTCGAACAGCACGATCTTCACCGGCAGGTCGTACTGGACCAGGGTGAGGAAGTCACCCATGAGCATGGAGAAGCCGCCGTCGCCGGACATCGAGATCACCTGGCGCCGGCGGTCGACGAACTGGGCGCCGATCGCCTGCGGCAGTGCGTTCGCCATGGAGCCGTGGCTGAACGAACCCATGATGCGGCGCCTGCCGTTGGGCGAGATGTAGCGGGCCGCCCACACGTTGCACATCCCCGTGTCGATTGTGAACACGGCGTCGTCGTCGGCGAGTTCGTCCAGGACGGATGCCACGTACTCGGGGTGGATCGGGACGTGTTTGTCCACCTTGCGGGTATATGCCTTGACGACGCCCTCCAGGGCGTCGGCGTGCTTCTTCAGCATCTTGTCTAGGAAGCGGCGGTCCGTCTTCTCCTTCACCCGCGGGATCAGACAGCGCAGCGTCTCCTTCACATCGCCCCATACCGCGAGGTCCAACTTCGAGCGCCGGCCCAGGTGTTCGGGGCGCACATCCACCTGGACGATCTTGACGTCGTCGGGCAGGAACGCGTTGTACGGGAAGTCGGTGCCGAGCAGGATCAGCAGATCGCACGCATGGGTCGCCTCATAGGCGGCGCCGTACCCGAGCAGACCGCTCATGCCGACGTCGTACTCGTTGTCGTACTGGATCCACTCCTTGCCGCGCAGCGCGTGCCCGACCGGCGACTTGATGCGCCCGGCGAACTCCATGACCTCGGCGTGCGCCCCGGCGGTGCCGCTGCCGCAGAACAGGGTGACGCGTCTGGCCGCGTCGACGAGGGCGGCGAGCTGGGCGATCTCGGCGTCCCCGGGCCGCACCGTCGGCCGGGACGTCACCAGGGCGTGGTCGATCGCCTTGTCCGGGGCCGGCGCGGAGGCGATGTCGCCGGGCAGCGCGAGGACGCCGACGCCGCCCCGGCCGATCGCGTGCTGGATCGCCGTCTGGAGCACCCGGGGCATCTGCTGCGGGCTGGAGATCAGCTCGCAGTAGTGGGAGCACTCGCGGAACAGCTGCTCGGGATGGGTCTCCTGGAAGTAGCCGAGGCCGATCTCCGAGGACGGGATCTGCGAGGCGAGGGCGAGGACGGGGGCCATCGAGCGGTGCGCGTCGTACAGGCCGTTGATGAGGTGGAGGTTGCCGGGCCCGCACGATCCGGCGCACGCCGCCAGCTTCCCGGTGAGCTGGGCCTCGGCGCCGGCCGCGAAGGCGGCGACCTCCTCGTGCCTGACCTGGATCCACTCGATGGCGGAGTTGCGGCGGATGGCGTCGACGACGGGGTTGAGGCTGTCGCCGACGACTCCGTACATCCGCTGGACGCCCGCGCGGGTGAGGATGTCCACGAACTGCTCTGCGACGTTCTGCTTGGCCATGGGTCCATCAACCCATGGCCCCCGCGCTTACGCCTCCCAGACCGCGACGGCCGTACGGTCGTCGGCGTACCCCTTCACCCTGAGCTGTACGTCGGCGAGGAACGCGGCGAGCCCGGGCGGCTCGGCGGCGGCCCAGCGTTCGGCCAGTTCCTCGGCGAGGGCGGCCTCGCCGCGCAGGGGTTCGGCGAGGCCCGCGCTGCACAGCAGGAGGGTGTCGCCCGGACGGGCCACCGAGGCCCGGAAGCGGAACGGTTCGCCCGGTGGGACGGGCGGGTCGATGTAGGGGCGGGCGGGCTCGACCGTGCCCAGGTCCATCGTCAGACGATCACCCGCCGGGGTCTCGGCCGGCGCGGAGCCGAAGCCGACCACCGGCTCGCCGAGGACCTCGCCGGGCTCGGGCACGGCGGGCTCTATGTCCTGCCAGACTCCCCCGCGCAGCCGGAAGAGGCCGCCGTGGCCGACGCCGAAGAACACCCGGGTGCGGCAGGCCGGGTCGGCGGAGAGCAGCAGACAGCGCAGGTGCGCGGTGTACTCCTCGGGCCCGGCACCGAGCTCGGCGGCGCGGGCCCGCAGCATTCCGTAGCTGCGGTCGGTGAGCCGGTGCAGGCCCGACTTGAGGTCACCGCGCCGGCCGGCCCGGATGTCCTCGGCGAGGCGGACATGGCTGCGGCCGATGGCTCCGCCGATCCAGTGACAGGCGTCGGCGGCGGCGAGCTGCGCCCGCTCGCTGGTCCGTACGCCGCTGGCCACGGCGACCAGGACCAGCGCGTTCTCGCCGGTGCCGAAGCGGGCGGTGAGCAGGGCGTCGCGGCGCGCCTCGCCCCGGTAGCGGGCCGAGTCACCCCGCGCGGACACGGCCCGCAGGACGTATGTGCCGTAGCGGGCGCCGTCGAGCACGGTGTCGGCGACGAGGTCGTCGAGCTCCTCGGGCCGGGCGGCGGGCAGCGCGGTCGGCTCGGCGTCATAGGTGGGCGGCCCGTCGCCCACGTGGCCGGTACGCGGCCGGGGCAGCGAGGTGAACCGTGCGGGCTGCGCGAACTGCTCGTCGGGCGCGGTCAAGGGCGGCCCGGAGGCGTCGAGGGTGGGTGTGCGCGGGGCGTTGCCGGCGAACGGTTCCTCGTCGCCGATACGGGCCGGCGGCCGGGCCCTGGGCGAGTGCGGGGCGTCACCGGCGAACGGTTCCTCGCCGCCGGCACCGGGCGACGCGGGGGCCGGCGGGCGCGCCCCGGGCGAGTGCGGGGCGTCCGGGGAGGCGTCTTCGGCCCATCCCGGGGGCAGATCGGGCAGCGGCGCGGGTTCGGCCGGCGGGGGCGGCGCGGCGGGCACGGCTTCCCACCAGGCGACGGCCCCGCGCGGCGCGTGCGCCCCCTCGGGCGCCTCCCAGGGCGCCCGGGACCTCGGCTCGGGAGCGGACGGGACCGCGTCGGGGTCGCCGATCGGCGGGGGCACGGTCGGGGATGCGGCGGTGTCGTGGGGCGGGGCGGCACCGAGCGACGGGGTGGCACTGGCCGATGCCGGGACCGCGTCCGGCGGCGGGGCCGCGTCCGGCGGCGGAGGCGCAGTGGGGGGTGGCACCGCACCAGGCGAGAGGGCCCGGTCGTTCGGCGGGGCCGCACCGGGCGTGGCGGCACCGGCCGATACCGGGCGCGCGTCCGGCGGCGGAGGCGCGGTGGGGGGCGGCGCCACACCAGGCGAGGAGGCCGCGTCATTCGCCGGGGCGGCACCGGACCACGAAGCCGGACCGGGCGATGCCGGGCCCGCGTCCGGCGGCGGCGCGGTGGGGGGCGGCGCCGCACCAGGCGAGGAGGCCGCGTCATTCGCCGGGGCGGCACCGGACCACGAAGCCGTTCCGGGCGGCGGGGCGGCCGTGTCGCTGGGCGGGGGGGCACCCGGCGGCGGGGCCGCAGGAGCCGATGGCGGGGACGTGTTGGCCGGCGGAGGCGCGGTCGGCGGCGGGGCTGTGTCAGGCGAGGGGGCCGCGTCGCTCGGCGGGGCCGCACCGGACGGCAGGGGCACACCGGGCGCCGGGGGTGGGGGTGCGGGCCGCGGTGGGGTTTCGGTCGCCGTCGGACACCGCACCGTGTCCGAGACCGAGTTGAAGCGGTCGTCCAGGCTGTCGCGCGAACCGTCGGGACCGGCGTCCGGCGCCGACTCGTCGTACAGCCGGTTCCACCAGTCGTCGTCCCGGGCTGGCCTCTCCCCCTGCTGGCTCATGCCCTTAATTGTCCACCGTCTCAGGCGTACGAAAACGGGGCATCGGGAAAATGTGCTCAACGGACAAGCCCGGCGAGGGCCGACGAAAGGTCCGCCGGGCGTCCCCACCCCCCACGGGAGGGACACCCGGCGGACCGGCTTGGTGTCTAGCGCACCGCGTAGGCGTTCACCACGGTCTGGGTGACCGAGTTGCCGTTGGCGTCGGTCAGTTCGGCCCTCAGGGTCACGTTCTTGGCCGAGGCGCCCGCGTGGTTCACGGTCGCCATCCAACTACCGCCCTGATGAACGGAGTTGGCCTTGGTCCAGGTGGCTCCGCCGTCGTAGGAGTACGACAGCGCGGCCGAGACCAGGCCGGCCGGGGTGTAGCCCGCGTGCCCGGTGACGGTGAGGCCGATCTTCTGGCCGTCCGCCGCCGGGACGGTCTTGAGGGCGTCGTCCGGGACGTCGTAGTGCGGGAAGAGGAGCGGGATCCCCTGCGAGTACACCTTCTCCTCCCGGTGCGAGCGGAACTTCCAGCTCGTGACGGTCTCGGTGGAGCGCTTCCAGACCGCACCGGAGGGGCCGATCTTCTGGTTGTCGCTGATGAGCTCGTACGCCGCGTCGTCGGCGGGGACGGTGAACACCCCCGAGGGCCAGCCGCTGCTGTCGTAGTCCTTTCCGTCGCGGCGCAGCAGCAGCGAGCCGATGTCGCCGAACGAGCCCGGCTGGGCGCTGTGTTCGGTGTCGCCCCACATGCCGGGCGCGAAGCCGATCAGGTCGCCCTGGCGTTCGGCGGCGAGCAGGGGCTCGCCCGTGCCGTCGCGTCCGGCGTCGGGCCCGACCACCCCGTCGTACCAGCTCTCCTTCGTCTGCTTGCCCGCCCGGTACGCCGTCGGCGGGGAGAGCATGAACTCGCCGAAGGGGAAGCTGGACGAGACGAAGTGGTCCCAGGTGGTGGGACCGGGCGTGTAGAACTCGGTGCGGGTGGAAGGCACGGCCACCAGGTCGATGCCGGAGACCCCGATCGCTCGGCCGTCGGGACGGTGGGCGGCGACGCCGTCGACGAAGTCGGCCGGCACTCCCATCGAGTGGTAGGTGGAGGCGTTGCGGCCCAACTGCCCGTCGCGTACCCGGTAGACGCGGTCGGAGTCGAAGCCGCCGTCCTCCTGGAAGCCCAGGTTGTAGACGTAGCCGCTCTTCGCGGTGGCCTTCCAGGTGAGCGTGACCGGGCCGCCCGACAGGCGGTCGGTGAGCGCCTTGGCCTCGGCGGCCTCGACGGAGAGGGTGGGCAGCGGCCCGCCCGTGAAGCCGTACGCCGGCAGCCAGCGACCGGCCGACGGGCGGTGCACGAGGAGCGCCGTGGCGCCGGCGGCCTTGGCGTCCTTGCCCAGCGTCGACAGCGACCCCGCGCCGTCCGGCACCGCGACGAAGGCGACCTTTCCGGCGACGCCGGCGGCCTTGAGCTCCTCGGGGGTGCCCCGGCCCGCGTCGACCAGGGGGGCGCGGCCGGTGCCGTCGAGGTTGTCGGAGCCGACGCTCGCGGTGAGCGGGTGCAGTTCGGGCCCGCCGACCACGCCGAGCCTGTCGAACTGCGGGGCGTACGCCCGCCAGTAGCTGCCGAATTCGAAGTCGCCGGTGCGGGCGTCGCCCCGCACGTCCGCGAAGTACTCCTTGATCAGACGGGATCCGCTGAGGGAACCGGAGTGCAGCCACTGGCCGCCCCAGGAGCGGGCGAAGTCGAGGGTGGTGGTGCGGACTTCGCTCGGCCGCTCGGTGCGTAGGGAGAGCCGGTGCGCGGAGCGGGCGTCCAGGACGAGGGTGGTGTCCTTCTTCAGGTCGAGCTGCGGGCGGCCGAGATAGCTGACCGAGCCGACGTCGGCGCCGGTCGCGTCGCCGGGGTCGGGCGAGGTGACGAAGGAGGACACGAAGTAGGCGCCGGGGCGCAGCCGGTAGACCTGGTCGGTGGCGCCGTCGTTGAAGCGGCGCTCGCCGGTCGCGGTGTCGGTGCCGATGACGTCGAGCGAGGACGCTCCGGCGGCGGGCCCGCCCTGGCGGTCGACGAGCTTGACGCGCAGAGTGAGCGTCTCCGGCTCGACGTACAGCGCGAACGGGGTGGAGACCTGCACGCCGTTGGCCGTGGCGAGCACCCGGCCGGTGACGTCCCCGTACTGGCCGGCTGCGAGGCGGGCGGTCGGGTCGATGGCGAGCGGCACCTTGGCCGTGGCACCGGCGGGGACGGTGACCGTGCCCGAACTCAGCTTCGCCACCCGTGAGTTGACAGGCGATCCGTCGTTCCCGGTGACGCCCGCGACCTTGAGGTCGAGCCTCAGGGGCTTGTCGGTGAGGTTGGTGTAGGGCACGTCGACGGTGGTGCGGTCGCTCTTGTCCTGTGGCCAGTCGAAGGTGCCGGCCTGCACGGCGGGCGCGCCGAGCACCGTCGTGTCGATGGCGGCCTTGACGTCGAGCCGGCCGCCACCGGTCTCCCGTACGTCCCCCGGGATGGCGCTGTCGGCGGACGAGACGAGCGCGGCCTTGATCTGCTGGGCGCTCCAGTCGGGGTGGCGCTGCCTGACGATGGCGGCGGCGCCCGCGACGTGCGGCGTGGCCATCGAGGTGCCGGACATCGTCTGGTACGCGTAGACGCCCCGGCCGCCCGCGTTGGCGGCCGAGATGCCGACGCCGGGGGCGGTGATCTCCGGCTTCAGGGTGTGGGTGAAGGGGGCCGGGCCGCGGCTGGAGAAGCCCGCGGTGGTGTCGTCGCGGTCGACGGCGCCGACGGTCAGGACGCCCGGCGCGCAGCCCGGCGAGGACACCGTGTTCAGGCCCGGGCCGGAGTTGCCGGCCGCGACGACGAACAGGGTGTGCGGGGCGCTGGTCGCCAGCTCCTGGGCCGCGATGCTCATCGGGTCGGTGCAGTCGGTGGGGACCGGGCTGCCGAGCGACATGGACACCACGTCGGCCTTGTTGTCGACGGCCCACTGCATCCCGGCGATGATCCATGAACTGTCGCCGGAGCCCGAGTCGTTGAGGACCTTGCCGACCATCAGGCCGGTGCCGGGCGCGATGCCCTTCTTCTTTCCGTCGCTCGCCGCGCCCGAGCCGCCGACCGTGGAGGTGGTGTGGGTGCCGTGGCCCTGGCGGTCCTCGGTGTCGGGCGAGTCGGTGAAGTTCTTGGCGTCGGTGACGCGGCCCTTGAGGTCGGGGTGTTCGGCGTCCACACCGGTGTCCAGGACGGCGACCTTGGTGCCCTTGCCGTCGTATCCGGCGGCCCAGGCGAGGTCGGCGCGGATCTGCCGCGCCGACCGGTCCAGGGTGGCCGTCACCTTGCGGTCGAGCCACAGCTTCTTGATGCCCGAAGAGGCGGCTCTGGTACGGGAGTTGGCGACATCGGCCCACAGGTGTGCGGCCGAGACCTTGTCCACGGTGAGGGCGGTGCCGTTGACCGCGGGCAGGTTCAGGCCCGCCTTCGCGCCGCGCGGCACGGCCCGCGCCGACCGTGGCGCGGCGTGGTCGTACACCGCGATGAGCGGGAGGGTCTTGGTGTGTGCGTCGTCGTAGCCCTGGCGGATCAGCCCCGAGACGTTGAACAGCTCCTCGTCGACCGATCCGGCGGCGAGCGCTCCGGCCGCGCCGTCGGGGTAGACGTACAGCTCCTGTCCCGACCGCCTGGTCTGGACGAGCGGTACGGAGCCGTCCTCGCGGGGCAGCGCGGTGACGCCGGTGGGGGCGCCGGAGCGGTCCCTGCTCACCACGACCTTGTCGCCGGTGACGAGGGTGACGGTGGCCGGTTGTCCCGTGCCGCTCGTGGCGCCGCCCACGAGCGGTCGCTCGGCGGTGGACGCGGTGTCGTCGTGTCGTGGCGCTGCCACGGACGGCGCCACCGCGGTGACGGCGAGGGCGGCGGCGGCCGCCACCCCCAGAGCCGTACGCGATATCGGGCGCATCGCTCTCCCCAGGTCGATCCGGCACAAAAGACACCGCGCGCAAAACGCGCAAATGCCCTGTACCCGGAGGCGGTTGGTGCTGCGGTGGCTCGACCTTGGCAGAGGGGCGGGTGATACGGGGATGATGTTGGGAGGCGGGTTTGCGCCGGGGCGGTTTCCCGCCAGAGGCAAGCCCTGAGAGAGGCGGTCCATGGTGCTGGGAGCGATAGGTCTCGACGAGACGCAGGAGTCGGCGTACCGCGCCCTGGTCGCGGTGGGCGCGGCCGAGGTGACGGACCTCGCGCACCGGCTCGCGCTCCCCGAGAACGAGACCGAGCGCGCGCTGCGCCGCCTGGAGCGGCACGGTCTGGCCGCCCAGTCCTCGGCCCGCACCGGCCGCTGGGTCGCGGCCCCGCCCGGTGTCGCGCTCGGTGCGCTGCTCACCCAGCAGCGCCACGAGCTGGACCAGGCCGAACTGGCGGCGGCGCTGCTCGCCTCCGAGTACCGCGCCGAGGCCGCCGAGCCGGCCGTCCACGACCTGGTCGAGGTGGTGACCGGGGCGAGCGCGGTCTCGCACCGCTTCCACCAGTTGCAGCTGGGCGCCGCCGAGGAGGTGTGCGCGCTCGTGACGGGCAAGCCGGTCGCGGTCACCGGGATGGACAACGAGTCCGAGGAGCGGGCCTCGATCCGGGGGGTCGCCTACCGGGTGGTGATCGAACGCGAGGTGCTTTCGCTGCCCGCCGGGATCGTCGAGCTGTCGGCGGCGCTGGGCCGCGACGAGCAGGTGCGCACGGTGGAGCGGGTGCCGACCAAGCTCGTCGTGGCGGACCGCAGCCTCGCGATGGTGCCGCTGACCGGGCGGGACGCCGAGCCGGCGGCGCTCGTGGTGCACGCGAGCGGTCTGCTCGAATCCCTGATGGGCCTCTTCGAGGCGGTGTGGAAGGACGCGCTGCCGCTGCGGCTCGGGGGTGGGGACCGCGGCATCGTCGAGGAGACGCCGGGGCCGGACGCCACCGACCTGGAGATCTTGTCGCTGCTGCTGGCGGGGATGACCGATGCGAGTGCGGCGAAGCAGTTGGAGGTGGGGTTGCGGACGGTGCAGCGGCGGGTCAAGGGGTTGATGGAGCTTACCGGTGTGACCACGCGGCTTCAGTTGGGGTGGCACGCGTACGAACGGGGCTGGGTCACCCGCTGAAACCCCGGGTGACCTGGACCCCTTGCCCGTCCTCGTCTGCGGGCCGTGGTCCCTTTTGCGCAGTTCCCCGCGCCCCTAACTACGCGGTGCGGGGGCACCTACAGCCCGTCCGGCGATTGAGGACGAGCGCCCTTTAGGCGCGAACGGGGTCTGGGGCGGAGCCCCGGGGAGCTCCGCTTTCGGGTGCGGATCGTGCGTGGCTGGGCGCGCAGTTCCCCGCGCGCCTTAAATGCTCGGTGCGGGCCAGCATCGGCCACCTCAGCCCGTCCGGCGATTGAGGACGAGCGCCGTTCAGGCGCGAACGGGGTCTGGGGCGGAGCCCCAGGGAGCTCCGCTTTCGGGTGCGGATCGTGCGTGGCTGGGCGCGCAGTTCCCCGCGCCCCTAACCACTCGGTGCTGGCCAGCACCTCAGCCCGTCCGGCGATTGAGGACGAGCGGCCTTAAGGCGCGATACGGGGTCTGGGGCGGAGCCGGATCGTGCGTGGCGGGGGTGGAGCGGGGCGCGCAGGCTGGGGGGATGGGTGTGTGGCAGGTTGTCGGGGTGGGGGCGGTGATGGCGATGGGGCTGTGCGGCGTGCTCGTGTCCGGCGTACCCGGACCGGCAATCGTGTGGGCCGCCCTGGCGTGGTGGGCCCTGGACGACATCACCGCGCTCGCCTGGGGCGTACTCGCCGGAGCCACCGGCGTCCTGCTCCTGAACCAGGCCCTCAGGCCCCTCCTCCCGCCACGCCGGTTCAAGGCCGCCGGGGTATCCAGGAGAGCAGTGTTCACCGCGGGCGCGACCGCCGTCGTGGGCTTCTTCGTGCTGCCCGTGATCGGCGGCCTCGCCGGGTTCGTCGGCGGGCTCTACGGCGCGGAGCGCAGACGGCTCGGCAGCCACGGGGACGGCTGGACCTCCGCCCGTATGGTCCTGCGCGCGGGCGGCTACTCGGTGATGGCCGAGCTCTTCGCCTGTCTGCTCGTCGCCGGGGCCTGGCTCGGCGCGGTGATCTGGGGCTGAGCGGCGCCCCGGGGCCGAACGGGCGGCACCGCGCTCCGTCCGAAGACCTGGGCCCTGGGCCCGATGACGAGCGGGGGCGGCCGTGTGAGGGTGGCCCCATGACCGAATTCAGCGAGGCCGAGCGCGCCTATCTCAAGACCCAGAGGCTCGGCCGGCTCGCCACCGTGGACGGCAAGGGCCAGCCGCAGGCCAACCCCGTCGGCTTCTTCCCCCAGGACGACGGGACGATCCTCATCGGCGGGTACGCGCTGGGCACCACCAAGAAGTGGCGCAACCTCCGGGGCAACCCGAAGGCAGCCCTGGTGATCGACGACGTGGTGAGCGTGACGCCCTGGAAGGTGCGCGGGGTGGAGATCCGCGGCACGGCCGAACTCCTCACCGGCCCCCATGAGTTGGGCCCGCACTTCAGCGAGGAGCTCATCCGCATCCACCCGGAGAAGATCCACAGCTGGAGCCTGGACCAGTGAGCGGGGCCCTCCCGCCGGCGGCGGTGCCGACCGGAAGCGGAACCTGACCTTCCCGGCCCGCCCGGAGGGGATGCCGGCCGGAAACAGGCCCTGGGCGCCCGGTTGTTAGGATTTTGTGCACCAACCGCGGGGGGATTCCGTTGATTGTGGGGGATTCGCGTTCTCCGGTTGCCCTCCTGCCTACGTATCGCCAGCGCCAGGAGAGCACGTGCACCCTTCCGCCCCACCGAGCAGGACCCGATCGCCTCGTTCGACCGGGGGGTCGCGTCGGCTCGTCACCGCGGCGACCCTGCTCGCCCTGGCGGTGACCGCCGGACCGTTCGCTTCGCCCGCCGTGGCCGCCCCGCCGGCGGTGCCCACCGCGTCCGGCGCCGCAACGGCTCCCCACGCGGCGACGTTCAAGATCGCCGCCGACGCGCAGGTCCTGAGCGCGGGCCGGACCGGTTTCCTGTCCCTCGCGAAGTCGGGAAGCGGACACGACCTGCTGTGGACGCGGTACGCCGACGGACAGACGACGGTGGTGGTGAAGGACGCGCCCTCGTACGCGTCCCTGCCCGCGTTCCACGGGGCCTCGTCGGACATGGTGGCGCTCAGGGACGACGCCGGCACCAAGGTCACCCTGCTCGACATGACCACCGGGACGTCGAACGTCATCGACCTCGCCCCGTACGACTACTTCTACCTGGGCACGGTCGGTTCGCACGTCCTCGCGTCCAAGCAGATCGGTGACACCGTGGAGCCCCACGTCCTGGACGTCGTGGACCAGAAGGTGACCGACCGGGTCATCACCGGCCTGCCCGCAAGCGCCCGGGAGGTCGACGTGGAGGCGGGGTCGGGCGACTTCGCCGCGCTGCGCTACTCGACTTCCTCGACCAGCAGCGAGTTCTTCGACTACGTCGCGGCCGATCTGTCCTCGGCCAAGGCGGTCCCCGGAAACAGCATGCTGGGCGGTTACATCACGAAGGCCGCCGTGTCCCCCACCCATCTGGCGCTGGTCGGCGGCCTGTTCACGAGCGACACCTCGTCGTCGGTACGGACCATGGAGCTCGGCGGGGACCAGAAGCGCTGGAACATGAACCTGGACCACAAGCAGGGGGACGGGCTGGTGGGACTGGTCGGCGGCTGGTCCCTGTACGGCGCGAGCCGCACGCTCAACGAGGGGAACGACCTCACGGATTCGGCGCTGCACGCCACGCCGATCGGCGGTGGCACGGAGCGCACGGTCATGGACCACGCGAGCTCCCTCGCGCCCGCCCCGGACGGGAGCCTCCTCGTGATGGGCGGCACGGCCGCCGAAGGCGAAGGCCTCTACCGGGTCGTCACCGGGTCCGACAGGGCGCCGGTCGCCCAACTCCTGTCGGGCACCGGCCACCCCACGAAGCTCATCGTGGAGGAATCGCAGGTCCCGGCGGTGGCCGCGCTCGACAAGGCCCCGTGGCGCCCGAAGTGGCGGCTGACGCACAACAACACCGATGTGACCGTCACCCTGCGCCACACCGCGTCCGGCGCCCAGCGCGAGATCGAGCTCCGGGTCGACCCCGCCCAGTGGGAGTCGACGGATCCCGCCTGGCGCGAGCTCGACTGGGACGGCCTGATGGGGCCCTCCTACTCCCCGAACACGGCCGCCCCCAACGGCGGTTACACCTGGACCCTGGCGGCCAAGCCCCGTAACGGCATAGGCCCCGACCTGGTGCGGAGCGGCGCCTTCACGGTGTCCCGCAAGGCCACCCCGCACGACTTCACGGACAACGGCTCTCCGGACCTGCTGATCCGCGACGGCCTGGGCACCCTCCAGCGCAGGGACACCTACCGCGAGCCGGGGACCGGGAAGCTCAAGGGCGGCGAAGCAGCCACCATCGGCTCCGACTGGGACATCTACAACCAGGTCACGGCCGTCGGTGACGTGGCCGGTGGCCCCGTGGGCGACGTCGTGGCCCGGGACAAGTCCGGCATCCTGTGGCTGTACCTCGGCAAGGGCGACGGCACCCTCGACACCCGGGTGAGGATCGGATCGGGCTGGGGTGAGTACAACCAGCTCACGGGCGGCGGCGACGTCAGCGGCGACGGCCGCAGCGACCTGCTGGCCCGGGACTCCCACGGGGTGCTGTGGCTGTACAAGGGCAACGGCAACTGGCGGGCCCCGTTCGCTCCCCGTGTGAAGGCCGGCACCGGCTGGGACATGTACAACCAGGTCACGGCGGTCGGCGACGTGGCAGGAGGGCCCGGCGGCGACCTCGTGGGCCGGGACAAGGACGGCGTCTCGTGGCTGTACCTCGGCAAAGGCGACGGCACCTTCGAGTCCCGGGTGAGGATCGGCGCGGGCTGGGGTGAGTACACCCAGACGGTCGGCATCGGCGACTGTGACGGCGACGGCAGGGCCGATGTGTTCGTCACCACATCCACCGGCGACTCGTACGTCTACCGCGGTACGGGCAACTGGCGGGCCCCGTTCGCGCCGCGCGAGGCGACCGGCCTGTACCCGCTGTCGTTCGACGAGACCATCAGCTAGCACCGGACGTCGGCGGGTGCCGGGCGGGGTGTCGTGTCCACCCCGCCCGGCCCTGCCGGCAGCCGCGTCGCGGACGGCCTTGCTACGCCAGTTTCAGCTCCGGCTTGTACAGGTCGAGCCAGATCGCCAGGTCCAGGGAGTACTCCAGATCCCGGCGCGAGGCCCTGGGGATCTGCGGGGCGCTCGCCTCGGTGGCCCGGCGCAGCCCGTCCCGGTCGATGAGGTCGAAGACCGGGTGGGAGGTCCGGGCCAGCAGGTCCTTGGCGTGGCCCTGGAGGACGGTGACGTACTCGGGGTCCTGCGTGGAGGGGTAGGGGCTCTTGACCCGGTCGTACACGGACCGCGGGATGACGTCCCGGGTCGCCTCGCGCAGCAGGCTCTTCTCACGGCCGTCGAAGGACTTGAGGGACCAGGGCGCGTTGTAGACGTACTCGACGAGGCGGTGGTCGCAGAACGGCACCCGCACCTCAAGGCCGACGGCCATGCTCGCGCGGTCCTTGCGGTCGAGCAGCACGCGCACGAAGCGGGTCAGGTGCAGGTGGCTGCTCCTGCGCATCCGGTACTCGAAGTCGCTTTCGCCGTCGAGGCGTTGGACGCCGGCGACGGCGGTGTTGTAGGAGTCCTTGACGTAGGCGGGAACGTTCAGCGCGGCCGAGAGCTCCGGGCGCAGCAGGTCGGAGTCGCCGAACTGCTCGACGAAGTTCACGAGCCAGGGGAAGGTGTCGGCGCTGCGGGCGTCCTCGTCGAAGAATTGCTTGTAGCCGCCGAAGACCTCGTCCGCGGACTCACCGGACAGGGCGACCGTGGAGTGTTCGCGGATCGCCTTGAACAGCTGGTAGAGCGAGGCGTCCATGTCGCCGAAGCTGATGGGGAGGTCGCGGGCGCGGATCACCTTGGCCCGCACCTCCGGGTCGGCGAGGGACCGGGCGTCCAGCACGATGTCCTGGTGGAGGGTGCCGGAGGCGCGGGCCACGTCGTGGACGTAGGGGGTGTCGGGGGTCCCGCGCAGGTCGTCGGCGACGAAGTTCTCGGTCTGGCCGACGAAGTCCACGGCGAAGCTGTGCACCTTCTCGTCCACCTCGCCGAGCTGGCGGGCGGCTATCGCGGTGAGCGCCGAGGAGTCGAGGCCGCCCGAGAGCAGCATGCAGCGCGGCACGTCGGCGACGAGCTGGCGCCGCACGATGTCGTCGAGCAGTTCGCGGACGCGGGCGACGGTGGTGGCGCGGTCGTCTTCGTGCGGCCGGGTTTCGAGCTTCCAGTAGGTGTGGGTGCGCAGGCCGCCTCGGTCGACGGTGACGACGGTGCCGGGCTCGACCTCCTTCATGCCGTCCCATACGGCGTGGCCGGGGGTCTTGACCAGGGTTAACAGCTCGCGCAGGCCGTCGAGCGAGACGGAGCGCCGGGCGAGCGGGTTGGCGAGGATCGCCTTGGGCTCGGAGCCGAAGAGGACGCCGTCGGGGGTCTCGTAGTAGTAGAAGGGCTTGATGCCCATGCGGTCGCGGATCATCACGAGCCGCTGGACGCGCTCGTCCCAGATGGCGAAGGCGTACATGCCGTTGAGTCGTTCGGCGACGGCCTCGCCCCACTCCAAGTAGCCGTGCAGGACGACCTCGGTGTCGGAGTCGGTGTGGAACCGGTGCCCGCGGGAGGCGAGTTCGGCCTTGAGCTCGGTGAAGTTGTAGGCCTCGCCCGAGTAGACGAGGGCGACGGTCTTGCCGTCGGCTTCGACCGTCATGGGCTGGCGCCCGCCCGGAAGGTCGATGATCGCGAGCCTGCGGTGGCCGAGGGCGGCGGGTCCGCCGGCCCAGACGCCGCGGTCGTCGGGGCCTCGGCACTCCATCGTCTCGGTCATCGCGTCCAGGGTTTCCCGTTCGGCGCGCAGTTCACGATCGAAGGAGATCCAGCCGGTGATGCCACACATGGTTCCTCCTGGTTCACCTCTCCGGCCGGAGGGGGACGTGCCGTCGACCGAAGCGGATGTAATGGGCAACTATTTAGCTTCGATCGTGTGGTGCGGAGGTATGGGGCGTCAACGGGGTGAGGGGTGAAATGGCTTGTAAATGGGGGTTGTTGGCGGTCGGCGGGGGTTTTCCGAGTTGGGTTACGGGCTGACCGCGAGGACGATGTACGCGGCGAACAAGGAGAGGTGCACCCCGCCCTGCATCAGGGTGGCGCGGCCCGGTACGACGGTGAGGATGCCGACCGCCACGGTCAGCGCGAGCAGCACCATGTGGCTGGCGCCCAGGCCGAGGACGAGCGGCCCGGACAGCCAGATCGTGGCGAGAGCGACGGCCGGAATGGTGAGGCCGATGCTCGCCATGGCCGAGCCGAGCGCCAGGTTGAGGCTGGTCTGCACGCGGTCGCGACGGGCCGCGCGCACCGCCGCGATGGTCTCGGGAAGCAGCACGAGCAGCGCGATGACGACGCCGACGACCGAGGCGGGCAGCCCCGCCGCGGCCACCCCCCGCTCGATGGTGGGCGAGACGCCCTTGGCCAGGCCCACCACCGCGACGAGCGCCACCCCGAGCAGGATGACGCTGGTCCAGGCGGTGCGTGCGGAGGGCGGGTTGGCGTGCGCATCGTCCCGCATCACCTCGCCCTGCTGGGTGACCGGCAGGAAGTAGTCGCGGTGGCGCACCGTCTGGGTCGCCACGAAGAGCCCGTACAGGAACACCGACGCGATCGCCGCGAAGATCAGCTGGGCGGGCGAGAACTCCGGGCCCGGCTTGCTGGTGGTGAAGGTCGGCAGGGCGAGACTGAGGCCCGCCAGCGTGGTGACCGTCGCGAACGCGGTGACGGTGCCCTCGGCGTTGAAGACGGCCAGTCGGCGCCGCACGGCGCCCACCAGGAGGCACACCCCGACGATGCCGTTGCAGGTGATCATCACGGCGGCGAAGACGGTGTCGCGGGCGAGCGAGGCGCTCTTGTCGCCGCCGTCCGACATCAGGGTGACGATCAGGGCGACCTCGATGATGGTCACCGCGACCGCGAGCACGAGCGACCCGAACGGTTCGCCCACCCGGTGCGCCACCACCTCCGCGTGGTGCACCGCCGCGAGCACCGCGCCGGCCAGGAAACACGCGACCAGCGCGACGAGCACGCCGGGCAGCGAACGGCCCCACGTCAGCGCGAGCAGCACGACGGCGAGCGG
This sequence comes from Streptomyces hundungensis, assembly GCF_003627815.1. Lineage (NCBI taxonomy): Bacteria > Bacillati > Actinomycetota > Actinomycetes > Kitasatosporales > Streptomycetaceae > Streptomyces > Streptomyces hundungensis. Next base: position 1,976,726 of record NZ_CP032698.1, read on the forward strand.
CGGCATCACCGCCGACCAGCGGTCCAGGGGCAGGCGCGCGAGACGGATCATGCCTTCGACGTTCTCAGAAGTGGCGGCGCCCCGCCCGTCGGACCACGGCGTCGGACTACCGCCGCCCGGCCGCCGCGACCGCCAGGTGGCGGCGCGCGTAGGAGCGCCAGGGCCGCCAGGCGTCCCGGTCCGCTGGGCCCACGTCCGGGTCGCCGAGCGCCCGCGTACGGATCACCTGGACGGTCTCCTCGTCCATGCCGGGCAGGGTGCGCAGCACGCGGGCGGCCTCGTCGCGGTCGGCGCCGGCGTCCAGGCGCAGGGTGGCGTCGGCGAGCGCGGTCGCCAGGGCGGCGAGGTGCGGATCGGGGTGGGGGGCGAGCGTGGCGGAGTCCGGGAACAGATGGGTGAGCGTGCCGCAGGGCACGTCGAGCCGTTTGCCGTACGTCTCGACGAGGCCCGCCGCGCGCTGCTGCCCGATCAGCGCCCGCACCGCGCACTCCTCGGGGTCGGCCGCCCCCGGCGAGCGAAGCCCTGGGGTGCGGGCGACGAGCGGGGCGAGACGGGGGTCGGCGCCGAGCCGCTCGTCGACGGCGTACGGGTCGGCGTCCAGGTCGAACAGGCGGCGCAGGCGCTGGACGGCGGTGGTCAGATCGCGCAGGTCGGTGAGGTGGATCCGGGCGTCCAGCCAGCCCTGGCGGGCCGCGGTGTGTGCGGGTGCGGCCTCGTCGACGGCCACGACGGCGGTGCCGTGGGGCAGGCCCAGGGTGCGGCGGTAGGTGCGGGCTCCGCTCGCGCCGGCGACCTCCTCGACGTGCTCGACGGCCTCGGCGGCCAGCAGGTCGAAGGTCTCCTTCACCGCGTACGCGCCCCGGTGGGCGAGCCGCAGCGGGATCCCGGCCGCGGCCGCGACACCGGCTCTGGTGGCCCGGGTGCCGGCCTCCTCACGCAGGCCGCTGGGCGTACGGGCGTAGATCTGCCGGATCGTGTCGTTGAACTGGCGCACGCTCGCGAAGCCCGAGGCGAACGCGATCTCGGTCACCGGGAGCGAGGTGGTCTGGAGCAACACCCTTGCCGCGTGGGCGCGTTGGGCCCGGGCGAGCGCGACCGGGCCCGCGCCCACCTCCGCGGTGAGCTGGCGCTGCACCTGGCGGGCGCTGTAGCCCAGCCGGGTCGCCAGACCCGGCACGCCCTCCCGGTCCACCACGCCGTCCCCGATCATGCGCATGGCCCGGCCCACGACGTCGGCCCGCGCGTTCCACTCGGCGGAGCCGGGCACGGCGTCCGGGCGGCAGCGGCGGCACGCGCGGAAGCCGTGGTTCTGGGCGGCGGCGGCGCTCGGGAAGAACCGGACGTTCTTGCGGCGGGGGGTGACGGCGGGGCAGCTCGGGCGGCAGTAGATGCCGGTCGTCGCGACGGCGAAGAAGAACTCGCCGTCGAACCGGGCGTCCCTGCTGGTGACCGCCTCGTACGCGGCGTCGTGGTCCATCACGTCTTCCAGTGTGCGGGGTCCCCTGCCGGGCGGCTGGCGGCTTTCGGACCCCGCCCCCCTTCCCTGGGGCTCCGCCCCAGACCCCGGGCACCTCGCCCACCCACCCGCCCGTTACGGGGGTTGGATAGCCCCGGGTCCCTGGGGCTCTGCCCCAGACCCCGTTCGCGCCTTAAGGGCGCTCGTCCTCAATCGCCGGACAGGCTGAGGTGCTGGCCAGCACCGAATAGTTAAGGGGCGCGAGGAACTGCGCGAGAAGCCAGCACGGTCCGCAGGTTCGAGAGGGTTTAGGGGCGCGAGGAACTGCGCGACCAGCCACCCACGGCCCGCAGACGAAAACGGGTCTCCAGGGGCGCGAGGAACTGCGCAAAAGCGACCACGGCCCGCAGGTTCGAGAGGGTTTAGGGGCGCGAGGAACTGCGCGACCAGCCACCCACGGCCCGAGGACGAAAAGCGGGTTTCTAGGGGCGCGGGGAACTGCGCGACCAGCCCCGCACGGTCCGCAGCCGTAAGGGGGTGCAGGGGTGCGGGGGCAAGGGCCTCCCCCAGCAGCCCGCACCCCGCACCTCAAGACACTCCGCGCCCCCGCTTGAGCACTCCGTTCGCCCGCCCCTCCGCCCCCCGCAACCTCCACTCCCTCCGAAGCTCCGCCCGCACCCGCGCATCCGTCTTCGCCACGATCCGCTGGTTCTCGCGCAGCAGCTTGCGGTAACTGTCCAGGCGGCGTTCCGACAGGGAGCCGTCCTCGATGGCCGCCAGCACCGCGCAGCCCGGTTCCGCCTGGTGGGCGCAGTCGTGGAAGCGGCAGTCCGTGGCCAGTTCCTCGATCTCGGCGAAGACCTGGCCGACGCCGGACTCCGCGTCGTACAGGCCGACACCCCGCAGCCCGGGGGTGTCGATGAGGACGCCCCCGCCGGGCAGCACCAGCAGGTTGCGGGTGGTCGTGGTGTGGCGGCCCTTGCCGTCCACGTCGCGGATGGCCTGCACCACCATCACCTCCGCGCCGAGCAGCGCGTTGGCGAGCGTGGACTTGCCCGCGCCGGACTGCCCGAGCAGCACGCTGGTGCCGCCCGCGACGACCGCGGCGAGGATGTCGATGCCCTCGCGGGTGGTCGCGCTGACCGGCAGGACCTGCACCCCGGGCGCGGCCGTTTCGACGTCCCGGACGAGGTAGGAGAGCCCGACCGGGTCGGGGACCAGGTCGGCCTTGGTGAGTACGACGAGCGGCTGGGCGCCCGATTCCCAGGCCAGCGCCAGGAAACGCTCGATGCGGCCGAGGTCGAGTTCGACGGCGAGCGACACCGCGATGATCGCGTGGTCGACGTTGGCCGCCAGGATCTGCGCCTCGGACCGGTTGGAGGAGGTGCTGCGCACGAACGCGGTGCGGCGCGGCAGATACGCCCGCACGAAGCGCGGGTCGCCGCCCGGTTCGACGACGGCCCAGTCACCGGTGCAGATCACCCGCATCGGGTCGTGCGGGGTGACGTACGCGGTGTCGGCGCGCAGGGTGCCGTCGGCGGTCGCCACGTCGCACTGGCCGCGGTCGACCCGGACGACCCGGCCGGGCACCAGGCCCTGCTCGGCGTACGGGGTGAACTCGGCGGCCCAGGCGTCGTCCCAGCCGTACGCGGCGAGCGGGCGCGACGGGGCGGAGGTGTTGAACCCCGAGGTGCCGAAGGCGGAGGTGTTGAACGGGGTGGAGAACGAGGAAGACAAGGGGGACCCTTCGAAGGGCGGTCCCGGCGGCGCGCTGTGGGCGCGCGGTACGCGTGGGTGTCAGCCGGAGACCACAGGGGTGGGAACGATGAACTCCTGAATGCGGGCAGTGCCCGTCACCATGACCGTCATCAATGTCCTCACCTCCTGCTTCTGCTCAACGAACCGACCCCGCTCGCCGTCGCGCGAGCGGATGAGCACAACCCTAGCCACGCCCCCGGCACGGCACCACCGAATTAATCGGCCCCGGCAAGGCCCTTCGGCGCGGTGGGAGCCTGGGGGCATGAACGACCCGACGCAGGACCCCCGCTTCCACCAGGACCCCTATCCCGCGTACGCCGCCCTGCGGTCCAGGTGCCCGGTGCAGCGCCTCGCCAACGGGCCCGACGGGCGCGCCAGTTATGTGGTCACCGGCTACGCGGAGGCCCGCGAGGCGCTCGCGGACGCTCGGCTGTCGAAGGACACGGCGGCCTTCTTCGCGGGCAAGGGTTCGTCGCGGCGCCTGCATCCCGCGGTGGCGCGGACCATGCTGGCCAGCGATCCGCCCCGGCACACCCGGCTGCGCAAGCTGGTCACGAAGGCGTTCACCACGGGTGCCGTGGCGGAGCTGCGTCCGTTCATCGCCCACGTCACCGACGAGTTGCTGGATCGGTGGCCGGTGGGCCAACAGGCCGACTTCGTGGCCGACTTGGCGGTTCCTCTGCCGGTCGCCGTGATCTGCGAGCTGCTCGGGGTGCCGCAGGACGACCGGCCGGATGTGCGGCGCTGGTCCGGGGAGCTGTTCGCGGCGGGACGACCCGACGTCATCGACGCGGCCTCGCATGCGCTCGCCGACTACATGACCAACCTCATCGCCGCGAAGCGCCTGCGCCCGGGGGAGCGTCTTCTCGACCGGCTCATCGCGGCGCGGGACGGCGACGACCGCCTGTCGGAGGAGGAGTTGGTCTCCCTCGCCGTGCTGCTCCTCGTGGCCGGGCACGAGACCACCACCCACTTCCTCGGCAACGCCGCCCTCGCGCTGCTCCGGCACCCCGCCGCACTCGACCGTCTCCGGGCGGATCCGGACGGGATCCGGACCCTGCTGGACGAGCTGCTCCGGTACGACTCCCCCGTCAGTACGGCCACGTTCAGGTTCACCACCGAGGCCGTCACGCTCGGCGGTACGGACATTCCCGCCGGTGTCCCCGTCCTGGTCGCGCTCGGAGCGGCCAACCGCGACCCGCGGCGGTTCCCGTCGCCGGACCTGCTCGACCGGGACCGGGACGCCGCCGGACATCTCGGCTTCGGCCACGGCATCCACCGCTGCGTCGGCGCTCCCCTGGCCCTGGCCGAGGCCGAGATCGCGCTGCGCGCGGCCCTGGTGCGCTTCTCCCGCCTCCGGCTCGCCGTGGCGTTCGAGCGGCTCCAGTGGCGGCGCACCCGGCTGGTGCGCGGGCTGACCTCGCTGCCCGTCCTCACGTAACCGCTCGGCGCTTTCCGTATCAGTGGTGGTAGATGGCGATGCCGTTGGGGACGCGCCGTTGCTGGCCGTGGTCGAGCGTGTTGCGTACGGTCGTGCGGCCCGTCGCGGGGTCGCGGGTGACGAGCGTGGTGGAGGCGCCGCCGTCGAGGAAGACGCCCTCGTCGCACCGCAAGGACGCCAGGAATCGGGCGAGTTCGGCGACGGTGAGCCCGGTGGCGGTGGATTCGCGGCCGTCGGTGGCCACCAGGCGCAGCAGATGCCCGTCGTCGGCGATCGCGGCGGCGGTCCGTGGCTCCGCGGTGACGTCGTCCAGGCCGGGCAGCGGCGCCCGGTCCTTGAGGAGCGGGTAGGCGCCGAGGGCGAAGTCGAACGGGGTGACACCGGTCGAGTCGAAGCGGTAGTCGACCGAGACGGGCGTGCCGGGCGTCAGGGAGCGCAGGGCCCGCGCGCCCTGTTCGCGCCCGAGCAGGACGAGCGAGCCGGCCGGGACGGGGCCGCTGCCCGGGGTCGTGGCGGTGTCGGCGACGCGCCCGTCGCGGACGGTGACCTCGAAGGTGTCGCGGGTGCAGGGCGCGGCGCGTTTGTGGTCGGTTCCGCAGGCCGCTCGCGCGCGCGAGACGCTGCCCCAGTCCGGGTTGAAGACCCCGATGGAGCCTTCGGGAAGGGCGTACTGGTTGAGGCCTTTGAGCGCCAACGAGCCTTGTGGGGGGTGGAGTTGACCGTTCAGGGTGAGGCGGGCGGTGCGGGCGCGGCCGTCCTGGCCGACACCCAGGACGTCCTCGCCGGACGCGCCGGCCGGCATCTTCCAGCCGAACCGCTGGCCTTGGGGCACCGCCCCCTTCAGGGGCTGCCCGTGCAGGACGGCGGCGCCTGACGCCGAACCGGTGGCGGCGACGCCGGGGTGCTCCGCTTCGGTCATGTTGAAGAAGTCGCCGTTGATGGCGGCGACCGCCCCCTGCTGCTCGGCCATGGCGGACACCGGTGCCCGGCCGGTGACCGTGCCGGCGTGCAGCAGACCGGCCCCCACTCCGGCGTGGCGCAGGTCGACGGTCACCACGTGGACCCTGCTCGGGCCGTGGCCGGTCGTCAGGGTGAGGGCCTGGTAGTCGACCCCCGGGGCGATGTGCTCGACGGCCGGGTCGATGTGCTGGAGGGCCGGGGCGATGTGCTGGAGGGCCGGGTCCCGCGCCGCGTCCGTGGCCCGTGCGGGGCGGCCGGCACCGACGGTGAGGGTCGTGGTGAGCGTGAGCAGGAAGACGGCGGCGACAGCGATGCGAACCCGGTTCATGCCGCCACCGTGGTGCCGGTGCGGGACGCGGCTCGGGAGGCGCGCGTGCCGGTCGCCCGGCGACACCCGCGCGGGCGCACCCCGCGTGGCGCCGCTGAAGCGCGCGACGGTCAACGGCACGTCTCGTCCTCGGGGGCGTACTGGTTCGCCTGGAGGTGGTAGAGCTCGGCGTAGAGCCCGCCGGCCGCCAACAGGTCGGCGGGCGCGCCGGATTCGACCAGGCGGCCCTCGTCCAGTACGTGGACGAGGTCGGCGTGGCGCACGGAGGCGAGCCGGTGGGTGATCAGGAGGACCGTGCTGCCGTCCTCGGCGAGGGAGCGGATCTCGTCGAAGATCTGTAGTTCCGCCCGGGCGTCGAGCGCTGCGGTCGGCTCGTCGACGATGAGGATCTGGCCCGGCCGGCCGGCGGCCCGGTAGGCGGCGCGGCCGAAGCCGAGCCGCTGCCACTGTCCGCCGGACAGTTGGTGGCCGCCGCGGAACCCCCGGGCGAGCAGGGTGTCCAGACCGCGGGGCAGTCCGGCGACGAGGTCCTCGGCCCCGGCGTGGCGCAGGGCGCGCTCGACGTGCTCGTCGTGTGCGGGGGCCTCGGGGCGGCCGATGAGGACGTTGACCCGCGCGGTGAAGGCCCAGCGGGTGAAGTCCTGCGCGACCATCGCCACCCGGTCGGTCAGCTGCCGCCGGTCGGCCAGGGCGGCATCGACGTCGTCCCACAGGATGCGGCCGCGCTGCGGGGCGTAGAGGCCGGCCAGGAGCCTGGCCAGGGTGGTCTTGCCCGAACCGTTGCTGCCGACCAGCGCGACGATCCGTCCGGTGGGCAGGGTGAGCGTCACGTCGTCCAGGGCCGGCGTCCCCTCCCCCGGGTAGGTGAACGTCACCTGCTCGAAGCGGATCAGGCGCGGCGCCTCGGGCAGCGCCACACCTCCCGGCGCCCGGGTGCGCCGCTCGGCCTCCTCACACAGGCGCTCCAAGTCGCCGACGAACAGGGCCTGTTCATGGAGGGCGTTGACCTCCAGGGCGAGCGTGGTGAGGCTGGCCGAGCCGGTGCGGATGGCGATCACGGCGGTGCCGGCGACGGACAGAGCCATCGCCCCGCCGAGGAGCAGGGCGCCCAAAGTCGCGTAGGTGGCGGCGGTTGCGACGCCGATCCACCCGGCGGCGATCAGTCCCGTACGGGCTTCGAGCCGGGCCAGCCGGGACTGTTCCGCCTCGGCGGATTCGGCGAGGGCGCGGAAGTGGCGCAGCAGGAACGGGCCGACGCCGTGCACCCGGATCTCGGGCGCGGCACCGGCGTCGGTCAGCATCTGTCCGATGAGCGCGCCCGCCCGGGTGTGCTGGGTCCAGGCGTGGAAGGACAGATAGCGACGGCGGGCGGTGGTGAGCGCGCTCCAGGAGCCGGGCAGCGTCATGACGGTCAGCAGCGGCAGCAGGACGGGGTGCAGCACGGTGAGGACGCCCGCGGCGGTGACGAAGGAGATCGCGGCGCTGATGACGCGGTTGCCGATGCTCATCATGCGGCGCGCGGAGGACGCCCCGTAGCGCGCCGAATCGAGCAGCTTGTGGAACTGGTCGTCCTCGATGGCCGCCAGCTCGACCCGCGAGGCCCGTTCCAGGTAGACCTCGGTCGCCATCCGCTCGACCCGCGGTTCGAGGCGTCCGGTCGCGTACGTGGAAACGGCCCGCAGCAGCGCCCCGGCGGACAGACAGACGCCGACCGCGACGAGGGCGCCGAGCACGCCGCGCAGCCGCTCCTCCATGGTCCCGCCGGTCATCAGCCCGGCCAGCACGCGGTTGACAGCGAGCAGGCTCGCGGCCTGGGTGAGCCCCCGGCCCAGGTTGGCGGCGACGAGGCCGCGTGCGGCGCGCGGATCGGCACGCCACGCCAGCCGGAACCCCGAGGCGAGGAGCCGGGGCAGCCGTCTCAGCACGGCGCGCAGGTTCAGAGCCAGATAGGCCTCTTCGTGCTGGGACCAGCCGGTGTCGTAGCGCAAGGGGCCGCCGAACAGGAGCTGTTCGGAATCCGAGGGCCGCTGCGCGTCCTCGTCGGGCGCGGGGGCCGTGCGGTCACGGCGTGGTCGGCGCACGCGGGGTCAGCCGGTGAGGGCGGCGGCGGTGAACACCAGCGCCGGGTAGGCCCCGATGAACGCGAAGACGAACGTGGTGAGCCCCATGGTGAACGCGATGCCGAGGTGCAGGGCCGCGCCGGCGGCGAGCAGCCCCCAGCGCGGGGGCCCCGGCACGACGAGCGCGAGCCAGAAGGTGACCTCGAGGACCATCACGCCCCACGCCATGAGGGCGCCCACCCAGGGTCTGGCGCGCAGGAACGCGGCGATCCCCGGCGAGCCGTAGGAGTCGGTGGAGAGGATCTGGGCGAGGCAGGAGCCGTCGCGCCAGGTCGGCGAGACCAGTTTGGCCACTCCGGCGATGAGATAGCTCAGGATCAACTGGCCGGTGAGGAAGGCGAGGAAGAGCCGGCCCACCGTGCCGCCGACGGTCAGGGTGACGGCGGCGGTGAGCATGGCGAGGGCCGCCATCTGGTCCGCGCCGTCGGTGCCGTAGTCGCTGCGGTGCAGGCCGAGGAGGAGCGTGGTCAGCAGGACGCAGGCCACTACGGCCGAGCCGGGTGCGGACAGCGCGGCCACGGCCGGGGCGGCGAGGCCGGCGGCGCACTGCACCGCCAGCACCGCCCGGTAGCGGTCCCCCACGAAGAGGGCGCGCACCGCCGGCGGGCAGCGGTGCGGGTAGGCGCCGACCACCGCCCACGCCAGGGCGCCGCCCGCACCGAACTCGTGGCTCTGCCGCAGGTCGCGGCCGGCCGACACCGCGAGGCCCACTCCACAGACGGCCAGGATCGCGCGGGCCGTCTCGGTCTCGTTCAGCATGGGGTCCCTTCCCGCACGGCGCGCCGGCCCGGCCCGCCGTGCGCCACCGCGCCGCTGCCCGCCGCGCCCTTGAGGCGGTGCACGGCGGAGACGAAGACCACCTCGGGTTCCTCGTCGCGTCGGCTCGCGTGCGCGATGACGAACTCGAAGCTGACGGCGGTGGCGTCGTGCGGCGCCGTGGCCGCCCTGTTCAGGAGGAGGAGGTACGGGGTGCTGATCATCAACCGGGCGTCCCTGATCCGGGCGTCGGGCTCCTCGTCCCAGCCCGCTGCGGCCCGGCGCAGCAGCTGTGACGCCGCGTCGAACAGCGCCTTGCCGGGTCTGCCCCCCGCGCCGCCTTCCGGCAGGACGAGGCGCAGGGGGCCGACGGTGTCGTTGGCGAGGATGTCCCGGTACATCAGCACCTTGTCCTTCGTCGCCGGGTTGGGTGCGAAGAACGTCCAGGCGGGCAGGAGCGGGGCGAACCAGTCGGGGACGTGCCGCTGGGTGGCGGTGCCGATCCGGGGCAGCGCCGCCACCACGGTCAACAGCAGCCACCCGGCCAGTACGACGGCCACAAGCGCGGGGACCACGGGGGCGGCCCGCTAGTACGAGAAGTGGCGCCGGCGGGTCGCGAGCAGATCGGCCACCGCGGCCGCGGGCTCGCCCGACTCACCCGCGATCTCCGTGATCTCGCTCTGCGACAGCGCCGTCGCACTCTCGTCCCGGGCGTATCCGCCGCGCGCGTGCTTCTCGCGGACCGCCTCCTGCGCCGCCCGGCCGATGCCGTCGGTCAGCGCGTCCATCGCGGTCAGGGTCTGGCACGGCTGGGGCCGGCGCATGTGGACGTGGCGCTCCTCGGGATCCATGTCGTCGAGCAACTGCCGTTCCAGGCGCGTCAGTTCGGGTGCCCGGCGCATCAGCAGACAGGTGGTGCGGACCGCGGGGGTGCCGCCGTCGGTGTGCTCGACGATGCCGAAGTCGGCGTCCCGGATCGGGCCGCCGGTGTAGGGGAAGGTCAGCGTCCTGAACGGGACTCCGTGCGGGAGGGCCAGGCCGTGCGCCACCACATGGCCCGCGCACACCAGGTCGAAGGGTGTCGACGCGGCGGTCAACTCGGCGCCCGGATTGGGGTGTTGGGGTACGGCGGTGTCCCGGACGGCCTGCCAGTCGCCGTCGAGCGCGGCCGCGCGCAGCCGGTGCCACTCGGGCGCCGCGGCGTCTCCCACATAGATCACGACGGTTCCCGCCGGCGGCAGCAGGCCGCCGTCCGCCACTCCCGCCGCGTCGGTCGGCACGGTCACCACCTGCACGCTCTTGACCGCGGCCGCCGTTGTCGAAGCCAGCATCATGCCCATCTCCTGTCCCGGGCCGATCCCGGACCAGTGCCGGTCCGGGGCGGGTTCCTGTGCGTTCGCTGTGAACCCGGCGACCAGTCTCGCGGCGTGCCCCCGTCCTCGACACCCCCCGAATGTTGGGGGGTTGGCGCGGGCTTTCGTACCCCCTTTCCTGAGTTGCGTACGGCCCAAAAGGACCGGCGTCGAGGCGGAAGCACCACTGGACCGAGGAAGCGAGGAACGGCCGACATGGCTGAATCGAAGCGGGACATCAGGGAACCGGGATCGCACGAGCCGAACAGCCCCTCCCGGAGCGCCTATCTGCGGCTGCTCGCGCTGCAACGCGCGGGAGAGCCCACGGCGCCGGCGGGCGTCGAGGAGGCCGGGCAGCAGCCGGAACGGCTGGAGCGGCAGGCGATCGTCGACGAGTTGCGTCCGCCGGTACGCATGTGGCCCGACTACCCGGACTTCTGGGTCGAGAGCCCTCGCGGGGGCGGCCCCTGGCACGAGCGGTTCGGAGACAAGGGACCGCGTCGCTCGGGCTCCGTCGCCCGCCGCGGCGGTCAGGAACCCGCGCCGAGCCGGATGAGCGTCAGCGAGGCGTTTCTGCGGCTGAGGCTGACCTTGGGCGCCGAGCCCGCATGAGTGTCGACGCCTCCCCGCAGCGGGGGGAGGTGGGGGCGGCGGGGCGTGAGCCGATGCCGCCCTACCTCCAACTGGTCGTCAAGGTCTCGAAGTTCTGCAATCTGCGCTGTCGCTACTGCTACGAGTTCCCGTCCCTCGGCGACCGGGCCGCGATGACGGTGGAACAGGTCAGGAACATGATCCGGCACGTGGGCGAGTGGCTCGCGGACCAGCCGGGCAGAACCGCGGACTTCGTGTGGCACGGCGGCGAGCCCCTGCTCATGCCGCCCGACTTCTACCGCGAGGTCAAACGGGCCCAGGAGGAGTTCCTGGAGCCCGCCTCCATTCCGTACGGCAACTCCGTCCAGACCAACCTCTACCGGCTGACCGACGACGACCTCGCCCTGATGAGGGACGTCTTCGACGACGTGGGTGTCTCGGTGGACCTCGTGGGCGGCCAGCGGGTGAACGTCGCCGGCCGTCAGGCGCAGCCGCGGGTCCTCGCCCATATGCAGCGCCTCATGGACGAGGGCCTGAACTTCGGGTGCATCACCGTGCTCTCCCGCTCCACGGCGCCCCATGTCGCGGAGATCCACCGCTTCTTCGAGGACATGAACCTGGGCTTTCGGATGCTGCCGATCTACCGGACGGGCTATCCGGGGCAGCAGGCCGAGCACGAACTCTCGGCGCAGGAGATCGTCGAGGCGTTCAAGACGCTCACCGACCGGTGGCTGGTCTCGGACAGCTTCATCAACGTCGAGCCCATCGAAGGCTATGCGGCCCAGGTCGTCCACGCCCTGTCGGGCGCGGACAACCGTCGCTACTACGACAAGGAGCTCTCGGAGACCATCCTCGTCATCGACACGGACGGTTCGGTGTACTCCAACGGCGACGCCTACGACCCGGCGCTGTGCCACGGCAACATCTTCACCGACTCGCTCTCCTCGACGCGCCGCTCCGCCTCGTTCGCCGAGGCACTGCGCCAGTCGCGGCAGCGGGTCACGGACACCTGCACCGGCTGCCGCTTCCACGGCTCCTGTTCGGGCTTCTTCGCCGCGGAGTCCACGCCGGAACAGCGGTGGCGGGACCCCGCGACCGGCCTGTCCGTGTGCGGGGTGGTGCTGCCCGTTCAGGAGTACATCGAGGAGCGGCTCACGGCGCTCGGGCTCGTGGACGGCGTGACCCGCCGGCTCGACCGCGCCCTGCTGGAACGGCGGGCGCTGGACTGAACCACCCGGCACACAAGAGAACCGGCGGGTCGGAGCGCCGGGCGGGATCCGCGCGAGAGCGTGGGGCCGCCCGGCGCGCTCGTCGTGTTACTGCCGCAATCCGGCGATGAGCTCCTCGCGGCCGCCCGTGCCCGTCTTGCGGTAGACCGAGCGCAGATGGCCGGAGACCGTGTGCGGGGACATGCCGAGGAGCCGGGCGATGCGTTTGGTCGCGAGGCCCCCCAGGAGGCACTCGACGATGGCTTGCTCGCGCGGTGTGAACCCGTACCAGACGAAGATCGCCGGAAGGAGTTGCGAGGCGGGGGCGGACTGGAAGGTGATGACGATGTCCCCCTCCTCCTTCCCGTCGAGCAACTGCGCGTGCACCGCGACCCACCCCCCGCCGGTCGGGATCCTGCTGAGCGCGGTGGTGTGGGTGCGCCGGGTGAAGTAGGTGATGCCCCAGAGCAGATGGGGCAGTTCGTCGTCCTTGGCAGGCGGGGTCTCGGGGAGGAACTCGTGCAGCCAGGTGCGTGCCGTCGACGTCATGCCCTTGATCGTGTCGTCGGGGCCGATGACGATCACGCCGGGGAACAGTCCGCGCCGGCCCGGGCGCAGCGGTTTGCCGGCCACGTACTGCCGCAGGGCGGCCGAGAGCGGGCCCGCGAGCCGCTCGGCGCACCGGGCCTCCGCCTCCGAGAACGGGGTGCCGTCGCCTCCCCGCAGCAGGACCAGGCCGCCCCACACCCTCCCGCGCAGGGTCAGCGCGATGGGCAGCTCGCTTCCGGGCCCCTTCGAGGGCCGCAGGTCGTGGTGGAGGCAGCCGACGCCGGTGAGCGGATCGAGGCCGGCCAGCGTGTGGCCGTCGTGCGGCAGGAAAGGGTGGAGCAGCCGGGACAGCTCGGTGGCGAGCTCGGCCACGGTGGTGGCCCGGGCCGCGGCGGCCAGCAGTTGGCGCCGGAACTCTTCCGCCTCGGTGACGCTCCCACGGAGGTCAGGCATACCCCGCTCCCCCGGATTCTGGGATTCCCGCCTTCTGCGTGAGTCGCTCCGTATAGCTCTCCGGCCCAGCTCGGCCCATGCACGGCGCCACTCATGTGGGCGACGCGGGATCAGGACAGCTTGCCGGGGACGAACGCGCCGTCACCGGGCCCGCTTGCACCGGGCCCACCAGCGCCAACGCCCTCGGGCGATACGGCGAGGGCCACCACGGACGCCTCCTCCAGGAGGGCCCGCACGCCCGGCCCGGCCGCCCGGTAGAAGATCCGCGTGCCGTCCCGGCGCGAGGTGACAAGGCCGGCCCGCCGGGTTCAGTCGTGGTCGCGCGGGCCCTTGTGGGGGTCGCGCGCGGAGGGGTCCTGCGGCTTGTCCTCGTGCTTCTTCACGGTGTGCAGACGGGACTTCACGTCCTCGGGCGGCAGGAACTTCGACCACCGCTCGGGGAACTCGGAGGGCATCCCCGGGTCGTTGCCGTCCTCGCCGTCCTCCTCATCCTCCTCGTCCTCCTCGCCGAAGAGCATCGGCTGGACATGGGCGCGGGCGACGATCTGGGCGGCCTGCGCGGCCCGCGCCCGCTCGCCGGCCGCGCGGGCGGCGGCCGTCGCGACCGAGGGCCAGACCCGGTCGATGGCCGCGTTGACGGCCGCGCCCACCAGCACCGCGAACGCCGAGATGCCGATCCACAGGAGCACCGCGATGGGCGCGGCCAGCGAGCCGTAGATGGTGGGGCCCTCGACCGTGCTGGTCAGGTAGATGCGCAGCAGGAACGAGCCGAGCACCCACATCGCGAGGGCCACGAGCGCGCCCGGCACGTCCTCGATCCACGGCGAGCGGACCGGCACCGAGACGTGGAAGAGGGTGGTGAGGAAGGCGATGGAGAGCAGGATCATCGTGGGCCAGTACAGGAAGCTGATCACGTCCGTGCCCCACGGGATCAGCTCCACCACCCGGTCCGGGCCCACCACCGCGAGCGGCAGCACGACCGCGCCGATGAGCAGCGCGACGATGTACAGGACCAGCGAGAGCAGCCGGGTCTTGACGATGCCGCGCTGGCCGTCGAGCCCGTACATCACGGTGATGGTGTCGATGAAGACGTTGACGGCGCGCGAGCCCGACCACAGCGCGATGGCGAAGCCGATGGAGACGATCTCCGGGCGCTTGCCCTGGGTCACGTCGTCGAGCAGCGGCTGGGCGAACTCGTGCACACCGCGGTCGGAGAGCACGGTTCCGGCCGCGTTCAAAATGTTCTGCTCGATGCTGGCGACGGTGTGGGTGCTGGTCCAGCCGTCCACGTAGCCGAGCAGCGCGATGACGCTGAGCAGCAGCGGCGGCAGCGAGAGCAGCGTGAAGAACGCGGCCTCGGCGGCCAGGCCCAGGATGCGGTACTCGACACAGGAGTTGACGGTGTCCTTGAGGAGCAGCCAGCCCAATTTCCGCTTGGAGACGTTGCGGTAGAGCACACGGGCCCGATGAAGGCGGCCGGATGTCCGCTCGGGTGTTTCATTTGCTGGCTGCACGTCCTTACCGTATCGGCATGGCAGCCACCACCCACACAGTGACCAACCAGGCTCCGCCCCTGGTGGGGTACGACGTCTTCACCGCCGACCGGGTCCTCGGCGAGGCCGTCGAGCGGCACACCGCGCCGGAGCTCGTCGACGAGGTGACCGAGGAGCTAGCGACCCTCGGACGTTCGGCGGGATCGGCCCAGGCCCAGGAGTGGGGTGTGCTGGCGAACGAGAACCCGCCGAAGCTGCGCACCCACGACCGGTACGGGAACCGGATCGACGAGGTCGAGTTCCATCCGAGCTGGCACCGTCTGCTCGGCAAGGCCGTGACCTCCGGGCTCACCGACGCCTGGGGGCGGCCCGCCGGGCATGTGCGCCGGGCCGCCGGGTTCCTGGTGTGGACGCAGGCGGAGGGCGGGCACGGCTGTCCGGTCTCCATGACGCACGCGGCGGTGCCCGCGCTGCGCACCGACCCGGCGCTGGCCGCCGAGTGGGAGCCGCGGCTCACCTCACACGTATACGAGGAGGGGCTGCGGCCCGCCGCGGAGAAGGCCGGAGTCATCTTCGGCATGGGCATGACGGAGAAGCAGGGCGGCAGCGACGTACGGGCCAACACCACCGTGGCGACCCCGCTCGCCGCCGACGGCGAGTACGTGCTGACCGGGCACAAGTGGTTCTGCTCGGCGCCGATGAGCGACGGGTTCCTGGTCCTCGCGCAGGCATCCCCCTCCAAGAAGGACAGCCTCACGTGTTTCCTGGTGCCGCGCGTCCTCGCCGACGGCACCCGCAACGCGTTCGCGATCCAGCGGCTCAAGGACAAGCTGGGCAACAAGTCGAACGCCTCCAGCGAGGTCGAGTTCGACGGGACGTGGGCGCGCCGGGTCGGCGAGGAGGGGCGCGGGGTGCGCACCATCATCGAGATGGTGGCGGCGACCCGGCTCGACTGTGTGATCGGCTCGGCGGCGATCATGCGGCAGGCGGTGACGCAGGCGGTCCACCACGCCTCGTACCGACGTGCGTTCGGCGGGTTGCTCGTGGAGAAGCCGCTGATGCGCAACGTCCTGGCCGATCTGGCCCTGGAGTCGGAGGCGGCCACCACGCTCGCGCTGCGGCTCGCGGCCGCCTATGACGCCGACACCGAGGAGGAGCGGGCGTTCCTGCGGCTCGCGGTGCCGGCCGCCAAGTACTGGGTCACCAAGCGGTGTACGCCGGTGGCGGGCGAGGCGCTCGAATGTCTCGGGGGCAACGGGTACGTCGAGGAGTCGGGGATGCCCCGGCTGCTGCGGGAGGCCCCGCTGAACTCGATCTGGGAGGGTTCGGGCAATGTCCAGGCCCTGGACGTGCTGCGGGCGCTCCAGCGCGAGCCGCAGGCGATCAACGCCTTCCTCCAGGAGGTCGGCAAGGCCCGCGGCGCGGACCACCGGCTCGACGCGGCGATCAAGAACCTGCTGACCGAACTCGCCGATCTGGACGGCATCGAGGGCCGGGCCCGTCGCCTGGTGGAGCGCATGGCGCTGGTGCTCCAGGGTTCCCTGCTGGTGCGCTGGGCGCCGGCGGAGGTCGCGGACGCGTTCTGCGCCTCGCGGCTCGGCGGCGACTGGGGGGCGGCCTTCGGGACGCTGCCGCACTCGCTGGATCTGGCGTCGGTGGTCGAGCGCGCCCGCGCCGAAGTGTGAGACGGGCCCCGCGCGGAGATGTGAGGCGGGCCCCGCGCCGAGGTGTGCGGCGGCCCCCGCATCGAGGTGTGAGGCGGGCCCCGCGCCGAGGTCTCGGGACGGCCCCGAGCGCGGCCGAAAGCCGGTGCCCGGGGCGGTCCGTCGGGGGTGGTGCTGCGCCGACACGGCACCACCCCCGCACTCTCATGCGTCCGAAGACGGAGCATGACGACCGGACTTCCGGTGCAGTGCCACCTTCGTACCCCCGCGGGGCCGTTCGCGAGGGTTGCAAAGGGTTGCAACCATGTGGGGCATATCGCCGCGCGCCAACCGCCGGGCGGGCACGATGAATTCAGGACACCCGGGCTCGGCAGTCGGCGAGCCCGGTGTCGACGGCAGGAGGATCCGGTGCACACCACCATGCTGGACGTGGCCCGTCTGGCCGCCATGGACGCCCAGGAGGCCGCCCGGCTCCTGACGCGCGTGCGCGCGGCCACGCTGGCGGGCAGGGATTCGAAGGTCGCCCCGCGCACGGAGATCGGGGAGTCCTGGCGGCGGGCGCTGAACAGTGGGCTCGATCCCGACGGGGACAACCGCGCGGGGCTGCTGTCGCTGGCCGAGGTCGAACGGCGCAGACGGCGCTCGCCGCTGGCGGAGGTCCTGCCGGTGCTGCGGGACGCGCTGGTGTCGGTCGCGGACGCGGCCCAGCACATCATGGTCGTCTCGGACGCCGAGGGGCGGCTGCTGTGGCGCGAGGGCCACCCTTCCGTCCTGAAGCTGGCCGACGCCCTCGGCTTCGAGGTCGGTGCCGACTGGAGCGAGGCGGCCGTCGGCACCAACGGCGTGGGCACCCCCTTGGTCACCGGCCGGCCGGTGCAGGTGTATTCGGCCGAGCACTTCGTGGCCTCCCACCACACCTGGACCTGTGCGGGCGCGCCCGTCGTGGACCCGCGCGACGGGCGGCTGCTCGGCGTGGTCGACATCAGCGGCCCGCTCGGCACCATGCATCCGGCCACGCTGTCCTTCGTGACCTCGGTGGCCCGGCTCGCCGCCGCCGAGCTGCGCAACCGGCACTTCGCCGCCCTGGAGCGGCTGCGCACGGCGGCCGCCCCGGTGCTGTGCCGGGTCGGCGGTCGGGCGCTGGCCGTCGACGACAACGGCTGGGTGGCCGCGGTCACCGGCATGCCGCCCCTCGACCGGCTCGCCCTGCCCAAGGTGCCGCGCGCGGGCCGGGTGTGGTTGCCCTCGCTCGGCATGTGCGCCGTCGAGCCGCTGCCGGGCGGCCGGCTGGTGCGGGTGTGCGAGGAGGCAGACGGCTCGGACACCGCGACGGCCCGGCGGGTCGTGCTCGACGTCAGCCGGCCCCGGCGCTGCTCGGTGACGGTGTCGGGCGACACGGGGAGCTGGACGCAGGAGCTCAGCCCCCGCCACGCCGAGCTCCTGTTCGTCCTCGCGCTGAACCGGGAGGGCCTCAGCGCCGCCCAGCTCGCGCGGGACATCTTCGCGGACCCGACGCGCACGGTGACGGTACGGGCCGAGATGTCACGGCTGCGCCGCCACCTCGCCGAGGTGCTCGCCCACCGCCCCTACCGCTTCAGCGAGGACGTACGGGTGGAGGTGGTCCGGCCGGACCACGCGGCGGACCTGCTTCCCCATTCGCTGTCCCCGTCGATCGCCCGGGCCCGGGGCGGCCACCAGCGACCCGCGTGGCAAGCGTCCGAGGCCCCGTGATTGCCTGGCGTGCATGAGTATCACCGTGACCACCTGGTCCCTGGAACAGACCGCCGTCACCGATCTGCGCCCGGCCGCCGAACCGGCCGACGGCTTCACGATCGTGCGGGCCGAGGTGCCCTCGCCGGAGTTCAGCCGCTTCCTCTATACGGCGGTCGGTGGGGACATCAAGTGGGTCGACCGGCTCGGCATGACGTACGAGGCGTGGGAGCGGGAACTGAACAGGCCGGGCACCGAGACGTGGGTGGCCTACGACCGGGGGACGCCCGCGGGCTATGTCGAGCTCCAGGCCCAGCCCGGCGGCTCGGTCGAGATCGTCTACTTCGGTCTGATCCCCGCCTTCCGCGGTCGGCGCATGGGCGGCCCCCTGCTGACGTACGGGACCCGGCGCGCCTGGGACCTGGCCGAGCGCTGGCCGGAACTGCCCGCGACCGAGCGGGTGTGGCTGCACACCTGCTCCCTGGACGGCGAGCACGCCATGGACAACTATGTGCGGCGCGGCTTCAAACTGTTCGCCACCGTCGAGGAACAGGTGGCGGAGGTCGCCGCGCCCGGCCCCTGGCCGGGGGCGTTCTGACGGCGCGGAGCGTCCGCCTCCGCCAGTGACCCGCAGCACACCGTCCCACGATGCGGGACAGCTAAGTCCACATTTTGGATAGTGGTGGACTGGGTCCAAAGTCCCGTGACACGCTTCCGTCATGTCTGGAACTGGAATTGCCTTGGTGAGTCGGCGGCACGTCGACCTCGGCCGCATGTCCAGCGCCATCTGTCCGGCCCGCTGACGCTCCAGCACCGCCGCGATTCCCCCTGTTAACGGTTCCCCTCTGTCCTGACCGCGCACCGCCGCGCCGAAGCGCGAGTGTGCAGGTCAGAGCCGCCCCCTTGCAGTCCCGAAGGACATACGCCATGGCCGCCAGCCCAGAAAACCCTGCCCCCACGACGCCCCGCCGCAAGCCGGGCCGCCACCGTGGTGAAGGCCAGTGGGCCGTCGGCCACTTCACGCCGCTCAACGGGAACGAGCAGGTGAAGAAGGACGACGACGGTCTCAATGTGCGGACACGCATTGAGACGATCTACTCCAAGCGCGGCTTCGACTCGATCGACCCCAGCGATCTGCGCGGCCGGATGCGCTGGTGGGGTCTCTACACCCAGCGGCGCCAGGGCATCGACGGCGGCAAGACGGCGATCCTGGAGCCGGAGGAGCTGGACGACGAGTACTTCATGCTGCGCGTCCGCATCGACGGCGGCCGGCTCACCACCGAGCAGCTGCGGGTGATCGGCGAGATCTCGCAGGAGTTCGCGCGCGGCACCGCCGACCTCACCGACCGCCAGAACATCCAGTACCACTGGATCCGCATCGAGGACGTCCCGGAGATCTGGAACCGGCTCGAAGCGGTCGGCCTGTCCACCACCGAGGCCTGCGGCGACACCCCGCGCACCATCCTCGGCTCGCCGGTCGCCGGGATCGCCGCGGACGAGATCATCGACGGCACCCCCGCCATCGACGAGATCCACCGCCGCTTCATCGGCAACCCGGCCTTCTCCAACCTGCCCCGCAAGTTCAAGACCGCCATCTCGGGATCCCCGCAGCTCGACGTCGCGCACGAGATCAACGACATCGCGTTCGTGGGCGTCGACCACCCCGAGCACGGCCCCGGCTTCGACCTGTGGGTCGGCGGAGGCCTGTCCACCAACCCCAAGCTCGGGGTGCGTCTCGGGGCCTGGGTGCCCCTGGACGAGGTGCCGGACGTCTTCGAGGGCGTCATCTCGATCTTCCGTGACTACGGCTACCGGCGGCTGCGCAACCGCGCCCGCCTGAAGTTCCTGGTCGCCGACTGGGGCCCGGAGAAGTTCCGCCAGGTCCTCCAGGACGAGTACCTCAAGCGCGCCCTCCTCGACGGGCCCGCGCCCGAGCTGCCCAAGGACGTCTGGCGCGACCACCTCGGGGTGCACCGCCAGAACGACGGCCGCTTCTACATCGGCTTCGCGCCCCGAGTCGGCCGCGTGGACGGCGCCACCCTCAGCAAGATCGCCGAGCTCGCCGAGACCCACGGCTCGGGCCGGCTGCGCACCACCACCGAGCAGAAGCTGATCGTGCTCGACGTCGCGGAGGACCGCGTCGAGTCGCTCGTCTCGGGCCTTGAGTCGCTCGGCCTGAAGGTCAACGCCTCGCCGTTCCGCCGCGGCACCATGGCCTGCACCGGCATCGAGTTCTGCAAGCTCGCCATCGTCGAGACCAAGGCGCGCGGCGCCTCCCTCATCGACGAACTGGAGCGCCGCATCCCCGAGTTCGACGAGCCCATCACCATCAACATCAACGGCTGCCCCAACTCCTGCGCCCGCATCCAGGTCGCCGACATCGGCCTCAAGGGCCAGCTGGTCCTGGACGACGAGGGCAACCAGGTCGAGGGCTTCCAGGTGCACCTGGGCGGCGCGCTCGGCCTGGAGGCCGGCTTCGGGCGCAAGGTCCGTGGCCTGAAGGTCACCTCGGCCGAGCTGCCCGACTACGTGGAGCGGGTCCTGACGCGGTTCCAGGCGGAGCGCGCCGAAGGCGAGCGGTTCGCGACCTGGGCCTCGCGCGCCAGCGAAGAGGCCCTGTCATGAGCGAGCGCGCGGCCCCCTTCTACTGCCCCTACTGCGGCGACGAGGACCTGCGTCCCCACGAGACCGGACACGGCGCGTGGGAATGCGCGGCGTGCAACCGGGCCTTCCAGCTGAAGTTCCTCGGGCTCCTGGCCCGGGGCATCCAGCGCAACGACCGTGGAGGGGAAGCGATATGACGGCGACTCAGATCGACGAGCGCACCGCCGAAGACCTCAAGGCGCTCGCCGAGCAGGCGGGCCGGGACCTCGAAGAGGCCTCCCCCCTGGAGATCCTCCAGTGGGCCACCGACACCTTCGGCAAGCAGTTCTGCGTCACCTCCTCCATGGAGGACGCGGTCGTCGCCCACCTCGCCGCGCGCGCGATGCCCGGTGTGGACGTGGTGTTCCTCGACACCGGCTACCACTTCCCGGAGACCATCGGCACCCGGGACGCGGTCGCCGAGGTGATGGACGTCAACGTCATCACCCTCACCCCGCGCCAGAGCGTCGCCGAGCAGGACGCCGAGTACGGCCCCGCGCTGCACGAGCGCGACCCGGACCTGTGCTGCGCCCTGCGCAAGGTCAAGCCCCTTGAGCAGGGCCTGAGTTCGTACGCCGCCTGGGCCACCGGCCTTCGCCGCGACGAGTCCCCGACCCGGGCGAACACCCCGGTCGTCGGCTGGGACGAGAAGCGGCAGAAGGTCAAGGTGTCGCCGATCGCCCGCTGGACGCAGGACGACGTGGACGCCTACGTCGCCGAGCACGGGGTGATCACCAATCTGCTCCTCATGGACGGCTACCCCTCGATCGGCTGCGCGCCCTGCACCCGACGGGTCGCCGAGGGCGAGGACGCGCGCGCCGGACGCTGGGCCGGGCGCAACAAGACCGAGTGTGGACTGCACGGATGACGGACCGTCAGGATGATCAGGAGACTTCGATGAGCGTGACGGAGGCGGGAGCCACCATCTGGCTGACCGGTCTGCCGAGCGCGGGCAAGACGACCATCGCGTACGAACTCGGTGACCGGCTGCGCGCGGAAGGGCACCGGGTCGAGGTGCTGGACGGCGACGAGATCCGCGCGTTCCTCTCGGCGGGCCTCGGCTTCGGGCGCGAGGACCGGCACACCAATGTGCAGCGGATCGGCTTCGTCGCCGAACTCCTCGCCGCCAACGGCGTGAAGGCACTCGTCCCGGTGATCGCGCCGTACGCGGACAGCCGCGAGGCCGTGCGCAAGCGTCACCAGAGCGAGGACACCGCCTATCTGGAGGTGCATGTCGCCACCCCGGTGGAGGTGTGCTCCGTGCGCGATGTGAAGGGTCTGTACGCCAAGCAGGCGGCGGGCGAGATCAGCGGCCTGACCGGGGTCGACGACCCGTACGAGGCGCCCGAGGCGCCGGACCTGGTGATCGAGTCGCACACCCAGACCGTGCAGGAGTCCGCGGCGGCGCTTCACGCGCTGCTCACCGAGAGGGGCCTGGCATGACGTCGGCAGCAACCGTGACCGAGGGTGTGGACAGCCCGTACGCGCTCAGCCACCTCGACGCCCTGGAGTCCGAGGCGGTGCACATCTTCCGTGAGGTGGCGGGTGAGTTCGAGCGGCCGGTGATCCTGTTCTCCGGCGGCAAGGACTCCATCGTCATGCTGCACCTGGCGCTCAAGGCGTTCGCCCCGGCCGCCGTGCCGTTCTCGCTGCTCCACGTGGACACCGGGCACAACTTCCCCGAGGTCCTGGCCTACCGCGACCGGGTGGTGGCCGAGCACGGGCTGCGTCTGCACGTCGCCTCGGTGCAGGAGTACATCGACGCGGGCAAGCTGCGCGAGCGGCCCGACGGGGTGCGCAACCCGCTCCAGACGCTGCCGCTGACCGAGGCCATCCAGCAGCACCGCTTCGACGCGGTGTTCGGCGGTGGCCGGCGCGACGAGGAGAAGGCGCGCGCCAAGGAGCGGGTGTTCTCGCTGCGCGACGAGTTCTCGCAGTGGGACCCGCGCCGCCAGCGCCCGGAGCTGTGGCAGCTCTACAACGGTCGGCACGCCCCCGGTGAGCACGTGCGCGTGTTCCCGCTCTCCAACTGGACCGAGCTGGACGTGTGGCAGTACATCGCCCGCGAGGACATCGACCTGCCGGGGATCTACTTCGCGCACGAGCGCGAGGTGTTCAAGCGGTCCGGGATGTGGCTGACCGCGGGCGAGTGGGGCGGCCCCAAGGGAAGCGAGAGCGTCGAGACGCGCCTGGTGCGCTACCGCACCGTCGGCGACATGTCGTGCACCGGCGCCGTCGACTCCGACGCGACGACGCTGGACGCCGTCATCACCGAGATCGCCGCGTCCAGGCTGACCGAGCGGGGCGCCACCCGCGCCGACGACAAGATGTCCGAGGCCGCGATGGAAGACCGCAAGCGCGAGGGGTACTTCTAAATGTCCACGTCCACCAAGCAGTTGGCCGATCTGTCGGCCACCACCCTGTTGCGCTTCGCGACCGCCGGCTCCGTCGACGACGGCAAGTCCACTCTGGTCGGGCGACTGCTGCACGACTCCAAGTCGGTCCTCACCGACCAGCTGGAGGCCGTCGAGGCGGCCTCGCTCAAGCGCGGCCAGGAGGCCCCCGACCTGGCGCTGCTCACCGACGGCCTGCGCGCCGAGCGCGAGCAGGGCATCACCATCGACGTGGCCTACCGCTACTTCGCCACCGCCCGGCGCCGGTTCATCCTGGCCGACACCCCGGGTCATGTGCAGTACACCCGCAACATGGTGACCGGCGCCTCCACCGCCGACCTCGCCGTGGTGCTGGTCGACGCCCGCAACGGCGTCATCGAGCAGACCCGTCGGCACGCGGCCGTCGCGGCCCTGCTGCGCGTGCCGCATGTGGTCCTCGCGGTCAACAAGATGGACCTGGTGGCGTACGAGGAGAAGGTCTTCGCGGCGATCGCCGAGGAATTCACCGCCTACGCGAGCGAGTTGGGCGTCCCGGAGATCACCGCGATCCCGATTTCGGCGCTCGCCGGGGACAACGTGGTGGAGCCCAGCGCCAACATGGACTGGTACGGCGGCCCCACCGTCCTGGAGCACCTGGAGACGGTCCCGGTCAGCCACGATCTGACCTCCTGCCACGCCCGGCTCCCCGTCCAGTACGTGATCCGGCCGCAGACCGCCGAGCTCCCCGACTACCGGGGCTACGCGGGCCAGATCGCCGCCGGTACGTTCCGGGTCGGCGAGCCGGTGACGGTGCTGCCCTCGGGTCGCACCAGCACCATCGCGGGCATCGACCTGCTGGGCGAGTCGGTCGACGTCGCCTGGACGCCGCAGTCGGTCACGCTGCTGCTCAACGACGACATCGACATCTCGCGCGGCGATCTGATCGTGCCGAGCGGGGACGCGCCGCCCACCACCCAGGACGTCGAGGCGACGGTGTGCCACGTGGCCGACCAACCTCTGACGGTGGGTCAGCGGGTGCTGCTCAAGCACACCACCCGCACGGTCAAGGCGATCGTCAAGGAGATCCCGTCCCGGCTCACCCTGGACGACCTCTCCCAGCACCCGGAGCCGGGCCAGCTCGTCGCCAACGACATCGGCCAGGTGTTGGTGCGCACCGCCGAGCCGCTCGCGCTCGACTCCTACGCCCACTCGCGGCGCACCGGCTCGTTCCTGCTGATCGACCCGGCGGACGGCACCACGCTCGCGGCCGGCATGGCGGGCGAGTCGTTCGCCACCCACAAGACCCTCACCGCGGTCGCGGACGAAGAGGGCTGGGACTTCTGATGAGCATCGACGTCTACGCGACCTTCGCGAAGGAGGGCGGCCGTGTCGGCAGCGGCGCCCTCGGCAGCGGCCAGGGCGGAGTGGCGCGATGTGCGCGATGACGTACGCGCACCGCTCGCGCGCCCGGATGCACCACCAGCACCCTCCGCACCATCGAAGACCTGCCGACTTCCCGGCCGCGTCCCGGAGTTGAGACTCCCCGGGACGTAAGAACCGGGCCTTGGAGAGGACACCCTCCCGTGCCTGCCAGTTCCACCGTGAGGCGCAGCCTCATCGCCGCCGCCACCCTGCCCCTGCTCTTCGGGGCGCTCGCCGCCTGCGGCTACGGCTCCAGCTCCGACAAGAGCGACGCCGACAAGGCCGCCCCTGCTGCCAACGGCAAGAAGCTCTCCGCCGACTCCGTGAAGATCGGCTACTTCCCCAACCTGACGCACGCCACCGCGCTCGTCGGCGTCCAGGAGGGGTTGTTCCAGAAGGAGCTGGGCGGCACCGCCGTCAAGACCGCCACCTTCAACGCGGGCCCCTCCGAGATCGAGGCGCTCAACGCGGGCTCGATCGACATCGGCTGGATCGGCCCCTCCCCGGCGATCAACGGCTACACCAAGTCCAAGGGGCAGAGCCTGCGCATCATCGGCGGCTCCGCCTCCGGCGGTGTGAAGCTGGTGGTCAACCCCTCCAAGGTCACCTCGCTCGACGGCCTCAAGGGCAAGAAGATCGCCACGCCTCAGCTCGGCAACACCCAGGACGTGGCCTTCCTCAACTGGATCGCCGACAAGGGCTGGAAGGTCGACGCGCAGTCCGGCAAGGGCGACGTCGACGTCGTCCGCACCGACAACAAGATCACCCCGGACGCCTTCAAGTCCGGTTCGATCGATGGTGCCTGGGTGCCCGAGCCGACCGCGTCCAAGCTGGTCGCCGAGGGCGGCAAGGTGCTCCTCGACGAGTCCGACCTGTGGCCGGACAAGCAGTTCGTGATCACCAACATCATCGTGTCGCAGAAGTTCCTCAAGGAGCACCCGGACGTCGTCGAGGCGGTCCTGCGCGGTTCGGTGAAGACCAACGAGTGGATCGTGACCCACCCCGACCAGGCCAAGGCCTCGGCCAACGCCGCGCTGAAGAACCTGTCGGGCAAGGCGCTTCCGGCCGACATCCTCGACCCGGCGTGGAAGTCGATCAAGATTCTGGACGACCCGCTGGCGGCCAGCCTCCAGGCGCAGGCCGACCACGCGGCCAAGTCCGGTCTCCTCAAGAAGCCCGACCTCGCGGGCATCTACGACCTGGATCCGCTCAACAAGGTCCTCAAGTCCCTGGGCAGGCCTCAGGTCGGCGACGCCGGTCTCGGCGTCAAGTAGCCCCTTCACCCAGCCGGTTCACAGGTTTCCCAGGAGGTGACGACCATGGCCACCGCACTCGCCAAGGCCACGGACCGCACGGCGGCGCCGCACGAGTACGCCGCCCGTATCGGGCATGTCTCGAAGTCCTTCAACGGTCCCGCGGGACCTCAGCTCGTCCTCGACGACATCAGCCTCGATGTCGCGCCGGGCGAGTTCGTCACCCTCCTGGGCGCCTCCGGCTGCGGAAAGTCGACGCTGCTCAATCTGGTCGCGGGCCTGGACGCCCCGACCGCGGGCACCATCGAGACGCCGGGCGGCCGGCCCGCGCTGATGTTCCAGGAGCACGCCCTGTTCCCGTGGCTGACCGCGGGCAAGAACGTCGAACTCGCCCTGCGGCTGCGCGGGGTGGCCAAGAACGACCGGCGTGAGCGGGCCGAGGAACTCCTCTCCCTGGTCCGCCTCCAGGGCGCGTACGGCAAGCGCGTGCACGAGCTGTCCGGCGGGATGCGCCAGCGCGTCGCGATGGCCCGCGCCCTCGCTCAGGACTCCCAACTCCTGCTGATGGACGAGCCGTTCGCCGCGCTCGACGCGATCACCCGGGACGTACTGCACGACGAGCTCACCCGCATCTGGCGCGAGACGAACGTGTCGGTCCTGTTCGTGACGCACAACGTGCGCGAGGCGGTCCGGCTGGCGCAGCGCGTGGTGCTGCTCTCCTCGCGGCCCGGCCGGGTGGCCCACGAGTGGACGGTCGACATCGACCAGCCGCGCCGCATCGAGGACGCCGAAGTGGCGGAGCTCTCCGTCGAGATCACTGAACAACTGCGTGGGGAGATCCGCCGCCATGGCCAGCACTGAGACCACCGACGTCAAGGACGCCGCCGGCCTCGGCAGTCTCGAAGCGGGACTCGACGCCCTCGAAACCGTCCAGGCCCACCGCACCCCGGTGCGCGAGGTCCTGGTCAAGAAGGTGCTGCCGCCCCTGGTCGCGGTCGCGCTCGTCCTGGTGGTGTGGCAGGTCCTGGTCTCGGCGAAGGTCACCGACTCCTACAAGCTGCCCGCCCCGTCCGCGGTGTGGTCGAGCCTGAAGGACATGTGGCTCCAGGGCACCCTGCTCGACGTCGTGTGGACCAGCGTCTCGCGCGGTCTGCTCGGCTTCCTGCTCGCGCTGGCCATCGGGACCCCGCTCGGACTGCTCGTGGCCCGGGTCAAGTTCGTGCGCGCGGCGATCGGCCCGATCCTGTCCGGGCTCCAGTCGCTGCCGTCGGTGGCCTGGGTCCCGCCGGCCGTGCTGTGGCTGGGCCTCAACGACTCGATGATGTACGCCGTGATCCTGCTCGGCGCGGTCCCCTCCATCGCCAACGGACTGGTCTCCGGCGTCGACCAGGTGCCCCCGCTGTATCTGCGGGCGGGCCGCACGCTGGGGGCGACCGGGGTGCGGGGCGCCTGGCACATCCTGATGCCGGCGGCGCTGCCCGGCTACCTCGCCGGTCTGAAGCAGGGCTGGGCGTTCTCCTGGCGTTCCCTGATGGCCGCCGAGATCATCGCCTCCTCCCCCGATCTGGGCCTGGGGCTCGGCCAGTTGCTGGAGAACGGCCGCAACAACTCCGACATGCCCGGCATCTTCCTGGCGATCATCCTGATCCTCCTCGTGGGCATCGCCATCGACCTGCTGATCTTCAGCCCGCTGGAGCGCAGGGTGCTGCGCGGCCGCGGGCTGCTCGTGAAGGGCTGAGCCGCCGTGCACCGCCCGGTCCTCCTCGTCATCGCCCACGGCAGCCGCGACCCGCGGCACGCCGCGACCGTGCACGCCCTGGTGCGGCGGGTCCGGGCGATGCGGCCCGGCGTCCGCGTGGAGACGGGTTTCCTGGACTTCAACGCGCCCTCGGTCCCGCGGGTCCTGGACCGGCTCGCCCTGGAAGGCGTCCGGGACGTGGTGGCACTCCCCCTCCTGCTGACCCGCGCCTTCCACGCCAAGGCGGACATCCCGGCGGTGCTGGGGCGGGCCCCGGCCCGCCTGAACATCCGCCTCGCCGATGTCCTCGGCCCCTCCCCCCTGCTGCTCGCCACCCTTGAGCGACGGCTCTACGAGGCGGGCCTGGGCCCCGCCGACAAAAGCTCGACCGGGCTCGTCCTGGCCTCGGCGGGCTCCACCGACCCGGAGGCGATCGCAGTGATCGCTGAAATCGCGCGGGAGCTGCGGCACACCGGTTGGTGCGCCGTGCGGCCTGCTTTCGCCTCCGCGGCCCTCCCCCGTACGGAAGACGCCGTACGGGATCTACGGGCCCTGGGCGTACGGCACGTAGCCGTCGCCCCCTACGTCATCGCCCCCGGCTTCCTGCCCGACCGCATAGCCCGGGGCGCCACCGAAGCGGACACTTTGTCCGAAGTCCTGGGCAGCGCCCCAGAGTTGGCCCGCCTGATCCTGACCCGCTACGAGGAGTCGAAGACCCACAGCCGCCCCCCGGCCCTGACGGCGTAACTTCGACACCCCGCCGGGGCGCGTGGTGGGTCAGCGAAGGGGCGGGGTGGGGGCAACCACCCCAGGACCCACCCCCGCCGCCGTGACGGCCCTGACCGAGAACGTGTAGGCCACCCCCGGCACGAGACCGCCCACCACCCGGAACATCCCCTTCCCCGAGGACCGCGTCACGAGCACGTCCCGCCCCGTGACCT
Organism: Streptomyces hundungensis; assembly: GCF_003627815.1. Taxonomy (NCBI): domain Bacteria; kingdom Bacillati; phylum Actinomycetota; class Actinomycetes; order Kitasatosporales; family Streptomycetaceae; genus Streptomyces; species Streptomyces hundungensis. Next base: position 2,004,934 of record NZ_CP032698.1, read on the forward strand.
CGATGACCCGCCCGTCCGACACGGTGATCCGGTAGCCGACGACCTCGGCGTCACCCGTGGTCGCGGGCGGCGTCCAGGCGAGGGTGACGGCACGCGACCCCGCCCGCGCCTTGGCACCGGTGGGCGCGCCGGGCAGCGCGACGGCCCCGGTCGGGGTGAGGGGCGCCGAGGCGAGGGACGGCGCGCTCTCGCCGTGGGCGTTGCGCGCGGTGACGATCACCCTGAACGGCCCCTCGGAGGACCGGAGTTGGCCGAGACGGACATACGCCTGCCGCCGGAAGTCCGCCGCCGAGACGCTCGCGGTCGCCACCTCCGTCCCGTCGGCGCGCAGCGCGTGCGCGGTGTACCCGGTCGTCGGGGACCCGCCGTCCACGTAGCTGGGGTTGAAGACGACGTACAGCGCGTCGGTACCACCCGTGCTCGTGCCCACGCGCGCCGGGGCCTCGGGCACCGAGACCGCCTGGGTCACGCGGTCGAGGACCGAACGCCGAGCGGGCTCGATCCCGGCGCCCGCGACGATGTCCTGCGGCACGTCGGAGAGGCTCGCCATGATGTGGTTGCCCGTGGTGACCAGGCCCTTGTTGTTGCCGTCGGCCGCGCCCTCCTCCCACCAGTTGTCCTTGATCAGCGTCGGGTCGTTGTTGCCGAGCTTGTCCCGGTAGTCGGTGTGGCGGCTGCCGACATTGGCGTACGCCGCGCCGTACAGGACGTTGCCCTGGACGGTCTCGTAGGTGCAGCCGTTGTCCGTGTAGACGCTCTTGCCGAGCCCCCACTGGTCGTGGACGACATTGCCGGTGACCTTCTCGCCGTCGGCCATCGAGGCGCCGGTGAGGCCTTGGGTGTAGATGCCCCCGCCGTCGTCGAGGAGCTGCATGTAGTCGAAGATCAGGTTGGCGCGGACGGCGTTGTCGTGGCTGGGGTTGGGGGTGGCGGGGGAACCGATCTTGTCGGGCCAGCCACCCCAGCCCATCGAGATCGCGCTGTAGCCGAGGTGGTCGAGCTGGTTGTGCGCGATCGTGGTGTGCTGGGTGTAGCCGTTGAGGATGCCGACGGCGCCGTGGAACTCCCGTGGCAGCGCGTAGAGGTGATTGTTCGTCACCTCGATTGACGAGGCCGGTGTCGTGCCGTCCACCGCGCCGATCTCCAGGCCGTTGCCGGAGATGTCGGTGAACACGCTGGAGCTCACGGTGGAGTCGCTGGTCCCGGCGCCGAGTTCGAGCCCGGCGGCGCCGAGATGGGCGAAGGTGCTGTCGCGGATGTCGATGTGGTGCGCGTACGAGAAGGACACGTTGCCCGGCATCTTCGTCCAGGAGGCGAAGGGGCAGGTCCCGCCCGGCGTGAATCCGCACAGGCCCTGGGTCGCCCAGCCCTTGGCGCCGGTGACGGTGTAGCCGGCCTGGATCTCGGAGAACCCCTCGGGCCCGGACGGCGTGAGCCAGGTGGCGTAGCTGAACTGGAGCCCCTGGAAGGTGACGTCGTGCAGGGGCGCCTTCGCGGTGCCGTGCCCGTCCAGGAGCCGCTCGGCGAAGGCGGCCTCGACGTCGGCGCTGCGGAGGTCCTCGCCGGGTCGGGGGAGGTAGTAGACGGTGTGCGCGGAACGGTCGAGGTACCACTCGCCGGGTTCGTCGAGGAGTTCGTAGGCGTTCTCGACGAAGGACGCCTTGCCGTTGTTGGTGAGTTTGCCGGGGCCGACCATGCCGATGGTGCGGCCCGGCCGGTCGGGGAACTCGACGCGCTTGGTGGAGTTGTCCCAGCACGGCTGGGCCATGGTGATCACGGTGCCCTTGGCGGAGGCGATCGGGCAGCGGGGTTCGGTCCACTGGCCGAGTCCGTTGCGCTCGACGTTCCACAGCGCTTCCCCGCTGGTGTACACGAACTCGGCGTCCGAGGGGTGGCGCCAGTGCGCGAGGGTGTCGGAGTTCGCGGTGTAGCCGGTGGACGTGGGGGTGAGCGTGACCGGCACCTCACCCCGGGCGCGTTGTCCGCGTACGCCGTCGACGTACAACTGCCGTGTGAGGTCGAGCCCTTGGGGCGCGGGCGCGGACCAGAGTCCGGGCCGCCCGGACACCGGCCGCCAGCCTTCCACCTTGCGGCCGCCGCTGATGACGGTGGCCCCGTTGCCCGCGCCCTGCCAGATGACACGGTGGCCGTTGCCCCCCGAGTCGCGGGCGTCCAGGTCGAGCGGCGTGTCGCCCCGGTAGGTCCCGGCGGCGAGGTGGACGGTGAGGTCGGCCTCCTGGTGTGCCGTTCTTCCGCGCACCAGGTCGCGGGCGCGTGGCAGGCCGCGCACGGGGTGCCGGGCGGTGCCGTCGGCGGCGTCGTCGCCCGTCGGGGACACGTAGACGTCGGCGGACCCCGCGTGCGGGGAGCGCGCGGTGGCCGACGGCACGAGGCCGGGGCCGGCCAGGGCCAGTGCGGCGGCGAGGGCGAGGATCGGGGCGGCTCTGCGGGGCGCAGTCCGTGGCGCGCTCCGGGATGCGGGCATGGTTCCCTCCCAGGGGGCTCACGGGACCGGCCCCACGAGCCACTGGAAAGGTAGGAGCATTGACGTACCACGGTCAACACATCGCTCCGGATCGCCCGGGAATTCTCTTCAACTCTCCCTATTCATCCGATCACTTGAGGGGTCCTCGCGTGAGGGGCGCCGTTCCGGCGGACCAGTGCGGGTCGCGGCCGGAAGCGGCGAGGGCGCGTTCCAGGACGGTGGCGCCGGGCGCCGGCTCCACGGGGTCCGCGAAGCCCTGGTACTGGCGGTAGAGCTCGGCGTTGTCCTCGACGACCTTCAGCACGAAGGCGGCGGACTCCTCGGAGAGCACGACCTCCTGCCCGGTGGCGCGCGCCACGTCCCAGCCGTGCACCGCCATCTCCTTGACGATCATCGAGGCGATCCGGCGGGCGGGCATCGCCGCCCCGCCCAGATCGACCTCGCCCTCCCACACGGCCGGGTCCGACCAGGCGGCGACGGCCCGTTCGAGCTGGGCGGCATAGCGCTCGGCCCAGTCGGTGTCCGCGGTGAAGTCGCGCGCGGTGAGCTCGTCGGAGAGCGGCTCTCGCCGGGCCCGGTGCTCCAGGCCGTGCGAGGTGTACAGGACCCAGTGGTTGACCAGGGTCCGCACGTCCCACTCCCCGCAGGGAGTGGGCCCGGCGAGCCGGTCGGGGGTCACGCCGCGCGCGATGCGGGCGGCCTCCTCTGCGCATTCGGTCATGGCACGGTGTTCGTTCTTCATGCGACCAGCCTCCCGCCGTACCCCTTGCCCGGTCTTGAAGAAACGCGACAGGGCGAGCGGGCGGGACGGCCGCCCGGCCCGGGCCGCCCCGTCGGGACTCGCTCAGAGGTCAGTCGAAGCGGAGGGAGCCAGTCCGGGTGCGCTTCAGCTCGAAGAAGTCGGGGTACGCCGCGATCGTGCGCACGCTGTCGAAGATCCGCGCCGCCTCCTCGCCGCGCGGAATGGAGCTGAGCACCGGGCCGAAGTAGACCTTGCCGTCGAGGTGGATGGTCGGGGTGCCGACATAGCCGTCCTCGGCCGGGTCCTTGCCCGCGTCGTGGGAACGCCGTACGGCCTCGTCGTACGCCGGGTCGTGGGCGGCGTCGGCGAGCGCGGCGGGCAGGCCGAGCTCCGCGAGGGCCTCGGCGACGACCTCGTCGAAGTCCTGGTTCTTGTCCTGGTGGATGCGGGTGCCGAGCGCGGTGTACAGATCGCGCAGCACGCCCTCCCCGTGCGCCTCGGCGGCGGCGACCGCGACCCGGACGGGGCCGATCGAGCGGTCCACCAAGTCCCGGTACCAGTCGGGAAGTTCATTGCCGATGTTGTGCAGATAGAGGCTCATGGGCCGGAATCTCAGGTCGATGTCGCGGTGGCGCTCGACTTCGAGCATCCAGCGGGAGGTGATCCAGGCGAAGGGGCAGGCCGGGTCGAAGTAGAAGTCGACGGTGGTGCGCGTCGCGGGGTCGGCCGTCGTCGTGGTCTTCGCGGGCTCGGCCGTCGTGGTGGTCGCGGTGTCTTTCGTCGTATCCGTCATGCGTCGAGCGTAGTGTGCCAATGGCCCTCACTCCTGGGCCATTGGCTCCGTGATCGACTGGGCCATTTCGTCCGTCAGCCGTGCCGGGTGAGCGACGAAGCGGGCGGGGCCGTGAACGGTGTCGCCTGGTGGAAGTAGAGCAGCCAGCCGTCCTCGGTGCGCCGCCACAGCGAACTGCGGTGCGCCAGACGGCCGTTGTTGTCGGTGTCGAAGGTCAGATGGACCACGTCGGGGGCGAGCCGCACCCCGGTCATCCGGGATGCGGTGATCGGCGGGGCGGGACGGGCGCCCTCCTCGGTGAGTGCCACGATGACGTCCGTCCGGTCGAAGCGCCCGCCCGAACTGCCGAACTCGATGAATTCCGGGTGCAGTTGGGCTCCGAGCAGGTCGGCACTGGCACGCACCTCGGGGTCGAGCAGCCGCAGCTCCCCCTCGATGGCGGCCTCCACCGCGTCGCGTTCCGCCTCAGGCATCGGTCGCCTCCGTCATCTCGACGAGCGCCTTGACGGTGTTCCAGTTGCGGGAGGTCGCCTCGACGCCCTTGAGCAGACCGGGCCGGGAGAGCGCGGCACCCAACGGGGACTTGCCGAGGCCGTCGGGCGCGTACAGATAGAGCACCTGGTCGCCGAGCCGGAACTCCTCGGGGAGGAAGGCGGCCGGGTCGAGGGAGGTGAAGCGTTCGGCGGTGACCGGGGGGCCGGAGAAGAAGGTGGCGTGCAGTTGCTTTCCGGGCAGCTCGGCCGCCGGGAAGGGGCAGGCGTCGAGGACCGACCGCAGATAGGGACCGCTGCGCACCATGCAGGCGACGCGGAAGCCGAAGTGCTTCTCGATGGCCTCCTCCAGGCCCGCGGCGAGCGCGTCCTGGTCGCGGGTGGCGCTGGCGAAGACGGCGTTGCCGCTGTTGAGATACGTCTTCACCGCATCGTGGCCCAGCTCCTCCATAAGGGTCCGGAGCTCGGCCATGGGAACTTTCCGGTTCCCGCCCACATTGATGCCGCGCAACAGAGCGGCGTACGTCGTCGTCATGGGCACACCCTAGGACGGCCCCCGCGCCCCGTGGGGGACGGGCGCGGAGGCCGTCGTTCGGCGCTGCCGTACGGCGTCTACTCGACGACCTTCAGCAGCTTGTTCGGGGTGCCCGGGGAGGCGTTGGAGATGGCGTCCGGCGTGGCGCCCCCGGTGAGGGCGTCGGCGACCTGGGCGGGAGCGGCGTCCTTGTGCCCGGCCAGGTAGACCGCCGCGGCGCCGACGACGTGGGGGGTCGCCATCGACGTACCGGAGATGGTGTTGGTGGCCGTGTCGCTGGTGTTCCAGTCGGAGGTGATGTCCGAGCCGGGGGCGTAGAGATCGACGACCGAACCGAAGTTGGAGAAGCCGGACTGCTGGTCGTCCTTGGTGGAGGAGGCGACCGTGATGGCCTCCTTGACGCGGGACGGCGAGCCGTTGCCCGCGTCGGCGGACTCGTTGCCGGCCGCCACGCCGAAGGTGATGCCGGAGGCGATCGCCTTCTGGACGGCCGCGTCGAGCGCCGGGTCGGCGGTGCCGCCGAGGCTCAGGTTCGCGACCGAGGGGCCCTTGTGGTTCTTGGTGACCCAGTCGATCCCGGCGACGACCTGTTCGGTGCTGCCGGAACCCTGGTTGTCCAGGACGCGTACGGCGACGATCTTCGCCTTCTTGGCCACGCCGTGCTGGGTCCCCGCGATGGTGCCCGCGACATGGGTGCCGTGGCCGTTCCCGTCGTCGGCCTTGTCGTTGTTGTCGACCGCGTTGAAGCCGTAGGAGGCCCGGCCGCCGAAGTCCTTGTGCGTGATGCGGACCCCGGTGTCGATCACATACGCGGTGACGCCGTCACCCGCGCTGTCCGGGTAGGTGTACGTGCCGTCGCCCGCGGTCGCCTTCTGGTCGATCCGGTCCAGGCCCCAGGAAGGCGGGTTGGTCTGAGCCGCATTGATGTGGAACTTCTTGTTCTGTACGACCTTGCCGACCTTCGGATCGGCGGCGAGCCGCTTGGCCTCGGTCTGTGAAAGTCCGCTGGCGGAGAAGCCGTTGAGGGAGGAGGAGTAGTCGCGCTGGAGCTTTCCGCCGTATTCCTCGGCGAGTTCGCGCTTGGCCTCGGCCGTGGCCGAATCGTCGAGCAGAACGATGTAGCTCCCGTCGACTGCGTCCTGGGCGTTCAGCCCGTAGACCGGGCCTTCGGCGGGGGCGGCCCCGGCGAACGGGGAGGTGAGCGCGGTGAGTCCGGCCGCCGCCACGACGGAGGTTATGGCCGCGGTGAGTTTGATCCTGCTCGCGCGTTTGTGCGTTGCCATGAAGAGGGGTCTCCTCGTCACTGAATGTGGGGGGATTTACCTACCGGAGGGAAACTTTCCGGGGCTGCTTCGAACCCTTGCCGATTGACGCGCGCAGATCAAGGACTTCATCCAGCTGTGACTTAGCCAACAAGGTTTCGTAATGCGATATCGACCGCCCAAGGACAACTCGGGCTTTATGGAGGGCCGGTGGACACTCTGCGTGAACCCGGCGCCCAGCGCGCGTCCCCAACTCCCCTTGCGGAAGCGGCGCTTGAGTACTCCGCGCGACGGATGCCACCGCGCCGCACGGGGGAAGCCGGGGCCTCGACGGTTCACCTGGGAGCACGACGAGAGGGCTGCCGATCACCCGTACCGTCGAAGGCACGGCAGGGGCAATGTCGCCGCCCCACCGGGACTGCCCCGGCCCGATCGGGGGACGGGCCGGGGCGGCGGGGGCGCGGGGTCGGGCCGGGGCGCGCGGAGAGGGGGCGGCCGGGCTTCAGCGCTGGTAGCGGGCCAGCACCCGGTTGCCGTCCTGGACCAGGCGCTTCCTCAACTCCCCCGTGTCGATCGCCCCGCTGTAGTACTCCTGAAGCGCGGGGGTCGCCACCTTGTCCTTCCACTCCGGGTAGCCCCGCACCGACTGCGCGGGGGCCGGACGCAGATACGGGGCGAGTGCTGCGCCGGTGGCCCAGCCGTCCTCGGTGGTGTGCAGGGCCGGGTCCTTGAGAGCGTCCGTGCCCGTCGGCAGCATCCAGTCGCCCCCGGCGAGACGCACCATGTGCGCGGGCGTCAGCAGGAAGTCGATGAACGCGACGGCCTCCTTCTTGTGTGGGCTGTCCTCGGCGACGGAAAGGGTCTGGGGGCTGACGCCCTGATCGAGGCCGGCACTGCCCGCCGGGGCGGGGAGGACCGTCCAGGCGAAGCCGGGCGGAGCCTGCCGCGCGATCTGCTGACGGTAGGAGAACCCGAGCGGCACCATGGCGTACTTCCCCCCGAAGAAGCCGGGCAGCGTGTCCGAGCCGCCCATGCCGAGCGTGGCGCGGGCGGCGCTGTGGTCGGTGTTGACCTGGGCGGCGATGGTGGTGGGCACCACCGCGTCCCCGGCCGTGAACTCCACCTTCGCCTTCCCCCCGGCGTCCCGCGCGAAGAGCCGGCCACCCGCGCCAAGGCCCAGGTTGAGGGTGGCGGAGACCGGCTCCTTGAGGGGCCAGGCCACCCCGTACCGTCCGGCGCCGCTGAGTCTCTTCGCCACCTGGCTGAACTCGGCCCAGCTCCACGGCTGTTCGACGGTGGGGACGCGCACACCCGAGGACCTGAGGAGTTTCGTGTTGGCGATCAACACCCTCGGCTCCTGGAGGAACGGCACCCCGTACACCCCCGTGCCGAACGTCGTCGTCCCCCAGCTCCGCGCCGGGATGTCGCGCTTGAGCCGCTCCGGCAGCAGGGCGTTCAGGTCCGCGAGACGGCCGCCGTAGGCGAAGTCCGCCAGGTCGTCGGAGGCGTCGTGGATGACGTCCGGCGCCTCGCCGCCCTCGAAGGCGGTGAGCAGCTGGTCGTGCACGGTGTCCCAACTGCCCTGGACGTACTGGACCTGAACGGCCGGGTGCCCGGCGTTCCACTCCTTGACCAGGGCCTTCGTCGCGTCCACGGACTCCTTCTGCCAGGCCAGGGACTGGAAGCGGAGGGTGATGACTCCCCCGGTGTCCGCTCGGTCGCCGGAGCAGCCGGCGAGCAGCGGCAAGAGCAGGGCCAGCACCCCGGCCACGGTCAGCCGTCGGACGGGTCGGCGCGGGTCGCGCATCAGCTCTTCACCGCCCCGGCCAGCATGCCGCCGGTGATCCGCTTCTGGATGAGCGCGAAGATCACCAGGGAGGGCAGGGTGGCGAGGAAGGCGGCCGCCGCGAGCGGGCCGAGGTCGGCGACCCCCTCCGCGCCGAGGAAGTGGGTCAGAACCACCGGGAGAGTCTGTTTCTCGGGGGACTTGAGCAGGACGAGGGCGAAGAAGAACTCGTTCCACGCGGTGATGAAGGCGAAGAGCGCGGTGGCCACGATCCCCGGGGCGAGCAGCGGCGCGGTCACCGAGACGAGGGTGCGCAGCCGCCCGGCGCCGTCGACCGCGGCCGCCTCCTCCAGTTCGGCGGGGACGGCGCGTACGTACCCGTTCAGCATCCAGAGCGCGAACGGCAGCGACCACACGACATAGACCATGACGAGACCGCCCACCGAGTTGATCGCGCGCAGGTTCTTCAGGACGAGGAAGAGCGGAATGATCAGAAGGACGAAGGGGAACGCCTGGCTGACCACCACCCAGCCCGTGGCGGCGGTGGCGAGCCGGCCGCGGTGACGGGCCATGACGTACGCCATCGGGGTCGCGATCACCACCGCGATCAGGGCGGCCGACACGGCGGCGATCAGGCTGTTCAGACCGGCGTGGAGCAGCGGCTGCTCGTCGAAGGCCTGGCGGAAGTTGTCCAGCGTGGGGTGGCGGGGAATCCAGGTGGGGTGGAGCGAGCCCAGTTCACGCGGCGATTTGAAGGCGGTGGAGATCAGCCACAGGAACGGGAAGGCGAGGAAGACCAGATAGGCGAGGAGCGCGAGGTACTGTCCGGCGCGCCCCAACACCCTTGTGCGGGCGGTCACTTGTCGTCCCCTTCCCCGAGCCGTCCCACCAGGAACAGGGCCAGACAGACGGCGATCACGGCGACCATCACACAGCCCATGGCGGCCGCATAGCCGAACTGGCCGTAGCGGAACGCCTCTTCGTAGGCGAAGAGCATCGGCAGCCGGGTGCGCCCGCCGGGACCGCCGTTGGTCAGGACATAGACCAGGGCGAAGGAGTTGAAGTTCCAGATGAAATTGAGCGCGGTGATCGCGAGGGCCACCGGCTTGAGGGCCGGCCAGGTGACGGTACGAAAGCGCCGCCAGGCGCCGGCCCCGTCGATGGCGGCGGCCTCGTGCAGTTCCACGGGGGTGTTCTGGAGCCCGGCCAGCAGGGCGACCGTCGTCTGGGGCATGCCCGCCCAGACGCCGACGACGATCACGGCGGGCAGCGCGGTCGCGAGCCCGGTCAGCCAGTCGTGGCCGCCGCCGAGACCGAGGGTGCGGGCGGTCTCGTTCAGGATCCCCGCGTCGGGTTGGTAGACCAGGCGCCACATGATGCCGACGACGACCTCGGGCATGGCCCAGGGGACGATCGCGAGCGCCCGGGCCAGCCAGCGCAGCCGGAGCTTCTGGTTGAGGAGCAGGGCGAGTCCGAGGGCGAGCAGGAACTGCGGCACCGTGACGCCGACCGCCCACAGCAGCCCGATCCGGAAGGAATCCCAGAACAAGCCGTCGTGTGCCAGATCTCGGAAGTTGAGCAGCCCCACCCACTGGGTGGAGGTGGTGCGGCCGGACTGGGAGTCGGTGAAGGCGAGCGCGATCCCGTAGAGGAGCGGGCCCACGCTGAGAACCAGGATCGGCAGGAGTGCCGGGAGCACCAGGAACCAGGCACCGGCCCCGCGCCGGTCCGCTCCCCGTCGGCTGTTCGTCGGCTTTCTGGCGGCTGACCGTGCATGGACGGTCGTCGATGTCACCTTTCCAACCCCTTTGTCCAGTAATGCCGAACGGACTCCGTCATCGTGCTGACGGGTCGTCCGTTCGTCAAGACGACCTGCGTGAATGCGAGACTTGACCCGGCCGAGACGATCACCGGGAGAGACCAATGGACGAGGCACGGGCACGCGAACTGCTGGCCGCTGCGGCAGGGACCGACCCCGGCGGGCTCGCCGGGACCGAGGGCGCCGAGCTGCTGGCGCTCGGCGAGAACGCCGTCTTCGCCCTGCCCGATGCGAGCTCCGGCTCCGGTCCCGGCTCTGGTCCCGGCGCGGCGGGTGGCCTGGTCGTCAAGGTGGGGCGCGACGCCACGCACCACCCGGAGCTGCTCGAGCGCGCCGAGCGCGAGGTGGCCGTCGCCATCTGGCTCGCCGAGGCGGGGGTGCCCGCGGTCCGGGCCGCCGAGCCCGCGCCCCGCCTGGTCGAGGGTCATCCGGTGACCGTGTGGCACCGGCTGCCGCCCGCCGAGCGTCCGGCCACCCCGGTCGACCTGGCCGAACTGCTGCTGCGCGTGCACGCCCTGCCGACGCCCTCCTTCGCGCTCCCGCGCCGTGAACTCCTCGGCGGCGTCGAGCGCTGGCTACGCCTGGCCGGGGAGGCGATCGACCCGGCGGACGCCGCGTATCTGCGCGCCCGCAGGGACGGCTTCGCCGAGGCCGCCGCCGCGCTCGTCCCGCGGCTGCCCGTCGGTCCGGTTCATGGCGACGCCCTCCCCCGCAATGTGTACATCGGTCCCGAAGGGCCGGTCCTGGTCGACCTGGAGACGTTCTCCGCCGACTTCCGTGAGCACGACCTGGTCGTGATGGCGCTCTCCCTCGACCGGTACGGACTGCCCGTCGAGCAGTACGACGCGTTCGTCACCGCCTATGGCTGGGACGTACGCGAGTGGGAGGGGTGCGCGGTGCTGCGCGGGGCACGGGAGACGGCGAGCTGCGCCTGGGTCGCTCAGCACGCCCCCACCAACCCGAAGGCGCTCGACGAGTTCCGCCGAAGGGTCGCCTCGCTGCGCGACGGCGACCCCGAGGTGCGCTGGCACCCCTTCTGACCGGGCCGTCCGAGGCCGCGGGCACGTCTCAGCCCTGGGCCGGGGCCAGTTCGCGCAGCGGCCAGACGCCGTCGATCACGGCGTCCGCCGTGCCCTTCTCGCGCAGGAACCGCTGGAAGTCCGCCGCCCACTGGGCGTACCACTGGATCTGACGCTCATGCAGCTCCGCCGGTTCGAGCAGCGCCACCTGAGGGTGGCGCTCGGCTATCGCCACGGCCAGCCGGGCCGCGGCCAGCGCGTCGGCCCCCGCGTCGTGCGCGGACTCCAGGACCACGCCGTACTCGACGCACACCGCTTCAAGGGTGCGCTTTCCCTTGCGGTAGCGGTCCACGAAACGGTCGATGGTGTAGGGATCGACGACGGGGCCTATGGCTGCTCCGTCCAGCCGGTCGCTGAGCGACGGCAGGTGATGGCGGCGCAGTTCGGCGGCGAGCAGGGTCAGATCGAAGGCGGCGTTGTAGGCGACCACGGGCACGCCCCGGCGCCAGTGGGCGGCCAGGGTCTCGGCGATCTCGTCGGCCACCTCGGCCGCGGGCCTGCCCTGCGAGGCCGCGTGTTCACTGCTGATGCCGTGGACCGCGGACGCCTGTGCCGGGATCCGGATGCCCGGATCCGCCAGCCAGTTGTGCCGGGCGACCACGTCGGCGCCCCGCACTTCGACGATCGCGGCCGTCACGATGCGCGCCTCGCGCGGCTCGGTGCCGGTCGTCTCCAGATCGAACCCGATCAGCGGTTCCAGGTGCCAGCTCATGGTGCTGCCCCTCCTTCGTGGTGCTTTCCCCCAGTTGACGACCACCCTCGCACGCGGCACTGACAATCGGCCGGTGGCGGGAAGGCACCCAGGCAGAAACAGCCACGATTCAGGACACCGGGCGTGAATCGACCCAGACCGACTCGAACTCCTCGCGGTAGGTCTCGAAGAGGCCGTGCTCCACGTCCTGGCCGGGCCGCATCACGCCCCGCCTGCCACCGCCGCGCAGCACCAGGACCGGCGCCTCCATGCCGCGCGCGCGGCGCAGATACGACTGGACGACCGCGAGGCCGTCCGACCCGTCCCCGTCCACCAGGTAGGCGGTGAAGCGCGGTGTCTCGTCGAAGACCTGGATCTCGAAGGCTCCGGGGTCGCGCAGCCGGGCCCGCACCCGTCGCATGTGCAGGATGTTCATCTCCACCGAGCGGCTCAACTCACCCTTTTTCACGCCGAGTTCACGCTCGCGGCGTTTGACCGCACTGCTCGCCGGGTTCAGGAAGAGCAGCCGGACGCGGCAGCCCGTCTCGGCGAGCCGGACCAGCCGCCGCCCCGAGTAGTTCTGCACCAGCAGGTTGAGTCCGATGCCTATCGCGTCCAGCCGGCGGGCGCCGCCGAAGAGGTCCTCGGCGGGCAACTGGCGCTGGAGGCGCACCCGGTCGGAGTGGACGGAGACGACATCGGCGTACCGGTCGCCGACGAGGTCCTCGACGGCGTCGATGGGCAGACGGTGCGCGGCCGGTGCGCCGCCGGCCCCGCCCAGCACGTCGAGGAGGCGCGCCGAGGCCCGCTCCGCCTGCGCCAGCACGGCCTCGTTGAGCGCCCGGTTGCGGGAGACGACGTTGCGGGCCACCTCCAGCTCGTCCAGGGCGAGTTCGACGTCGCGGCGGTCGTCCACGTACGGCTCGAAGCACGGCCAGTGCTGCACCATCAGCTCCCGCAGCTGCGGGAGGGTGAGGAAGCTGAGCACGTTGTCGTCGGCGGGGTCCAGGAGATAGCCCTTGCGGCGCGAGACCTCGCGCACCGCGACGGCCCGCTGCACCCACTCCTGGCCCGCCGGCCCGGCGGCGGCCACCACCCAGTCGTCGCCGTGGACCGGTTCGTAGATCGGCCGGAGCACGGCGGCGACCACGGCGCGCAGCCGCTGCTCGACCAGGTTCAGCCAGATGTAGGCGCGCCCGGCCCGCTGGGCGCGCGTGCGCACCTCGCTCCAGGCGTCGGCGTCCCAGTCCAGCTCCGCCCCGATCTCCATCGGGCGCGCCAGCGAGACCGCTCCGGGCGGGATGTCGCCGGACTCCCCCTCATGACCCGTGTCACCAGGGGGCAGCTCAAGCCCTCCCGAGCTCACCCACGCACCGCCTTCCGCCCCCCGGCAAACCCCGCGGGCCCGACCCGCCCCCGCACGCCCTTCAACGATCAAGGAAGGGTACTCCGGCACCGGGAGGCGTTGCAGCCCGATCACAAGTCGAGTTTGCCAACTCGCCCGAGGATACGGCCTGTTCTGATGGGCACTATCTGACGGGGTGAGCGGATTCATAGCGCTCGCATCGCGTCGGCCCGAACCGGGTCACCCGTTGGCGCACGCGGACGTCCCGGGTGAGGGTCGACTTTTCAGGGAGGATCTGGCCGAACAGCCCCCCAGTAAACCGAGCGGAAGTGGAAGAGTCTTGCCCATGCAGGTGTGGCCGGGACAGGCTTACCCACTCGGCGCCACGTACGACGGCGCCGGGACCAATTTCGCGGTCTTCTCCGAGGCCGCCCGTCGAATCGAGTTGTGTCTGCTGCACGACGACGGCTCGGAGACGGCCGTCGAACTACGCGAGTCCGACGCCTTCGTACGCCATGCCTATCTGCCCGGCGTACTGCCGGGCCAGCGGTACGGCTTTAGGGTGCACGGACCGTACGAACCGCAGAACGGGCATCGCTGCAACTCGGCGAAGCTGCTGCTCGACCCGTACGCCCGTGCCATGAGCGGCACCATCGAGTGGAACGAGTCGGTGTACGGCTACCACTTCGGGCGGCCCGACAGCCGCAACGACCTGGACTCGGCGCCGCACACCATGGCGTCGGTGGTGGTCAATCCGTTCTTCGACTGGGGCGACGACCGGCCGCCCCGCACCGACTACCACCACACCGTCTTCTACGAGGCCCATGTCAAGGGCCTCACCATGCTCCATCCGGAGCTTCCCCCCGAGCAGCGCGGCACCTACGCGGCGCTCGCGCATCCGGCGGTGATCGAGCACCTGACCCAACTGGGCGTCACCGCCCTTGAGTTGATGCCGGTGCACCAGTTCGTCAACGACCACCGCCTCGCTGACGCCGGGATGTCGAACTACTGGGGCTACAACACCATCGGCTTCTTCGCCCCGCACAACGCGTACGCCTCCTGGGGCGACCGCGGCCAGCAGGTGCTGGAGTTCAAGCAGGCGGTGCGGGCGCTGCACGAGGCGGGCATCGAGGTCATTCTCGACGTCGTCTACAACCACACCGCCGAAGGCAACCACCTCGGCCCCACCCTGTCCTTCCGGGGCCTGGACAACGCGCAGTACTACAGGCTCGCCGATGACCCGCGCTACTACGAGGACACCACCGGCACCGGCAACAGCCTTCTGATGCGGTCCCCGCACGTGCTCCAGCTGATCATGGACTCGCTGCGCTACTGGGTGACCGAGATGCATGTGGACGGCTTCCGCTTCGACCTCGCGGCGACGCTGGCCCGCCAGTTCCACGACGTCGACCGGCTCTCGTCCTTCTTCGACCTGGTCCAGCAGGACCCGGTGGTCAGCCAGGTCAAGCTGATCGCCGAGCCCTGGGACGTCGGCGAGGGCGGCTATCAGGTGGGCAACTTTCCGCCGCTGTGGACCGAGTGGAACGGCAAGTACCGCGACACGGTGCGGGACCTGTGGCGCGGCGAGCCGCGCACGCTCGCCGAGTTCGCCGGACGCCTCACCGGCTCCTCCGACCTCTACCAGGACGACGGCAGGCGCCCGCTGGCCTCCATCAACTTCCACACCTGCCACGACGGCTTCACCCTCAACGACCTCGTCTCCTACAACGACAAGCGCAACGACGCCAACGGCGAGGGCAACCGGGACGGCGAGAGCTACAACCGCTCCTGGAACTGCGGCGCCGAGGGCCCCACCGACGACGCCGAAGTCAACGAGCTGCGCGCCCGCCAGATGCGCAACTTCATCGCCACCCTGATGCTGTCGCAGGGGGTGCCGATGATCAGCCACGGCGACGAGTTCGCCCGCACCCAGAGCGGCAACAACAACGCCTACTGCCAGGACAACGAACTGTCCTGGGTGCACTGGCCGGACCCCGGCGACGACGTGGACGGCACGCTCCTCGCCTTCACCCGGGCCATGGTGGGGCTGCGCCGCGACCATCCGGTCTTCCGGCGCAGGCGCTTCTTCCACGGCCGTCCGGTACAGGGCACCCACGACGAACTCTCCGACATCGCCTGGTTCACCCCCGAGGGCGAGGAGATGGCCGAGGAGGACTGGCAGTCGGCGAGCGCGAAGGCGCTGTCGGTCTTCCTCAACGGCAACGCGATCTCCGAGCCGGGTCCGCGCGGCGAGCGGATCGGCGACGACTCGTTCCTGCTGATGTTCAACGCCAGCGCGGAGGAGATCGACTTCGTGGTGCCGGTCAACCACGGCGAACAGTGGCAGGTGGTGGTGGACACCGCGCGGCCCGAGGGCGTGCCGCCGGGCGAGGGGCCGAAGGTGGCGGCGGGGGGACGGATCGGTTTGATCGGCCGGAGCCTGACGGTGCTGCGCAGGCCCGCCTAGGCCGTCGCGTGCGGTCGCCTCAACGGCTCTGACCTGCGCCGGAGTTCGATTGTCAGTGGGCTCCGGCACAGTGGGGTCATGAACGCGATCAGGGTCTGCTCAGCCGTCGACGGGAGCCGCCGGTGGCGCGCCGGCGCCCCGTGCGACGGCCGCGCAGGCCGCCGCCTCCGGGCGGCGTCCGCCGAGCCCGCGCACCGCCCAGGAGCACACCGCGCAGAGCATTCCGGCGCCCGCCATCACGGCGAACGCGGCCGCCGCGCCGTGGTCCTGCGCGAGCCGCCCCGACACGGCGAGCGCGAGCGCCTGACCGCCGACGATCCCGCTCGTCAAGAACGCCATCGACTCGGCGAGCCGACCGGCCGGAACCAGCCGTTCCGTCAAGCCGAACACGGTGATCAGATGGGGCGCGTACGCCACACCGAGCACGACGACCGCGGCGTACAGGCCGATCAGCGTGTCCACGAACACCAGCGGCACGGACAGCACGACCAGCCCCGCGGTGGCGATCCGCCAGCGGACGGGCAGCGTCAGCCGCTCGGGCACGGCCACCATGGCGAGTCCCGCGGCCGCGCTCATCACGCCCATGGCGGCGTACACGAGCCCGGTCTGCGAGGGCCGGCCGAGCTGTTCGGTCAGGGCGGTGATGCCGGCCTGCGAGGCGCCGAACATGGCGCCCTGAAGCACCATGGTGGCGCGCAGCGCGTACACGGCGCCGGGCAGCCGGCCGCGGGCAGCCACCGCGCGCCGTCGCGCGGAGAGCTGACGCGCCGTCGGATGGAGCGCGAAGGCCGTGCCGCAGACGGCGAGCAGGGCCGCGGCCGTCAGCAGGGCGACGGCCGGGTGGGCGAGGGTCGCCGCGAGGCCCACGAACGCCGGGCCGAGGACGAACGAGACCTCGTCCAGGGTGCCTTCGAAGGAGAGCGCGCCGGCCACGGTCCGCGCGTCGGCGCCCGCCCGGTGCGCCAGGGCGACGGTCCTGCTGCGGGCGAGCGGGCCGACCTGGGGGACGCTCGCCCCGGCGAGGGCGCCGAGCAGGGCGAGCCATCCGGTCGCCAGGTGGGCGAGCGCGGCCAGGACCAGAGCGGTCACGGCGACGGCGTTGGTGATCGCCGCCGTGAGCACCACGGGGCGCTGGCCGTACCGATCGGCGGCGCGCCCCAGGAGGGGGCCCGCGAGCGTCTGCCCGCCGGCGAGCGCTCCTCCGGCGAGCCCGGCGGTGGCCAGGCTGCCGCTGGTCTCGGCGACCAGCAGCACACTGCCGAGCTGGCACATGGCGGTCGGCAGTCGGCCGAGGAAGGAGATGAGCGGGAGCGCCGGGCCGGTCAGGGCCAGCACCGTGCGATAGGTCCCCAGGGATCCAGCCATCAGGCGAAGCTAACGCGGCCGACCGGGGCATACGCATGGGCCGAACGAACAGAAGCCGCGCGACGGGGTACGTACGTTCATATGACGCCGCCCATCGCGACCTACCGGCTCCAACTCCAGCCCCGATTCCCCTTCTCCGCCGCCGAGGAAGCGCTGCCCTACCTCGCCGGTCTCGAAATCTCCCATGTGCATCTGTCGCCGGTCCTCGAGGCCGTGCCCGGCTCGACCCACGGATACGACGTCACCGATCACAGCAGGGTGCGCGAGGAACTGGGCGGCGAGGCCCAACTGCGCTCCCTGGCCGCCCGGGCCAGGGAGCACGGGCTCGGCCTGATCCTCGACATCGTGCCGAACCACATGTCGGCGGCCGTACGCCACAACCGCGCGCTGTGGGACGTCCTGCGGGCCGGGCCCTCCTCTCCGTACGCCTCCTGGTTCGACATCGACTGGGAGGCGGGCGGCGGGCGGGTCCTGCTGCCCGTCCTGGCGGGGCCGCTGGCCGAGGAGATGGCCCGCCTGACGGTACGGGACGGTGAACTGCACTACGGCGAGGAGCGCTTCCCGCTGCGCGAGGGCACGGCGGGCCTGCCCATGGCCGAGCTGCTCGACGCGCAGTTCTACCGGCTCTGCTGGTGGCGCCTTGCCAGGACCGAGCTCAACTACCGGCGTTTCTTCACCATCTCCGAGCTGATCGGTGTCCGCGTGGAGGACGAGAGCGTCTTCGCGGCCACCCACGCCAAGATCCTCGAGCTGGTCCACGACGGAGTGGTGGACGGGCTGCGGGTGGACCACCCGGACGGCCTCGCGGAACCGGAGGCGTATCTGCGCCGCCTGAACGAGGCGACGGGCGGCCGCTGGACGGTCGTGGAGAAGATCCTCACCGGTGACGAGCGTCTTCCGACGTCGTGGACGGTGGCCGGGACGACCGGGTACGACGCGCTGCGCCACATCGACGGCCTGTTCGTCGACCCGCGCGGCATCCCTCGACTCGACGCGCAGTACCGCCGGTTCACCGCCATGGAGGACGACCGGGGCGGGCGCTGGGAGCCGACGGTGCGCCGCGCCGCCCACCGGGTGGTGGCCCATGAGCTGGCGGCCGAGACCGAGCACCTGGTGCGGCTGGCCCGGCGGATCTGCGCGACGGGCGGCCCGGAGCTGCGCGATCACGCCCCGTGGGCACTGCGGCTCGCCCTGCGCGAGCTACTGGTCCGCGTCCCGGTCTACCGGCCCTACCTGTCGGGGGCGGAGCTCGTACTCTCGGCGTCGGCCGCCGAGGAGGCCAAGTCCGCGTTCTCGGTCGCCGAGGAGGCCGCGGCGGTCGACGTCGTACGGGACCTGGCGCTCGGCCGGCTCGGCGAAGGGCCGGACCACGCCCGCTTCCGGGCCCGCTTCGCGCAGACGTCGTCGGCGCTGCACGCCAAGTCGGTCGAGGACACCGCCTTCTACCGCTACACGCCGCTGCTCTCGGTGAACGAGGTGGGCGGGGACCCGGGGCGCCCCGCGGTGGAACCCGACGAGTTCCACGCGTTCTGCGCCCATCTGGCCCGGGAGTGGCCGAGCACGGGCACCGTCCTGTCCACGCACGACACCAAGCGCAGCGCCGAGGTGCGGGCCCGGATCGCGGTCCTCTCCGAGTGCCCCGAGCGGTGGGCGGCGCTGCTTGAGCGGGTCGCCGGGGCGGGGGCACCCGATCCGCACCTCGCCTGGAACGCCTGGCAGACCTCGGTCGGTCTCGGCGGCCTGCCCGAGACGGAGCGGCTGGAGGCGGCGCTGCTCAAGGCGGTGCGCGAGGCGGGCCTGCACACCACGTGGACGGAACAGGACGCGGCGTACGAGAAGGCGGTCAGCGCGTTCGTCGAGCAGGGCCCCGGCGGTCAACTGGCCTCAGCGGTGCGGGAGTTCGTGAGCGACATCGCCGGTGCCGCACGGGCCAACAGTCTCGGCGCCGCGTTGCTCCACCTGACGATGCCGGGGGTGCCCGACGTCTACCAGGGCACGGAGGCCGAGTACGCGGCCCTGGTGGACCCGGACAACCGGCGTCCGGTCCCCTTCGACCCGGCGGCCCTCGCCGAGCCCGGCGACAAGCTCGGGGTGACCTTGGCGGCCCTGCGGACGCGCCGCGAACTGCCCGAGGCGTTCGGTGCGTCCGCCACCTACGAAGCGCTGCCCGCGCGGGGGCCGCGCGCCGGTCACTGCGTGGCGTTCTGCCGCTCGGGCGAGGCCGTGACGGCAGTGACCCGCCTCTCGCTGCGCCTCGCGGAGGGGGGCGGCTGGGCCGGCACGGAGCTGACCCTGCCGGACGGGCAGTGGGCCGAAGTCATCGGCGCGGGGCGGCAGTTCAGCGGGGCCGTCGCTCTCGACGAGCTGTTCGCGACGTATCCGGTGGCCCTGCTCAGGAGGGTCGTAGGAGAAGGCGGCGCGGGGCGCGGGTGAGCCCTCGGACACCCCTGCTCAGCAGGGTCGTACGAGAAGGCGGCGCGGCGCGCGGGTGAGCAGACCCGTCTCGGCCGCGTCGAAGGTGTCGGCCCTGCGCAGTCCCGGCATGGCGTCGAGCAGGGCCCCCACCGCGCACTCCGCCTGGAGCTCGGCGACGCGGGCGTCCGGGCAGTGGGCGGGCCCCAGGGTCAGCGCGCCCGGAGCGGTGCGGTGCAGATCGAAGAGGTCGGGGTCGGCGAACCGGTCGGGGTCGCGGTTGGCGGCCCCGACGAGGAGGGCGACGGCGGCGCCCGCCGGGATGGTGCCGCCGGACATCGCGAGGTCCTGGCGGGCCCGGCACAGCACCACATGGACGGGCGGGTTGCGCCGCAGCGATTCGTCCCACGCCTGCCCTGTCAGCGCCGGCACCGCCCTCACCAGCTCCAACTGCTCAGGATTGGCAAGGAGGTTGGCCATCAGGGAGGCGAGCGCCCGACCGGTGAGGACCGCCTGGCCCGCACAGCGCGCCGCGAGCAGCGCGACACCCGTACCGCCCCGACCGCGACCCACGTCGGTGGCGGCGGGCGCCTTTGCCCGGCTACGGGAGGGCAGATCACCGGCGTGGCCGAGGACCGTCGCGTAGGACAGTCCGGTCGCCGCGGCGATCGTGCCGGTCGGCAGCCAGCGGCAGAACTCCTCGACCAGGTCGGCCTCTTGGCGCCCGGCCAGCCGACGGGCCAGCACATAGGCGGTGCGCGCACACACCTCGCGCAGCAGGGCGAACGCGCTCTCGGGCACCGTGTACTCCTGGGCGCAGCGCACCGTCCCCGGCCCGCAGCAGGGCCCCCCGCGCGCCCCGACGAGCCCGCCGCCGCCGAGCGCGGGTGCGACGTCCGCGTACCGCCCGACCAGCCACGCCCCGAGGCCGTCGTCCCACACCAGGGGATGCTCCTCGCGCAGGACCCGATAGAAGGCGTACGGGTCGCGGCGGGCGGCGGGCCCGAGCAGCGAGAGCGCCGCGGCGGGGGCGGTGGACGTCCCGGGTGTCACGGCCACGGGTGCCGGCGGCTCGATCGTCGTCATGGCGCGCCTCCCCCGTCGGCGCCCGGTGGGCGCGGTCGTGTCCGACCCGCGGTCCTGTCCGACGACGCCCGGGCCCGGCGACTGGCTGCTCTCAGCCGACCACTTCGGCTCGGCAGTCGCGATCGGCGTTCGGCCGTACGGGTGAGAGGGTGCTCGTGCCGTACGGCGCGCAGGCCCGCAGCAGCTCGGTGAAGGCGGCGGCGCCGACCAGCTCGACCCGCGAGAACACCGTCAGCGCACGCTTCCAGGCGGGGTCGACCGAGAGCAGCACACAGTCCTCGCCGATCCCTCCGCGCACGACATGGGTGGGCACGGCGACCACGCCGACCCCGGCGGCGGCCATCCGCACCGCCGTCGAGGTGTGCTCGGTGCGCACGACGGTGCGCGGGGTGAAGCCGGCGCGTTCACAGACCAGGTCGAGGAAGGGGCGCCCCTCGACGACGGGCTCCATCGCGCACCGCACCCAGGCGTGGTCCGCGAGCTCTTCGAGACGTACCGAGGCGCGGCCCGCCAGGGGGTCGTCGAAGGCGACGACGAGCGCGATCTCCTCCTCGCCGACCGGCACCACGGGCCCCTGCCAGTGCCGCGGCGACGGGCCGACGGCCAGGTCGGCGGCGCCACGCTCCAGCGACTCCTCCAGCGCCTCGGTGGAGGCGTACTCGTGGAGGAGCAGCTGCACGCCGGGATGGGTACGCCGCCAGCGGGCGAAGGTCTCGGGCAGCACGCCGACCGCCACCGAGTGCAGGGAGGCGATGTGCAGTTCGCCTCCCTCGGAGCCGGCCGCCGCGCGGGCCGCGCGCCGGGCCTGGAGGGCGCTGCGGACCGCGAGCCGGGCGTGCGGCAGGAAGGCGCGGCCCATGGGTGTGAGGCGCACGCCACGCGGCAGCCGTTCGAGCAGCTCGCCTCCGACGGCCCGCTCCAGCGCCTTGATCTGGTGGGAGAGCGCCGGCTGGGTGACGTGCAGCAGCTCGGCGGCCCGGGTGAACGACGTCTCCTCGACGACCGTGACGAAGTACTCCATCTGTCGCAGGCTCATGCCGCTCCCCCGGTCCCGTCGCCCTCATGTGCCGTGCTCGGCACACCACCAGCATGATCCCCAAGCACCCATAAGCATCGTGCATCGACCTCACAAGAACATTGCCTTGGACTCATGGCAGCGTCCGGGCGGAGGCTTCTTCCATGACCGACAACCTGACCGACAACCCGACCGCCAGCTTGAGCGGGAACCCGATCGCGGACCCGAACGCGTCCACCCGGGGCCGCACGACGGCCCCCGCCACGAGCGACGACCGCCTTGTCGATGTGATCGTGATCGGCGGGGGCACCGGCGGCTATGCGACCGCTCTGCGCGCGGCCGCCCTCGGCCTGACGGTCGTGCTCGCCGAGCGCGACAAGGTCGGCGGCACCTGTCTGCACCGCGGCTGCATCCCCAGCAAGGCGATGCTGCACGCCGCCGAACTCGTGGACGGGATCGCCGAGGCGCGCGAGAGGTGGGGGGTCAAGGCGAGCGTCGACTCGATCGACTGGCAGGCGCTGGTGGCGACCCGCGACGACATCGTCTCGCGCAACCACAAGGGCGTCGAGGGACATCTCGCGCACGCCGGCGTCCGGGTGCTGCGCGGCAGCGCCCAACTGACGGGCCCACGCGGTGTGTTCATCGAGGGATACGGGAACTTCTCCGCCCGACGCGGCATTGTGCTGGCCACCGGTTCGCGTCCCCGGATGCTGCCGGGCCTCCAGGCGGACGGCCGGCATGTGGTCACCAGCGACGACGCCCTGTTCGCCCCCGGCCTGCCGGGATCGGTGCTGGTGCTCGGTGGCGGGGCGATCGGTGTCGAGTACGCCTCGTTCCACCGGTCGATGGGCGCCGAGGTCACCCTGGTCGAGGCCGCCGACCGTCTGGTGCCGCTCGAAGACGCCGACGTCAGCCGCCACTTGACCCGGGGCCTGAAGAAGCGCGGCATCGACGTGCAGACGGGAGCGCGCTTCCTGGACGCGAGCGTCCTGCCGGACGGGGTACGGGCCTCGGTGCGCACGGCCCGCGGCGAGATCCGCCCAATCGAGGCGGAGCGCCTCCTGGTCGCGGTGGGCCGCGCGCCGGTCACCGACGGGCTCGGCCTCGCGGCGGCCGGACTCGCCGTCGACGAGCGGGGCTTCGTCGCGCCGGCCGACTGGTCCCGCCTGGAGACCGCGGTACCGGGCATCCATGTGGTCGGCGACCTGTTGCCGCCGCCCTCGCTCGGTCTCGCCCACGCCTCGTTCGCCGAGGGCCTGTTGGTCGCCGAGACGCTGGCCCAGGTGGCTTCGCCGCCCGTGGACTACACGGCGGTGCCCCGCGTCACGTACTCCTCACCGCAGACCGCCTCGGTGGGCCTGACCGAGGCCGAGGCCCGCAACCGCGGTGACGACGTCGTGGTCAACACGATGCCGCTGACGGCCGTCGCGAAGGGCATGGTCCACGGGCAGGGTGGGGTGGTGAAGGTGGTCGCCGCGCGGGACGGTCAGGTGCTCGGGGTCCATCTCGTCGGGCCGAACGTGTCGGAGATGATCGCGGAGAGCCAGCTCATCGTCGGCTGGGACGCCGAACCCTCCGACGTGGCCCGCCACATCCACGCCCATCCCACTCTCTCGGAAGCGGTCGGCGAAACGTTCCTCACCCTGGCGGGGCGGGGCCTGCACCAGCAGTGAGGCCGCGCGGCAGGTGGTACTCACCAGGCCGCGGGGGCCGGCGAAGCTCGTGCCGAACCGGACGGTCAACTCGTCGCGAGCCGGAAGGCCATCCGCCCGAAACTGACCTGGTCGCCGTCGGCCACGGCGACCACCCCGGTCACCCGACGCCCGTTGACACAGGTGCCGTTGGTGGAACCCAGGTCGCGCAACTGCCACGTACCGGAGTGGAAGACGAGCTCGGCGTGCACCCGCGACACCGTCTCGTGGCTCAGGCGGAGCCCGTTGTGCGGATCGCGGCCGATGCGCAGCGGATACGGGCCCGGCGCGGGGAAGAGGAGTTTGGGCAGCCGCTCCGTCTGCCAGGCCCTGCGCAGCGACACGGAGAACTCCGAGACCCTGCTGACCGCGCCGAACACGGCCTTGGACCAGCGGTTGCGGGTCTCCAAGTCGGCGGTGAGCGCGACCAGTTCGTCCGGCCGCTGGGCCGAGAGGGCCAGCTCCATGCGCCGCAGGAAGGTGTCGTGCGACAGCTTGCCCTCGGCGGCCCCCTCCCGCAGCACATCCAGGACCCGGTCGCGCTCCGCGTCGGAGAGCCGTACGGGTGCGGAGGAGGTCCGGGATTCGAAGGAGGGCGTCACAGCTGCGATTGTCCTTCCCCGGGCCCGGAGGTGTCCAGCGGCAGGTGACGCTCCCCCGGAGGCCCCCGTCCCCCACCGCCCCCACCGCTGACCTGCGACGCAGAGGCAACGGCCGTCGTAATTGCCTTGCCCGACACCCCTGGTGCGCTGTTAGGGTCCGCTGACTTGCCGCTCCTTTGATGGGACTTACTTGACGACTTCCGCGTCGGACACGACCTTTCGTCCGCTCGCCGGGCCCGGGGAACTCGGGCTCTTCCAACAGCTTTCCTATGTCCTCGACGACGAGTTGCCGGAGGATCTGGCCAGTGGCCGCCGCCTCCCGGAGTGGATGTGGGTGGCGCTGCGCGAGGACCGCGTCGTGGCGCGCGTCGCATGGTGGGCCGGAAAGAGGGGCAGGGCGCCGCAGAGCCTCGACTTCTTCGACGTCGACGACTCGCTGCCCGCTGCCGAGCGCCACGAGATCGGCCTGCGCCTCCTGGAGACCGCGACCGCAGCCGTGGTGCCCGCGGGTGCTCAACGCCCCGAGTACGGCCGGTTCGTGCCCGGCGACTGGCGCGAGGACCCCGCCGCCCGCGAGGTCGTCGAGACCAGGCTGAACATCATGGCCGCCTCCGGCGCGACCCCGCTCGTGGAGCGGCTGCGCCTGGAGTGGCGGCCCGGGACTACGCTTCCCGAAGCCTCGACGCGGCTCACCTTCCGCCCCGCCACCGACCGCGAGGAACTCATCTCCCTGATGACGCTCGTCGTGGAGGGCTCGCTCGACGAGCACACCCGTGACGAGCTCCGCACCATGTCGCCGCGCGCGTCGGCGGAGCTGATGTACGAGGAGGAGTTCGAGCGGTACACGACGCCGCGCGCGTGGTGGCGGATCGCCGAGCTGAAGGACGGCGGCGAGCCCGTCGGGTTCGTGATCCCGGCCCGCAACGACTACAACCCGATCATCTCCTACATCGGGGTGCTGCCCGCCCACCGCGGCCACGGCTACATCGACGACATCCTCTCCGAGGGGACGCGGATCCTGGCGGAACAGGACGTGCCGCGGATCCGGGCCGCCACGGACCTGCCCAACGTGCCCATGGCGAACGCGTTCGCCCGCGCCGGATACGTCGTCTTCCAGCGCGCGATCAACATGATCTGGAAGTAGTCCCGAATTCCGGGCGTGTCCCCCTCGTCTGTCGCACCATGGTCGCAACCGGTAACGACAGGGGGACACACCAGTGCTGTTCGAAGTGTGGGCGCCGCACACCGACCGGGCCGCCCTTCTCCTGGAGGGCGCGACCCATCCCATGCGCCGCCATCCCGTGCGCGCGGGCTGGTGGCTGACGGAGGCCGAGGGGCACTCCGGCGACCGCTACGGATATGTGCTGGACGACGGTCCGGTGCTGCCCGACCCGCGCTCGCGCCGCCAGCCCGACGGGCCGGACGGCCTCAGCGCCGTCGTGGTCCACGAGACGTTCGCCTGGCGGCATCCGTGGGAGGGCCGCTCCCTGCAACGGGCCGTCCTGTACGAGCTGCACATCGGCACCTTCACCCCCGAGGGCACCCTGGACGCGGCCATCCAACAGCTGCCCCACCTCGTCGAGTTGGGGATCAGCCACATCGAGCTGATGCCGGTGTGCCCGTTCCCGGGACGGCACGGCTGGGGATACGAGGGCGTCTCCCTCTGGGCGGTGCACGAGCCCTACGGCGGACCCGACGCCCTGAAGCGCTTTGTCGACGCGGCGCACGCCCATGGTCTCGGCGTCGTCCTGGACGTCGTGCACAACCACCTCGGCCCGTCCGGCAACCATCTGCCCGCCTTCGGCCCGTACTTCACGGACACCCATCACACGCCCTGGGGTTCGGCCGTCAATCTGGACGCCGCCGGCTCCGACGAGGTCCGCGCCTTCCTCCTGGAGAGCGCGCTGGCCTGGCTGCGCGACTACCGTCTCGACGGCCTGCGCCTGGACGCGGTGCACGCCCTGGCCGACACCCGCGCCTACTCCTTCCTGGAGGAGCTGTCCACGGCCGTCGACGCGCTCGCCGTCGAGGTGCACCGGCCGCTTTTCCTCATCGCCGAGTCCGACACCTGCGATCCCCGCACGACGACACCGCGCGGACAGGGCGGCCTCGGGCTGCACGCCCAGTGGAACGACGACTTCCACCACGCCCTGCACACCGCGCTGACCGGTGAATCCCAGGGCTACTACGCCGACTTCGCGCGCGCCCCGCTCTCGGCCCTCGCCAAGACCCTGACCCGGGTCTTCTTCCACGACGGTACGTATTCGAGCTTCCGGGGCCGCACCCACGGGCGCCCCGTCGACCGCGTCCGCACCCCCGCGCACCGCTTCCTCGGCTATGCGCAGACCCACGACCAGATCGGCAACCGGGCCCAGGGCGACCGCCTCTCCGCCACCCTGTCGCCCGGCCTGCTGGCCTGCGCGGCGACGCTCACGCTGACGAGCCCGTTCCCGCCGATGCTGTTCATGGGCGAGGAGTGGGGCGCCTCCACACCCTGGCAGTTCTTCACCGACCACACCGACCCCGAGCTCGCGCGAGCCGTACGGGAGGGCAGGCGGCGGGAGTTCACCTCCCACGGCTGGTCGGCCGAGGACATCCCCGATCCGCAGGACCCGGCGACCCGGGAACGGTCGTGCCTGGACTGGACGGAGCCCGCGGCCGGACCCCACGCGCGGCTCCTCGCCTGGCACCAGGAGCTCATCGCGCTGCGCCGCGCCCGAGCCGACCTGACGGACCCCGATCTCGCGGCCGTCAAGGTGGCCCATGACGAGGAGGCGCGCTGGCTGACCTATCGGCGCGGCGATCTGCGGGTCGTGGTCAACCTCTCCAAGGAAGCGGTGAGGATCAAGATCGGGGGCGGCGGCCGGGTCCTCGCGGCCTGGGAGCCGGTCGAGGCGCCGGGGGCGGACGGGCTCGTCCTGATGCCACCGGAGTCGGCTGCGGTCCTGGGCCCCTAAACCGTGAGGCCCGGGCGCCTCGACCCGCCAACACCCGTACCACTACGCCGTGTTACTCGACGATCGCCATGGCGCGGTCGGTGTTGTTCAAACGCCGACCGCCGTCACTCGTCACGGTGACGATGTCCTCGATACGGACGCCGAACCGGCCCGGCAGATAGATGCCCGGCTCGATCGAGAAGCACATCCCGGGCACCAGAGGGCGCTCCTCACCCTCGATCATGTACGGCGGCTCGTGGGTGGTCACGCCGATGCCGTGGCCGGTGCGGTGGATGAAGTACTCGCCGTATCCGGCGTCCGCGATCACGGCACGCGCCGCACGGTCGATGTCCTGGCAGGCGACACCGGGCCGTACCGCGTCGAAGCCCGCCTGCTGCGCCTCGCGCACCACGTCGTGGACGCGCTGCTCGGCCGCGCTGGGTTCGCCGACGTGGACGGTACGGGTGGTGTCGGATCCGTAACCGTGCTTGAGCCCGCCGAAGTCGAGGACGACCATGTCGCCGTGCTCGATCGTGCGGTCGCCCGCCTCGTGGTGCGGGTTGGCGCCGTTCGGCCCGGAGCCGACCACGGTGAAGTCCACTTGCGAGTGGCCGTACGTGAGCAGCAGAGCGGCCAGATCGGCGGCGACGTCCGTCTCCTTGCGGCCCGCGAACGCCACCTTCACGATCTCGCCGTACGCCTCGTCCGCCGCAGCCCCCGCCGCGTCGAGGCGGGCCAGCTCGTGCTCGTCCTTGACGGCGCGCAACATGGGCAGCGCCTCGGTCAGTGAGACGTAGGAGGTGCCGGGCAACTCCTTCTGGAAGCCGAGCAGATGCATAGCCCAGGCGTTGTCGCTCACGCCGAATCGGCCGTTGACGTCGAGGAGCGGGGCCGTCACCGCGTAGGGGTCCTTGCCGTCGGTCCAGTCGCGCAGGGTCAACGCGGCGGCACCGTCGGCGTGTTCGGCGTCGGGCGCCTCCAGGGTCGGCACCACCAGGACCGGCTCCTGGACGGCCGCGAGCACCAGAACGGTGAGCCGCTCGGTGACCGCGGTCGGCCGGTACCCGGTGAGATACACGAGGTCGGGGCCGGGCGCGACCAGCACGCCGGCCAGTCCGGCCTCGGCGGCGGACTCGGCGGCGCGGGCCATGCGGGCCCGGTAGTCGTCGGCGGTGAAGGGCGCGGGAGTGGACGTCGTCGTCATGCCCTCATCCTGCCCGCCGGTCGGCCCGCAGGCGAGCTTCCGCTTGGTGACCACTGGACGGCGTGGCTGGCGGCAGCCCCCGGGCCGCCGACGAGACGGCCATGACCTCTGGCCTGGCACGCGGACCCCATCGACGAGTGGTCTTACTTGGCCAAACTGACCGACTTCCTGGTCGCCGAGGGGGCCCGCTGCCGGCGCCGCGTCCTCCTGTTCAGAGCCCCTCCGTCTCGTCCTCGACGAGCTTCTCAAGCAGCTCGCCGAACTCCTCGCCGACCACGATGCGCAGGCCCTCCCCGTCCCGGTCGCTGAGCTGCGTCAGCACGCCGCCGCGCCACCAGTAGACGTACGGGCTGATCGACCCGGGCGTGTCCTCGTAGCCCGCGGCGGCGAACGAGGCCATCGCGTTGAGCGCGAGGACCATGCCGGAATCGCGAATGACGTGGAAGGCGAGCTGGTGGCGGAAAGGCATCGCCACGAGTGCGCCTTCCGGCGGGAGCCCGCTGCCGGTGACCTCGCGGACGACGCTCTCCAGGGCGAGCACACGGCTCGCCGTGTAGAAGGAGTCCCCCACCACGATCTCGAAGCGCGTCCCGTCGTCGCCCTTGACCGTCTCATGTGCCTCCACGGGCAGCTCCCGCAGATTGCGCAGGGCCTGTTCGCGCAGGTCGGGAACGTGCCCGAGGGGCTCGAGAGCCTCGTCGGTCAGCATCATGACGCTCTCGGGTAGGTCGAGCGCGAGGATCTCGTACAGTCCCGGCGCCACACTGCGCGCATAGCCGAAGCTCTGCGGGTCAAGGCCGTCGCCGCTGATCACGCGCGGGTAGAGCTGGGCCCGGATCTGCTCGGGCGGCAGGGTCTCGAGCGCGGACGGTGCGTCCATGGTGCGCAACACCATGGCGACGTGCTTACGAATGAGTTCCGGCCACACACGCGGGCCGCGGGGCTCGTTGTGGCAGACGGCCGCGAGGTTGCCCAGGCCGAAGCGGCGCCCGCCGCTGTCCCGCACGGAATCCGCGTAGACGGTCACCTCAAGACCCAGCTCCGCGAACGCTTCCCTGACCACAGCTCGAAAGCGGGCACCCTCGTCGTTCGAGAAGAAGCCGAACTCGGGGTCCCTCGGGACGTCGCTCGCGTCCCGCTTGGGCCCTCGTCGGAATATCCCCACGTCAGCTGCCTTCCCTTGCACGGTCGCCAGAGCTGCGAGCCTACCCAGTGAGCACCTCGGTGATGACAAGATCCGCCCGCGCGCGTCCGGCGGCCACCAAAGACGCGTTGGCCTCGTCGGACCCCTCGACCCACCGCTGCGCATCCGGCCGGGACTTCCCGTGCCTCACATGACGATCGACCAGCCGACGCACCCGCTCCGCACCGTCGAGATGGAGGTACCAGATCTCGTCGACGAGATCCCTGACCTGCGCCCACGCCCCTTCGTCGTGCAGCAGGTAATTGCCCTCGGTCACGACGAGCGGGATCTGCGGGGCCACCGGGATACTTCCGGCCAACGCCTCCTCCAGGGACCGGTCGAAGTCCGGCGCGTACACGACCGTGCCGGGCAGGGGCGAGCGCAGCCGGGCGAGCAGCGCGGCGTAGCCGGCGGCGTCAAAGGTGTCGGGCGCGCCTTTGCGTTCGGCACGCCCCAGCCGGCGCAGCTCGGCGTTGGCGAGGTGGAATCCATCCATGGGTACGAGAACGGCCTCCTCGCCGAGCCGTGCCACCAACTCCCTTGCCAGCGTGGACTTTCCGGCACCGGGTGGCCCCGCGATACCGAGAATGCGGCGCCGTCCGGGAACGATGAGGCCCCGGGCGCGCCCGACGAGCCGGTCAAGGTCGAGATCCATGCCCGCATTGTTCCACCGCGCGCGCCGGAAATACGTACTACGTATAACCTGGAGGGCATGGCGCACATCGCACTCATCACGCTCGTCGTACGCGACTACGACGAGGCCATTGATTTCTACACCGGGGCCCTCGGCTTCGAGCTGGCCGAGGACACCGATCGCGGGGACGGCTCGCGCTGGGTGGTGGTCCGGCCGCGCGGCAGCGCGCATGGCGCGGTCTCGCTGCTCCTGGCCCGCGCCAAGGACGAGGCTCAACTCGCCAGCGTGGGCGCCCAGACCGGCGGCCGGGTCGGCTTCTTCCTCCACACCGAGGACTTCGCGGGCGACCACACCCGCATGTTGGCGGCCGGAGTCCGTTTCCTGGAGGACCCACGGCATGAGCCGTACGGTTCGGTGGCCGTTTTCGAGGACCTGTACGGAAATCGCTGGGACCTGTTGCAGCCGGCCTGAAAAGGGCGCGGCGCGCGGCGCTGCGCCGCCTCGCAAACGCGAAAAAGCCCCGCACCGTGACCGTAATCTTTTACGGTCTGGTGCGGGGCTTTCCCCAAAATTTGTTCGGCGGCGTCCTACTCTCCCACAGGGTCCCCCCTGAAGTACCATCGGCGCTGAAAGGCTTAGCTTCCGGGTTCGGAATGTAACCGGGCGTTTCCCTAACGCTATGACCACCGAAACACTATGAAGTTGAACTCAACCGGCACACACCCCATCAGGGCATGCGGGAGTTCATTGCTTCAGAACAAACACAGTGGACGCGAGCAACTGAGGACAAGCCCTCGGCCTATTAGTACCAGTCAGCTCCACCCGTTACCGGGCTTCCACATCTGGCCTATCAACCCAGTCGTCTACTGGGAGCCTTACCCTCTCAAGGAGGTGGGAACACTCATCTCGAAGCAGGCTTCCCGCTTAGATGCTTTCAGCGGTTATCCTTTCCGAACGTAGCCAACCAGCCATGCCCTTGGCAGGACAACTGGCACACCAGAGGTTCGTCCGTCCCGGTCCTCTCGTACTAGGGACAGCCCTTCTCAATGTTCCTGCGCGCGCAGCGGATAGGGACCGAACTGTCTCACGACGTTCTAAACCCAGCTCGCGTACCGCTTTAATGGGCGAACAGCCCAACCCTTGGGACCGACTCCAGCCCCAGGATGCGACGAGCCGACATCGAGGTGCCAAACCATCCCGTCGATATGGACTCTTGGGGAAGATCAGCCTGTTATCCCCGGGGTACCTTTTATCCGTTGAGCGACGGCGCTTCCACAAGCCACCGCCGGATCACTAGTCCCGACTTTCGTCCCTGCTCGACCCGTCGGTCTCACAGTCAAGCTCCCTTGTGCACTTACACTCAACACCTGATTGCCAACCAGGCTGAGGGAACCTTTGGGCGCCTCCGTTACTCTTTAGGAGGCAACCGCCCCAGTTAAACTACCCATCAGACACTGTCCCTGATCCGGATCACGGACCGAGGTTAGACATCCAGCACGACCAGAGTGGTATTTCAACGACGACTCCACAACCACTGGCGTGGCCGCTTCAAAGTCTCCCACCTATCCTACACAAGCCGAACCGAACACCAATATCAAACTGTAGTAAAGGTCCCGGGGTCTTTCCGTCCTGCTGCGCGAAACGAGCATCTTTACTCGTAGTGCAATTTCACCGGGCCTATGGTTGAGACAGTCGAGAAGTCGTTACGCCATTCGTGCAGGTCGGAACTTACCCGACAAGGAATTTCGCTACCTTAGGATGGTTATAGTTACCACCGCCGTTTACTGGCGCTTAAGTTCTCAGCTTCGCCACACCGAAATGTGACTAACCGGTCCCCTTAACGTTCCAGCACCGGGCAGGCGTCAGTCCGTATACATCGCCTTACGGCTTCGCACGGACCTGTGTTTTTAGTAAACAGTCGCTTCTCGCTGGTCTCTGCGGCCACCCCCAGCTCAAGCAGCAAGTGCTATCACCGGTGATGGCCCCCCTTCTCCCGAAGTTACGGGGGCATTTTGCCGAGTTCCTTAACCATAGTTCACCCGAACGCCTCGGTATTCTCTACCTGACCACCTGAGTCGGTTTAGGGTACGGGCCGCCATGAAACTCGCTAGAGGCTTTTCTCGACAGCATAGGATCATCCACTTCACCACAATCGGCTCGGCATCAGGTCTCAGACTATGTGTTGTCCGGATTTGCCTAGACAACGTCCTACACCCTTACCCCGGGACAACCACCGCCCGGGCTGGACTACCTTCCTGCGTCACCCCATCGCTTACCTACTACAAGTCTGGGTCACCGGCTCCACCACTTTCCTTTCCCCGAAGGGTCCGGAACGGCTTCACGGGCTTAGCATCGCCTGATTCGATACTGGGCGTTTCAAAGCGGGTACCGGAATATCAACCGGTTGTCCATCGACTACGCCTGTCGGCCTCGCCTTAGGTCCCGACTTACCCTGGGCAGATCAGCTTGACCCAGGAACCCTTAGTCAATCGGCGCACACGTTTCTCACGTGTGTATCGCTACTCATGCCTGCATTCTCACTCGTGAACCGTCCACCACTAGCTTCCGCTGCGGCTTCACCCGGCACACGACGCTCCCCTACCCATCCCAGCAGGCGTTGGCCCTATATGCTGGAATGACACGACTTCGGCGGTACGCTTGAGCCCCGCTACATTGTCGGCGCGGAATCACTTGACCAGTGAGCTATTACGCACTCTTTCAAGGGTGGCTGCTTCTAAGCCAACCTCCTGGTTGTCTCTGCGACTCCACATCCTTTCCCACTTAGCGTACGCTTAGGGGCCTTAGTCGATGCTCTGGGCTGTTTCCCTCTCGACCATGGAGCTTATCCCCCACAGTCTCACTGCCGCGCTCTCACTTACCGGCATTCGGAGTTTGGCTAAGGTCAGTAACCCGGTAGGGCCCATCGCCTATCCAGTGCTCTACCTCCGGCAAGAAACACACGACGCTGCACCTAAATGCATTTCGGGGAGAACCAGCTATCACGGAGTTTGATTGGCCTTTCACCCCTAACCACAGGTCATCCCCCAGGTTTTCAACCCTGGTGGGTTCGGTCCTCCACGACCTCTTACAGCCGCTTCAACCTGCCCATGGCTAGATCACTCCGCTTCGGGTCTAGAGCGTGCAACTCAATCGCCCTGTTCGGACTCGCTTTCGCTACGGCTTCCCCACACGGGTTAACCTCGCTACACACCGCTAACTCGCAGGCTCATTCTTCAAAAGGCACGCAGTCACGACGCATTGAGTAAACTCAATGCGCGACGCTCCCACGGCTTGTAGGCACACGGTTTCAGGTACTATTTCACTCCGCTCCCGCGGTACTTTTCACCATTCCCTCACGGTACTATCCGCTATCGGTCACCAGGGAATATTTAGGCTTAGCGGGTGGTCCCGCCAGATTCACACGGGATTTCTCGGGCCCCGTGCTACTTGGGTGTCTCTCAAACGAGCCGTTGATGTTTCAGCTACGGGGGTCTTACCCTCTACGCCGGACCTTTCGCATGTCCTTCGCCTACATCAACGGTTTCTGACTCGTCTCACAGCCGGCAGACTGTGAAAGAGAGATCCCACAACCCCGCATGCGCAACCCCTGCCGGGTATCACACGCATACGGTTTGGCCTCATCCGGTTTCGCTCGCCACTACTCCCGGAATCACGGTTGTTTTCTCTTCCTGAGGGTACTGAGATGTTTCACTTCCCCTCGTTCCCTCCACATACCCTATGTGTTCAGGTATGGGTGACAGCCCATGACGACTGCCGGGTTTCCCCATTCGGAAACCCCCGGATCAAAGCCTGGTTGACGGCTCCCCGGGGACTATCGTGGCCTCCCACGTCCTTCATCGGTTCCTGGTGCCAAGGCATCCACCGTGCGCCCTTAAAAACTTGGCCACAGATGCTCGCGTCCACTGTGCAGTTCTCAAACAACGACCAGCCACCCACCACCCCGAACCAACCGGTTCGAGTTCACTGGGGCCGGCATCAAGAAGGGCAGACCAAAACGGTCCGCACCCTCAGATACCCAACAGCGTGCCCGGCCCAGCCAGTTGATGTGTTCGCTTTCCACGCCGAAGCAGTACTCGCAAACCCACCGAACCAACTGGTGCCGAATAGTCAACGTTCCACCCATGAGCTGACCGTGTAGAACATTTGTCTACAGACGGTGCTGTGCTCCTTAGAAAGGAGGTGATCCAGCCGCACCTTCCGGTACGGCTACCTTGTTACGACTTCGTCCCAATCGCCAGTCCCACCTTCGACAGCTCCCTCCCACAAGGGGTTGGGCCACCGGCTTCGGGTGTTACCGACTTTCGTGACGTGACGGGCGGTGTGTACAAGGCCCGGGAACGTATTCACCGCAGCAATGCTGATCTGCGATTACTAGCAACTCCGACTTCATGGGGTCGAGTTGCAGACCCCAATCCGAACTGAGACCGGCTTTTTGAGATTCGCTCCGCCTCGCGGCATCGCAGCTCTTTGTACCGGCCATTGTAGCACGTGTGCAGCCCAAGACATAAGGGGCATGATGACTTGACGTCGTCCCCACCTTCCTCCGAGTTGACCCCGGCAGTCTCCTGTGAGTCCCCATCACCCCGAAGGGCATGCTGGCAACACAGAACAAGGGTTGCGCTCGTTGCGGGACTTAACCCAACATCTCACGACACGAGCTGACGACAGCCATGCACCACCTGTATACCGACCACAAGGGGGCGACTATCTCTAGCCGTTTCCGGTATATGTCAAGCCTTGGTAAGGTTCTTCGCGTTGCGTCGAATTAAGCCACATGCTCCGCTGCTTGTGCGGGCCCCCGTCAATTCCTTTGAGTTTTAGCCTTGCGGCCGTACTCCCCAGGCGGGGAACTTAATGCGTTAGCTGCGGCACCGACGACGTGGAATGTCGCCAACACCTAGTTCCCAACGTTTACGGCGTGGACTACCAGGGTATCTAATCCTGTTCGCTCCCCACGCTTTCGCTCCTCAGCGTCAGTAATGGCCCAGAGATCCGCCTTCGCCACCGGTGTTCCTCCTGATATCTGCGCATTTCACCGCTACACCAGGAATTCCGATCTCCCCTACCACACTCTAGCTAGCCCGTATCGAATGCAGACCCGGGGTTAAGCCCCGGGCTTTCACATCCGACGTGACAAGCCGCCTACGAGCTCTTTACGCCCAATAATTCCGGACAACGCTTGCGCCCTACGTATTACCGCGGCTGCTGGCACGTAGTTAGCCGGCGCTTCTTCTGCAGGTACCGTCACTTTCGCTTCTTCCCTGCTGAAAGAGGTTTACAACCCGAAGGCCGTCATCCCTCACGCGGCGTCGCTGCATCAGGCTTTCGCCCATTGTGCAATATTCCCCACTGCTGCCTCCCGTAGGAGTCTGGGCCGTGTCTCAGTCCCAGTGTGGCCGGTCGCCCTCTCAGGCCGGCTACCCGTCGTCGCCTTGGTAGGCCATTACCCCACCAACAAGCTGATAGGCCGCGGGCTCATCCTTCACCGCCGGAGCTTTTAACCCCTCAAGATGCCCTGAGGAGTGTTATCCGGTATTAGACCCCGTTTCCAGGGCTTGTCCCAGAGTGAAGGGCAGATTGCCCACGTGTTACTCACCCGTTCGCCACTAATCCACCCCGAAGGGCTTCATCGTTCGACTTGCATGTGTTAAGCACGCCGCCAGCGTTCGTCCTGAGCCAGGATCAAACTCTCCATGAATGTTTACCCGTAATCGGGTGCACACATCACGTAAGAGCGGGACGGAACCACCGGAATAAGGCGGCCCGTCCACAGCGTCCTCGCTGTGTAATCGCCTGCCGACCGCGAAGGCCGACAGGACTTTTCAAAGGAACCTCGATCCACCGGAGTGGATACGGGGTTGTCAATCTGGCGTTGACTTTTGGCACGCTGTTGAGTTCTCAAGGAACGGACGCTTCCTTCGTACTCACCCTCTCGGGCTTTCCTCCGGGCGCTTCCCTTCGGTATTTCGTGTTCCCGACTCTATCAGACGCTTTCGTGTCCGATTCCCCGTCGGGGCGGGGTTGTCTTCCCGGCTTTTGGGCCGTTCCGACGTCCCGAACTCTAGCGGATTTCCCCGGCCGATTCACAATCGAGTCTGCCGTCCGACCGAAAGAAAGAATTCGGCATGCCGAAATTCATCCCGGTCGGGAGATCGTGCTGAGTTGGGTGCCGCAGAGTCTGCGGCGGACGGTTGCCGCAGAACCGTTACGGCTCCCTGGCAACCCGAAGAACCTTACGGATCTGCTCATCCCGCGTCAACTTGAGCGTCGGCTCGGCGCCGCCCAGGGCGGTAGCGTTCGCTCGTGACCTTGATCCTTGCAACCGACACCGCCGTCGCGCACGCCTGGTGGTGGCGTACCGGAGACGGCCCCATAGCCACGGCCGACCTGGCCCTGCTCAGTGAGGACGAGCGTGAGCGCGCCGCGCGGTTCGTCCACCCGGGGGCGGCCGTGGGGTACGCCGCCGCGCGCGCGGCGAGCCGACGGATCCTCTCCGCGCTGCTCGATGTGGCACCGGAGGAGATAGGCCTCGGCCGCCGCCCCTGCCCGGGCTGCGGCGATCCTCTGCACGGGCCTCCCACGGTGCTCCACCCGGACACGCCCCTGGGGATCAGCATTTCCCACACCGGCGGCTGCGGAATGCTCGCCGTGGCTCACGCCCCGGTGGGCGTGGACGTCGAGCTCGTACGCGAGTTCCCGGTCGAGGAGCTCGCGCCGTCCACCCTGACCGAATCCGAGCGGCGGATCGTGCTCGGGGCGGAGGAAGGGGATGCCCGCACCCGGGCGTTCCTGCGGTGCTGGACCCGTAAGGAAGCCGTGCTCAAGGCGGTCGGCGTCGGGATCACGACTGATCTGCGTACGGTCGAGACGCGTCCGGAGAGTTCGGACCCGGTGACCGTGGCCACCGGGGTGCCCGGCACGCCCGCCTCCTGGACCGTGGTGGACCTCGCCGTACCCGGCACCTGGGCCGCGGCCGTCTCCCTCCCCGCGCAGACCGACGGCCGCCACCCCGAAATCCGCCTCCACGAACACAGGTGAGCCTCGCGAACTCAGGTGAGCCTCGCCGCCCGCATCGAGCGGATGCCGAGACGCGAAGGGGCCGGCAGGACGCGCTGCGTCCGTGCCGGCCCCTTCGGTGTTGTTCTCGGCTCTACGGCCCTACTTCTCCACCAGCCGCAGCGAAATGCTGTTGATGCAGTACCGCTGGTCCGTCGGGGTCGGGTAGCCCTCGCCCTCGAAGACGTGGCCCAGGTGGGAGCCGCAGCGGGCGCAGCGGACCTCGGTGCGGGACATGCCGTGGGAGCGGTCCTCGATGAGTTCGACGGCCTCGGTGTCCTTCGGGTCGAAGAAGCTCGGCCAGCCGCAGTGGGACTCGAACTTCTCGCCCGAGGTGAACAGTTCGGCCCCGCAGGCGCGGCACGAGTACACGCCCTCGGTCTTGGTGTCGGTGTACTCACCGACGAACGCGGGCTCCGTGCCGGCCTGGCGCAGGACCTGGTACTCGGCGGGGGTCAGCTCCGCGCGCCACTGCTCGTCGGGCTTCTCGACCTCGTACGCCATGGGGTGCTCCTCGCTCGGATCGGATCGGGTCGGATCGCGATGGATCAGTTCGACAGGCGGGCCAGGATGGCCGGGCCGAGGTCCGTCACGTCGCCCGCGCCCATGGTGAGAACGAGATCGCCCGGGGCCGCCATTCCCGCGACCACGTCCGGGACGGTGGTCTTGTCGTGGACGGCCGTGACCGTGGCGCCGGCCGCCTTGGCCGCGTCGATGATCAGTGCGCTGGTGACGCCGGGGACCGGGTCCTCGCGGGCGGGGTAGATGTCGAGGACGACGGAGAGGTCGGCGAGCGCCAGGGCCTCGCCCATCTCCTTGCCGAGCTCCTGGGTGCGGGAGAAGAGGTGGGGCTGGAAGACCACCAGGAGGCGGGAGTCGGACGCGCCGCGCATCGCCTCCAGGTCCGCGGTCATCTCGGTGGGGTGGTGCGCGTAGGAGTCGATGACCTGCACGCCCTTGGCCTCGCCCTTGAGCTGGAGGCGGCGCTTGACGCCGGTGTACTTGCCGAGCGCGGAGGCCAGGTTGTGCGCCGGGATGCCGAGGGCGACGCCGGCGGCGAGCGCGGCCACGGCGTTGTGGGCGTAGTGCCGGCCGGGGACCGAGACGGTGAAGGTCAGGAACTTGCCGTTCAGCAGGACCGTCACCTCGGAGGTGAGACCGCGCGGGGTGACCTTGTGGACGCGTACGTCCGCCGTCTCGGACTCGCCGTAGGTGACGACCTTGAGCGAGGACAGGTCGCGGACGCGCCGGGTGAGTTCCACCGCGCCGGGCTGGTCGGCGGCGATCACCAGGGTGCCGCCGGGCCTGACCTTGCCGACGAAGATCTCGAAGGAGTCGTAGATCTCGTCCATCGAGGCGTAGTTGGCGTGGTGGTCGAGCTCGACGTTGAGGACGATGGCGACCTCGGGGTCGTACTTCTGGAAGCTGCGGTCGCTCTCGTCGGCCTCGGCCACGAAGATGTCGCCCTCGCCGTGCCGGGCGTTGGTGCCGGGGCCTTCGAGGTCGCCGCCGATCGCGTACGAGGGGTCAAGGCCCAGCTCGGTGAGGGCGACGGCCAGCATCGAGGTGGTGGTCGTCTTGCCGTGGGTGCCGGCCACCGCGATGGAGCGCAGGCCGCCCATGAGGGAGGCGAGCGCGTCCGAGCGGTGCACGACGGGGACCGAGAGCTCGGCGGCGCGG
Source organism: Streptomyces hundungensis (assembly GCF_003627815.1). Lineage (NCBI taxonomy): Bacteria > Bacillati > Actinomycetota > Actinomycetes > Kitasatosporales > Streptomycetaceae > Streptomyces > Streptomyces hundungensis. Next base: position 2,043,314 of record NZ_CP032698.1, read on the forward strand.
GCCAGCTCGGGGTTGTCGGCGCGGATCGCGCTGGAGACGACGACACAGGTGGCGTCGGGGGCGAGGTGGCCCGCCGCGTGGCCGATGTGCACGGTGGCGCCGAGGGCCCGCAGCGCCTCGGCGGTGGCGGACTCCTTCGCATCGCTGCCCGCGACCTGGGCCCCGCGCTGGGCCAGGATCTTCGCGATGCCCGACATGCCGGCACCGCCGATGCCGATGAAGTGCGGCCGTTCCATGGCGGTGGGAATGGCGGATGCCATGCGGTTCTCTCCCGGGGTGCGACGTACAGAAGGAGCCCCCACCCTAATTCCTGTGGGGGCTCCGGCCGCGACACGGCTCCGTTCGTGCAGGAACGGGCCCGCGGGCACACGCACGGCGTGCGAGGTGTCGGGGGCTACTCGCTGTGGGCGAACAGCTTGAGGACCGGCACGCCGACCTTGTGACGGGCGCGCGAGGCCCAGTCGCGGTGGAAGAACTCCTCCACGTAGTGCGGGGCCGTCAGGACGATGACCTCGTCGGCGCCCACCTCGTCGACCACGCCCTTCAGTTTGTCCAGGGGGTGGTCGTCCACGACCTGGCCCACGGCCGTGCTGCCCGCCTGCCGCAGGGACTGGAGGGAGTGCTGGAGGGCCAGTTCGGCGGGGCCCTGGGCGGCCGTGCCCTCCGGTTCGTCGCCTTCGCGGACGGCCTCTTCGAGTTCGCCGAGCGCCACGTCGTCGATCGCGCGCAGCAGCCGGTCCTGGTCGCCTCTGGGCTGCATGAGCACGACGAACGAGATCGGCTCGTCTCCGTGCAGAGTGGTGACGAATTCCACGTCGACGGAGGTCAGGGGCTTCTCGATCATCAATACGCTCGTGAACACGACAGGCGCCCTTCTGTTCTCTCCATGGCCGTGGCCACCGTGAGCGGTGGGCCCGGCCCCTGCGGAAACCATCCTTCCCCGTGCCCGCACGGGGTCTGCCTGAATAAGTGTGCCCAGCGTGAGCTAACCGGAACGGGAAATTCCGCCGTTCGTCAGATCCGACGGTAACGCGTGAAGAGGAACCCGGCGTCCTCCAGGACCGACGTCGGCGCGAACCGCTGCGGAACCGCCACCGGGGGGCCTCCGGCGATCCGCTGGGCGTCGCCCGCGGTCAGCAGCGGGGAGACCGTCAGACAGAGCTCGTCGAGGACTCCGGCCGCGACGAACTGGCCGAGCAGCCGCGGGCCGCCCTCGGTGAGCATCCGCGGCAGGCCCCGGTCGGCCAGCGCCTGGACGGCCCGGCGGGGCTCGACGCCGGGGCCGTCTCCCGCGACCACCACCTCGGCGCCGGCCCGCTCGGCCTCCCGGACCCGGTCGGGGTCGGCGGCGGCGCCGGTCAGGATCAGGGTGGGTACGAGCGGCGAGGTGAACAGGGGCAGCGAGAAGTCGAGGTCGAGGCCCGCGGTGACGACGGCGATCGCGGGGGCGGGGCCCTGCCCGGCGGCCTTGCGGCGCTCGGCGAACTCGGCCCGCGCCCTGGCCGGCCGATAGCCCTCCAGGCGTACCGTTTCCGCACCGACCACGACGACGTCCGCGAGGGCGCGCAGGGTGCCGAAGATCCGCATGTCGGTGTCGGACGACAGGGGCTGGGAGCGGCCCTCGTGCTGGCCCGCGCCGTCGAGCGAGGACACCATGTTGGCCCGCAGCCAGGGGCCGTCCGTGCGGGGATAGGCGTAGGCGTCGGCCAGCCGGTCGAGCGACCACTCCGTGTCCGCGGCGTGTTCCGCGGTCCGGGGGTGTCCGGACTGTCCGGCGCTTTCGGCGCTCTCGGCGGCCGGTGTCTGGTCGGTCACAGGGAACAGTTGTCGCATGCCGTGCAGTCTGGCACGACCCTTACAGTGGGGAACTGTGTCGACCAGCCCCATAACCGAAGCGGCCCCGGCGTCCTTGTGCGCCCGCGCTCCCCATGTCCCCGCCGATCGACTGGTCGCCGAGATGGTGCCGCCCCCGCGGTTCGACTCGGTCCGTTTCGATACGTATGTGCCGGACCCCCACCAGCCGAGCCAGTCCGAGGCGGTCACCGTGCTGTCCTCCTTCGCGGCGGGGCTCGGCGGGGCGCACGCGGTGGGCGCCAAGCGACGCTGGTTCGCGAAGAAGCCGGCCGCGGCCCCCGGGCCGCGCGGGGTGTACCTCGACGGCGGGTACGGCGTCGGCAAGACCCATCTGCTCGCCTCGCTGTGGCACGCCACTCCGGCCGAGCCGGCGCTCAAGGCCTTCGGCACGTTCGTCGAGCTGACGAATCTGGTCGGCGCGCTCGGCTTCCAGCAGACCGTGCAGACCCTGGGCGGCCACCGGCTGCTGTGCATCGACGAGTTCGAGCTCGACGACCCCGGCGACACCGTCCTCGTCTCCTCGCTGCTGAGCAGGCTCGTCGAGCAGGGCGTGGCGCTGGCCGCGACCTCCAACACGCTGCCCGGCAAGCTCGGCGAGGGCCGGTTCGCGGCCGCCGACTTCCTGCGGGAGATCCAGGGTCTTTCCGCGCACTTCCGCCCGCTGCGGATCGACGGCGAGGACTACCGCCACCGCGGGCTGCCCGAGGCTCCCGCGCCGTACTCCGACGAACAGGTCACCCGGGCCGCGTACGCCACCGAGGGTGCCGCGCTCGACGACTTCCCGCAGTTGCTGGACCACCTGTCCCGGGTGCACCCCAGCCGGTACGGGGCGCTCACGGACGGGATCCGCGCGGTGTGCCTGACCGATGTGCGTCCGGTGCCGGACCAGTCGACCGCGCTGCGTCTGGTGGTGCTCGCCGACCGGCTGTACGACCGGGAGGTGCCGGTGCTCGCCTCGGGCGTCCCCTTCGACCGGTTGTTCAGTGACGAGATGCTGAACGGCGGATACCGCAAGAAGTACTTCCGTGCCATCTCCCGTCTGACCGCGCTGGCCCGCGACGCGAAGGGCCTTGTGGGGCAGTAGGTTTGGGGCCGAGGGGGCGCCGCAGCATCCGTCCATCGCCCCCCTCGGCCACAGAAGGGAAACATCATGGCCACCACGCGCACGGCGCACACGGTCTGGGAAGGCGAGCTCCTCAAGGGCTCCGGCACCGTCACCTTCGACTCCTCGGGCATCGCCTCGCAGGCGGTCTCCTGGCCGTCCCGCGCCGAGCAGGCCAATGGCAAGACCAGCCCGGAGGAGCTCATCGCGGGCGCCCACTCCAGCTGCTTCTCGATGGCCCTCTCGCACGGTCTGACGGGTGCGGGCACCCCGCCCACCCGTCTGGAGACCAAGGCCGACGTGACCTTCCAGCCCGGCGAGGGCATCACCGGCATCCACCTCACCGTGCGCGGCGAGGTCCCCGGCCTCGACGCGGACGGCTTCCAGGCGGCCGCGGAGGACGCCAAGAAGAACTGCCCGGTGAGCCAGGCCCTTTCGGGGACCACCATCACGCTCTCCGCCGAGCTCGTCTGAGGCTGCCGCCAGCGGTAGCGCCCGACGCCGTTCCATCGCACGATCGAGGGAACGCCAGGCGTCGGGAAGGGGTGCGCGGTGGCCAAGAGGAACAAGGCCGGGCAGGGCCGGAAGAAACCCGGACCCGGCCTCCGTGAAGCGCTGCGCATCCCCGGCGGCGAACGCGTGCGCCTGTCCGCGTACGCCGCCGACGCGACCCCCGCCGGGCCGCGGAACAAGGCCGAGGGGCTGGCCGCCACCGCCCGGATGGGGGAACGTCTCGCCGGCCTCCAGGAGCGGTTGTACGCGGCGAGCACCGCGGGCGACCGGCGGCGGATCCTGCTGGTGCTCCAGGGCATGGACACCAGCGGCAAGGGCGGCACGGTCAAGCACGTCATCGGTCTGTTCAACCCGTCGGGCTGCCGCATCCAGGCGTTCAAGGCGCCGACGCGCGAAGAGCTCGACCACCCCTTTCTGTGGCGCGTCACCAAGGCGCTGCCCCGGCCCGGCGAGATCGGCATCTTCGACCGCTCGCACTACGAGGACGTGCTGATCGCCCGGGTGCGCGAGCTGGTCCCGCGCTCGCGGCTCGACCGCCGCTACGACCAGATCAACGACTTCGAACGGTCCCTCGTCGACGACGGGGTGAGCGTCGTCAAGGTGTTCCTGCACATCAGTTATGAGCAGCAGCGCCGCCGTCTGCTCGCCCGCCTCGACAACCCCGACAAGCACTGGAAGTTCAACCCGGGCGACATCGACGAGCGGGGACTGTGGCCCGCCTACCAGAAGGCGTACGAGATCGCGCTGGAGCGCTGCTCGACCGCCGACGCCCCCTGGTACCTCGTGCCGGCCGACCGCAAGTGGTATCGCGACTGGGCGGTCAGCACGCTGCTCCTCGAACAGCTGGAAGCGCTCGACCCGCGGTATCCGCCGGGCGACTTCGACGTCGAGGAGTGCAGGCGCCGACTGCTCAACGACGGCTGAGGGACGGCCAGCCTCAACAAATGTGCCGATACGATCGGATACTTTCCGTTCGTGACCATTACTGCACGCAAAATGATCGCGGTTGCCCTGCTCGGTGCCGCGCTCGCCGGCTGTGGCTCCGACCCCGCCTCCGCCCCGCGCCACTCCGCGGACCGCCCCTCCCCCTCGGCCCCGCAGGGGGAGGGCGCGCCCAAGACGGCGAGCGCCCCGACTCTCGCGCCCGGTCCCGGCAGTCTCACCCCCGTCTTCAAGCGGGCTCCTGAGAACCCCCGGGGCGAGAAGGTCGTCGCGCTGACCTTCGACGCCGACATGACGGCCGACCAGGGGCCGCGCGCCGCGGGCGGCGAACACTTCGACAACCCCGGGCTCATCGCCGATCTCCGGCGGATGAAGGTGCCCGCGACGGTGTTCATGACCGGGCGGTGGGCCGAGGAGTATCCGGCCGAGGCCCGGGCGATCGGGACCGACCCCGCCTTCGAGGTCGGCAACCACTCCTACAGCCACTACGCGTTCAAGTCCGACTGCTACGGCCTGCCCGTGGTGCACAAGGACGCGGTACTGGCCGATGTGGAGAAGGCGTCGGCCCAGTTCAAGAAGGCCGGAGTGACCAACGCCGTGCCGTACTTCCGCTTCCCCGGCGGCTGCTACGACGACGAGGTCCTGCGCACCCTCGCGCCGCTGAAGATGACCGCCGTCCAGTGGGACGTGGTGAGCGGGGACGCCTTCGCGACGGACGCCAACGCGGTGGCCGAGCAGGTGCTCGCCGGGGTCAGGCCGGGGTCGCTGGTGGTGATGCACTGCACGCGCAGCGCGGCGCCGGTCACCGACACCGCGCTCCAGCGCATCGTGCCGGAGCTGCGCAAGCGCGGCTACCGCTTCGTGAAGGTCTCCGACCTGATCCGCGGGGCCGCGCAGCACTGAGCGGTCAGCCGGAGCAGGCGGTGCGCTGCGCTTCCTGCCACTCGCAGACCGGGCAGAGCGTGCTGCCCTTCGTCGACTCCGGGTACTCGGTGGGCTCACGGCACAGCACGCACTCGGCGAAGGGTTCGTTCGGGGAGCCGGGCGCGGGGGCTTCGGTGGCGGGCCCCGGTCCCGCTCCCGGTCCCGCGTCGCAGTACGTCGTGTCGTCGTGCGGCCGCATCTCGTCCATGGGGCCGAGCGTAATCGGGTACGGGTGCACGCGGTGGCCCGGGCCCGGCGGTCACCCGGCCCCGGCGGGGGTACCGGGCCGACGGTGGTTCGGGCCCGGCGGAGGTACCGGGCCGACGGTGGTTCGGGCCCGGCGGGAGTAGGCGCCGGCTCAGCGGCGCCGTGAGCTGAGGGCGCAGACACCGGCGGCGGTCGCCCCCGCGCACACCAGCGCGGCGGCCAGCGGCAGCACCGCGAGCGGTACGGAACCGGTGCGCGAGCCGGTGACCAGGGCGGACACTGCGTACTTGGCGGGCGACGGCGTGAGGACCAGGGCGAGCAGCGCGCCCAGTGCGGTGAGCGTGAGGGACCAGCCCCGCGCGTGCAGCACCGGCCGGCTGCCCAGCGCGCCGACCGCCGCCCCGGTCAGCACACAGACCCCGGCCGCCAGCAGCCCCGCCGAGATCGCGGAGCCCAGCGGCACCACCACCTTGTGGTCCGCGCTCGTCCCATCGCCCACTGCGGCCACGTACGCCGTGCCCAGCAGGCCGAGCAGGGCCGCGCAGCCGACCGCCGCGAGCAGCGACGCGAGATGGACCCGGGCCGGGCCCGCGGCGGCCGCCGCGCAGGTGCGGGCGGCCTCCGGTTCCTGGGTCACGCAGATCCGTACCAGCCAGGCCGCCACCGGCAGCAGCCCGGCGGCCGCGAATCCCAGCGCGCCCAGGACCGGCTCCCCCGCCTGGACGCCGACCGCCAGGAAGGCGGCGTACAGCAGGACCGGCGCGAGCCAGCGCTGGGAGCGCAGGAGCAGGGCGCTCTGGTAGCGCGTGAGGGGGACGAGCGGGCTCATGCGGGGCGCACTCCTCGGATGTGCCAGGGCGGGCGGGCCGCGAGCAGGGCGCGCAGCAGGTCGTCGGAGTGCTCGGCCGCCACGGACAGGGTGCGGGAGCCGTCGGACCAGCTCAACTCCTGCGGGCTGCCCGGTAGTTGGGGCGGGAGGGGCCCGGTTCCGGTGATGTCGAGGAGGACCAGGGCGCCGGAGGGCTTCGGGTCGCCGGACAGGGGTGCGGGGTGCAGCCCCGCGCCCGCCACCGTGTACCGCGCGTCCTCGTGGCCGGCGAGGCGCGCGGGGTCGTGGTCGACGAAGACGACCGTGGCGCCCGCCGTCACGCGCTCGCGCACCGCGCGGTCCAACTCGGCGCGGGCCGCGGTGTCGAGGCCGGTCCACGCCTCGTCCAGGACCAGGAGTTCGGGGGCGGCGAGCAGCGCCTGGGCCACGGCGACCTTCTGGCTGGTGCCCTTGGAGAGCTCGGCGAGTCCGGTGTCCGCGTGCGCGGCCGCGCCGAACCGTTCGAGCCAGTGCCCGGCCCGCTCCTCGGCCGCGCGGCGCGACAGGCCGTGGACACGGCCCAGGTGCGTGAGGTAACCGGCCGCCGTGAACGGCAGGGCCGCCGGGAAGCGCTCGGGGACGTAGGCGGTGCGGGGACGGCCGGTGACCCGGCCCTCGGTCGGCGCGTCCGTGCCGGTGATCAGCCTCAACAGGGTTGATTTTCCGGCGCCGTTGGGGCCCCCGACACGAACCAGGGCGGCCTCGGGCAGCTCCAGGTCGATGCCGCGCAGCACCCAGGGGCCGCCGATGGAGTACCGGCGGCCCACGCCCCGCAGTGCGCGGGTGGTGCTCAGTGCTGCTGCGCCTTCTGCGGCGTCGCCTCGCTCGGCCGGACGATGACATAGCCCTCGCCCTGGAGCATCAGCTGGACGGCCTCGCCGGAACCGCCGCGCAGCATCGAGCCGATGGACTGCGAACGGTGAAGGGAGGTCTGGAGGTTCGCGGTCCAGCCGACCACCGCGTCCGTGTCGACGTACACCGGAAGCTGCGGGGAGACCGGGATGACCAGCGGGTTGCCCTCGCAGACCAGGCCGAGCCGGCCGTATCCGGTGAACACGCTGTTGAACAGGCCGCCGCCGGCGATGCCGGAGCCCTTGACCGTCTTGATCTCGTAGCTGAGCGTGGAGTCGAAGCACAGCACGTTGCGGCCGTTGATGGTGAGGGCGTCGCCCTGCTCCACGTCGACGATGAAACAGTTCTGCGCCTCGTGCGCGAACCACGCCTCGCCCTGGCCGGTGACCGCCATCAGGGGCAGGCCCTCGCCGGTCACCGCGCGCTTCAGCATGCCGCCGATGCCCTGGCCGCGCCGCTCGAACTGGAGGTTGCCGCGGTAAGCGATCATGGCGCCCTGGCGCGCCAGCATCTCCCCGTTGACCGCGTACTTGATGGACTTGGCGTTCTCCAGCGTCATTCCGGCGGCGGTCGCCGGCTGGGCCATGTTCTCGATGGCAAAAAGGTCGCTCTTCATGCGCGCATCCTGTCCCGGAATGATTCGTTCCGCCAAGAATCACCGGTTCGGCGGCTGGCAGACTGGTGGAGTGAGCACCCAGGACACCGCCCAGGACACCCCTTCCGCCGGCCCTTTCCACGACGAGTCCCCGCGCGACGAGGCGCCGCAGTACGTGCTGCCGCTCGTCGTCCACATCGAGAAGGCCGAGCCGCCGGCGCGTACCGACGCGCTGGAGACGGCGGCCCGCGCGGTGCTGGTGATGCTCTCCGACGAGCGGTCGCGGGGCGAGGGCGAGAACGAGGGCGAGTGGGCGCGGGCCGTGCGCGACTGGCAGGACGCGCGGATCCGCAAGGTGGTGCGGCGGGCCCGCGGCGCCGAGTGGCGCAAGGCCTCGGCGCTGCCCGGGATCACGGTGACCGGGAAGGCGGCGGAGGTACGCGTCTTCCCGCCGGTGCCGCTCGACGGCTGGCCCAAGGAACTGGCCAAGCTCCAGGTGTCGGGCACGGACCTCGACGACCCGGCGGACCCGGGGGCCCCCGATCCGCTCGCTCCCGTGCTCTGGCTCAACCCGGAGCTCGACATGTCCGCGGGCAAGGCGATGGCGCAGGCGGGGCACGGGGCGCAGCTCGCGTGGTGGGAGCTTACGGATGCCGAGCGCGAGGCCTGGCGCTCGGGGGGGTTCGCGCTCTCGGTGCGGGTCGCGGAGCGCGCCGCGTGGCGCGAGCTCACGCTGAGTGGGTTGCCTGTGGTTCGGGATGCGGGGTTTACGGAGATTGCGGCTGGGTCTTGCACGGTGGTGGCGGAGCACGTCGCGTTGCGGGGGCGGTTGGGGGGGTGAGTGCGGGGTGACGTTTGGGGGGTGCGTGCGGGGTGACGTTTGGGGGGTGCGTGCGGGGTGACGTTTGGGGGGTGCGTGCCCCCCCGGCCCCCTGGCCCGTGCCGGGCCTGGCGGCACCCCTCTTCGGCCTCGCGCCGTGCGGCTTTTTGCGCAGTTCCCCGCGCCCCTAACCCGTTTTCGGCTGCGGGCCGTGGTCGCTTCTCGCGCAGTTCCCCGCGCCCCTAAACCCGCTTTCGGCCTCGGGCCGTGGTCGGTACTCGCGCAGTTCCTCGCGCCCCTGACTCCCGGGCGGTGTGCGGCCCTTTGCGCAGTTCCCCGCGCCCCCAACGCCCGGCTCCGTGCGGGGCCTCGTGTGGCCAGCGGTGTTGGGGGGTCCCGGGGGCGGGTGGGGGCCCGTTCGGGCTCGGGTTCTGGTTGTTGAACGGGGGCGCGGGGGCGTGCGTATCTGGTGGTGGCGTCGAGTAGCGTTCGGCGTTCTTTACTGACCGGCACGGGAGGCATTTTGTCGCGTGGCATAGTTCGCTCCAGTCGTTTCGCCCTGCGCCGCGTGAACGGTACGGGTCTGTTGATCGCCGTGCTCGTGGCCACCATCGCCGCGCTGGCCTTTCCCGTCTGGTCGTACGCCGACCGCGGCGGCACCCCGCAGGCGACTCTCGACTCGGCCTCGACACCGACCCCTTGGGGCCCGCTCTCCGCTACGGACCGGGAGTTCGTCACCAAGGTGCGGCTCGCCGGGCTCTGGGAGGGGCCGGCCGGGCAGCAGGCACAGCAGCGGGCCCCCAGCGCCGCGATCAAGGCGGCCGGGGACCACCTCGTCATGGGCCACGCCGCGCTGGACCGGCACGACCGCGACGTGGCCGCGAAGCTCGGCATCGAGCTGCCGAGTCAGCCCAACCCCCAACAGCAGGGCTGGCTGCGCCAGTTGACGGCGGACAGCGGTACCGCCTACGAGCGGGACTTCGCCAACCTGCTCCGCGCCGCGCACGGCAAGGTGTTCGCGCTGGTCGCCCAGGTGCGCGCGACCACCCGCAACTCGCTCGTGCGGGAGCTGGCGAACGACGCCAACACCACCGTGCTCGACCACATGACGATGCTGGAGGCCACAGGTCTGGTGGACTTCGACGCGCTGGCCGTCCCCAGCTGAGTCGGGCGTCCGGAGCGGCGCGGCAACCTCAAATCAAGCTCTGAAGTGGCTCGGTCGGGGTTCGGGGCCGCCGCCGGGGGCCATGACCTGTCCATGAAGCAACTGGGCATCGGCATCGGCTGGCGGCCTGAGATCGCCTCGGCGGTGGAGGGGCTCGACGGCATCGACTGGGTCGAGGCGGTCGCGGAGAACCTCTGCCCCGGGCACCTCCCCGACTCGCTGGTACGGCTGCGCGAGCGCGGCGTCACCGTGGTGCCGCACGGGGTCTCGCTCGGCCTCGGTGGCGCCGACCGCCCGGACGCGCGGCGGCTCGCCGAGCTCGCGGCCCGGGCCGAGGCGCTCGGCTCCCCGCTGGTCACCGAGCACATCGCGTTCGTGCGCGCGGGCGGCACGCTGACCGCCTCGCCGCGCCTGGAGGCGGGCCACCTGCTGCCGGTCCCGCGCACGCGCGACGCCCTGCGGGTGCTGTGCGAGAACGTCCGCATCGCGCAGGACGCGCTGCCCGTGCCCCTCGCCCTGGAGAACATCGCGGCCCTGATCGACTGGCCATACGAGGAGTTGACGGAGGGTCAGTTCCTGACCGAGCTCGTCGAGCGGACCGGGGTGGGGCTCCTCGTCGACGTCGCCAACCTCCACACGAACCGGGTCAACCGGGGCGAGGACCCCGTGAAGGTGCTCGACGCGCTGCCCCTGGAGGCGATCGCGTACGTCCATGTCGCGGGCGGCGTGGAGCGGGACGGCGTCTGGCACGACACGCACGCCCACCCCGTGCCCCGCGCCGTCCTGGACGTCCTGGCCGAGCTCGCCGCACGGATGGACCCGCCCGGGGTGCTCCTGGAGCGGGACGAGGCGTTCCCGCCGGCGGCGGAGCTCGCGGGCGAGCTCGACGCGATCCGGTCCACGCTCCGGCCCGCCCGGCGCCCTGCCCCGCGCCCGGCCGAACCGGTCGCCGAACCGGTGGCCGGGCCAGTGTCCGGGGCCGGACCGGAGGCCCCCGCCGAACCGGCGGCCCGGACCAGCGCAGCCATCCGGACCGATGCGACCGCCCCCGAAGGGAGCCGTGAGCGGCTGGCGCTGGCGCAGGCCGCGTTGCTGTCCTCGCTCACCGCCGGCACGCCCGCGCCCGCCGGGTTCGACGGGCCGCGCCTGCGGGTGCAGGCCCGTGCGCTCGCGGCCAAGCGGGCCGACGTGGTGGCCAAGGTGGCGCCGGAGCTGGTGACGCTCCTGGGCGACGGCTTTCGCGAGGCGTTCCTCGGGTACGCCAAGTGCCGTCCGATGTCCGGCGGTTACCGCCAGGACGCCCTCGACTTCGCGCGCTCGTTGCTCGACGCGGGCCGGCCGGGTGACGCCGACACCCGGCGGGCGCTGGCCCGGTGGTGGAAGGAGCGGGCCGGTGCGCGGCCGCCGGGCCGCGCGGCACGGCTCCTGAACACCGTGGGCGGGGCGGCCCTGGGGCGGCGCAACCGGTCAACGTATCGCGTGGGTAAGGGAGTTGAGACGAACTCCTCCCTCACGTGACGACTTCCACACCACCCGGCCACCCATTTCACCGAACCGCCTCCCGGATCAGCGGCAACCGCACTACCGTGCGGCACGCACCAGGAGGCATCCATGCGTCGCTTGCTGTCCGGTACCGGGCTCGTCCTCGTCGCGCTGGCCGCGACCCTGCTCGCGCTGCTCTTCCCGCTCTGGTCGTACGCCGACCGGTCCGGTACGCCCCTCGCCGACCTCGACGCCGCGACGGTGCCGACCCGCTGGGGCCCGCTGTCCGCGGCCGACCGGGACTTCGTGGTCCGGGTGCGGCTCGCCGGGCTCTGGGAGGGGCCGGCCGGGCAGCAGGCCATCGAGCGCGGACCCAGCGCCGCGATCGAGGCGGCCGGGCGGCACCTGGTGGACGGGCACGCCTTCCTCGACGCCCGGGTGCGTGAGGTCGCGGCCCGGCTCGGCATGGAGCTGCCCGACCAGCCCAACGACCAACAGCGGGGCTGGCTGAGCCAGTTGACGGCGGACACCGGTACCGCCTACGAGCGGGACTTCGCCAACCTGCTGCGCGCCGCCCACGGCAAGGTGTTCTCGCTCGTCGCCCAGGTGCGCGCGACCACCCGCAACTCGCTCGTGCGTGAGCTCGCCGACGACGCCAACACGACCGTCCTGGACCACATGCGCATGCTGGAGGCGACCGGGCTCGTCGACTTCGACGCGCTCGCGCGGGACGGTGCCTCGGCGGCGACCGCGAGCCCCACCGGGCCGCCCCCGCCCACGCCGGGGGCGACGCTCGCCAGCCCCGCACCGCTCGCCCCCGAGGCCTCCGACAGCGCCGAGCCCTCGTTCTCGCTGCCGCCCGCCGCGTCCCGCCCCAAGGACGAGGCGTCGTCCACACCCGACACCCACACTCCGTAACGAAGGAATAACTCCACGTCCAGATTGTGGACAGACTGTGGCGGGCAACCGTCAACTTCGCATACAACTCGGCCATGTTCTGGGTGCTCTTCCTTCTGCCGTCGATCGTCGCGGCCGGGTTGTCCTGCGGTCGGCTCTGCCTCGCGGCCGTCGCCGCCGCGCGCCCCGGACCGCGTCCGGAGGAGGAGCGGGACCTGTCCTGCTACGAGGCCGCGTTCCTGGCGGGCGGCCCCTACCGGGTCGCCGACCTCACCCTGATCTCCATGCACCGGGCCCGTCGGCTGCTGCTCGCCCACACCGGCTGGGCCACTGTCGTGGACCCCGAGGGCCGCGACGACCTGGAGCGGTCCGTCCTCGCCGCGATCGGCCCGGGCGGCCAGGAGCGGATAGCGACGATACGGTCCGGCGCGGCCGCGGCCGACGCGGTGCGCGCACTCGCCGACCGGCTCGCGGGGGCGGGCCTGGCCGTCCCGGACGTGGTGCGCGACGGGGTCAGCTCCTCGGTGCGGGCGGTCCGGGGCGCCGCCCTGCTGATCACCGCGCTCGGCGCCGCGGCGCTGTTCATGCCCGGTGAGGCGTCCATCGGGCGGGCCGAGATGGCCGCCTGGTTCTCGCTGCCGCTCGTCCTCACGCTTGGCTGCCTCGCCATCGCCCGCATGGAGATCCACCCGTACACCCGCTGGGCCTCGCCCGACGGGCAGGCGCTGCTCGGCGGGCTCGACGCGGCGGGTGATCCGCTCACCGCGGTCGCCGTGCGCGGAGTGCGGGCCGTGGACGATCCCCAGGTGCGCAGCGCCCTGACGAGCGGTCGCTTCGCGCATCGGAGTCAATGACCGCGTCCGGGGCGGCCCGGCTGCTTTACTTCCCCTCAGGCTAAGTATCCCCTTTTGACCTGTATGTACTTCGGTAGTACCGCAGCACGAAAGGGATGTTCCGGCGATGAGAGCTGTAGCGCTGTACGGAACCGTGGGTTCCCTCGTCCTTTCCGCCCTCGTCGCCGCTCCCGCGGGCAGCGCCGACCCGCTCACCGTCGAGGCCCGGGGCGCGGCCGCGGCCGCCCGGCACGCGGCCGCCACCCCGATCGCCTTCGGCCGCTGCCCCGAGGTGGAGGCGCTGCCTCCCTCCGTGCAGTGCGGCACCGTCAAGGTCCCGCTCGACTACGCCCACCCGACGGGCCGTCAGATCGCGCTGACCGTCAGCCGGGTGAAGGCCAAGGGCAAGCCCGCCCAGCGGCAGGGCGCCCTGGTCTTCAACCCGGGCGGGCCCGGCGCCTCCAGCATGTACTTCCCGATGGTGGCCGACCTCGCCGCCTGGAAGCGGCTCGCCGGAGCGTACGACCTCATCGGCTACTCCCCGCGCGGGGTGGCCCGTTCGGCCCCGCTGTCCTGCCAGAACCCGGCGGACTTCGCCCAGGCCCCCTCCGACGCCCCGACCCACCCCGACGAGCCGTACAAGATGGAGCGCATCGCGCAGGCCCAGGCGTACGCCGCGGGATGTGAGCGCAACGCGGGTCCGGCGCTGCGCTTCTACACGACCCTCAACAACACGCGCGACCTCGACGTGCTGCGGGCCGCGCTCGGCGAGAAGAAGCTGACCTTCATGGGTTCCTCGTACGGCACCTACTTCGGGGCCGTGTACGCGACGCTGTTCCCCTCGCACGTCCGCCGGATGGTCTTCGACTCGGCGGTCGACCCGGACCCCGACCAGATCTGGTACCGCAACAACCTCGACCAGTCCCGCGCGTTCGAGAGCCGCTGGGCCGATTTCCGCACCTGGGTCGCCAAGCACGACGACGTCTACCACCTGGGCGCCACCGCGCAGGAGGTCCTGGAGAGCTACGAGAAGGTGCGGGCCGCCCTGACCCGCAGGCCGGCCGGCGGCACGGTCGGGCCCGCACAGTTGCAGGCCGCGTTCCTCAAGGCCGGGTACTACGACGACTACTGGTCGAGCCGGGCGAGCGCCCTGGCGGAGTACCTCAAGGGCAATGAGCGGCCGCTGGTCCAACAGGCCGCCCCCAGGCCCGAGTCGGCGAGCGACGACGAGAACGGGAACGCGGTCTACACGGCCGTCGAGTGCAACGACGCCCCGTGGCCGACGGACTTCGCGACGTGGGACCGCGACAACAGCGAACTCGCGCGGACCGCGCCGTTCGAGACGTGGGACAACGTGTGGATGAACCTGCCGTGCGCCTACTGGCCGGCCCCGCGGCAGAAGCCGGTGGACGTCCGCGTACAGCCGGGGGCGCTGCCGCCCACGCTGATCCTGGCGGCGGAGCGGGACGCGGCGACACCGTACCCGGGCGCTCTGGAACTCCAGCGGCGGCTTCCGGGCTCCGTGCTGATCACGGAGAAGGACGCGGGTACGCACGGCATCGCGGGCGGCGCCAACGCGTGTGTGAACGGCTATGTGGAGGACTACTTGCTCAACGGCCGGACGCCGGTGCGGCGCGCTGAGTGCGCGCCGCACCGGGAGCCGAACCCGGTGTCGCTGGACGAGCGGACGACCCACAGGCCGGGGCGTGCGGTGCCCGCTCTCTGATCTTCCGGGTCAGGGGCGACCGGACCCGCTCGCGTGGCGCGGGCCGGTCACCTGGTCTTGCGTGGCCGGTGGAGGCCGTCAGGCGAGCCCGGCGACGAGGTCGGCGACGGACTTCCTGCGGCCGGTGTAGAACGGCACCTCTTCACGCACGTGCATCCGGGCCTCGGAGGCGCGCAGGTGACGCATCAGGTCGACGATGCGGTGCAGTTCGTCGGCCTCGAAGGCGAGCAGCCACTCGTAGTCGCCGAGCGAGAACGAGGCGACCGTGTTGGCCCGCACGTCGGGGTAGCCGCGGGCCATCTTGCCGTGGTCGGCGAGCATGCGGCGGCGGTCCTCGTCGGGCAGCAGGTACCAGTCGTAACTGCGCACGAACGGGTACACCGACACGTAGTCGCGCGGGTTCTCGTCGGCGAGGAACGCCGGGATGTGCGCCTTGTTGAACTCGGCGGGACGGTGCAGCGCCATGTTCGACCACACCGGTTCGAGCGCGCGGCCCAGCTTGGTGCGGCGGAACAGGTTGTAGGCGCTCTGGAGCTCGTCGGAGGTCTCCGCGTGCCACCAGATCATGATGTCGGCGTCGGCGCGCAGACCCGACAGGTCATAGGTGCCGCGGACGGTGATGTCCTTGGCGGCGAGCTGGTCGAACAGCTCCTGGACCTCGTCGGCGTAACCGGTGCGGTCCTCGGGCAGGACGTCGCGCAGCTTGAAGACAGACCACAGGGTGTAGCGGATGACCTCGTTGAGGTCCTTCGCCTTCTTCCCCGCGTTGGGAATCTTTTCCGGAGCAGCACTCATGTGGCTATTGTCCCGCGTCACTCTGGGTGTTCCGCGCCAGGGTCGACGTGGCGATGATCTCGTCGGCGGCGCGCCGGGCGCTCGCGACGCAGGCGGGGATGCCCACGCCGTCGTACGCGGCGCCGCAGACCCGCAGTCCGGGCAGCTTGGCGACCTCGGCGCGGACGCGGGCGACCTTGGCGAGATGGCCGACCGGGTACTGCGGAAGTCCACCGATCCAGCGGTTGACGCGGCTCGCGACGGGTTTCGCGGACAGCCCGACGGCCTCGCCGAGATCGCCGAGCGAGACGTCCACGAGGTCGGCGTCGTCCCAGTCCAGGTGGCGCTCCTCGCCGTAGCGGCCGATCGAGGTCCGCAGCACGAAGAGGTCCGAGCCGCGTTCCTTGACCCAACTCCACTTGTGCGTCGAGAAGGTGGAGGCCTTGATGGTGTGCCCGTCCACCGGCGGCACCAGAAATCCCGAGCGCGTCTCCAGGCCGGCCAGATCGGCCCGCCGGAAGGCGAGCGTGACCAGGACCATCGAGGCGTACTCCACCTCGGACAGCTCGGCGGCCGCGACCGGCGACTCGGCGGCGAGCAGCGCGGAGGCCGACCAGGCGGGGGTGGAGAGGATCACCCCGTCGGCGTCGATCAGTTCACTGTCGGTACGGATCCGCCAGCCGTCCGCGGTCCGGGTGAGGGCGAGGACCGGGGTCTCGGTGCGGATCTCGCCGCCCTGGGCCCGTACGGCGTCGGCGACCGCGACGGGCAGGGTGCCGATGCCGCCGTCCAGGCCCGCGAAGACCGGGCCGCCCCGCTGCTTGGCCGCGGCGGCCGCCTGGATGTCCTGGACGCCGTCGAGGAGCGAGGGGTGGGTGCGGGCCGCATCGAAGAGCTGGGGCACCGCGGCCCGCATCGAGATCCGGTAGGCGTCGCCCGCGTAGACCCCGCCAAGGAGCGGTTCCACCAGGCGGTCGACGACCTCGCGGCCCACCCGCTTGGCGACGAACTCGCCGACGCCGATGTCCTCGCCGAGCTCGGTGGGCGGCAGTTCACGGTCCTGGGCGACCCGGGCCAGGCCCTCGGCGGACAGGATGCCGTGCAGGGTGTCCGGCTGTGCGGGAACGCCCATGACATGGCCGGTGGGCATGGGCCGCAGCGCGCCTCGGGTCCAGATGGCGGCGCCCGCGGCGGCGGGCGCCTGGATCCGGTCGCCGAGGCCGACCGCGCGGGCCAGCTCCACCCCTTCGGGGCGGCGGGCCAGCATCGACTCCGCGCCGAGGTCGACGGGCGCGCCCTCGATCTCCCCGGCGAGCAGCTTGCCGCCGAGCACCGCGCTGCCTTCGAGCACGGTCACCCGGGCGCCGGACGCGAGCAGCCGGTGGGCGGCGGCGAGCCCGGAGATGCCGCCTCCGACGACGACGATGTGCGGGGCGCGGGCGGGGGCGTTGTCCATGGCTCCACTGTCTCAGACCGGCGCCGACCACCGGAAACGAGCCCCGGACGCGGTATCGGGGGCGCCTCAACTGGGCTTGCGAGTAGGCGAGTTGGGGGACGCGTGCGGCCAACCCCCGGGCCGTTCCCGGACGGCCGGAGAACGCCGCGCGCCGGCCCTCCGTATCGTGATCGGTGAAGGCGGACCCTCAGGAGCGGAGGCAACACCCATGGCGGCGGAGCGACTGGTGGTCATCGGCGGTGACGCGGCGGGCATGTCGGCGGCATCGCAGGCCCGCAGGCTGAAGAGCCCCGAGGAGTTGGAGATCGTCGCCTTCGAGCGGTCGGGCTTCACCTCGTACTCCGCGTGCGGCATTCCGTACTGGGTGGCGGGCGACGTGCCGAGCCACGAGGAGCTGATCGCCCGCGGCCCCGAGGAGCACCGCGCTCGCGGGATCGATCTGCGGATGCGTACCGAGGTGACGGAGCTGGACGTGGCGGGCCGGCGGGTGCGCTCGCGGGATCGGGACTCGGGCGGCGAGGAGTGGACCTCCTACGACAAGCTCGTCATCGCGACGGGGGCGCGCCCGGTGCGGCCCGCGCTGCCCGGCATCGACGCCCCCGGGGTGCACGGGGTTCACACCATCGACGACGGGCGGGCGCTGCTTGAGAGCCTGGAGTCGGCCGGTGAGCGGCGCGCGGTGGTGGTCGGCGGCGGCTACATCGGCATCGAGATGGCCGAGGCGATGCTCGTCCGCGGCTTCGAGGTGACGCTGCTGACCCGGGGCGCCGAGCCTATGCACTCGCTGGACCCGGACATGGGCCACCGTCTCACCGAGGCGATGGAGCGCTCCGGGATCACGGTGGTCACGGACGCCGAGGTCACCAAGGTGCTCACGCACGAGTCGGGCCGGGTGCGCGCGGTGGCGACCGACCGGGCCGAGTACCCGGCGGACGTGGCGGTGCTCGGCCTCGGCGTCACTCCCCGTACGGAGCTGGCCCGGGCGGCCGGCCTGCCGCTCGGCGCCTCGGGCGCGCTGCGCACCGACGCCTCGATGCGGGTGCGCGGGCATGAGAACATCTGGGCGGGCGGCGACTGCATCGAGGTGCTTGACCTGGTGTCGGGCCGGCACCGCCACATCGCGCTCGGCACCCACGCCAACAAGCACGGCCAGATCATCGGCGCCAACGTGGGCGGCGGCTACGGCACGTTCCCGGGCGTCGTCGGCACGGCCGTCACCAAGGTCTGCGAGACGGAGGTGGCCCGCACCGGGCTGTCGGAGCTGGAGGCCCGCGAGGAGGGCCTCCAGTACGTCACGGCGACCATCGAGTCCACCACCGTCGCCGGGTACTACCCGGGCGCGGCCCCGATGACGGTGAAGATGCTGGCGGAACGGGAGTCGGGGCGGCTGCTCGGCGTGCAGATCGTGGGCGGCGCGGGCTCGGCCAAGCGGATCGACATCGCGGCGGTCGCGCTGACCGCCCGTATGACGGTGGATCAGATGACGGCGCTCGACCTGGCCTACGCGCCGCCGTTCTCGTCGGTGTGGGACCCGGTCCTGGTGGCGGCGCGCAAGGCGGTCTCGACGCTGCGCGCCGCCGGCTAGCCGCTACTGGGCGGTCTGCTCGTGGACGTACGCGACGAGGCGGGTCAGCGCGTCCGGGTCCATCGACGGGAGCACGCCGTGGCCGAGGTTGAAGACGTGGCCCTCAAGGCCCGCCGCCGCGTCCAGGACCTCGCGGGTCTTGGCCTCGACAGCCGCGGTCGGGGCGAACAGGACGGCCGGGTCGAGGTTGCCCTGGAGCGCCTTGCCGGGGCCGACCCGGCGGGCCGCCTCGTCGAGCGGGACGCGCCAGTCGACGCCGACGACGTCCGCGCCGGCCTCGCCCATGAGGCCGAGCAGTTCGCCGGTGCCGACGCCGAAGTGGATGCGGGGCACGCCGTAGCCGGCGACCGCCTCGAAGACCTTGGCCGAGGCGGGCAGGATCGAACGGCGGTAGTCGGCCGGGGCGAGCGCGCCGACCCAGGAGTCGAAGAGCTGCACCGCGGAGGCGCCCGCCTCGATCTGCACCTTGAGGAAGGCGGCGGTGATCTCGGCGAGGCGGTCCAGCAGGTCGGCCCACAGCTCCGGGTCGCCGTACATCATGGCCTTGGTGTTCTCGTGGTTGCGGGACGGGCCGCCCTCCACGAGGTAGCTGGCCAGCGTGAACGGGGCGCCCGCGAAGCCGATGAGCGGCGTGGCGCCGAGCTCGCCGGTCAGCATGCCGATGGCCTCGGTGACGTAGTGGACGTCGTCCGGGGTCAGATCGCGCAGCCGCGCCAGGTCGGCCCGGGTGCGGATCGGGTCGGCGACGACCGGGCCGACGCCCGGCTTGATGTCCAGGTCGATACCGATGGCCTTGAGCGGGACCACGATGTCGCTGAAGTAGATGGCCGCGTCGACCTTGTGGCGGCGCACCGGCTGGAGCGTGATCTCGGTGACCAGGTCGGGCCGCATGCACGACTCCAGCATCGGGATGCCCTCGCGCACCTTCAGGTACTCCGGCAGCGACCGCCCGGCCTGGCGCATGAACCAGACCGGGGTGTGCGGGACGGCTTCCCGCCTGCACGCCTTGAGGAACGCGGAGTCGTGCGTCGTGCTGTTCGGCTGGCCCACAGGGCGGTCGTTGGCGCTCACGACCAGAATCTTCGCATGTGCCACAAGCGGCTGCCCCGGGCCGGGTGTCCCTACCGGCGCCGGGCGCCCGTTCCGCCTAGTCTTCCCCGCATGGCTGCCGCTCAGGGACGAACTTCGGATGGCGCTGACGGCAGGGACGCCGCGGACGGAACCTCCGTTCCGATCCCCTTCCGTCAGGCCGTCGACGCACTGCGGACGGCGCGACCGCGCCCCGAGATCGAGCTGGACGAGACCCGCCCGCCCCAGCGCCTCGCGCCGTACGCCTACGCCCTGGAGGCGGCGGTCGTGGAAGGCGAGGAGGATCTGGCCGACGGCCGGCTCGTCCTGCTGCACGACCCGGCCGGGCACGACGCCTGGAAAGGCACCTTCCGCCTGGTCACCCTGGTACGGGCCGAGCTGGAGCCGGAGATGGCGGCCGATCCCCTGCTGCCCGAGGTGTGCTGGTCCTGGCTGACCGGCGCGCTCGAAGCCCGGGGCCTGGCGTACGGGGAGGCCGGCGGCACGGTCACCCGGGCGGGCTCGCACTACTTCGGCGGGCTCGCGGAGCGCCGTCCTGCCACCCAGATCGAGATCCGGGCGTCCTGGACGCCACGCGAGGGGCCGGGCGGCGTGCCGGACACGGCGGGCCATCTGGCGGCCTGGTGCGATCTGCTGTGCCAGATCGCGGGCCTGCCACCGGCGTCGGGCCCCGCCGACGGCGGCGGTGGCGTGGTGACGCTGCCCCAGCGCCGCGATCCTCGCTGAGGACCGGCACCACCTTTTTCGCCTCCCCGCGCCCCGCGCGCCCGCCTTCGGTGGGGCGCGGGGCGTTTTCGTGGGCCCCCGCGCGGGCCCGTGCGCCCCGGCGGCCACTCGACGATCGAGCGTCTGTTCGAATTGCCCTAAATGTTTCTCACCAAATCGTGATCATTCTCTAAAGGCCGAGGGGTTTGGTGCCGAAGAGGTTTGTGACCCTAACTGCACGGTTCGCCCCGGCTTCATCCCCGAGCCGGCTTCGTCCCGCACCTTTCCAGGAGGCCTGGTGTCCGTTCTTCTTGAGCAGCCCGCAAGCCTGGTCGCCTACCGCCCGAACAAGCCGACGGCCATGGTCGTCGTTGCCGACCCCCGAGTCCGCTCCACCGTCACCCGGCACCTGTGGGCGCTCGGAGTACGTGACGTCATCGAGGCGTCGTCCATCGCGGAGGCCCGTCCCCGCGTCGGCAACCCGCGCGACATCTGCGTTGCCGACGTCCACCTGCCCGACGGTTCCGGGCTGACCCTGCTGTCCGAGACCCGAGCCGCGGGCTGGCCCAACGGCCTGGCCCTGTCCGCCGCCGACGACATCGGTGCCGTGCGCAACGCCCTCGCGGGCGGCGTGAAGGGCTACGTCGTCACCGGCACCCGCACCAACATCGGCCACCCCGGCCGCCCCGGCGCCGCCCCCATCGGCGCCGCGGCCGCCCGTATGCACCGCCGCCCCCCGGGTGCCCCGAGCCACCCGGGCGGCTACCGCGAGCTCTCCGGCCGTGAGGTCGAGGTGCTCCGGCTCGTCGCCGAAGGCCAGTCCAACAAGGCGATCGGCGTCTCCATGGGCCTGTCCGCCCTGACCGTCAAGTCCCACCTCGCCCGGATCGCACGCAAGCTCGGCACGGGTGACCGCGCCGGGATGGTGGCCGTGGCGCTGCGGACCGGAATCATTCACTGACTGGTTTACGACCCTCGCGCGCCCGTCGACGGAACGTTCCGTCGACGGGCGCCGTGCATACACGGATACCCTTGACAGGTGACCGACGCCCATAAGACCGCAGCAGAGACAGCACTGCGAACCACCGGGGGCGCTCCCCCGGACGACGTCGACAAGGCGCCGATTCCCTTGCTGGAGCCCCGAGAGGGCATTCCGCCCGTCGTCGCCACCGACGAGGCCCTGGCCGACGTGGTGGCGGCCTTCGCGGCGGGCACCGGCCCCGTCGCCGTGGACGCCGAGCGCGCGTCCGGCTACCGCTACGGGCAGCGCGCCTACCTCGTGCAGCTCCGTCGGGAGGGCGCCGGCAGCGCTCTCATCGACCCCGTCGGTTGTCCGGATCTCTCCGGTTTGGGGGAGGTACTTTCGGACACGGAGTGGATTCTGCACGCCGCCACCCAGGATCTGCCCTGCCTGCGCGAAATAGGCATGGTTCCCTCCCGGATCTTCGACACCGAGCTCGCCGGCCGGCTCGCGGGCTTCCCGCGGGTGGGTCTGGGCGCGATGGTCGAGAGCGTGCTCGGGTTCGCCCTGGAGAAGGGCCACTCGGCCGTCGACTGGTCGACTCGGCCGCTGCCCGAGCCCTGGCTGCGCTACGCGGCGCTCGACGTGGAGCTCCTGGTCGATCTGCGCGACGCGTTGGAGAAGGAGCTCGACCGGCAGGGCAAGCTGGAGTGGGCCCGCGAGGAGTTCGACGCGATCGCCTCCGCCCCGCCGGCCCCGCCGCGCAAGGATCCGTGGCGCCGCACCTCCGGGATGCACAAGGTGCGCAGGCGCCGCCAGATGGCCGCCGTACGGGAACTGTGGACCGCCCGGGACGCGGTGGCGCAGCGGCGTGACGTCTCGCCGGGCAAGGTGCTCAGCGACTCCGCGATCATCGAGGCCTCGTTGGCGCTGCCCGCCCATGTGACCGCGCTGACCGCGCTGCCGGGCTTCGGGCACCGGATGGGGCGGCGTCAGCTGGAGCAGTGGCAGGCAGCCGTCGACCGCGCGAAGGCGCTGTCGGAGGCGGAGCTCCCCCAGCCCGGCCAGCCGTTGCAGGGGCCTCCGCCGCCGCGGTCCTGGGCGGACAAGGACCCGGCCGCCGCGGCCCGGCTCTCGGCGGCCCGGGCGGCCGTCTCCGAGCTCGCGGAGCGGCTGAACATGCCGCAGGAGAATCTGATCACGCCGGATACGGTGCGGCGGGTTTGCTGGGAGCCGCCGGGGGATCGGTCCGAGGGCGCGGTTGCCGAGGCGCTGGCCTCGTTCGGTGCCCGGCGCTGGCAGATCGAGCAGGTGACGCCGCTCCTCTCGGCGGCCCTGACCGCCACCCCCACCAAGCCCTGACCCCCTGGGGCGGGCCCCCAGCCCCCTGGGGCTCCGCCCCAGACCCCGACGCGTTTGCCCACCCACCCGCCCGTGCCGCGGGTTGGTTGGTTCCGCCCCTGGGGCTCCGCCCCAGACCCCGGGCACCTTCCCCACCCACCCGCCCGTGCCCCGGGGTTGGATGGTTCCGACCCCCTGGCTCCGCCCCAGACCCCGTTCGCGCCTGAACGGCGCTCGTCCTCAATCGCCGGACGGGCTGAGGTGCTGGCCAGCACCGAGTGGCTAAGGGGCGCGGGGAACTGCGCGCCCAGCCACGCACGGTCCGCACATGACCAGGGGTTTTGGGGGCGCGGGGAACTGCGCAACACGCGACCCCGGCCCGCAGCCCCAGGAACCCCGGGGGCTGGGGCGGAGCCCCAGGGGGGTGGGCTCCGAGTGTGACGTTCGCCGCTCCCGCCCAGGGGACTGGGCAGTTTGGTTACCCGTAAGTAGCATGGGTGAGGTGAGCGCGCGCTCAGTCGGCGCGCGAGCCAAGCGCAGCAGTGCCATCCCGCACCTGGAGGAGAGCCATCGTGCCTCGTACCGTCAGGGACGTCGTCTTCGTCGACGGCGTCCGCACCCCGTTCGGCAAGGCGGGCCCGAAGGGCATCTACCACGAGACCCGGGCCGACGATCTCGTCGTCAAGGCGATCCGGGAGCTGCTGCGCCGCAACCCGGCTCTGGACCCCGCCAAGATCGACGAGGTCGCCATCGCCGCGACCACGCAGATCGGCGACCAGGGCCTGACCCTGGGCCGCACCGCCGGCATCCTCGCGGGTCTGCCGCAGTCCGTGCCGGGCTACTCCATCGACCGCATGTGCGCGGGCGCCCTGACCGCCGTGACCTCGGTCGCCGGTTCCATCGCGTTCGGCGCGTACGACGCCGTCATCGCCGGTGGCGTCGAGCACATGGGCCGTCACCCCATGGGCGAGGGCGTCGACCCGAACCCGCGGTTCGTCAGCGAGAAGCTGGTCGACGAGTCCGCCCTGTTCATGGGCATGACCGCCGAGAACCTGCACGACCGCTACCCCCAGATCACCAAGCAGCGCGCCGACGAGTACGCCGTGCGCTCGCAGGAGAAGGCCGCCAAGGCGTACGCCGACGGCAAGATCCAGCAGGACCTGGTCCCGATCTCGGTGCGCAACACCAACGCCGAGGTGGGCGAGACCGGTTGGGGTCTGGTCACCGCCGACGAGCCGATGCGCCCGGGCACCACCCTGGAGAGCCTGGCGAACCTGAAGACGCCGTTCCGCGTCCACGGCAACGTCACCGCGGGCAACGCGGCCGGCCTCAACGACGGCGCCACCGCGTCGATCATCGCGTCCGAGGAGTTCGCGCGGGAGAACAACCTCCCCGTGAAGATGCGCCTGGTCTCCTACGCCTTCGCGGGCGTGGAGCCGGAGGTCATGGGCTACGGCCCGATCCCGGCCACCGAGAAGGCCCTCGCCAAGGCGGGTCTGTCGATCGAGGACATCAACCTCTTCGAGATCAACGAGGCGTTCGCCGTCCAGGTCCTCGCGTTCCTGGACCACTACGGCATCGCCGACGACGACGCGCGCGTCAACCAGTACGGCGGCGCCATCGCCTACGGCCACCCGCTCGCCTCGTCCGGCGTACGTCTGATGACGCAGCTGGCGCGGCAGTTCGAGGAGCAGCCGGAGGTCCGCTACGGCCTCACCACCATGTGCGTCGGCTTCGGCATGGGCGCCACGGTCATCTGGGAGAACCCGCACCACAAGGACGCCGGAGGCAGCAAGTGAGCACCACCACCGCTGAGCTTCTCAAGGGCGCGGCCGAGCTGTTCCCGGACGAGGTCGTGACGTCCGCGCACGTACGCCACCTCGAACTGCCTTACGGCGCCGGGCGCTTCGCGCTCATCACGCTCGACAACGGCTTCGACCACACCAAGCCGACCACCTTCGGCCCCGGCTCGCTGGCGAACCTCAACGCCGCCATCGACCAGGTCGAGAAGGAGGCCGCCGAGGGCTCCATCGTCGGCGTCGGCGTCACCGGCAAGCCGTTCATCTTCGCGGTCGGCGCCGACCTCAAGGGCGTCGAGCTGCTGAAGAAGCACGAGGACGCGCTGGCCATCGGCAAGGGCGGCCACGAGGTCTTCAAGCGCCTCGCGGGCCTCGCGGTGCCGACGTTCGCGTACTACAACGGCGCGGCCATGGGCGGCGGCGTCGAGGTCGGTCTGCACTGCACCTACCGCACCGTCTCCAAGGCGCTGCCCGCGTTCTCGCTGCCCGAGGTCTTCCTCGGCCTGGTCCCGGGCTGGGGCGGCTGCACGCTGCTCCCCAACCTGATCGGCGCCGAGAAGGCCGTCTCGGTCATCATCGAGAACTCGCTGAACCAGAACCGTCAGCTCAAGGGCAAGCAGGTCTTCGAACTCGGCATCGCGGACGCCCTGTTCGAGGGTGCCGACTTCCTGGAACAGTCCCTCATCTGGACGGCGAACGTCCTCAAGGGCGACGTCACCGTCGAGCGTCCCGCCATCGACCGCGGCGAGGCCTGGGACCAGGCCGTCGCCAAGGGCCGCTTCATCGCGGACTCGAAGGTGCACGGGGCCGCCCCGGCCGCCTACCGCGCCCTCGACATCATCGCGGCGTCCAAGGACGGCGACCTCCAGGCCGGCTTCGACGCCGAGGACAGCGCGCTCGCCGACCTCATCATGGGTGGCGAACTGCGCTCCGGCATCTACGCGTTCAACCTGGTCCAGAAGCGCGCCAAGCGCCCGGCCGGCGCCCCGGACAAGAACCTGGCGCGCCCGGTCACCAAGGTCGGCGTGGTCGGCGCGGGCCTGATGGCCTCGCAGCTCGCCCTGCTGTTCCTGCGCCGCCTGGAGGTGCCGGTCGTCCTGACCGACATCGACCAGGAGCGCGTCGACAAGGGCGTGGGCTACGTCCACGCCGAGATCGACAAGCTGCTCGCCAAGTCCCGGATCAACCAGGACAAGGCCAACCGTCTCAAGGGCCTGGTCTCCGGTGTCCTGGACAAGGCCGAGGGCTTCTCCGACGCCGACTTCATCATCGAGGCGGTCTTCGAGGAGATCGGCGTCAAGCAGCAGGTGTTCGCGGAGGTCGAGGCGGTCGCCCCGGCGCACGCGATCCTCGCCACCAACACCTCCTCGCTGTCGGTCACCGAGATGGCGTCGAAGCTGAAGCACCCCGAGCGGGTCGTCGGCTTCCACTTCTTCAACCCGGTCGCGATCCTGCCGCTCCTGGAGATCGTCCGGGGCGAGCAGACCGACGACGTCTCGCTGGCCACGGCCTTCGGGGTGGCGCGCAAGCTGAAGAAGACCGCGGTCCTGGTGAAGGACGCCCCGGCGTTCGTCGTCAACCGCATCCTGACCCGCTTCATGGGCGAGATCCAGAACGTCATCGACGAGGGCACCCCGGTCGCCGTCGCCGAGAAGGCCGTCGAGCCGCTCGGTCTGCCGATGTCGCCGCTGGTCCTGCTCGAACTGGTCGGCCCGGCCATCGGCCTGCACGTGTCCGAGACCCTCAACCGCGCCTTCCCCGACCGCTTCACGGTCTCCGAGAACCTGGCCGCGGTCGTCAAGGCCGGCAAGCGCGGCTTCTACGTGTACGACTCCGGGAAGCCGGAGCTGGACCCGGAGGTCGCCGCCCTCCTGAAGCAGGGTGATGTGGCCCTGACCGAGGAGCAGACCCGTGACCGTGTCCTGGACGCGGTGGCGCAGGAGATCGGTCTGATGCTGGACGAGGGCGTCGTCGCCGAGGCCCAGGACATCGACCTCTGCCTGATCACGGGCGCCGGCTGGCCCTTCCACCTGGGCGGCATCACGCCGTACCTGGACCGCGAAGGCGTCTCGGAGCGCGTGAACGGCAAGAAGTTCCTGGCGCAGGGCGTCGCGAGCGTCCCGGCGTAACCTGGTTCCACCCCGGCGGCCCCGCACTTCGGTGCGGGGCCGCTGTCGTGCCCAAGTGCCGCTCCCACCACGGTGGTTGACGGCCCGTCACCAGGATGCACGAAGGCCCGGGACCACGCGTGGTCCCGGGCCTTGGTGCGCGTCAAGGGTCAGACCTGCTGCCAGGCCTCCAGGGCCAGGCCCGGCTCGTCGGTGCGCTGGCGGGTGATCCGCAGGCCGCCGTCGACGGTGAACACGCCGAGCACGACGCGGCCGTCGGCGTCCACCGTCAACGCGGGGGCGCCCACGCAGACTTCACCGGTCGGGGTCCAGGTGACCCCGGCCTCCTCCTGCTCGGTGGGGTAGGCCGCTATCGCGGGGCGGCCGTCGCGGTCGCGCTGGGCCAGCACCGTGCAGTCGACGCCGTCGATCTCCTTGCGCAGCACCGCGACGGGGCCCGAGCCCCGGCCGCCGAGCGACTCCATGGGACCGTCCCCGCGCCAGGCGCGCAGCTCGCCGGAGTCGGCGTCGCGCAGGAAGAACGTGACGCTGCCGTCCTCGCCGGTCTCCAGGCCGTTGACGGTGGCCGTCTCCGGGTGGCCGGGAAGCTTGTCGACGCGCTCGAACTTGGCGTCGGCGGCGGCCCGTCGGAAGCGCATGATGCCGTCGTCGGACGGGGCGTGGATGAACATCCGGCCGCCCTCGGCCGCCACGACGGATATCGAGCGGTCGGCGCCGTTGCCGTTGAGGTCGGCCCAGCCGGCCCACTTGCCGGACGGCTCCTGGCCGCGCGCGGACACTCCGCCGAAGGCGTTGCGCACGACGATCTGGGCGTTGCCCAGCGAGTCGACGCCCACCGAGGGGTGGCCCATGCGCAAGCCCAGCTTCCAGTCGCGCCGTGGGTAGGGCGAACCCACGACGGCCCAGTTCTTGACGGGGCGGCCCGTCTGGTACTGGATGGCGTGGACCAGCTCGGTCCAGGTGCCGCCGTCCTCGATGGGGGTCTGGCGCAGCGCCGCCAGGTGCACATAGCCGTCGGGGCCCTGGGCGACCGAGAGGTGCGACTGGAGTCCCTTGCCCGGCGCCACCAGTTCGGGGCCCGTCCAGGCGCCGCCCGGCCGGGTCTCGGTCCAGCGGGCCACGCCGCCGGTGGCGGGGGCGTACGCGGAGAGCCGGCCGTCCTTGCCGAGCCGGAGCCAGCCGGTGACCGTGGGGCGGCCGTCCTCGGTCGCCACGCGGGGGGTGGCGGCGACGGGTGTGGTGACGATGGAGCCGGACCGCTGGGGCTCACCGCCCGCCGTCTGTCGAGACCTCAGTGCCATGGTCCACGACCACCTTTCCCCACCGGATCCGCGCGAGCGTCCGGGTCCAGCAAACCAGCGACGTCCAGCGACTTTAACACTGGTCGCCACCCCGCTTTTCCCCGGGATTTCCGTCCCGACGTGGGGCTTTTCACCGCTCCCCGCACCCGCCCCGGGCGGAGTTTCCACCCCTGGGCTACGTCCGCCCGGGTGAGGGCCGGTCCGCGCGTACGTAGAAGACGGCCCCGTCCACGACGGCGCTGCGCTCGTACCGTGCGGCGAGGAAGCGGCGCAGGGTGGGGAGGCGGTCGGGGGCGAAGGGTTTGCCACGGGAGTCGTCCACGACGAGCGCCGGCGGCCGGTCGGCGAGTTCGGTGCGGAACACCGGCCACGCGCCGTCCACCCCGTACTTCTCCCCCACCTGGGGTCCGTCGCGGCCGCCGCTGTAGTTGGTGAGCAGCCCGGCGGTCAGATAGCGGCTGGCGGGGGCGCGCCGGGCCAGCCAGTACGTCTCCGGGTGTATGCCCCAGACCAGGACCCGTTCGGTGGGCGTGGTGCGGGCCTCGACGGCCGCGGCGAGGCGCTCGCTGTGGGCGAGCTCCGGGCGCGGGGCGAGCACCCCCCACACCAGGAACAGGGCGCAGGCGCAGGCGCAGGTGGACAGCGCGCTGGTGAGCCGGGGGGCGGGCAGGATCTGGAGCGCGCCGGTGGCGAGCAGCACCAGGGGCGGGATGAGCTGGAGGTAGTAGTGGCCGAAGAAGTGGAAGCCGAGCAGGACCGCCCCCGCGGAGGCGATCAGCCAGAGCCACAGGTCCCCGGCGCCGGTCCGGGCGATGCGCAGCACCCGTACGACCGGCGGCAGGAGCCCCGCGCAGCCCGCGGCCAGGATGAGGGTGTTGGTCAACCCCCGCGCCAGGACGTGGAGTTCGGACCCGGTGAAGGAGGCATAGGCGGCCGATCCGGTGACCGTCCAGAACAGGAAGCGGGAGGGCCCGGTGGACAGGGCCACCGCGAGGACGGGGGCGGCGAGGCCAACCCCCGTACGCAGCAGGGAGGTTCGTAGCGGCCGAGGATGGTGCCACGCCAGCCACAGGACGGGGAGGAGGACGGCGCCGCCGGTCTGTTTGGTCAGGCACGCCCCTGCGACGGCGAGGCCGGCCCGGGTGAAGTGCCCCCGGTCGGCGCAGCGGACGGCGGCCGCCGTGAAGGGCAGCATGAACACCTCGAAGGTGGCCGCCTGGGCGTCCTCGGGGTTGAGCCCCACCGAGACCAGCAGGTACAGGACGCCGGCGGCGCGCCCCGCGCCGTCGCCCCAGCGGCGTCGTGCGGTGGAGGCGAGCGCGAGCGCGGTCAGGAGCTGGGCGGCGATCGCGGCGAGGCGCAGCGGGCCGAGCGAGCCGTCTCCGCACACGGCGAACGCGGCCTCGTACAGCCAGGGCAGCAGGGGTGGTTTGCGGTCGACGACCGTGGTGTACAGGGTGCCGCCGCTCGCCAGGAGGCGTGCCTGGACGGCGAGATAGCCCTCGTCGGGGCTCCACAGGGGGTGCCGGAAGGACGGGAGGCGGGTGAGGAGGGCGAGCACGGCGAGGACCGGCAGCAGGCGCCGCCAGTAGCCCTCGGGGGCGCGCGGGTCGGTGGGGCGACGGCCCTTGGCCGCCGGGATGCTCGTGGTCGCGGATCGTAGCGACGGTGGTGGCTCGGCGAGCATGCGGGCCACCCTATGCGGCCCCGTACGCCCCGAGCGCGGGGACATACGGGGCCGCTGCCGAATCGGGGGCGGGTTACCGGGTGGTGCGGGGCGCGGGCTCCTCGACGCGGCTGTGGCGGCGGCCGTAGACGAAGTAGATGACCACGCCGATCGCCATCCACACGGCGAACCGGATCCAGGTCTCGGCCGGCAGGTTGAGCATCAGCCACAGCGAGGCGGCCACCGCGAGCGCGGGCACCCAGGGCACCAGCGGGGTGCGGAAGGCGCGGGGCAGGTCGGGCCGGGTGTGGCGCAGGATGACGACGCCGACGGCGACGACGACGAACGCGAACAGGGTCCCGATGTTCACCAGGTCGGCCAGTTCGCTGAGGCTGGTGAACCCGGCGACGATCGCGATGATCACGCCGAGCAGGATGGTCGGCCGGTGCGGGGTGCGAAAGCGCGGGTGGACGTGGGAGAAGAACCGGGGCAGCAGCCCGTCCCGGCTCATCGCGAAGAACACCCGGGTCTGGCCGAGCAGCAGGATCATGCAGACCGTGGTCAGGCCCACCGCGGCGCCGAAGCTGATGATGCCGGCGAAGAAGGGGTGGCCGGTGGCCTTGAACGCGTCAGCGAGCGGCGCGTCCACCGACAGCTTGGTGTAGTGCTGCATGCCCGTCACCACGATCGAGACGGCCACGTACAGGAGGGTGCAGATGAGGAGCGAGCCGAGGATGCCGCGCGGCATGTCCCGCTGCGGGTTCTTGGTCTCCTCGGCGGCGGTCGCCACGATGTCGAAGCCGATGAAGGCGAAGAAGACGACCGAGGCGGCGGTGAAGATGCCCATCACGCCGAAGTTGGTGGGGGCGTAGCCGCTCATCAGCTGGATGAGCGGGGCCTTGAGGTCGCCGCCCGCGCTCTGTGCCTGCGCCTTGGGGATGAACGGCGAGTAGTTGTCGGAGTTGATGAAGAACGCGCCCGCGATGATCACGATGAGGACGACCGTCACCTTGATGGCGACGACGACCGAGGTGACCCGTGCCGACAGCTTCATGCCGAGGACGAGGATGCCGGTGAGTACCAGGACGAGCGCGGCCGCCAGGATGTCGAAGCCGAAGCCGTGGGCGCCGTCGCGCCCGCTGAGGGCCTCGGGCAGATGCCAGCCGGCGTTGTCCAGGAGCGAACGGACGTAGCCGGACCAGCCGACCGCCACCACCGCCGTGCCGAGCGCGAATTCGAGCACCAGGTCCCAGCCGATGATCCACGCGGGCAGCTCGCCGAGCGAGGCGTAGGAGAAGGTGTACGCGGATCCGGCCACCGGCACCGTCGAGGCGAACTCGGCGTAGCAGAGCGCGGCGAGCGCGCAGACGACGCCCGCGACCACGAACGCGAGCGAGACTCCCGGCCCCGCGTTCTCCTTGGCGACCTTGCCCGTGAGGACGAAGATGCCGGTGCCGATGATGACTCCGACCCCGAAGACGGTGAGGTCGAGAGCGGACAACGACTTCTTGAGTGCGTGTTCTGGCTCCTCCGTGTCTCTGATGGACTGTTCGATCGATTTGGTCCGGAACAGACCTTTACTGGCCACCCGTGCACCTCCGCTAGCTCAACGTCCTCGCCATGATCGGGAGGAGTGGAGGTACGGGTACCGGGCTGAGCGCGTTTTTCACGCGAACGGGCCGGACCCATCACCCGTACGGGAGATCGGTCCGGCCCATTGACCTGCACTCACATGATCAGTCGCGCACGGGCTCCGCCGCCGCCCGGCTCTCCTCGAACCGTCCGTCCAGCTTGGAGACGAGACCGGTCACCTGGCGGGCGATGTCGGGCGCGGTCAGACCGATCTCCGTCATCACCTCGCCGCGCGAGGCGTGGTCGAGGAAGCGCGGCGGAATGCCGAAGTCGCGCAGCGGCACGTCCACGCCCGCGTCGCGCAGCGCCTGGCTGATGGCCGAACCGACGCCGCCCACGCGGCTGTTGTCCTCGACGGTCACCACGACGCGGTGCTTCTCGGCGAGCGGGGCCATGGCCTCGTCGACCGGCTTGACCCAGCGCGGGTCGACCACGGTCGTCGAGATGCCCTGGGCGTCCAGGAGGTCGGCGATCTCCAGGCACATCGGCGCGAGCGCGCCGACCGAGACCAGGAGCACGTCCGGGCGCACCGCGGCCGAGGAGGGCTCGCGCAGCACGTCCATGCCGCCGATGCGGCCCACGGCCTGGACGGCGGGGCCGACCGCGCCCTTGGAGAAGCGCACCACGGTGGGGGCGTCCTCCACCGCGACGGCCTCGCGCAGTTGGGCACGCACCTGGTCGGCGTCGCGCGGGGCGGCGATCCTGAGGCCGGGCACGACCTGGAGGATCGACATGTCCCACATGCCGTTGTGCGAGGCGCCGTCGGTGCCGGTGACGCCGGCCCGGTCGAGCACGAAGGTCACGCCGCACTTGTGCAGCGCGACATCCATGAGGACCTGGTCGAAGGCGCGGTTGAGGAAGGTGGCGTACACCGCGAACACGGGGTGCACCCCGCCGGTGGCGAGGCCCGCCGCGGAGACCGCGGCGTGCTGCTCGGCGATGCCCACGTCGTAGACGCGCTCGGGGAACGCCTTGGCGAACTTGTCGAGGCCGACCGGCTGGAGCATGGCCGCGGTGATCGCGACGATGTCCTCGCGCTCCTTGCCGAGCGCGACCATCTCCTCGCCGAACACCGAGGTCCAGTCGAGCCCGGAGGTCGACACGGGAAGGCCGGTGTCCGGGTGGATCTTGCCGACCGCGTGGAAGCGGTCGGCCTCGTCCGCGAGCGCCGGCTGGTAGCCGCGGCCCTTCTCGGTGAGGCAGTGCACGATGACCGGGCCGCCGAAGCGCTTGGCGCGCTGGAGCGCCGACTCCAGGGCCTCGATGTCGTGGCCGTCGATGGGGCCGACGTACTTCAGGCCCAGGTCCTCGAACATGCCCTGCGGGGCGATGAAGTCCTTGAGGCCCTTCTTGGCGCCGTGCAGGGTCTCGTACAGCGGCTTGCCGACGACCGGCGTGCGCTCCAGGAGGTCCTTGCCCTTGGCCAGGAAGCGCTCGTAGCCGTCCGTGGTGCGCAGGGTGGCGAGGTGGTTGGCGAGGCCTCCGATGGTCGGCGCGTACGAGCGCTCGTTGTCGTTGACCACGATCACCAGGGGGCGGTCCTTGGCGGCGGCGATGTTGTTCAGCGCCTCCCAGGCCATGCCACCGGTCAGCGCGCCGTCGCCGATGACCGCGACGACGTGGTCGTCCTTGCCGAGCACCTCGTTCGCCTTGGCGAGGCCGTCGGCCCAGCCGAGGACCGTCGAGGCGTGGCTGTTCTCGATGACGTCGTGGTCCGACTCGGCGCGCGCCGGGTAGCCGGACAGCCCGCCCTTCATCTTCAGGCGGGAGAAGTCCTGCCGCCCGGTGAGCAGTTTGTGGACGTAACTCTGGTGCCCGGTGTCCCACAGGACCCGGTCCCGGGGGGATTCGAAAACGCGGTGCAGTGCGATGGTCAGTTCCACCACACCGAGGTTCGGACCGAGATGTCCGCCGGTCTTGGAGACCGCGTCCACCAGGAAGGTCCGGATCTCTGCCGCCAGCTGGTCGAGCTGCTCCGGGCTGAGCCGGTCAAGATCGCGCGGTCCCCTGATACGGGTAAGCAGCGGCACCCGTGCCTC
Organism: Streptomyces hundungensis; assembly: GCF_003627815.1. Taxonomy (NCBI): domain Bacteria; kingdom Bacillati; phylum Actinomycetota; class Actinomycetes; order Kitasatosporales; family Streptomycetaceae; genus Streptomyces; species Streptomyces hundungensis. Next base: position 2,076,571 of record NZ_CP032698.1, read on the forward strand.
CTTGCATCCGTGCTGGTCGAGCATGCCGATCCGTTGAGTCTAATGTTCCGGCCGCGACCGCGGTCGCGGGGCGGTGCGTTCCGTGGCACCCGTGTTGCCCATACGGCACGCCACGCGCAGACGTGCCCGGCGCCTCACGGGCACCGGGCACGTCGGGAACGGGGCAGGTCAGGCGCGGCCCGCGGACTTCTGGGTCTTGCGCGTGACGGCGTCGATGATCACGGTGAGCAGAAGCACACCACCGGTGATCATCTGCTGGATCGCCGAGGCGACGCCTTCGAGCGCCAGACCGTACTGGATCGAGACGATCACCAGCACGCCCAGGAGCGCGTTCCAGGTGCGGCCGCGGCCGCCGAAGAGGCTGGTGCCGCCGATGACGGCCGCCGCGATGGCGTTCATCAGGAGCTCACCGCTGCCGGCGCCCTGGTTGGCGGCGCTGATCTTGGACGCGATGAAGAGGCCGCCGATGGCCGCGAAGGTGCCGGAGATCGCGAAGACCGAGGTGCGGACCAGCACGATGTTGATGCCGGCACGACGGGACGCCTCGACGCTGCCACCGAGCGCGAAGATCATGCGGCCGTACGCGGTGCGCCGGAGCACGAAGTCGGTGACGATCAGCACTGCGAGGAAGATCACCACGGCCAGCGGCAGGCCCTTGTACTGGTTGAACATGAAGGCCGCGGCGAAGGCCACCACGGCGAGCAGCACCGTGCGCAGCACGATCTCGTTCAGCGGCCGCGAGGGGACGCCCGCGGCCTCGCGGCGGCGGCTGTCGAAGAACGCGGACAGGAAGTACACGGCGACGGCCACCGCGGCGGCGCCGTAGGCCACCGCGACATCGCTGAAGAAGTAGTTCGACAGGTTGTAGAAGACGCCTGAGCCGTTGGTGTTGATCGTGCCGTTGTCGCCCAGGATCTTCAGCATGAAGCCGTTCCAGAACAGCAGACCGGCCAGCGTGACGGCGAAGGCGGGGACGCCGATCCTCGCGAAGATGAAGCCGTGGAGGGCGCCCGCGACCGTGCCCGTCAGGATGGCCAGGATCAGCGCCAGCCACTCGGGCGTGCCGTGGATGATGTTGAGGACCGCGAAGGACGCGCCCGCCACACCGCTGACCGAGCCGACCGACAGGTCGATCTCGCCGAGCAGCAGCACGAAGACGATGCCGACCGCGATCATGCCCGTGCCGACCATGGCGACGGAGATGTCGGACAGGTTGCCCGCGGTGAGGAAGTTCGAGTTCAGGCTCTGGAAGACGATGCAGATGATGACCAGGCCGATGATGACGGGCAGCGCGCCCAGGTCACCGGCGCGCACCTTGCGCTTGAACTCGCCGAGGTAGCCGGTGAGGCCCTGCTCGCGGACGAGCAGGCGGGGGTCGACCACGGTGGAGGCGGCCTCGGCCGGGGGCGGCGCGTCCACGGGGGCCGCGGCCGGCTTGCCGAGGTCGGCCGGGGAGGTCTTGTCGGTGCTCACTTCTGAACCTCCGCGTTGCGCGCCGCACGGCGGGTCACGGCGTTGTCCGTGGCTCCGGTGATGGCGGAGATGATCTCTTCCTGCGAGGTGGTCTTCACATCGAAGACACCGTTGTTCCGGCCGAGCCGGAGCACCGCGACCTTGTCGGCGACGGCCTTCACATCGGCCATGTTGTGGCTGATGAGGACGACCGCGTGGCCGCGCTCGCGCAGCCGCTCGACGAGGTCGAGCACCTGGGCGGTCTGCTCGACGCCGAGCGCCGCGGTCGGCTCGTCGAGGATGACGAGCTTGGGCTCGCCGAGCATCGAACGGGCGATGGCCACGGTCTGGCGCTGACCGCCGGAGAGCGAGGCGATCGGGATGCGCACGCTCGGGATGCGGATGGACAGCGTGGTGAGCAGCTCGCGCGAGCGGCGCTCCATCTCGACCTCGTCGAGGACGCCGCGCTTCTTCAGCTCGCGCCCGAGGTAGAGGTTGCCGACGACATCGATGTTGTCGCACAGCGCGAGGTCCTGGTAGACGGTCGCGATGCCGAGGGTCTGGGCGTCGTGCGGCTTGCCGATCTGGACGGCCTTGCCCTCCCACTCGATGACGCCGTCATCGATGGGGTGCACGCCGGCGATCGTCTTGACCAGCGTGGACTTTCCGGCGCCGTTGTCGCCCACCAGGGCGACCACTTCACCGGCGTGGACCTCAAGCTCTACGTCGGTGAGCGCCTGAACGGCACCGAACCGCTTGGAGACCCCGCGCAACGCCAACACGGGCGTAGCGGACACGTGAACCATCTCCTTCGCCGCCTGACCGGCGGGGATGCCGCGCCCGAAGGGGTGGGGGCGCGGAGGTCGAGCAGAAGAGAACAGAAAAAGGGGAAAACGTTTCGTCCGGCGCCCCCGCCGCAGCGGGGGACAGAGGCGGGCGCGGGGCGCCGGAGGGAAGGTGCTGTCCCTCAACTCCCTTGCCGGGCAAGGGAGTTGGCGGGAGGAACTACTTGAGGCCGGCCGCGTCGCAGGCGGCCTTGTAGGTGCCGGTGCAGATCTCGGCGACCGTGTAGATCTTGTCCTTGATGACCGTGTCGTTGACGTTGGCCTTGGTCAGCGAGACGACCGGGACGATGGTGGACGGAACGCCCTTGGTGGTCGGCGAGTCGACCTTCTTGGCGTCGAGCGAGCCGAGGGACTCGCCCTTGGCGAGCTTGACCGCCATCTCGGCGGCGATCGCGTCCTCCTGCGGGTAGGACTTGTAGACGCTCATGTACTGCTCGCCCGTGAGGATCCGCTGCACACCCGCGAGCTCGGCGTCCTGACCGGTGACCGGGGGAAGCTTGGCGAGGCCGGCCGCCTTGAGGGCGGTGATGATGCCGCCCGCCATGCCGTCGTTGGCGGAGTAGACGCCGATGACCTTGTCCTTGCCCAGGGCGGAGAGCGCGCCCTCCATGTTGGCGTTGGCGTTCTCGGGCTTCCACTCCTTGGTGTCGTACTCCTTCCCGATGTTCACCTTGCCGTCGAGCTCGGCGTGGGCGCCCTTCTTGAAGAGCTTGGCGTTCGGGTCGGTGACGGCGCCGTTCATCATGACGATGTCGCCGGACTTCGCCTTGTCGCCCAGGGCCTGGAGGAGGGCCTTGCCCTGCACGTGGCCGACTTCCTCGTTGTCGAAGGAGACGTAGGAGTCGATGGGGCCCTCGGCGAGGCGGTCGAAGGCGACGACCGGGATGCCGGCGTCCTTGGCCTTCTTGACCGAGCCCGCGATGGCCTTGGAGTCGACCGCGTCCACGATGAGGGCGTCCACCTTGTTGGTGATCATCGTGTCGGCCTGCTGGTTCTGCGTCGTCGCGTCCTGCTTGGCGTTGGCGTAGACGATCTGGCCCTTGCCGCCCGTCAGCTCCTTGACCTTGGCCTCGATCAGCGGCTTGTCGAACTTCTCGTAGCGCGCGGTCTGGTTCTCCGGGAGCAGCAGACCGATCTTGAGGTCGTCGCCCTTCTTGGCGCCGTCGGACGACTTGGTTCCGCCGCCCGACTCCTTGGCGCTGCCACAGGCGGCGAGCGAGACGGCCATCGCGGTGGCGGCGACGGCTACAGCGGCACGACGCATGTTCGTGTTCACTTCAGAAACCTCCCTGACGAGGCCGCGACAGTGCGGCCGAGGTGGCTGGAAGTCAACTCGGCGTTAAGCCCATCGTCAAGGAGTAAATCCTTAACGAGATGACAACGGTGCCATCCGTTATCTAAGTGAAGGCAGGCGCCGAGGCGGGAAGTGCACTGTCCAACAGGGTCGAATCGCCCATTTCACTCAGCACGAGAGCGAGCGCGCCCAGCACTTCGGCCCGGCCGCCCAGCGCCCCGGGAAGAACCGACAACTGCCGTGCGGCGCTGGGGATCGCGTACCGCGACACCGAGTCCCTGATCGGCCCCAGAACGAGCTCGCCGGCCTCCGCGAGGTCGCCGCCGAGGACCACCCGGCTGGGGTTGAGGAGGTTGCACAGATTGGCCACGCCGCTGCCGATGTGGCGTCCGACGTCCGCGATCACCCGACGACATCCCGGGTCACCCGCGCGGGCCATTTGGACCACACGCTCCATCGTCAGGTCGGCGCCGTGGCTGGATTGCAACAGCGGCAGCACATAGCGGGCCGCGGTGAAGGTCTCCAGGCAGCCGCGGTTGCCGCAGCGGCACACCGGGCCCGACTCGTCCAGGGTGATGTGCCCGATCTCGCCCGCGGTGCCGCCGGGCCCGCGGTAGATCTGCCCGTCTATCACCAGGCCGGCGCCCACACCGCTGGCGACCTTGATGTACGCCAGGTCCCGCACCCCGCGCCCGGCGCCCCACACCAGCTCGCCGAGGGCGCCCAGGTTGGCGTCGTTGTCGACGTACACCGGCACGCCCAGGCGCCCGGAGAGCTCCTCGCTGGGGTTGATGCCGGTCCAGCCCGGCAGGATCGAGGTGGAGCCGAGCGTGCCGGACTCCACATCGATGGGTCCCGGCACGCCGAGACCCACCCCGATGACCTTGTCCTGGCCGATGCCGGTGGCCGCGATCAGGCGCTTGACCAGCTCCTCGGCCCGGCCGAAGCCCTGCGCGGAGGAGGCGTCGACATCGAGCGGCTCGGACTCCTCGGCGAGCACCTGGTGGGCCAGGTTGCCGACCGCGACCCGCAGGTGCGTATGGCCGAAATCGACCCCGATCACGATGCCCGCCGAGCCGCTGAGCGAGACGCTGCGGGCCCTGCGGCCGCCGGCCGAGGTGGGGGTGACCTCGACGGTCCCGCCGTCCTTCAGCTCACGGACGATGTTGGAGACGGTGGCCGCGGACAGACCCGTCGTCCTGGCGATCTCGGCCTGGGTGAGCGAGCCCGCCATGCGCACGGCGCGTACGACCCGCTCAAGGTTGGCCCGGTGCAGTGACGTCTGCGACCCCGGAGTCTCCATCGACTCATCCACTCCCGCCGTAGGCGGACGGCACGACGGCCGCCCCCACACGGAGCCGCAGCAATGAGGCCCCGTCTTATCTCCAACATGTGAACCCTAAGCTCAGCCTTCTGGGTGGTCTCCCGTCAAGACCTGAGCAGACGCGGAGCGGATCGGGGAACGCGCGACCGCCCGTGGGCGCGGGGCCCACGGGCGGTCGGGGGAAGAAGGCGGAGGCGGAGACCGGCTACTTGAGGGCTCCCGCCGTCAGGCCCGCCTGGACCTGCTTCTGGAAGACGATGTAGACGGCGAGCACGGGCAGCATCGCGATCGAGAGCCCCGCGAAAAGCGCTCCCCAGTCGCCCTGGTAGCCCTGCTGCACGGCGAGGTCCGCGAGCCCCTGGGTGAGCACCCAGTTCTTGGTGTCGCCCTGGTTGAGCACCAGGGGCAGCAGGTACTGGTTCCACTGGCCGAGCACGTTGAAGATGCCGATGCTGATGATGCCGGGCTTGGCCATCGGCAGCATGATCTGGAAGAACGTGCGGGTGTGCGAGGCCCCGTCGATGAGCGCGGCCTCGGCGACGGTGGTCGGCAGCGTCCGGAAGAACGCCGTCATGAAGAAGACCGTGAACGGCAGCGAGTACGCGATGTAGATGAGGATCAGGCCGGGCAGCGTGTTCAGGATGCCCAGGTTCTTGGTGACGAAGAACAGCGGCACGAGGACCATCACCACGGGGAACGCCATGCCGCCGACGAACAGGAAGTAGATGAACCTGTTGCCGGGGAACTCGAAGCGGGCCAGCACATAGGCCGCCATCGAGCCGAGCAGCATCGTGCCGGCGGTCGAAAGCCCCACCACGAAGGCCGTGTTGATGAAGTACTGGCCGATGTTGGCCTTGCTCCAGGCCCGCGACCAGTTCTCGAAGTGGAGCTCACCGGGGAGCGCCCAGGGGTGGGTGAGGATGTCGCCGGAGGTCTTGAACGAGCTCCACAGCGCCCACAGCAGGGGGACGCCCACCATGAGCGCCCAGACCAGGAGGAACACATGGGAGAAGGCGTTGAGCACGCCCCCCTCGCTGCTGCGCCACTTCCAGCGGGCGGCGCTGGTGGCGGGGGCGGTGGTCTGCTCGCCGTCCACCGGCAGGGTTTCGGTCGTCATCGCGCCATCCCTAGAATTCGATGCGCTCGCGGCGCGAGAGCCGCATGCTGAGAACGGCGAACACCAGGGTCACGATCAGCATCGCGACACCCATGGCGGCGGCCATTCCGTACTGGCTGTTGTCCCGGAACGCCGTCTTGTACAGGAGCAGCGGGACCACGTCGGTGGACTCGTCGGGGCCGCCGACGTTCACGGACATCAGCTGTACGTAGATGAACGCGTCCATCGCGATGATGCCCATGTAGACCCAGGCGGTGGCCACCGTGTCCCGCAGCAGCGGCAGGGTGATCCGGAAGAACGTCTTGACCCGCGAGGCGCCGTCCAGGAGGGCCGCCTCGTAGATCTCGCCCGGGATGGAGGCCATGCCGGCCGAGAACAGGACGACGTAGAAACCGACGTTCGCCCACACCATCACGACCATGATGCAGATCAGCGCGATGCTGGAATCGCCGAGCCAGGACTGCTGGAGCGAGCCCAGACCGACGCTGGAGAGAAGGGAGTTGAGCATTCCGTTCTCGGGGTCGGGATTGTAGATCTGCTGCCACAGGATCGCGATGATCGTGATCGAGAGGACCTGCGGGAAGAAGAAGATCACCTTGTAGAGGCCCGAGCCCCGTACGCCGGCGACCCCCGCAGAACCCCTGCGACGGCCGCCGACATTCAGCATGAAGGCGAAGAAGAGACCGAAGGCCAGCGTGACGACCGGCACGAAGAGCAACAGAAGGACGTTGTGCCACAACGCCTTCCAGAACAGGTCGTTGTGGATCAGCTTCTGATAGTTGTCCAACCCGATGAAATTCTTCTCGGGGGTCAGTCCGCTCCAGCTCGTCAGCGAAATCTGGAAGTCCTGGAGGAAGGGCGAGATCACGAGGACCCCGTACAGCGCCAGGGGAATTGCCAGGAATCCGATGATGAACCGGTACTTGCCGTGTCGCATGTCGCCGGTCGCTCTCGTCTCAGCCAGTGGGGTTAAGCGGCCTCGTCAGAGGTGCTTGAACTTCGGGACGGAGGAGTCCTTCTTGGTGTCGTCCGCCGCCTTCTGGGCGCGGTCGATCCACTCGGTCGCCTTGATCTTGCCGCTGAGCAGGTCCAGGGTGAGGTTGCCGATGGTCTCGTTGTTCAGCTTCTTGTACCAGTCCTGGAGCCGGGAGTTGAGGACGTTGGGGCCCGCCGCCTTCAGCGCGGCGTTCGCCGAGGTCAGGCCCGGGGTCAGGGAGAGGCCGTCGGCGGCGCCCTGGACGCAGGTCAGCGACTTGATGGCGTTGGTGAAGTTGGAGGTCTGCTTCTTGCTGAGCATGATGCGCAGCAGCTCCATGCCGCCCGTGGGGTTCTTGCCGTCCTTGGCGACGATGAAGGGCTCGCCGGCCGCCGCGTACAGGGCGCCGAAGGGCAGCTTGTCGTTCGGGCCGGAGCCGATGAGGGAGCCGACCGCGAGGTCGAAGTCCTTCGGCATGGTGGGCGCGGCCTCGTTCTCCACCCAGGAGCCGTCGGAGACCATCGCGGCGCGGCCCTGCGTCCAGGCGGTCTGCATCTGGATGTGGGTCATGCCCTCGGAGCCCTGGAGGAAGTAGCCCTGGCCGGCCAGCTCCTCGTAGTACGCGATGACCTCCTTGACCGCGTCGGTCTTGAAGGCGCCGTCGTCGAGGTTGTCGATCGCGTTGAGGGCTTCCTTGCCGCCGACCTTGCCGATCTGGTGCAGCAGGTCGAAGTGGACGTAGTACGGGTACTTGCCCGGGTAGGTGAACGGCGCGATGCCCGCGGCCTTGATCTTCTTGCAGAGCGCCAGCATGTCCGAGAAGGTCTGGGGGTAGGTCCAGCCCTTCTCCTTGAACAGCTTGTTGGAGTAGAAGGTGCCGTAGACGGTGAACGCGTAGTTGAACGCGTACATCTCCTTGGAGCCGAACTGGCCCTGCTCGACGGTGCCGGCGATCAGGACGTCGCGGACCTTCTTCGAGGGGTCGTCGATGGTCGGCGCGTCCAGGAGCGGGGTGAGGTCCTGGAGCTTGCCGGTCTTGGCGAGGGCCGCGGTGTCGAGGTTGTCGGCACCGGAGTTGTCCATGAAGTCCGGCGGGCTGCTGCTGGCGAACCGCGGCTGGAGCTTGGGGCCGATGGCCTGGGTGCCGGTGTGCTTGACCGTGATGCCGTACTTGGCGTTGTAGTCGGCCTCGGCGGACTTGATGTAGTCGTCGCCGAAGCCGCCCTTGAAGACGAACGCCTCAAGGGCGGTGCCCTTGTTGACGCCCAGCGGATTGTCCGCCGACTTGGTGCCCTGAGAACTGGGCTTCTTGGTGGTGTCACCGCTGTCGGAACTGGCACACGCGCTCAGAAGCGACGTCGCCGGCACTGCCAGCAGGCCGATTGCCATGGCCCGCTTGAGTGCGTCACGACGGTTGATCTCGGATCCCATGCTCAAGTCCTCGCCTTCTCCAGGACTCATGCGGTGCAGCGGAATCCGCCGACGCCCGCGAACAGTTGAAGCGTGAGTGATGCCGTACATCCATCGCGGAGGCTGCCCGGCCCCGGGCCGACCGGCCCGCACGCGGTTCCCCCGCCCGCGTTCAGCGGGTTGCCCGGACGCCGACAGGTATAGTCCACTTCCCGTCAACTGAGCAAGATCGAAAGCACGGTTGGCCGACAGTCTTTCCCGAGTTGAGACCTCGGCGATGTATTCGTTGGTACGTACCAATGGGGAGGGGCTGCTCCTTTTGACGCGCATTACACACCTTGACGACTGCATTGCCGCGCCGATTCAAGCCACGCATTCCTTCCCAACACCCTTGACACCACGCCGCACTTGCCGCGCTACTGGATCCTGCGTTTTCTCTCTGACAACGTTGTCCACCTCGCATCTGCCGGTCGACACCGGCGCGCGCCGAAGGAAAGGGCCAGCATGCTGCCCAGATCCCGGTACCGACGAGGACCGGCGGCCGTCCTTGCCGCCGCCTCGTTCCTGCTCGTAGTGACGACCCAGTGGGCGGTGGGGACGCCGTCCGCGACCGCCCAACCGGCCCAGCACGGCGGCCGGTTCAGCACCTCCTTCGAGACCGGCGAGCCCCAGCCGGAGTGGGCCAATACCGTAGAGAGGGACCGGGCCGGAACCAAGCGGTCCTCGGGGGTCGACGGCGCCTTCAGCAGTGGCATACCGGGCAATGTGACGGACCGGGTCACCGATGTCCGGGCCAGCGCCGAGAACACCGACGGCGGGGAGGTGAAGGAGAACCTCGTCGACGGCCAGCCGAGCACCAAATGGCTCGCCTTCCAGCCGACGGCCTGGCTGGAATTCGATCTCTCCGAACCGGTGAAGATCCTCGCCTACGCGTTGACGTCGGCCAACGACGCGCCCGAACGCGACCCCAGGGACTGGACGCTGAAGGGGTCGGCGGACGGCAAGGACTGGAGGACCCTGGACAGCCGTGCGGGCCAGAGCTTCAAGAGCCGCTTCCAGACCACGACGTACGACATCGTCAACACCACCGCCTACGCGCACTACCGCCTGGAGATCACCGCCAACGGCGGCGCCCCGATCACCCAGCTCGGCGACCTCCAGTTCTCCAACGGCGACACCACCACGCCCACCCCGCCGGACATGCTGACCGCGCCCGACCGGGGTCCCGGCGGCTCCCCCACCGCCAAGGCCAACGCGGGCTTCACCGGGAAGCGCGCGCTGCGCTACGCCGGCACCCACACGGCCAAGGGCCGGGCCTACTCGTACAACAAGGTCTTCGACGTCGATCTGCCGGTGACCCGGGACACCGAACTCGACTACAAGATCTTCCCGTCGATGACGGAGACCGACCTCACCTACCCCGCCACCCATGTGGCCGTCGACCTCGCCTTCACCGACGGCACCTATCTGAGTGACCTCAAGGCGCTCGACGCGCACGGCGGGCGGCTCGACCCGCAGGGGCAGGGCGCCGCCAAGACGCTCTACGTCAACCAGTGGAACCAGGTCTCCTCGGTGATCGGCACGGTCGCCGCCGGCCGGACGGTGGACCGGATCCTGGTGGCGTACGACTCCCCCCAGGGCCCCGCCGCGTTCCAGGGCTGGATCGACGACCTCACCATCGCGCCGAAGAAGCCCGCCAAGCCGCTCGCGCACCTCTCCGACTACGCGCTCACCACTCGCGGCACCAACTCCAGCGGCTCCTTCTCGCGCGGCAACAACTTCCCCGCGACCGCGGTCCCCAACGGGTTCAACTTCTGGACCCCGGTCACCAACGCCGGATCGCAGGACTGGCTGTACGACTACGCGCGGCGCAACAACGCCGACAACCTGCCCACCCTCCAGGCCTTCAGCGCCAGCCACGAACCGAGCCCGTGGATGGGCGACCGGCAGACCTTCCAGGTGATGCCGTCGGCGGCGGCCGGCACCCCCGACGCCTCCCGCACCGCCCGCGCGCTGCCCTTCCGCCACGAGCGGGAGACCGCCAGGCCGTACTACTACGGGGTGACCTTCGAGAACGGCCTCACCACCGAGATCACACCCACCGACCACGCGGCGATGATGCGGTTCACCTATCCCGGTGACGACGCGAGCCTGATCCTCGACAACGTCACCAACCAGGGCGGCCTCATCCTGGACGCGGCCACGCGTTCCTTCACCGGCTACTCCGACGTCAAGAGCGGTCTGTCCGCAGGCGCCGGGAGGCTCTTCGTGTACGGCGTCTTCGACGCGCCCGTCACCGCGAGCGGCAAGCTGCCGGGCGGTGGCGGCGCCGACGTCACCGGCTACGCGCGCTTCAAGCCCGGCAAGGACCACACGGTCACGCTGCGGCTCGCGACCTCGCTGATCAGCGTGAACCAGGCGAAGGCGAACCTGGCCGCCGAGATCCCGGCGAAGGCCCGCTTCGAGACGGTCCGGGACCAGGCGCGCCAGGCCTGGGACAGGATCCTCGGCCGCATCGAGGTCGAGGGCGCCTCGCAGGAGCAGCTGACCACCTTGTACTCCTCGCTGTACCGGCTCTACCTGTACCCCAACTCCGGCTTCGAGAAGGTCGGTTCGAAGAACCGGTACGCCAGCCCGTTCTCGCCGAAGACCGGCGAGGACACCCCCACGCACACCGGGTCGAAGGTCGTCGACGGCACGGTCTACGTCAACAACGGGTTCTGGGACACCTACCGCACGACCTGGCCCGCCTACTCGCTCTTCACCCCGAAGAAGGCCGGCGAGATGGTCGACGGCTTCGTCCAGCAGTACAAGGACGGCGGCTGGATCTCGCGCTGGTCCTCGCCCGGCTACGCCGACCTGATGACCGGCACCAGCTCCGACGTGGCCTTCGCGGACGCCTATGTGAAGGGCGTGAAGTTCGACGCGGAGGCCGCCTATGAGGCGGCCCTGAAGAACGCGACGGTCGCCCCGCCGTCCTCGGGGGTGGGCCGCAAGGGCATGGACACCTCCCCCTTCCTCGGCTACGCGCCGACCTCCACGCCCGAGGGCCTGTCCTGGTCGATGGAGGGATACGTCAACGACTACGGCCTCGCGAAGATGGGCCAGGCGTTGTACGAGAAGACGAAGAAGCCCCGCTACAAGGAGGAGTCGGCGTACTTCCTGGGCCGGGCCCAGAACTACGTGAAGCTCTTCGACAGCAAGGCGGGCTTCTTCCAGGGCAAGGACGCGGCCGGCCAATGGCGCGTGGACAGCGCGAAGTTCGACCCGCGCGTCTGGGGTTACGACTACACCGAGACCGACGGCTGGGGCTATGCCTTCACCGCCCCGCAGGACTCCCGGGGCCTGGCCAACCTGTACGGCGGCCGGGCAGGCCTCGCCCAGAAGCTGGATGCCTACTTCTCGACGCCGGAGACCGCCTCACCCGAGTTCGCCGGTTCGTACGGCAGCGTCATCCACGAGATGACCGAGGCGCGTGATGTGCGGATGGGCCAGTACGGCCACTCCAACCAGGTCGCGCACCACGTCACGTACATGTACGACGCGGCGGGCCGGCCGGACAAGGCGCAGGAGAAGATCCGCGAGGTCCTGCGCCGGCTGTACAACGGCAGCGAGATCGGGCAGGGCTACCACGGCGACGAGGACAACGGCGAGCAGTCGGCCTGGTTCGTGTTCTCGGCGCTCGGCTTCTACCCGCTGGTCATGGGCGGCGGTGAGTACGCCATCGGCTCGCCCCTGTTCACCAAGGCGACCGTCCATCTGGAGAACGGCCGCGATCTGGTGGTGAAGGCGCCGAAGAACAGCGTCTCCAACGTCTATGTGCAGTCCCTGAAGGTCAACGGGAAGGCGTGGAACTCCACGGCGCTCCCGCACGACCTGCTGGCGCGGGGCGGCACCCTCGACTTCACCATGGGTGCCAAGCCCTCGTCGTGGGGCACCGCGAAGAACGCGGCGCCGGTCTCCATAGCCCAGGACGACAAGGTGCCCGCTCCCCCGGCCGACGCGATCACCGGTTCCGGCCCGCTGTTCGACAACTCCTCGGCGACGTCGGGCGAGTTCACGACGGTGGAACTGCCGGTGGCGGGCGCCCCCCGCGCGCTCCAGTACACCCTCACCTCCGGTGACCACGCCAAGGCGCCGACGTCCTGGACGCTTCAAAGCTCCGCCGACGGCACGACGTGGAAGGACCTCGACCGCCGGACCGACGACCGCTTCACCTGGGACCACCAGACCAGGGTGTTCTCCGTGCGGGCCCCCGGCTCGTATCCGCACTACCGGTTGGTGAGCGGGAGCGGAGGCGGTGCGACCCTCGCGGAGGTCGAGCTGCTCTCCTGAACGGCCGCGGATACCGGGGGATTTCACCCGGGCAAAGCTCATCTTTCCCGGTATTCGGACGAGTGCAGCTGTAAGGATGCGGTGAAAGCAGCGCGGTGGGGTGTCGTACGGCTCATGGGTCGTACGGCGCCCCGTCCGCGCTTTCGCCACCGCAAGTCAGGAGCACTACGTGGCCACACTCAACGGCGGTAGGAGCGGCAAGGTGTTGTCCCGCCTCGCCGTGGCGGCGATAGCCGCAGCTCTTCTCGGCGCGAGCGCCGGTGCGGCCTCGGCCGTCGGCGTCTACCCGGGCCATATGCCGACGGCCCCGCGCAACGCGCCGAAGGCGGCGGCGCTCGCCGTAGCCGCCCCGGCGGCGGCCAACGCCGCCGACCCGGTCTTCCCGATGCTGGGCGTCGACGGCGCGAACACCGGCTGGATCTACGGCCCGAACGGCAGCGGCGGCCTGACCAGCCGTGAGGAGGTCGACGGCACCTTCCCCGCCCTGGCCAACGACGCCTTCGTCGACAACGACGCCAACGGCTACATCGACGGCGAATGGCAGTGGGACACCAACGGGAACCTGGTGTTCTATCCGAGCGCCACCCCCGCCACCGGCAAGGCGATCGGCGGCGGCTGGAACATCTACGACACGGTGCTCTCGCCGGGCAACCTCGGCGGCGCACCGGGCTATGACCTCATCGCGCGCGACAAGACGGGCGTGCTGTGGCTGTACCTCGGCTACGGGGACGGCACCATGACCGGCCGCATCAAGGTGGGCGCCGGCTGGGAGGCCTACACCCAACTCGCCGGCAAGGGCGACCTGGACGGCGACGGCAAGCCCGACATCGTCGCCCGGGACACGGCGGGCGTGCTGTGGTTCTACAAGGGCACGGGCAGCTACACGGCTCCCTTCGCGCCCCGCACCAGGATCGGCTCCGGCTGGAACATGTTCAACAAGCTGCTCTCCAGCGGCGATGTGGACCTGGACGGCAGGACCGACCTCATCGCCCGGGACACCGGCGGCGGCCTGTGGCTGTACAAGGGCACCGGCCAGGCCGCCGCCCCGTACCAGCCGCGCGTCCAGATCGGCACCGACTACTCCGTCTACCGCCTGATGACGTCCTGAGGCGTCAGCGGCGTCCCTGACTTCGGCGCCATGCGGAGTCCCGGCGCGCAAGCGGCAGGGCCGCACCCCCTGGAAGGGAGTGCGGCCCTGTCGTCGTTCCCGCTGCCGGGCCCGTCCCTACTTGCGGATCAGGCTGCGCAGCACGTACTGCATGATGCCGCCGTTGCGGTAGTAGTCCGCCTCGCCGGGGGTGTCGATGCGGACGACCGCGTCGAACTCGACGCCGGTGTCGGTGGTGACCTTCACCGTGCGCGGGGTGGTGCCGTCGTTGAGGACGGTCACGCCGGTGAAGGAGAAGGTCTCCTCGCCGGTCAGGCCGAGCGAGGAAGCGGTCGCGCCCTCGGGGAACTGGAGCGGAAGGACGCCCATGCCGATGAGGTTCGAGCGGTGGATGCGCTCGTAGGACTCGGCGATGACGGCCTTGACGCCGAGCAGCGCGGTGCCCTTGGCGGCCCAGTCGCGGGACGAGCCCGAGCCGTACTCCTTGCCCGCCAGGATGACCAGCGGGACGCCGGCGGCCTGGTAGTTCTGAGAGGCGTCGTAGATGAAGGAGACCGGGCCGTCGGCCTGGGTGAAGTCGCGGGTGAAGCCGCCCTCGGTGCCCGGCGCGATCTGGTTGCGCAGGCGGATGTTGGCGAAGGTGCCGCGGATCATGACCTCGTGGTTGCCTCGGCGCGAGCCGTAGGAGTTGAAGTCGCGACGCTCGACGCCGTGCTCGGTGAGGTACTTGCCGGCCGGGGTGTCAGCCTTGATCGCACCGGCCGGGGAGATGTGGTCGGTGGTGACCGAGTCGCCCAGCTTGGCGAGGACGCGGGCGCCCTCGATGTCGGATACCGGGGTGGTCTCCATCGTCATGCCCTCGAAGTAGGGGGGCTTACGGACGTAGGTGGACTCGGTGTCCCACTCGAAGGTGTTGCCGGTCGGGATCGACAGCGACTGCCACTGCGCGTCACCCGCGAAGACGTCCTGGTAGGACTTGTTGAACATGTCCTCGCCGATGGCGTTGGCCACGACGTCGTTGACCTCGGCCTCGGTGGGCCAGATGTCCTTGAGGAAGACCGGGTTGCCCTCGGTGTCGGTGCCGATCGCCTCGGTGGTGATGTCGACCTTCATCGAACCGGCGATGGCGTACGCGACGACCAGCGGCGGGGACGCCAGGTAGTTCATCTTGACGTCGGGGTTGATCCGGCCCTCGAAGTTGCGGTTGCCGGAGAGCACCGAGGTGACCGCGAGGTCGTGCTCGTTGATCGCCTTCGAGATCTCCTCGTCCAGCGGACCGGAGTTGCCGATGCAGGTGGTGCAGCCGTACCCGACGAGGTTGAAGCCCATCTTGTCGAGGTAGGGGGTGAGACCGGCCTTGTCGAAGTAGTCGGTGACGACCTTCGAGCCCGGGGCGAGCGTGGTCTTGACCCACGGCTTGCGGGTCAGGCCCTTGTCGACGGCCTTCTTCGCGACGAGGGCCGCGGCGACCATGACGTACGGGTTCGAGGTGTTGGTGCACGACGTGATGGCCGCGACGGTGACCGCGCCGTGGTCGATCTCGAAGGTGGTGCCGTCGGCGGCGGTGACCGTGACCGGGTTCGCCGGGACGGTGGCGCCGGTGCCCTCGGCGTGCTGCGGGGCGCCCGCGCCGTTCTCCTGGCTGCCGTAGGCCGGGGCGTCGGAGGCCGGGAAGGACTCGTCGCTCGCCTCGTCCACCGGGGAGGCGGCGGTGCCGGCCTGGGCGGTGGGCACCTCGACGTAGTTGAGGACGTCCTTGGCGAACTGCTCGGCGGCGTTGGCGAGGACGATGCGGTCCTGCGGGCGCTTCGGGCCGGCGATGGAGGGGACGACCGTGGAGAGGTCGAGCTCCAGCTTCTCGGAGAAGTCGGGCTCGGCGGCCGGGTCCAGCCAGAGGCCCTGCTCCTTGGCGTACGCCTCGACGAGCGCGACCTGCTGGGCGTCGCGGCCGGTCAGGCGCAGGTACTTCAGGGTCTCGTCGTCGATCGGGAAGATCGCGGCGGTGGAGCCGAACTCCGGCGACATGTTGCCGATGGTGGCGCGGTTGGCGAGGCTCGTGGCCGCCACACCCTCGCCGTAGAACTCGACGAACTTGCCGACGACACCGTGCTTGCGCAGCATCTCGGTGATCGTCAGCACGAGGTCGGTGGCGGTGGTGCCCGCGTTCAGCTCACCGGTCAGCTTGAAGCCGACGACGCGCGGGATGAGCATCGAGACCGGCTGGCCCAGCATCGCGGCCTCGGCCTCGATGCCGCCGACGCCCCAGCCGAGCACGCCGAGGCCGTTGACCATGGTGGTGTGCGAGTCGGTGCCGACCAGGGTGTCCGGGTAGGCCTGGCCGTTGCGGACCATGACCGTACGGGCGAGGTGCTCGATGTTGACCTGGTGGACGATGCCGGTGCCCGGCGGGACGACCTTGAAGTCGTCGAAGGCGGTCTGGCCCCAGCGCAGGAACTGGTAGCGCTCCTTGTTGCGGCCGTACTCCAGCTCGACGTTCTGCGCGAACGCGTCCTTGGTGCCGAACTTGTCGGCGATGACGGAGTGGTCGATGACCAGCTCGGCCGGGGAGAGCGGGTTGACCTTCGCCGGGTCGCCGCCGAGCTCCTTGACGGCCTCACGCATGGTGGCGAGGTCCACGACACAGGGCACACCGGTGAAGTCCTGCATGATCACGCGGGCCGGCGTGAACTGGATCTCCTCGCTGGGCTGGGCCTGGGAGTCCCAGTTGCCGAGCGACCGGATGTGGTCGGCGGTGATGTTCGCGCCGTCCTCGGTGCGGAGCAGGTTCTCCAGGAGAACCTTCAGGCTGTAAGGGAGGCGCGCGGAGCCCTCGACCTTGTCCAGCTTGAAGATCTCGTACGACTCGTCGCCCACGCGCAGCGTGCTGCGGGCGTCGAAGCTGTTCGCCGACACGACAGTCTCCTTCATTGATGTGCGCGTTCCACCACAATCCTGCCGCCACGACGTGTTGTCGATCCGCTGAGGTAAGGCTAAGTTAGGTAACCCTTACCGAGCGTCGGCTGCGGTGCGCCTCGGTAGATATCTCGATGTCGAGATAACTCTAGTACATGGCCGCCGGTAGGTCATGCGCGGGCGGCGGCATCGGGCCGCCGGGCGCCCCCTTCGTGGCGCACGACACGCTCATCTCCACCACCCACTCTGGGGGCACCCGACACACCCGGCATGCGGAGGGTGCGCGACTCGGATGGAGTCGTTCCGTTTGCGGCCCCCGTACGGAAGTCGCACGATCGGAATTGACGGTTCATCACCCCGTTGGCCCCCTTGGGCGCGAGCGTCATCTCATATCTGAGATAACCTGCCCCTATGGCAGACGACTACCTCGTACGCATCGGCAAGCTCATCCGTGACGCCCGGCAGCACCGGGGCTGGACACAGACGCAGTTGGCCGAGGCTCTGGGCACCAGCCAGAGCGCCGTGAACCGCATCGAGCGCGGGAACCAGAACATCAGCCTTGAGATGATCGCGCGCATCGGGGAAGCGCTCGACAGCGAAATCGTCTCGCTCGGCTACGCGGGCCCCATGCATCTGCGGGTCGTGGGCGGCCGCCGGCTCTCGGGCTCCATCGACGTCAAGACGAGCAAGAACGCCTGTGTCGCGCTGCTCTGCGGCTCGCTGCTCAACAAGGGCCGCACCGTGCTGCGCCGGGTGGCCCGCATCGAAGAGGTCTACCGGCTCCTGGAGGTCCTCAACTCCATTGGTGTACGCACCCGTTGGATCAACGAGGGCACCGACCTGGAGATCGTGCCGCCGGCCGAGCTCGACCTCGACGCGATGGACGCGACGGCCGCCCGCCGCACCCGCTCCATCATCATGTTCCTCGGCCCGCTGCTGCACCGCATGGACCGCTTCCGGCTCCCCTACGCCGGCGGCTGCGACCTCGGCACCCGCACCATCGAGCCGCACATGATCGCGCTGCGCCGGTTCGGCCTGGACATCACGGCCACCGAGGGGATCTACCACGCGGAGGTGGCGCGCACCGCGCCCGACCGCCCGATCGTGCTGACCGAGCGCGGCGACACCGTGACCGAGAACGCGCTGCTGGCCGCCGCCCGCAACGACGGCGTCACCGTCATCCGCAACGCCTCCTCCAACTACATGGTCCAGGACCTGTGCTTCTTCCTGGAGGCGCTGGGCGTCCGGGTCGAGGGGATCGGCACCACCACCCTGACCGTGCACGGCATCGCCGACATCGACGTCGACGTCGACTACTCCCCTTCCGAGGACCCGGTCGAGGCGATGAGCCTGCTGGCCGCGGCCGTCGTCACCGAGTCCGAGCTGACGATCCGCCGGGTCCCGGTGGAGTTCCTGGAGATCGAGCTCGCGGTCCTGGAGGAGATGGGCCTGGACCACGACCGCACCGCCGAGTACCCGGCCGACAACGGCCGCACCCGGCTGATCGACCTCACGGTGCGCCCCTCCAAGCTGGAGGCGCCCATCGACAAGATCCACCCGATGCCGTTCCCCGGCCTGAACATCGACAACGTGCCGTTCTTCGCGGCGATCGCGGCGGCGGCGCAGGGCAAGACGCTCATCCACGACTGGGTGTACGACAACCGCGCGATCTACCTCACCGACCTCAACCGGCTCGGCGGGCGCCTCCAACTCCTCGACCCGCACCGCGTCCTGGTCGAGGGCCCCACCCGCTGGCGCGCCGCCGAGATGATGTGTCCCCCGGCCCTGCGCCCCGCCGTGGTGGTCCTGCTCGCCATGATGGCGGCGGAAGGCACCTCGGTGCTGCGCAATGTGTATGTCATCAACCGCGGTTACGAGGATCTCGCCGAGCGGCTCAACTCGGTGGGCGCGCAGATCGAGATCTTCCGGGACATCTAGGACTGCCGCCGCGCCCGGCCCGTCCCGCCCGGAACCGACAGGTCCGGGCGGGCGCTCCGGGCGCCGGCGAGAGCCGCGTGCGCCGCTCCCGCCACGACCAGGTCCTGCCACGCCATGCCCACGCTCTTGAAGAGCCTGGGCCGGTCGGCCGGTGGGCGCGCGCCCTCGCCCACCAGCGCGGCGAGGGTGCCGGTGATGTCCGACTCGGTGATCACGCCGTCGGCCAGGGGGATCAGGAGGTCACCGGCCTCGCGCAGGGCGGCCGTGCGGGCCTCCACCCACAGCGAGGAGCGGCGCACGAGTTCCGAGTCCGTTTCGCGCACGGTCGGCTGGTGCGAGCCGACCGCGACGACCGTGGCGTGGGCGGGGACCCGGCGGCCCTCGAAGAGGGGCTCGTGGGCGGTGGTGCAGCAGATGACGAGGTCGGCGAAGGACACATCGGCGGGGCTTCCGGTGCGGGCTTCGAGGCCGAGTTCGCGGGCGTAGGTCACCAGCCGCTCGGCCCGGGCCGCGCTGCGTGACACCACCGTGGCGTGGGTCAACTCCCTTGTGTCGAGGGCCGATTCGAGGTGGGCGTACGCCTGGGGGCCGGCTCCGAACAGGACCAGGCGGGACGTGTCCGGTTCGGCGAGCGCGTCGATCGCGAGGGCCGAGACGGCCGCGGTGCGCAGCGTGGTCAGCGCGGCCGCGTCGAGCATCGCGAGCGGGAGCAGCGTCGGGCCGTCCAAAAGAAGGTAGCCGCCGGTGATGCGGGGCAGCCCGCGGGCCGGGTTGGCGGGCGCGACACCCGCCACCTTCACTCCGGCATATGTCGCGGAGGCGGCCGGCATGACGAGCAACTCCCCTGCCGGTACGGGGATGTTGGAGCGTCGCGGGCACTGTTCAGGGTCGAGGCCCGCCCGCAGGGCCCCGGCCAGCGCCTCGACCGCCGCGGCCGGGGTCAGCAGCGCCGCGAGATCGTCGGCGCCCAGGTGGATCACAGCAGGAAGCCTTCCGGGAAGGGGTCCGAGGGGTTCAGGAAGTACTGGGCGGTGCCGGTGATCCAGGCCCGCCCGGTGACCGTGGGCACGACCGCGGGGAGCGGGCCGACCGTGGTCTCGCGGATGAGCCGGCCGGTGAACTCCGTACCGATGAACGACTCGTTGACGAAGTCGCGGTGGAGCGGGAGGTCGCCGCGGGCGTGCAGCTGGGCCATGCGCGCGGAGGTGCCGGTGCCGCACGGGGAGCGGTCGAACCAGCCCGGGTGGATCGCCATGGCGTGGCGCGAGCGCGTGGCGTCGGAGCCGGGCGCCGCGAGGTAGACGTGCTTGACCCCGGTGATCTCCGGGTTCTCGGGGTGCGCGGGCGGCTCGCAGGCGTTGATGGCGTCCATGATGGCGAGCCCCGCCCCGAGCAGTTCGTCCTTGTGGTCGCGGGCGAACGGCAGGCCCAGCGCGTCGAGTTCGACGAAGGCGTAGAAGTTGCCTCCGTACGCCAGGTCGTAGGTGACCGTGCCGAGGCCGGGCACGGTCACCTTGCGGTCGAGGCCGAGGCAGAACGCCGGGACGTTGGTCAGGGTCACCGAGCGGGCCTCGCCGTCCTCGACCCGTACGTCCACGCTCACCAGTCCGGCCGGGGTGTCGAGGCGGACGGTGGTGACGGGCTCGGTGACCGGGACCATGCCGGTCTCCACCAGCACCGTGGCGACCCCGATCGTGCCGTGTCCGCACATCGGCAGCAGCCCGGACACCTCGATGTAGAGGACGCCGTAGTCGGCGTCCGGCCGGGTGGGGGGCTGGAGGATCGCCCCGCTCATCGCGGCGTGGCCGCGCGGCTCGTACATCAGGAGCGTACGGATGTGGTCGAGGTGTTCCAGGAAGTACAGCCGCCGCTCGGCCATGGTGGCGCCGGGAATGACACCGAGGCCGCCGGTGATGACGCGGGTCGGCATGCCCTCGGTGTGCGAGTCGACCGCGTGGTAGACGTGTCGGGTCCGCATGGGTTCGCCTTTCTCCAGGGCTACTTGTGGCCTTCGGCGAGCGCCTTCTCGGTGGCGGCGCGCACCACCGCCTCCTGGTCGGCGGTGAGCGGCTGGCGAGGTGGCCGCACGGGCCCGCCGGGGCGGCCCGCCAGGTCCATGGAGACCTTGATGGCCTGGATGAACTCGGTCTTGGAGTCCCAGCGCAGCAGCGGGTGCAGCGCGCGGTACAGGGGGAGGGCGGTGGTGAGGTCGCCCTCGACGGCCGCGTGGTAGAGCTGGGCGCAGGCGGCGGGCAGCGCGTTGGGATAGCCGGCGATCCAGCCGACCGCGCCCGCCAGTGCCAACTCCAGCAGCACGTCGTCCGCGCCCGCCAACAGGTCCAGTTCCGGGGCGAGTTCGGCGATCTCGTAGGCCCGGCGCACATCGCCGCTGAACTCCTTGACCGCCACGATGCTGCCGTCGGCGTACAGCTGGGCCAGCAGCGCGGGCGTGAGGTCGACCTTGGTGTCGTAGGGGTTGTTGTAGGCGACGACGGGCAGGCCCGCCTTGGCGACCTCCGCGTAGTGGGCCCGTACCGAACGCTCGTCGGCGCGGTAGGCGTTCGGGGGGAGCAGCAGGACGGAGCCCGCGCCCGCGTCGGCGGCCTGCTCGGCCCAGCGGCGGGACTCGGTGCTGCCGTACGCGGCGACGCCCACCATCACGCGCTCGCCGTCGCCCGCCGCCTCGACGGCGGTGGTCACGACGCGGGCGCGCTCCTCGTCGGACAGGGTCTGGTACTCGCCGAGCGAGCCGTTGGGCACGACACCGTCGCTGCCGCTGTCGATCAGCCAGCGCACGTGCTGGGCGTAGGAGGTGAAGTCGACGGAAAGGTCGGAGCGCAGGGGCAGCGCGGTCGCGACGAGGATTCCGTGCCAGGGCCGCAGGCGCCGGGGTGCTGAGGATGTCATGGTCGAACTCCCTAGTGTGGTGTGTGACATTTTACTGAGCCGGAGGCGTCGCCCACAAGAGTCCCGACGCCCATCCCCTCGATCGCCGCTCCGGGGGCGCCACTTGGGCTCCCCTACCCGCTCGATGAGGGCTGTGAGATGTGACCCGTGACAGAGTAATGTGAAATTGTACTGGCGCTCACGGCACGCCGCCCACCGCGCGGCCCCGGCGCGCCCACCCCTCATCCATCCCCACCCCGGGAGACCCGATGGCCGAGCGCCCCGCACGCCCCAACACCGGCAGCCACGACCTTCCCATCGGCCCCGAACTCGCCGCCTTCATGAGCGGCGACTGGGCCCCCACCCCGCTGCCCGGCGACACCCGGGTGCCCGGCTTCGAGGTCACCCCGCACCGGCGGGCGCGGCTCTCCGCCCGTTTTCCGGGCGAGCGCCTGATCGTGCCCGCGGGCGAGTTGCGCATCCGCTCCAACGACTGCGACCACCGCTTCCGGCCGCACAGCGCCTACGCCTGGCTGACCGGCCTCACCGGCGAGGACCAGCCCGGCCACGTACTGGTCCTCGAACCGTCCGGCTCGGGCCACGAGGCGGTGCTGTACGTACGGCCCCGCTCGCCACGGGCCGGCGGCGACGACGAGTTCTACCGGGACCGCCGGTACGGCGAGTTCTGGGTGGGCCGGCGTCCCGACCTCGCCGAGACCGAGCGCCTGACCGGTTTGCGCTGCGCCCATGTGGACGGCCTGACCCCACTGCCGCCCGGCCGCAACGCCGCCGACGACCACGAACTCGCCTCTGTGCTCAGCGAGTTGAGGCTGGTCAAGGACGTCTGGGAGGTGGCCCAGCTCCAGTTGGCCGTCGACCACACGGTCGCCGGTTTCGAGGACGTCGTCCGCGCCCTGCCCCGCGCCCTTGCCCACGCCCGGGGCGAGCGCCTGCTCGAAGGCGTCTTCGGGACACGGGCCCGCGCCGAGGGCAACGGCACCGGATACGAGACGATCGCCGCTTCGGGGGCGCACGCCTGCGTACTGCACTGGATCCGCAACGACGGCCGGCTCGACCCCGAGAACTTGCTGCTCCTGGACGCGGGCGTCGAGACGGACACCCTGTACACCGCCGACATCACCCGCACGCTCCCGCTGTCCGGGCGCTTCTCCCCCGTGCAGCGCCAGGTGTACGAGCTGGTCCTGGCCGCGCAGGACGCGGGCATCGCCGCGCTGCGGCCGGGCGCGGCCTTCCGCGACTTCCACCGGGCCGCGATGGCGGTGATCGCGGAGGGTCTCGCCGAGTGGGGCGTCCTCAAGAGCGCGTCGGGTGAACTGCACCGGCGCTACACCCTGTGCGGCAGCGGGCACATGCTCGGCCTCGACGTCCACGACTGCGCGAAGGCGCGCGGCGAGACCTATCTGGACGGCGTGCTGGAGGCCGGCCAGGTCCTCACGGTCGAGCCGGGTCTCTACCTCCAGCCGGACGACGAGACCCTGCCTCCCGAACTGCGCGGCATAGGCGTCCGCATCGAGGACGACCTGGTGATCACGGAGACCGGGGCCCGGCTGATGTCGGGCGCGCTGCCCAGGTCGGTGGCCGGGGTGGAGGAGTGGATGGGCGAGCTGCTCGCCTGAGGGGGCGGGGCCGCGCTGCTCGCCTGAGGAGGCGGGGCCCCGCCGCTCGCCTGAGGGCGCGGGGCCCCGCTGCTCGTCCGGACGGGCCGAGGGGCCGCGCTCAGTCCAGGACCGCGAAGCCGTCCAGTTCGACCAGGGCCTCGCTGTCCCAGAGGCGGACCGCGCCGATCACGGCCATCGCCGGATAGTCGCGCCCGGCCAACTCCCGCCAGATGGCGCCCAGTTCAGCGGCGCGGGCGCGGTAGTCGGCGACGTCCGTCGCGTACACGGTGACCCGGGCGAGATCACCGGGGCCGCCCCCCGCCGCGGCCAGCGCCGCGAGGAGGTTGGTCAGCGCGGTGCGGAACTGCTCGGGCAGGGTGGCGCCGACCACCGTGCCGTCGGGGTCGAGCGCGGTCTGCCCGGCGAGGAACACCAGGCGCGAGCCGGTGGCGACGACGGCGTGGCTGAAGCCGCGCGCCGGGGACAGCTCGGCGGGGTTCACTCGGTCGAGGCTCACCGGTACAGCTCCTTCGCGATGATCGTGCGCTGCACTTCGCTCGCACCTTCGTAGATGCGGGGCGCGCGGACGTCACGGTAGAGGTGTTCGAGGAGGTGGCCGCGTTGCAGCGCGCGGGCGCCGTGCAGCTGGACGGCGGTGTCGACGACGTACTGCGCGGTCTCGGTGGCGAACAGCTTCGCCATGGCGGAGCCCCGTGCGATGCCCGCATCGCCCCGGTCGTGTGCCGCTGCCGCCGCGTACACCAGGAGGCGCGCGGCCTCGGTGCGGGTGGCCATGTCGGCGACCTGGTGGGCGACGGCCTGGAGGTCCTTGAGGGGGCCGCCGAAGGCGGTGCGGGTCGCCGTGTGGGCGAGGGTCGCGTCGAGGGCCGCCTGCGCCATGCCCACCGCGAACGCGCCGACGCTCGGCCGGAACAGGTTGAGCGTGTTCATCGCCACGCCGAAGCCGCGGTCGGGCTCGCCCAGGACGTCGTCCGCGCCGACGGGCACGCCGTCGAAGTCGAGGCTGCCGATGGCGTGCGGCGAGAGCAGATCGAGTGCGGCGCCGCTCAGTCCCGGCCGGTCGGCGGGGACCAGGAAGGCGGTCACCCCCCGGGCGCCCGCGTCCGGTGTCGTCCGGGCGAAGACGGTGTAGAAGTCGGCCTCGGGCGCGTTGGAGATCCAGCACTTCTCACCCGTGAGCCGCCAACCCCCTTGATCCCGGGCGGCCTTGAGGCCGAGGGCCGCCGCGTCCGATCCCGCGTCCGGCTCGCTCAGAGCGAAGGCGGCGATCGCGCGGCCCGCCGTCACTTCGGGCAGCCAGCGCTCGCGCTGGGCCGGTGTCCCGTAGGCGGCGACCGGGTGGGCGCCCAGGCCCTGGAGGGCGAGCGCGGTCTCCGCCTCGGTGCACGCGTACGCCAGTGACTCACGCATCAGGCACAGATCGAGCGCCCCGGAGTCGAAGAGCCGGGCGAGCAGCCCGTGCGCCCCGAGCGCCTCGACGAGTGGCCGGTTGACCCTTCCGGGCGCACCCTGCTCCGCGAGGGGACGCAGCCGCTCCCCGGCGAGCGTCCGCAGGTCGGCGCACCACTCCCGCTGGTCGGGCTCCAGCGCGAATCCGGGCATGGCCCACCCCTCTCCACTCGGCTCGGACGACGGCGGGGACCGCCCTATCGCGAACTGTTGACTGTCGTCATTCAAACGATACGCTCCAGAGGCGACAAGGGGGCGATCCCGTATGGAGCTGAAGACCTCAGCGCACGCCGACACCTTTCCCCGCGACCACCTGCCGCCCACCGACCAGTGGCCGCACCTGGTGCTCGGACCGCCGGGGCCGCACTACCCGGACCGGCTCAACTGCGGGGCCGAACTCCTGGACGCCACCATTGACCGCTTCGGTGCGGACCGCCCCGCGTTCCGCACCGGCGAGGGCGAGATCTGGACCTACCGGGAGCTACGCGACCGGGTCGACAGGATCGCCCATGTCCTGACCGGTGAGCTCGGGGTCGTGCCCGGCAACCGCGTACTGCTGCGCGGCCCGACCACACCGTGGCTGGCCGCCTGCTGGCTGGCCGTGATGAAGGCGGGCGCGGTCGCCGTCACCGTTCTGGCCCAGCAGCGCGCCCATGAACTGGCCGTCATGTGTTCCATCGCGCGCATCAGCCACGCCCTGTGCGACGCCCGGGTCCTGGACGACCTGGAACGGGCCCAGGCGCCGGGTCTGCGCATCACCGCGTACGGCGGGGACGGGCCCGGCGACCTCCTGAACCGGATCGAAGGGGCGCCCGCCGGGCGGTACCCGGCCGTGGCCACCTCCGCGGACGACGTCGCCCTGATCGCGTTCACCTCCGGCACCACGGGCCGCCCCAAGGGGTGCATGCACTTCCATCGCGATGTCCTCGCCATCGCGGACACCTTCGCCGAGCAGATCCTCAAGCCGACGCCCGAGGACCTCTTCGCGGGCAGTCCCCCGCTCGGCTTCACCTTCGGGCTCGGCGGTCTCGTCATCTTCCCGCTGCGGGCCGGCGCCGCCTCCCTGTTGCTCGAACAGGCGGGCCCGCGCCAGTTGTTGCCCGCACTCGCCGAGCACCGCGCGACGGTCCTGTTCACCGCGCCGACCGCCTACCGGACCATGCTGGACGAGCTCGACGGCCACGATCTGAGCGCCCTGCGGCGCTGTGTGTCGGCCGGCGAGAACCTCCCGGCGGCGACCTGGCGGGCCTGGCGCGAGCGCACCGGCCTGCCCATCATCAACGGGATCGGCGCCACCGAACTCCTGCACATCTTCATCGCGGCCGCCGACGACGACATCCGGCCCGGCACCACCGGCCGGCCCGTCCCCGGCTGGCAGGCACGCGTCGTCGACGGCGAGGGACGGCCCGTCCCGGACGGCGAGCCCGGGCTGCTCGCCGTGCGCGGCCCGGTCGGCTGCCGCTATCTCGCCGACGAACGCCAACGCGCCTACGTACGCGACGGCTGGAACCTCACCGGTGACACCTATGTGCGGGAGAGCGACGGCTGGTTCCGGTACGTGGCCCGCGCCGACGACATGATCATCTCGGCGGGGTTCAACATCGCGGGCCCCGAGGTCGAGGACGCGCTGCTGCGCCACCCCGACGTCACGGAGGCCGCGGTGGTGGGCCGGCCCGACGAACGGCGCGGCCATGTCGTCGTCGCCTACTGCGTACTGAGACCGGGGGTGGCGCGCGAGGAGGGGACGGCGGCGCTGCTGCGCGACTTCGTGAAGGCGCGGCTCGTTCCGTACAAGTGCCCGCGCGAGATCGTCTTCCTCGACGCCCTGCCGCGCACCCCCACCGGCAAGCTCCAGCGCTTCCGGCTGCGGGAACTAGAGTGATCGCGTGGCCGAGTTGCACACCCCCCGATCCCTGATCGTCACCCTGTACGGCGCCTATGGGCGTGAGACCTCCGGCTCCCTGGCGGTGGCCGAACTGATCCGGCTGCTCGCGGCGGTCGGCGTCGACGCGCCCTCCGTGCGCTCGTCGGTGTCCCGGCTCAAACGGCGCGGGCTGCTGGAGGCACGGCCCACCGCGGCGGGCGCGGCGGGCTACGCCCTGTCGGCCGACGCCCGCCAGCTGCTGGACGACGGCGACCGGCGCATCTACGCCCATCCCGCTCCCCGGCCCCAGGACGGCTGGGTGCTCGCGGTGTTCTCCGTCCCGGAGTCGGAGCGCAGCAAGCGCCATGTGCTGCGCTCGCGCCTTGCGGGGCTCGGCTTCGGCACGGCGGCGCCCGGAGTGTGGCTCGCCCCGGCCCGGCTCCACGACGAGGCGCGGCACACTCTGGAGCGCCTCCAACTCGCGCCGTACGTCGAGCTGTTCAGGGGTGAGCACCTCGGGTTCGCCCCCACCGCCGAGGCCGTCGCCCGCTGGTGGGACCTGCCCGCCATCGCCAAGCAGCACGAGGACTTCCTCGACCGGCACGAACCGGTGCTGCGGGCCTGGGAGTCGCGGTCGTCCGCCGCGTCCACGGAGGCCGAGGGGGACGCCGAGGCGGGCGCCGAGGGGGATGCCGAGGCCGCCTACCGGGACTACCTCCTCGCTCTCGACTCCTGGCGCCGGCTGCCGTACGCCGACCCCGGTCTGCCCGCCGAGCTCCTCCCCCAGGACTGGCCCGGCGGCCGCTCCGCCGAGGTGTTCGGCCGGCTGCACGGGCTGCTGCGCGACGCGGGCGCCGCGTTCGTACGGGGTGCGCTGCCCGGCACGTCCTCGCGGCCGCCTCGTACGACGACGACGTGACGGTTTTCCGTCACGCCGCCTTGTGGCGCCGTCAGCTCAGCCGCAGGCGGGGCCTCGGGGCGTCCGTGCGGCCCGTCGGCGGTGTGCGGCTGCCCGCGCGGTAGGGCAGCGGCCAGCTCGCCCCGGGACCGCTGTAGCCCTGCTCGGCCGCGGCGTGCAGCGTCCAGTGCGGGTCGTACAGGTGGGGCCGGCCCAGCGCGCACAGGTCGGCGCGGCCCGCGAGGAGCAGCGAGTTGACGTCGTCCCAGGACGAGATGGCGCCCACCGCGACGACGGGAACGCCGAGGGCGTTGCGGATCCGGTCGGCGTACGGGGTCTGGTAGGAGCGGCCGAACTCGGGGCGTTCGTCGGCGACGACCTGGCCGGTGGAGACGTCGATGGCGTCGGCGCCGTGCGCGGCGAAGGCCCGCGCGATCTCGACGGCGTCCTCGGCACTGGTGCCGCCCTCGGCCCAGTCGGTGGCGGAGACGCGGACCGTCATGGGCCGCTCGGCCGGCCAGATTTCGCGTACCGCGTCGAAGACTTCGAGGGGGTAGCGCAGACGGGCGGTGAGGGAACCGCCGTAGCCGTCGGCACGTTGATTGGTGAGGGGGGAGAGGAATCCGGAGAGCAGATAGCCGTGGGCGCAGTGCAGTTCGAGGAGGTCGAAACCGCAGTCGGCGGCCCGGCGGGCCGCGGCGGCGAACTGCTCGCGGATGGCGGTGAGCCCCGCGCGGTCAAGGGCGTGCGGGACCTGGTTGACACCCGGCCGGTACGGGAGCGGGGAGGCGGCGGCAACGGGCCAGTTGCCGGTGTCCAGCGGCTGGTCCATGCCGTCCCACATCAGCTTGGTCGAGCCCTTGCGCCCGGAGTGGCCGAGCTGGACGCCGAAGGCGGTGCCGGGCGCCTGTTGGTGGACGAAGTCCGCGATCCGCCGCCAGGCCGTGGCCTGTTCGGAGGTGTACAGGCCGGCGCAGCCCGGGGTGATCCGGCCTTCGGGGCTGACGCACACCATCTCGGTCATCACCAGACCCGCGCCGCCCAGCGCGCGGGCGCCGAGGTGGACGAGGTGGAAGTCGCCGGGGACGCCGTCGACGGCGGAGTACATGTCCATGGGCGAGACCACCACGCGGTTCCTCAGTTCGAGGCCGCGCAGGCGCAAGGGGGTGAACATGGGCGGGGTGCCGGGCGGGCAGCCGAATTCCCGCTCGACGGCGGAGGTGAAGGCGGGGTCGCGCAGCCGGAGGTTGTCGTGGGTGACCCGACGGCTGCGGGTGAGGAGGTTGAAGGCGAACTGCCGCACGGGCTGGTCGAGATGGTGCTCCAGCTCCTCGAACCAGCGCAGGCTCGCGGCGGCGGCGCGCTGGGTGGAGGCGACGACGGGCCGGCGTTCGTCCTCGT
Organism: Streptomyces hundungensis; assembly: GCF_003627815.1. Taxonomy (NCBI): domain Bacteria; kingdom Bacillati; phylum Actinomycetota; class Actinomycetes; order Kitasatosporales; family Streptomycetaceae; genus Streptomyces; species Streptomyces hundungensis. The sequence continues at coordinate 2,105,421 of NZ_CP032698.1, forward strand.
ACGCGCCGAGGGCGGTGGGCAGGTCGGGGTGCTCCTCGATGCAGGCGGCCAGGGCCAGGGCGTCCTCGACGGCGAGCTTGGTGCCGGAGCCGATGGAGAAGTGGGCGGTGTGGGCCGCGTCCCCGATCAGCACCGTATTGCCGTACGACCAGCGCTCGTTGACGACCGTGCGGAAGGCGGTCCAGGAGGAGTTGTTGCCGCGCAGGGGCCGTCCGCCGAGGGCGTCCGTGAAGATCTTGGCGCACTGGTCGGCGGAGGCCTGCTCGTCGAGCGCGTCGAATCCGGCGGCCGACCACACCTCCTCCCGCATTTCGACGATGACCGTGGAGGAGTCGGCCGCGTAGGGGTAGCCGTGCAGCTGCATCACCCCGTGGTCGGTCTCGGCGATCTCGAAGCGGAAGGCGTCGAAGGCGAAGTCGGCGGCGAGCCAGATGTAGCGGCAGCGGTGCGAGGTGATGTGCGGCGCGAAGTGGGCGGCGTGCGCCTGGCGGGTGGGGCTGTGCACCCCGTCCGCGGCGACCACCAGGTCGTAGGCGGCGCTGAGTTCGGCGGCGGGCGGGGCCTCGGCGCGAAAGCAGAGCTCGATGCCGAGCGATCGGCACCGCTCGTGCAGGAGCTCGAGGAGCCTGCGTCGGCCGAGGGCGGCGAAGCCGTGTCCGCCGGAGGTGAGGGTGCGCCCCCGGTGCACGATGTCGATGTCGTCCCAGCGGACGAACTCGGCGCGCAGCGCCTGGTAGACGGCGGGGTCGGCGTGCTCGATCCCGCCGAGCGTCTCGTCGGAGAGCACCACTCCGAAGCCGAAGGTGTCATCGGGCGCGTTGCGCTCCCACAGGGTAATGGAGCGGGCCGGGTCGAGCCGCTTGAGCAGGGCCGCGGCGTACAGCCCGCCGGGGCCGCCCCCGATGACGGCGATCCGCAGCGGGGCGCGCCCGGCGTCCGGGGCCGGCATCGCTACCGTCCCTGCCACTTCGGGGGGCGCTTCTCGGTGAAGGCCGCGTGGAACTCGGCGTAGTCCTCGCCGTTCATCAGCAGGGCCTGGGTCGCCGCGTCCAGTTCCACGGAGGCGGCGAGCGGCATGTCGAGCTCCGCGGTGAGCAGCGCCTTGGTCTGCGCGTGGGCGAGGGCGGGGCCGTCCGCGAGGTGCCGGGCGAGTTCCGCGGCGCGGGCGTCCGCCGCGCCTTCCGCCGTCAACTCGCTGAGCAGGCCGATCCGTTCGGCCTCGGCGGCGCGTACGGGTTCGCCGAGCATGAGCAGACGCGTGGCGTGGCCGAGGCCGACGACGCGGGGCAGCAGATAGGCGGCGCCCATGTCGCCCCCGGACAGGCCCACCTTGGTGAAGAGGAAGGCGAACCGTGCCGTGGGGTCGGCGATCCGGAAGTCGGCGGCGAGGGCGAGCACCGCGCCCGCGCCCGCGGCGACCCCGTGCAGGGCGGCGATCACCGGGAAGGGGCATTCGCGGATGGCGCGCACCACCTGGCCGGTCATCCGGTTGAAGTCGAGGAGTTCGGCGGTGTCCATCGACAGGGTGGCGCCGATGATCTCGTCGACGTCGCCGCCCGAACAGAAGCCGCGCCCCTGGCCGGCCAGCACCAGGGCGCGCACCGAGCGTTCCCGGGACAGTTGGGCGAGCAGGTCGCGCAGGTCGGCGTAGGCGCCGAAGGTGAGGGCGTTGAGCTTCTCCGGCCGGGCCAGGGTGACGGTCGCGACCCCGTCGTCGACCGACAACCGCAGATGGCGCCAGTCCTCGGTGGGCGGTGCGGAGCTGGGAAAGGGGCTCATCCGGGCGGCCTCCCTCGGCGGGACGGCAGGCGCCGCCCCTGCTTCTGCTGCCTGCCCGACGAAGGTATCACTCGTACGTGACTGTCGTCACGAGTACGCGATAAGCGCCCCGCGGGGCCGACCAGAGGCCAAGGTCCCGAGCGCCGGAGCCCCACGGCCCGAGGGCCACCCGCCGGGGGCCTCTACGCGCCCGCGCACCGGCTCCGTACCGTGGGGGAAGAGGCCGCCCCACCCGTGCAGACCCCACCCGTGAAGAACAGGGCCGCCCCACGACCCGCGCGTTCCGGCACTCCCCGCACCCCGAACGGATCTGTTGCCTTGCCCGATCCCCCCGGACCCGAACGTGACGCCGCGCCGTCCGCGTGGCGCATCTCGCTCCCCCACACCCCGGCCGCCGTGCCCATCGCCCGCGCCCTGGTGCGTACCGCGCTCGCGGACATCGACGCGCCCGCCGACAGCGACACCGCCGAACTGCTCACCGCGGAGCTCGTCGCCAACGCGGTCGAGCACACGCCGGGCGACACCCCGATCGAGCTGGTCGTGGAGCTGTTCTCCTCGGGCTGCCAGGTCGAGGTGCACGACGACTCGCCGCTGCCGCCGGGCGATCTCTCGGCCCCGGGAGCGGTCGCCCACCTCGACCCCTGGCAGGAGCACGGCCGCGGCCTGCTCCTCATCCGCACCCTGAGCTCGGCGTGCGGCCACCGCCCCACCGCGCACGGCAAGGCGGTCTGGTTCACCCTGCCGAGCCGTAGCGGCTGACGGGCCGCGTCCGTCGCGCCCGGGCCGCGGCGCCTTTCCCGTGCCGTGGCCTTCGGGGTCAGCCCAGGGTGGCGACCATGACCGCCTTGATGGTGTGCAGCCGGTTCTCCGCCTCGTCGAAGACGACCGAGTGCGCCGACTCGAAGACCTCGTCGCTCACTTCGAGTTCGCTCAGGCCGTACCGCTCGTGGATGTCGCGGCCGACCTGGGTGCCGAGGTCGTGGAAGGCGGGCAGGCAGTGCAGGAACTTGACGCCGGCGTTGCCGGTGGCCCGCAACACGTCCATGGTCACCGCGTACGGGGCGAGCGCCTTGATCCGCTCGGCCCAGATCTCCTGGGGCTCGCCCATGGAGACCCAGACGTCGGTGGCGACGAAGTCCGCGCCGGCCACGCCTTCCTCGACGGACTCGGTCAGGGTGACGCGAGCACCGCTCACCGCGGCCGCCTCGCGCGCCTGCGCGACGACGTCCCCGGCCGGCCAGTACGCCCGGGGCGCCACGATCCGGACGTCCATGCCGAGCAGGGCGCCGGTGACCAGATAGGAATTGCCCATGTTGAAGCGGGCGTCCCCCAGATAGGCGAAGACGACCTCGCCCAGCGGCTTGTCGGTGTGCTCGGTGACGGTGAGGACGTCGGCGAGCATCTGGGTGGGGTGCCAGTCGTCGGTCAGACCGTTGTAGACCGGCACCCCGGAGTGAACGGCGAGGGCCTCGGCGGTCTCCTGCGCATCGCCCCGGAACTCGATCGCGTCGAACATCCGGCCAAGGACCCGCGCCGAGTCACGCGCCGACTCCTTCTTGCCGATGTGCGATCCGGCCGGGTCGATGTACGTCGTCGACGCCCCCTGGTCCGCCGCGGCCACCTCGAAGGAGCAGCGGGTCCTCGTCGAGGGCTTCTCGAAGATCAGCGCGACATTGCGGCCGCGCAGCCGCTGCACCTCGGTGCCCGCCTTCTTCGCGGCCTTGAGCTCGGCGGCAAGGGTGACGAGCCCGAGGAACTCCTCGGCCGTGAAGTCCAGCTCCTTGAGGAAGTGGCGGCCTGCGAGATCTATCGCCATGGTGGCGCTCCTGGGGCGGATAGGGGACGACGGCGACGACGACGTCCAGTCAGTACTGGAATTCTATACGTAAGAGCGCATCACTATACGGCATCGCGCTCGATCGGACAGCTCATGCAGCGCGGGCCGCCCCTGCCCCGCCCCAGCTCATTGCCCCGGATCTCGATCACCTCGATGCCCTCCTTGCGCAGATGCGTATTGGTCGTGACATTGCGCTCGTACGCCACCACCACCCCCGGCTCCACCGCGAGCACGTTGCAGCCGTCGTCCCACTGCTCGCGCTCGGCGGAGTGCACGTCCTGGGTGGCGGTCAGCACCCGGATCCGGTCCAGGCTCAGGGCCGCCGCGATCGCGCGGTGCATGTGCTCGGGCGGATGATCGGTGACCTTGAGCTCCTGCTCACCCGCGCCCGGCTCGATCGTGTACGAGCGCAGCATGCCCAGACCCGCGTACTGGGTGAAGGTTTCTCCATCGACCATCGTCATCACCGTGTCGAGATGCATGAACGCCCGCCGCTTCGGCATGTCCAGCGCCACGATGGTCCGCGCCGAACCCGCCGCGAACAGCCCACGGGCCAGCATCTCCACCGCCTGCGGAGTGGTCCGCTCGCTCATCCCGATCAGCACCGCGCCATTGCCGATCACCAGGACGTCACCGCCCTCGATGGTGGAGGGATAGTCGCTCTGCCCGCGCGACCAGATGTTGAACGGGCCCGCCTGCTCCCCCTGGAACAGCGGATGATGACGGTAGATCGCCTCGAAGTGCACGGTCTCGCGCTGCCGGGCCGGCCAGCGCATCGCGTTGATCGAAACCCCGTCATAGATCCAGGCGGACGTGTCACGCGTGAACAGATGGTTCGGCAGCGGGCCGAGCAGGAAGTCGTCCAGATCCATCGCGTGGAAACGCACCGACGTCGGCTCGGGATGCCCCTCCAGGAACTCCCGCTTGGTCATCCCGCCGACCAGCGCCTCCGCCAGATCGGCCGCCGGCAACTCCTCGAAGGCCGCCCGCAGATGGCCCGTCGCCAGCGGCCCGTACTCCTTCTCGTCGAAGACCCGGTCCAGCACGAGGGCCCGCGCCTCGGGGATCTCCAACGACTCGCGCAGCAGATCCCCGAAGAGATGCACCTCCACTCCCCGGTCGCGCAGCACATCCGCGAACCCGTCGTGCTCCTGTCTGGCCCGACGCACCCACAGCACGTCGTCGAAGAGCAGCGCGTCCTTGTTGCTGGGTGTGAGGCGCTTCAGCTCCAGATCTGGCCGATGCAATATGACGCGGCGCAGCCGCCCGGTCTCGGAATCGACATGGAATCCCATGTCCCCATCCTGTCCCGCACCGGCCCCGCTCACCCGGAGAACACGCTCCCCGCCGCCCGGCCCACCGAGGCGGCGGCCCACCCCGGCCCACCAACCGGTCTGACACCTACCCCGGCCACTGCCGCACCCGGGCCGCCACCTGGGCGATCAGGGCCGGACCCACCCGGCAACACCCGCCGACGAGCCGCGCCCCCGCCGCCGTCCACTCCGCCACCCGCGCCGCCTCGAACGTCGCCCCGCCCACCCAGCGACGCCCGAGGGCATCCCAGCGCTCACCGCTGTTCGGGTAGACCACCACCGGCTTACCCGTCACCGAGGTGGCGATCGGCACCGCCCGGCCGGCCTCGACGGGGTCACAACAGTTCACCCCGACCGCGATCACCTGGTCCTGCCCCGCCACCAGCGCGAACGCCGCCGCCAGATCCTGGCCGGCCCGCGTGTGCTCACCCGCGATGGTGTACGAGAGCCACACCGGCACCCCGCACCCCTCCACCACCCGCAGCAGAGCCTCCGCCTCATCGACGTCCGGCACCGTCTCCAACGCCAGCACATCAGGACCGGCCGCCACCAGCGCCTCCACACGCGGCCGGTGAAAACGCTCCAACTCCCGCACGCTCAGCCCATAGCGCCCCCGGTACTCACTGCCGTCGGCCAGAAAGGCGCCATAGGGGCCGACGGAGGCGGCCACCCAGGGGGCGGGGGGCGGGGCGGGGCTTCGGGGGGCCTCCCCCTCCCCCCTCCCCCACCCCACCCCTCCCCCCGCGCCCCCACCCTGCCCGTGCGGCTCCACCCCGGAAGGGCCGTGCGCCGCGCTCAACTGCCCTGCTGCGCGCGCCAGTTCCACGCTCTTGGTCAGGAGGCGCTCCGTCTCCCGGTGGCTCAGGCCTCGGCGGGCGAAGCCCTCGAAGGTGGCCTGGTAGCCGGCGGTGGTCAGTACCTGGGCGCCCGCACGGGCGTAGGCCGTGTGCGCCGCCTGGATCTGCCCGGGGTCGTCGGCGAGCAGCCGGGCCGACCACAGGTCGTCGCTCAAGTCGCAGCCCTGGGACTCCAGTTGGTTGGACAGACCGCCGTCGAGGACCACCGGCCCCTGCGCGAGGGCCGCCGCGAGCGTCCGGGCGGGGCGCACGGTCACGCCCGGTTCAGTTGCGGCAGCACCGTCGAGGAGATCAGTTCGAGGTGGTCGAGGTCGTCGAGGTCGAGCAGTTGGAGGTAGATGCGGGACGAGCCGGTCGCCTCGTACTTGCCGATCTTCTCCACGACCTCGGCGGGCGATCCCGCGAGTCCGTTGGCCTTGAGTTCTTCCACCTCCCTTCCGATGGCAGCGGCCCGGCGGGCCACCTCTGCGTCGTCCTTGCCCACGCAGACGACCAGCGCGTTGGAGTACACGAGGTCGTCCGCCCGGCGCCCGGCGGCTTCGGCGGCCGCCTTCACCCGGGTGAACTGCCGTTCGCTGTCCTCGATGGAGGCGAACGGGATGTTGAATTCGTCGGCGTACTGGGCCGCGAGGCGTGGCGTACGGGTCGCCCCGTGGCCCCCGATCAGGACGGGCACCTTGGCCTGTGCGGGCTTGGGCAGCGCGGGCGAGTCGTTGAGCTGGTAGTAGGTGCCGTGGAAGTCGAAGGTGCGGCCGACCTCCGTGGCCCACAGGCCGGTGACGATGGCCAGCTGCTCCTCCAGCCTGGCGAACTTCTCCTTCGGGAAGGGGATGCCGTACGCCTTGTGCTCCTCCTCGAACCAGCCTGCTCCCAGGCCGAGTTCGACCCGGCCGCCCGACATCTGGTCGACCTGGGCGACCTGGATGGCGAGCACGCCCGGCAGCCGGAAGGTGCCGGCCGTCATGAGCGTGCCGAGCCGGATCCGCTTGGTCTCGCGGGCGAGGCCCGCCAGGGTGATCCAGGCGTCGGTCGGGCCGGGGAGTCCGTCGGCGGATCCCATGCGGAGGTAGTGGTCGGAGCGGAAGAAGGCGTCGAAGCCGAGGTCTTCGGTGGCCTTGGCGACGGTCAGGAGGGTGTCGTATCCGGCGCCCTGCTGGGGCTCGGTGAAGATGCGAAGATCCATGCCTCCATCCTGCACCGTGGTGCGGCCGTCAACCCCGTCTCCCCCGCCCGCCGCATGAAAGCCCGGTCGGGTGAAAATCCTTCGAACTACCTCGGCGCGACCCCTCTGACCAGTGACGTTGGCGTCGAACGGTCGTTGGCTCGGGCGGAGCCGGACCGCCCGGCCCGCGTGTCGGCGGCCTCGACCGGGGCGCCGACCGACTCTGCGCCCCGCCCGCCGTGCGGGAGGGCTCGGGCCGAGGAGGCCGCCATGTCCCAGGAAGCCGTACCCGAACAGACTGTGCCGCAGCAGTCGCCGCCGCAGTCCGCAGCCGAGCGGAAGGGTGCGCCGAAGGGGCTGTTGCAGCAGATGGAGGAGCTGATGGCGGCGCTGAACGCCGATCTGACGCAACTCGACGCGGATCTCCAGTCCACCGCCGACCGCACGGCGCCCGTCGGTGGCCCGGACGAGCCGCAGAAGGCCCAGGGACAGGCGCGGCCCGAGCCGCGCGAGCGGCACTAGGGCCGGCTCGGTCAGTCGGCCAGCGTCGCGAGCTCCGCGTTCGCACGCTCGGTGATCAGGGCGAGGACGCGGCCGGCGGCGGCCAGGTCCTCGGTGGGTATCCCGCCCCAGACGCGGGCGGTGACGGGGCCGGTCGACGCTCCGACGGCCGCGATCAGCTCGCGCCCCGACCCGGTGGCACGAAGGTGGGCGCCGTCCATGGCGAGCAGGCGGTCGGCCAGCAGCTCGTCGAGGGTGGTGCGGATGTGGGCCGGGTCCGCCTTGAGGGAGGACCGGACCTGGGCGACGAGCTCGTCCGGCGTCCGCGGGGCGTCGGCGGTGACGGCGGCGCGCAGGGTGACGTGCTGCTGGAACGTGAGGCCGTGCCGGCCCAGGACGTGCTCCAGGAGACCGCGGGCGGCGTAGTGGGCCAGGCCCAGGGCGCGGGCGTCCGCGACGGGTGCGGTGGTGGATGCGGTGGTGGATGCGGTGGTGGTCATGATGGTGCCCCCTGAGTGTTCTCGTTGTTCGGCAGAGATGGCGTGAGAGGTGTGTCGAGCAGGGCCGTCAGCTCGTCGGTGAAGACGCGCGTCCGTGGGGCGTCGAGCCCGCCGAGCGGCTCCAGCAACTGCTGGTGCAGTTCCTGCACCACGTCGATGGCCTGCCGCGCGACGGTCTGCCCCTGCTTGGTGAGGGCGAGCTGTACGGCGCGCGGATCGCGGGGATCGCGGGTGCGCTCGATCAGCTCGGCCGACTCCAGGGCGCGCGCCAGCTTCGAGACGTACAGCGCCTCCAGGCCGGTGTGGTCGGCGAGTTGCCGCTGGCTGGGCCGCTCACCGGCCCGCTGCATTCCGTACAGCGACGCCACCAGCGAGTACTGCGCATGTGTGAGCCCCAGCGGAGCCAGTGCCCGATCGACGGCGACGCGCCACTTGTTGGCGAGCCGCCACACCATGAAGCCGGGCGTGGGGCCCGGTGCAACCTTGCTCATGGGAAATACAGTACATGGCTACTATCTCCATGGCTACTATGTTCTGCGCCCGTGACAGCACACCGGGGCCGGCCGGCCCCGTCGGTCATGGCGGGCCGGTGGTCATGGCGGGCCGGTGGTCGAGTCGCGCAGGATCTCGGCCGATCTGTCGCGCTCTCGTAAGGTGAGCCGGCGCAGCATGCCGCGGACCCGGTCGCCCGATTCGTCGGCGGCGTCGATGGCCTCCATGCACTGCCAGTACAGGCCCTCTTCGTCCGTGGCGCAGGCCACGGAGACCAAGGCCATGGCGACGTCGCCCAGCAGGGCGCCGAGGGAGGTCAACGCGCTTGCCGCGTCGGTCACTTCGGAGAGTTGGGCGGCGCGGATGCCGTCGCGCCGCAGGCCCGGGTGGTCGAGTACGGCGCAGCCCCGGCCGCCCGCCTCACTGAGGCCTCGGGCCTCGCCCCGCAGTTCCGGGGGGCCGGTGGCCGCGAGGTGGCCGCCGATGGCCTGGGCGAGGGCTTGTGCCTGCCAGGCCTCGGCCACGATGTCGAGAACCGCCCGGCTTTGGGCCAGGGCGTGTTGGCTGGTTTTCAGGAGCCGTACCGCGTCCATCCGATGTCCCCGTTCGTGTGGCGGGCCCGAGGTGGGTGTCCACTACCTAGCGTGAGCGTCAGTGGGCCGGAAAGCCAGAGGAAATCGGAAATCTGTGCACAGCAAGCCGATTGTGAGTATCTCGGTCACTCGGAAGAGTGACTCTCCGTGTTCGTAGACGGGTTGTTCGGGGCCTTGTGGGATTCCGGTGCGGGGAAGCGCAGTTCATTGCGGTCGATCTTGGCGGCGAGGGCCGCCAGCGGGTCGATGCCGAGTCCTTCGCAGAACTGGAGCAAATAGGCGAGGACGTCGGCGACTTCGTCGGTGACGCGGTGGGCCGTCTCGGGGTCGGCCATCACCCGGCCCGATTCCTCCGGGGTCAGCCATTGGAAGATTTCGAGCAGTTCCGAGGCCTCGACGCTGAGGGCGGCGGCAAGGTTCTTCGGGGTGTGGTGCGGCTGCCAGTGGCGGGCGGCGGCGAAGGCGGCGAGCCTGTTTTGCAGGGCCGGTACGTCGAGTCGGTGGTTCACGGCCCCAGGTCTACCACCGTGGCCCCGTGGGTTTCCCGGCTGCCCGCGTCGCCGACGGCGGCGAGGAGGCGGATGTGGCCGCGGGCGCACATCTCGGCGGCCAGCGCGATGAGTTCGCGGCTCTGCCGGGGGTCGAGGGCGCGGTCGAGTCCGTCGGCGACGACGGTGAGGGTCTGCATCGCGGGTGGCACTTCGGCGACGGTGTCCACGGCCAGGACGCCGGGCCCGGTGAGCAGCACGAGGGCGAGGGCGAGGTAGCGCAGTTCGCCCTCGCCGAGCCGGTCGACGGGGGTGCCGTGCAGGGTGGTGCCGCGGGCGAGGACGGCTCGTAAGGTGCCGTTGGCGTGTTCTTCGGTGGTGAGGCCCGTGACGGGGCCGACGCAGCCGGCGCGGGCGGCGCTGACGAGCCGGCCGTGCCGGATGCCGCATTCGGTGCGGGTGCGCCGCAGGATCTCGGCGAGGTTGTCGCAGCCGCGCCGGAGCCGGCCTCCGCCGTCCTGGCCGGGGACGACGGGTTCGCGCATGCGGTGGGGCTGGGGGTCGCAGGGGAACACCGAGCGCAGGGCGACGACGACTTGTTCGGCGGCGGCCAGGACGCGCAGCTGCCCTTCCGTCTTGCCCGCCACCCGCAGGGGCAGCAGTGCGGTGCCGAGCCGGTCGTCGGGCAGCGGGGCGCGGGTGACGGGGACCGCGCCCGCGGTGTGCCAGGCCGCCTGGACGGTGGAGCGGCCCGGGTCGCGCAGGGCGGTGCTGAGGAGGGTCTGTCCTTCGCTCGTCAACCGTTCGCCGACGACGCGGAGTTCGGGTTCGGCCTGGACGGCGAGGTCGAGGCGGACGGGACCGGCGGGGCCGTCGACGGTGCAGCCGATGCGGAAGCCGCGGCGGCCCTGGGCGTCGGCGCCCGCGCGTTCGGGTACGCAGCCCGAGGGGTCGCGGAAGACGGATCCGAGGGTGGCGCCCGCGCCGAGTCCGGCGAGGGCTTCGAAGGCTTCCAGGACGCTGGTCTTGCCGCTGCCGCTGGGCCCGGTGATCAGAGTGAGGGGGCCGAGCGGGATGGTGGCGCCGCGGTGGGTCCGGAAGGCGGAGAGCCTCAGTTCGGTGACGGTGGGGCGATCGGGGCGGCCGGTTCGGTCCCTGCTGGTGGTCGCGGTGGTCATGACCGGGACCGTACGCAGCCGCAAAACTGACGAACCGTTCCGCCTCGTTGACCTTCCTACGAATGAGGGACGGCACAGCGCTGCGGGACGGTCCTGGGCGGAGCGGTGGAACGGGAGTTGGTGGGGGGGGGCGGGTCGGGCGGGGATTCGTGCGGGAGTCGTGGGGCGGTTCAGGGGTGCGGTACTGCCGCCGCGGCGATGCCTTCCACTTCGGTGCCGGCCGGGGCGAGCAGGAAGACGTTGCGGTCGACGCGGTGCATGCCGCTGCCCAGGCCGAAGACGACGCCGGTGCTGAAGTCGAGGATGCGCTTGGCGACTTCGGGGTCGGCGCCGGTCAGGTCGAGCAGGACCGGGATCTGGGCGATGAGGTATTCGGCCACTTCGCGGGCGTCCGCGAAGATCTGGACCCGCAGGACGACGAAGCGCCGCTGTTCGACGGCCGCGTAGTCGCCGGGGATGGTGGTGTGGTCGGCTCTGGACGGCCATTCGTTGCGACCGCGCAGCGGAACGACCTGGGCGAGCCCCTCCCACTGTTCGTCGGTGACGTCGTACCTGCTCACCGGACCACCTCGCCCACGTGCTGTATCTGCATCCGGCCATGATGACGCCGCTCACCCGTTCAGCCCAACTTCGACACGGCCCGCGGGGGTGTCGGCTGCGCCTCATTTCACCGGGATCCGGGTGGATGGGCCGCTAGGGCCTGTCCGGCGGATCTGGTCGCCGTCGGGGTGCCGTGGCCTTGTGGTGCTGGTGAGCGGGGGGCTGGTGCGTCCAGCTGCAAGGCGGAGGAGGGCGGCGACGCGGAGCGTCGGCAACCGACGACAACGCCGCAGATGGGCGTGGCAGCCCCCCGCGTCCCAGACAAGATCCGCCGGACAGGCCCTAGGCGCAGGCGGGGCACACTCCGCGGTAGGTGACGTCGGCGCCGGACAGGGTGAAGCCGAACCGTTCCCCGGGAGGCAGGTCCACCAGCGGGTCGCCGGTCGGGTGGACGTCGCGGATGGTGCCGCAGCGCGAGCACACCAAGTGCTGGTGGGGCCGGTGGGCGTTGGGGTCGTAGCGCTTGGCGCGGCCGTCGGTGGAGACCTCCATGACCTCGCCGAGCAGGACGAGTTCGCCCAGGGTGTTGTAGACGGTCGCCCGGGAGATCTCGGGGAGCAGCCGGGCCGCGCGGACGTGCACCTCGTCGGCGGTGAGGTGCACGTGGTCGCCGTTCAGGACCTCCGCGACGACGCGCCGCTGGGAGGTCATGCGCCAGCCGCGCCCTCGCAGCCGTTCGAGCAGGTCACTCATTGCGGTCCACCTGTCCACGCCGAAGGAATATGGGTTTGGTGTTCTTCTTGACTTGGATTTGGTCCATCGTAGGATCGATGGCGTCGCCAGCCTAGGGACAGGAAGACTTCGCCCCACCCGCAACAGGACTCAACGACCCAACCCACCCACCAGACAGGGACGTCATGGGGATCGCCGCCGCGAGGACGCGGGGCGCCGGCCCACGGGTGTGCGCCGCGCGGCCGATGACCACCCGCGCGTCCGGCCGCCCCGGCCTCGTGACCGTAACGATGCCGTCGCCGTCCAGGGTGGGTGATCCGGCCGGTGAGCCCGTCCACCGGGCAGGTACCCCGGCCTTCGCACGCGACACCCGGGGCCCGTGCTCCGGCTTCTTCACCGCCCGCAGTTCCTGAGCAATGTGATCCACCGAGCCAAGAAGGATTGCCATGTCCGAGAACCCCGATGCAATCGTCACCGATGCCAAGACGGAGGGCACCGGCGGCTGCCCGGTGGCGCACCAGCGCGCCCCGCACCCGACGCAGGGCGGCGGCAACCGCCAGTGGTGGCCGGAGCGGCTCAATGTGAAGATCCTCGCCAAGAACCCCGCCGTGGCCAATCCGCTCGGTGAGGACTTCGACTACGCCGAGGCGTTCAGCTCCCTCGACCTTCCGGCGGTCAAGCGGGACATCGCCGAGGTCCTGACGACCTCCCAGGACTGGTGGCCCGCCGACTTCGGCAACTACGGCCCGCTGATGATCCGTATGGCGTGGCACAGCGCGGGCACCTACCGGATCAGCGACGGCCGGGGTGGTGCCGGGGCCGGGCAGCAGCGTTTCGCGCCGCTCAACAGCTGGCCGGACAACGTGAGCCTCGACAAGGCGCGCCGGCTGCTGTGGCCGGTCAAGAAGAAGTACGGCAAGAGCATCTCGTGGGCCGACCTGCTGGTGCTCACCGGCAATGTGGCCCTGGAGACGATGGGCTTCAAGACGTTCGGCTTCGGCGGTGGCCGCGCCGATGTGTGGGAGCCCGACGAGGACGTGTACTGGGGTCCCGAGACCAACTGGCTCGACGACCAGCGCTACACCGGCGACCGTGAGCTGGAGAACCCGCTCGGCGCGGTCCAGATGGGTCTGATCTACGTCAACCCCGAGGGCCCCAACGGCAACCCGGACCCGATCGCCGCGGCGCGCGACATCCGGGAGACGTTCCGCCGGATGGCGATGAACGACGAGGAGACCGTCGCGCTGATCGCCGGTGGTCACACCTTCGGCAAGACGCACGGCGCGGGCCCGTCCGAGGCGGTCGGTGACGACCCCGAGGCCGCCTCCATGGAGCAGCAGGGCCTCGGCTGGCGCAACACCCACGGCACCGGTGTGGGTCCCGACGCGATCACCAGCGGTCTCGAGGGCATCTGGACCAACACACCGACCACCTGGGACAACAGCTTCTTCGAGATCCTCTTCGGCTACGAGTGGGAGCTGTTCAAGAGCCCGGCCGGTGCCCACCAGTGGCGGCCGAAGGACGGCGCCGGTTCGGACACCGTGCCGGACGCCTTCGACGCGTCGAAGAAGCACGCCCCGACGATGCTGACGACCGACCTCTCGCTCCGCTTCGACCCGGCGTACGAGCAGATCTCGCGGCGTTTCCTGGCGGACCCGGAGGCGTTCGCGGACGCCTTCGCCCGTGCCTGGTACAAGCTGACCCACCGCGACATGGGTCCGGTCGTACGCTACCTCGGGCCGGAGGTCCCCTCCGAGGAGCTCCTGTGGCAGGACCCGCTGCCGGCCCGGACGTACGAGCTCATCGACGCCGAGGACATCGCCTCCCTCAAGGAGAAGGTCCTCGCCTCGGGGCTCACGGTGTCGCAGCTGGTGTCGACGGCGTGGGCGGCCGCGTCCTCGTTCCGCGGCAGTGACAAGCGCGGTGGCGCCAACGGCGGGCGCATCCGCTTGCAGCCGCAGGCCGGCTGGGAGGTGAACGAGCCCGACGAGCTGGCGACGGTCCTGCGCACCCTCGAAGGCATCCGTTCGGCGTTCAACGCGGAGCGGTCCGACGGCAAGCAGATCTCGCTGGCCGATCTGGTGGTGCTGGCCGGAGGGGCCGCCGTGGAGAAGGCGGCGAAGGACGGCGGGGTCGCCGTCGAGGTGCCGTTCGCGGCGGGCCGGGTGGACGCCTCGCAGGAGCAGACGGACGTGGAGTCCTTCGCCGCCCTGGAGCCGACGGCCGACGGGTTCCGCAACTACCTGGGCAAGGGCAACCGGCTGCCGGCCGAGTACCTGCTGCTCGACAAGGCGAACCTGCTGACGCTGAGCGCCCCCGAGCTGACGGTCCTCGTCGGCGGTCTGCGGGTCCTGGGCGCCACCTACCAGCAGTCCGCGCACGGCGTGTTCACCGACACCCCGGGGAGGCTCACCAACGACTTCTTCGTGAACCTGCTCGACCTGGGGACGACGTGGAAGGCGACGTCGGAGGACCAGAACACCTTCGAGGGCCGTGACAGCGCCACGGACCGCGTCCGCTGGACCGGCACCCGCGCCGACCTGGTGTTCGGCTCCAACTCGGAGCTCCGCGCGGTCGCCGAGGTGTACGCGAGCGACGACGCGAAGGAGAAGTTCGTGCGCGACTTCGTGGCGGCGTGGACCAAGGTCATGAACCTGGACCGCTTCGACCTGGTCTGATCCGCCCGCCCGGGCCGGCCTTCGGGGCCGGCCCGGGTGGCGTGCCGCGCCCCCTGTCGCCAACCGGCGCAGGGGGCGCGGCAGTTGACTCGTCGTGGTGTCGGACCGCGTGGATGGGGTGCGGGCGGGCAGATGGAGACGGGAGTGATCTTGCTGGGTGCGAGGTCGCCGCGTTGTCCGTCCGCCCGGTTTGAAGTCCGCAGTTCGAAGGAGCCCACCGATGACGATGCCGGTCCGCCGTCACCCCGCCGTCGCCCAGCGTCGGCGTCAGGCGTTCAGTCTGCGCACCACCGCGCTGGGGTTCGGTCTGGTCGCCCTCGTCATCTGGGGAGTGGCGCTGACGTTCCGGACGGCCGTGCAGCCGCACTCCCATCCGCTGGGCGCCGTACTGACGCTGCTCGCCCTGCTGTTGCTGTCCACCGCGGCGATACGCGGCAGTCGCATGCGCCGCGCGGCACGCGGGTCGGCGCTGGAGGCGGTCGTGGCGCCGGAGCCGCCGGCGCCCGTGCTGCCGCCCACCGTGGGCGCCCCGGAGGCACCCGACTGCGCCGACATCGACCCCCTCGCCTTCGAGGACGCGGTGTCGCGGCTGTGCGAGCGCGACGGCTGCTCGGACGTGCGGGTGGTGGGCGGCGCGGGCGACCTCGGCGCGGATGTCCTGGCCACCACACCGGACGGCCGCAGGCTCGTCATCCAGTGCAAGTGCTACGGGCCGGGCCACAAGGTGGGCTCGCAGGACCTTCAGCGCTTCGGCGGCACCTGTTACGCGGTGCACGACGCCGAACTGGCCGTGGTGGTCACCACCAGCGAGTTCACCGACCCGGCCCTCGGCTATGCCGAGCAGTGCGCCATCCTCTGCTTCGACGGTACGTTCCTGCGGGCCTGGAACAACGGGACGGGCCCCGCGCCGTGGGAGCTCCCCGCGCTGTGAGGTGCCGGGGCGGCGGGCGCGGTGCGGGGCGCCCTGCCGGTCAGGGCAGCGCCGGGACCGTACCGACGGCGAGCGTGTTGCCCTCGCTGATGTAGCCGTGCGGCCGGCGCAGCGGGTGGTCCGCGCCGTCCGGGTCGAGGAACGGCGCCCAGTCGCCGGGGACATCGGCGTCGCTCGCCTGGCGGGCGATGCTTGCGCACGCCTGCGTATAGAAGTCCAGGGCCGCCGGTTCCAGCGGGGCGTGGTGCTCGATCAGCGTCGTTCGCTGCCGCACCGACACCAGGCCCGCCTCCTCCAGCGCGCGGTGCAGACGGCGGGTACGCAACAACTGCCGTGCGTATCCGGGGGTGTTGGCGGCGCGCCGGAAGAAGTCGGTGAACTGGAAGGGGTCGCCGGGGCCCGCGCTGATGAGCGAGGCGTCCAGGTCCTTGACGGCGACGAGTCCGCCCGGTCGCACCACGCGCCGGAACTCGGCCAGCGCGCGGGCGAGTTCGGCGTCGTCGAGGTACTGGGTGGTGTTGGCGCACCACACGGCGTCGAAGGAGTCGTCCTCGTAGGGAAGGTCGCCCACGTCGCCCTGGCGGACCTCGAAGGTGCCGGATTCGCGGTGATGGCCCAGGCGTTCGGCGGCGAGCGCCGCGTTCTCCTCGGCCAGGTCGATCGCCGAGATGCGGCCGTCGGGGCCGACCAGGTCGCAGAGCCAGGGCAGGAACGCGCCGCTGCCGCAGCCCGCGTCCAGGACGTGCAGGCCGGGGCGCAGGCCCACCTCGTCGAGTGCGGCCCGGTAGTGCGGTGCGCAGGCGGCGAAGTGGGCGTCGACGATCTCCTCGTGGGTGAAGCCGAGGCCGGTCGAGGCGGTGTGCCCCCAGGAGGCGTGGTCTGTCGTCAGCATGTGCCGTACCCGTTCCGATCCGGTGTGGTGGCGTCGTCGAGCAGGGTGGTGAGGAGGTCGGTGACCTCGTCCGGTGCCTCCAGCGGCTGGAGGTGGCCCACGCCGGGCAGGGTGACGAGCCGGCCGCGCGGC
The DNA here is from genome assembly GCF_003627815.1 of Streptomyces hundungensis. Taxonomy (NCBI): domain Bacteria; kingdom Bacillati; phylum Actinomycetota; class Actinomycetes; order Kitasatosporales; family Streptomycetaceae; genus Streptomyces; species Streptomyces hundungensis. The sequence continues at coordinate 2,122,026 of NZ_CP032698.1, forward strand.
AGGGCGTCGGCCGTGGCGGCGGCGTCCGGCGCGGCGACGAGTTCGTCCTCGGCGCCCGTGACGACGAGGGCGGGCAGATCGGTGGCGCGCAGGACGGGCAGGGAGTCGGCGCGTTCCGCGATGGCGCGCTGCGCCCAGGCCACCGCCTCGGGCGAGGCCCCCTTCGCCATGGTCAGGACCTCCTCGACCAGGTCGGGGCGGCGCTCCCGGGTGCCCGCGCCCAGGAGCAGCGGGGTGGTCCCTGCGACCAGGTGGTCGCGGCGGGTGTCGTCGAGGATCAGGTCGGCGAACGTGCGGCGTTCGGCGGCCGCGCGGGGCGTGTCGGCGGTGGCCCGGGTGGCGAACAGGGCCAGGGCGCGGACCCGGCCGGGGTGGCGACGCAGGAACGCCATCGCCACATAGCCGCCCATCGAGCATCCGGCGAGCGCCACCTCCTGGATGCCGTGCTCGTCGAGGAGGGCGGCGACGTCGTCGGCCACGGTGTCGAGGCTGGGCGGCTCGGCGCCCAGGGGGGTGGTGCCGAAGCCGCGCTGGTCGGGGGTGAGGACGGTGTGGCCGCGGGCGCGCAGGGCGCTGGCCTGGGCGCGCCACATGAGGGAGCCGAGCGGCAGGGCGTGCAGCAGGACGACGGGCAGGAGTGCGGGCCGGGCGGTGTCGGGCATCAGGGGGCGTTCCGTTCGGCGTCGGCGACCAGGGCGGCGGCGCGCGGCGTGAGGGGCGTGTCGCGCAGCCAGGCCAGGGTCACGGGGGCGGGGGGCAGGTCGTGGAGGGGGACGGCCCTGATGTGGGGCGGCAGCACCGCGTCGAGCGACTGGAAGGACACATGGACGGCGTGGGTGGTGGCGAGGATCTCGACCATGCCCTCGACGGTGGTCATCGGGTGGACGCGCCGGATCGGGACGCCGGCGGGGGTGTGCCGCGGCACCACCAAGTCCCATACGTAGGGCGGGAATTCACCCGGGCAGGAGAACGCGTCGTAGGGGGCGGCTTCTTCGATCGACACCGACGCGCGGTCCGCGAGGGGGTGGCCGGCGCCGACGATCAGCGCCCGCCCGTCGTGGGCCACGGGGCCGCTGACGGCTACGTCCGGCTCCTGGAGGCCGTATTTGACGATCATGACGTCCACGGTGTGTTCGCGCAGCGGGCGGAACGGCTCGGCGACGTCGTACGGGACGAACTCCACGTCCTCGGGACGGTGGCCCGCGCCGGTGATGATGCGGGTGGCGAGGTGGCGGGCGCCGTGGATGCCCAGGCGGACGGGGCGGCCGGGAGCTTGGCTCTCGGCCGGGGTGGCGGGCGGGGCGGGGGGCATCTCAGATCTCCTCGGTCAGTCCGGCGTAGGCGCGGAGTTGGTGGGCGCGCCGGGGGTCGGCGTCGACGCGCAGGGCGGCGAAGGGGACGGCCGGCCCGGTGAGGCGGGGTACGGCGCGCAGGGTCAACCGGTCTCCGGGGGCGATCAGTTGGTCCAGGACCGCCTCGACGAGGAGGTGGTTGACCTGGACCAGGAGCTGGGAGACGGTGACCCGCGCCGTGGCGATGCAGAGGTCGCGGTGGACGGGTGGGCGCGCCGCTCCTTCGGGGGGCGCGCCGGGCACCTCGACGGTGACGGGGCTCCACGCGGAGAGCTCGCGGGAGGCGTCGAGCGTCTTGAGCAGGCGGCGCAGGGCGGTGGTGGTCTCCTGCGGGGCGGGGCCCGCCCACGCCGTGGAGCCGTCCTCGGCCATGTGGTCGAAGGTGAACCGTTCGGTGAGGTTGTCCGGCCGGCCCGCGAGGAAGACGGTGCGGGTGAAGGCCCGCCGCCATGTCGCGGCCGGCTCCCGCGGCAGGGCCAGCGCGAAGCGACAGGTTTCGGCGACCCACCGCGGCAGGTCGAAGCGGCCGATGACGGCGACGACCAGAGGGGAGCCGGCCGGGTCGCCTTCCTCGTCGGCGGTGAGGGCGGCCCGCGCGTCGAGCAGGCCCTGGGGGGTGGTCAGGTCGGCCCGCGCGGCCAGTTCGGGGCGGGCCGCGCGCAGTCGCTCGGCCGCGACGGCGAGCAGCAGCTCGGGTCCCAGGCGCGCCGCGCCCGTCGGGTGCTGGCGTATGTCGCCCGGTGCGCGCGGGGCGTGGAGGGTGTGGGGGTTCATGGCGACACCGTGGTGAGCAGGGAGCGGGCCGGGGTGGGGCCGCGCCGGCTGAGCAGGGACGAGGTGAGCCGGTAGGGGTCGATGTGGGTGTGGCCTCGGCGGTGGCGCTGGAGCAGCGCGGGCAGCGCCCCGGGGCCGGGCTCCGGCGCCGAGGCGGCGCGGCTCAGGAGGTGTTCGGCGCGCAGCAGGCTCTTGCGGAGCAGGTCGTGCCGGAAGGATTCCCGCTGGCCCGGTCCGAGGGTGGCGATGAAGTAGAGCCGCATGCCGAGCCGGAGCGCGGCCGGGTCGGCGGCGTCGGTGAGGGAGCGCAGCAGGGTGTCCACGGTGTGGTCGTGCCAGCCGCCGTGCCGGGCCGAGGTGATCTTGCCGTCGATGGGTACGCGGCCGATCGGCACCCGGTGCACGGTGGGCCCCTTGTGGGCCAGTACGCGCTCCAACAGGCGGTAGTCGGGGTCGAGTTCACGGTCGTACAGGACGGCGATCTCGTCGTAGTGGGGTGCCAGCGGCAGGAGTTCGCGCAGGGCGCAGGCGAGGTAGTTGGGGCGGCCGTCGGCGGTGACGATCTGCCGCAGCGGCAGGCCGTACCGGGTGGCGTCGAGGTAGACCGGGCCGCCCAGGCTCCGCTGGTCCAGGCCCAGGCCCGCGGCCAGCAGGTCCTCGATCATCTCCTCCAGGGCGAAACCGGGGGGCTGGTGGGAGAGGAGTCCGGGGTCGTGCAGGCCGAGCCGTGCGTAGTGGCCCGTCCACAGCCGCAGCACCTGGGCGCCGGCCGGGTGCACATAGCCGTTGCTCTCGACGGCCTCGGCGTAGGGCCGCAGGTCGTCGGCGGTGGGGGGCCGGCCCTCGGCCCGGTAGCGGACGTACAGCTCGCCGATGTCCGCCTCGGTCAGGTCCGCGTAGTCGGTGTCGCCCTGGGTGCGGTCGAGGAACTCCCAGAATCCCAGGGTCTGTTCGGTGGGGTGGTACGTGGTGTGGCTGTAGCGGAACGTGACGTCGGCGGAGGGCCGGGTGGCCCGGTACATGACGTCCGCCCACAGCAGCCCCTTGAGGTGACTGGGCGTCAGGGGTTTGGACGGGGTGACGGTGACGGGGGCCAGCAGCACCCTGCGCCGGGCGCCGGGGGCCCGTTCGCCGGTGGTCCGTGCGGTGGCCGTCGCGGGGCCGGCCATCAGTGCCGCGCCTCGGCGCCGAGGGCCGCCAGCAGTTCGGCGCGGGTGGGCGGCCGGGGTCCGGCCGGGGCGGCGGGGGTGGGGGCGCGGCGCACCCGCTCCCGGAAGCCGGCCGCGTCGAAGACCTCCCCGGGCGTGTTCAGGCTCATCAGGACGCGGGTGAGTCCGCGCCAGACGGTGACGTCGCCGACGGCGGCCCACGCGATCTCGGCGAGGGCGGGGCGGCCGCGCGGGGCGGGTGGGGCCGGCGGGGGCGGGGCGTCCTCGGCGCGGGAGCGCCACAGTGCGGCGCGCGCCGCGCTGTCGTGGACGGCCTGCTCGAACCAGGGGCGGTAGAGGTCGTCGGCCAGGCGTACGGCCCGTTCGCTCTGCTCCCTGCCGGGCTCGGGGTGCGCCGCGAGCAACTCGGCCAGCTGGAAGGCGTGGTGGAAGGCGAGGGACATGCCGCGCCCGTACAGCGGGTCGGTGACGCAGGCGGCGTCCCCGACGGGGAAGAGGGCGGCGATCTGGCGCGGGCCGGGGCGTGCGGTGGAGCGCAGCACGTTCGGGGGCATGGTGATGGCCCGCACCTCGGTCAGGGGCGTCGCGACGCGCTCGTCCGTCCAGGGCGCCACATACGGCGCGAGGCGGGCGGCGGCGGTGAAGCCGGCCGGGGTGCGCAGGGCGTCGGTGGCCGGGTCGGCGGTCGGCGCCCCCAGGGTGATGGCGAAGGTGGCGTTGTCGGCGGGGTGCACGACGGCGGCGCAGTGGTCCCAGATGCCTCCGGCGGCGTTGCCCCGGTTGAGCGGCCCGGGGAAGGTGTGGCCGGGAGTGTCGAGGCGGTAGAAGCGGGTGAAGCAGCGCAGCTGGGTGGGGCCCGTCAGGTCCTGGCCCACCGGCGCCCCGGCCTGCGCCAGCCAGGAGAGGGAGGCGGCGCGCCGGCCCGTGGCGTCCACCACGAACCGGGCGGGCACGGGGCTGCCGGCATCGGTCACGACACCGGTGACGCGGGTGCGGGACGGGTCGAGGAGCAGGCTCCGCACGGTCGTCGCGTGCTCCAGGGTGACGCCCGGCAGGTTCCGCACCCCTCGGTAGAGGAGCAGTTCGAGGACGGTGCGGCGCACCGCGAGGGCCACGAGGTCGTCGTCGGCCGGTTCGCGGGGCCCGGTGGGCGCCGCCCGGGTGAGGTCGAGGAGCTGGGCGCCGTCCGCCAGGGCGCCCTCCAGGAGCCAGGGCGCCCGCCGGCGCAGGACGCGCACTCCGAGCGAGGTGAGGATGTGGGAGTGGCCGCTCTGGGGGACGGTGGAGCGCTCCCACACGTCGGCGACCTTGGCGACAGGTCCTTCCGGGGGCGCCTCCGCTCGCTCCAACACCCGTACGGGGAAGCCGCGTTCGGCCAGGGCCAGGGCGGTGGTGAGACCCGCGATGCTGCCGCCCACCACGACGACGGGGGTGGCGGCGGGAGCGGTCAACGCCGCCGTCCGTGGATGAAGAAGACCCGGCGCACGTTCTTGACGGAACGCTCCGGTACGGGGTCGGGCCAGCGGCCGAAGTCGGCGCCGGGCTCGCCGGGCTGGACGGCGGCGACGTCGAATCCGTACCGGTCGAAGAGGGCTTCCGGCTCGTCGCTGCCGAACAGCCAGGGGCAGCCCCAGTTCGCGAAGACGTCGAGCAGCCCCCGCATGTGGGGCAGGGTCAACGCGGCCGCGTTCACGAGGTCGGCCGCTATGCGGCTGCCGGGTGCGGAGATGGCGGCGACGCGCTCCAGCATGCGGTGCGTGTCGGGTTCCGGGATGTAGTAGAGCAGCCCTTCCAGGAGCCAGGTCGAGGGCAGCGCCGGGTCGTAGCCGCTGTCGACGAGCCGGTCCTCCCAGTCGTCGGCGGTGAGGTCGACGGCCACCGTGCGGTGCGCCACGCGGGGGGTGACGCCCTTCAGCCGGTCGGCCTTGAAGTCCAGGACGGCGGGCCGGTCGATCTCGAAGTAGCGGATGTGGTCGGGCCACGTCATGCGGTAGGCGCGGGAGTCCATGCCGGCGGGGGCCAGCACGATCTGCGTCATCTGCGGGTCCTGGGCCGCGTCCCGCAGGAATTCGTCGAAGAACCGGGTGCGGATGGCGTTGTAGTCGGGGGTGCTGGGCAGCGAACGCGGCCGGTCGGGCGGGAAGGTCGCGGCCCACACCTCGGCCAGCAGCCCGGGCCCGGCGTCCCCGCAGAGCCGGGCGGCGTACGGGTCCTCGTAGAGCCGGTCCGCGCGCTGGGTCTCCGCGCCCCGCAGTGCCGCGGTCAGCAGGGCGGTCCGCTCCACCGGGTTGAGCAGTTCGGTCATCGGGACTCTCCTTGTGCATGGGTGATCGGCGAGTTCGGGGTGGGAACGGGTGCGGGGCAGGGGTGTGCCCGGGCGGTCAACCGGCTTGTGCGGGGCGGCCGTTGAGCCAGGTGGCCGTCAGGCGGTGCCCAGCAGCCGGTGCCAGAGCGTGGTGTCCTGGCGGAACAGGCGGTCCTTGACCTGGGTGGGGCGGATGCCGGTGGCGACGGCGGCGTGCCAGTCGCGCTGGAAGGCGTCCCGGTCCAGGAGGCACAGGGCGGGGGCGGCGAGGCGGCGGTCGGTGCGGGCCCGGGCGTAATCGGCGGACTCCCGGGTCAGGGCGGCGTCCAGGAGCGAGGTGAAGCGGTCCGCCTCGGCCGGCTGCCAGGGCGATTGCGGGGCGACGGCGAAGACGTAGTGGGGGGCGTTTTCGCGGGAGGTGCGCTCGGTGCGGCAGGCGATGTTGACGAGGCCGAGACCGGTGGCGTCCAGCGCGGTGCGCACGGCCCGGACGACCTGGGACTCGCGCAGCCGCTCCCCCACCGCGTCGGACCGGTTGGCGCGGCCCGCGTAGGCGAGGCGGGGCACGCCGCCGGCCATGTCCACGACCCGTACGACGTCTCCCACGGCGTACCGGTAGAGACCGCCGACATGGCTGAAGATCACGTGGTATTCGCGTCCCGCCTCCAGTTCGTGCGGCAGCAGCGTCTCGACGTCGGGGGTGAGGTCGGCGTCGGCGTCCACGAACTCGTACACGGAGGCGGTGACGACCAGGCTGCCCGCCGAGCCGTGCCGGTCCAGCGGCACCCCGACCGGCCCCTCGGACGCGGCGACCGGCGCGGGCAGCGCGGCGACCCCGGCGCCGAAGCGCTCGCACAGCGCGGGCAGGTAGAGGGAGGCGACGCCGGTGGTCCAGCCGAACAGGGCGCTCATCCTCGGCCACACCTGGGCCGGGGTCACCGTCCCGAAGTAGTCGGCCAGGCGCGTCAGTTCGGCGGCGCGTGCCGGGTCGGGAGCGCCGTGGGGCACCCCGCCGACGGTTCCGTCGCGGACCTCCTTGACGATCCGTTCCCACCACAGCCCGAGCTGGTACGGCACGGCCGCGATCATGGCCGGATTGATGCCGATGAGACAGCGCACATCGCTCTGCACGGCGAGCCGCAGCCGCAGATACATCTTCTCCAGGTGGTCGTCGGGGGCGATGTCCACGGGGAGGGTGCCCCAGGGCGCGGCGGTGCCGAGTTCGGCGGAGAGCGGCTCGCCGAACTTCCGGCCGAAGTCCACCTGGCTGGCGCCGACATGGGGCCGGCCGTCGGAGGTGGTGGGCGGGGCGGAGAGCGGGTCGTGCTTGAGGTTGAGGACGGCGTCGGGGCGGCGCATGACGTCGGGGTGGTTCTCGATGAGGGGGGCCCAGGCCGCGTAGTAGAACGGGAAGAAGGTGGTGCGCATGAAGCGCGGGGTGACCGGGATCTTCTTGTGGGCGCCGGTGCTTCCGCTGCTGGTGAAGTAGACGACCGGCTGATCGGCCGAGAGCAGGTTGGGCTCGCCCGCCGCCATGCGTTCGATGAGCGGGGCGTGCGCGGCGTAGTCCTGTACGGGGACGGCCTTGCGGAAGTCGTCGACGTCACGGATCCGGCCGAAGTCGTGCCGCGTGCCGAACTCGGTGCCGGAGTTGAAGTCGAGCAGATCGGTGAGCACGTCGTGCTGGTGCCCGCGCGGGTCGCCGAGGGCTTCGGTCAGCCGGGCGCGTTCGGCGAAGACCCGCTCGCTGTAGCGCTCGGCGTGCCGGGGGGCCGCCCAACCGGCCGCGCTGGAAGGGGAGTTGGGCTCGGGTGTCGTGGGCCGGGCGGCCGCGCTGTCGGTGGTCACGGGGCGAGCACCTCCACCACGGCTTCGGCGGCGTCGGCCGCGCTCGGCTGTTCCTCGATGATCGTCACGGGCACGTCCCGCACCTCTTCCAGCATCAGTTTGCGAAGACTCCTCTGGTAGCTGTCGAACCCCAGCCACTCGGGGCGGTCGCCGAAGTACTCCAGCGGGTTGAGCCGCGCGCCCTCGCCCGAGCGCCGCCAGGCGGACGCGGGCGAGACGTCGAGGTAGACGACCGCGCGGGGCTGCGGGAAGGACCGCCACCACGTGTACATCGGGTTGTGCCGGATCCCGGCCAGCCGGCACTTGGCGAGGATCTTGTAGTAGTAGGAGTCCATGAGCAGCGGTACGTCGCTCTCGTGCCGCTCCAGCTCGTCCCGGAGATGGACCACCGCGGTCTGGAGGACGCTGGCGAGGAAGTCGGCGGAGTAGTACGTGCCCAGGTGCGGCAGGACGTCCTCGACGACGTTGCGGCGCAGCGCGCCGACGAGTTCGTGTCCGGGGCCGATGAGGCCGTGGTCGGTGGAGAGGGTGCGCCAGGCGGGCAGCCGGGCGGCGACCTCGGCCATGACGGAGGACTTGCCCGCGCCGTCCGGGCCCAACAGCACGTAGAACGGCCGGTGTTGGTCAGCCACGGACGGCCTCCCCGGCCGCGCGTCGGGCGCCGCTCCGCTCGGCTGCGCGCACCGGCCTTCGGGGGCTGGACGCCTTGCGTATCCGTGACAGATCGACCATGCCCTCACTCCAAGAGGTAGTCCCGCTCACCGGGACCTCATGACAGCAAGGTCGTATTCCTTTCACCTACCTTGTAAATACCTCAAACGTTCGCGGGCCGCGATCCACCCGTCCGGACGGGCTGAAACACGACCAACCCGGCTGGTCGGCGGGCGAGTTGCCCCACGGCGCGCAACGCAGCGGGCACCTTCCTGGGGACCTGCCGTGCCGCCCTTGGCGACAGGTGATGCGGGAATCAACTAAACCAACCAGTTGACTTAAACCAACTGGTTGATGTACTCATGGAGCATAGCCAAGCGGCGAGCGGCACAGATCCGCGTCACCCACCGGCGGCGCTGTGTGATCAGCGCTCCCTGTACGCCCATGGAACGGGCCGGTCATGAACGTCGGGCGCCCCACGGGCCCGGTTCGCACCACGGCCCATCTCTCTCCGTCGACCCCTCGACCCCAGGGATTCCCCATGTCGGACTCAGACACCATCCCGGCGCCGCCCAAGCCGTTGCCGAACGTGACCGCGCCGGTGCGGCCCGTGCTCTTCCTCGCCATGGCGGTGTGCGCCGGCGCCACGGTCGCCAACGTCTATCTGGCCCAGCCGCTGCTCACCCTCTTCGCGCACGGCCTCGGCGTGTCCTCCTCCTCCGCCGGCATCGTCGTCACCTGCGCCCAGCTCGGTTACGCCGCGGGCATCCTCTTCCTCGTACCGCTCGGCGACATCCGCAGCCGGCGCCCGCTGCTCGCCGTCATGCTGAGCGGCACGGTCCTGGCCCTGCTGTTGGCCGCCGCCGCGCCCGCCCTGTCCGTCCTGGCCGCGGCCGCCGCCCTCATCGGCGGGGTCACCGTGATTCCGCAGGTGCTCGTGCCGCTCGCCGCCGAACTGGCGCCGCCCGAGCGGCGGGCCTCCGTGGTGGCCAATGTGCAGATCGGCCTCATGAGCGGCATCATCGGCTCCCGTGTCATCGGCGGCCTGGTGGGTGAGGCCCTCGGCTGGCGGGCGGTCTATCTGCTCGCCGCCGCCCTGACCGCCCTCAGCGGTCTGCTCACCCTGGCCCTGCTGCCCCGCGAGGGCGCCCGACAGGTCATGCCGTACGGCAAGCTCCTCGCCTCGCTGCCCGCGCTGCTGCGCCAGGAACCGGCGCTGCGCCACTCGCTGCGGGGCCATGAACCGCTGCCCGCCTACGTCCTGGACGCGCACTGGAACGTCCTGCACCGCAACCAGGCCATGGAGCGCTGGTTCCCCTGGCTGCGGGCGGAGGGCTCCAACCTGTTGAGCTGGGCCCTGTTCGCCCCGTCCGCGCGCACCGTCCTGCACGCCTGGGACGAGCACGCGATGGTCTATCTCGGCATCGTCCGCACCGCGCTGCGCGAGCGCCCGGACGACCCGTTCTTCCGTGCCATCAACGCCGCCACCCACAAAGACCCGACGCTCCACTCCATGCTGGCGCGCGACGACGTCATCGACGTCTCCTCGCGATCCGGCCACCGTTTCACCCTGAACCTTCCGCAGATCACCCCGGAGCCCATCAACGTGATCTCCCATGCGCTGCGGCCCGAAGGGAACAGGGGCGTACGGGTCGTCGTACTCACGTCACCGCACATGCCTTCGGAGGAGAGCTCAGGATGACCACCACACCGGACACCCGCCCCGCCCGCCGTCACATACTCGGCCTCGGCGCCGCGCTGGGAGCGGCCGCCGCCGCCCTCACCGTGCCCGGCGCCCGCGCCGAGGCCGCCGTGCCCAAAGACGCGGCGGCGCCGGCCACGACGTCCGGCCACGCGGCGGGCATCGTGCTGGAGCAGAACCATGCGGGTTTTCCCGCGATGCCGCGGGCGGTCCTGGACTTCTTCCTCGCCTCCCAGCGCGCCGACGCCGACGCCTGGGCCGCCGCGTTCGCCCCGCAGGGCGTGTTCCACGACCCGGTGGGAGAGCCGGCGCTGGTGGGACGCGAAGCCATCAGGAAGCGCATCCACTCGATCCTGCCGAGCTTCCGCCCCTTCTTGGGCATCACCCCCGACGAAGCCCACATGAGCGCCGACTTCGTGGCGGTCTCCTGGCGTGGCGCGGCGGTGACCCTCAAGAACCGTCCGGTCAACTGGTCCGGGATCAACGTTTTCCAGCTCGACGACAAGGGCCTCATCAAGGAAGCCTGGGCCTACTTCAACTATGCGGCGTTCAAGGTGCAGCTCGACTCGTGAACCCCCTTGCCGCGGAAGGGAGTTGACACTCCCCTCCCACACTCGGCCGGCGCCCGGCGGGACTCTCCCGCCGGGCGCCGGCCGAGGCCGTCAGCCCTCCAGGCCGAGCAGTTCCGCGAGGTTGCCGCCCATGACGCGGTCGCGGACCGAGGGGTCCGTGATCAGGCGCTCGATCAGGACGCGGTTGGTGTACATGTCGGCGAACGGCGTGTTGGAGCCGAACAGGCAGCGCTCCGGCACCTCCGCGGCCGCCAGTCGCGGCGCCCAGGAGATGAAGGAAGAGGCCAGGTCCAGATAGAGGTTGGGGATCTCCTTGACGAGGTTGATGGTCTCCAGCCAGTTGAGTCCGCCGAGCGCGCCGATGATCACCGGCACCGAGGAGTACGTGCGCGCGAGCTCCGCCGTGGTGCGGATGTCCCCGGCCGTCTGCGGGGTGAAGCCGTGCACGAGCACGGGCAGCGCGCGGCCACCGACGGCCGCCTCGCTCACGGCGCGCAGGACGGGTTCGATGGCGGCCGCCTGGTCGGAGCCGAAGGTCAGTTCGCCGACGCCCACGTAGCCGGGGTCGAGGACCTCCTGCTGGAGCGCCTTGACGGTGTCCTCGTAGCCGAGCCCGACCGGAATCTTGCCGAAGGGCAGGAACCGGTCCCCGCCGATGGCGAGGGCCTCGCGCAATTCCTGGGAGGGACGCTCGCGTCCGTCGGCGTCGCCCTGGAGCACCTTGCCCAGCACGGACATCTCCTGCTGGAACGAGGCGAGGTCGGTGGCCCGCTCGATGTGCGGAAGCGTCGAGAACAGAACGGTGCGGTGGATGCCGGCCTCGTCCATCGACTGGAGCTGGGTCTCGGTCGGCAGCACCACGTGCTGGTGGCAGTCGATGATCACGGTGTGTTTCTCCTCGTGTTGGGGGTGCTGGGGGTGCTGGGGGTGCTGGGCAGCTGACGGCGGCCCGGCCGGCGCGGCAAGGCCTTGTGGGGCCGGGCGTGGGGGCCGGCGGAGAGGGAAGGGGAGCCCTCCCCGCCGGCCGGTCGGGAGGGATCAGACCATGATCACGGCCCAGTACGGGTTCAGCTTGCCTTCCAGCATGTGGAGGGCCTGGATGGCGATGAACCCTTCGTCGGTCGTCTCCGAAGGACCGCCGGGCAGCCGTCCGAACCCGCCGTCGGCGCTCTGGCGGGCCGCGATCCAGGCACGGCAGGCCGCGACGTCGGCGGGCTCCGAACCCATCACGTACAGCGAGGCGATGGCGTGATAGGAGCCGACGAAGCTCTCGGGACCCGCATCGCGGTAGCGGAAGCCGCCCGCCTCGGTCTGGAGACCGCGCAGCCAGGCGATGCTCTCCTCCAGGCGCGGCGGGCGGTGGCCGAGCGCGATGAGGGAGCCCACGACCCGGAACGTCGCGAAGGTGTCGGAGGGGTGGCCGGGCTGGTTGCCGTAGCCGCCGTCGGCGTTCTGGCAGCTCGCGAAGTAGGCGATCAGGTCGTCCTCGCGGGCCGGGCGGTGGCCGAGCGCCAGGAGGGCCAGGGTGGCCAGGTTGGAGTGCCAGGCGTCGCCGGGGTATCCGGGGGCGTTGCCGAAGGCGCCTTCGGGGTGCTGGCAGGCGGTGAGGAACTCGACGCACTTCTCCTTGTCGTAGCCCGTGCCTCCCAGGACCGTGGCCGTCACGACGGCGCAGTACGTGGTGAACGACTCGGACAGCAGGCCGGGTTGCTCACCGAAGCCGCCGTCCGGGTTCTGGGTGGCGTACACGCCCGCCAGGAGCTGCTCGCTGTGCGGGATCGGCACGTCGAGGGCCATCAGGTCGGACACCACGTGCATGACGGAGAACGTCTGGGCGGTGCGGTCCGACCTCAGTCCCAGCGGGGCCCGGTAGGGGGTCAGGCCGTAGCCGAGGCCCGAGGAGGTGGAGTGCAGCCAGCGCAGATAGGCCGGGATGTCGATGTCGGAGTTGGACAGCGGGGCCCGCGCCACATAGCTGAGGTCCCGCTCCAGCGGCCAGTGCTCCAACGCGGGCGGGGCCGGGGGCGCGGGGATCGCGGCGGGCCGCCGGTCGCCCTGGGCCGCCAGCGCCAGGAGCTGGGTCTCGGCGTGCTTCTCGTGGAAGGGGACGTAGGCCGTGTTGCCCACGGAGAACGCGCCGGCGCTGCGCGGCGGAACCATGACGTGGCGGGCGAGGGGCACGGTGGGGTCGACGGGCGTGGAGAACCAGCTCCCCTGCCCGTGGAACACCCCGCCGCGCTCCCCGTCGGTGTACCGGGACAGCTCGTCGTGGGCCAGCGCGGAGAGGTTCTTCGCCTGCTCGTCACCGTCGATCGCGAACAGCCGGTCCGCCGCGAGGGCGAGCAGCGCGTGGTCGCCCATGAGCTTGGCGGGGAAGGGTGAATCCGGCTTGCCGTACCGCATCACCAGGGCGTCGACCCGGGGCTGGGACGCCGCGTCGGCGCGGTCCCAGAAGCCGCGGCCGCGGGTGTGCAGATGGGCCTGGGCGTGGTGCAAAGTGGCCCGGGCGTGGTCGAGCGCCGTGGCGAGGCCCCGCTCGTGGAGTCGGCACCAGGCAAGCACGGCGACGGAAGTGGCGCGCAGCCGGTAGCCCTGCAAGGTGTCGCTCGCGCCCCGCGCCGTGAGATACGCCCAGGAGCCGTCGGCGGACCGGAACCTCTCCAACTGCGTTGCCGCGGCGGTCAATTGGGCACCCCAGGTGTCGGAGCCGTCGTCCAGGGCGTCTGCGGCGAGGGTGAGCACGGCGACCTGCTCCAGCGAGCTGGACCCGTCGATCACCGTGCCGCCGTCCCGGTGCAGGAGCGCGGGCCACTGCCCGTCGACCACCGAGGCGAACAGCGTCCGGAAGCGGGAACGCGCCTCCTGGACGAGCGCGGTGTCCTTGAGGATGCGGCCCGCGTGGTGTTGGGCCCACAGGGCGAGCGCCTGTGCCGAGGGGGTCCGCACATCGCCCACGGGGTGCGGGGTGCCGGTGATGTCGAGCAGCTCGTGGAAGCCCGCGAAGTCCTCGTCGGCGAAGCCGCGCAGCGACGTCAGGAGGTTCCGGGTCAGCGCCGCGTCGCCGCCGCTCTCGGGCAGCACGAGCAGGGCCAGGGCCGCGTCGCCGAGCGTACGGTCCGGCGTGACGGAGTCGCTCCTGTCCCGGCCGAGGACCGCGGGTATGCGGGCGGCGTCGTCGAGGAAGTTCTGCACGATGAACGTACGCAGCGTGGGAGGTCTGGTCACAACAAGTCTCCATGCGGTGAGAGAGGAAAAAGGAAGCGGGAGCGGTGCCGACGACCGGTGCGGGTCAGGCGGCGTCGCACCGCCTGCCGGGGAAGCGGGCGGAGTGCGCCGGGGCGCCGGCCGGCAGCGTCGCGGGAGCCGCGACGTACGACGGGTGGAAGCGCTCGTGGACGTAGAGGCGGCTGCCGTCCTCGCAGTGGATGAGGTACTCCTTGAACGCGCACGGCACGCCGCGCCCCTCGCCCGGCCACACCCCGCCGCCCGAGGAGAGCAGGCTCCGGTACTGGAGGGTCTGGTTGCTCCGGAGCCGGCGGCCCAGCGGGACGGAGTCGTCCGAGGAACCCGACCAGCCGGCCGGGGGCCGGGCGAAGACCACCGTGTTGAGGCTGACGACCTCGCCGTCGTCGGTCACCAGTTCCGAGGAGCGGTGGACGACCGGAGTGCGGGGGTCGACGGCGAGGGCCTTGGCGGCTCGTTCGGATGCGTCGCCCGCCACGACGGTGCGCTGGCGGGTGACCCTGACGAACAGCGGCTGGTCGAGCAGGGATTCCAGCAGGAGGGTGGTCGACCCGTCGCTCGCCAGGAGCATGCGGGTCGCCGCCCAGGGAAGCGCGGTCATGGAGCCTCCGCTCACCTTCGCCCCGGTACGGGCGGGCGCCCGCCGGCGACTCGGGAGGCCGCGGCGATCAGGTGGCCGGCGGCGGCGCCGGTGCCCGATCCGTTCGGCGCGATGGCGAGCTGGCCCGGCGTGGGCAGACCGCCGTCGGGCCGGCCCGTGACCATCGGCGTCAGGGTCTCGACCAGGCTGTCGGCCGTCGGGGAGATGAGCGTCGGGAAGCCGAGCAGCTCCAGGCGGCGTGCCGCTTCCACCTCATGGTACTCGCCGAGGCTGCCCAGGACGAAGACCGTGGGGATGCGCATCGCCGCGATCTCGGTGACGGTGATCCAGCCGGGAGCGGACAGCAGGACGTTCGCCTCCCGGAGGAGCGGCATCCAGTCGGGCAGGTAGTCCAGCTGGATCACCGACTGGGGGGCGTCGACACGCTCGCGCCCCAGAAGGACGAACTGGAGGTCGGGCACCCGCCGCTTGAGCACCTCGTACGCCTGGAGGTAGCCCTCGATCACCCGCTGCTTGTTCTCCAGGAACATGGTGGTGCCGCCGACCGAGCCCACCATGATCGGGCCCTCGGGTATCCCGAGGTCCGCGCGGACCTTGGCGCCGTCGTGCAGCGGGGGCATCGCGCGGACCATGGGCCCGGTGAAGTGGGCGTGCCCGGTTTCGAGCGCCTCGGCCACGGGGGTTCCCTTGTCGAGCTCCTCGACCAACGGCTTGTCGGTGAGCACGACTTGGGCGCTGTTGACGATCCAGTCGAACACCAGGTGCAGGGCGTCGCGGCCCCGCCGCAGGTCCTCGGAGTCGATGTCGAAGCCGCCGGCGAGGAGGGTCTCGTCGTCGAGCTGGCACAGCGTGAAGTCGTACCGCTCGGTGACCAGGGCGTGCGGGACGCCGGACATGCCGGCCGCGATGCTGGCGGACATGTTGTAGTCGCTGACCACCAGGTCGGGAGCGAGCTCCTGGTACAGCGCGAGGTAGTGCAGGATGCGCTCGCCGTTGACGAAGGCGGGCGCCAGGTAGCCGCCGATGTAGCCCGCCCAGTCCATCCGCCGGGTGAGGTTGCTCTTGGTCGCGTAGTTCACCTGCTGTCCGGCGAGGTCGACCACGCTCACGCCCGCTTCGGTGAACAGCGGGGCGAACGTGGACTGGAGCGAGGCCAGGAGCACCGTCAGGTCGGCGTCGGGCCGCTGGGCGCGGATCTCACGGGCCAGGGCCAGGGTGCGCATGTTGTGGCCGGAGCCGGTCGCGTTGGGGGCCAGGACGATCTTCATGGGCGGTTTCCTTCCAGGACTCCGGAGGTGGTGCTGTGGGCGGGCACATGTCCCAGGACCACGGCCCCGTCGGTGAGGACGGCGCCGTCCCCGATGTGACAGGGGCCGACGACCGTCACGTCGTGACCGATGCGGACCCGGGCCCCGATGGAGACGGCTCCGGCCTCCCAGGGCAGGGAACGGCGGTCCAGGTCGTGGCCGCTGGAGAGGATCTGCAACCGCGCACCGGCCTCGGTGCCCGCACCGATGTCGATGCCGCCGCCGCCCTCCAGCGTCGCGTCTTCGCCGATGCGTACGCCGTCGGCGGCGCGCACCCCGCCGGCCGGGGAGGGCCCGTCGGGGCGGCCGAGCGCGATCAGTCCGGCGCCGATGACGACGTCCGACCCGCCGGTGAACGCGGCGTCGAGCAGACTGCCCGGCCCCACCCGCCAACCGGCGGGCGGCGTCGCCGCGTTGCTGTTGGTACGGGCCCGGACGATGGCCACGATCGGGCTGATGTCGGGGAGCCCGTCCTCCGTCACCTTTCGGTGGCGCAGGATCCGGGCGGGCCGTCCCACCACGATGGCGTCGGCGGGAACGTCGGCCGTGACGTGGGCGCCTGCCGCGACCACGGCCCCGTCGCCCACGGTGACGCCGGGGGCGACGACGGCCCGCGCCGCGATCCAGGCGCCCGCGCCGACGGTGACGCGGTCGCCTTCGCGCTCTCCGATGGTGGCCAGGGAGGCGACCATGGTGCCGGGCCCGAGGGAGGCGGACAGGACACGGGAACGGAAGCCGACGAAGACGCCCTGGGCCAGGGTGCTGTCGATGACCTCGGCGCCGTGCCGCACCCAACTACCGTTAGCGGTAAGGGAGTTGGCGGCTAACGCGCCGGATTCGACCAATGCGGGCACGTCGGTGCGTGCCGGGTCTCTGAGCGGGGTGTTCATGCGGCGCGCGGAGTCGGCGAGACGGGCTCCGCTGCCTCCTGTCTCGCGAGGTCGATGACGTACTGCCCGTAACTCGACGAGCCGGAGAGCTCCTTGCCGATGATGCAGAGCTGCTCGTGGTCGATGTACCCCATGCGGTACGCGACCTCTTCCAGGCAGGAGATGCGGATGCCCTGTCGCTTCTCCAGGATCTGGACGAAGGTGGCCGCCTCCAGGAGGCTGTCGTGGGTGCCGGTGTCGAACCAGGCGGAACCACGGCCCAGGTTGACGAGACGGGCCCGGCCCTCGTCGACGAAGGTGCGGTTGAGATCGGTGATCTCCAACTCGCCCCGGGCCGAGGGCTCCAGCGCGATCGCGCGGCGGACCGCCTCGTTGTCGTACATGTAGAGCCCGGTCACCGCCAGGTTGGACTTGGGCTTCAGCGGCTTCTCCTCCAGGGAGAGGATGTTGCCCTCCTCGTCCATCTCCGCGACGCCGTAGCGCTCGGGGTCGCCGACCGGGTAGCCGAACAGGGTGCAGCCGTCGAGGCGGTGGGCCTCCTCGCGGAGCATGTCGGGGAGGCGGTGGCCGTAGAAGATGTTGTCGCCGAGGACCAGGCAGACCTGCTGGTCGCCGATGAACTCCTGGCCGATGATCAGCGCCTGGGCCAGTCCCTTGGGCTCGTCCTGGACGGCGTACTCCAGCGAGATGCCGAGCTTGTGGCCGTCGCCCAGGAGTTCGCGGTAGATCTCCAGATGGGCCGGGGTGGAGATGATGAGGATCTCCCGGACGCCCGACTGCATGAGTACCGCGAGCGGGTAGTACACCATCGGCTTGTCGTAGACGGGGAGGAGCTGTTTGGAGTGCACGCTGGTCAGCGGTCGCAGACGGGTGCCCGACCCGCCGGCGAGGATGATGCCGCGCATGTTTGGTCCTTCCTCTGTCGGTGACGGCCGGCCGCCGTGGCCGGACCGTGGGTGTGGAACGGTGCGGGGCGCCCGTGCTCAGGCGGCGTTGTCCAGGAGCGGCTGCCACCAGGCGGTGTTCTCCCGGTACCAGGCGATGGTTGCGGCGATGCCCTCTTCGAAGGTGACCCGGGGCTCGTAGCCGAGGGCGTGGAGCTTGCCGTGGTCCACCGAGTAGCGGCGGTCGTGGCCCTTGCGGTCGGGTACCTGCCGCACCGAGCTCCAGTCGGCCCCGGCGGCCTTCAGCAGGATCTCGGTGAGCTGCCGGTTGGTGAGTTCACGGCCGCCGCCGATGTTGTAGACCTCGCCGGGTTGCCCCTTCTCCAGGACCAGTTGGATGCCTCGGCAGTGGTCGTCGACGTGCAGCCAGTCACGGATGTTGAGGCCGTCGCCGTACAGCGGGATCGTGCCCCCGCGCATCAGCGTCGTCACGAAGAGCGGAATGACCTTCTCCGGGAACTGGTAGGGCCCGTAGTTGTTGCTGCACCGGGTGATGCTCACGTTCATGCCGTGGGTGCGGGCGTAGGACCGCACCAGCAGATCGGCTCCGGCCTTGGCGGCCGAGTACGGCGAGTTGGGCTCCAGCGGGCACTCCTCGGTCCACGATCCCTCGGCGATGGAGCCGTACACCTCGTCGGTGGAGATGTGGACGAAGCGCGGGGTGTGGGCCTGGAGCGCCGCCTCCAGCAGGGTGTGCGTGCCGAGCACGTTGGTTCTGACGAACTGCGACGCGTTGCCGATGGAGCGGTCCACATGGGTCTCGGCCGCGAAGTTCACCACGGCGTCGACGCCGGTGAGCAGCTTGGGGACCAGGGCTTCGTCGGCGATGTCGCCCTGCACGAAACGCAGTCGCGGGTCGCTCGACACGGGGGCGAGGTTGGCGAGGTTGCCGGCGTAGGTCAGCTTGTCCAGGACCGTGACGTCGGTGATGCCCGTGCCGTAGTGGCCGCCGAGCAGATTGCGTACGTAGGTGCTGCCGATGAATCCGGCGCCGCCTGTTACCAGGATGTGCATGGTTGAGCTCCTCGATTCCTCAGGAGGACATGACCCCGCGGGCGGACCCCAAGGGCTGCGATGTCCGGCAGGGCGAAGACGTGACGCGATGAGGGGCGTTACGCGGCGTGCGGCAGGAGCAGGCCCTCGACGGCGCTCCGGATGCGCACACAGCGTTCCTGCGTGTCGGCCTCGACGTTGAGGCGCAGCAGCGGTTCGGTGTTGGAGGGGCGGAGGTTGAACCACCACCCGTGGGTGGAGGTGACGGTGAGACCGTCGACCTCCTCGAGGGTGACGAGGTCGTCGAAGAGGCCGGCCGCGCGGTCCTTCACCCGGGCGATGGCGGCGGCCGGGTCCTCGACGCGGTAGTTGGTCTCGTCGAGCGCCTGGTAGCGCGAGTAGCGCGCCATCACCGCGGAGAGCGGATCGCTCTGCTTCCCGAGCGCGCGCAGCACGTGCAGTGCCGCGAGCATGCCGGTGTCGGCGTTCCAGAATTCCCGGAAGTAGTAGTGGGCGGAGTGTTCGCCGCCGAAGACCGCTCCGGTGCGGGCCATCTCCGCCTTGACGAAGGAGTGGCCGACCCGGGTCCTCACCGGTGTTCCGCCCGCTTCGGCGATGATCTCCGGTACGGCCCTGGAGGTGATCAGGTTGTGGATCACCGTGGCGCCGGGCGACCGCTTCAGCGTGCGGTCGGCGATCAGGGCGCACAGGGCGGACGGCGGGACGGCCTCACCGCGCTCGTCCACGACGAAGCAGCGGTCGGCGTCGCCGTCGAAGGCCACCCCGAGGTCCGCGCCCTCCTCCCGCACCTTCTGGACGAGGTCGAGGAGGTTCTTGGGGTCGAGGGGGTTCGCGGGATGGTGGGGGAAGGTTCCGTCGAGCTCGAAGTAGAGCGGCACCACGTCGAGGGGCAGCCCCCGCAGTACGGCGGGTACGGTCAGGCCGGCCATGCCGTTCCCCGCGTCCACGACCACCTTCAGGGGGCGGATGTCCGAGAGGTCGACCGTGGCCCGCAGGAAGTCGGCGTAATCGAACAGCACATCACGCACCACGACGGTGCCCAACCGGCGCGTGGACACCGGCGGTTGGCTCTCCATCCACTGCTCCGCGAGCGCCCGAACCGTGTCGAGGGACAGGTTCCCGTTGAGCGGAGCGGCTTCTTCCAGACAGAACTTCACTCCGTTGTAGCGCGCCGGATTGTGGGAAGCGGTGAACATCGCGCCCGGCACGCACAGCGACCCGGAGGCGAAGTAGAGCCCGTCCGTCGAGCACAGCCCGATGGACACCACATCGGTGCCGCGGGCGACCGCGCCCCGGGCGAAGGCCCGTGCGAGCCGCGGAGAAGTGGGGCGCATGTCGTGTCCCACCACGACGCAGGTGGCTCCGGTGAGTTCGGCGAAGGCGGCACCGAGGAGTTCCGCCACGGTGTCGTCCCACTCGTCGGGGACGACACCGCGTACGTCATACGCCTTGAAGATCCGTGACAGATCCGCCATTGCCCTAGCTCCCGAGGTAGTCGCTCACCGGCCACCTCATGACAGCGCAGGCTCCTTCCTTTCTCCTACCGCCGAAATACCGCGAGGGGTTGACACCGGCGCGAAGAGCGTCAAGCCCACCCGCACTCGTCGGGAGGGCCGGCGTCCGGTTCTGTTCCCTCGGATCCGGTCACCTGAAAGGCTCCGGCGGGCCCGCCGCATCGCCGAAACCCGTGCGGATACGGCGCCTTCGGCCGCGTCGGGCCACGACTCCACGCTTCCTGCCACGGGAGGGGTGTGACAGGCCGGCGCGTCGAGGATGGCCTGATTCGGCGCCATGGGGCGCGGCGCGGCCGGAGCCCGGCCCCGGCACGAGGGGCGCGCGGGCCGCCCGAAGGCGTCCGGCCGAGCGCAAGGATCCGGCCTCAGGCCGGGTCGGACTCCTGCGCGGTGCCGGTGACCGCCTGGGCGACGGCGATCGAGGCGGCCTTGATGCGGTCCATCGCCTCCGGGCCATCGCCCATGATCATGCGAGTGACCTGGGGAATGGCGAGCGGCCACCCCACCAGGGCGGTGAAGACCAGGAGCAGGGCCTGCGGGTCGAGCTCCGGCAGGGTGCTGCCGCCGATGCCGCTGGCCTTCCCGAGCGCGTGCGCCTTGTGCTGGTAGTGCTGGGTGCGGGCGGCCTCGTCGGGGACCGGCACGCCGGGATGTTCCAGGGCCTCCCAGAGCAACAGCCGGAGAATGGCCGGATGTTCCTTGTGGTAAGTGAACAGCCGGTCGATGTAGGTGGCGATGTCGTCCGACTCGGCGGGCGCCGGCACGGCTTCCGCCAGCTCCTCCAGGGCCCGGCCCAGGACGAGCGTGAACAGCTTCTCCTTGTCGTCGTAGTAGAGGTAGATGGCCTGCTTGTTGGCCTTCGCCTCACGTGCGATGCGGTCGACCCTGGCACCGGAGACCCCGTACTGGGCGAATTCCTCCAGTGCCGCTTGATAGATCCGGTTCCTCGTCTGTTCTGATCGCGAGCTCACCCGGCAGCTCCTTCCTCGTCCGGCAAGTGTCACATGCGAGCCACCCCGTCCCCCGCCCACCAGCGGCGACGGGTCCGCGCGGCCCCGAACTAAACCATCCAGTTGATTTAAACCAACTGGTTGATGTAGAACAGGAGCGTAGCCTCCCCGAGTCCCTGGAAGTGAGGTCAACGGCTATGGACCTGCGTCCACTTGGCCATATCGGACCCCAAGTCCCCTGTGTCGGCCTAGGTACATGGCGCCGATTCGATCTCCCCCGGCCACAGGAGTACCTCGCCCGCCAGATCGTGGAGCTGGCGCTCGAAAACGGCGTCCGGGTCTTCGACACCGCCCCGGTGTACGGCCGGGCCGAGGAGGTCCTCAGCCGGGCGTTGAGCGCCCACCGCGACCGTGCCTATGTGGCGACGAAGATCTGGGCGGGCGAACGGCACACCGGGCGGCGGCAGTTCGAGCGTCAGCTGCACCTCTTCCAGGGGCGCGTCGATCTGCTCCAGCTCCACCACCTCATCGGCTGGCGGACCCACGCCGAGTGGATGCAGCAGGAGCGGGAGCGCGGCACCATCGGCCAACTCGGCCTCACCTACTGGCGCGACCGCGCCTTCGGCGGCGGCACGGCGAGCGAGCTGGAAGAGGCCATGCGCACCGGCGTCTTCGACGTCATCCAGATTCCGCTCAACCCGGTCGAGCGCGACATGGAGGAGCGGATCCTGCCCCTGGCCAAGGAGCTCGGCATCGGCGTGATGGTGATGCGCCCCTTCGCCGAGGGAAGCCTGCTCTCCTCCTCCCGGCGCGCCGTGCCCCCGAAGGAGACCGGCTGCGCCACGGCCTCCGAGGCTCTGCTGCGGTGGGGCCTTTCGGATGCGCGCGTCGCCGTCACCGTGCCCGCCACCCTCGACCTCGGGCATCTCATCGCCAACACGGCCGCGGGTTCCGCGCCGCTGCTCGACGAGGAGCAGCGCGCCGCCATCGCCGCGCTCTACCGCTGAGAACCCAAGGACCCGGGGTCCGCCCCTGCGTCCGTCCCTCCGTTCGCTCCTCCGTCCGCTCCTCCCCTCGCCTCCAAGGACTTCCCATGTCGCATTCGGACACCGCCTCCGCGCAGGCCAAGGCGGTGGTCGGCCGGCCCGCCGCCCCGCCCGTGCGCCCGCTCCTCTTTCTGGTGATGGCGATCTGTAGCGGCGCCACGGTCGCCAACGTCTATCTCGCCCAGCCGCTGCTCGAACTCTTCGCCCGAGGGCTCGGCATCTCCTCCGCGTCCGCCGGAACCGTCGTCACCTGCGCCCAGTTCGGCTACGCCGGGGGCATCCTCTTCCTGGTGCCGCTCGGTGACGTCCGCCGTCGCCGCCCCCTGCTGAGCGCCATGATCGCCGCCACCACGGTCCTGCTGCTCCTCGCGGCCGCCGCGCCCGGCCTGTCCGTGCTGGCCGCGGCCGCGGCCCTGATCGGCGGCGTCACCGTCATCCCGCAGGTCCTGGTGCCGCTGGCCTCCGAACTCGCGCCGCCCGAGCGCCGCGCCTCCGTCGTCGGGAACGTCCAGATCGGCCTGATGACCGGCATCATCGGCTCCCGTGTCATCGGCGGCCTGGTCGGCGAGGCGCTGGGCTGGCGCGCGGTGTACGTCCTGGCCGCCGCACTGACCGCGCTGACCGGTCTGGTCACGCTGCTCCTGCTGCCCAAGGAGGGGCCCCGCACGGGCATGCCGTACGGGCAGCTCCTCGCCTCCCTGCCCCGGCTGCTGCGCCAGGAGCCCGCGCTGCGACACTCCTGCGTCCTGCACGGCACGCTGTTCGGGGCCTACAGCGCGACCTGGACCACCCTGGTGCTGGTCCTCACCCAGGAGCCCTACGGCTACAGCAGCGCGACCGCCGGACTCTTCGGACTCCTCGGCCTCTCCGGCGCGTTCGCCGCTCCCTGGGCCGGCCGCTTCATCGACCGCCGCGGCCCGGGCCCCATCATCACCGCCGCGCTCGTCCTCGCACTCGTCTCGGCCGGCGCCTACGCCCTGGGCGGCAGCACCCTCGCCTTCATGATCGCGGCGGTGCTCCTGGTCAACGTGGCCGTGCAGTGGAGCCAGATCGCCAACCAGGCCCGCATCTTCAGCTATCTGCCCGAGGCCCGCAGCCGCGCCAACACCGTCTACATGGTGGCCGTCTTCCTCAGCGGCGCCATCGCGGCGGCCCTGGCCAGCGCCTGTTACGGCTCCTACGGCTGGAGCGGTGTCTGCGCCGTACAGGCCCTGCTCGCCCTCGGCGGGCTGCTCGCCCTTCCGGCCATGCGCCGCTACGACCTTCGCCACGCGGGAGCCACCGCCTGACATCCGTCAGCACTTCCGCGGCGTCCCAAGAAAGACAAGAGAGAAAGAGAAGACCGTGACCTTCCCGGCCATGCCCAAGTCCGTCCACCAGTTCTTCACCGCCTCCCAGGCGGGTGACGCCGACGCGTGGGCCGACTCCTTCGCCGAGACCGCCACCTTCCACGACCCGGTCGGTACGGACCCCCTCGAAGGACGCGAAGCCATCCGCGCCTTCATCAAGTCCGTCATCCCGAACTTCGACCCCTTCCTCGGTCTCACGCCGCTCGAGGCGCACACCGTAGGAAACTTTGTCGCCGTCTCCTGGCGCGGTGCCGCGGTTTCACTCGACGGCAAGCCCACCAACTGGTCCGGAATAAATGTCTACGAAATCGACGAAAACGGCCTGATCGCCGAGGCCAAGGCATACTTCAACAGCGCGGTGTTCGCGGCTCAGCTCTAGATGGTCACGAGGGTGGGAACGCGGCGACCTCGCTGTTCCCACCCTCGACGGCCGCCCACGACACACACATCGCCACATAGCATTTTCGATCTTTTTTCGCACTGATACCGATCAGAGAGCTGGATTGTCGGGGGACCAGCGTTGCTCGCCTCGCCACACTTCCTGGAAGGCTGAAGACACATGATCGAAACCATTATCGAAAAAACCACACCGTTATCACTCACATCGCACGGCGTACAGGTCAAACTTCTCGGTGTCCCGGAAATCCTGGTGGACGACCAACCGGTCCCGCTGCGGGGCGAAACGGCACGGAGGGTCCTGTGCCACCTCCTTCTCGCCTCACCCCGCGCGATCCCCAACCAGCGGCTCATAGAGTCGGTTTGGGGCGGTGAAGAACCTGACAGCGCCATGGAGCAGATCCGGAAGATCGTGTCGAAGTTACGGCGGGATCTGCCCGGGGGGCGCGATCTCATCACCACGGAACTCGGCGGCTATCGCATCACGTTGGCACCGGAGCAGCTGGATCTCACCGTGTGGACGAATGCGATCCAGGACGTCCATCAACTCATCGAAGCGGGCGACCATCACGCCGCTTTCGAGAAACTGTCTCTCGCGCTCGACCTCTGGCGCGGACCGGCTCTCGACGGCCTCGACGGCCAGCCTTTCGCGAATGAGGCCGTCGCGCTGCACGAGGAGCGCCTCAACGCATTGGAAACGTGGTGCCGCCTCGCCATGAATGAGCTGCCCATTTCTACGGTCATCGCGAAGATCCGCAGAGAGATCTCCCAACACCCTTTGCAGGAACGGCTGTGGGACACGTTGATGCGACTGCTGGCCGACAACGGCCGCCCGCTCGAAGCCCTCAACGAATACAGCAACTTACGCAAGGTTTTGGCCCAGTCCCTGGGCGTATCGCCGTCACCACGGCTTCAGGACACCTATCGCAGACTGGAGCTCATGGCGAACGGGGAGACGGCCCGGCCGAACCTCCGCCAGACGACCGAGCGCACGGCCGCGCCCCCACACACTCCGAAGATACCCGTGTGGATCAAAGAACTTCTGCGGGGTCAGGAACCGAACCCCGCTTATGTGTCGGACAAGTACTGGAACATCGTGCACCGCAATCAGGCGATGGCGCGCTGGTTCCCGTGGCTTCAGGGCCCCGACGCCAATCTCATGACATGGGCCCTCACCAACCCGTCCGCGAGACGGGTACTGGGTGACTGGGAAGATCACGCCGCGGTCTATCTCGGAATGATCGACCGCGCGTTGCGCCAGAACCCCGACGACGCCGCCCTGCGTTCCCTCAGTGCAACGTTGTCGGAGGCCGACTCGCTCCCCACGACGGTCCGGGACCAGCCGGTGGACGTCGCGACGCGCGAGGGCCACCACTACACCCTCAACCTCCCGCACATCACGCCCGAGCCGGTCAACGTGGTGTCCCACATCCTGACCCCCCACGGGCACGGCGAACTCCGCGTCGTGCTCCTCACCTCGCCGCAGGAACCGGCCGCCTGATCCGGCGCCCCGGGCCGCCGTCCCCCGCGGCTGCCCGGGGCGCCACTTCCCTGCCCCCTGCGGGCCCACCCCCTCGCTCAGGCGCGGGTCACGCGGGACGGCCCAGAGGGGCGGAGTGCGGTCAGGCCCGCGCCGGCTGGTTCAGCACATGCCGGCCGACTTCCCGCGAGACGATCTTGAAGCAGGAGTGCTCGTCGAGGGCGGTGTCCACGAGCACACCGTCGAACTTGCTGCGGACGATCTCGAAGGCGTCGATCCGCGCGTTGAAGAGCAGCGGGTCGACATAGTCGTCGCGCTCCGCCTCGCGCGCGTTGATCCGCTTGCGGGCCTCGATGAAGCTCACCCGGGTGAAGAACGCCACGTGCGGCGTGGGGAACTCGGAGATGATGTCCGAGACGACCCGCCACTGCGTGGGGGTGAGCCCGCTGGAGGAGATGACGGCCTCGCACAGCGCCGAGTACAGATAGCGGTCGACGATCACCGCGTATCCCGCGTCGAGCAGCGGGAGGATCTTGGTCCTGATGGTGTTGAGCCGGTCCCCGGTCACCGCCAGGAACATGGAGAAGATGTCGACCCGGCCCTCGGGCTCCGCCGTCAGCGGATCCTTCTTGTACTCCGTGAAGAGGCGGAGCTTTTTGCACTCGTTGCTGGGCAGTTTGAAGACGCGGACCCGATAGCCGTTCCTGCGCAGCGTCCCCTTGAGGCGCCTGATGCTCGTGGTCTTCCCGGACCCGTCGACGCCGGAGAAGCTGACGAGTACGCCCCGCTCGGGCTTGGGGCCGGTCGCGAGGGGGACGGGTATGTCGATCACTTGGCGCTCCGGGTGATGAGTTCCGTGATGAATTGCATGTTGCGCTGCGGGTTGAAGAGCAGCCCCTCGGACGCGTTGGGGCGATTGGCCTTGAACGAGGGGCCCATGCGCCGAATCACGTCGATGAGTCTCAGGAACCGCGCGTCGCGGAGCAGTTCGTCGTGGAGTTCGGGGCGGAAGAAGGAGTAGTACGTGAAGTCGTTCGCGTAGAGCGGCGCATTGCCCCCGTACACCTCGGGCGTGATCTTGAACGGCACGCCGCGCAGCGGGTTTCCGGGCCAGATCGTCCCCGGCTCCCGGTCGTACGCGGCGTCCGTGATGTGGCCCCCGGTCAGCACCCGGGCGATGTTCGACTTGCGGAACATCTCGGGGTCGCGGCCGCGGTCGGGCAGGGCGGCGATCAGCCCGTCCACGCCCGGCGCCGTCCTGATCCCGTTGACGCTGTGCGCGATGACCGAGGTCTGGTGGTCGCTGGTGAACACTCCGTCGAGGTGCGGCGGGAGGTTGAACCTGGCGTACTTGACCTCGGAGAGCGACTGCACCATGGAGATGCCGGCCTGATGCCCCGCGACGAAAGGACCGTGGATGTTCAGGCCGTTGTAGGTGAAAGCCGAGTTGATCATAAAGGGGAAGGAGAGGGGCGGGCCCGATTCCCGGATCGGATCCAGCCGCACATCGATCGACGCGTACCGGAGATCGACCTCCTTCGGGTCGAATCCGGCCTCCTCGATCTTGCTGAACGCCCAGTCGAAGAACTCCGGCTTCACATAGTCGCGTTCGATCAGACGGGGAAGTCCGGTCGGAGGCTCCTGGTAGAGGTAATCGCTCAGGCTGAGATTCCGCAGGTATTCCTCCCGAAGATCCTGGTCCAAATAGCGCACGTTGACATCAATGACTGCCTTGGGCACGACTACCTCCTCTTCGGGTGGAATGCAACGTCTCGTACGGGTTATGCGGTCCAGTCGAGACCGAGGTCCACGGCGCGCGCCGAGTGGGTCAGCGCACCGATGCTCACGATGTCGACGCCGAGCGCGGAGATGGCCTTGATCCGCTCCCGCGAGACGGAGCCCGAGACCTCGATGACGGCCCGCCCGTCGGTGAACTCCACGGCGGTGGCGATCTGTTCGTCGGTGAAGTTGTCGAGGATCACGATGTCGACCCCGACCTCGATCGCCTCGCGCAGCTGCTCCAGGGTGTCGACCTCGCACGTGATGCGGGTCGCGTGGGTGGCGACCGCCCGGGAACGGGTCACCGCGGCGGTGATGCCTCCGGCAGCCGCTACGTGGTTGTCCTTGATCAGCACCGCTGCGCCGAGGTCGGACCGGTGGCTGTGCCCGCCGCCGCACCGGACCGCGTAGCGCTCCACGATCCGCAGTCCCGGAGTGGTCTTGCGGGTGTCGGTGATCCGGGTGCCGGAGCCGGGGGTCAGGGCGTCGACGAACGAGCGGGTCAGGGTGGCCACCCCGCTCATCCGCTGGACGAAGTTGAGGGCCAGGCGCTCGCCCTTCAGGAGCGACTGGGCGGGGCCCGTCAGAAGGACGGCGGCCTTGCCGGCCGTGAGCCGTTCGCCTTCCCGGCACAACTGCTCGACCTGGACGCGGGGGTCGAGCTGGGCGAAGACCTCCCGCACCAGGGCCCCGCCGCAGAAGACGAGGTCCTCCCGGGCCGCCATGAGCGCCCGGCCTTCGGCCTCGGGCGAGACGCACGCGTCCGTGGTCGTGTCGCCCCGGCCGAGGTCCTCGATCAGACAGCGGGAGACCAGCTCACGGATGACGGGCAGTTCGAGCATGTTCTTTCCATTTCTCATGGTGAAGGAGCGGGAGTTTTCCGGGAGTTGGGCCTCAGGTCCCCAGCAACAGGACGTCGGGCACCGCGCGGTCGGGCAGCGCGATGCGGAGCAGGCCGTAGCCGATCCCCGCCGCGCCGTTCATCAGGCCCGGCACCCAGAGACGGCGCGGAACGCCCGTGCGTACATCGCCCGCGAGGACACGGTGTGCCACCCCGGTCGCCGCCCGGCGGGCCTCTTCGACCAGGGCCCGGTCGCCGGAGCGTTCACCGGCGGTGAGCAGGGCGTGCGCGAGACCGAGGGTGCCGTGGCACAGCGAGTCGTTGCCGACCCCGGCCCGCAGGCCCTCCCGTACGGCGGAGAGCTCCGGCCGGCCGGCGAACCCACGCATCCTCGCGGTGGCCAGCAGAGTGCCGGCGGAACCCCGGCACCAGGCGTTGACGCCCGGACCGGTACGGGCCGCCGCACGGTCGTTCTCGGCCAGGGCGCGCGAGGCGGCCTCGGCGTAGCGCGGCTCCCCCGTCAGCTCCCCGATCGCGGACAACGCGTAGGCCCGGCCCGCCTGTCCGTGCCCGAATCCGTGGACGCCTTGGCGCGTCGGAGCGTGGTCCAGGAGGATCTCGCCCGCCCGGCGCACGGCTGCGCGCGTCGACTCCTCGGGCCGGGTCGCGTGGAGGGAGATCAACGCGAGCGCGGTTCCGGCCGCGCCGCCCACGATGTCGAAGCTCTCGTCGTCGTCGAGGTTCTGCCGTACGGCGGGCACCAGGGAGCGGGCCGCGTCGAGGAGTGCGGGGTCCTCCCACAGCCGTCCGACCCGGTCGAGGAGGAGCATGACGCCGCACAGGTCCTCGTATCCGCCGACGGGCAGGGCGCGGAGGTCTTCCGGTTCGGGCATGCCGTCGGGGTCCGCAAGGGCCGCCACGACGTCGCGCGCCTGCCGCTCGTAGCGGTCGATGCCGGTGGCGGCGGCGAGTTCCGCGAGGAACAGGGCGATGCCGGTGACGCCCGAGTAGAGCCCGAGCCCGCTGGGCCCCACCACCCAGTACCGGTCGCCGACCAGGTTGAGGTTGGCCCACTCCACGACGCCGTCCCCGCCGTGCCGGACGGAGGCGAGCAGCTGGTCCCCGATGCGGGAAGCCGCGGCGAGCGCCGTATCGGGGTCCACGTCCTGCCGGAGGTGCGGGCCGACCTCTACGCGGGCCTCCCGGGCGGACCCGCCGTTTTGCGCGGGCCCCTGCTCCTGCGCGAGCCCGTTCTCCTGGGCGGGGCCCTCCTCCTGCGCGAGTCCGCCCTCGTGCGCGAGCCCCTCCTCCTGTGCGTGTCCGCCGAGTTCGCGGGTGGCGAGGGAGGCGTGTACGAACCAGAGCTGGTCCCGCAGATGTTCCTCGCTCAGGGACGCCAGCCGACGCCGCGCGGTATCCAGTCCGCTCTGCCGGAAGAAGCCCTTCGCGAGCGTGACGCCCTCGTCGTCGAAGAGCGCCGTGCCGGAGGGCTTGGCGGTGAAGACGGGAACGTCACCGCGGGCCAGCTGCCCGAGTTCGCTCGCCAGGACCACCGCGTCGCCCTGCGCGTCAGGGTCCAGCGCCTCCAGAAGGTAAGCGCGGTCGAGACCGTCCCCCAGCAGGTCCGGGTGCCAGGCCTCCTCCAGTACCGCTCGGTAGGTGGAGGTGTTGCGCAGGACGGTGCGTACGTCGTCGTCGGCGAAGGCCTCCAGCTCGCGGAGCAGGTCCTCGCGTCCGGCGAACAGCAGCCGGTAGCACTCTTCGAAGCCCTCGATCAGCCCGGGGAGCATCGCCGACGGGTCGGCGGGCCGGCCGTCCAGGACGGGACGGTTGCCCGACTCCGGGACGGGGCGCCGTCTCCGTACGATCCGCATCCGGTCGGTGCCGCCCTCGGCCAGGACGATGTCGGGCCGGATCTCGTACTCGCCGGGGGCGGCGCCACCCGCCATGGCGCTGATCTCCATGGCGTACACACCGCTTCCGTCCCCCTTCACCACGCGCTGCGGGAGCAGCCCCACGGCGAGGACCGAGGCGCGCAGCAGCAGGTCCACGGGGTCGGCGTCGGCGTCGGACGTGGTCGCGGACTCGGTGTGGAACATCGCTTCCAGGTCGATGAACGCGGGGTGCTCGCCCGCCGCGATCAGGTTCTCCAGGTGCATGTCGTAGCAGCCCAGGACGTGGAAGAGCGCTAGGTGGGCGCCTAGCCGCCAGGCGAACCTGCGAAAAGCGTCCGCGTGGGCGCAGGGCGCGGCGGTGACGAAGGCGGACCAGCCGTAGTCCGGGCGTTCCAGCAGGTCGTTGGTGCCCAACGGGTGGCGGGCGCCTCGGTCGTTGATCCAGCGCAGGAGCCGGTTGACATGGGTGTCCACCGCCAGGCTGCGCGGCTTGTAGACCAGGCGGGATCCGTCGCGGAAGGCCACGAGCGTTACCGTGCGCCCGCCGCGGTGGGCGTCGCCGGCGCCGAACGTGAGGCCCGCCAGGTCCTTCAGGCCCTCGCCGGACACCGCGAAGCGCTCGCGCAGCTCGGGGAGGTCGGCGCTCAGTCGCTCGGCGAACTCCGCACGGACGTCGGTCCACCGCCGTACGTGGCCGACCAGGCCGCGGGCCAGCACGGGGTGCCCGGCCAGGAGGTCCAGGGCCCGTTCGGGGTCCCGCAGGCTCTCGCCGAACGCCTCGTAGCGGGCTTCGGGACTCGCGCCGTCGAGCCGGCCCTCCAGCCGGGCGGCGTTGATTTCGAGCACCAGCGTCCGCCGGACCATGGTGCGCAAGGTGTCGGTGTCGGGGGTGAACAGCGGGTGGCTGTCCGGGAGTTGACCGGCCGCGCCGAGGCGGCCGCGCAGTTCCTCCCGCGCCCACGCCGCCAACGGGCCCAGCCAGTCCAGCGGTACGTCGACGTCCTCCGCGTCGGCCGCGAGCGCGGGCAGGGCCGAGCCGGCGAACCGCTGCCAGGCATCGACGAGGACGGGGACCCAGTCCGGCGCGCCGGGGAGCCGCCGCTTCAGCTCCTGCGGCGTCTCCGCGGCCAGCAGGGCGAGTCGGTCAGGGGCCAGGCCCCACCGGGCGGCCAGTACGTCCTGCTCTACGCGCAGCCCGGGGACGAGCAGTCCTTCCTGCCACAGGCGGACGCGGGCCGTTCCACGCTCGCGCTCCTCGGGGTCGGGTTCGAAGCCCCCGGCCGTGCGGCGCTCAGTGGGGGTGAGCCCCGCCCACCAGCGCGCGTCGTCGAGGAATGCGTCCAGCACCGTCTCGCCTCTCGTTCTCTTCCCGCTATGCACGGTCCAGGCCGGGTACCTCGATGTCGCCCGCCGGATGCGGAGGCAGTGCGGCTCGCGCACGGTCGTCCAGGGCTGCCCGGAACAGCGGGTCCCGCCAGGCCCTGATCACGTCGGCGGCCGTCGGTTCAGACACGGACGGCGCCGTACTCGACCAGTTCGGACAGGACTTCGATGGTGTCCTCGACGGCGGTCTCGACGTCGATCTCGTATTCCCGGGCGAGGAGTTCACCGATGCCGCCCACGGTGAGGACCCCGTCGATCCGCTTCCAGATGAACGCCGTCGTCTCCGCCAGCTCGAAGGCCTGCTCGGGGACCGCGACCACCAGGGTGCCGCGGATCTTGCGCACCCGGATGTCGGGGCGGACGGACGGGATGGACTCGGCCGTGACCGGACCCGCTGTGCTCATCAGATGTCCACTTCCATGGCGATGCCGCGGCAGACCGAGAGCACCTCGTTGATCCAGGCCGCGGGCTGTGCGGGGTCCAGCGACCGCATCGTCTCCAGAGCCCAGTACGTGTCGTACGGCAGCACGGCGGGGGCGGCGGCCCGCAGCCTTCGGGCCCGCCACTTCTCGCCCGGCCCGCACTCGCCTTCCGAGGCGAGGAGCGCGTCGACCGTGTAGTGGAACGCGGCCCGCGCGGACAGCACGGCGCTGTCCACGTCTCCGGCCTCCAGCTGGCCCACCGCGTCCTCGACGCGGGAGTCGGCCATGTTCAGAATGCGAGCCGCGTGGATGGAGCGGAACGCGGATTCCTCCGCTTGGACGCGCCAGTGCGACAGCAGCTCCTGTCCGCCCGCCGCCGCGCCGAAGGCGAGCCGGTCCAGCAACTGCACCTCGCGCAGGGCGAGTTCCTCGGCGCCCTGCTCGAAGGCCTGCCAGGTGACCTTGGCGAGGACCTGCTCCACCTGGCCGCGCGTCCAGTACCGGATGTCCCAGCGCATCGCGTCGACGAAGGTCTCCTCCCCCAGTACGACGGAGGGTACGAGCGGTACGGGATGGCGCGAGGCGCCCTTGCCCGTCCACGGCTCCTCGGAGATCACGTAGAGATCCACGTCACTGGAGGCGTTGCCCCAGCCCCGGACCAGGGAACCCGCCTCGAAGACACAGACCCAGGACTCGGGCAGCAGGTCCAGCGCGCGCAGTTGTTCCAGCTGGTGCGGGCGGTCCTCAGACACGGTCGGCTCCCTTCGGGGCGGCCTCGACGACGAGTCCGAGGTCGAGCACCTCCTCGAGCAGCGGCTTCAGTTCGGCGAGCGTGTGGCCGTTGCCTGCCAGTACCTTCTCCAGCGAGGTCTCGCCGTCAAGCGAGCGCAGCAGCGCGGTCAGGCCGGGCTCCTCGTCCTCGCTGAGGACGAACTCGCACGCCCCGTCGACCAGCAGGTACCAGATGCCGGGCTGGGCCGGCACGCAGGCGAGCAGGGTGTCGTCCCGCAGCGCGTACACGGCGGCCGGGTCCACCGGGGGCCGCGGCATGGTGAGGGCGCGGATCTGCCCCTCGCTCTCGTCCCAGTCGCCGTACTCGAAGGTCACGGGTTCGGGGGTGGCGGCGCTGAACGCGGCTGACGGAGGGGCGGGAAGGTCCGCGGTCATGCGTTCCAGCAGGCCGAGGTTGACCAGCCGCAGCAGGTGTTCGACGCTGCCGTTCTCGGGGTCGCGCTCCAGGCGCCGCAGGCTCTCGCGGACGCCGTCCTGGTGGATGAACTGGCGGGCCCGCTCGGAGGAGAAGGCCTCTTCGAGGAGCGCGTCGCCGCCCTGCGCCAGCATGCGGGTGAAGGTGCGGTAGGTGTGGCGCTGCCCCTCGCCGTGGAAGAAGGGGACCTTGGGGCGGTTGATCAGCTCCTCGGGGAGGATGCCGACCATCGCCCGGCGCAGGATCCGCTTGTCCCAGAGGAGGTTCTCGCGGCGGGCGGCGGGGATCGACGCGACCAGCTCGACCAGACGGTGGTCGAGGAAGGGCACCCGGGCCTCGACGCTGTTGCCGGCGGCCGTACGGTCCTCGTGCCAGACGTTGTACTGCTGGAGGCTGCGGTACTTCCAGGCGATGAACGCGTCGTAGGGATCCGGGGCGTCGACGCCCAGGCCGGCGTGTGCGGCCTCGTCCTTCAGCAGCGGCAGGTCGGACATCTGCCACCAACTCGCCAGCTGCGGCCGGCTGTCCAGGGCCTTGCGGCGGGCGAGGGCGCCGATGTTGGTGATGAAGTCGCTCCAATTGCCGCCCTCGCCGGTGTAGTTGAGGGAATAGCCTCCGTTGAACTCGTCGGAGGCGGCGCCCAGCAGCATGCCCTTGATCTCGGGGTGGCGCAGGCGCGCGTGGCGGTGCAGTTCGTACTTGTAGAACTGCTCCGGGCTGCACAGGGGCGTCTCGGTGAGCCAGAGCAGGTTCTTCCACTCCTCGATCCCCGGGACCCGGTCGCCGTCGAAGAGGATCTGCTCGTTCGGCACGCCGAGCATGTGGGCCGCGCGGTGGCTCCACTCGGCGTCGCCGTTGAGGACGGTCGCCCCCGTGAGCACGCTGAAGGTCCGCAGGCCGCTCTGGCCGGCCAGCGCGGCCACCGCGGAGGAGTCGATTCCGCCGCTGAGGAACAGTCCGAGTTCGGCGTCGGCCATGGCGCAGTCCTGTACGGACGCGGCGAGGAGATCCCGGTAGCGCTCGATGTACTCCTCGTCCGAGGCGTCGGAGTCCGCGGCCGCGCCGGGCAGCGACCAGTAGCGGTGCTCGCGGGTGGCGCCGTCCTTGAGGTCGATCTCCATCACCGTGGCGGCCGGGGCCAGTTCGATGCCCTCGAACCAGGTGTTGACCGGCTCGTGGATGAAGGCGGGCGTCGAGCTCATGCCGTAGTCGGCGAGCGCGCCGCTCCAGTCCAGGCGCCTCGGGGTGGCGGGGTCGGTGAAGAGCGCCTTGATCTCGGAGGCGAAGACGATCCGCTCCCGGTCGCGGTGGTAGAAGAGCGGCTTGATGCCGAACCGGTCCCGGCAGAAGAGGAGTTTGTTCTGCTTGCGGTCCCAGAGGACCACGGCGAACATGCCGTTCACGCGGTCGAGGAAGTTCAGGCCGTCGCGCTGGTAGAGGTGCAGCAGCACCTCGCAGTCCGACCGGGTCTTGAAGCGGGCGCCCGGAGGCAGCGACGCGGCCAGCTCGCGGTGGTTGTAGACCTCGCCGTTGGCGATCAGGACGACGGAACCGTCCTCGCTGACCAGCGGTTGACCGCCGCCCTCGGGGTCCACCAGGGACAGCCGGGTGAAGGCGAGGCCCACCTGGTCCTCACGCAGCAGCCGTTGGTCGTCCGGGCCGCGGTGGGCGAGCGTGCACGCCAAGTCGCGCAGCAGCTCGTCGGCGGCAGGTGTCAACATGCCACCGTCGATCCGGGCAACACCAGCGATTCCGCACATGTCATTCACTTTCGTTGCGACCCGAGTGGGAACTCAGCGATAAAACGGGCACGCGTCACGCCCAACCGGGCGTGACGCGTACTCGGCGAGCTATTTAGCGGGTGGTCACGATGACCGTACCGAAGTCGACCTTCTTGGTCGACGGCTTGATGTACTTCTTCATGTGTAATCACCTCCATCCTTGAATGGAATAGAGGGAGACAGGCCGCAGGCCTAAGCGGTCGTCGCGGAGCGGCACAAAGGAAGTGAATTATCCAACCGGAATGCGCCCCCCTTGGTCGCCCCGTTCGGAAACCGAGACGGTCACCTTCGCCGGCCCTGTGCCGACTTGCCCCCAAACCAGATCTGTCCACGTCGCAGACGGGTTCTGACCGGCGACAGCATTGTGCGTCCTGGCGTGATCTTCCGTCAACCCCCGTTTGCCGGAACCCTGTTGACCTGTGGAACAGGGCGATTCCCGCAGACGGATTTCTTAATTCCGCTTAATTCTACTACCCGTTACCGGCGGTTCCCTATTGGCCTGACAGAGCGTCACGGGGAAGGCCGCGGTGGGGCCGCTCGCCAGAATCGGATATATCGGAAATTCAACGAAGCGGGTTGCTGTGTCGCGCACCCAAGGATGCCCCGTCGACGAGAAATCCATTCGCCTCGCCGTGGAGGGGTGGTGATACAGTCGCGGCCATGAATCTGCGTAAGTTCCAGGCCTTCAGCGGGCCATTGAGCGACAGCAGGTTCCGCGTTCTCTGGTTCGGACAAACGCTTTCCTATGCCGGCAGTGCCATTTTCCCCGTCGCACTCACCCTCGCGTTGGTGCAGGGAGTCGGATCGGCCACCGACCTGGGCCTGGTCCTGGCCAGCGCCGCGGTCGGCGAAGCGCTCTTCCTCCTCGTGGGCGGGGTCTGGGCCGACCGGCTGCCCCGGCAGAAGGTGATGATCGCGGCGGACTCGATCCGCTGTGTCGCCCACGTCTTCATCGGGCTCCGCATCGTCAGCGGCCAGGCCGGTCTCGCCGAACTGATGCTCGCCTCCGCCTGCGTGGGCGCGGCCACGGGCTTCTTCCTGCCCGCCTCCAGCGGTCTTGTCCCGTCGACGGTCACCCCGGAGCTCCTGCAACGGGCCAACGCGGTCATGGCCGTCTCCCGGCGCTCGGCGATGATGCTGGGGCCCGCGGCGGCCACCACCATCGCCCTCACCATCGGCCCCGGTTGGGCCATGGTCATCGACGGCGCGACCTTCGCGGTCAACGCCCTGATGCTCAGCAGACTGCGCGTCGGGCACGTGGCGGCGCCGCGCGAGAGCTTCCTCAAGGAGCTCCGCGAGGGATGGGGCGAGATCCGTGAACGGACCTGGCTGTGGAGCAACTACGCTGCCCACGGCTGCTGGAACCTGTCGCGGACCGTCTACTTCACCGTCGGAGCGGCGACGGTCATCAGCGGCCTGGGCGGCGAGGTGGCCTGGGGCATCATCGCCCAGGGCGCGACGGTCGGGGCCCTCACCGGCGCGCTGGTCTCCCTACGAGTCCGCACGTCCCGGCCCCTCGTCGTGATCAACATCTGCCTCTCGCTCGGCGCCATACCGCTCGCCCTCATCGCGCTGGGGGCCCCGACCGCGCTCATCGCCGTGGGAGCGGGCGTCATGGCCTTCGCGCTCGGCCTGATGGGGACGCTGTGGGACACCGCGGTGCAGCAGCAGATCCCCACCGACCGGATGTCCCGCGTCTCCGCCTACGAATGGCTGCTGTCCAGCGCGCTCATCCCCCTCGGCATGGCGCTGGCCGGCCCCTTGGCCGGGCTCGTCGGAGCCAAGGCGGCGCTCTACGGCGCCGCCGCGCTGATGGCCGTATCCAGTCTGGGGGTGCTGGCCATCCCCGAGGTGAGGCGCCTGGGGCGGGCCCACGGACCGGTCGTCGCCGAAGAGGCCGATCCGATCAGCGCCGGCGCCTAGGCCCGGAGACGGAGATGGAGAAGACCACGCACCGCGCGCCCCTGCGCCAGACCCTCACCCGGCTGACCGACCCCGAATCGCCGGTGGCGGCCCAGTACCGCAGCAGGTTCGCCCTCTGGGACGCGCGCGCCAGCGTGCGCGTGAAGCCGCCGCGCCTGCTGACGCCCGCCGAGCCCGGCCGGCTCTACTTCCCGCCCGAGCTGATGCCGGTCGTCGCGCATCCGCTCGTACGGTCCCGGCCGTACGAGGTGACGGAGCGCGTACTCACCCAACGGCTGCACCAGTACCTGTACTTCACCACCGAGCTGGAACAAGTCGCCGTGATGCCGGTGACCATGGACATCAGCCGGGGCCGCAGCGGGCTCGACCTGCCGGCCGCCATGCGGGAGGACGCTTTCAAGATCACGACGGATGAGGCCTGGCATGCCCAGTTCTCCGACGACCTGTCCCGCCAGGTCCAGGCGCGGACCGGCTTCGACGCCTGCCTGCCGGACCGCCCGGCGTTCATCGACCGCCTCGACCGCATCCGGGCGGGGATGGACCACGATCTGCGCGGAGCGGCCGACCTCGCCTTCTCCGTCGTGAGCGAGACCCTGATCTCCTCCATCCTCTCCGACCTCCCCCGGGACAAGCGGCTGCCGGAAGCGGTCAGGGAGCTGGTCCAGGACCACGCCGAGGACGAGGGGAAACACCACGCCTACTTCCGCAGCCTCCTCGAATTCTTCTGGCACGCACTCGACGCACCGGCGCGCAGACGGATGGGCGCACTGGTCCCGGAGCTCATCACCGCGTTCCTGGAACCGGACTACCTGGCCATAGCCCTCACCCTTGGGGACGCCGGATTCAGCGCGGAGGAGGCCGAGGAGATCCTCACCGACTCTCATCCGGCCGACGCGACCCGGGCCGCCATCGGCCGGGCCGCCCAGGCGACCACGCGCTACTTCACGGAAGTCGGAGCACTGGACACCCCATCCACACACGAGGCCTTCGCCTCGGCGGGCCTCCTGACCACGAACTGACCCACCTCCCGGGCGAGACCGGCGGGCCCGGCCGACGCACGACGCCCCCGAGGCGCTCGTCGGGGCGGGCGTCGGGGGCGTGGGGGACGTCGGCGGGTGGGGGGACGTCGGGGGGGCCGGCAGATCAGGCGTCCTCGCGCGGCAGCAGGTGCACCAGGCGGCCGGACCACTGGTGCCACACCCAGACCCCGTACCAGCGCACCTCACGTCCGGTCAGCTGCTGGGCGGCCGCGTGCGCGACGCCGCCCGGCGAACCGCGCGGGCCCGGCTGCCGGCAGGTGACTAGCTCTCCCCTGCTACCCGTAACGGGTGCCGCAGGGGCGGGTCGTCCCAGAAGGCGGCGTGGTCAGCGCCGGCCGCCCATGCGGCGGTCGTCGGCCAGGGCGGTCAGCGGGCCGAACTCGCGGGCAAGCTGGGTCCACGTCAGAACCTCGCCACAGCGGGCCGGGAATTCCTTCGGGTTGAACTCGGGCATGGTCCAGGTGCCAGTGCCCCGGTCCCGCAGCCACAGGTCCCCGTCACCGTCGACCACGGTCGGCGGGACCGGTACGGGCTCGGCCTGGTCGACGGGCTCCCAGGTGATCCGGCCCGGGTGGGAGGCGCGGCGCAGCTCGGTGGTGGCCAGCCGCGCGGCCAAGTCACGGGTGGACTCTTCGGCGCCCTTGACCGACTCGAGCCGGTATGCGTCGTCAAGGACGGGCAGGGCTGGATTCTTGCTGCGCTTTGAACTCATACGCTGGCTACCTCCGGTGGGGGGCGCCACATCCGTTATGGCACCCCGTAGAGGAACACGGTATCCGAGGCGGGAGCTGGGTCGGCTACGGCCACTGTCCGCCGCTTCGGACAGGGTCGTCGTGGACGTCGGGGCGTGCGTCAGCGGACCTGGAGACCCAGCGCGAGCGTCAGCTCAAGGACGCATTGCGGCGATGCGAGATCCGGAAACAGTTCTCGCAGCTGTGACATCCGGTACCGGACGGTCTGGGGATGGACGAACAATGCCTTTGCCACTTCGTCCCGCCTGCCCTGGTGCAGCAGCCACGCCCGCAACGTCTCCTCCAGTCGCCGCGCGGTCGCGGCGGGCACGGTCCGCAGGGGTGCGAGGGCTCGGGCACGCAGGTCCGCGAACGCGTCCGCGTCGGCGCTCAGTACCAGCTCGGGCAGGTGGTCCTCGGTGTCGCGGATGTCGGCGGAAAGGGAGCGCGCGCGTACGGCTCGTGCGTACGAGGCGGACGCACGAGTCCATGGCCGGGCCGGGCCGACCACGGCGGCGCGGTGGTTCAGCTGTCTCAGGAGATGGGCCCGGTCGGCATCGGGGACCAGCAGCACGCCCAAGGCGTCCGGCAGATCGTCGAGGACGAGAGTGCTGGGGTGGAGCGTGCGGTAGGCAGGCCGGGCCTGGGCGGCGGGCAGCAGCACCGCGGTCAGCGACACTGGAGGCTGCCACCCGGCCCGTTGCACGGAGGCTCGCAGCACGTCCGGGCTCGCGTCGGCGAGGAGGTCGCGGGCCAGGTGTTCCAGGTGACGCTCCTGAGCCCGGCCCTGGGCGGCCAGTTCGTCGGCGTGGCCAGCGGCGCTCGCGGCGGAGAGCTCGTCGATGTAGGCGAAGGTCAGCTCGGCGAACTTGGCGACTTCGGCGGCGGGCAGCCCTGCGGGCACGGCACCCGTGGCCAGGCATCGCCAGGCCACGCGGGCTCCGACGCGGTAGGCGCTGAGCAGGGCGTCCATCGAACGGCCCTCGCGGACCTCGCCGCGACCCAGCTCGTAGGCCGCGTCACCGGCATCGCCGCCTGTGGCGTTGCCGCTCGCGAGGTCCAGATGGTGCCCCAGGGCGGTGCGTACGGCGCGGCGGATGATGCCGCCCATGCGGCCCGAAAGGGCGTTGGCGTAGGGAGGAACCTCGTCGATGATCGCCTGGACGATCTCGTCGGCGGTGTTCTTCAGCGCGGCCCGCAATGCGCTGACCGTCGTCTCGTCCAGGGTCAGTTCGCTGGCTCTCCTGATGGCATGGTTCATGTTTTGTTTCCTGCGAACAATTCGGCCGACCAGATTCACGTTCTGGGGACAGGACTTTACGCCCTGAGGCGCATCAAGGTGGAGTCATGAGGAGTGCGGCCCTCCGCGGCAGGGCGTGGAAACTGCTGGAGACGGTCACGACGCCGCTGTTGCCGTCGGACTACCTCGACCTGGTCAGTCCGCTGCGTGCGGGCGCTGAACTGCGCGGGCGCATCGAGGCAGTGCACCCCGAGACGGGTGACGCCGCGACCCTCGTGATCAGACCGGGGCGGGGGTGGCGCGGCCACACGGCCGGTCAGTACGTGCGCATCGGGGTCGACGTCGAGGGCGTACGCCTGTGGCGTGCCTACTCGCTCACCTCACCGACGGACCGCCGGGACGGCCGCGTCACGATCACCGTGAAGGCGATCCCGGGCGGCAAGGTCAGCAACCACCTGGTCCGCAGGGCGCAACCGGGCACGCTGATCCGGCTCGACCAGGCGACCGGTGAATTCGTGCTGCCCAAGCCCAAACCCGCCAAGGTGCTCTATCTGACGGCCGGCAGCGGCATCACGCCGGTGATGGGCATGCTGCGCGACACCGAGTTCGACGACGTCGTCATGGTGCACTCCGCACCGCGGCCACAAGACGTGATCTTCCGCAACGATCTGCACGACCTGGTCGCGGAGAAGAAGCTGCGCCTCACCGAGCTGCACACCGCCACGGACGGCATGCTCGACATCGCCCGCCTCGACGAGCTCGTGCCCGACTGGGCCGAGCGGGAGACCTGGGCTTGCGGACCCGCGGGCCTGCTCGACGCCGCCGAGGCGCACTGGACCGAGCAGGGCGTCCAAGAGCGCCTGCACACCGAACGCTTCCGCCCCAGCGTCGTCGTCTCCGGGGACGGCGGCGAGGTCACGTTCCGCACCACCGGCAAGATCGTCGACGCGGACGGCGCCACGCCGTTGCTGGACGTGGGCGAGGAGGCCGGCGTGCTCATGCCGTCCGGGTGCCGCATGGGCATCTGCTACGGCTGCGTCACACCGCTCAAGGCGGGGGCCGTCCGCGACCTGCGCACCGGCGAGATCACCGAGGCAGAGCCGGGCGTCCTCATCCAGACCTGCGTGTCCGCCGCGGCGGGCCCCTGCGACATCGAACGGTAGGAGAACCTTGACCGCCATTGACCCCACCGCCCACCTGAGCGGGGAGCAGATCGAAGAGCTTGGCCGAGAGCTGGACGCGATCCGCGACGGGGTGATCGCCGCCCGCGGCGAAAAGGACGCCGCCTACATCCGAAAGGTCATCTCCGCCCAGCGGGGGCTCGAACTGGCCAGCAGGGGCGTGCTGCTGTTCTCGGCCTTCCCGCCCGCATGGCTGATCGGCACCGCCGGTCTGTCCGTGGCGAAGATCCTGGAGAACATGGAGATCGGCCACAACGTCCTGCACGGCCAGTGGGACTGGATGCGGGACCCGAAGATCCACTCCACTACCTGGGACTGGGATCACGTCTCGCCGGCCGAGCAGTGGAAGCACTCGCACAACGAGCTGCACCACACGTACACCAACGTGATCGGCAAGGACAACGACCTCGGTTACGGCATCATGCGCGTCGACGAGGACCAGAAGTGGCACCCGCTCCACCTCGGCCAGCCGCTGTGGAACTTCCTCAACGCCTGCTTCTTCGAGTACGGCATCGCCGCCTACGACCTGGAGCTCGGCAACAACCTGGACAAGCACCGCCGCAAGGACCCGGAGTTCCGTGCGCGGGCCAAAGCCGTCGGCCGTAAGATCCGCAAGCAGGTGCTCAAGGACTACGTTGTCCACCCCCTGCTGTCGGGCCCGTCGTTCCTCAGCACGCTCGCCGCCACGTTTACCGCGAACCTGGTCCGCAACCTCTGGTCACACTCGGTGATCATGTGCGGGCACTTCCCCGAGGGCGTGCAGGTCTTCGAACGCCGGTCGATCGAGCGCGAGACGCGCGGCCAGTGGTACCTGCGCCAGATGATGGGTTCGGCGAACATCAGCGGCAGCAAGGCCATGCACTTCATGACCGGCAACCTGTCACACCAGATCGAGCACCACCTGTTCCCGGACCTGCCGAGCAACCGGTACGCCGAGATCGCGGTGAAGGTACGCGCCTTGTTCGAGAAGTACGAGCTGGATTACGTCACGGGGCCCCTGCCCAAGCAGGTGTTCTCCGCGTGGCACAAGGTCTTCCGGCTCTCACTGCCGAACAAGAAGTCCAAGGTCAAGACGGCAGCCCCCGAGCGAAAACTCGTCGTCACATGAGCGGCACAGGCGTCATTTCGGCGTCAAGGTATTGCCCATAACGCCCGCACCGCACATCATGCACATCGGCAAAACCGCAGGTCAGGCGGCCTTTGCGATGGGTTCCAGGATCGCCACGCACTCCACGTGGTGCGTCATCGAAAAGATGTCGCAGGGCACAAGGCAACAGAAACCGCAGGTCAAAGCCGGTTTCTCGACTCGGTGGGCGCCATTCCTGAGCCCAGAGCGTCAAATGAGCGTCACGGTCGACAAGAGGCCCCGGCCTCGCCGGAACGTGACAGCGGCCTCGGCCGCCGACTCGTGGCCGACGAGGTATCGACCGGAGCGCCGATCAATTTCGTGGGCCGCTGCCTTGGGCGTCCCGTTCGACCGCTGCGGCGATCTGTTCCCGGAACCATTGACGTCGGGCAACAGGCGGCCTTCTCACTTGCCAGCGAGGCCCATGTGACGTCGTTGTAGCGGTCGCCGTGCACGCCGATGCGGGCCGCTGTGGCGTCGAGGTCCGCGATGTCGTCGGCGGGCAGGTGGCATTCCTGGCGTGGGCAAGCGGGGCGGCCAGATGAGCGCGATGAGTACGGCGACCAGTCGCGGGGTCCATCTCGCGGTGTCGTCGGACGAGCCTGCGTCGAGCGAGGGGCCGGCAGACGTCGGTGTCATCAAGCCGCTCCTTTCGCGAAGAGGGGCGCCGAGGCCACCGCACCGGACCACCCAGCGCACGAGTTCTTCTCCCACTGGCAGGAAAAGGGCGTACGCGAACTCGCGGACCGCCTGCGCTCCGGCGCCGAGTCCGGCGAACTCAAAGCGGGCCTGGACCACGAGAACATCGCCCGGGAGTGCGCGGCGCTCGACGCCGGACTACGACTCCAGTGGCTGGCCGGCGGGCGCTCGTTCGACCTGATCGCCGTGATGCGCTCGCACCTGGACCGCCTGATGAGCGCGATCTCGGCCGACGGCGAGGGGCTGTAGCGCTCGGACGGCATCGGGGCGGGTGGCAACGCACCCCGCGTCACACCACAGTCAATGTCAGGTACCCTGACGGAAGTTGCTTTCTCGTAGGGAGCTGGGTCCTGATGGCATACGTGAAGGTGCTGCTGGCCGGGATGGTGGTTGGAGTCCTGTACGTGGCACTGCGAGTGAAAGCTCCCGCTCCCCCGCCCGTCGCGCTGTGCGGCCTGCTCGGCATGCTGCTGAGCCAGGCCGCCCTGGGGGCCCTGTGACCGCCTCACGCAGGGCCCGTGCGGTGGCGTTCGCGCGCCGGGCGGGGGTCTCCCTCCTCGCCGGAACCGTGATGGGCGCGGTCTTCTGGGCCATGGACGTCGCTGCACCCGCCCCGCCCCTGCTGAGCCTGTGCGGACTGGCGGGCATCCTCCTCGGCGAGCGGGTCGCCACGGCCCTCCGTACGCGGTGGGCACGGCGCCGCCGACCCGCCGACCCGGTGATCCCCACGCCCTCCGAGGGCGCCCGTCCCGAGAGAGCGCCACACGCGACTACCCGGTAGTGGGCGGCCGGACGACGGGGCCGCGGTCGGCCACGGTCTCGGGTCATGCGGTGGGCCCCGTCGGTGGCGGTGGGTCACAGATCCAGGACGAGGCGCGGGCAGGCGGCGCGCGAGACGCAGATGAACATCGTGTCGTCGCGTGCCTGTTCGGCGGGGGTGAGGAGGGAGTCGCGGTGGTCCACCACCCCGTCGAGGACGGCGGTCTCGCAGGTGCCACAGGTGCCCTCCCGGCATGAGGACAGGACCTGCACACCGGCCTCCTCGACCGTCTGGAGGACGGTCTTGTCCGGCGGGACGGTCACCGTGATGCCGCTCCGGGAGAGTTCCACCTCGAAGGAGGCCGAAGGGGCGTCGTCCTTCCGCGCCTTCGGCGTGAACCGCTCGATGTGCAGGGTGCCCTCCGGCCAGGAGGCACATCGCCGCTCCACCGCGTCGAGCAGGGGTTCGGGACCGCAGCAGTAGACGAGGGTGCCGGGGGCGGGGCTGCCGAGCAGCCCGTCCAGGTCGAGGAGGCCGGTCTCGTCCTGGGGGCACAGTTCCACCCGGTGCGGGTGATCCTCGGCGAGCTGCCCGGCGAAAGCCATGGTCGCGCGGCTGCGTCCGCCGTACACCAGCCGCCAGTCGGCGCCCCGCCGCTCGGCGGCGGCGATCATCGGCAGGACCGGCGTGATGCCGATGCCGCCGGCGATGAAGAGGTAGCGGGGGGAGTCGACCAGCGGGAAGTGGTTGCGGGGGCCGCGCACCCGGACCGTGTCGCCCTCGGCCAGCGTGTCGTGTACGTAGCGGGAGCCGCCCCGGCTCTGCGGCTCGCGCAGCACGGCCACGTGGAGGAGGGAGGTGTCCCCCGGGTCGCCGCAGAGCGAGTACTGCCGTACCAGGTCAGGCCCCAGCACCAGATCGGGCCCCAGCACCAGATCGATGTGGGCGCCGGGGCTCCACGCGGGCAGCCGCTCGCCGGAGGGGTGGGCCAGGCTGAGCCGGACGACGCCCTCGGCGAGGGGCTCCTTGCC
Organism: Streptomyces hundungensis; assembly: GCF_003627815.1. Classification (NCBI taxonomy): domain Bacteria; kingdom Bacillati; phylum Actinomycetota; class Actinomycetes; order Kitasatosporales; family Streptomycetaceae; genus Streptomyces; species Streptomyces hundungensis. The sequence goes on from NZ_CP032698.1 coordinate 2,166,172, forward strand.
CACCAGGGTCAGGTCGAGCTCGACCTCGGTGCGCTGCGGACTTGTGAGGCCGGGGCGGTGGTCCTCGGGGTGGCCCAGCAACCAGTCCCACAGCTCCACCGGGTCCTCGAACTCCCGCCGCGCACCACAGTGACAGACGGCCAGCAGCCGGTCGGTACCGAGCACCCAGTGGATGCGGTGGACGTTCTCGCCGGAGAGGACGGGTGGGTGGAGCGGGGTCATCGGGCCACCGCCGGGGCCGGCGTCGCGGCCCCCTCCTGCGCCAGGCGGGCGAGAATGCGGCGGGCGGCAACGCCGCCGGTGTCGATGTTGATGCTCAGCTCCTGGTAGCCGGCCTTTTCGGTGTCCAGGGACTTCTGCAGCACGTTGAGGGCGACGACGTCCTGCATGACCACCGTGTGATTGTTGCCGCGCAGGAATTCGGTGACGTCCTGGTCGTCGAGGGCGAAGTCACGGGCCACGGCCCAGAAGTCGTACACCGTCTTCTCCGTCGACGGGGTGATGCCGTAGACGACCTCCACGTGGAAGGCGTGCGGGTCGCTGCCGTCCGAATTCGGCCCGGGCGCGCCGTCCGGCGCGACGCGCGAGTGGAGCAGGTAGAGACCGGGCGCGTGGTACTCGACGTCCTGCCAGCGGGTGATCCGGCCCTTGATGCCCGTGGACTTCGCATAGAACGGAGGGCACTCCGCGTCGTCCATGTGGCGACTGACGTACACGATGCCGGCCGCGTCGTCGACCTCGGTGGTGATGGGCGTCTCGGCGACCTCGGGGGTGCCGATGTAACCGCCGTGCAGGTAGGTCTCGTGGGACAGGTCCATGAGGTTGTCGACGAGCAGGCCGTAGTCGCTGTCGATCGGCTCCATGCCCGACACGACGGTGTAATCGGGCGAGTCCATCCACGGGGCGCGGGGCGGCAAAGTGTCCCCGGGCTCGCGGTCGCCGATCCATACCCACACGAAGGAGTCCTGTTCGACCACCGGGTAGGTCTTCAGCCGGGCGGTGCGCGGGATGCGCTGCTGGCCGGGCACGGAGACGCAGCCGCCGTCGGTGCCGTAGGTGAAGCCGTGGTACCCGCACACCACTTGGTCGCCGTCCAGGCGGCTCGGTGCCTGCGACAGCGGGAAGCGCCGGTGCACACAGCGCTCCGACATCGCCACCGGCCGGCCGTCCTCGGTGCGGTACAGCAGGATCGGCTCGCCCAGTACGGTGCGCCCCAGCAGCTCGCGCCCGACCTCGCGGCCGTAGGCGGCGACGTACCACTGATCGCGTACGAAAGCAGTCATGATCGTTTCCTTCCGGAGTGGGGTGTTCAGTGCGCGGTGCCGGCGGCCGGGGCCGCTGCGGCGGGCTCCGTGTGCGCTGCCGTGGCGGGGCGCAGCAGCAGGAGGAGCGCCGATGTGGCGATGAAGATCAGGCTGACGGCCAGGTAGAGGTTCTGCGGGGTCCAGCCGGCGTCGAGCATGCCGCCCGCGACGGTCGGGGCGAGGATCGCGCCGATGCGGCCGACCGCGAGGGCGCTGCCGAGTCCGGTGGCCCGGATTTCTGGGCCGTACGTGGCCGGGGTGAGGGCGTACAGACCGGCCACGCAGCCGTTCGCGAACAGGCCGATCACCGCGCCGAGGGCGAAGGCCGCTCCCAGCGAGGACGTCGAGGCGATGAAGGCGGACAGCATCACGGCCGTGGTGATCAGGTAGGCCATCAGGACGGAGCGGAGCGCGTAGCGGGCGGCGAGGGCCCCGAGCCCGGCCGCGCCGAAGATGCCGCCGAGGTTGAGCAGTGTCCCGCCGGTCAGGCCCTGGGTGCCGGACAGGCCGGCCTCGACCAGCAGGGTCGGCGTCCAGCTGGTCACGAAGTAGAAGCCGGCCATGACGAGGAAGAACGCGGACCACAGCAGCAGCGTCGAGCGGCGCATCGCGGGTGAGAGCAGCTCGCGGAATCCGGCCCCGACTCCGGCCGGTCCGGCGGTGGGCTCGGGCAGGCTCTCCAGCGGCGGTCGGCCCATGCGCCGGGCCAGGGCGTTGATCCTCTCGAGGGCGCCCTTCGGCCTGCGGGAGGCCAGGAAGTCCACGGACTCGGGCAGGCAGAAGTAAGCCAGCGGGACGGCGACGGCGGTGGCCAGGCCACCGGTCAGGAAGACCGAACGCCAGCCGAACTCCCCGATCATGCCGACCGCGAGCAGCCCGCCCACGGTGGCGCCGGCCGCGTAGCCGGTGGAGTTGAGGCTGACGGCGAGCCCGCGCCAGCGGCGGGAGGCGTATTCGCCGGCGATGACGTTGCTGTCCGCCAGGACGCCTCCGATGCCGACGCCGGTGAGCACGCGCAGCACTCCGAGCTGGGCGGGTGACTGGCTGACCGAGGAGAGCAGCATCCCGGCGGCGGCCAGCGCCAGGCAGCCGAGGATGACCGGCCGGCGGCCGATCCGGTCGGCCCACGGGGCGACGCACAGGGCGCCCAGAGCCATGCCGACGAGGCCCGCGCTGAGCAGCAGCCCGAGCTCGGAAGAGCTGAGTTCCCACTCCGCCGACACGGCTTTTCCTGTGAAGGCCATGACGAGTACGTCGAAGCCGTCGAGCATGTTGAGCAGGACGCACACCGCAATCGCGCCCCATTGGAAGCGGCTCATCGGCCCCTCGTCGAGGGCGGCGCGCAGAGAAGGGCCGGTCACCGGACGGTTCCGGAAGGATGGGGAGAACCGGAAGGATGGGGAGAAGAGGGTGGCAGAACCATGGCAGCACTCCGTTGTCGACTGCGTGGAGGTCGTCGACACCCACCGCAAGGGCCTACGGGGAGTGGGCGCGGGTGCGGCCCCGGCGGACCGGGGCCCGGGCGTCGACCGGTGCGGACCATCGTGGCGTCGGCGCCCTCGGGTCACCATGGGCCTTTCCGGATGCCGGGAAACATCTGCGAAACGCCGGCCGGGCCGCAGGGGCTCGGCTCGCCACACGGCATGGGCGGTACGGAAGCTCAGGCGCGGGACGGCGGGGTTCAGACCTGCGACGTGATCATGGCGCGGGAGGTCGCCCGGGCGCTCGTACAGACGAGCCGGGCCAGCGCGTGCGCGGAGGTGCTGCCGTGGCGTACCACCAGCGAGACTGCGGCGATCACTCCACCGCCACGACCGTGCACCGGGGCGGCGACCGACAGCGCGTCCATCGTGACCTGGCGGTCGCTGACCGCATAGCCATGGGTCCGCGCCTCGGCCAGCATGCGCCGCAGCTCCCGCGGATCGGTGACCGTGCATGGCGTGAAGCGCTCGAAGGGGCCGGCGAGCGCCTGCTCCTGCACCTCGTCGGGGGCGTGCGCGAGCAGTACCAGCCCGACGCCAGTGGCCGTGAGGGCGAAACGCCCGCCCACCCGCGTCAGCACGGGCACCGCACCGGACCCCGCGATGCGCTCGACGAAGACCACCTCCGTCCCCTCGCGCACCGCGAGCTGAACGTTCTCTCGGGTGATCTGGGAGAGGTCCTCCAGGAACGGCAGCGCCCGCTCGCGCAGGCCCTGTCCGCGCGGCGCGAGGGCGGCGACCTCCCACAGCCGCAGGCCGACGCGGTAGCACCCCTTGTCACCGCGCTCCAGCGCTCCCCAGGCGATGAGCTCACCGAGCATCCGGTGCACGGTCGACACCGGCAGCCCGGACCGCCGGGACAGCTCACTCAGCGTCATCTCCGGGCAGCTCGCGCTGAACGCCCCGAGGATCTGCAGGGCGCGGCCCAGCACGGGCCCGGTGGCCGACTCGGAGCCGCGGCGACGGGTCATCGAGGCGGCGCCCCCTCCGTCCGCCGCGGGTGAAGGCACCTCATCGGCATGCTGCGGCTCACGTACGAGCGAGTCTTCCAAGGCGCCCTCACCGATTCCCGACTGTGCGTTCCGGTCGGCCGTCACGCGGCCGCCCGCAGCGGCCTGCCTGACGACCCCCGGGCGACTCGTCCAAAGCCGTGGCGGTCAGTGTGCAAGAAGGTCGCGGCCACGTCGAGACGTCGAAACCCCCCTGTCACGGCCGCGCCACGGAACGCGAGCAGCGCGGAGCCGGGCCCGGAGGGCCCGCACCGGCCCCGGCGGGCGGGACGCTCCACCGCACGGGTCGAGGAGCACGCGGTCCCCGCATGGTGAACGACAGTTTTCGCGACAGTTTGCGCGCGGCCCATCGACCATGCGCTGAGCCGCCGCTGGAGCGCGCGACACTCAACTCGGCCTGCGGGGTGCCCTGATCAACGGCCACACGCACGGCGAATACCTGGACGCGGCCAAGTTCCGACCGGTCTGGGAGCGCGCCGAGGCCCTCGGCGTACCGATCTACCTGCACCCGGCCAGCTCCTACGACGTGTGGCACAACCTGCGCGGCCACGAGGAACTGATCGGGCCGATGTGGAGCTGGGGCGTGGAGACCGCGACCCACGCCCTGCGGATCGTCTTCGGAGGCGTCTTCGACCGCTTCCCCGATGCCACCTCGTCCTCGGCCACATGGGCGAAGGACTCCCCGGCCACCTGTGGCGCCTGGCCAGCCGCTGGGACTTCCTCAACCAGCGCGGCATCCGCCTGGCCAGGCCACGTCCCTCGGACTACATCCGCGACAACATCATGATCACCACCAGCGGGGTCTGCGCACACGCCCCGCTACTCGGCAGCCTGCTCGCGCTCGGTGCCGACCGCATCATGTTCTCCACCGATTACCCCCTGGAAAGCAACCACGAAGCCGTCCACTTCATCGAGACCGCCCCGATCAGCGAACCCGACCGCGCCAAGATCTGCCACCTCAACGCCGAGCGCCTGCTCCGCCTCTGATGGCTCCGACGCACCCCTCCACCAGAGGGACAAGCAGTTGGAGCTCTCAGCCGGTCGCCATGCCCGGGGCCTAATTCCGCGCGTGCCGTCGTGGCAGCCTCACTCCGAGCTCGGGGAGGGCGGCCGGCCCCACGGAGTTTCCAGCGTCGCCCGCAGGGCATCGACCGCCTCCTGGCCGATCCGCTCGGCGAGCTGCGCTTCCAGCCGGTCAAGGATGATGCCGGCCTGACGGTGTGCGCGTTCTCCTTCACTGGTGCGGCGAATCAAGCGCTGTCGGGCGGAGGCGGGGTCCGGGACTTGTTGGAGCAGCCCGGTGGCGACGAGGCCGTGCACGGCCTGGTGCGCGGTCTGCCGTGTGACGCCCATGCGCCGGGCCAGCTCGGAGACCGTGGTGCCCTGGTCGTCCAGCACGGCGAAGAGCTGGGCCTGCGTCGGGGACACCGGCGTGGCTCCGGCTGCTTCCAGGGCCGCCAGCAGTCCTTCTTCGAACCAGCGCCGGGCGTCGCCGAGCAACTGGGGGAGGTTACGGCGGGTGGACTGCATCTGTTCCTCACCATGGGGCCGGGCTCGTCATCCAACGCTTGATTATCGACACCCTCCCATGTCAGGCTACCTGACATTCTTGGCGGAGTCCGATCACCGGAGGACACATGACCATCGAGTACGCCACCCGCTACCGGCAGGCATCACGGATACCCGCGGAGCCGGGCAAGCCCTACTTCATCGAGAAGGGAGAGGGGGACCGCGCCCATCTGTTCGGCGACCTGATCACCATCTACGCGGGCGGGGAGCAGACCGAGAACACCTTCAACTTCTTCACCGTCGAGGGCCCCAAAGGCGACCTCATCCCGGCCCACCTGCACACCGACACCCACGAGGTCTTCTACATCACCCAGGGCGCGGTCCGGCTGTTCGTCGAGGACACCGAGGGCAACCAGCAGGAGAAGCTGCTCACGCCCGGCGACTTCGGCTTCGTACCGAAGAACTGCCGCCACGCCTACCGCATGGAGCGCCACCACAGCCAGGTCGTCGGCGTCGCCGCCGGTCCTGGAGGCACCTTCGAGCGGTTCTTCGAGAATTTCGGCGCACCTGCCGAGCAACTCGGCCTGCCGCACCAGCCGGTCGTTCCCGCACCCCACAAGTTCGCCAGTGTCCCCGAGCAGTACGACGTACGCTTCCTGCCCGACCACCAGTGGCGGACCCGATGACAACGACCGGACCCTCGCTGCGGGAACTGATCGCCGCACCCCACCCGGACCACGCTCCCCTACCGCCCGCCACACCGAGCGGGCCCGGCGTACGAGAACTGCGCGGCGTCCCCTACGCCGATGTCGAGGGCAGCCGTCCCCTGGAACTCGACCTGTGGCTGCCCTCGGACGACCGGACCGGCCCCTTTCCTCTGGTGCTGTTCGTGCACGGCGGCGCCTGGCGACGAGGCCGGCGCGACGACATGGGGATGCGCACGCGCCACTGGAGTCCCGGGCCCTTCGCGCGCATCGCGGCTGCCGGTCTCGCCGTCGCATGCGTCGACTACCGACTCAGCGGTGAGGCCACCTTCCCCGCCCCGCTGGACGATCTACGCGCCGCACTGCGCTGGCTCACCCTGCGCTCCGCGGAACTCGGCATCGACACCGCGCGCACGGTGGTGTGGGGAGAGTCCGCCGGCGGACACCTCGCCTCGCTTCTCGCCCTGACCCACGTCGATCCGCCACTGGCGGGCGCCGTGATCTGGTACGCACCGAGCGACCTGACCGCCACACGAGGCCGCTTCACCCCCGAGGACGCCACCACTCCCGAGGCACTCATGCTCGGCGCGGCCCCGTCAGCCGTCCCGGGGCATGCCCGCGCGGCCAGCCCCCTCACCCACGTCCACTCCGGCGCGCCACCGTTCCTCCTCGTCCACGGCGAGCAGGACACCATGGTGCACTGCTCACACAGCCAATCCCTCGCCGCGGCACTGGAGGGAGCCCGGGCACCGGTCGAGTTGCGGACGGTGCCCGGCGCCGATCACGGCTGGCACGGGCTTCCCGACGCCCAGGTGGAGGAGATCTTCACCGGCACCCTGGCCTTCGCCCGTCACATCGTGGCCTGACTGCAGCCCGCGATCCCGGGTGCCCGCACCTGGGACTGCGGCTTCAGCAGATCGGTGGCCTCCGCCGTCCCTATCGCAACTACGCCGCCCCGGGGTCCACCTGCCCTCCATGCCAGCGAGCGTGTCATCGCCGAACCTGCGGGAGGTTGTTCGCCGAGCCGGCCCGGCAAGAGCTGAAGCGACGAACCTCCGGCTCGGGTCGCTAGTCCCCAGCCGCCCGCATGCCCCTGGCGCGGGCGGTCCTCGATGCCGCGTCGGAGCCAAGGAGGTCGAGGACTTCGCGGGCGAGGCCCGGCCGGCTGGAGGCGGTCAGTACACCCCCGCTGAACGTCGAGCTGATGGCGGTGTCACCTGGCAGGGGGCCGATGACGACGACGCCCGGCAGGTTCATCAACTCGCTGTGCTGTTGAAAGGCCAGGTCGGCTCGGCCGGACGCCAGCAGGCTGCCTGCCGGTACCCCCGGTTGCGCTTGGACAAGCCGATCGGACAGCGTGTCGGCGAGATCCAGCCGGGTGATCAGATCGATGAGGGCCGTGCCGCTGGGGCCGGTGGAGTAGGCGATCCCCTCCGCGGACGTCAGCGCGGCTCGCAGGTCGGATTCCGAGCCGAGTGCCGGGACGGGTGTTCCTTTCGCCGCGGCGGCGACGACCTGCGAGATCCACAGCGGTCGCGTCGTGCCCTCGAGGATGTGCCCTTCCTTCTCCAGCTCGGCCAGTGCGCCGTCGGCGAGGACGAGCAGGTCGGCCTCGGCGCCTTCGCGCACCCGCCGCGCGATCTCGACCCCGCCGGCGGAATCGAACCGTACGGGGAGCCCGTGAACGAGCCGGATGTGTTCGGACAGCTCGGCCAGCACGGGCCGCGTCGCCATCGAAGACAGCCCAGAGATGTCTCGGTCCACATCGCCTCCTTGGTGTCCGGCAGATGGTAAGGCGCGCGACCGCGTGCCTCAACGCCGGTCTGCGAGACTGGCGACGTGAGCACAACCCGGAGCACGGCGGCCGGCAAGGTCCTGGAGGTCCTCTCGGCCTTCGACCGCGAGCACCCGTCGCAGACGTTGTCGGAGATCGCCCAGCGCACGGGTCTGGCCCTGAGCACCACGCACCGGGTGGTGGCCGAACTGGCGGGCTGGGGCATCCTGGAGCGGGCCGAGGACGGGTCGTGGCATGTGGGGCTGCGGCTCTGGGAGATCGCCTCCGGCTGCCCGCGTACCCAGATCCTGCGCGATGTGGCGCTGCCGTTCATGCAGGACCTGTACGAGGTCACGCACGAGAACATCCAGCTCGCGGTGCGGGAGGGCACGGAGCTCGTGTTCGTCGAGCGGATCGCCGGGCACCGCTCGGTGGAGCTGCTGACGATGGTCGGGACGCGCTTCCCGATCGCCTCCACGGGGATGGGCCGGGTGCTCCTCGCGTACGCGCCGCAGGAGATCCAGGAGGAAGTCCTCGACGCGCCGCTGCGAGCGTGGACCCCGCACACGGTCGTCGATCCGAAGGCGCTGCGGGCGCAGTTGGACCGGATCCGCCGGGAGCACGTCTTCGTCAGCGACCGGCAGCTGTCCGAGAGCACGGTCGCGGTGGCCGCGCCCGTACGGATCGGGCGGGCCGGGCCGGTGAGCGCCGCTCTGGGGGTGGTGATCACGGCGCAGGGCGCGAGCCGTGCGCGCCGGCTGCGGGAGCCGCTGCTGCGAGCCGCGCACGGCATCTCGGAGGAGCTCGGCCGGCGTACCCGTACGACTTCCTGAAGTCCCGGATCGGGACGGGCTTCCGCCTGACGGAAACGGCAGCGACCCGGCATCGGAGCGGGTGTCAACGTTCGGGGTGTTCGGAACGTTCGTAGTCGCTCAGGAGTTGCCATGGCCGATGCCCCCGTCGACACCGTCGCCTCGGTCCCCGTAGCCGTGGTCGGCGCCGGTCCCGCGGGCCTGATGCTGGCGCACCGGCTCGGGCGCGCCGGGGTCGGGACGATCGTGCTCGACACCCGTACCCGGCGCGAGATCGAGACGACGCAGCGCGCCGGGATCCTGGAGGCCGACGTGGCCCGGGATCTGGTCGAGACCGGTGTCTCCGACCGGATCCTGCGGGACGGCCACGAGCACGAGGGCACCGAGCTCCGGTTCGGCGGCCGGGCGCACCGTATCCACTTCAAGGCCCTGGTGGGCGAGTCGGTGTGGCTCTACCCGCAGACCGACGTGTTCATCGACCTGGCCGACGCGCGGGAGCGCGACGGCGGCACGGTCCACTTCGGCGTCAGGGACACCGAAGTCCTCGACATCACCACCGACGCCCCGCGCGTCCGGTACACGGCGGCCGACGGGTCCCGGCACGAGATCCGGGCGCGGTACGTGGTCGGCGCGGACGGGTCCCGCAGCATGTGCCGCGACCTGGTGCCGGAGGAGCGGCGGACGCGGTACGGCAGGGAGTACCCCTTCGCGTGGTTCGGCATCCTCGCCGAGGCGCCGATGAGCGCGCCCGAGCTGATCTACGCCCACTCGGAGCACGGCTTCGCGCTGATCAGCCAGCGCACCGAGGCCGTGCAGCGGATGTACTTCCAGTGCGGCCCCGGCGAGTCCGTCGACGCCTGGTCGGACGACCGCATCTGGGAGACCCTCCAGGCGCGGGTGGCCGGTGAGGACGGCTTCCGGCTGAAGGAGGGGCCCGTCGTCGAGAAGACGGTGCTGCGGTTCCGGTCGTTCGTGCAGGAGCCGATGCGCTGGGGCTCGATGGTGCTCGCCGGGGATGCCGCGCACACCGTGCCGCCGACCGGCGCCCGCGGGCTCAACCTGGCGATGCACGACGTGAAGGTCCTCGCCGACGTCCTGCTGCGGGCCCTCGGTCGGGAGGGCGGGGCCGCGCTGGACGCGTATCAGCCGCGGGCCCTCCAGCGGGTGTGGCGGGCGCAGAACTTCTCGTACTGGATGACCCGGCTGCTCCACACCGCGCCCGGCGCCTCGGCCTTCGACCTGCGGCGCCAGCTCGGCGAGCTCGACAACGTGGTGGGCACGCGCGCAGGACGGACGTACCTCTCGGAGCAGTACACCGGCTGGCCCGCCAGCGCCCAGGACTGATCGCGTCCACGTCCCGGCCGGATCCCGCCCCGACACCCCCAGGAGACCTCCCTTGATCATCGACTGTCACGGTCACTTCACCACCGCACCGCCGCAGTTGGCGCAGTGGCGCGACCGGCAGATCGCGGCCGTCGGCTCCCCCGCGGACGCGCCCGACCCCGACGACCTCGTCATCACCGACGACGACCTGCGCCGGGCCGTCGAGGGCAACCAGCTGCGCCTGATGGACGAACGGGGCAGCGACCTGACCATCTTCTCCCCGCGGGCCAGCTTCATGGCCCACCACATCGGCGACCTCGCCGTCTCCTCGACGTGGGCGCGGATCTGCAACGACCTGGTCCACCGGGTCAGCACGCTCTACCCCGACCGGTTCGCGATGGGCGCGATGCTGCCGCAGTCCCCCGGCGTCGACCCGGCCACCTGCCTGCCCGAGCTGCGCCGCGCGGTCGAGGAGCTCGGCGCGGTGACGGTCAACCTCAACCCGGACCCCTCGGGCGGCCGTTGGACGGCGCCGCCGCTGACGGACCGGAGCTGGTACCCGCTCTACGAGGCGATGGCCACGTACGACATCCCCGCGATGATCCACGTCTCCACGTCTTGCAATCCGGCCTTCCACACCACCGGCGCCCACTACCTGAACGCCGATACCACAGCGTTCATGCAGCTCGTCCAGGGCGACCTGTTCGCCGACTTCCCGACGCTGCGGTTCGTGATCCCGCACGGCGGCGGCGCCGTCCCGTACCACTGGGGCCGGTTCCGCGGCCTGGCGATGGCGCTGGGCAGGCCGGACCCGGAGACGCTGCTCGACAACGTCTTCTTCGACACCTGTGTCTACCACCAGCCCGGCGTCGACCTGCTGACCCGCGTGATCCCCAGCCGGTCCGTCCTCTTCGCCAGCGAGATGATCGGCGCCGTCCGCGACATCGACCCGCGCACCGGCCACCACTTCGACGACACGAAGCGCTACGTCGACGCCACCCCGCACCTGTCGGACGAGGAACGTGCCGCCGTCTACTCCGGCAACGCCCTGCGCGTCTACCCCCGACTCGCCGCCCGCCTCGCCGCGGCCGGCCGCTGACCCCAGGAGGAGCACCCATGGAACACACCGAGATCGGCGTCGTCCGCACCACGGTCGACCGGGCCGACCCCGAGGCCGTCGCCGAGCTGTCGAAGTACGGCGTCGCGACGATCCACGAGGCCATGGGGCGGGTCGGGCTGATGCGCCCCTACCTGCGCCCGGCCCATCCGAAGGCCCGGATGTGCGGCACCGCCGTGACCGTGTTGCTCCAGCCCGGCGACAACTGGATGCTGCACGTCGCCGCCGAGCAGATCCGGGAAGGCGACGTCGTCGTCGCGGCCTGCACGACCGAGAGCGACGACGGCTTCTTCGGCGAGCTGCTCGCCACCTCCTTCCGCGCCCGGGGCTGCGTCGGCCTGGTCATCGACGGCGGTGTCCGTGATGTCACCGACCTGGAGGACATGGACTTCCCCGTCTTCTCCCGCGCGGTCAACGCCAAGGGCACCGTCAAAGCCACCCTCGGCTCGGTCAACGTGCCCGTCGTCTGCGGCAACGCCCTCGTGCGCCCCGGTGACGTGATCGTCGCCGATGCCGACGGCGTCGTCGTGGTGCCACGCGAGCGGGCCGCCGAGGTGGCCGCCGCATCGGCCGCTCGCGAGGCCAACGAGGAGGGCAAGCGCACGCAGTTCCGCGCCGGGAAGCTCGGCCTGGACATGTACGGCATGCGCGGCCCGCTGGCCGAACTCGGCCTGCGCTACGAGGACTGACGAGGACGAACCTGAACCCATGACGACCGACTTCGAGAAGAACCCGGGCTGGCTCGACTGGTACGCCGACCCGAGCCGACCGCGGTTCCGGCTCCCCGAGGGCGCCGTCGACGCCCACTGCCACGTCTTCGGCCCGGGCGCCGCGTTCCCGTACGCGCCCGAACGGAAGTACACGCCGTGCGACGCGTCCAAGGACCAGCTCTTCGCGCTCCGCGACCGCCTCGGTTTCGCCCGCAACGTCATCGTGCAGGCCACCTGCCACGGCGCCGACAACCGCGCCCTGGCCGATGCCCTGCGCGCGTCGAAGGGCATGGCCCGGGGCGTGGCGACCGTACGCCCCGACGTCTCCGACGAGGAGCTGCGCGAGCTGCACGAGGCGGGTGTGCGCGGCGTACGGTTCAACTTCGTGAAGCGGCTGGTGGACGCGGCGCCGCGCCAGGACCTGCTGGACGTGGTCGAACGGATCGCCCCGCTGGGCTGGCACGTCGTCGTCTACTTCGAGGCGCCCGACCTGCCCGACCTGCGGGACTTCTTCCTGTCGATCCCGGTCCCGCTGGTCGTGGACCACATGGGCCGGCCCGACGTCACCAAGGACCCGGACGGGCCCGAATTCGAGGCGTTCCTGGACTTCCTGCGGGCCCGGCCGGACATCTGGTGCAAGGTGACCTGCCCGGAGCGGCTGACGGTGGACGGCCCACCGGCCCTCGACGGCGAGCAGGAGGCGTACCGGGACGTGGTGCCGTTCGCCCAGCGGGTGGTCGAGGAGTTCCCCGACCGGGTGCTGTGGGGCACCGACTGGCCGCACCCCAACCTCACCGACCACATGCCCGACGACGGCCTCCTGGTCGACTTCCTCCCGCACATCGCGCCCACGCCGGAGCTCCGGCACAAGCTCCTCGTGGACAACCCGACGCGCCTGTACTGGCCTGACGCCGACTGATCTCCGTACGATTGGAAGCCCACCATGTCACTGGACAAGACCTACAAGCTGGTGCCGGGGACGACCATCTTCGACGCCGAGCAGTCCGCCAAGGGCTATCACCTCAACCAGTTCTGCATGTCGCTGATGACGGCCGAGAACCGCGCGGCCTTCCTCGCCGACGAGCGCGCCTACCTGGACGCGTGGCCGCTGCGAGAGGAGCAGAAGCAGGCGCTCCTCGACCGTGACCTCAACGCGGCGATGCGCGAGGGCGGCAACATCTACTTCCTCGCCAAGTGGGGTGCGACGCTGGGGTTCTCGTTCCAGCAGATGGCCGGCTCGATGACGGGCATGACCGAGGAGGAGTACCGCGCCATGATGGTCGGCGGCGGGCGCTCGGTCGAGGGCAACCGGATCGACCACGCCGTCCTGGACGCGGCGTACACGAACCCGGAGCCGTCGGCCGAGCACGCCACGATCACCGGCGCCGTCTTCACCTCGCACGTGCCGGCGATCGGCGCGGCCCTGGACCACGGCAAGACCGAAGAGCCGTACTGGCAGCCGGTCTTCGAGGGGTACGCGTACTCCAAGACGTGGGAGCGGGAGAACGTCCCCGACGTGATCTTCCTCGTCTACAACGACCACGCCAGCGCCTTCGACCAGTCGATGATCCCGACCTTCGTCCTCGGCACCGGCGCCTCGTACCCCATCGCCGACGAGGGCTACGGGCCCCGCCCCGTGCCCGGCATCGAGGGCGATCCCGACCTGGCCGCGCACATCGCGCACTCCCTCATCCGGGACGACTTCGACCTCACCCTCGTCAACGAGATGGCCGTCGACCACGGTCTGACCGTCCCGCTGTCACTGATGTTCGGCGACGTCGAGAAGTGGCCCTGCAAGGTCATCCCGTTCCACGTCAACGTGGTGCAGTACCCGGTCCCCTCCGGCGCCCGCTGCTTCAAGCTCGGCCAGGCGCTGCGCAAGGCGATCGAGTCGTACGACCGCCCCCTCAAGGTGCACGTGTGGGGCACCGGCGGCATGAGCCACCAGCTCCAGGGACCGCGCGCCGGCCTCATCAACCGCGAGTGGGACAACGCCTTCCTGGACCGGCTGATCGCCGACCCCGCGGGGCTGGCCGAGGTGCCGCACCTGGAGTACGTCGAGGAGGCCGGCTCGGAAGGCATCGAGCTGGTCATGTGGCTGATCGCCCGAGGCGCGCTGAGCGACGTGGACGGCGCCGTCGAGGTCAAGCACCGCTTTTACCATGTGCCCGCGTCCAACACGGCCGTCGGCCACCTGATCCTGGAGAACCACCCCCGGGCCGAGGCGCCCGCCGAAGGAGAGAACTGACATGACCGACGACCGAACCCTGCGGATCGCCCTGGCCGGCGGCGGCGCCTTCGGCGCCAAGCACGCGGCCGCACTCCGCCGCATCGAGGGCGTCGAGGTGGCCGCCGTCGTGAGCGGCAGCCTGGAGGGGGCCCGGAAGTTCGCCGCCGAGCAGGGCGTGGGCCGCGCCGTCGCCTCCCTGGACGAGGTGCTGGCGATGGACGACATCGACGCCGTCATCCTCGCCACCCCCACCCAGATGCACGCAGCGCAGACCCTGGCCTGCCTCGACGCGGGCAAGCACGTGCAGACCGAGATTCCGCTCGCCGACTCCCTCGCCGATGCCGAGGCGTGCCAGTCGGCGCAGGAGCGCACCGGGCTCGTCGCGATGGCGGGCCACACCCGCCGCTTCAACCCCAGCCACCAGTGGGTGCACCGACGGATCGAGGCCCGCGACTACAACATCCAGCAGATGGACGTGCAGACGTACTTCTTCCGCCGGGAGAACCTCAACGCGCTCGGGGAGCGCCGCTCCTGGACCGACCACCTGCTGTGGCACCACGCCGCGCACACGGTCGACCTCTTCGCGTACCAGACCGGCTCCCCGATCGTGCAGGCCAACGCGATCCAGGGCCCGATCCACCCCGAGCTGGGCATCGCGATGGACATGTCGATCCAGCTGCGCGCGGCCAACGGCGCCATCTGCACCCTGTCTCTGTCGTTCAACAACGACGGCCCGCTCGGGACGTTCTTCCGCTACATCGGCAACACCGGCACCTACATCGCCCGGTACGACGACCTGTTCACGGGCAAGGACGAGCCGATCGACGTAAGCGGGGTCGACGTGTCGATGGACGGCATCGAGCTCCAGGACCGCGAGTTCGTCGCCGCGATCCGCGAGGGCCGCGAGCCGAACGCGTCCATCGCCCAGGTCCTTCCCTGCTACCGGACGCTGGCGGCGCTGGAACGGCAGCTCACCGCCGCCGCGGGCTCGTGACCGCGCCGACGCGGGCCGGCGCGGGATGGTCCCCGCGCCGGATCGGGCCCTTCGAGGTCCCGGCCGTCGGCCTGGGTTGCATGAACCTGAGCCACGCCTACGGCGTCGCGCCCTCTGCGGAGGACGCCGAGCGGCTGCTCCTGACGGCGCTGGAGGAGGGCGTGACGCTCTTCGACACCGCCGCCCTCTACGGCTTCGGCGCCAACGAGGAGCTGGTCGGACGGGTGCTCGCCCGGCACCGGGACCGGATCGTGCTGGCCAGCAAGTGCGGCATGACCGGCGTCGACGGCCGCCGCGTCATCGACGGCCGCCCGGAGACCCTGCGGCGTACCGTCGACGAGGCGCTGGCCCGGCTGCGTACCGACGTGATCGACCTCTACTACCTGCACCGGCTCGACCGGGCGGTGCCGGTGGAGGAGAGCGTCGGGGCGATGGCCGGGCTCGTCGAGGCGGGCAAGGTGCGGGCCCTGGGCCTGTCCGAGGTGTCCGCCGCGACCCTGCGGCGGGCCCGCGCCGTGCACCCGATCGCCGCGCTGCAGAACGAGTACAGCCTGTGGACGCGCAATCCCGAGCAGGGGACCCTGGAGGCGGCCCGTGAACTCGGCGTCGCCCTGGTGGCGTTCAGCCCGCTGGCCCGGGGGTTCCTCACCGCCGCACCCCCGGACTTCGGCGCTCTTCCCGCGGGTGACATCCGCCGGGGCATGCCCCGCTTCGACGAGCGCCACTATCCGGGCAACCTGGCGCTGCGGAGCGAGCTGGAGAAGATCGCCGGCGGTGCCGGCGTCACCCTGCCGCAGCTGGCCCTGGCCTGGGTCCTCTCCCGTGGTTCCCACGTCGTGGCCATTCCGGGGACCCGGTCGGTTCCTCACCTGCGGGAGAACCTGTCCGTCCTCGACCTCGACGTACCCGGCGAGGCCCTCGAAGCGGCCGGACGGGTGCTGAACGGCACGACCGTCCACGGGGCCCGCTACAACGAGGCCACGCTCGCCGAGATCGACACCGAGCGCTGCGGGCGAGCAGGCTGAAGGCGGGTCGGGGCAGCGGTACCAACCCCCGTGTTGGTACCGCTGCCCCGACCCGCCTTCGTACGGGAAGTGGCCGCCCACACCGCCGCAGCCCGGGCGGCGAGAGCTTCCGGTCAGCTGCCGAAGCCGAGGCCGAGGCGGTCGAGGGTGCGTAGCCAGAGGTCGCGGCGGCCCTGGTTGCGGTCGGCGCGGGCGAGGGAGCGTTGGGTGATGCCGATACCGATCGAGCGGAAGGGCTCGGGCGGGAAGGGCAGGGGCTTGCGGCGTACGAGTTCGAGGGCTGTGCGCTGGGTGGACGCGCCGGCCAGGAGGTCCAGCATCACCTCGGCGCCGAAGCGGGTGGCGCCTACGCCGAGGCCGGTGAAGCCGGCGGCGTAGGCAACCTTGCCGCGGTGGCTGGTATCGAAGAAGACACAGAAGCGGGTGCTGGTGTCGATGGCCCCGCCCCAGGCGTGACTGAAGCGGACGCCTTCCAGCTGGGGGAACGTCGTGAAGAAGTGGCGGGCCAGGGTCGCGTAGGTCTCGGGGCGCCGGTCGTGCTCGGCGCTCACCCCGCCCCGGAAGTGGTGGACGACGTCGTAACCGCCCCACAGAATGCGGTGGTCGGTGGTGATCCGGGCGTAGTGGAAGTAGTTGGCGGGGTCGGCCCAGCCCTGCCGGTTGTGCCAGCGGACCGAGGCAAGCTGCTCCTCGGTCAGCGGCTCGGTCACCAGCGCGTAGTCGTAGACCGGGACGGTGTACGGGCGGTGCCGGCGAAGCAGCGAGGGGTACGCGTTGGTGGCGAGTGCGACGCGTGCGGCGGTGATCCGGCCATAGGGAGTGCCGACGGAGACGACGGCGCCGTGCTCGTCGAGGGAGAGCGCCGGGGTGTGTTCGTGTATGCAGACGCCGAGGTCGAGGCAGGCGCGCTTGAGACCCCAGGCGAGGCGGGCCGGGTTGACCATCGCGGTGTCGCTCTTGTTCCAGACGGCGCCGAGGAAGGTCGTGGAGTCTATCTCGGCGCGGACCTCGTCGGCGTCGAGGAGGACGGTGTCGGCCCCGTGGCGGGCGGCCGTCTCTGCCTCCTCGGCGAGCCAAGCGACCTGGTGGGGCTCGGTGGCGACGACGAGAGAGCCGGTGCGCTCCCAGTCGCGTCGAGGACGGTTACCAGGGCGCGGGCGAGGTCATCGTTGCCCCGCCCGCGCCATGGCGGCCCGCCGCCGGTCAGGCGTAGTGGCGGTAGACGGCCTGGGCGACGCAGGCCGGCTTGTCGCTGCCGTCGACCTCGACGGTGAACGTCAGCGGCATCTGGACGCCGTTGCCCTTGACCTCCTCCACCGTGCCGACGACACCGTGGAGGCGGATCTTCGCGCCGACGGGGACGGGGCTGGGGAAACGGACCTTGTCCAGGCCGTAGTTGACGCTCATCTTGGTGCCGGTGATGCCGAGCAGCTCCCCGAAGAGCGGAATGATGAGGGAGAGGGTGAGGTAGCCGTGGGCGATGGGGCCGCCGAAAGGGCCGTCCTTGGCCTTCTCCGGGTCGGTGTGGATCCACTGGTGGTCGTCGGTGGCGTCGGCGAAGGTGTTCACCCGCTGCTGGGTGATGTCGAGCCATTCGGTGCGGCCCAGGTCGGCTCCGCTGAGGGCCTTGAGACCGTCGAGGCCGTTGGCGGTGGTGGGCATGGAAGTTCCTTTCGATGACGTGGGCAACGGTGAGCGCGGCCATGAATGGACGCTGCCCGGACGTCTCTTACGGGTGGGGACGATCGGTGGGACCGGTCGCATAGGTGTCGCGTACGGCGGGCTTGATGATCTTCCCGGAGGCCGTGCGGGGCAGCGCCTCGGTCACGACGAGGGACTTGGGGATCTTGTACTTGGCAAGCCGGCCGCGCAGGTGGCCGAGGATGTCGTCCTCGTCGGCGTGGGCACCGGGTTCGAGGACGACGACGGCGCGGCCGACCTCGCCCCAGACCGGGTCGGGCACGCCGATGACCGCGCATTCGGCGACGGCGGGATGGGAGAGGAGCACGTCCTCCACCTCGGCCGGGTAGACGTTCTCCCCGCCCGAGACGAACATGTCCTTGACGCGGTCGACGATGTAGGCGTACCCGTCGTCGTCGACGCAGGCGACGTCGCCGGTGCGCAACCAGTGGTCGTCGGTGAAGGCGGCCTCCGTGTCCTCGGGCCGTCCCCAGTAGCCGGTCATGACGTTGGGGCCGTGGACGAGGATCTCGCCGCGCTCGCCGGGTTCGGCGGCGCGGCCGCCGGGCAGGACCACGCGGGTGTCGGTGAAGAAGTGCGGCACGCCGGCGGAGCCCGCCTTGGCCGAGGTCTGCTCCCGGTCCAGGTAGAGGACCCCGGGGGACGCCTCGGTCATGCCGTAACCCTGACTGAAGGCGAGGCCGCGGTCGAGGTACGCGGCGATGGTACGGGCGGGCACGGGTGCGCCGCCGCAGTTGAGGGTGCGCAGGCTGGACAGGTCCGTGGTCTCCCAGCGGGGCCGCGCGGCCATGGCGTCGTACATGGTGGGGACGCCGAACATGTACGTCACCCGCAGGTCCTCGATGAGCTCCAGGACGCGCTCGGCGTCGAAGGCTCCGAGGAGGACCACCCGGCCGCCCTTGAGCAGGGTCGGCAGGCAGGTCATGTTGAGCCCGGCGGTGTGGAACAGCGGCGCCACGACGAGGGTCACCTCGTCGCCGGCCAGGTCGGTGTCGACGAGGACGTTGACGCTGTTCCAGGTGATGTTGGCGTGGGAGAGGACGGCGCCCTTGGGGCGGCCCGTAGTGCCGGAGGTGTACATGATCATGCACGGGTCCTCGGGCGCCACGGCCTCGTCCAGCGGTCCCGTCCCGGCGCCGATGAGCAGCTCTTCGTAACCGAGGGCGCTCTCCTCGTCGGGGCAGGCGACCGCGATCCGGTGCCGTATGCCCGTCTCGACCGCCGCGGCGCGGGCCGCCTCGGCCTGCTCGTGCGCGTGGACGAGGACGGTGCTGCCCGAGTCGGCGAGGTTGTACGCCAGCTCCTGTGCCGTGAGGCGGGTGTTGAGCGGGACGAAGACCGCCCCCAGGGTCCCGGCGGCGAACAGGGTCTCCAGGAACGCCGGATGGTTGGGGCCGAGGTACGCGATCCGGTCTCCCCGTGCCACGCCCAGCGCGCGCAGGGCGTGGGCGAGGCGCAGGACGCGTTCGTGCAGCTCGCGGTAGGTCAGGGTGCGGTCCTCGTGGACGACGGCCACCCGGTCGGGGGTCTTGCGGGCCCGGCGCGCCGGCCAGGAACCGATGCCTTGGTTCAACACGGCGTCTCCTTCAGCCCGTGGTCAGACCGAGCAGTCGGGCGGCGTTCTCCTTGAGGATCTTCGGCCGGACCTCGGGCTTGATGTCGAGCTTCTCGAAGTCGGCGAGCCACCGGTCGGGGGTGATGACGGGATAGTCGGAGCCGAAGAGCACCTTGTCCTGGAGCAGCGTGTTCGCGTAGCGCACGAGCTGCGGCGGGAAGTACTTCGGGGACCATCCGGACAGATCGATGTACACGTGCGGCTTGTGGGTGGCGACCGCCAGGGCCTCGTCCTGCCAGGGGAAGGACGGGTGGGCGAGGATGATCCGCAGTTCCGGGAAGTCGACGGCCACGTCGTCGACCGGCATCGGGTTCGAGTACTTCAGGCGGATACCGCCGCCGCCCGGGACGCCGGCGCCGATGCCGGTCTGGCCGGTGTGGAACAGGGCGGGGACGCCGAGTTCCTCGATGGCCTCGTACAGCGGGTAGGCGAGCGGGTCATTCGGGGAGAACGCCTGGATGCTGGGGTGGAACTTGAACCCCCGGACTCCGTGTTCTTCGACCAGCCGGCGGGCCTCCCGTACGCCCGCGCGGCCCTTGTGCGGGTCGATGCTGGCGAAGGGAATCAGGGTGTCGGCGTGGGCGGCGCAGCTCTCGGCGATCTCCTCGTTGGAGATCCGCGGGTGACCGGTGGCGTGCTCCGCGTCGACGGTGAACACCACCGCGGCCATGCGGCGCTCCCGGTAGTGGTCGGCCATCTCCTCGATGGTCGGCTGCCGGTGGCCGTGGGCCTTGAAGTACGCCTCGGAGGCACCGAACAGCTCCGGACTCAGCGCCCCGTGGCCGTCCTTGGAGATCTCCGCGTGCGTGTGCACGTCGATGGCGGTGAGCCGGTCGAGGTCGAGCGCGAGGTCGCCCATGCTCACGCCTCCGGTGCCTGGGGCGCGGGGATGCCGTAGGTCTCGGGCTCGGCGCCGACGCCGTCCGCCCACCCGGCGGCGATGGCGTCGGCGCTCCAGCCACCGTCCGCGAAGGCGATCGCCTTCTCCTTGGGGTGTGCCCAGAGGGCCAGCCGGTCGCCGCCGATGCCGATCGCCTGCCCGGTCACTCCGTCGGAGTCGTCCGAGGCCAGGAAGGTGATGAGCGCGGCGACATCCTCGACGGAGCCGAGGCCCTCGTCCTTGCGCAGCCAGTCCGGCAGCGGCTTACCGGTGCGCTCGGACTCCTCGATGACCGGGGCGAACGCCGGGATGGTCTTGGTCATATCGGTGGCGGCGACGGGGACGACGGCGTTGACGGTGATACCGGCGCGGCCCAGTTCCATGGCCCAGGTGCGGGCCATGGCGACGATGCCGGCCTTGGCGGCGGCGTAGTTGGTCTGGCCGAAGTTGCCACGCTGCCCGGCCGGGGAGGAGATGAGGATCAACCGGCCACTGGTGCCCTGTTCGCGCATGCGGACGGCGGCCGCGCGGGCGCAGGTGAAGGTGCCGCGGAGGTGGACGCGGACGACGTCGTCGAAGTCGTCGTCGGTCATCTTCCACAGCACGCGGTCACGCAGGATGCCGGCGTTGGTGACGAGGACGTCCAGACGCCCGAACTCCTCGACCGCCGTGTCCACCAGCCGCTGCGCCGACTCGCTGTCACCCACCGCCGCGACGACACCCGTCGCGGTGCCGCCCTCGGACGTGATCGAGGCGACGGCGGCGTCGACGACGGCCTGGTCGACATCGTTGACGACGACGGCGGCGCCGGCCGCGGCGAGGGCCTGCGCGTAGGCCAGTCCGAGACCGCGTCCGCTGCCGGTGACGACGGCGACCTTGCCCTGAAGATCCATGAGGTACCTCTCGTGAGGGGCGGGAGGGGAATGCCGAAAGCGCCGACACGAGCCGGGATCGACAGGAATCCTGATGAAGGCCAGTCTGGGCATCAACAGGTTTCCTGTCAATGTCTTAGGGTGAGAGGCGCCACCACCCCGGCGGCAGCGACATGGCCCGCCCCACGCGGACGATCACCACGGGAGAACGAACGTGAGCACCTCACTGCTCTATCTGCTCAAGAGGACGGAGCTGGCGGTGCGCGCCCGCCTGGAGGAGCTGCTCAAGCCCGCCGGGATCACCGCGTTGCAGTACACCGCTCTGACGGTGCTGGAGCGGCACGACGGCATCTCCGCCGCGCAGCTCGCCCGCGACTCCTTCGTCACCGCCCAGTCGATGGCCGACATGGTCCGCGCGCTGGAGAGCCGGAGTCTGATCCGCCGCGAACCCAACCCCGCCAACCGCCGCGAACGCCTCATCCTGCTCGCCGACCCGGGGCGGCGACTGCTCGCCGAGTACGCCGGGCAGGCCCGAGCACTGGAGGAGCGCATGGTCGCCGACCTGAGCGCCGAGGAGGTCGGCGTGCTGAGGGAAGCCCTGGTCACGGCGTGGCGGGCGCTGTCCTAGCCGGGGTACGGCGGCTGCGCCGTGGCCCGCGCGGAGGGCGCGCGGGCCACGGCCGGACCGCTACTTCAGCGCGTACATGCGGATGATCACGGCATCGTCGCCGTCCGGGCGAGCGAGGCCGACGAAGACCGTCTCCGCGAGCCAGCGGTGGGCGGGGGCGTCCGTACGGAAGACCGGCGAGGTGCGGTAGTAGTGACCGGCCTCGGAGACCTGCACCTCCCCGTCGAACTGGTCCGGGGTGTCGGCCTTGGGCCGGTAGTAGCCGCGGTTGACGATGTCGATCACGGCTCCGTCCTCCGCCCGGAGCAGGTAGCGGGCCTCCAGCTCGCACACCTCTCCGCGCGTGCTGCTCCAGTCGCCTCCGCCGGGAAGGACCTTCCCGCGCAAGCGGGGACCGTCCACGGCGCCGCCGGTGATGGGGGTGAACTCGGTGACCTCTCCGTCGCCGTTGCCGATGTGCAGCGTTTCGGACACCTCGGCCCGGATCTCGAACGCGAAGTCGAGGGCGGGAGTGAAGGACATGGTGGTTCTCCGCTTCTGTGAGAGGACGGCGCACCCGAAGCCCCGATGCGATCCGGCCACGTCTTGCTCTTGACGTGTTAGCTCACCAGATGCAAGCGTGACATGCAACAACGTTATATGACGTTCATTTATGACGGCTCGTCGGCGTGTCTCATCTCTCCCCCCATGTCGAGCGTCCCCTTCTCTCCTCACTCCTCTCGGCAAGGAGCATCAGCTATGGCTGCGAAGAAATCGGTGCTGACGGTGCTCACGGGCTTGGGACTGCTGGCCGCCACGGCCTGCACCGGCTCGTCGGCCGGAAACGGCGCAACCCCCAAGCCCGGACGTCTGACCACCACCACGGCACCAGGCACCGCCGAAGTGGATCGGGTCACCTGGGCGCTGCCCTACGGTGAACCGACGACGCTCGACCCCGCGAAGATCGGCGACTACTCGCCCCAGACGGTCGAAGCCAACCTCTGCGACACCCTGACCCGGATGAACGCGGACTTCTCTCTGAGCCCCGGCCTCGCGAGCAAGGTCACCTGGACCGACGACCACACTCTGGTTCTCGACCTTCGCCCCGGTGTCACCTTCTGGGACGGCTCGCCCATGACCCCCGCCGACGTGATCCACAGCCTGGAACGACAGCGGGACCCGAGGACGCAGGCCCTGTACGGGAACTACCTGGCCGCCGTGACCTCGATCAAGGCCACCGGACCCCACCAGGTGACGCTGCGAACCAAGGGATACGACCAGACGCTCCCCAAGGCGCTGGCCACGTCGTTCGGCGCGGTGAACCAGAAGGCGTACACCGAGAAGGCCGGCCCCGCCTACGGGACCGCCAAGGGCGGCTTGATGTGTACGGGGCCGTTCAAGCTGGGCTCCTGGAAGTCCGGCAACGGCATCACCTTGGAACGTCACGACGCCTACTGGGACACCAGGCTCAAGCCGAAGGCGAAGCAGGTCGAGTTCCAGTTCATCACCAACAACAACACCCTCACCAGCGCGCTGCTGTCCGGCGAGGTGGACGGCACCTACGAGCTGCCGCCCAGCAGCGCCACCGCGCTCGGCAAGGCCGACAACGGCTCCGTGCACCTCGGCCCCTCGACCCAGAACGTCCTGCTGATCCCCGCCAACGGGGAGTCGCCCGCGGCCGACCGCAAGCTGCTGGACGCCCTGTCTCTGGTCATCGACCGTGACGCGCTGATCAGGAACGTCTTCGGCGGTGACGCCACCACCCTCAAGTCGCTCGTCCCGCCGCTGACCTGGCGCGGGGACAAGGCCGCAGCTCAGTTCGACGCCGCCTACAAGGCCCTGCCCGACGTCCCGAAGCCGGACGCGGAGAAGGCGAAGAAGCTGGTCGCGCAGGCCCGCCCCCTCTCGCGTCCGCTGGTGGCCGCCATCCCCGCCGGTGACCAGCGCGGCCTGCAGACCTTGACGTTCATCCAGGCCGCGGCCAAGAAGATCGGCGTCGGCATCGAGATCAAGCAGCTCCAGCCCACCCAGATGTCCTCGCTCTTCTACGACCCCTCGGTCCGCAAGGGCCTCGACCTCATCCTCACCTTCGGCTACGTCACGATGCCCGACCCGTCGTCCTACGTGGGCGAGAGCGTCACTCCCCGTGGTCTCTTCAACTGGACGGGCTACGACAACCCCGAGGTGACCCAGCTGCTCGACCGGGCCCGCACCTCCTCCGACCCCGTGGTTTCGGCCAAGGCGTACGCCGAGGCCCAGGCCCTGTTCACCCCCACCACCCCCGTGGTGTTCCTGGCCACCACGCACGAGCGGATGTTCATGAACAAGCGCATCAGCGGCGCGCCGACCTCCTTCGCCTACATGAGCATGCCGTGGGCCGCCTACCTCGGCGGCACCGCCACGTGACCGCCACCCCTTCGAATCAGGAGACGACGATGACCGACACCACCGGCGGCACGCCGTTGTGGGACCACTCGGCCGCCGAACTGGCCGCCGGCATCCGCGCGAGGACCTTCTCCGCGATCGAGGTCGCCCAGGCGTTCCTCGCCCGCATCGACGAGACCAACCCGGCGCTCAACGCCCTCGTGGACATCCGGCCCGAGGAAGCGCTCGCCCAGGCCGCCGCCGCAGACGCCGCGGTCGCCGCCGGCGGGGACCTGCCCCCGCTGCTCGGCGTCCCGGTGTCCACCAAGATCAACACCTCGCAGCGCGGATACGCCAGCTCCCACGGGGTCCCGGCCTGGGCCGGCGCCGTCGCCCAGGACGACGCCGTCTGTATCGCCGGTCTGCGCGACGCCGGCGCGACGCTGATGGGCCGCAGCAACAGCCCGGCCTTCGCCGTGCGCTGGTTCACCGGCAACGACCTGCACGGCAAGACCCTCAACCCGTGGAACCCCGACCGCACCCCCGGCGGGTCCTCCGGAGGCGCCGCAGCGTCGGTCGCCGCCGGCATGACCCCCATCGCGCAGGGCAACGACATCGGCGGTTCCGTCCGCTTCCCCGCGTACTGCTGCGGCGCCGTCGGCCTGCGTCCCACCATGGGACTCGTCTCCGGGGTGGAGCCGCGCGGCGCGGAGGAGTTCGACAGCCCGCTGTCCTTCCAAACCATGGCGGTCCACGGGGCGCTGGGCTGGACCGTCGACGACGTCCGGCTCGGCCTGCACGCCATGGTGAGCCCGGATCTGACCGACCCCGTGGGCCTCCCCGTACGCCCGCCGCTGGGCGATCCCCGCCGGGTCAAGGTGGCGGTCGTCCGCGACGCCACAGGCGCCAAGCCGCATCCCAGCGTCGACGCCGCCATCGACGACGCGGCCCGCTGGCTCAGCGACGCCGGCCACGAGGTGGAGGAGGTGGAACTTCCCCTCCTCGGCGAGGCCGCCCGGCTGTGGTCGCTCCTGCTCTACCAGGAGCTGAGGACGATGATGTCCGAGATCGAGCGGTTCGGTGACGACACCGTACGCATCTCGCTCGCCGCCTCGTTCACCGCCGCGGCGGAGACCTGGGGCGAGCAGCCCACCCTCACCGACTACATCCGGGGCTATGCCCGCCGCGGCACCCTCATCAACCGCCTCCAGCAGTTCCTGGGCCAGGACCGGATCGTGCTGACGCCGGTCTGCGCCGAGCCGCCGTTCGAGCAGGACGCCGACCTCGCCGGAGACGCCCGGGTGAGCGAACTCCTGGCCGCGCAGTGGCCGATGCAGGCGGTCCCCGTGCTCGGTTTCCCCGCCATCTCCGTACCCACCGGCCTGCGCGACGGACTGCCCTCCGGCGTCCAGCTGATCGGCGGACGCTTCCAGGAGGACCTGCTGCTCCACGTCGCCACGGCCATCGAGGCCCGCGCCACGCGTACCCGGCCGACCCTCTCCTGGGCGCAGGGCGGCTGACCGCCCGCCCCGGCCCTTCGACGGCGTGCCCCGGCGGTCTGCACCGACCGCCGGGGCACGCCGTTTCCTTCTCCTTCCCCTTCCACGCACGGCCTCCAGGAGTCCTGTCATGTCCCTGTTCGAACCAGCGCCGCGCAGCGCCCCCGGAGTCGAGGTCGCCGCGCATGCGGCCCACAGACAGCCACGCGGTGCCTCAGCACGCCGCAGACGCCGCCTGGTGGCGGTCAACGTGGCTGTGACCGTCCTCGTCCTCCTGCTCACCCACACGCTGGACGGCCTTGTGGCGACCCCGATGGCAGGCGCCTACACCCTCGGAATGCTGCTGCTGAGCCTCCAGGCGGCCACCATGGTGATCTCCGCCCTGTGGTACGACCGGGCATGCCGCGACGTGTGCGACCCGCACGTGAACGAGCCGCACGGCATCGCGGGCCGCGGTGGGGAACTGCTGTGAACGAGTTCCGTGTTCTCGCCTCCGGCGAATCCGGCCTGCTCACTCCGCTGACCCTGTTCCTGGCCGTCGTCTGCGTCTGCTTCCTGCTGTGTCTCGTCACGGGCATGGACAGTGAAACCCCCACCGACTTCTACGCCGCCGATCGCTCACTGCCGGCCCTGCGCAGCGCGCTCGCCCTGTGCGGCGACTACATACCGGTGACCGCTCTGCTCAGCCCCATCGGCACGCTCGCGCTGAGCGGCTACGACAGCATGATGCTGGCCGTCAGCGCCTGTACCGCGCTGATCACCCTGCTGGCCCTGGCCGAGCCTCTGCGCGCCACAGGACGTTTCACGCTCGGGTCGATTCTTCAGACCCGGGTGACCGGCACGGCGCCGCGGACCGCCGGCACCGTGCTGACTCTGGTGGTCTGCGTGCCCCTCATCGTCGTTCAGCTCACGGTCGCGGGAGACGTCACCGCGTACGTCCTCGGACTCGACGCGTCGGGAACCGCCGAGGTCTGCACGGCGCTCATCGGACTGTTGATCATCTCCTTCGCCGCCTTCGGCGGCATGCGGGGCACCAGCATGATCCAGGCCGGTAAGGCACTGCTGCTCTTCGCCGTGGTCCTCACCCTGATCGTCGTGGCCGTCAACCGCTTCGACGGGGACTTCGGCGGGATGCTGGAAGCCGCCGCTCTCGGGAGCGGCGGGGCGGAGGTCTTCCATGCCCCCGGCCTGCTGTTCGGGGACACGACGACGGGCACGGTCGAACTCCTCTCCCTGTGTCTGACCGTCTCGTTCGGCTCTGCGGTGGTGCCTCCCATTCTCCTGCGGATCGGGGCCACCCTCAGTGGCGGGACCGCCCGTCGCGCGGTCGGCCGGGCCGTCGTCATGATCACGTTGTTCTACGGTGCGGTGGTGCTCCTCGGGCTTGCCGCAGCCGCGGTCGTGGGCGCGCAGACGATCACCGCGGACGATCCGCAGGGCAACTCCGCACTGTTCCTGTTGGCCCGGACTCTCGACGGATCGGGCGCCGGGCGGCTCCTGTTCACGGTGGTCGCCTGTGCTGTGTTCGTCACCATCCTCGCCACGGTGGCCGGCCTCGCCCTCGCCACCGCGGCGTCACTGTCACACGACATCTACGCCGGGACCCTGCGCAGAGGGACCGCCACGGACAAGCGGGAAACGTCGGTGGCCCGGTGGGCGGTCGTGGCCGTCGGAGTGGCAAGCGTGTTCCTGTCCGTGCTGCTGCATGCGTGGAGCATGGTCTTCCTGGCGTCGTTCGCCGCATCCGTGGCCGCCTCGGCCATCCTTCCCGCGCTGATCTACACCCTGTTCTGGAAGGGCTTCACCCGGCGGGGGATGCTCTGGACGCTCTACGGCTCTCTGGCGTGCTGCCTGCTCCTGCAGATCTTCGGCCCCACGGTGTCGGGACGGCCCTCTTCGCTCCTCCCCGGACACGACTTCCACTGGTTCCCACTCCAGAACATCGCGCTGGTCAGCGTTCCCATCGGCTTCCTCCTGGGCTGGATCGGCAGCCGCCTCGGGCCGCGGCCGCCGGCGGAGAACGCCCAGGGCACCACGGCGCGGACCGGGATGGCCGCCGGTGCCGACTGACGGCGCAGCGGTCGGCCCGCAGCGGGCCGGGCCGCGGGCCGACGAAGGTCGCTCGCCGGTCAGCCGGCGGCGGCGAGTACGGCGTCGGCCATGGCCCGTTCACCCGCCGCGTTGGGGTGGAAGGGCGCCGCGGCGTTGGTGACGAGCGGCTCCATCCAGCGGGTTCCGGCCGGCTTGCAGACGTCGTGGCCGATGGACTTGGTGTAGGTGTCCACGTAGACGGCTCCGCGCGCGGCGGCCTGGGCGGCGATCACGGTGTTGAGCCGCTTGTGGGTGTCCCGCAGCCAGGGGGCGTCCCCCCTGGCGATGGTCGCGACCCAGGGGCAGTTGGTGCCGTTGTCGGGAAGGATCGCCGGGTAGCCGGTGACCAGGATCCTGGCCTGCGGGGCGCGTTGACGGATGCCGTCGAGGGTGGCGGCGATCTTCGGAGCGGTGGCGTCGACGGTGGCGGCGAGCTGGTCGGTGCCCGTCCAGGTGTAGCTGTTCTTGCAGGGCGAGCCGCCGAGGTTGAACGCCCCGAGCGTCACACAGCGGACGATGATGCCGGCGAAGCCGACGTCGTTGCCGCCGATGGTGAGGGTGACCAGGTCCGTGTCGGCGCTCAGCGCGTCGAGCTGCGGTGGCGCGGACGCGTTCTGCGCGGAGGTCATGTGCACCGTCGTGGCCCCTCCGCAGGTGACGTCCTTGTGGGCGGCGGGGGCGAGCGCGGCGTTTACCAGAGCGGGGTAATTACGGTTGGAGCGCATGCAGTTGGCATCGGCCTGGTCCGGTACGCCGGCTCCCGACGCGAAGGAGTCGCCCAGGGCCACGTAACGGTCGGGCGCGGTGCCGGCGGCCTCGGCGGGGCCGGCGCCGAGACCGGCGGCGGTGGCCAGGGCGGCGGTGACGGCGGTGAGGGCGGCAGCGGTGCGGGCGCGACGGCTCGGTGGAACTGATCGCATGGCGGTGTGCCTCTCGTGGCGGGGTGAGGGGGGCGGGCGCCTTCTGGCCGCCGGGGAGGGCCAGTCGGCGCGCCGGACCGGCGGCAGGACGGTCCCGTACGTCCGCCGCCGGAGGTGCGAGGGCTCTGCGCGCGCAGTATTACCGGTCGGTTGTACTGGCTCGTAATATGTGGCCGATGTGACGGGGCGTCAAGGCGTTGGACATCAGAAGGCGTCCGCCACCGTGTCGGCGGCGGACGCGGATTGCCAACTCAGCGAGCGTGACGCGCGCTTGAGGACGTCTCTCCGGTGCCTGTGACCCGGGGTGCGACATGAGGAAGACGTCTGCCCCGCTCCCTCGCCGGGACAGACGTCTTCGTTCGGTGGGCCGCGTGGCGTGCGGGCCCGTCAGGCGGCGGCTTTTTTCGCCCTTCTCCGCGGCTTCCAGCCCGGCTTCGGGATGGAGGCGATGAGACGTTGGGTGTAGGGGTCCTGAGGATCGCCGAGGACCGTCGCGACAGGGCCGTGCTCGACGACTCTCCCCGTCTGCATCACGAGGACGTCGTCGCTGATGTGCCGGACGGCGCCGAGGTCGTGTGTGATGAACAGCAGCGCGGTGCCGGTGTCCGCTCGGATGCGGGTGAGCAGGGCCAGGATTTGTGCCTGGATGGACACGTCCAGGGCGGCGATGGCCTCGTCCAGGATCAGTACCTGTGGTTCGGCGGCCAGGGCGCGGGCGATGGCGGCGCGCTGGCGCTGTCCGCCGGAGAGGGCCTTGGGCAGAGAGCGTGCCTGCCGGTCGTCCAGGCCCACCATGTCGAGGAGTTCGGCCACGCGGGCGCGCAGCCGGTCCGCCGGCACGGGCTGGTGGAGCCCGACCGCCTCGGCGACGGCGTCGCCGACGCGTTGGCGACGGTCGAGGGACGAGTAGGGGTCCTGGAAGACCATCTGGATCTGCCGGCCGCGGGCGCGGCGCTCGCGTGACCGCAGCCGGCCCGCCCTGCGCTCGTCGCCGGCGACGACGATGTGTCCGCCGCTGGGCGTCTCGAGTCCGGCAATCATGCGAGCGGTGGTCGTCTTACCCGATCCCGACTCGCCGACGATGGCCAGAGACCCCTGCTCCGGGAGCGAGAACGTCACGTCGTCCACGGCGACGAAGTCACCGAACTCCTTACGGAGGTTGCGTACCTCAAGCATGGCGGGCGGCCTCCTCGGGAGGGAACGTGTGGGGGAAGTGGCAGGCCGCCGAGGCGTCACCGTCGGAGCTCGGTTGTGGCCGGTCGCTGCGGCACAGGTCCTGAACGTGGGGACATCGGTCGCTGAAGGCGCATCCGTCGGGTGCTTCGAAGCCGGACAGGGGCCGGCCGGGGATCGAGCGGAGCTCCGCGCCGGCGTCGGAGACCGAGGGGCGGGAGGCGAGCAGGGCGCGTGTATAGGGATGGACGGCGCGCCCGCGCAGGCGGTCGGCGGGGAGTTCCTCCACGGTCATGCCCGCGTACATCACCACGACCCGGTCGCACACCGCTGCCGCGAGTTCCAGGTCGTGGGTGATGAAGAGCATGGCCAGTCCGCGGGCTTCGCGGGCCTCGCCGATGATGGCCATCACCTCTTCCTGGGTGGTCACGTCGAGAGCGGTGGTCGGTTCGTCCGCGAGCAGCAGGCGCGGTTCGGCGGCCAGCGCGGCGGCGATCATGACGCGTTGGAGGAGGCCGCCCGAGAGTTCGTGGGGCCGTTGGCGCATGCGCCGGTCGGCGTCGGCGATGCCGACCTCCCGCAGGATTCCCGTGACCTTCTTGACCGCCTCGGCTGCCGGGACACGGCGTGTGGTGGTCAGCCCTTCGATCAGGAAGTCGCCGACGCTGCGGGCGGGGTTGATGTGGGCGCGGGGGTCCTGGAACACCATGGCGACCTCGGTCGCGCGGAAGGCGCGCAGACGCTCGGGCTTCATCCGCGGGACGGACTCCCCGGCGAACAGCACGTCTCCGTGGATCCGGGCGCCCTGGGGCAGCAGGCCAAGGACGGAGCGGGCGGTAAGGGATTTGCCGGAGCCTGATTCGCCGACCAAGGCGATGGCCGTGCCTTCGGGAATGGTGACGTCGGCGCGGTGGACGACGGTGCGCGGCGCTCCGTCGAGGGGCAGGTCGATGCCGAGCGCGTCGATCCGGAGCAGCGGTGATGTGCTCATGGTGCTCATGCGTTCTCTCCGAGCAGACGTCGGGACAGTCCCGTCCCCAGCAGGTTGAACGCGACGACGACGATCAGGATGGCGATGCCCGCGTACAGCGACTGCTGCGGCTGGCCGGCGAGGATCGAGGGGGCTCCGTTGGCCACCATCAGTCCCCACTCCGGGTCCGGCGGCTGGCTGCCGAGTCCGAGGAAGGAGATCGCGGCCACGTCGAGCAGCGCGTAGCCGAAGCCGATGGTGGCCTGGACGAGGACGAGCGGCAGCAGGTTCGGCAGGAGGTGCCGCAGCCAGATGCGGAAGGTGGGTGCGCCGAGGAGCTGCAGCGCCGACACATACGGCAGGTTGCGCTCCCTGATCGCGGCGGATCGTACGACGCGCGTGATCAGGGGGAGGTAGGCGATCGACAGGGCCACGATCGGTGCGGTGAGCCCGGCGCCGAAGACCGCGGCGACGAGGACGGCCATGATCAGCCCAGGGAAGCCGAAGACGATGTCCAGGGCCCCGGAGACGAACCGGTCGAGCCAACCTCCGAACCAGGCCGCCGTCAGCGCGAGAAGGGTGCCGAGCGTCGTGGACACGGTGATGACCACGGCGGGGGCGGTGAGGCTGGCGCGGGTTCCGGCGATCAGCCGCGAGAGCAGGTCGCGTCCGGTGTCGTCCGTGCCCAGGAGGTGGGTGGCGGACGGTCCGGCGTTGACGTTGAGGGGGTCGACGGCGTTCGGGTCGTGCGGGGCGAGCAGCGGCCCGAGTACGGCCATGAGGACGAACAAGGCGACGACGCATCCCGCGCCGAGCGTCAGGTGGTCGCGTGGGCGTCCGGTCCGCCGCTTGGGCGAGGTGCGGGGGAACAGGGCGGTCGTCATCGGGCAGCCCCCTTCTGTGCGGCTCGGGGGTCGAAGGCGGCGCTGACCAGGTCGACGGTGGTGTTGATGACGACGAAGACGACCACGAAGATCAGGGAGACGGCCTGCACGACGGCCATGTCCTGCTTGGACGCGGCCTCGATCATGAGGGCTCCCAGCCCCCCGGTGCCGAACGCCTGCTCGGCGACCGCCGCGGTGGCGATGAGTCCGGCGATGCCGACGCCGGAGACGGCGAAGACGGGTCCGGAGGCGTTGTGCAGGACGTGCCGCCTGATCACGGTGCGCTCGGGGACGCCGCGGCTGCGGGCGGTCTCCACGTGCTCGGAGCGCATCTCGGCGCGGACGGCGGTCCGGGTCACCTGGGCGACGTAGCCGATCCAGCTCAACGCCAGCGCTACGGCCGGAAGCGTCAGGTGCGCCAGGGTGCCGGTGAAGCCCTCGCCGGAGCCGTAGACGGGGAACCACGGGAGCTGGACGGCGAAGAGCCAGATGAGCAGGACCGCCATGACGAAGGTCGGTACCGCCATCGCACCCGCCGTCAGGGTCGTGGCCAGCGTTTCCGTGCGTCCGCCGCGCAGTGCGGCGACCGTGCCGATGACGGTGCCGCCGACAAGGACGAGGACGGAGGCGTAGGCGACGAGTGCCAGGGTGTCGCCGGCGCGGGCGCCGATGAGGCGGGCGACGGAGTCGCGGTAGACGAGGGACTTGCCGAAGTCCCCCTGAAGGAAGTTGCTCAGCCAGTGCCAGTAGCCCTGGATGAACGGATCGTCCAGGTGGTACTCGCGGTGGATCTGCGCCAGTACGGCGGGGTCCGGGTTCCGGCTGCCGCCGACGAGCAGCGTGGCGGGGTCACCTGGTGTGAGGAACATCGCGCCGTAGATGGCCAGGCTGGAGACGAGCACGGTCAGGGCGAGCATGCCCAGCCGAGTGGCGACGAATCGGAGGCTCATCTCGGACCGCCTCCTTCACGGAACTGTTCCACGGCCGGGCGGTGCGCCGCGGACCCGGTTGTCGGTGGCGTGCGGGAGAGATGGCGCAGAGGGAGCATGGGCCCTCCAGGGTGCAGGGGCTATTCGCCGCTTTCGGGCAGGACGGTCAGACACAGGCGGGAGGGGTGAGCGGTGCCGGTCCGCAGCTTCTGCAGACTCGCCTTGGGAGCCGTCGTCAGCCACGGACTCTCCAGGGAGCCGGAGTTGGGCAGGTGGTTCGGGAAGTCGCTGCCAGCGATCATCAGCGCGAGGCGATGGCCCGGGCGCACCCGGTAGCCGGTGTGTCCCAGGGCGATGTCGACCTCGCCCGGCCTGTCGGCCTGGACGCAGCCCCGCACGATGAGGCGCGCTGTGCCGTCCGGGGCCAGGTCGAGGAGCCGTACGAATACGTCGAACGTGGGGGCCGTGCTCTCCACGTGCAGCACCGCGCGGACGGGGCCGGCGAGGTCGAGTGGCCCGTCGGAGGCGGGGCCGGTGAACACGAGCACGTCGTCCCGGTCGAGTGTGCGGCGCTCGTCGACGTGGTCGCGCAACTGCATGAAGGTGTCCGCCGCTGCGGACGGTACGAGATCGTCGGGGTCGTACCTCCACTCCGCTGCTTCCGATGTGTCATCCGGACGCGGGGCCAGCTTTCCACCGGGAACCGTGCCGGTCGCCGCGACCGGATCCGCCAGGTACAGCTCGGTGGCCGTGGCTTCCGGCAGCGGCCAGGTGGCCGCG
The DNA here is from genome assembly GCF_003627815.1 of Streptomyces hundungensis. Taxonomy (NCBI): domain Bacteria; kingdom Bacillati; phylum Actinomycetota; class Actinomycetes; order Kitasatosporales; family Streptomycetaceae; genus Streptomyces; species Streptomyces hundungensis. The sequence continues at coordinate 2,199,450 of NZ_CP032698.1, forward strand.
GTGCGCCAGCCCTCGTGGCCGAGCTTCCAGCGGACCCGGGGCAGCGAGTCGGGATGGGCGACGCCCTTGAGGAAGACGTCGAAGAACTCGATCGCGGGGCCGGTGTAGGAGTCCAGCATGCGTTCGAGGGCGGCGTCGCCGGCCAGGTGGTCGGTCTCCGGGGTCGCCGGGGCGTCCTCGAGGAAGTAGTTCTCGTGGTCGATGGTGTCGGCGATCAGGTACTGGACGGCCGCCCAGCCGGGACGCCTGGCCAGTTCGGTGTAGTCGCGCATGTGGGCGATGCCGAGGTTGTCGAACCAGCCCACGCAGTGCAACACGGGTATGGGGCGGGCGTCGTAGGGGTGCGGACCGTTGTACGGGTCGAGGGGGATGCCGCCGACGATGAGGTCGAAGCCGGCCGAGCGCTTCCCGATCGCGGTGAACGCCTCCTCGTAGGCAGCGATGATCGGGCGCCTGGTGAGATCGACGTCGAACTCGTGGATGTCGTTGTCCGTCCACACCTGCGCCTGGTAGGTCGTGCCTTCCAGCCACAGGGGCTGTCGCCCGGAGCCTGAGTCGTAGGTGGCGATGCCGGGGGCGTTCGTGGTGCTGGTCACCCGGGGGACGATGGCGCGCAGGGCGGGGTGCTGGCTGGAGACGGCGGACCACTGGGTGAAGCCGTAGTACGAGTCGCCGAACATGCCCACGATCCCGTCGGACCAGGGCTGGTGGGTGATCCACTCGAGGGTGTCGTAGCCGTCGTCGACCTCTCCGGTCCAGCCCAACGTCCGTCCCTGCGAGCGGAACTTGCCCCGGACGTCTTGGACCACCACGACGTAGCCACGCGCCGTGAACCGGTCCGCGATCTTGTCGAAGAAGGCATATCGGCTGTTCTTGTCGTAGGGCAGGCGGGCCAGGATCGTCGGCGCAGGCGCCGCCCCCTGGTCGGCGCCGTACACGTCGGTGGCCAGTCGCACTCCGTCACGCATGCGCACCATGTGCTGCTGCGCGCGCGAAGGGACGGGTTCCGGTGTGACGCGTCGGACGGCAAGGCACATGAAGCCCTCCTGGGAAGCTAACCTTTAGATAACAACGTGATATAACAGCGTTGCATCTAGGTGTGTTCAGCGTCAACCCCCTCTGAGCTAGGTTGCTTCCATGCCGATCGACGTCGACGAAGTCCAGCGCCGCAAGGCAATCGCCGAGGCCACCCTCGCTGTCGCCGCCCGGGACGGCGCGCGCGCCATCACTATCCGTGCCGTGGCCAAGGAACTCGGCGGCTCCACGGCCATGGTCACCAACTACGTTCCGACCCGCACTGCGCTGATCACCAACGCCGTACGTGCAGCCGAATCACGGTGGCGGGCCGACCTGGAGGCCCACCTGGGCGACCTGTCCGGCGCGGACCGACTGCGGGCCACGGTGGAGTGGCACCTGAGCACGGAACCCGAGGACCTGCTGCTCCGCACGCTCTGGGTGGAGATGCTCTCGTCGGCCCACTCCGACCCCAATGGCGTCGACCGCCAGGAACCCCGCGAAGCACGCGAGGAGTTCGGGGACGCGTCCACCGCCGCGGGAGTACCGGACGCCGGCCTCGCCGCCGACGTCCTCTCACTCCTGACCCGTGGCTACTACGTCTCCACCATGGAAGAGCCCACCTACTGGACACCGGAGCGCGCAAGCCGCGTCGCCAGAGCCGTCGTGGACGCCCTCATGGATGCCTGAAAGGGACACACCCACGACCAGCACGACCCCAGTCGCACCTGGCTGATCTGCTGCGCGCCCACCGTGGGGTCAGTGGCTCGATATCGTCGCGGCGCCTGCCAAAGTTCACCAACACATGGTCGGGACATTGCTGGAAGCGGTGCCATCAGGCAGGCCCCCTATGGCCCCCTGGCCCTCCGCAGAAGGTCGGATGTCCCGACGCGATCAGACGACGATGCGGACCAGCGGGCCTTCACCTGACGCTCCGTCGGAACCAGCGTCAAACGAGCGTCAGGACGTTTTCCCATACGCCCCCGCGGGTGGGGACAAACGCGTCCATCATCTCGCGCGAGGCCCAAGAAGCCGCAGGTCAAGCCCACTTTCCGATATTGCGACACGTTCCACGTCGTGCATTCCCGAAATCAGGTCGGTCGGACCGCCCCGAAACCTGAGGAGTAGGGAGAATCAGCAGGTCAAACGCTTTTGGCAACGGGCTCAAGGATCGCCACGCACTCTACGTGCGACGTCATCGGAAACAGGTCGAACGCCCGCAGCGTGCGCGGCTTGTAGCCCGCTTCTGCGAAGTACGCCAGGTCGCGGGCGAGGGCCGCGGGGTCGCAGGCCACGTAGGCGATGCGGCGGGCGCCCAGGGCCGCGAGTTGCTTCACCGTCTGCTTGCCGGCGCCGGCGCGGGGCGGGTCCAGGACGATCAGGTCCGCTTCGGTGATCTTCGTGCGGGGCAGGACCTGCTCGACCTTGCCCTGCTCGATACGGACGCGGGGCAGGTCGGCCAGGTTGTGGCGGGCGTCCTCCACGGCTCGCTTGGAGGTCTCGATGCCCAGGACCGCGCCACTCTCGCCGACCCGCTCCGCGATCGCGCCAGCGAACAGGCCGACGCCGCAGTACAGGTCGAGCGCCATCTCGCCCTTGCGCGGCATCAGGCCCTGCATCACGGCCTTGACCAGGGTGTCCGGTGCCTGCGGATGGACCTGCCAGAAGCCGCCCATGCCCACCCGGTAGGTGCGGCCGTCGGCGCGCTCGCGGACGAAGGCGCGACCGTGGACGCGGTGGACGCCGCCGTCCTTCTCCTCCACGCGCAGCACCGAGACCGGCTTGTCGAGCTCGACCAGCGGCAGCCGGCCGCCCGGGGTGGGGGTCAGGACGACTTGGCGGTCGTGCGAGCCCGAGGCCGCGATCGCCTCGACGGACGCGAGCTGCGGCCACTCGCGCTTCTCGATGCCCAGTTCCGAGACGCCGGGCGCCGCGATCATGCAGTGGTCAATGGGCTCGACCTCGTGCGAGCGGTGCTTGCGCAGGCCCGCGCGGCCCTCGTCGTCGATCGTGTACTGGACGCGGCTGCGCCACGCCGGAACCTGGCCCGCGGGAAGCTTGTCCCCCTCGGCCGGCACCACCGTGCCGTCCCAGCCGGCCTCCTCGGGGGTGAGGCCCGCGAGCCGCTGGAGCTGCTCGGTGATGACCTCGCCCTTGAGGCGGCGCTGGGCGCCCGGCTTGGCGTGCTGCCAGTCGCAGCCGCCGCACTTGCCGGGGCCTGCGAAGGGGCACGGGGCCTCGACGCGGTCCTTGGACGCCTCGACGATCCGTACGGCGTCCGCGCGCAGGAAGCGGGAGTCGGCCTCGCCCTCGGTGACGCGGGCGACGACCTTCTCGCCGGGCAGGGCGTGGCGTACGAACAGGACGCGGCCCTCGGCGGTGCGGGCGATGCAGTGGCCGCCGTGCGCGACGGGGCCGATCTCGACCTCGTACTCCTCCCCGACCAGCGACGCCTGCGAGGGCTCGGATGCGTTCTGCTGCATGGGTGGGTGACTCCAGGGGGGTGAGGGGAGGAAACGGCGGGCGGCCGGGCGATCAGCCCACCAGTCTACGTGGGTGTCGCCCGGCCGCCCGCCACCGTACGGCTCGGCACACGGTTCAGCTCTTGTTGCTGGGCTCCTTGGGCCGGTGGGCCACGGGGCCGCGGCGCACCGAACCCGGAGCGTTCCAGTCCGCCCGCCTGCGGGCCCGCTTCTTGGCGGCCTCGGAGGACTCCAGCTGGTAGGGGACGGAGGTCACCATGACGCCGGGGGTGAACAGGAGCCGGCCCTTGAGGCGCAGCGCGCTCTGGTTGTGCAGCAGGTGCTCGTACCAGTGGCCGACGACGTACTCGGGGATGAACACGCTGATCGCGTCGCGCGGGCTCTCGCGGCGCAGGCCCCGTACGTATTCGATGATCGGCCGGGTGATCTCGCGGTAGGGCGAGTCGAGGATCTTCAGCGGCACGTTGATGCCGCGCCGCTCCCACTCCTCCTTGAGCGCCTTGGTCTCGGCCGGGTCGACCGAGATCGACAGCGCTTCGAGCTGGTCGGAGCGCATCAGCTTGGCGTAGGCCAGGGCGCGCAGGGTGGGGCGGTGGACCTTGGAGACCAGGACGATCGAGTGCACCCGGGAGGGGCGCAGGCTGTCGTCGGAGGGCTCGTCGGGGGCGGCGATCTCGGCGGCGACGCGGTCGTAGTGCTTGCGGATCGCGGTCATCGTTCCGTAGAAGATCACCATGCCGAGCAGCGCGACCCAGGCGCCGTGGGTGAACTTGGTGGCGAGGACGACGACCAGGACCAGGCCGGTGAAGAAGGCGCCGAAGGCGTTGATCGCGCGGGAGCGGACCATGCGGCGGCGCTTGGCCGGGTCGGTCTCGGTGGCCAGGTGGCGGTTCCAGTGGCGGACCATGCCGGTCTGGCTGAGCGTGAACGAGACGAAGACGCCGACGATGTAGAGCTGGATCAGCCGGGTCGAGTCCGCGCCGTAGATCACCACGAGCAGGACGGCGGCGCCGGCCAGCAGCACGATGCCGTTGGAGAACGCGAGGCGGTCGCCGCGGGTGTGGAGCTGGCGAGGCAGGTAGCGGTCCTGGGCGAGGATCGAGCCGAGCAGCGGGAAGCCGTTGTAGGCGGTGTTGGCCGCGAGGAACAGGACCAGTGCGGTGGCCGCGGCGAGCACGACGAACAGGAAGCTGCCGTGGCCGAAGACGGCCTCGGCGACCTGCGAGATCACCGGGTTCTGCACATATCCGGAGCCGAGCGGCGAGCCGTTGTGCAGCAGGTCCTCGCCGGGCTTCTCGGCCATCCGCACATGGGTGCTCATGGCCAGCGCGATGATGCCGCAGAACATGGTGACGGCGAGGCCGCCCATGAGGGCGAGGGTGGTGGCGGCGTTCTTCGACTTCGGCTTGCGGAAGGCGGGGACGCCGTTGCTGATCGCCTCGACACCGGTGAGCGCGGCACAGCCGGAGGAGAAGGCGCGCAGCAGCAGGAAGACCAGCGCGAAGCCGGCCAGACCCTGGTGTTCGGCCTTGATCGTGTAGTCCGCGGTCGGCGCCTTCATGGTCTCGTCGAGGATGAGCCCGCGGAACGCGCCCCAGGCGATCATGAGGAAGACGCCGGCGACGAAGACATAGGTCGGGATGGCGAAGAGCTTGCCCGACTCCTTCATGCCGCGCAGGTTCAGCAGGGTCAGGAGCACGATGACGGCGACCGCGCAGAGCACCTTGTGCTCGACGATGAAGGGGATGGCCGAGCCGAGGTTCTCGATGCCCGAGGCGATGGAGACGGCCACGGTCAGCACGTAGTCGACGAGCAGGGCGCTCGCCACGGTGAGTCCGGCCTTCGGCCCGAGGTTGGTGTTGGCGACCTCGTAGTCGCCGCCGCCGCTCGGGTAGGCGTGCACGTTCTGACGATAGGAGGCGACCACCGTGAACATGAGCACCACGACCGCGACCGCGATCCAGGGGCTGAAGTGGTACGCCGACACACCCGCCACGGACAGCACCAGGAGGACTTCTCCGGGTGCGTACGCAACGGACGAGAGCGGGTCGGAGGCAAAGACGGGAAGTGCGATGCGCTTGGGGAGGAGCGTTTCTCCCAGCTTGTCGCTGCGCAACGCCCGGCCGATCAGGATCCGTTTGGGCACGTCGGTCAGTTTGGACACGCAGAGGATCGTAAGCGCTGTGTCCGGATAAGGCCCACCCGCCTCCCCCTGGCGGCGTGGGCCGGAGGGGCACTGCGTGAGTGCAACCTCGGGCGGGCCGCATAAGCTCATCTCGCGGCAACGTGGATTTCTGTTGCCACGCCGTTGCCCAGCTAGCCGAGAAGGAAGTAGTGAGCAGGGTGTTTGCGCAGGTCATCGGGGCGACCAGGAGTGCGGGGTAAGGGGACGTGCACATCGTCATCATGGGCTGCGGGCGAGTGGGAGCCGCTCTCGCGCAAGCCCTGGAGCAACAGGGGCACACCGTCGCGGTGGTCGACCAGGACCCGACGGCCTTCCGTCGGCTGGGGTCGGGCTTCGGCGGGCGCCGGGTGACCGGCGTCGGCTTCGACCAGGACACCCTGCGCGAAGCGGGCATCGAGGAGGCGGGCGCGTTCGCGGCGGTCTCCAGCGGCGACAACTCCAACATCATCGCGGCCCGGGTGGCGCGCGAGATGTTCGGCATCGAGAACGTGGCGGCGCGGATCTACGACCCGCGCCGCGCCGAGGTCTACCAGCGCCTGGGCATCCCGACGGTCGCCACGGTCAGCTGGACCGCCGACCAGATGCTGCGGCGGCTGCTGCCGTCCGGTTCGGAGCCGCTGTGGCGCGACCCGAGCGGCGGCGTCCAGCTGGCCGAGGTGCACACCTCCACGGCGTGGATCGGTCACAAGGTCAGCACCCTTCAGGAGGAGACCGGCGTACGCGTCGCCTTCCTCACCCGGCTGGGCGAAGCGGTGCTGCCGTCGTCCCAGACGGTGTTGCAGGAGGGCGACCTGGTGCACGTGATGATGCGTACCGATGAGGTCGACAAGGTCGAGGCGGCGTTCGCCCAGGGCCCCGAGGAAGGCGGTCACTGATGCGTGTGGCGATTGCCGGGGCCGGCGCGGTGGGCCGTTCCATCGCGGGCGAGCTCCTGGAGAACGGGCACGAGGTGCTCCTCGTCGACAAGGCGCCCACCGCCATCTCGGTGGAGCGGGTGCCGCTCGCGGAGTGGCTGCTCGCGGACGCCTGCGAGATCACCTCGCTCGACGAGGCGGCGCTCCAGCGCTGCAACGTGGTCATCGCGGCCACCGGCGACGACAAGGTGAACCTGGTCGTCTCGCTGCTCGCCAAGACCGAGTACGGGGTGCCCCGGGTGGTGGCCCGGGTCAACAACCCGAAGAACGAGTGGCTGTTCAACGAGTCGTGGGGCGTGGACGTCGCCGTCTCGACGCCGCGGCTGATGTCGGCCCTGGTCGAGGAGGCGGTGAGCGTCGGTGATCTCGTACGCCTGCTGCGCTTCAGCCATGGCGACGCCAACCTGGTCGAGCTGACGCTGCCGCCGGAGTCGGCGCTGGCCGGCACGCAGGTCGGGGACGTGGCGTGGCCGGAGGACACCTCGCTGGTCACCATCATCCGGGGCACGCGGGTGCTCACGCCGAGCCAGGAGGAGACCCTGGAGGCGGGCGACGAGCTCTTGTTCGTGGCGGCGCAGGCGCGCGAGGAACAGCTGGAGGACCTGCTCTCGGTGCGCCGCGAGAGCTGATTCGACCACGCACGACAGGCCAAGGGCCCGCGACCGTGACGGTCGCGGGCCCTTCGCTGTGTTCCCGGGAGGCGGCGTTACGCCCCGGCTTCCCCGTGGGCGGCGGCCTTGCGGGCCTTCTCGGCCGCTTCCTCCGCCTCCATCTCGGCGAAGACGTCGATCGGCGCCGGCGCCTTGGCGAGGAAGACCCAGGTGAGCCAGACCGCGAGCAGGAACGGCGGGATCTTCAGGGCGATCAGGACCCAGCCGAGCTGGGAGGTGTTGGCCCACCAGTAGAGCGGGAAGAGGATCGCGCACTTGGCGAGCAGGATCAGCCCCCAGGCCCAACTGGCCTTCGCGTACGCCTTCTTGCGGCCCGGGTTGCGGGTGCGCCAGGACAGGTTCTCCTTGAAGACCGGGCCGAGGATCAGCCCCATCAGGGGCACCCCGCACAGGGTGGTGACGATGTACGCCAGCGCGAGGCCCAGGGTGTAGAGCATGCCCGGCAGATAGAAGTCCTTGGCGTTGCCCGTCATCATCGCGAAGACCACACCGAAGGCGACGCCGAAGACGCCGCTGAAGGCGTGCTTCATGGTGTCCTTGCGGACCAGGCGGACCACGACAAGGAGCAGCGACACCGCGAGTGCGGCGATCGCGGAGCTGTGCAGGTCCTTGTTGACCGTGAAGATCGTGACGAAGAGCAGTCCCGGAAGGACCGTCTCCACCATGCCGCGCACCCCACCGAACGCCTCGAAGAGCGCGGCTTCGGTGACGGCCTTCGCGTCGGCGGGCGGGGCGGGGGTGGTGGTCGGCTTGTCGACTGACGTCACCGGCTACTCCTGTCCGAGCGGTCGGAGTTCGTATTTGGGGTTGAACAGGACCCGCCGGCCGTGGCTCAAGGAGATCCGGCCCGAAGCGATGAGCTTGCGGCCCGGCTCGATGCCCACGATCGAGCGCCGTCCCAGCCACACCACGTCCAGGGGCGCGGTGCCGTCGAAGAGCTCGGCCTCCAGCGCCGGCACGCCGGCCCGGGGGCGCAGGGTGACGGTCCGCAAGGTACCAGTCACTTTGACTATCTGGCGGTCGCTGCACTCGGAGATGCGGGTGCACCCCGTGGCCTGCGTGTCCTCTTGCAGCTCCGCGGAGTGCAGGTCCTCCTGCGAGGTGGACAGCCGGTCGAGCATCCGGCGGAAACGCCCCGCGGGCTTCTCGGTACGAAGGTCAGCACTCATACAGAAAGCGTACCGGTGGACACCGCCCCCGGATCAAAGCATGTGGGCAGCACCGATAGGGCGGCCCTACAGCACGGGTGTGAAGCGGGTTCGCCCCCGGTGCGGTGTTGACGCGGGGGTCGGCGGGGGCCGGCCGCGCGGCGGCGGTCAGCGTTCGAAGCGGTAGCCCATGCCCGGCTCGGTGATGAAGTGGCGCGGGTGCGAGGGGTCGAGTTCCAGCTTGCGGCGCAGCTGGGCCATGTAGACCCGCAGATAGTTGGTCTCGGTGCCGTAGGAGGGGCCCCAGACCTCCTGGAGGAGCTGTTTCTGGCTGACCAGGCGGCCGGTGTTGCGGACCAGCACTTCGAGCAGATGCCATTCGGTGGGCGTGAGGCGTACGTCGCGGCCCTCGCGGTTGACCTTCTTGGCGGCCAGGTCGACGGTGAAGCCCTCGGTCTCGACCATCACCACGTCGTCGGCGCCGCCCGCGCCGCCGGCCGGCTCGGCCCTGCGCACCGCGGCGCGCAGGCGGGCGAGCAGTTCGTCCATGCCGAAGGGCTTGGTGACGTAGTCGTCGGCGCCCGCGTCGAGCGCCTCGACCTTCTCGTCGGAGGTGTGGCGGGCGGAGAGCACCAGGATGGGGACCCGGGTCCAGCCACGGAGCCCCCGGATCACCTCGACGCCGTCCATGTCGGGCAGGCCGAGGTCGAGGAGGACCACGTCGGGGTGGCGGGCGGCGGCGAGCTGGAGGGCGCTGGCGCCGTCGGGGGCCGCGTCCACCTCGTACTTCCGTGCCTTGAGGTTGATCACGAGCGCGCGCACGATCTGCGGCTCGTCCTCGACCACGAGCACCCGGGTCATCGGGGATCCCTGCCTTCTGTCGTTGCGGGCTGAGCGGTTCGGTTCATGAGGAGGTCGGGGTCGGGGGGCCGCTGGGCCCGGCCGGGGGCGGCCCGGACCGTGAGGACCATGGTGAGGCCGCCGCCGGGGGTGTCCTCGGCGGCCAGGGTGCCTCCCATGGCCTCGGCGAAGCCGCGGGCGACGGCGAGACCGAGGCCCACTCCGGCGCCGCGCGGGGCGTCCCCGTACCGCTGGAAGGGGGCGAAGATGCGGTCCTTGGCGGCGTCGGGGACGCCCGGGCCGCGGTCGGTGACCCGTATCTCGACGCGGTCGGCGAGGGCGCTGGCGGCGACCGTGACGGCGCGGCCCGGCGGGCTGTACTTGACGGCGTTCTCGACGACGTTGGCCACCGCCCGCTCCAGCAGGCCAGGGTCGACCTCGACCATGGGCAGGGTTTCGGGGATGTCCAGGGCGACGCTGTCCTCGGGGACGCCGCCGAGCGCCACGGGCACGACCTCGTCGAGGTCGATCTCGCGGATCAGCGGGGTCACGGTGCCGGTCTGGAGGCGGGACATGTCGAGGAGGTTGCCGACCAGGTGGTCGAGGCGATCGGCGCCGTCCTCGATGCCTTCGAGGAGTTCGGCGCGGTCCTCGTCGGACCAGGCGACGTCGTCCGAGCGCAGCGAGCTGACCGCGGCCTTGATGGAGGCGAGCGGGGTGCGCAGGTCGTGGCTGACGGCGGCGAGCAGCGCGGTGCGGATGCGGTTGCCCTCGGCGAGCTTGCGGGCCTGATCGGCCTCCCCCACCAGGCGCCTGCGGTCCAGGACGACGGCGGCCTGGGCGGCGAAGGCGCCGAGCACCCTGCGGTCCTCCGCGGGCAGCACCCGTCCGGACAGGGCGAGCGCCATGTGGTCGCCGACCGGCATGTCGACGTCGGCGTCCTCGGGTCGGGCGACCGGGCACGGCCCGACGCTGCCCGCGCACGTCCAGGGCTCCACGTCTCCGGCCCGCTCCAACAGGGCCACCGACTCCATGGCGAAGGTCTCGCGGACCCGCTCCAGGAGGGCGTCCAGGCTGGTCTCGCCGCGCAGGACGCTGCCCGCGAGGAAGGAGAGGATCTCGGACTCCGCGCGCAGCCGGGCGGCCTGGTGGGTGCGGCGGGCCGCGACGTCGACGACGGAGGCGACGGAGAGGGCGACCAGCACGAAGATGACGATGGCGACGATGTTCTTCGGGTCGGCGATCGTGATCCGGTGGACGGGCGGGGTGAAGAAGTAGTTCAGCAGGAACGAGCCGAACGCGGCCGAGGCGAGCGCCGGGATCAGGCCGCCGAGCAGGGCGGCGGCCACGGTCAGCGTCAGGAACAGCAGCATGTCGTTGGCGAGCCCGAGGTCCGCCTCGACGTTGGTCAGCCCCACGGTGAGCAGGGCGGGGCCGATCACGCCGGCCGCCCAGCCCCAGACGATGCGGGCCCGTCCGAGGCGGGCGCCGCGGGCCACGGGAAGGCCGCGGCCCTTGGCGACCTCGTCGTGGGTGACGATGTGGACGTCGAGGTCGGGGCCGCAGTCGCGGGCCACGGTCTGCCCGACGCCGGGGCCCAGGATGTACTGCCAGGCCTTGCGGCGGCTGGAGCCGAGGACGATCTGGGTGGCGTTGACGCCGCGCGCGAAGGCGAGCAGCGAGGCCGGGATGTCGTCGCCTATGACGTGGTGGAAGCTGCCGCCGAGGTCCTCGACGAGGGTGCGCTGGACGGTGAGTTCCTTGGGCGACGCGGAGGTCAGCCCGTCGCTCCTGGCCACGTACACGGCGAGGATCTCGCTGCCGGAGCCCTTGGCGGCCATGCGGGCGGCCCGGCGGATGAGGGTGCGGCCCTCGGGGCCGCCGGTCAGTCCGACGACGATGCGCTCGCGGGCCTGCCAGGTGGACTTGATGTCGTGTTCGCCGCGGTACTGCTGGAGGTATTCGTCGACCCGGTCGGCGACCCAGAGCAGCGCGAGTTCGCGCAGCGCGGTGAGGTTGCCGGGGCGGAAGTAGTTGGACAGGGCCGCGTCGACCTTGTCGGAGGTGTAGATGTTGCCGTGCGCCATGCGCCGGCGCAGCGCCTGGGGCGACATGTCGACGAGCTCGATCTGGTCGGCCCGGCGCACCACTTCGTCGGGCACCGTCTCGCGCTGGCGTACGCCGGTGATCGACTCGACGACGTCGCCGAGGGACTCCAGGTGCTGGATGTTGACCGTGGACACGACGTCGATGCCGGCGGCGAGCAGCTCCTCGACGTCCTGCCAGCGCTTGGTGTTGCGGGCGCCCGGCACATTGGTGTGGGCGAGTTCGTCCACCACGGCGACGGTGGGCCTGCGCTCCAGGACGGCGTCGACGTCCATCTCGGTGAAGAGGCTTCCGCGGTATTCGATCGGGCGCCGCTGGATCTGTTCCAGGCCGTGCAGCATGACCTCGGTGCGCGGCCGGCCGTGGTGCTCGACGAACGCGACGACGCAGTCCGTGCCCCGCTCCACCCGGCGGTGCGCCTCGGAGAGCATGGCGTAGGTCTTGCCGACGCCCGGCGCCGCGCCGAGGTAGATCCGAAGCTTGCCGCGTGCCATGGCCCCATTGTCTTTCAGAATTCAGCTGCGTACGCTGCGTCGACCTTACGGCCAACAATTCCGGCAAACGGGGTGGGGGTGGGGCGGGGGCCGCGTATTGACGCGATTCTGACGCCCCGCCCCAGGGGCGCGCCGTGCTCAGCCGTGGTCGGTGATCTGTCCGTCGTTCAGTTCGAGGACCCGGTCGGCGAAGCCGAGGAGCTGGGTGTCGTGGGTGGCCACCAGGGCGGTGACGCCCTCGCTGCGGACGACGGCGCGCAGCAGCTCCATCACCGCGAGCCCGGTCTCGGCGTCGAGCTGGCCGGTGGGCTCGTCCGCGATGAGCAGGGCGGGCCGGTTGGCGAGCGCGCGGGCGATGGCGACGCGCTGCTGCTGGCCGCCGGAGAGCTCGCCGGGCCGCTGGGCGGCGTGGTCGCCGAGGCCGACCAGGGAGAGCAGCAGCGCGACGCGCTCATCGCGCTCACGCGGGGCGACCTTCTTGAGCCGCATCGGGACGCCCACGTTCTCGGCGGCGCTGAGGATGGGGATGAGGCCGAAGGACTGGAAGATGAAGCCGATCCGGTCCCGGCGCAGCTCCAGGAGCCCCTCCTCCCCCAGACCCACCACCTGGGTGCCGTCGACGGTGACGCTGCCCTCGTCGGGCTGGTCGAGGCCGCCCAGGAGGTTGAGCAGGGTGGTCTTGCCGGAGCCCGAACGCCCCTTGAGGGCGACGAGTTCACCGCGCGGCACCTCGAAGGAGACGCCGCGCAGCGCGTGCACGGCCGCGGCGCCGCTCCCGTAGGAGCGGTGCAGGTTGTCGACCCGGACCATCGGCCCGGCCGGTCCCTCCGCGACGGCGGTCGCGCCGCCCTGCCCGCTGGTGCTCTGCGTCATGTGTGTCTCCCCCGTACGTGACTGTGCGCGGCCGGCGCCAGTATGGGCAGATCCCGCGCGGCCGGGCAATGCGTCGCGGGGGGGATCGGCCCGGCCGGTCCGGGTGAGCGGTGGCCTCCCGGGCAACCGGGGCGGACCGGCCGGACGGACGGGCTTCGGCTGCTTCATCCGCCGTGCGCGCGGCGGCAGTTGGGGCCGGCCGTGGTCGCGGTCCGTCGGCCCCGGACACGCCGATGGGCCGCTCCCCCGGCGCGGGGAAGCGGCCCATCGGGCATCTGACGGGGCGTCAGCGAATCTCGGTGACCTCGGGGCCACGCTGGAGCTGGCCCATGCCGCCGGAGAAGCGCGAGCCCTCCTGGTCCTCCTGCTGGACGCCCTCGGGGACCATCTGCGCGTCGTTGGGGAGCTTCAGGACGATCGGGTCGCGGGGCGCCATCGGGCCCTCGCCGCGCACCACGACGGTGTCCCGGAAGATCGTCTCCAGGAGCCCGGCGGCCTGCGGCTGCACCGCGCCCTGGCCGGAGATGACACCGCGCAGGAACCAGCGCGGGCCGTCCACGCCCACGAAGCGGACCAGCTGGACGCCGTTGGTGCCGTCGGGCAGCTGCACGGGAACCTGCGCGCGCAGCTCCCAGCCCAGCGGGCCCTCGACCTCGTCGATGATGCCGCCCTGCTGGGTGATGCCGGAGGCGATCTCCTCGCGGACCTCGCCCCAGATGCCTTCCTTCTTCGGTGCCGCGAAACCCTGGAGCTGGACCGCGCTGTCGTTCAGGACGACCGTGGCCGCCACGATCGCGTCGCCCGCGACCTCGACCCGCAGCTCCATGCCCTCGACCCCGGGGACGAACAGTCCCCCGAGGTCCACCCGGCCCTCGCCGGGCTCGCCCACCTCGGAAACGTCCCAGGGTCCGTCCGGGCGGGGCGCCGGCGGCAGGTTCACCCTGCGCGCGCGAGCCTCGCCACCGGCTCCGGCCGCGTCGTTCTCAGCGGACGCGGTGCCCTCGACAACCTGCTCGGCCTCGCCCGCCGAGTCCTCGGCGGTACCGCTCTTCTTGCGACGTCCGAACACGTCACTGTCCTTCCCGGTCGGATACGACCGAAGCGTATCGATTCCCACCCGTTGTGCCGCCAGTGGCGGCCGAACCGTCCACGGCGGCATGACCGCCGGTGGACCCGAAGCCCCCCTCGGCCCGCGCCGAGCCGGGAAGTTCCGCCACCTCGTGGAAGCGCACCTTCTCAACCTGCTGGACGACCAGTTGGGCAATGCGGTCGAAGCGCTCGAACCGCACGCTCTCGCGCGGGTCGAGGTTGACCACGATCACCTTGATCTCTCCACGGTACCCGGCATCCACCGTCCCCGGGGCATTCACCAGGGCGACACCGCACCGGGCGGCGAGCCCCGAACGGGGGTGCACGAAGGCCGCGTAGCCGTCGGGCAGCGCGATGGAGACACCGGTCGCCAGGACCGCGCGCTCGCCCGGCGCGAGCTCGGCGGCCTCGGTGGTGACCAGATCCGCTCCGGCGTCGCCCGGGTGCCCGTACGCCGGAATCGGCACCTCCGGGTCGACGCGGCGGATGAGGACATCTACGGGTTCACGGGTCACGGGTTCACCTCGAAGGCGCGGGCGCGCCTGACCTGGTCGGGGTCGGACATGGCGGCCTGGATCTCGGCCGGTCGTCCGTTGTCGATGAAGTGGTCCACCTTCACCTCGATGAAGAGGGCCTGGGCGCGGACCGCCACGGGCCCCTCGGGGCCCCCGATGCGGCCGGTGGCCCGGGAGTAGATCTTGCGGCCGGCCACCGCGGTGACCTCGGCCTCCAGATGCAGCACGGTGCCGACCGGCACCGGCCGGGCGAAGTCCGTCTCCAGGCGGCCGGTCACCGCGATCACCCGCAGCAGCCAGTTCAGCGAGCCGAGCGTCTCGTCGAGCGCGGTGGCCAGCACCCCGCCGTGGGCGAGGCCGGGGGCGCCCTGGTGGGCCTCCCGCACGGTGAACTCGGCGGTGACGGTCACGCCCTGGCCGGCCCGGGCCGCCAGGTGCAGCCCGTGGGGCTGTCCGTCGCCGCAGCCGAAGCAGTGCCCGTAGTGCGCGCCCAGCAGCTCGCCGGGTGCGGGCGCGTCGGGGTGCCGCACCGGCGCCATGGCGTCGGCCGGGGGCGTCAGGGACGCAGATGTAGCAGTCACAGCCGCAGACCTTACCCGCGGTCCAGGCGCAGGTCGCGCCGTGCCAAGCTAGCTTTCATGCAGCCCAACGCCCCGCAGTACGCAGAACGCCTGACCGTGCCCCGCTCGTGGTGGTTCATCTCCGTCCTGGTCGGCGTCGCGTGCGCGCTGATGCTGCTGCCCGTGGGCACGCTCGCGCTGCTCGCCGGCTTCGTGGGCGGCACCGCGGTGTCCTGGGTGGTGGTGAGCTCGTACGGCTCGGTGCGGATCCGGGTGCTCGCGGACACGCTGGTCGCCGGGGAGGCCCGGATCCCGGTGAAGGCGCTCGGCGAGCCCGAGATCCTGGACGCCGAGGAGGCGCGGGCCTGGCGGCTGCACAAGGCCGATCCGCGCGCGTTCATGCTGCTGCGGGCCTACATCCCGACGGCGGTGAAGGTGGAGATCACGGATCCCTCGGACCCGACGCCCTACGCCTACCTGTCGACCCGCGACCCCGAGGCGCTGAAGGCAGCCCTGAACGCGGTCCGCACGGCCTGAGGCCGGGCCCGGCCTCTCAGCGGCCGAGTTCCTTGCGGGTGTGGCCCTGCGGCAGCGGGTCGTCGGGCTGCTCCAGGGCGGGCAGGTCGCTCAGCGCGTCCCAGGGCACCTGGCGTTCGCGCAGGTCCTTCCTGATGTGCCCGGCGAGCTTCTTGGTGTCCCGCCGGTTCAGCACGGCGCCGACGGCCGCGCCGACCATGAACGGTGTCAGGTTCGGCAGATTGCGGACCATGCGCTTCATGATCTGCTGACGCAGTTCGCGCTTCATCTGGCTGCCGAGGGCGAAATTGAGCGACGTCGGCTTGGTGCCGTCGATGCCCCGCTCCTCGGTCCACGAGGTGACATAGGCCAGCGAGCGCTCTTTGAGCGAGCCGGGCGGCCGCATTCCGTAGACCTCGTGCAGCTCGGCGATGAGCTTCAGTTCGATGGCCGCGACCCCGATGATCTCCGCGGCCAGCTCGGCGGGCATCGCCGGCGGAACGGGCAGCATCGCGGCCGCGCCGATCCCCGCGCCGACCGTGGAAGTGCCGTTCGCGGCACCCGCGATCAGCTTGTCGGCGATCTCCTCCGGGCCGAGGCCGGGGAAATGCGTGCGCAACGTCGCCAGGTCCCGCACGGGAACGCGGGGGGCGACGTCGATGATCCGGTCGGCAAGGTGGCCGAGCGAGGCCTTCATGCCCTCGCCGCCCTTGCGTACGCCCTTCTTGAGCACCGGAACGCTCTTCTTCAGGGCGGGAACACCCTTCTCCAGAGCGCCCTTGCGCAGGGCGTTCAGGCGTCGGGCCCCGGCCGCGGGCCCCGCCTCGTCCTCCGTCTCCGGTGCCGTGAGCGCTGCTTCGAGCGAGGCCTGGTGGCCCCGCTCGGCGTCACGTGCACCCTCGACCGCGCGCACCACAGGGAGGCCGTCCGGCTCGGCGGGGGCTTCCACGCCGTCCACCGGGCCTGTGCCGCCCTGGGGTGCCTCGGTGGAACCCGGGGCACCCTTCCTCCGGAACGGTCGCTTCCGGGGCGGTTTCGCGCTTGTCACGGCCGGCCTGCTCAGTCGCAGTCGCGGCAGATCGGCTGGCCGTTCTTCTCCCGGGCCAGCTGGCTGCGGTGGTGCACGAGGAAACAGCTCATGCAGGTGAACTCGTCGGCCTGCTTGGGCAGGACGCGGACGGCGAGCTCTTCGTTGGACAGGTCCGCGCCGGGCAGTTCCATGCCTTCGGCGGCCTCGTACTCGTCGACGTCGACGGTCGAGGTGGACTTGTCGTTGCGCCGGGCCTTCAGCTCTTCAAGGCTGTCGGAATCGACGTCGTCGTCGGTCTTGCGTGGGGTGTCGTAGTCCGTTGCCATGTCGCTCTCCCCCTCTGGGTGGTTGCGGTGTCTCAGCGCACGTAACGCGTGAGAGGCCGGACTTGTGCCCGACCTGAGGCGGAGATTTTGCCTCACATCAAGGTCTGTTACTCAATCGACACCCAACCGCACTCCTCATGAGTGATCGTCTTGGATGGCGATCGGGACCGTACACGGTCCTAATGTCGCACTTCACCGGTGCCATCTCGTGTACTTCCCGTTATCTCACCCCCCGGAAACCCGTACTTTTCCCGGGATTCCAGGGGATTCGGCGATCACGGAGAGTAGGTGACCGGAAGTTTGCCTTTGTGACTGATCACACACGAAACTCACAGGGAAAGGTCCCGAAAATTCCGCGCAAAGCGAACTGTCACAACAGCTCCGAGCAGCGTCTCAGACCGGCAGGGTGACACGCATCACGAGGCCGCCGCCTTCGCGGGGCTCCGCGATGATACGGCCTCCATGGGCCCGCGCGACCGACCGGGCGATGGACAGGCCAAGACCGACGCCCTTGTCGCTGCCGGTGCGCTCGGTGCGCAGCCGCCGGAACGGCTCGAAGATGTTGTCGATCTCGTACGCCGGGACCACCGGCCCCGTATTGGTCACGATCAGCGTCGCCTGGCCGTCCTTGAGCGCGGTGACGACCTCGACCCAGCCGTCCTCGGGGGCGTTGTAGCGGACCGCGTTCTGGACCAGGTTGAGGGCGATGCGCTCCAGGAGCACGCCGTTGCCCTGGACCACGGCCGCGGCCCGCTCGCCGCGGATCTCGACGCCCTTGGCCTCGGCCTCGGTCCTGGCCTGGTCGATGGCGCGGGAGGCGACCTCGGCGAGGTCCACGGGCTTGCGGTCGATGATCTCGTTGTCGCTGCGGGCGAGCAGCAGCAGGCCCTCCACGAGCTGTTCGCTGCGCTCGTTGGTGGCGAGCAGCGTCTTGCCGAGCTGCTGGAGCTCCACCGGGGCGCCGGGGTCGGACAGGTGCACCTCCAGGAGCGTGCGGTTGATCGCCAGCGGGGTGCGCAGCTCGTGGGATGCGTTGGCGACGAAGCGCTGCTGGGCGGTGAAGGCCCGCTCCAGGCGGTCCAGCATCTCGTCGAAGGTGTCGGAGAGCTCCTTGAGCTCGTCGTCGGGGCCGTCGAGCTCGATGCGCCGGGTCAGGTCCGTGCCGGCCACGCGGCGCGCGGTCCGGGTGATCCTGCCGAGCGGCGACAGGACCCGGCCGGCCATCGCGTACCCGAACGCGAAGGCGATGACGCTGAGGCCGACGAGGGCGAGCAGGGAGCGGCTGAGGAGGTTGTCCAGGGCGTGCTGGCGCTGCTGGGCCATGCAGACGCCGATCGCGTCGTTGATCTCCTGGAAGGTGCCCGACGCGGGGAGCTGACAACTGCCGCTGGACAGCGTGATGTTCTGACCCCCCATGATCTTGAAGGGGGCGCTGCCCGCGTGCAGGGCCTGGGCGGCGAGCAGGTAGATGATCGAGAGGAGCAGTATCCCCGCGATCATGAACATGCCGCCGTAGAGCAGCGTCAGACGTATGCGGATGGTGGGCCTGAGCCAGGGAAAGGGCGGTTCGGCCGACTTCGGGGCCCAGGCCGGCTTCGGGGGCGCCGTGGGCGGCGCGGGGGTGGCGGCCATCGCCGTCAGATCCGGTAACCCGAGCCCGGCACGGTGACGATCACCGGGGGCTCGCCGAGCTTGCGGCGCAGGGTCATGACGGTGACCCGCACGACGTTGGTGAACGGGTCGGTGTTCTCGTCCCAGGCCTTCTCCAGGAGCTGCTCGGCCGACACCACCGCGCCTTCGCTGCGCATGAGGACTTCCAGGACGGCGAACTCCTTGGGCGCGAGCTGGATCTCCCTGCCCTCGCGGAAGACCTCCCGGCGGTTGGGGTCCAGCTTGATGCCGGCCCGTTCCAGGATGGGCGGCAGCGGCACGGTGGTGCGCCGGCCGAGCGCACGCACCCGGGCGGTCAGCTCGGTGAAGGCGAAGGGCTTGGGCAGGTAGTCGTCCGCGCCGATCTCCAGGCCCTCGACCCGGTCGCTGACGTCCCCGGCCGCGGTCAGCATCAGGACGCGGGTGGGCATGCCCAGCTCGACGATCTTGCGGCAGACGTCGTCGCCGTGGACGTTCGGCAGGTCCCGGTCGAGCACCACCACGTCGTAGTCGTTCACCCCGATCCGCTCCAGGGCCGCGGCGCCGTCGTACACGACGTCGACGGCCATGGCCTCCCGGCGCAGTCCGGTGGCCACCGCATCGGCGAGCAGCTGCTCGTCCTCGACGACGAGTACGCGCACGGCGCATTTCCTTCCCTAGGGACCCACGTCGCCGCGGGCGGATCGGTGCACTGAACCAGTGACTGTGAGCTTCCATCCTGCCCCTTACGGCCATAAACCGGCGGTAAGGCGGTGCGGGGCCGCGCTCCGCCGCTCACCTGCGAATTTCGGCCGAACCGGACGGGCGTAGCGGGAATGAACAGGATTGGCGCGGCAGTTGAGGTTTCTTTGAGAGTGGGCTTGGGGAGGACGATTGCACACCCCGCGATCACGTCCTGTATGTGGCATGCCACATCGTCACGTCGTGGTCGCGACCCACCGTCGGCACAGTCCTGTGCCACCGACCCACGACGAGGGGGCGCACCATGGACGCTTTCACCGCAGGACTGCTGCATCGCATAAGGACCACGGAAACCGACCTCACACGGGCACGCGAGACCGGCGACGACTTCCTCGCCGACGTCGAGCAGGCGGAGCTGGACGACCTGCGTCGTCTGGCCGCCGAGCACGGCGTGGAGGTAGCCGCGTAGCCGGCAGGCCCCAACCCATCCGGGAAACCCCGGCGCCCTGGGACGGCGCCGGGGTTTCGTCATGCCGGGGGCCGCGTCCGGAGCCCTCAGTCGTGCCAGGCCCCGTACTCCTCCAGGAGCCCCTGGAGCGGGCCGAAGAGCTCCGGGGAGGCGGCGACCGTCAGCTCGCGGGAGGGGGCCGCGCCGGGCCGGCCGCCGGTCAGGGCGCCGGCCTCGCGGGCGATGAGGTCGCCGGCCGCCAGGTCCCAGGGGTTGAGGCCGCGCTCGTAGTACGCGTCGAGCCGCCCGGCCGCCACGTCGCACAGGTCGATCGCCGCCGAGCCGCCGCGGCGGATGTCACGGAAGCGCGGGATCAGCCGCCGGGCCACTTCGGCCTGGTGGGCGCGTACGGCCTCGACGTAGGCGAAGCCGGTCCCCACCAGGGACTGGGACAGCGGGGCCGGAGGGCGGCAGCGCAGCGGCCGCTCGCCCTCGAAGGCGCCGCCGCCGAGGACCGCGTGGTAGGTCTCGCCGCGCATCGGGGCGGCGACCACGCCCGCGACCCGCTCGCCGTGCTGTTCGGCGGCGATGGAGACGGCCCAAGTGGGCAGCCCGTACAGGTAGTTGACGGTTCCGTCGAGCGGGTCGATGACCCAGCGGATGCCGCTGGTGCCCTCGCTGGAGGCGCCCTCCTCGCCGAGGAAGCCGTCGTGCGGGCGGTGCTCGGCTAGGTAGCCGGTGATCAGCTTCTCGGCGGCGATGTCCATCTCGGTCACCACGTCGATGGGGCTGGACTTGGTGGCGGCGACGGCGAGATCGGCCGGACGGCCGTCGCGCAGCAGCTCACCGGCGCGCCGCGCGGCCTCCAGGGCGAGGCCGAGCAGTTCGCGGTGCAGGGGGTCGGTCATGGGGGCTCCCTTACGCGTACGGGCTGTCGGCGCCGGCGGCCGCGGGCTTGGCGGCGCCGCGGGCGGCCGGGCAGCAGCCGACGGGGCACAGGTCGTGCGAGGGGCCGAGCGCGCCGAGCGCACACCGCTGGGCGGGCTGCCCCCGCTCGATCGCGGCGCGCTCGACGACCAGCTCGCGCACGGCCGCGGCGAAGCGGGGATCGGCGCCGACGGTCGCGGAGCGGGCGATGGGCAGGCCGAGTTCGGCGGCCTTGGCGGTGGCCTCCGTGTCGAGGTCGTAGAGGACCTCCATGTGGTCGGAGACGAAGCCGATGGGGACCATGACGACGGCCGGGGCCCCCGCGCCGTGCAGCGCCTCCAGGTGGTCGCAGATGTCGGGTTCCAGCCAGGGGATGTGCGGGGCGCCGGAGCGGGACTGGTAGACGAGCTCCCAGGGCCGCTCGACGCCGGTCTCGGCGCGGACCGCGTCGGCGATCACACGCGCCACGTCGAGGTGCTCGCGTACGTAGGCGCCGCCGTCGCCGTGCTCTTCGACGGGGCCCGAGGTGTCCGCGGCGGCGGTGGGGATGGAGTGCGTGGTGAAGGCGAGGTGGGCGCCCGCGCGGACGTCCTCGGGCAGTTCGGCCAGCGAGGCGAGCACGCCGTCGATCATGGGACGGACGAAGCCGGGGTGGTTGAAGTAGTGCCGCAGCTTGTCGACCCTGGGCACCGCGAGGCCTTCGGCCTCCAGGGTGGCCAGGGCCTCGGCGAGGTTCTCGCGGTACTGCCGGCAGCCCGAGTACGAGGCGTAGGCGCTGGTGGTGAGGACCGCGATGCGGCGGTGGCCTTCGGCGACCATCTCGCGCAGGGTGTCGGTGAGGTAGGGCGCCCAGTTCCGGTTGCCCCAGTGGACGGGCAGGTCCAGGCTGTTGTCGGCGAAGTCCTTGCGCAGCGCGTCCAGTAGCGCGCGGTTCTGGTCGTTGATGGGGCTCACCCCGCCGAACAGGAAGTAGTGCTGCCCCACCTCCTTGAGCCGCTCCTTGGGGATGCCGCGGCCGCGCGTCACGTTCTCCAGGAACGGGACCACGTCGTCGGGGCCCTCGGGGCCGCCGAAGGAGAGCAGCAGCAGGGCGTCGTACGGGGCGGCGGCCGCGGCCGCTCCGGGAGCTGGATCACGCAGTTCGGACATGACTCGATCCTGCCATCCGCCTCGGACAGGCACGGTGCCGAGCCGGGGGAAGCGGGCGGATCGGGTCGGAAAAGGCGGTGCGGCGGGCCAATTCAGCATCGTAAGCTTTAGAGGTCAATTACACGCGTCACGCCGGATCCGGGAGCCCCCGTTGCCCAGTCCCTACCGCGCGATCTTCGCCGCCCCCGGCACCAAGGGGTTCTCCGCCGCCGGACTCATCGGCCGGATGCCGCTGTCGATGATGGGCATCGGCATCGTGACCATGGTGTCCCAGCTCACCGGCCGCTACGGCCTGGCCGGGGCGCTCTCGGCGACGCTCGCCATGGCGGCCGCCGTGGTCGGCCCCCAGATATCCCGGCTCGTGGACCGGCACGGCCAGCGCCGGGTGCTGCGCCCGGCCACCGCCATCGCCGTCGCCGCCGTCGCCGGGCTCCTGGTCTGCGCCCAGCAGAGCGCCCCGGACTGGACCCTGTTCGTCTTCGCGGCGGGCGCGGGCTGCGTGCCGAGCGTGGGGTCGATGGTGCGGGCCCGCTGGGCCGAGATCTTCCGCGGCGACTCCCAGAACCTGCACACGGCGTACTCGTGGGAGTCGATCGTCGACGAGCTGTGCTTCATCCTCGGGCCGATCCTGTCCATCGGGCTCTGCACGGCCTGGTTCGCCGAGGCGGGCCCTTTGATCGCCGCCTGCTTCCTGGTGGCCGGGGTCTGCTGGCTGACCGCCCAGCGCGGCACCGAACCCGTACCGCATCCGCGCGAGCACCACACCGGCCGCTCCGCGATGGGCTCGCGCGGCCTTCAGGTGCTGGTCGCCACCTTCGTCGCCACCGGGGCCGTCTTCGGCTCCGTCGACGTGGTCACCGTGGCCTTCGCCGACGAGCGCGGCCACAAGGCGATGGCGAGCCTGGTGCTCGCCGTGTACGCGCTCGGCTCCTGCCTGGCGGGAGCGGTGTTCGGGCTGCTCCGCCTCAAGGGCGCGGCGTCCACCAGGTGGCTGGTGGGTGTCTGCGCGATGGCCGTGAGTATGATCCCGCTCCAACTGGCCGGGAGCCTGCCGTTCCTTGCCGTGGCGCTCTTTGTCGCGGGCCTGTTCATCGCGCCGACGATGGTGACGACGATGGCCCTGGTCGAACAGCACGTACCGCGCAGCAAGCTCACCGAGGGCATGACCTGGACCAGTACCGGGCTCGCGGTCGGTGTGGCGCTCGGCTCCTCCGCCGCCGGTTGGGTGGTGGACGCGGCGGGCGCGCAGGCGGGGTACCTGGTGTCCGGCGTGTCGGGAACGCTCGCGGCGGCGGTGGCGTTCCTGGGGTACCGCCGGCTTCGCAGGCCGGTGCCGCATCGGGAGGGGCTCGCAGCAGATGAGCGGAGCGAACAGCAACAGCACCTGGCGTAACTGGGCGGGGAACATCACCGCGCGGCCGGCGAGGGCGGTGTCACCGGCCTCCACGGCCGAACTCGCGGATGTCGTACGCCGGGCCGCGGAGCAGGGTCTGACGGTGAAGGCGGTCGGCACCGGCCACTCCTTCACGGCCGCCGCCGCCACCGACGGCGTGCTCATACGCCCCGATCTGCTGACCGGCATCCGCGAGCTGGACCGCGCCGCGATGACCGTCACCGTCGAGGCCGGCACCCCCTTGAAGCGGCTGAACGCCGCGCTCGCCAGGGAGGGCCTGTCGCTCACCAACATGGGCGACATCATGGAGCAGACGGTGGCGGGCGCCACCAGCACCGGCACGCACGGCACCGGGCGGGACTCGGCCTCGATCGCCGCCCAGATCACGGCACTTGAGCTGGTCACCGCCGACGGCTCGCTCCTGACCTGCTCGCCCGAGGAGAACCCGGAGGTCTTCGCGGCGGCCCGGATCGGGCTCGGGGCGCTCGGCGTGGTCTCCGCGATCACGTTCGCCGTGGAGCCGATCTTCCTGCTCACGGCGCGCGAGGAGCCGATGGCCTTCGACCGGGTCACCGCCGAGTTCGAGGAACTCTTCGCGGAGAACGAGCACTTCGAGTTCTACTGGTTCCCGCACACCGGCAACTGCAACACCAAGCGCAACAACCGCAGCGCCGGGCCCGCCGCCCCGCCCGGCAGGGTCCGCGGATGGATCGACGACGAGTTCATGTCCAACGGGCTCTTCCAGGTGGTGTGTTCGCTCGGCCGGGCGGTGCCGGCCACCATCCCGGCCGTCGCCAAGGTCTCCAGCCGGGCACTCTCGGCCCGCACCTACACCGACATTCCGTACAAGGTCTTCACAAGTCCGCGCCGGGTGCGGTTCGTCGAGATGGAGTACGCCCTGCCCCGTGAGGCGGCCGTCGGCGCGCTGCGCGAGGTCAAGGCGCTCGTGGAGCGTTCGCCGCTGCGTGTGAGCTTCCCGGTCGAGGTCCGTACCGCCCCCGCCGACGACATCGCGCTCTCCACCGCCTCGGGCCGCGAAACCGCCTACATAGCCGTGCACATGTACCGGGGGACGCCGCACCAGGCGTACTTCACCGCGGTGGAGCGCATCATGACCGCACACGGGGGCCGCCCCCACTGGGGCAAGCTGCACACCCAGGACGCGGCCTACTTCGCGAAGGCGTACCCGCGCTTCGCCGAGTTCACCGCGGTACGCGACCGGCTGGACCCGGAGCGCCGCTTCACCAACGCCTATCTGCGGCGCGTCCTGGGCGACTGAAGCGGGCCCCGACCCACGGGGGTCGGGGCCCTCAGGGCTCGGGCCTCGGGCCTACGGGGTCGGGGTCGCGCCGGACTTCGGGGTGTTGGGGTCGACCGGAGCGACGGAGCCGTCGCCCGTTCCGGACCCCTTCGAACCGGACGGCGTGGGCGTCGGGGTCGGCGTCGTGCCGCCCGAACCGGACCCGGAGCCCGAACCCGAGCCCGAACCCGTGGACTTGGAGGGGGACGGCGTGGGCGAGGGATCCTTCGTCGCGGGGTCCGTGCCGGTCGACCCCGTGCCGTGGCCGGTGCTCGGCGTCGGCGAACCACCGGTGTCGGGCGAGGGGTGGTGGCGCTCCCCGGGGCCCTCGGGCGTCGCGGGCTTCTGCTTCGTGGAGCCCCCGGTGAACACGGACTGCAAGGTGGTTCCGTTGCCGTTGCCGCCGACCTCGCCGCCGGAGACCAGTTCGAAGGCGGTGATGCCACCCATCGACACCCCGAAGACGACGGCCGCGGCGAGCAGCGGCCGCTTCCACCCGCGCAGCCGGGTGCCGTGCACGGTCGCCTCGTTGAACTCCTTGGCGGGGCCGGCGCCGGGCGGCAGCGAGGACCCGTCGACCGCCTTGAGCATCTGGGTGCGGTCGGCGCCGGCTTGCGGCAGCAGGTGGGTACGGTCGGCGTCCGCCCGCGGAAACAGGTGGGTGCGGTCCGCCTCGGCCTGTGGGAGCAGGTGGGTGCGGTCCGCGTCCGCCCGCGGGAGGAGCCGAGTGCGGTCCGTCTCGGCCTGACCGAGCAGTTGGGTGCTCTCCGCCTCGGCCGCCGGCGGCGGCGCCGTCTCGTCCTTGGCCCCCTTGAAGGGGGAGACCACCGGCACCTGGCGCGAGCCGACCTTGGCGTGGACCGTCACCTCGCGCAGTTGCTCGCCGGTCCGTTTGAAGAAGTGCTGGAAGACGGTGCCCCCGCAGGTGGCGACCACGCTCACCACGCCGGCACCGACGAACGTTCCGTACACGCCCAGCGTGGAGGCGAGCACCGCCGCGGTGACGGCGGCGAGTGCACTTCCCGCGACTTGGGGCACGCTCAGGTCTATGCGCTTCTTGTCTTCGGTCCCGGTGTCCGGCTTGTCACCCATCCCCAGCCTCTGTTCGCCTTTCTGGTCCGTCTTGCACTGAGAAAGGACATTTGAGCGAAAGGATTAGTTCCGATTCAGGGGATTGTGTGAAGCAGGACACGTGGGGGCCGGGCGGGGACGCGCCACGCCGGGCTCAACTCCCGTACCCGGCGAGAACTTCGGCGGCGTGCCGGTCCACCCAGGTGGCCCGAATGGAGTACTGTGGCGAGCCCTGGGCCCCGGGTCCCACACGGGTATCCGGGACTTCGGGAGGGGGCCGAAAGCGGCACTCGAACCGGCGGCGCCGCGGCACCGCACGGGGGCCTGCTGCACAGAGTGAGCACCACAGTCACTCTGCGTTGCGAAGAGGTAACCGTGCCATAACGGCGTTCCAGGGCCCATGCCCGACACGCCGGGCAACTCGGCAATGTTGTGGCAGGCTGCACCCGGGCAGGCCACACTCGACTAGCGGAAGCAGCGACGCACGTGACGTCGGCAGGCACCACCCGGGAGGTCCCCATGCCCGAACTGCGTGTCGTGGCCGTCTCCAACGACGGCACACGACTGGTGCTCAAGGCTGCGGACAGCACGGAGTACACGCTTCCGATCGACGAGCGGCTCCGGGCCGCCGTGCGCAACGACCGAGCCCGCCTCGGCCAGATCGAGATCGAGGTGGAGAGCCACCTCCGGCCGCGCGACATCCAGGCCCGTATACGAGCAGGTGCCTCCGCCGAGGAGGTCGCCCAGTTCGCC
The DNA here is from genome assembly GCF_003627815.1 of Streptomyces hundungensis. NCBI lineage: Bacteria > Bacillati > Actinomycetota > Actinomycetes > Kitasatosporales > Streptomycetaceae > Streptomyces > Streptomyces hundungensis. Next base: position 2,225,586 of record NZ_CP032698.1, read on the forward strand.
GGCATCCCGGTCGACCGCGTACGCCGCTTCGAAGGGCCCGTGCTCGCGGAGCGCGCCTTCATGGCCGAGCGGGCGCGCAAGACCCCCGTGCGGCGCCCCGGCGAGAACACCGGACCCCAGCTCGGCGAGGCCGTCCAGGAGCGGCTGTTGCTGCGCGGCGCCGACAAGGAGAGCGTCCAGTGGGATTCCTGGCGCCGTGACGACGGCACCTGGGAAGTCCTGCTCGTGTACCTGGTCGCGGGCGAGCCGCACTCCGCGAGCTGGACCTACGACCCGCCGCGCCGGCTCGTGCAGGCCGTCGACGACGAGGCCCGCTCGCTGATCGGCGAGTCCGACGACACCATCACCACGGTCCCCGAGCCGAGCTTCCCGTTCGTGCCGCGGATCGCCCGGCTGCCCCGGGACCGGCCGCTGGACCGGGCCCTGGACCGGCAGTTGGAGCGTCCCTCGCCGCCGCCACCGCCCGAGCCGGTGGTGGACGACAGCGACTCGCTGACCAGCCTGCTCGAAGCGGTGCCGAGCTTCCGCGGCGACATGGTCGTGCCCGAGCGGCCGTCGCTGCCGCCCGAGCCGCCCGAGACCGATCCCGCCGCCGAGCCGGAGGTCGAGGAGCCGCCGGCTCCGGCCGCTTCGGCGGGGGCGGGCGCGGCGTACGCGGACGTCCTGATGCCCCGCACCGTGGCCGGCCACCGCGACCGGCTCACCGGCACCACCGACCGTCAGGCCGAGGCGGACGGGGTCCGTCCCGGCCGGCGCGCCGCGGTGCCCAGCTGGGACGAGATCGTGTTCGGTACGCGGCGCAAGAAGCAGGACTAAGCAGCCCGCTCCGGCCGCGCGACCGGCGGCCCGTCCCGCGCCCACGCCGCGGCCGGGCCGGCGGGCCCGGGCACTGCGCCGGGCGGCCGCACCCCGCGTGCGCCCGGCCCCCGTTGAGGAACGCGCGCCCGTGCGGGCCGCCGGGCCCGCCCGCTACTGCGGGTCCGCTCCCGTGGCGACCGGGCGGGACTCGTCCGAGGACCACTCGGACCACGAACCGGCGTACAGCGCCGCCGGGATGCCCGCGACGGCGAGCGCCAGGACCTCGTGGGCGCCCGAGACGCCGGAGCCGCAGTACACGCCGACCTCGGTGTCGAAGGCGCCGAGGTCCTTGAAGCGGACGACCAGGTCGTCGACGGGCAGCAGCCGGCCGTCCGGGCCCACGTTCTCGGTGGTCGGCGCCGAGAGGGCGCCCGGGATGTGGCCCCCGACCCGGTCGATCGGCTCCACCTCCCCGCGGTAGCGCTCCCCCGCGCGGGCGTCCAGGAGCACCCCGGTGCGGGCGAGCTCCGCGGCCCCGTCCGCGTCGAGGAGCTTGAGCGCGCCGGGTACGGGCTGGAAATCGCCCTCGGCGGGGGTGGGGATCTCGGTGGAGAGCTCGCCCGTCCACGCGGCCAGGCCGCCGTCCAGGACCCGCACGTCCTCGTGGCCCGTCCAGCGCAGCAGCCACCAGGCACGGGCGGCGGCCCACCCCTGCCCGCCGTCGTACACGACGACCGGTGTCCCCGCCGACACGCCCGCCCGCCGCATCACCCGTCCGAATTCGGCCACGTCCGGCAGCGGGTGGCGGCCGCCGGATCCGGGCGGCCCGGCCAGTTCCGCGTCCAGGTCGACGAAGACGGCGCCGGGCAGATGTCCCGCCTCGTACGCGGCACGGCCATCGAAAGGAGCTGCGCCGGTCGCCTTCGCCATGCTCAACTGCCAGCGGATGTCGAGCAGTACCGGCGGGCGCGGGCCGACGGTCTCGGCCGCCAGTTCGGGTGCGGTGATGATGGCATTCATGGGGTCATCCTCGCGCAGAGTCCGCCGGCAAGGGAACGCCCCCGAAAGGACGGAAGGCGGCAAAACGAGCATCCTGCCGCCGGAACGCGCCAATGCGGCGCGGCCGGGGCGCTTGGCGGCGCCGGTGGTGGAAGCATCGGCAAGGGTGTGCGGGTCCCGTGGACCGCACCGCCCAGGCAGCAGCAGTATGGCGACGGCCGAGGAGAGAGTGACGATGACCCTGTCGGAGACCCGGCGCACACCAGGCACGCCCTGCTGGGTGAGTCTCATGGTGCACGGTCTGGCCGCGACCCAGGAGTTCTACGGGGCACTGTTCGGCTGGGAGTTCAGCCCCGGCCCGCAGCAGCTCGGACCGTACGTCCGCGCGCTCCTCGACGGCGAGGAGGTGGCCGGCATCGGGCAGTTGCCGCCCGACCGCCATCTGCCGATCGCCTGGACCACCTATCTGGCGACCGACGACGCGGACGTGACGGCCGAGACGATCCGGAGCTGCGGCGGCACCGTGGGCGTCGGCCCGCTGGACGCGGGCGAGGCCGGCCGGATGGCGATCGCCTCGGACCCGGTCGGCGCGGTCTTCGGGATCTGGCAGGGCGGTGAGCACATCGGCGCCGCCGTCGCGGGCACGCCCGGCACCCCGGCTTGGAACGAACTGATCACGCGCGAGACCTCGGCGGTCGCCAAGTTCTACCAGGCGCTGTTCGGCTATGACGTCCAGGCGGTCGTCCCGGCCGAGTTCGACCACGTGACGCTCCAGCTGGAGGGTCGCCCGGTCGCCTCGCTGCACGGGGTGGGCAACGCCCTGGCCCGCGACAAGGGCGCGCACTGGATGACGTACTTCGAGGTCGCGGACGTCGATGAGGCGGCCGTGCGGGTCGTCGACCTCGGCGGCCGGGTGATCCGGCAGACGCGTGAGGAGGCGAGGGGCCGGGTGGCGACGGTCGCCGACCCCGAGGGCGCCGTCTTCTCGCTCCTGCACGCGCGCGCCTGACCCAACTGCCCGCTCCTGTACGGGTGTTGCGGTGCGGGCACCCGGGACCGGAGCGCTGGCGGCGTCGCGGCGGCCCGGCGCCTCAGGCGCGGGCGGCCTCGGCGTCGACCGGCAGGACGTCCGGGGAGAGGGCCGCGGCGCGAGCCGCGGCGGCCGTCATGCGGCGGCGGTGGTGGCGCCGGCACAGCACCTCGTAGCCGATCTCGTCGGCGGCCTGGTTGACGTCGCCGACGACGACCTGGGCGCCCTCCACGACCATCTGGCCGCCTATGGTGCGGGCGTTGTGGGTGGCGCGGGCGCCGCACCAGCACAACGCCTCCACCTGGAGCACCTCGACCCGGTCGGCGAGTTCGACGAGCCGCTGGGAGCCGGGGAACAGCTTGGAGCGGAAGTCGGTGGTGATGCCGAAGGCGAAGACGTCGAGTTCGAGGTCGTCGACGACCCTGGCGAGCTGGTCGATCTGCTCGGGCGCCAGGAACTGCGCCTCGTCCGCGATGACATAGTCGCAGCGGCCGCCCTTGGAGAGGTGGGCGACGAGGTAGGCGTAGAAATCGAAGCCGTCGGCGGCCTCGACCGCGTCGGTCACCAGGCCGAGCCGGGACGACAGCTTGCCCACGCCGGCCCGGTCGTCCCGCGTGAAGATCATGCCCTGGAGGCCGCGCGCGGAGCGGTTGTGCTCGATCTGAAGAGCGAGGGTGCTCTTTCCGCAGTCCATGGTTCCGGAGAAGAACACCAGCTCGGGCATGGGGAGTTGACGGCCTTTCAGATTTGGGGAGGGAGGGGTGCTTACGAGCGTACTTCGAGGAGCGGTACGAGCTGTTCCACCGGGGTCATCGAGCCGTGGTTGCCGACCATCAGCGACTCGTGGGGCTCGCGCCGCGAGGCGGTGATGACGACGTCGTCGTGGGCGGCGGCGACCACGTCGCCGATCCGCCCGTACACCCGCTCGTCGATGTGGGGGCCGAACCAGCCCGCCGCGATGGCCTCGTCGCGGCTCGCCACCCAGAACTGCTCGCCCAGCACCTCGCGCCAGCAGGTCAGCACGTCCGCCTGGGCGCCCGGCACCGCGTACACATGGCGGGCCCGGCCCTCGCCGCCGAGCAGGGCGACCCCGGCGCGCAGCTCCCAGTCCTCGTCGAAGTCGATGCGGGACTGCTCGTCGAAGGGGATGTCGATCATGCCGTGGTCGGCGGTGATGTACAGGGCCGCGCGGGGCGGCAGTTGCTCGGCCAGGCGCTGGGCGAGCCGGTCGACGTACATCAACTGTCCACGCCAGGCGTCCGAGTCGACCCCGAAGCGATGGCCCTTGCCGTCCACTTCGGAGTAGTACGTGTAGACCAACGACCGGTCGCCCGCGGCGAGTTGGGCCGCCGCGAGATCCATGCGCTCCTCGCCGGAGAGCTTGCCCCGGAAGGTGCCGCCGCTGAGCGCGACCTTGGTGAGCGGGGTGTGCTCGAAGTCCGGTGAGGACACCTGCGCGGTGTGCACGCCGGCCCGGTCGGCGAGGTGGAAGACGGTGGGGTGGGGCTGCCAGACGTGCGGGTCGGTCCAGGGCTTCCAGCGGAGCTGGTTCATCAGCTCGCCGCTGTCCGGGTCGCGCACGGTGTAGCCGGGAAGCCCGTGCTCGCCGGGCGCGAGGCCCGTGCCGACCGAGGCGAGCGAGGTCGCGGTGGTGGCCGGGAATCCGGCGGTCAGGGGCCGGCCGCTGCCGCCGCGCGAGGTGGCGAGCAGGGAGTGCAGATACGGGGCCTCGTCCGGGTGGGCCTTGATCTGCTCCCAGCCGAGGCCGTCGATCAGGAAGACGCAGTTGCGGTCTGCGGGGGTGAGGCCGGCGATGCGCTGCTCGAAGCCGGGGACGCCCTGGCCCGCCACGAGGGTGGGGAGCAGATCGGCGAGCGAGCCGGTGCCGTACTCGGGGACGGGCGCGGTGTCGAGGGCGAGGGGTTCTGGATCCTGCCAGGCCGGCTGGGCCATCAGCGGCCGGTCGCCGCGGTCGCCTCGGACAGCGCCTGGGCGAAGGCCAGGGTCTGGCGGACCGTGTCGGGTCCGTCGCCGGCCTCGCTGACGCGCAGGCTCAGATCGTCGGCGGTGGAGTTGCCGGTGTAGCCGTGGTCGGCGTCGCAGTTGGGGTCGCCGCAGGCGGCGGGCTCCAGGTCGAGCCGCGCGACCGCGCCCCAGCCGATGGTCAGGACGACCTCGCGGGGCAGCGTGCCGGGCGTGTACGACTCCGGGTTGGCGACGACGCGGCTCACCACGACCGAGGAGATCCGGCCGAGCTTCACGGACTCGGTGGAGGTGGTCGCGTACGGCGTCGGGGAGCTGGTGTCCGCGTTCTGCTCGTCGGTGTGGCTGACGATGAAGCGGTTGTCGGTGAGCACGAGGACCGTCACATGGCGGCGTACCTCGTTGGCGTCGAAGGTGGTCTCCTGGTGCACGAGGAACGACGCGATCGGCTCGCCGCCGACTGCGGCCTCCACCGCCTCGGCCACAAGGGCCGGGTAGTAGCCGCTGCGCTCGATCGCCGCGCGGAGCCCCTGGGTCGTCGTACCGGTCTTCGCCATGGGGTCCATCTTAAGCGCCCGCCGGGGGGCGACGGCCCTGGCGCCCGTGGCGGGGGCCCTGGCGACGCCCCGAGGGGGGTTCTCAGTAGCTGGGCAGGTGTCGGGGGCCGAGGTCCGTGCGGGGCGGGGCGGGGGCGAGGCGGACGTTCGCGCCGAGCACCGACAGGCCGTGCTGGGCGACGATGACGGGCTCAAGACCCACCGCGACGACCTCGGGGTGGTCGTCGACCAAGCGCGACACCCGCAGCAGCAGCTCTTCCAGCGCGGGGGTGTCGACGGGCGCGGAGCCGCGCCAGCCGAACAGGAGCGGCGCGGTCCTGATCGAGCGGAGCAGCTCGTGGGCGTCGCGGTCGGTGGCGGGGATCAGCCGGTGCGCGGTGTCGCCGAGCAGCTCGGAGGCGGCGCCCGCGAGTCCGAAGGACAGCACCGCGCCGATCGCCGAGTCGATGGAGGCGCGCACGACCGTGTCCACACCGCGCGGGACCATCGCCTGCACGACCGGCATCAGCTCCTCGGGCTTGCCGAGCGCGGCGCTCAACTCGGCGTAGGCGCGGGCGAGTTGGTGCTCGTCCGCCAGGTCGAGGCGTACGCCGCCGAGGTCGGGGCGGTGGCGCAGGTGCGGGGCGGTGGTCTTCAGGGCGACGGGGTAGCCGAGGCGACGGGCGGCCTCGACGGCGCGCTCCGGGTCGGGCGCGGGCAGCGTGGGATGCACGGCGATGCCGTACCGGGCGAGCAGTTCCTCGGCCTTGGGGGCGGACAGGGTCAGACCGCGGGGGTCGGGGTCCGGGCCGAGGAGACGCTCGATCAGCGCGGCGGCGCCCGTCTCGTCGATGTCGTCGTACTCCCCCGCCTTGCCGGGCTCGGCCGCCTCCCGGCGCCACCGCGCATAGCGAACGGCCTCCGCGAGGGCGCGCACCGCGCGTTCGGCGGCGGGGTAGGCGGGAATGCGGCGTGCCTCACGGCGCGGGGAGGGGTCGGCGGGGCTGTGTTGCGGGGCCGTTGGCGGCGCGGGCTGGGCGGTGGGGCGGGGCGGCGTGATCGGGGTGGGCGGGCGAAGGGCCGTTCTGGCCGCCGCCGACAGGGCCTCGGCCAGGCCGCCGATCTCCACGTGGACCACCGCGACCGGCTTCGCGGGCGCGGTCGCGGCGGCCTCGCGCAGGGCGTCCGCGAGGACCTGGCCGTCGCCGGTCTCCATCGCCCCGTGCTCGCCGACCCAGGGAATCGCGGTGACCACGACCGCGTCGCAGGCGTCGTCCGCGAGGGCGGCCACCAGCGCCGCGCGGAAGTCCGCGGGGGTCGCGCCGGTGGTCAGGTCGAGGGGCTTGAGCGGACGCAACCCCTCGGTCAGACAGGCGTCGTAGGTGAGCAGGCCGAGCGATTCGGAGTTGCCGAGGATCGCCACGCGCGGCCCGGCCGGGAGCGGCTGGCCCGCCAGCAGCAGGCCCGCGTCGACGAGTTCGGTGACGGTGTCGACCAGGATCACTCCCGCCTGGCGCAGCAGCGCCGAGACGGTGGCGTCCGGCACCCGGGTCACCGGGACGGCGTGGCCCGGCGGGGTCGCGCCGCTGTGCCGGGCGCCCTTGACCACCACGACGGGTTTGGCGGCGGCGGTGCGGCGGGCGAGGCGGGTGAACTTCCTCGGGTTGCCGATGGATTCGAGGTAGAGCAGCACCACATCGGTGTCCGGGTCCTCGTACCAGTACTGGAGGAAGTCGTTGCCGGAGAGGTCCGCGCGGTTGCCGCTGGAGATGAACGTCGACAGGCCCGCGCCGCGCCGGTACAGGCCCGACAGGAGGGCGATGCCGATGGCGCCGGACTGGGTGAACAGGCCGATCCGGCCCGCGGGCGGGGCCTCGGGGGCCAGCGAGGCGTTCAGCCGCACCCCTTGCGCGGTGTTGATGATCCCGAACGCGTTGGGGCCGATCAGCCGCATCCCGTACGAGCGGGCCTGGCGGACCAGGGCGCGCTGGCGCTCCCTGCCCGGCGCGCCGCTCTCCGCGTACTGGGCGGACAGGACGAGAAGCCCCTGGACGCCGTGCTCACCGCAGTCGGCGACGGCCTCGGGCACCCGTTCGGCGGGCACGGCGAGGATCGCGAGGTCCACCGGTTCGCCGATCGCGCCGAGGCCGGTGTGGGCCGGGACGCCCTCGATCTCGTGCGGGCCGGGGCCGAGCGCCTTGTTCACGGCGTGGACGCGTCCGGTGAACCCCGCGTCCAGGAGGTTGCGCAGGACCGCGCGCCCGACGCCGCCGGGGGCGCGGCCCGCGCCGATGACCGCGACCGAGCCGGGCGCGAGCAGGCGCCGCACGGATCGCGCCTCGGCGCGGTGCTCGCGGGCGCGCTGCACGGCGAGCGACTCGATGGTGGGTTCCAGATCGAGGGTGAGGTGGACCGAGCCGTCCTCGAAGGAGCGCTTCTGCTGGTAGCCGGCGTCCGTGAACACCTTGATCATCTTGTTGTTGGCCGGCAGTACCTCGGCGGCGAACCGTCTGATCCCGCGCTCACGGGCGACCGCCGCGATGTGTTCGAGCAGGGTGGAGGCGACGCCCCTCCCCTGGTGCGCGTCCTGGACCAGGAAGGCCACCTCGGCCTCGTCGGCGGGGGCGGATGCGGGCCGGCCCTGGGCGTTGATGCGGTCGTAGCGGACGGTCGCGATGAACTCGCCGCCGACGGTGGCGGCAAGGCCGACCCGGTCGACGTAGTCGTGATGGGTGAAGCGGTGGACGTCCTTCGCGGAGAGCCGCGGGTAGGGCGCGAAGAAGCGGTAGTACTTCGACTCGTCGGAGACCAGCTCGTAGAAGGAGACGAGCCGCTCGGCGTCCTCGGTGGTGATGGGCCTGATGCGCGCGGTGCCGCCGTCGCGGAGCACCACGTCGGCCTCCCAGTGAGCGGGGTACGCGGGGTCGGACGCCGTCGTCATACCGAAAGCGTACGGGTCGCGGGGCCCTACGGGTCGGGGCAAGGTGGGGAAGGCCGATCGGCGGCGCATCCGGGTCCAAGGTCGGTACGAGCACCGCACACCCCATGAGAGACTGGTCTAGACAACCGTCAGAGATTTCGAAGGGCAACACCATGGCTGAGCGCCGCGTCAACGTCGGCTGGGCCGAGGGCCTGCACGCCCGCCCCGCGTCCATCTTCGTCCGTGCCGCCACGGCTGCCGGAGTCCCCATGACGATCGCCAAGGCCGACGGCAACCCGGTCAACGCCGCGTCCATGCTGGCGGTCCTCGGCCTCGGCGCCCAGGGCGGCGAGGAGATCGTGCTGGCCTCCGACGCCGAGGGCGCGGACGCCGCGCTCGACCGACTGGCCAAGCTGGTCGCCGAGGGCCTCGACGAGCTCCCCGAGACCGTCTGACCCGGCCGGCCTCACAGCGAAGGGACCGCGGGGCCCGCACAGGGCTCGGCGGTCCTTTTCCGCTCTCCCGGCGCGGCCGTACGCGTAATTTTTCCGGCGCGGCCATGCGCGCAATATGCGCGGCCCTGTGCGCCATCAACGAATTCCGGGCAGCACTGTGCGGCGCCCCTCGACGCATTCCTTGTATACGACGGTGCTGTTAAGCGCGGGCTCTTTTCGTGTTGACGGCAGATTGCGGAGATCTCACCGCCACGGACGTGCGCAGCCGATGGGCGGAAAAGGAACGCTCGGCGTGGAGCGCCGTGAGCGAGCGGGCGCGCTCCGCGTCGCCGCGGGCCACCGCGTCGGTGATCGCGCCGAGTTCGGCCCAGGCCTCGGCGGGCCGGGGCGGCGTCTCGACCACGTACATCCAGGCGATCTTGTGCCGCAACTGCGTGAGCGTCGCGATCAGTCCGGGGCTTACGGAGGCCTGGGTGAGCGTCTCGTGGAACCAGCCGCCGAGCGAGCGCAGGTCGTCGCCCTGACCGCGCGCGGCCCGGTCCTGACCCAGCCTCACCAGGCCGCGCAGCACCTTGAGATGGGCCTCGGTGCGGCGCCGCGCGGCGCGCGCGGCGGCCAACGGCTCGACCAGGGCGCGCAGTTCGAGGAGATCGACGGCCTCCACCTCGGTGGGCTCCGCCACCCACGCCCCGGCGTGCCTGCGGGTGGTCACGAACCCCTCGGCCTCCAGGGTGCGCAGGGCTTCGCGCACCGGGACGCGGGAGACGCCGTAACGGCGCGCGAGGACGTCCTCGATGAGCCGGCTGCCGCGCGCCAGGACACCCGAGACGATGTCGTCGCGCAGTGCCGTGCTTATCGAATGCGCCGGAATACTCATGACCGGACCTCCGCCTGGATTCCCGCGCAACGCGGTCGATCGACATCTGTTCGGCGACTCTATTCCAGGCTTTGTTAATTCCCGGTGACATGGCGGAACCGATGGATATCTTCCGGCCAACGCGAAGGCCCCCGGCGGTGGATGCCGGGGGCCTTCGGGATGCTCGGGGTGCCGCGCGGGAGCGGGACGTCTCAGACGGTGACGCCGTGCGAGCGCAGATAGGCGATCGGGTCGATGTCCGAGCCGTACTCCGGGCCGGTGCGGGCCTCGAAGTGGAGGTGCGGGCCCGTGGTGTTGCCGGTGTTGCCCGAGAGCGCGATCTGCTGGCCCGGCTCGACGGTCTGCCCGACGGAGACCTGGATGACCGAGAGGTGGCCGTACTGGGTGTACGTGCCGTCGTTCATCCGGATCACGATGTTGTTGCCGTAGGCGCCACCGTCACCGGCCTCGACGACGGTGCCCAGACCCACGGCGTGCACCGAAGTGCCGATCCCCGCATGGAAGTCGATGCCCGTGTGGCTACCGGAGGACCACAGGGATCCGCCGGTCTTGTAGCCGGTGGACACATAACTGCCCGCTATGGGGGCCACGAACGAGTTGAGACGCTTGCGCTCGGCCTCACGGGCGGCGCGCTCCTTGGCCTCGCGGGCCTCCTGGGCGCGCTGCTCGGCCGCGCGCTTGGCGGCGGCCTCGGCCGCGGCCTGCGCCTGGGCCTTCGCCGCGGCCTGCTTCTGCGCGTCGGCCTGGGCTCCGAGCTGGTCGGCGAGGGAGTCGCCGATGACGATGGCCTGCGTCAGGCCGGTGTCGACGGTCGCAGTGGGAGCGGCGACGGCCGGCGAGGCGAGGGTGCCTACGACTCCGGCGGTGGCGAGGGTGGCGATGCCCGCGATGTTCGCGCTGCGGCGCGTCATTCGGCTGGGCGCGCGATGCTTCCCGGTGGCACGGGTGAACGCCATGGAGCGGCGGTGTCCTTTCCTTCCATCTCGCCTACCGGGTTAGCTGACGGGTTCGGAGCAGGAAGGTCTCCTACGGGCTCCTCCGCGGGCGGAGGCGTCCGATTCACCCCAGGGACTGAATGGGTCCCCGGCTCCCCTGGCTCGCGCCGTACGGGGACTCGGCGATCACTGTCCGGTGCCGCGGCTGCGACGGGTGGTGACGGACAGCGGGACTGACGCTAGACGTCTGATCTTTCAATCACCAAACAGACACCGGATTTTGTAGCGCACGCCACATGACAGACGGGCAACCTCTCCAATAAACCGGACATAAGGGGAGACCCCGGAGGCGCATCCGCCTCCGGGGTCCCTCGTGTATCCGCTCGCCCGCGCCTCAATCAGCCCGTGACAACGGTCACTTCGCCGATGCCGAGCGCCCGGACCGGCTCCGCGATCCGCGCGGCGTCGCCGACGAGGATCGTGACGAGACGGTCGGCGGGGAAGGCGTTGACGACCGCCGCCGTCGCCTCCACGGTGCCGGTCTCGGCGAGCTGGGCGTAGAGCCGGGCCTGGTAGTCGTCGGGCAGGAACTGCTCGACCTGGTCGGCCAGGGTGCCCGCGACGGCCGCCGCCGTCTCGTACTTGAGCGGGGCGACCCCGACCAGGTTCTGCACGGCGCTCTCGCGTTCGGCGTCCGTGAGGCCCTCGGCGGCCAGGGTGCGCAGCACCTTCCAGAGGTCCTCAAGGGCGGGGCCGGTGTTCGGGGTGTCGACCGAGCCGCTGATGGCGAGCATCGCGGCGCCGCCGTCCGGCCCCGAGCGCAGCACCTGGCCGAAGGCGCGGACCCCGTAGGTGTAGCCCTTCTCCTCGCGCAGCACGCGGTCCAGGCGGGAGGTGAGGGTGCCGCCCAGGCAGTACGTGCCGAGCACCTGGGCCGCCCACACGCGGTCGTGGCGGTCGGCTCCGATGCGGCCGATGAGCAACTGGGTCTGGACGGCGCCGGGGCGGTCCACGATGACGACCCGGCCCCTGTCGTCGGCGGTGATCGGCGGGACCGGGCGCGGCTCGGCCAGGTCGCCGGTCCAGTCCCCGAGGGTGTCCGCGAGGATCGCGTCGAGGTCGGTGCCCGACAGGTCGCCGACGACCACGGTGACGGTCGTCGCGGGCCGCACATACGCCTCGTAGAAGGAGCGCACCGCTGCCGCGTCGATGGCGGCCACGGTCTCCTCGGTGCCCTGGCGGGGCCGGGACATGCGGGCGGAGGCCGGGAAGAGCTCCTTGGAGAGCTGCTTGGCGGCGCGACGGGCCGGGTTGGCCTGCTCGTGCGGGATCTCGTCGAGCCGGTTGCGCACCAGACGCTCGATCTCGGTGTCGGCGAACGCGGGGGCCCGCAGCGCCTCGGCGAGCAGCGCGAGGGCCTTGGGCAGCCGCGAGACGGGCACTTCGAGGGAGACCCGGACGCCGGGGTGGTCGGCGTGCGCGTCGATGGTGGCGCCGCACCGCTCCAGCTCGGCGGCGAACTCCTCGGCGGAGTGCTTGTCGGTGCCCTCGGTCAGGGCGCGCGCCATGATCGTGGCGACACCGTCGAGGCCGGCGGGCTCGGCTTCCAGGGGCGCCGCGAGGAAGATCTCGACGGCGACGACCTGCTGGCCCGGCCGGTGGCAGCGCAGCACGGTCATGCCGTTGGGAAGCGTGCCGCGCTCGGGGGCCGGGAAGGCCCACGGCGTGGGGGTGCCGGCGGTCGGCCGGGGGTGGAACTCCATGGTCACGACAGCGTCCGTCACTGGCCCGCCTCTTCTTCCTCGTCGTTGCCTGCCTCGGGTGCCCCGGTGGGCTCGTACACCAGGACCGCCCGGTTGTCGGGGCGCAGCGTGGCCGCGGCGACCGTCCGGACCTCCTCGGCGGTGATGTCCAGGACGCGGTCCACGGCGGTCAGGGCGAGTTGCGGGTCGCCGAACAGCACGGCGTACCGGCACAGTTCGTCGGCGCGGCCGGCCACGGTGCCGAGCCGGTCGAGCCACTCGCGCTCCAACTGGGCCTGGGCGCGCTCCATTTCCTCCGCGGTCGGGCCCTCGGCGGCGAACCGCGCGAGCTCCTCGTCGACGGCTGCCTCGATGTCGTGGACCTCCACGCCGGTGGACGTCTTGACGTCGAGCCAGCCGAGCGAGGGGGCGCCGGCCAGGCGCAGCAGGCCGAACCCGGCGGCCACCGCGCTGCGGTCGCGGCGGACCAGACGGTTGTGCAGTCGGGAGGACTCGCCGCCGCCGAGCACGGTCAGCGCCAGGTCGGCCGCGTCGGCCTCGCGGGTGCCGTCGTGCGGCAGCCGGTAGGCGGCCATCAGGGCGCGCGCCGGGACGTCCTCCTCGACGACCTCGCGGAGCTGACCGCCGATGGTGTCGGGCAGCGTGCCGTCGCGCGGCGGCTGCTTGCCGTCGTGGCCGGGGATGGAGCCGAAGTACTTCTCCACCCAGGCCAGCGTCTGGGCGGGGTCGATGTCGCCGACCACGGAGAGCACCGCGTTGTTGGGCGCGTAGTACGTCCGGAAGAACTGCCGGGCGTCTTCGAGGGTCGCCGCGTCCAGGTCGGCCATGGAGCCGATCGGGGTGTGGTGGTAGGGGTGGCCCTCGGGGTAGGCGAGGGCGGTCAGTTTCTCGAAGGCGGTGCCGTAGGGCACGTTGTCGTAGCGCTGGCGGCGCTCGTTCTTGACGACGTCGCGCTGGTTCTCCATCGACTGCTCGTCGAGCGCGGCGAGCAGCGAGCCCATGCGGTCGGCCTCCAGCCAGAGCGCGAGCTCGACCTGGTGGGCGGGCATGGTCTCGAAGTAGTTGGTGCGCTCGAAGCTGGTGGTGCCGTTGAGGGAGCCGCCCGCCCCCTGGACCAGCTCGAAGTGGCCGTTGCCGTGCACCTGGTGGGAGCCCTGGAACATGAGGTGCTCGAAGAGGTGGGCGAGGCCGGTACGCCCCTCGACCTCGTGGCGCGAGCCGACGTCGTACCAGAGGCACACCGCCGCGACCGGGGTCAGGTGGTCCTCCGAGAGCACCACGCGCAGGCCGTTGGCCAGTCGGTGCTCAGTCGCTGTCAGACCGCCGGAGCCGGCCTGCGCTGTGGCCGTGTGACCCATGGGCATGTACGTCCCTTCGTTCGCGATGTGCGGTACCGCCGTGTGACCTACCGGCGGGGAAGTCCTGGATGGAGAAGTCCTGCCACTGTATGCAAGCGCGCGGGCACCTGGCGAAGTTCCCGGGTCGCGGTCGGCGTTGTCAGTGGGACGGTCCACAATGGTCGGATCCAGATCCGTTCCGGTACGTGAAGGAGCAGCAGCCGCGATGGCCCGCCGCAGCACGAAGACCCCGCCGCCGCCCGATGACTTCGAGGAGCGGATCCTCGACATCGACGTCGTCGACGAGATGCAGGGCTCCTTCCTCGAGTACGCGTACTCCGTGATCTACTCCCGGGCCCTGCCGGACGCGCGGGACGGGATGAAGCCCGTCCAGCGCCGCATCGTCTACCAGATGAACGAGATGGGCCTGCGCCCCGACCGCGGCTATGTGAAGTGCGCCCGCGTCGTCGGCGAGGTGATGGGCAAGCTGCACCCGCACGGCGACGCGTCGATCTACGACGCCCTGGTGCGCATGGCGCAGCCGTTCTCCATGCGGCTGCCGCTGGTCAACGGGCACGGCAACTTCGGCTCGCTCGGCAACGACGACCCGCCGGCCGCCATGCGGTACACCGAGTGCAAGATGGCGGACGCCACCTCGCTGATGACGGAGTCGATCGACGAGGACACGGTCGACTTCGCCTCCAACTACGACGGCCAGGAGCAGGAGCCGGTGGCCCTGCCGGCCGCGTATCCGAACCTGCTGGTCAACGGCTCGTCCGGGATCGCCGTCGGCATGGCCACCAACATGCCGCCGCACAACCTGGGCGAGGTCATCGCCGCCGCCCGCCATCTGATCCGCCACCCGCAGGCGGACCTGGAGGCGCTGATGCGCTTCGTGCCGGGTCCCGACCTGCCGACGGGCGGGCGGATCGTGGGCCTTCAGGGCATCAAGGACGCCTACGAGTCGGGCCGCGGCACCTTCAAGATCCGCGCCACCGCCTCGGTGGAGAACGTGACGGCCCGCCGCAAGGGGATCGTCGTCACCGAACTGCCCTTCACGGTCGGTCCGGAGAAGGTCATCTCCAAGATCAAGGACCTGGTCGGCTCGAAGAAGCTCCAGGGCATCGCGGATGTGAAGGACCTGACCGACCGTTCGCACGGGCTGCGTCTGGTCATCGAGATCAAGAACGGCTTCGTCCCGGAGGCCGTCCTGGAGCAGCTCTACAAGCTGACGCCGATGGAGGAGTCCTTCGGCATCAACAACGTGGCCCTGGTGGACGGCCAGCCGCTCACCCTGGGACTCAAGGAGCTCCTGGAGGTCTATCTCGACCACCGCTTCGACGTGGTGCGCCGGCGCAGCGAGTTCCGCCGCACCAAGCGCCGGGACCGGCTGCACCTGGTCGAGGGCCTGCTCGTCGCCCTGGTCGACATCGACGAGGTCATCAGGATCATTCGGTCGAGTGACAACTCGGCGCAGGCGAAGGAGCGGCTCATCGAGCACTTCTCGCTGAGCGAGATCCAGACGCAGTACATCCTGGACACCCCGCTGCGCCGCCTCACCCGGTTCGACCGGATCGAGCTGGAGAGCGAGCGCGACCGGCTGGCCGGCGAGATCGACGAGCTGACCGGGATCCTGGACTCGGACAGCGAGCTGCGCAAGCTGGTCTCGGCCGAACTGGCCGCGGTCGCCAAGAAATTCAGCACCGACCGGCGCACCGTGCTGCTGGAGTCGGCGGGCTCCTCCGTCACGGCCGTGGCGCTCGAAGTCGCGGACGACCCCTGCCGGGTGCTGCTCTCCTCGACGGGTCTGCTGGCCCGCACGGCCAACGCCGAGCCGTTCACGGCGGGCGAGGACGACAAGCGCGTCAAGCACGATGTGATCGTCTCGGCGGTGCCCGCCACCCAGCGCGGCGACGTGGGCGTGGTGACGTCCGGCGGGCGCCTGTTGCGGCTCGCGGTGATCGACCTGCCACAGCTGCCCGACACGGCGTCCGCGCCGAACCTGTCGGGCGGCGCGCCCCTGTCGGAGTTCCTCTCCTCGCTGGAGCCGGACGAGACGGTGGTGTGCCTCACCACGCTCGACGAGTCCTCACCGGGTCTGGCGATCGGCACCGAGCAGGGCGTCGTCAAGCGCGTGGTGCCCGACTACCCCGCCAACAAGGACGAGTTGGAGGTCATCACCCTCAAGGACGGTGACCGGATCGTGGGCGCGGCCGAGCTGCGCACCGGCGAGGAGGACCTGGTCTTCATCACCGACGACGCCCAGTTGCTGCGCTACCAGGCGAGCCAGGTGCGCCCCCAGGGCCGGCCCGCGGGCGGCATGGCCGGCATCAAGCTGACCGACGGCGCCAAGGTCATCTCGTTCACGGTGGTCGACCCGGCCGGGGACGCGGCGGTGTTCTCGGTGGCGGGCTCGGGCGCCACCCTGCTCGGTGACGCGGCGGTCTCCGCGAAGCTGACGCCGTTCGACCAGTATCCGCGCAAGGGCCGGGCCACCGGCGGGGTGCGCTGTCAGCGCTTCCTCAAGGGCGAGGACAAGCTGGTGCTCGCCTGGGCCGGTCCGGCCCCGGCCCGTGCGGCGCAGACCAACGGCGCCCCGGCCCAGCTCCCGGAGATCGACCCGCGCCGCGACGGTTCGGGTACGCCGCTGCTCTCGCCGGTGGCGGTGCTCGCGGGCCCGTATGCGTAACGGGGAGCGGGGCCCCAACTAGCCGACGGGGTCGGTGAGTTCGCCGAACTCACCGGCCTCGTCCGGCTCCTGGACGTCCCGGCTGAGCTGTTCGTCCTGTTCGGGCCGATCGTTCTGCTCGGCGGCCCCTTCGTCCTGTTCGGGCTCGGGCACATACCGCAGGACGCCCCACATCGCGTGCTCCGCGGGGGTCTCGTGGGGGTCCTCGGTGACGCATGCGGCGAGTCGGCGCTCCAGGGCGGGGGCGTCGATCCCGGCCCCGATGAGGACGAGCTCGGTGCGGCGTTCCCGCTCGCCGGTCCACGGCTCGGGGTGGAAGCGCAGGAACCGGCCGACCGCGTGCACCCCGTAGCGGTTGCGGGGGTCGGCGGCGCCGAAGTCGACGAAACCCTTGATGCGGTAGAGGCCTTCGGGCCGGGTGTCGAGGAAGGCCATCAGGCGGCGCGGATCGAGCGGCACGTCCGAGGTGAAGGCGACGGACTCGTACCCGGCGTGCAGATGCGGCCGGTGGCCCCGGCATCCGGTGTGGTGGTCATGGTCCTCGGCGCAGCCGCCGGGCTCCTGATCGTCCAGGAGGTCGTCGAAGGCGAGCTGTCCGATCCGCTCGGTGATCGGCTTCGGGTCGAAGAAGAGCTCGGGGTCGACCTGGCCGTACGAGGATTCCACCACCGCGGCGCCGGTGCCCAGCGAGGCGCGCAGCCGCGCAAGCTCCGCCTCCTCGACCCGGTCCGTCTTGTTGAGCACCACCAGGTCGGCGATGGCCAGATGCCGCTCGATCTCGGGGTGCCTGGCCCGGGTGGCGTCGTACTCCGCCGCGTCGACCACCTCGACCAGACCCCCGTACATGACGCGCGGGTTCTCGCTGGCGAGCAGCATCTTCACGAGTTCCTGGGGTTCGGCGAGGCCGCTCGCCTCGATGACGATCACGTCGAGGCGGGCGGCGGGCCGGGTGAGGCGGTCCAGGTAGAGGTCGAGTTCGCTGCTGTCGACGGCGCAGCACAGACAGCCGTTGCCGAGCGAGACGGTGGAGTCGCCGAGCCGGCCCGCCACCGTCATGGCGTCGATCTCGATGGAGCCGAAGTCGTTGACGATGGCGCCGATGCGGGTGCCTCGGCAGGCGCGGAGCAGATGGTTGAGCAGAGTGGTCTTGCCCGAGCCGAGGAAGCCCGCGAGGACGAGGACGGGGATCTGCTTGCTCGCGCTGTTCACTGGGGCCTTTCAGAGTGCGGGGACCGGCTGCGGCGGGGGCGGGCCCACATAGCGGGCCGCCGGGCGAATGATCTTCGAGTCCGCCGACTGCTCCAGGATATTGGCGCTCCAGCCGACCACCCGCGCGGCACAGAAGGTGGGGGTGAACATCGCGCGGGGCAGCCCGCACAGCTCCATGACCACGCCGGCGTAGAACTCGACATTGGTGTGCAGCTCCCGGCCCGGCTTGAGCTCGGCGAGGATCGTCTCGACCTGGCGCTCCACCTCGACGGCGAAGTCCACGAGCGGCCCGCCGAAGCCCCGCGCGATGTCGCGCAGCATGCGGGAGCGGGGGTCCTCGGTGCGGTAGACGGGGTGGCCGAAACCCATGATCCGCTCGCCGGCCAGGACGCGTTCGCGGATCCAGCCGTCGATGCGGTCGGGGGTGCCGATCGCGTCCAGGGTGTCCAGGGCGCGGCTGGGGGCGCCGCCGTGCAGGGGCCCGGAGAGCGCGCCGACCGCGGCGACCAGGCACGCGGCGACGTCGGCGCCGGTGGAGGCGACGACGCGGGCGGTGAAGGTGGACGCGTTGAAGCCGTGGTCGATGGTGGAGATGAGGTACTGCTCGATGGCCCGCACGCGCTCGGGCTCGGGCAGTGAACCGGTGAGCATGTAGAGGTAGTTGGCCGCGTACGGCAGGTCGTCGCGGGGCTCGACGGGCTCAAGGCCCTGGCCGAGCCGGTGCAGGGCGGTCAGCAGGGTGGGCACGGCGGCGCAGGCGGCGAGCGCGTCCTCGGCGCGGCCGGCGCCGTCCAGGTCGTAGACGGGCCGGAAGCCCTGGGCCGCGCCGAGCAGGGACAGCGCGGTGCGCACTCCGGCGAGCGGGCCGGCCGGGGCGCCGGTGCGCGCGAGGTCGGGCAGGACCCGGCGTACGCCCTCGGGGAGGTGGCGCAGCCGTGCGGTGCGGGCGGTGAAGGCGGCGCGGGCCGCGGCGTCGGGCAGCTCGCCGTGGAACATCAGATGCCAGACGTCCTCGAAGGTGCGGCTGTGTGCGAGCGTATGTGAGCCGCGGGCAGCTGAGCAGCGAGCGCGCCCCCGGCGGGCGGGGCTCCACCTTCGACGCCAAGGAGGTCGACGCCCTCGCCCGGCGCGGCGGCCGCAGGGAGCCCCATTCCGCCGGTGCGGGCGGCGAGCTGACGTTCCGCACCGCGCTCACCCTGATCGACAAGGACCGCTACTACTACCGCGGCGTCGACGCGGTCGAACTCGCCACCGCCTACGGCTTCGAGGAGGTCGCGGAGTGGGTGTGGACCGGGCAGCTGACGCACGGTCCGCGCTTCACCGCGCCGCCGCGGTTCCTGGACGCGGCCCGGCTCGCGGTCGGCGCACTGCCCGCGCACAGTGGCGCGATGGACCGGCTGCGGGCCGCGGCGGTCGCGGTCTCGGCGGCCGATCCGCTGCGCTTCGACCTCGATCCCGCGGCGGTCCTGGGCTGTGGCCGCATGTTGATCCCGACCCTGGTGGGGGCGCTGCCGACGGTGGGCGCGGAGCACCGGGGCGAGGGCCGGCTCGCCTGGCAGCTGTGGCGGCGCCTGACCTCACTGGCCCCTGACGAGCAGTCAATTCGCTTGCTCGACACGGCACTTGCCCTACTCATCGACCACGACCTGGCCGCCTCCACGCTCGCCGTCCGGGTGGCGGCCTCCGCCCGCGCCCATCCGTACGCCGTGGTCTCGGCGGGGCTCGGCGCCCTGGAGGGGCCGTTGCACGGCGCCGCCAGCGGCCTTGCCCACCGCACCCTGGCGGAGGTGCTCGAACGCGGCGGCGCGGCCCCGGTCGTCGCCGACCATCTGCGTTCGGGGCGGCGGGTGCCGGGCCTCGGCCACCGTCTCTACCCGGGAGAGGACCCGCGCGCCCAGGCCCTGTTCGCGCTGCTCGACGCGATCCCCGAGGCCCGCGACGCGCTCGCCGCGGCGCGCGACGTGATCGACACGACGGCCCGGCACACCACGCTGCACGCCAACGTGGATCTGGCCCTGGCCGTCATGAGCGTCGCGTTCAAGATGCCCGCCGAGGCCGGCGAGACGGTGTTCGCGGTGGCCCGCACGGCGGGCTGGATCGCCCACGCCCTGGAGGAGTACGCGGAACGCCCCCTGCGGATGCGTCCCAGCGGCCACTACATCGGCCCCCGCCCGCCGCGCCCGCTGCCCGTCTGAGGCGGCCGGGAACGCGAGAGCCCCGGGCCGCCGCGCGGGTGTGCGCGGCGGCCCGGGGCGCCGAAGGGGCGTCGGGAGTCGTCGAAGGGGCGTCGAAGTGCCGCTCCGTCAGGGGGCGTACGCCTCGAACTCGCTGAACTGGGCGGCCGGCCAGCCGGTGTTGGCGGTCACCGTGAGCCGCAGATAGCGGGTGGTGGTGTTCGCGGGCAGGGTGAGGGTGGCCCGGTTGCCGGTGGCCGGGTCGAAGGTGTAGCCGCGGCTCGCGAGGAGTTGCCCGTAGGAGCCGTTGTCGGTGCTGCCGAGCACGGACAGCGTCTGGGTACGGGCGCCCCAGGCGGTCGCGGGCGGCAGCTTCAAGACCAGCCGTCCGACGCTCCGTACCGAGCCGAGATCGACGGTGATCGACTGCGGGAAGGCGTTGTTGGCGCTCTCCCAGTAGGTGTTGGCGTCGCCGTCGACGGCCTTGGCCGCGTCGTAGACCTGGGTGTGCGAGGTCTCGGTGACCGGGCGCCCCTTGGCGAGGTCGGGGTCGGCGGGCGGGGTGCTGGGCGACGGCGAGCCGGGACCGGTGGGTGACGGGCTGCTCGGGGGCGTGGTGGAGCCGCCGTGGTCGTAGTTGGGTTTCGGCCACTCACCGCAGTACGTGGCGGGCAGCTTGCCGTTCCAGCCCGAGTTGCCCGCGCCCTGGGTGAGGGCGAGGTTGCCGCCGAGGCAGCTGTAGACCGGCTCGGAGAACCCGAGGTTCTTCGCCGTGACCCCGGCCATGCTGAGCTGGGCGGGGTCGTTGAACTGGAGGGCGAAGGTGCCGGTGCCGTCGATGTTCACTCGGGAGAAGGAGACGCCCTTGGTGGTGCCGGACACGAAGTGGATGGCCGCGTAGGAGCTGTCCAGGATGTCGGTGTCGGTGACGTTGACCGCCGCCTTGTCCATGGTGCTGTTACGGGAGTCGAACCAGACCGCGCCGATCGGGAACGGCCAGCCGAGGTCCGCGTTGCCCGCTCGGATGGTGGTGTTGCGGGCCAGTGTGATGGTGCCCTGGACATCGGTGCCGCTGCCGGGGTTGACGCCGTCGAACCGGTTGCCGACGTGCAGCCCGCCGCCGTTGGTGACCGTGTCGGCGACGACGTTGTCGGTGGCCGCGTTGTCCCTGCCCCCGTACAGGGCGATGTTGTTGGCGAGGACGGGCGCGACCACGGTGTTGTTCTGGAACGTGTTGTTGGCGTCGGTCACGGTGTCCGACCACATGGCCAGACCGTCGTCACCGGTGTTGCGCAGAAAGGTGTTCTCGACCGAGGAATGGGTCACTCCCCAGTGGAAGTTGACGCCGTCCGCCGTCTGATCCAGGATCCGGCTGTTCTTTATATGGAAGCCATCCATGGGGCCGTCCATCCAGGCACCCACCTTGGTGTGCTGGAGCCATACATTGTCGACGGTGGAGTTGCTGAGGGCGCCGCCGATCCCGTTGACCTGGTCCTCGTCGATCCGCTCGGTGATCTCGCCCATCAGCGCGAAGTCCTTCAGGACGACGTCCCGGCTGGGCCCGCCCGCCTCGTAGGGGCGTATCCCTCCCTTGTACCCGCCGCCGCCGACGTACTTGCCGTAGATGCCGGCGGCCCGGGTGCGGTCGGTGGAGCTGCGGCCGGTCAGCACCGAGTACCAGGGTCCCGCCCCGGCCAGGGTCACCTGGTCCACCACCACATGGTCGGTGAGCTTGAAGGTGCCCGTGGGGATGTAGACCACCTTGGCCTGGGCCTTTCCGGCGTCGACCGCCCGCTGGAAGGCGGAGGTCGAGTCGGCCGCACCGCTCGCGTCGGCGCCGTAGTCCACCACGGACAGCGAACCCGCGGGCCGGCCCACCGGGTCCGGTACGAGTTCGAAGTCGGCGAGGTCCACGACGGCCCAGGGGGTCGCGGCGGTCGACGGCAGCGTCACCCTGACCTTCGCACCCTGGGGCAGGGTCCTGCCCAGCAGCGCGCGGGTCTCGTCGTAGAAGTGGTGGGGCTTGTCGCCCGGCTGGTTCTGGAAGGGGTAACTGCCGTAGAACCAGCCGTACTTGGAGGTGAAGGTGAGGTCCTTCAGCTTGGCGCCGCCGGAGCTGAGTTCGACGGGCGCGCTGATGCCGGTGCCCGCCGCGTTGTCCGGGACGCTGTAGCGGATGTCGACGGCGTTGGCGGCTCTGGGCAGCGTGAACTCGACGTACTGGCCCGCCGCGTCGAGCTTCACCGCGCTGCGGCCGGAGGCCTCCGAGGGCAGCGTGGTGTAGGTGCGGTCGGGGCCGATGACCGTGCCGTTGGTGGCGGCGGCCTCCGCCTCCAGCTCGGTGAACGGCACGGTGGCGCCCCGGCCCGCCACGGCCAGCGGGGACAGCGGTGCGGATTCGGCGGCCGAGGCCGGGGCGCCGCCGCCGAGCCCGGCCGCGCCCAGTGCCACGGCGCAGGCGAGCGAGGCCACCGCGGCGGCGGCCCGCCGGGCGGCCGCGGTGCGCCCGGGGACCGCCCCGGCGGGCGCGGAGGGCGGTGGCTCCTGACGTACGGCGTCGATCGCCGCTCTGATCATGCGCATGAGGGACTCCCTTTCGTGGGGGACGGAGCGGGGATGAGCGGACGGGGTCAGGCGCGCAGCCAGACCGCCGTGTCCTTGGGGAGCAGCCCGTCGGCGAGGGGGCCGCTCGCGAGCAGGAGCGAGCGGTGCGCGGGCAGCACGGCCGGCTCCTCGCCGAGGTTGACCACACAGCGCAGGCCGTCCTCACGGGCGAACGCGAGCACCCCGTCCGGGGCGGCGAGCCAGGTCAACTCTCCGTCGCCGAAGCCCGGTTGGGTGCGTCGCAGCAGGAGCGCCCGCCGGTAGAGCGCCAGCATGGAGGAGGGGTCGCCGGCCTGGCGGTCGGCGGCGTACCGCTCCCAGCCGGGGGGCTGCGGCAGCCAGGGCGTGGTCCACGGCTCGGCCGTCCAGGGCAGCGGGACGCGGCAGCCGTCGCGGCCGGGGTCGACCCCGCCGGAGCGGAAGTGCATGGGGTCCTGGATGCGGTCGAGTGCGATGTCCGCCTCGGGCAGGCCCAGTTCCTCGCCCTGGTAGAGGTAGACCGAGCCGGGCAACGCGAGCGACAGCAGGGCCGCGGCGCGTGCCCGGCGGGTGCCGAGCGCCAGGTCGGTGGGGGTGCCGAAGCGCTTGGTCGCGAAGTCGAAGCCGGTGTCCTGGCGGCCGTAGCGGGTGACGGTGCGGGTCACGTCGTGGTTGCACAGCACCCAGGTGGCGGGCGCGCCGACCGGGGCGTGTTCGGCGAGCGTGTCGTCGATGGAGGCGCGCAGCAGCGCGGCGTCCCAGGGGCAGGTGAGGAAGGTGAAGTTGAAGGCGGTGTGCAGTTCGTCGGGGCGCAGATAGCGGGCGAAGCGCTCGCTGTCGGGCAGCCACACCTCACCGACGAAGACCGCCCCGAACTCGTCGGCGATCGCCCGCCAGGAGCGGTAGATGTCGTGGAGTTCGTCGCGGTCGATGTAGGGGTGCCGGTCGACTCCCTCGACGAACTCGGGCAGTTCCGGGTCCTTGGCGAGCAAGGCCGCCGAGTCGATGCGCACGCCCGCCACGCCGCGTTCGAACCAGAACCGCAGCACGTCCTCGTGTTCCTCGCGCACCGCGGGGTGGGCCCAGTTGAGGTCGGGCTGCTGGGGGGTGAACAGATGGAGGTACCACTCGCCGTCCTCGACCCGGGTCCAGGTCTCGCCCGCGAACTGCGAGGGCCAGGCGTTCGGCGGCAGTTCGCCGTGCTCGCCGCGGCCGGGCCGGAAGTGGAAGAGCTCTCGCTCGGGGCTGCCGGGCCCGGCCGCGAGGGCCGCCTGGAACCATATGTGCTGGTCCGATATGTGGTTCGGCACTATGTCGACGATGGTGCGCATATTGAGGGCGCGGGCCTCGACGATCAGCTTCTCGGCCTCGGCCAGGGTGCCGAAGGCGGGGTCGATCGTGCGGTAGTCGGCCACGTCGTAGCCGCCGTCGGCGAGCGGGGACAGATACCAGGGGGTGAACCACAGGGCGTCGACGCCCAGTTCGGCGAGGTAGGGCAGGTTCGCCCGGACGCCCGCGAGGTCGCCGGTGCCGTCGCCGTCACCGTCGGCGAAGCTGCGTACGTACACCTGGTAGATGGCGGCGGAGCGCCACCAGTCGTCGCTTTCGTGGGCTGCCACGGGACGGTCCTTTCGGGCAGGTCGGATCCCGCCGCCGGCCCCGTTGGTGCGGCGGGGGCAGGGTGGATGGGGCCGGCGGTGGAGTGCGGGGAGGGCGGAGCCGTCGGGGTCAGCCCTTGAGGCCGCCCGCGGTGAGACCGCTCATGATGTTGCGCTGGAACACGATGAAGATGAGCAGGGTGGGGATCGACGCCATGGCGAGGGCGGCCGTGAGCCAGTTCTCGGGCACCCCCTGGGCGAGCGAGTAGATGCCCACATTGAGGGTCTGTTTGCCGGGGTCGGGCAGGGTGAGCATCGGCCAGAGGAAGTCCTTCCAGACGCCGACCACCGCGAAGATGGAGACGACGCCGAGGATCGGCCGGGAGAGGGGCAGCACCACCGAGCGCAGGGTCCGCAGCGGGGACGCGCCGTCGATGGAGGCGGCGTCCAGGAGTTCGCGCGGGATCGAGTCGAAGAACCGCTTCAGCAGGAAGATGTTGAAGGCGTTGGTGACGGACGGCAGCCAGATCGCCCAGGGGGTGTTGAGCAGGTTGCGCTTGAAGATCGGCACGTCGAGGACGGTCAGATACTGCGGTACGACGAGGACGGCCGCCGGGATCATGAGGGTGGCCAGCATCATCGCGAGGATCGCCTTGCCGAACACCGGGCGCAGCTTGGACAGCGAGTAGGCGGCGGCCACGTCCAGGACCAGTTGGAAGGCGAGCGCCCCGAAGGCGTACCAGACCGTGTTGAGCAGCAGTTTGGCGAAGTCCATCACGCGCCAGGCGTTGGTGAGGTTGTCGGTGTGCACGCCATGCGGGACGAGCGTCGGCGGGATCCGGGTGAACTCCTCGGTGGACTTGAGCCCGTTGACGGCCATCCAGTACAGCGGCCCGATGAAGACGAGCGTGAACAGCAGCATCACCAGGGTGAGGACGGTCCAGTAGACGACCTTGCCCCGGGGGCGGCCGAGGGTGGCCGGTGAGATGAGTGTGCGTGTCGACATGGTTCCTCAGTCCGTATCCGGTCGTCGTTCCTGTCGTAGCCGTCCCTGCACCCCGACGGAGCTAGGTGTCGCTGTCGCGGCTGAGGCGTACGTACATCGCCGAGAAGCCCGCGAGCAGCACCAGCAGGCAGAGGCCGAGCGCCGCGGCGCCGCCGTAGTTGTTGAAGTTGAAGGCGTACTGGTAGATGAGGTAGACCACGGTCGTCGTGGAGCCCTCGGGTCCCGCGCCGTTGGTGAGCAGGAACGGCTCGGTGAACACCTGCATGGTCGCGATGATCTGCATCAGGAACATCAGCGACAGCACGAGCCGGGTCTGCGGCACCGTGACGTGCCAGATCTTGCGCAGCAGCCCCGCGCCGTCGAGCTCGGCCGCCTCGTACAGCTCCCCCGGAATGGCCTGGAGCGCGGCCAGATAGACGAGGGTGGCGCTGCCCATGTTCATCCAGGTCGCCGCGATCACCACCGAGACCATGGCGGTGTCGGTGGACTGGAGCCACTGCTGCGCGGGCAGGCCGAACAGGTCGAAGATCCGGTTGAACAGGCCGTATCCGGGGTCGTAGAGGTATTTGAAGAGCAGCACCGAGGCGACCGGCGGCAGCATCACCGGCAGATAGACGAGAAGCCTCAAGTAGCCCTGGCCGTGCCGGAGTTCATTGAGCAGTACGGCGACCAGGAAGGGCAGCACGAAGCCGAGGACCAGGGCGAGGCCCGTGAAGAGGAGGGTGTTGCGCCAGGCCTGCCAGAACGCCGGGTCGTGGAAGACGTAACTGAGGTTGGACCAGCCGGCCCAGGTGGTGCGCCCGTCCTTGGTCTTCTGGAAGGCGAGCACGAACTCCCTGACCATCGGGTACCAGGAGAAGAACGCGAAGCAGAGCACGGCGCCGATCAGGAAGCCGTGCGCGGTGAGGTTGCGCCGCAGCGCCCGGGTGAGCCCGCTGCGCCCGGGCTGTCCGGGCCGCTCGGCGCCCTGGGGCGGGAGGGCCGTCTCCCGTGCGGGCAGTGTGGAGGCCGACATCGTCACTCCTGAGTCCGGGGCGGGCGGGGCCGGAGCGTGGGCTCCGGCCCCCGCCGCCGTACGCGCTACTGGTTCGCCAGGACCTGGTCGACCCCTGTCTGGGCGGTCGAGAGCAGCTTCGCGATGTCGGCGTCCTCGTTGGTGAGCACCCCGGACATCGCGTTGTCGAGGACCTTGTAGACCTCCTGCGCCTTGGGCGGCTCGGCCTTGCCGGGGACCGGATTGCCGAGGTAGGGCGCGAAGTTGGCGACCGGCATGGTGGCGTTGTCGGTACGGGCCTTGAGGTCGGTGGCCTTCACGTCGCCGGTGAAGAAGTTGGGTTGCGGCACGCCGACCGGCAGGTGGTCGGCCTTGGTGCGGGCCCAGTCGAACTGGCCCTTGCCCGGCGAGAGGTTCTTGAAGTTGAGCCAGGCGATCGCGGCCTTGATCTTGTCGGGCGAACTGCCCTGCTTGATCATGTAGCCGTTGCCGCCGGTCAGGGTGGCCTTGGCACCGGGGATCGGGCCCATGCCGAAGTTCTCGTACTTCGCGCCGAGTTGCTGGACCATGTACGCGATGTCGTCCGGCGCGGCCAGGAACATGCCCAGCTTGTCGGCGGTGATCTGCTTCTGGAGGTCGCCCCACTTCAGGAGCTGGGTCGGGCTCATGCTCCGGTCGCTCCAGCGCATGTCGTGCAGCTGCTGGAGGAGCTGCTTGCCGGTGGCGTTGTTGAAGGCGGCCTTGCCGTCGGCGCCCACCACGTCGCCGCCGAGGCTGTACATCGCGGCGGTGAAGTGCCAGCCGCCGGTGTTCTCGGCGCTGTACTCCCCGTAGCCGTATACGCCGCCGCCGAGCCCCGCGATCGCCCGCGAGTCGGCGCGGACCTCGTCCCAGGTGGCCGGCGGCTTGTCGGGGTCGAGCCCGGCCCGCTGGAACAGCTTCCGGTTGATCATGATGCCCATCTGGTAGTTGCTGGTGGGCAGGCCGTACATCTTGCCGTCCTTCTTGTACACCCCCATGACGGCCGGGTCGATGCTGTTCAGGGCGGGGACGGAGGCGGCGGTGACGTACGCCGAGATGTCGGCGGCGCCGTTGTTGTCCAGGACCTGCTGGAGATCGGTGAAGTACGTGTAGAAGACGTCGGGTTGGGACTTCGCCTTCAGGGCCGCGGTGAAACGGGGCGGCTCCTCGCACTGCCCCGGCGTCGACCTGCCGACGATGTGGACGTTCGGATACGTCTTGTTGAACGTCGCGACGTCCTGCTTCCACTCCTTGAGCTCGGCGGCCTTGGCGGCAGGCGGCATGCAGTCGATGGTGAGGTCCACCGTGGTCTTGGGGTCGAGCGGGGCCGCGGGGTCACTCGATCCGGTGCCGGGCTTGCTGTCGCCGCTTCCGGTGTCGCTGCTGGTGCCACAGGCGGCGAGCGCGGTGAGGGCGAGGGCGCCGGCCAGGGCCGTGGCGGCGGTGCGGCGAAGGCGTGGTGCGGGGCTGAACCAGGTGCGTCTCATCGGGAGGACCCCTTAGGGAGGAGCGTGGAAGGCCCGTCGCTGACGGCAGCGGGGCGCGGCACACTCAACCACCGGCGCCACAACAGCGCAATATCTCGCGCTGATTTCGTAAAACTTCGACAGTGCGTTGTACGCGGCGGGCAGGGTCCGGGCACACAACAGCGCGCCGGGTGGCGGGCCCGGCGCGCTGGGTGACGAGGAGAGGCGATCGGCTAGCGCGGTACCTGCGCGGTCGAGCCGCGCACAACCAGTTCGGGCTCGAAGAGGAGCTCACCCGGGGGCACCACACCGCCCTGGATCTGCGCGGAGAGCAGCTCTACGGCGGCGCGGCCCATCGCCTCGATGGGCTGGCGCACGGTGGTCAGTGGAGGCTCGGTGCAGTTCATGAACGCCGAGTCGTCGTAGCCGACCACGGAGACGTCCCGGGGCACGTCGAGCCCGCGGCGCCGGGCGGCCCGCACGGCGCCCAGCGCGAGCGGGTCACTGGCGCAGATGATGCCGGTGACGCCGCGCTCCAGGAGGCGGGAGGTCGCGGCCTGGCCGCCCTCGAGGGAGAACATCGCGCGCTCGACGCGGTCCTCGGGGAGGGCGGAGCCGGCCGCGGCGGCGAGCGCCCGGGCCGCGTCCAGCTTGCGCCGCGAGGGGACGTGGTCGGGCGGCCCGAGCACCAGGCCGATGTGCTGGTGACCCAGGGACGTCAAGTGGCGCCAGGCCTGTTCCATCGCCACGGCGTCGTCGCAGGCGACCACGGGGAAGTCGAGGTGCTCGATGGCGGCGTTGATGAGGACGACCGGCACCTTGCGGTCGGCGAGCTGCTGATAGTGCCCGTGCGGGGCGTCGCGCTGCGCGAAGAGCCCGCCCGCGAAGACGACGCCGGAGACCTGCTGCTGGAGGAGGAGATCGACGTAGTCGGCCTCGGAGACGCCGCCCTTGGTCTGGGTGCACAGCACGGGCGTGAGCCCCTGCTGGGCGAGGGCTCCGCCGATGACCTCGGCGAACGCGGGGAAGATCGGGTTCTGCAACTCGGGCAGGACCAGGCCGACCAGGCGGGCGCGCTCGCCGCGCAGCTGGGTCGGGCGCTCGTAGCCGAGCACGTCGAGCGCCGTGAGCACGGCCTGCCGGGTGGATTCGGAGACTCCCGGTTTGCCGTTGAGCACCCGGCTGACCGTGGCCTCGCTGACTCCCACCTTCTTCGCCACCTGAGCAAGTCGTCGCGTCATGAGCGCAAGACTAGCGCAAGCCATGCAAGCGGTTTGCGTTGATGGCCAGGACGATCCCCGGCTCGGGGCGGCCCGCTTCCAGGGCGTGCGCGTACCGCCCCGGGGTGCCCCCGGGGCGGTACGGCGATGGACCTCCGTCACGGATTGATGTTGATCTTGAAGGTCGATGTGGTGTTGCGGATGTCCTGGGCGTTGCCGCTGAGCTTGAGGCTGGTGAACGTCACCTCGCCGACGGCCGGCCCCTGTCCGGGCTCGGGCAGCTCATTGGCCCAGATCCCGATGCCGGACTTGGCGTCGAAGGCGTCACCGCTCTTCTTCGCGCCGCTGATGCTGACGTTGGTCAGCACACTGTCCTTGATGGGGTACAGCGGCGTACTGCCGTTGTACTTCGTCTGGAACACGATCCCGGAGTACGTCGGATCGACGATGTCGAGGTCGCTGATGCGAATCCCCTGGAACACGTACTCCGCCGAGTACATCCACAGCGCGCCGAAGGCCTGCGCGCCCCAGAAGTGTCCGCCGGAGCGCACCAGGGAGATGCCCTGGAAGGTCGTGGGATCCGTCCCGAAGCCGAGGGCGGGGATCGAGCCGAACTTCAGCGTGCCGATGGTCAGTCCGGGATAGGTGAGCATGTCGGCGGCGTACAGGTTCCGGAAGGTGTTGGCGGTGCCTCCGTAGACCGCGAATCCGGCGGCCCGCCAGGTCAACAGGGCGCTGAGGTTCTCGAAGACGTTGCTTGTCTCGTCCGCGTTGGTGATGTCGGTCGCCGGGAACAGCGCGAAGCTGTCGTCGCCGGTGGAGCGGGCCTCCACATTGCTGATGGTGTTGTCGCTGCTGCCGTTGGTGAGGTTGATCCCGTCCGCGTACAGATCGCGGACCCGGGAGTTCTTGATGGTGATGTGGTCGGTGTTGGTGCCCCAGTACAGGCACATCATGTGCTCGACCCACACATTGTCGATCGTCATGTTGGCGACGTTGGCGAAGTTGAACACCTTGCCGGGACCGTCGTTGCGCGAGGTGTAGTTGCCGAAGAACCCGAACCCGCTGAACGTGGAGCCGTTGGCGGAGGACTGGACGTCGAAGCCCGCGTCGGTGTTCTCCTGGTCGGGCGGGGTGGCGAAGCGGGTGAACCAGGGGCCCGCGCCGACCAGCTTCACCGCCTTGCCGTAGACCTGGAACTTGTTGCTCGTGGAGTAGGTGCCGGGCGGCAGATAGACGCCGACGAGCTTGCCGCTGGTGTCCATCCGCACCTTGTCCAGGGCGTTCTGCACGTCCTGCTGGGCGGTGCCGGCGGGCACGGCGTAGGCGGCCGGGTCGGGATTCGGGATCTGGGTGACCTGCTCCAGGTTGATGAAGTCGATCGCGTAGGTCGAGGAGTTCGCGGCGTCCTTCTGGAGGCGGATGGTGCTGCCCGCCTTCACGGTGTCACCGAGCAGGACGTTGGCCTCGTCGTAGATGTGGCGCGGGCCGCCGGAGCTCGGCGCGTTGTTGGGGCTCGCCTCGGCGCCGTACTGCCACATGTACTTCGAGCTCAGGTCGATGGCCTTGCGGAAGGCGCCGTCGACGTAGAGGTCGAGGCTCGCGCTGGTGCCACCGCCGCCCGGCGAGTCCGGGATGGAGAAGCGCGTCACCAGGCTGTTGGTGTCGGCGCGGGCGGTGAACTGCACATAGTTTCCTGTGGAGTTGAGGGTGACGGCCTTGCGCCCGGAGGCCTCGCCCGCGAGATCGCCGATGGCCCGGTTGGGCCCGACGACCTGGGCGCCGCCGCCCGTCACACCGTCCTCCGCCTCATAGGTGTCGTAGGGCATGTTGGCGCCGCGCCCCACGAAGAACGCCTGCGCGCTGGTGTTGTTGGCGCGCTTGACCGGCAGCTCGTTGCCGTCGTCGGCGATCACCACCTTCGCGGTGTACTTGCCGTTGGCGGCCGTCCAGCTGCCGAGGCTCACCGGGGCCGCGGTGGCGCCCGGGTTGAGCGTCCCGTTGTAGGCGCCGGTGAGGGTCTTCACCGTGGCGCCCTTGTCGTCGAGCAGGGTCAGGGTGATGGCGTGGGCGCCGCCGGTGGAGGCGAGCGTGCCCTGGTTCTTCAGCGTCACGGAGAAGGTGACGGCCTGGCCCGCCGAGGGCGCGCTCGGCGACCAGTTGACCCCGGAGGCGATCAGGTCGCTGGAGTCGACCGGCTTGATCACCAGGGGGCTGCCCGTGAAGCTGTTGTTGGTGTCGTTCTGTTCGATGACGGTGTTGTCCGGATCAACGACCGCGCTCAGCGGATAAGTTCCCGCGTCATGGGTGCCGATGGAGGCGCTCACCGTCTGCGAGGCGCCGGCCGCCAGCGCCCCCACGGTGGCGGTGGCCGCCTTGGAGCCGCCGAGCTGGAAGGCGACGGTGGTGGCGGGCGAGGCGCTGGTCCCCTTGTTGTGCACGGTCGCCGACAGGGTCACGGCGTCCGATTCGACCGGCGCGGACGGGGCGGCCGTCACCGCGGTGACCTCCAGGTCCGGGTTGGGCGAGGGCACCCCGACGACCTGGAACTCGGCGATCTGCCCGCCCGTGGCCCCGGTGTTGGAGGTGAACCTGAGCTGGACGTCGGCGACCCGGGCCATGACCGGTATGCCCACGGTGTTCCCGCTCGTCGGGTCGAAGGTGTAGTCCTTGGCCGCGACCAGGGAGGTGTACCCGGAGGCGCTCTGCTCGCGCCCGAGCACCTCGATGTTCTGGGTGCGCCGGCCCCAGCCGCTGTCCGGGTTGAGCTTGAGGACCACCGTGTTGGTGTCCGCGTTGGCGCCGAGCTTGACGGTGAGGGTGCTCGGGTAGCCGCCCGGCGCGCTCTCCCAGTAGGTCGTCGTGCTGTTGTCGTTGGCGTTCGCGGCGACGAAGGTGAACGTGGACGAGGAGGCCGAGATGGGCTTGCCGACCGCGAGGTTGGAGCCGTCCCCGGTCGATGTGCCGTTACGGGTCAGGGTGTTGCTGGCGCCGGACTGGTTGCCCGCCGCGTCCTTGGCCCGTACGCAGTAGGAGACGGTGACGGTGACCGGCCGGCTGTCGGTGTACGTGGTGACATCGCCCGCCACGCTCTTGAGCAGCTGGTTGTCGGCGTAGATGTCGTAGCCGGTGACGCCCACGTTGTCGCTGGAGGCCGCCCAGGTGAGCTTGATCTGTCCGGCCGCCGGTTCCGTATAGGCGAGGTTCGCGGGCGCGGTCGGCGCCTGGGTGTCGCCCGAACTCCCCTTGCGGGTCACGGTGTTGCTGTTGGCGGACTGGTTGCCCGCCGCGTCCTTGGCCCGCACGTAGTAGGCGACCGTGGCGCTCGCGGGCTGGGTGTCGGTGTAGGTGGTGACATTGCCCGCGACGCTGGTGCGCAGCTCGCCGCCCGCGTAGATGTCGTACCCGGTGACGCCGGTGTTGTCGGTGGCCGCGTCCCAGGTCAGCCGGATCTGGCCGGTGGCGGGCTCGGTGTAGGCGAGGTTCCCGGGCGCGGACGGCGGCTGGGTGTCTCCGCCGGTCGGACCGTAGATCTCCAGCTCGGAGAGCTGACCGCCGGGCTGCGCGGTGTTGCCGGTGATCAGCACCCGTACGTAGCGGGTGGTGACCGCGGTGAACGTGATCGGCACGGTGAGGCCGCCCGCCGGGGTGAAGTCATACCCCTGCGCAGCGGTCAGATCCAGGAAGTCGGTGCCGTTGGCGCTGCCCTGGATCCTGAGGGTCTGGGTGCGGGCTCCCCAGCCGTCCGGCAGCTTGAGGACCACCTTGTCGACCGGCACGGTGGCGCCGAGGTCGGCCTGGATCCATTGCGGGAAGGCGTTGTTGGCGCTCTCCCAGTAGCTCGCCTTGTTGCCGTCGTTGGCGTTGGCGGCGACATAGGTCTGGGTGGTGCTGCTCGCGGTGAGCGTCTTGCCGAGGGCGAGGTTGGCGCTGCTCGATCCGGCGGACGCGTGCACTTCGAGGGTGGAGAGCTGGGCCGCCTGCCAGCCGGTGTTCGCCGTGATGTCGATCCGTACGAACCGGGCCCGTGCGACGGCGAACCCTATCGTCACCGTGTTGCCCGACGCCTGCGTGAAGCTGTACGCGGTGGAGCCCACCAGGGTGCTGAAGCTCGTGCCGTCGGCGCTGCCCTGCACGGACAGGGTTTCCTTGCGGTCGCCCCAGGACGCGGGGAGCTTGAGGACGACCTCGTCGATCGTGCTCGTGGTGGCGAGGTCGGCCTGGACCCACTGGGGGAAGGTGCTGCCGGCGCTCTCCCAGTAGGTGGACTGGTCGCCGTCGGTGACGTTCTTGGCGAGGTAGGTGCCGTTCGCACCGGAGGCCGACGCGGGCTTTCCCGCGGCGAGGTCCGGGCCGCCCGCCGCCGAGGCGGTGAGCGCCGGCCAACCGATCATGAACAGGCTGGTGGCGAGAACCGCGGCGAGCACCCTCATCCGCGTACGCCATCTCCAACGGTGCGTTCTCATGTGTCCCCGATCTGCGCGACTAGGGTTTCTGCATGGAAGAGCTACGTATTTTGCGCTGAGCGGTGAGAGAGTTGCAGAGATGTGTCCATGCGTCCATCCCTGTGACACACCCGGGAAACCCGCGCCCCTCCGTACCGCTGAACCGGAACGATCGCTTTCCTCCCTGTCGTAGGCGCATGCTGCGGCTTTCCCGGCAGCGCGACAGGCGCCCGCAAGATATCCGCAAACCACGCAAGCGACTTTCATGGGGGCGGGTGGCCCCCGGGGAGCCGGCTGTGCTGCCCGTCACGGGCGAGTGGCTGGTCCCGGGAAAGGGCCGCGAAGACCGTGCCGCGATCCCCCGGGGATTTCGGGATGCGTACCGGGCCGTCTAACGTGCCTGTCCATGACCGCCCCACCGACCAGCACCGCCGCGCGACGGCGGCGCCTGGGCTGGCCGCGGCGGGTGTTCTCCCAGGTCCTGCTCATGCAACTGGCGGTCGCTGCCGGAGTCGCCGTGCTCGCCACCGGCCTCTTCCTGGCCCCGCTCAGCGCCCAGCTCGACGACCAGGCCATGCGGCGCGCGCTGGCCATCGCCTCGGCCACCGCCGCCCAGCCGCGCGTCGTCGAGGACCTGCTCGCCTCCCGGCCGTCCGCCGCGGGTCCGGTCCAGGGCGAGGCGGAACGGATCCGGCGGGCGACGGGCGCCGAGTACGTGGTGGTCATGGACACGCGAGGAGTGCGCTGGTCGCACCCCGACCCCAAGGAGCTGGGCCGGGTGGTGTCCACCGACCCCGGCGACGTCCTCGCGGGCCATGACGTCATGGAGATCGACAGCGGCACCCTGGGCCGCTCGGCCCGCGGCAAGGTCCCGCTGCGCACACCGGACGGCACGATCGTCGGCGCCGTCTCGGTGGGCATCGAGTACGACAGCGTGCGGGCCCGGCTCCTCAGCGCGATCCCCGGCCTGCTCGCCTACGCGGGCGGAGCGCTGGCGGTGGGCGCGCTCGCCGCCTACCTGATCGCCCGGCGCATCCATAAACAGACCCGTGACCTGGCGTTCTCCGACATCTCCGGGCTGCTGGCGGAGCGCGAGGCAATGCTGCACTCCATCCGCGAAGGCGTGGTGGCGCTCGACCCCGACGGCCGGATCAGGCTCCTCAACGACGAGGCGCAGCGTCTGCTGGGCGTCGGCCCCGAGGCGGGCGGCCGGGCCCTGGAGGAGGTCCTCGGCGCGGGCCGGACGACCGAGGTGCTCAGCGGCCGGGTCGAGGGCACCGACCTCTTGACCGTGCGCGGTCAGCGCGTCCTGGTCGCCAACCGGATGCCGACGCAGGACGGGGGCGCGGTGGCCACCCTGCGCGACCGCACCGAGCTGGAGCGTCTGGGCCGCGAGCTGGATTCGACGCGCGGCCTGATCGACGCCCTCCGCGCCCAGGACCACGAGCACGCCAACCGGCTGCACACCCTGTTGGGACTGCTCGAACTGGAACTGTACGAGGAGGCCGTCGAGTACGTCACCGAGGTCGTCGGGGTGCACCGCACCACCGCCGAGCAGCTCACCGAGAAGGTCAGGGACCCGCTGCTCGCCGCGGTCCTGGTCGGCAAGGCGACGGTCGCCGCGGAACGCGCGGTGGCCCTGAGCCTGTCCCCCGCCACCTGGCTGCCCGACCGGCTCGTCGACCCCCGCGGCCTGGTCACGGTCACCGGCAACCTCATCGACAACGCGCTCGATGCGACGGCCGGCTCGCCCGGCGCAGCGGTCGAGGTCGAGCTCCGCGCGCGGGGGCGGACCGTGGTGGTGCGGGTCCGCGACAACGGGCCGGGCGTTCCCGCTGACCGGCGCCAACTGGTCTTCACCGAGGGCTGGACGACCAAGGAGCCCCCCGCCCACGGCCAACGGGGCCTCGGCCTCGCCCTGGTCGGCCGTTTCGCGGAGCGCATGGGCGGCAGCGCTCGCGTCGGTACGGGGCCGCTGGGCGGGGCGGAGTTCACCGTCGTACTGCCCGACGCGTTGAGCGAGGCCCTGGGCAAGCGTCGCGAAGGTGAAGCCGTGGGTGAGCCTGGGAGCGAGGTTCTGGGCGAGCCCGGGAGGGGCGGCGGGTCTGATCCGGACCGGAGCAGGAAGAGGGAGGAGGCACCGTGATCGACGTACTGGTCGTGGACGACGACCCCCGCGTCGCCGACATCAATGCCGCGTACACCCGGAAAGTTCCCGGATTCCGGGTGGTCGCGCAGGCGCATTCGGCCGCGGAGGCGCTCGCGAGGATCGCCGAGCACCCGGTGGACCTGGTGCTGCTCGATCACCATCTCCCGGACGAGAACGGTCTGACCTTCGTACGAGAGCTGCGCAGGCTGGGCCACCAGACCGACGTGATCATGGTGACGGCCGCCCGGGACGTCGCCACGGTGCAGGCGGCAATGCGCCAGGGCGCACTCCAGTACCTGGTGAAACCCTTCAACTTCGCCGGTCTGCGCGCCAAGTTGGAGGCGTACGCGGTGCTGCGCCGCACCCTGGACGGCGGCGGCGAGGCCGAACAGGCGGAGGTGGACCGGATCTTCGGGGCGCTGTCCGTCCCCGCCGAACCCGACCTCCCCAAGGGCCACTCCCCCACCACGGCCGACCTGTTGCGCCGCGTCCTGAAGGAGGCCGAGGGTCCGCTCTCGGCCCAGGAGATCGCCGAGCGGGCCGGCGTGAGCCGCCAGACCGCCCAGCGTTATCTGAAACTCCTGGAGCGTGCCGGCCGCGTACGCCTGGGCCTGCGCTACGGCGAAACCGGCCGCCCGGAGCACCGCTACGAGTGGGCCGCGTCGTTGTAGGACCGTAGGACGCGGCTCACACCGCCCCCGCCGCTCACACCGCCCCCGCCCCCGTGAGGGCCCGCACCTCCGCCTCCGCGTGCTTCGCCTCGTCCGGCAGGTCCGGGGAGGTCACCGTGCCGAGCCAGCCCGCGAGGAAGCCCAGGGGGATGGAGATGAGTCCGGGGTTCTGGAGCGGGAAGAACTGGAAGTCCACGTCGGGGAAGAGCGATTCGGGGCTGCCCGAGACCACCGGCGAGACCAGCACCAGAACCAGCGCCGGCACCAGGCCGCCGTACACCGACCACACCGCGCCCCGGGTGGTGAAGTTCCGCCAGAACAGCGAGTACAGCAACACCGGAAGGTTCGCGGAAGCGGCCACCGCGAAGGCCAGACCGACCAAGAAGGCCACGTTGAGGTCCCGGGCCAGCAGGCCGAGCCCGATGGCCACCGCGCCGATCCCCACCGAGGCGAACCGCGCGACCGTCACCTCGCTGCGCTGCTTCGCGTGCCGGCGCCGCAGCGAGGCGTACAGGTCGTGCGCGACGGACGCCGAGGAGGCGAGGGTGATGCCCGCGACCACCGCGAGGATCGTGGCGAAGGCGACGGCGGCGACCACGGCGAAGAGAACCGTTCCCCCGGTGGACCCCGCGCCGCCGCCCAGGTCGTAGGCGAGCAGCGCGACGGCGGTGTTCCCGGCGGGGTTGGACGCCTTGACCGCGTCCGAGCCGACCAGCGCGGCCGCGCCGAAGCCCAGCACGATCGTCATCAGATAGAAGCCGCCGATGAGGCCGATGGACCAGACCACCGAGCGGCGGGCCGCCCGCGCGGTCGGCACGGTGTAGAAGCGCGACAGGATGTGCGGCAGTCCGGCCGTGCCGAGGACCAGGGCGAGCCCCAGGCTGATGAAGTCGAACCGAGCCGTCCAGTCCCCGCCGTATTTGAGGCCGGGTGCGAGGAACTCCTTCGGGTGGCCGCTGTGTTGGGCCGCCGAGTTCAGCAGCAGATTGATGTCGCCGTGAAAGCGCAGCAGCACCAGGACGGTGAGGGTGATGGTGCCCGCCATGAGCAGGACGGCCTTCACGATCTGGATCCAGGTGGTGGCCCGCATCCCGCCGAGGGACACATAGACCACCATCAGGGCGCCGACCCCGATGACGGTCCAGTTGCGCGCGGCGTCGCTGGTGCCGCCGAGCAGCAGGGCGACCAGGCTGCCCGCGCCGACCATCTGCGCCACCAGATAGAGAACGGACACGGTGACCGAGGAAGTTCCCGCCGCGATCCGCACCGGACGTTCGTTCATCCGGGCCGCGACCACGTCGGCCAGCGTGAACTTGCCGCAGTTGCGCACCAGTTCGGCGACCAGGAGCAGCACCACCAGCCAGGCGACGAGGAAGCCGACCGAATACAGCATCCCGTCGTAGCCGAACAGCGCGATGAGACCGGAGATGCCGAGGAAGGAGGCGGCCGACATGTAGTCGCCCGCGATGGCAAAACCATTCTCCATGGGCGAGAAGAGTCGGCCGCCGGTATAGAACTCCTCGGCGGAGCCGTGTCGGTTGCGGCTCACCCAGGTGGTGATGGCGAGCGTCGCCGCCACGAACGCGCTGAACAGCAGCAGCGCCAGAGTCTGATGGTCCCCGCCGACGATCACCTGTTGGTCTCCCGTGTCGTTCCCTGTCCGTCGTTGTACCGGGCTCCACGCCCCGGTTCGCCCGGCCGGTCGTACGTGCCGCCGTCCCTGCTGTGGTCGCTTTGGTCGCGGAGGTCGCCATGGTCGCGGCGGCCGCTGTGGTCACTGTGGTCGCTGTAACTGCCTTGACTGCGCCAGTCGTTCGAGTTGGGCTGACCGTTCAGTCCGGCGTTGGCGCTCCACCCGGGTCGGCCGTTCAGGCCGGAACGGTGGTCCGGGGTGTTCCGGCTCTTCCGGTGCTGCTGGTTCTGCTCGAAGACGACCCAGCGCAACTCCAGTGCGGCCCGGTCCCGCCGCAGCCGCGCGTGCCGCGCGTAGGCCCAGGTCAGCAGGAAGGTGGACAGGAACTGGGCCAGCCCGGCGACCATCGCCACGTTCACCGCGCCGACGACCGGGCGGGACATGAAACCGGGCGCGCTGACCGCGGTGATCACATAGGCGAGATACCAGCCGAAGAAGGCGACAGCCGCCGGGACGACGAAGCGGTGGTACCGGCGGCGCACCTCCTGGAACGCCGCGCTGCGATGCACCTCGAGGTAGATCTCGGCCGGGCTGAGGCGTTCGTCCTCGTCGGCGCGGTGCTGGGCGGGCACGGCCACGGGCGCCGGCCCGCCGTCCACTTCGCCCCAGCCCGAGGCCAAGGCGTCATACCAGGGGTCGTCGATCCGCGCCGCCGCGGGATCGCACCCCTCCTGCTTCTCCACCGAACAACTCTCCTTGCCCACGGCCCCGTTCGGCCGCGTGCCCAAGGATGGGCAGAACGGACATGCCTTGGGCTCCGCTATGCCCCCGACTTCACCCCATTAGGTGATGGGGGCATCGTCACGCACCGGAGTCGCCGGGAGGCCGGGACAGCCCGTGCCGGTAGGCGTACCGCATGGCCTGGACCCGGTCCCGCGCCCCCGTCTTGCCGAAAATGTTGTTGATGTGGGTCTTCACGGTGGCCGTCGAGATGTGCAGGGCTCGCGAGATCTCGGGGTTGGACATTCCTTCGGCGACCAGGCCGAGCACCTCGCCCTCGCGCGCGGTGAGCCCGTCCGGGAGCTCGGCCGGCGCGACGGGGGCGGGATCGGGCGCCGTCACGCGTTCCAGGAGGCGGCGCTGGACGGAGGGGGCGAGCCCGGCCTGCCCGGCGAGCACGTCCTGTATCGACCTGACGATCTCGTCGCCGCCGGCGTCCTTGGTGAGATAGCCGCGGGCCCCGGCCCGCAGGGCGGGAAAGAGCGAGTCGTCGTCCGCGTACGTCGTGAGGATCACCACCTCCGTGCCGGGGTGCTCGGAGCGGATGCGGCGGGTCGCCTCGACGCCGTCGCAGCGCGGCATCCTCAGGTCCATCAGGACGACGTCCGGGGCCAGTTGGGCCGTGAGGGCGACCGCCTCCTCGCCGTCCCGTGCCGAGCCGATGACCTCGACGCCGGGCAGCAGCCCCAGCAGCATCACGATGCCCTCGCGCACCACGGACTGGTCGTCGGCCACGACCACCTTGATCGTCCCCCGCGCCGCGGCCGCGCTCCCGTTCATGCGGGCACCCTCAGTCTCACCACGAAGCCCTCCTCCTCCGGCCCGGCCTCCAATGTCCCGCCGAGCAGTTCGGCACGTTCCCTCATCCCCAACAGACCGTATCCGCAGCCACTGACAGTGAGCTCCCCCGCCCGCTCACGGGCGCCCGAGTCCCTTACTTCCAGGGCCACTTCGTCCGCCAGATACTCAAGGCGGACGGCGACGGCCGCACCCGGCGCGTGCTTGCGCACATTGGTCAGCGCCTCCTGCGCCACCCTCCGTACGGTTTGCGACGCCTCCGCCCGCAGCGGCCTGCGCTCGCCCTCGACCTGGACCCGGGCCCCCGCGGCGAGCCCGTCCCCCGCTCCCGGTCCCTCGATCAGGGTGTGCAGGAAATCCTCCACCGGGCTCATCTCGCCGCGCAGCGCGGACAGCGCCTGTCGGGTCTCGGCGAGCCCTTCTCGGGCCATGCCCCGGGCGGCCACCACCCGTTCCAGAACGGTGTCCCGGAACTCTCCGGGCGGCTCCCGCTCGATCAGCAGCCGCGCCGCCTCCAGGTGCACCAGCTGCGCCGAGAGGCTGTGCGCCAGCACGTCGTGGATCTCGCGGGCGATCCTGGCCCGTTCGTCCAGCGCCGCCGACTCCGCCTCGGCGGCCCGCGCCGCCCGCTCCTGGGCCAGGAGCCGCTGGGCGGTGCCGCGTGCCTCGGCGTCGAGTCGCAGCACATACCCGGCGAGTCCAAGCCCGGCCACGGTCACCGCCGCGGTGAGCCAGTTGTCGTCGCCCGCCACGGTGTAGGCGCCCAGCGCGACGGCCGTGCACGGCACGGCGGCCGCCAGCGGAAGCCGCTCCAGCGCGGTCACCGCGCAGCCGCACCACAGCACGAGCGCCAGCACCGGCCAGCCCGCCGCCCGGGCACCGGCCGCGGCCCCCATCACCAGGAGCAGCGAGGCCACCGACGGCCAGAGCCGGTGCTCGTAGGTGAGGCGGAAGAACACGCGGGCCAGCAGGACACACCCCACCACCAGGCCGAACCCCGCCACCCAGGCCCAACCGCCGGCCGCACGGTCTTTGCTGAAGGTGGACCAGAGCAGGGCGCCGAACACCAGGGCCCTGATGCCCCAGGCGAGATTGCGTCGGGCGCGGGTCAGGCCGACGCGGGAGAGGGCTTCCCGCGATGGCCAACCGAGCCAGGTCTCCTGGGTCACACGCGGTCCTTCCACACCTGCCGGGCGGGGCTTTCGGCAGCCACACCGTACGACGCCGGAGCCGACCCGGTCCGCCACATCAGGAGGGCGCCGCGGACGAGCAGGGAGGCGGCGAGGGCGAGCAGGAGGGCGCCGGTGCCCAGGTGGATCCCGGCGAGGGCGCCGAGCCCCGCGAGCCCCACCCGAACGACGATGCCCAGGACCCAGATGCCGGCGGTGGCCTTGGTGCCGCGGGACCACGTGGTGCCGTCGGGCTCGGTCCATATCGTCGATGTGCAGGCCCAGCCGACGCCCATGAGCAGGCCGATCAGGACTTCCGCGCCGAGCAGGACGGTCGACGCCACCTGGTGGTGCTGGTCCACCAGGCCGCCGTCGCGCACCGAGAAGAAGACCAGCAGCGCGGGCACCAGCCACCAGCGGCCGCCGCCGTTCACCTGCTGCGGCTTGAGCTGGCGGACCAGTATCAGCGCCACCACCGCGACGGCTACCAGCACATTGAAAAGCGCGGACATCGAAGCCTCCGGACGACGGGACGGAAAGTCTGTACGTCCAAGACGCTACGGAAACAGCCTGGTCAGAGGCATCGGCGCAGGGGTGGAGCGAGGGTGGAAGTTCCGTCTCCACCCAGGGGTGGAGACGACGGACGCCGGCCCCCACGAGCTCGGGGGGCCGGCGTCCGTCAGGCCGGGATCACGCGTCGATGCGCGAGCGGTCCAGTGTGGCGGCGGAGCTGGTGATGAACTCCTTGCGAGGCGCCACCTCGTTGCCCATCAGCAGGTCGAAGACCTGCTCGGAGGCTTCCAGATCACCGATGTTGATCCGGCGCAGGGTACGGAAGCGCGGATCCATCGTGGTCTCCGCGAGCTGGTCGGCATCCATCTCACCGAGGCCCTTGTAGCGCTGGATGGTGTCCTTGTAGCGGATGTTCTTGCGCTGGAACTCCAGCAGGGTGCTGCGCAGTTCGTTGTCCGAGTACGTGTAGACGTACTTGTCCTGGCCCTTCTTGGGCTGGACCAGCTCGATGCGGTGCAGCGGCGGCACCGCCGCGAAGACCCTCCCCGCCTCGACCATCGGACGCATGTACCGCTGGAACAGCGTCAGCAGCAGGATCCGGATGTGCGCGCCGTCGACATCGGCGTCGACCAGCAGCACGATCTTGCCGTAGCGGGCCGCGTCGATGTCGAAGGTGCGACCCGATCCGGCCCCTATGACCTGGATGATCGCGCCGCACTCGGCGTTCTTCAGCATGTCGGAGACCGACGCCTTCTGAACGTTGAGGATCTTGCCGCGGATCGGGAGCAGGGCCTGGAACTCGGAGTTCCGGGCGAGTTTGGCGGTGCCCAGGGCCGAGTCGCCCTCGACGATGAACAGTTCGCTGCGCTCCACGTCGTCGCTGCGGCAGTCGGCCAGCTTCGCCGGCAGCGAGGAGGACTCGAGCGCCGTTTTGCGGCGCTGCGCCTCCTTGTGCTGGCGGGCCGCGATCCGCGTCCGCGCAGCCGCGACGATCTTTTCGAGGACGGCCCTGGCCTGCGCCTTCGCATCCCGCTTGGTGGACGTCAGGAACTCCTTGAGCTCCTTGGCGACCACATGCGCGACGATCCGGTTGGCCGCCGAGGTGCCCAGAACCTCCTTGGTCTGGCCCTCGAACTGCGGCTCGGCGAGCCGGACCGTGACGACCGCGGTGAGGCCTTCGAGGGCGTCGTCCTTGACCACGTCGTCCTCGGCGACCCGCAGCATCTTCGCGGAGCGGAGCACTTCGTTGACGGTCTTGGTGACCGCCCGCTCGAAGCCGCTGACGTGGGTGCCGCCCTTGGGGGTGGCGATGATGTTCACGAACGACTTGAGGTTGGTGTCGTATCCGGTGCCCCAGCGCAGCGCGATGTCCACGCCCAGTTCCCGGGTGACCTCGGTCGGCGTCATGTGACCGCGGTCGTCGAGGACCGGCACGGTCTCCTTGAACGTGCCCGACCCCGTGAGGCGCAGTACGTCGTTGACGGCCTTGTCCTGCGCCAGGTACTCGCAGAACTCGCTGATGCCGCCGTCGAAGCGGAACGTCTCCTCGGTCTTGCCCTCGCCGTCCAGGCCCCGCTCGTCGCGCACGACGATGGTCAGGCCCGGCACCAGGAACGCGGTCTGGCGGGCCCGCTGGTAGAGCGTCTCCAGGGAGAGCTTGGCGTCCTTGAGGAAGATCTGGCGGTCGGCCCAGTAGCGGATGCGCGTTCCCGTACGGCCCTTGGGCACGCGCTTGCCCTTGAGCAGCCCGTTGCCCGGGTCGAAGGGCGCGTCGGGACCCTGTTCGGTGAAGATGCCGGGGACGCCGCGGCGGAAGCTGATCGCGTGGGTGGTGCCCCGGTCCACCTCGACGTCCAGGCGGGCGGAGAGGGCGTTCACGACGGAGGCGCCCACGCCGTGCAGGCCGCCGGAGGCCGCGTAGGAGCCGCCGCCGAACTTGCCTCCGGCGTGCAGCTTGGTCATCACGACC
Organism: Streptomyces hundungensis; assembly: GCF_003627815.1. Lineage (NCBI taxonomy): Bacteria > Bacillati > Actinomycetota > Actinomycetes > Kitasatosporales > Streptomycetaceae > Streptomyces > Streptomyces hundungensis. Next base: position 2,268,306 of record NZ_CP032698.1, read on the forward strand.
TCGACGCCCGAGAGCCCGGTCTTGGGCTCGACGTCGACGGGGATGCCCCGGCCGTTGTCCCGCACCTCGACGGAGGCGTCGTCGTGCAGGATCACCTCGATGTGGTCGCAGTGGCCACCCAGGGCCTCGTCGACGGAGTTGTCGATGATTTCCCAGAGGCAGTGCATCAGGCCGCGGCTGTCCGTGGACCCGATGTACATGCCGGGTCGCTTACGGACGGCTTCGAGGCCTTCGAGTACGAGCAGATGCCGAGCGGTGTAGTTGGAGCCGTCGCGGTCTGCCCCGCTCAGCAGCGCAGTGGACGGAACGGACGTCTCGGCGGTCACGCAGTTCGCTCCTCGCTGAATTTCAATTGCGCCCCCGGTGGGTAAGGGGTCGGCGTCGGTCGCCGGTCAGAGGGTACCGAGGCCTGGTAGAGCCGTTGTAACGCCACCCTCGCGAATCCTCATGCTAGTCCAGCGTCGCAAACATGTTCGATCCCCCGCAGGGGTGATGCGGATGTCACGTTCCCATTCAGGCATGAACCATTTAGGCTCCGGGCACGTCCTCATGAACAACCGGCAACCCCGCCGGGAGGGCCAAACGAGACAAGCAACGCGAAACCCGTAAAGCTCCGCAATACGGCTCATTCGCCGCCAACCGGCAGCAGACAGCCACCTTGACCAAGAACTTTCGAGGAAAAGCCACGAGCGGGAACGTTTTCGGCCTGGTTGGATGTTGACCCTGGTACGACAGCTCGTCGAGCTAGAGAAGAGGCGACGTGACTACTGTTCTGACCCCCGCGAGCCCCCTGACGGCCGCCGACCGTTGCGACCGCTGCGGCGCACAGGCCTACCTTCGCGTAGTCCTCACCAGCGGCGGCGAACTGCTCTTCTGCGCTCATCACGGACGCAAGTTCGAGCCGGAACTGAAGAAGATCGCCGCTGACATACAGGACGAGACGGACCGCCTCACCGCGGTGCCCGAGTCCGCAGGCGACGAGGACCACTGAGACCTCGGATCCGACGAGCCAGGGCCGGTCCAGGACCGGCGACGGGCGGTCACTCCCCGTGCAGGGGGAGTGACCGCCCGTTCTCATGTCCGCGTCCGCCGGACACCGCCGACCGTCAGCCGGCCGCCACAGCGGTCCACGGCACGGCCGCGACCCGGGTGTAGACGCCCGGGTAATCCGGTAGGGCACAGCCGTTCCCCCAGGACACCAGGCCGATGAGTTTCCCTCCGGCCACCAGCGGCCCCCCGCTGTCGCCCTGGCAAGCGTCGTGGCCGCCCTTGGGATCGCCTGCGCACAGCATGGTGGACGCCTCGTACGGCTCATCCGATTTCGGCGGGTAGGCGCGCTCACAGGACGCGTCGGACAGCACGGTGACCGGGCCCGCGTGCAGGGTCGTCGGGTAGTTGCCCCTGCCCGAGGTGTCGCCCCAGCCGTAGATCATGGCCCGGGTGCCCGCCTGGTACCCGGGGTCGCCCGCCGCGGCCACCGGGATCGGCGTCGTGGTGGCGGGCAGCTCGGTGGCCAGGGTCAGCACCGCCAGGTCGCCCGCGTTGGTCGTCGGGTTGTAGCCGGGATTGGTCCGCGCGCTCTTCACGGCGACCTCCTGGCCCTCGGTGGACCGCAGCTCGGTGCGGCCCACGATCACCTTGAGGTCGGACACCTTGGCCACGTCCATGCCCAGCACCTCGGGGCGCAGACAGTGCGCCGCCGTCAGCACCTGCGTTGCCGAGACCACCACTCCCCCGCAGAACTGGCCCGCCCGCGTACCTCCGAATCGGGCACGGCTGGACAGCGCCACCACCCAGGGACTCTCCGAGACCTTGATCTCGTTGCCGCCGATGACGACCTCGTCGGCGGCCGCGGGCGGCGGCGTCGCCAGTGCGGTGACCGCAAGGGCGGCCACCCCGGAGGCGGCTCGGGCGATGAAGCGGCGCATACGGTCTCCTGACTCTTGGTGACACAGGCACACCCAGCGTCATTCAGCACACCGTCCGCCGCACGCGCGGACACGCGCCAGGGCCCGGCCTCTTGGAAAGAGACCGGGCCCTGGCGGACGGGCGGGGCGACCGCGATTTAGTCGAGGTAGTCGCGCAGCACCTGCGAACGCGACGGGTGGCGCAGCTTCGACATGGTCTTGGACTCGATCTGGCGGATCCGCTCGCGGGTCACGCCGTAGACCTTGCCGATCTCGTCCAGGGTCTTGGGCTGGCCGTCGGTGAGGCCGAAGCGCATGGAGACCACGCCCGCCTCACGCTCGGAGAGGGTGTCGAGCACCGAGTGCAGCTGCTCCTGGAGGAGCGTGAAGCTGACCGCGTCGGCCGGCACGACCGCCTCGGAGTCCTCGATGAGGTCACCGAACTCGCTGTCGCCGTCCTCACCGAGGGGGGTGTGCAGCGAGATCGGCTCACGGCCGTACTTCTGGACCTCGATGACCTTCTCGGGGGTCATGTCGAGTTCCTTGGCCAGCTCCTCCGGGGTGGGCTCGCGGCCCAGGTCCTGGAGCATCTGGCGCTGGACGCGCGCCAGCTTGTTGATGACCTCGACCATGTGCACCGGGATACGGATGGTGCGGGCCTGGTCGGCCATGGCGCGGGTGATGGCCTGACGGATCCACCAGGTGGCGTACGTGGAGAACTTGTAGCCCTTGGTGTAGTCGAACTTCTCGACCGCGCGGATCAGACCGAGGTTGCCCTCCTGGATGAGGTCCAGGAAGAGCATGCCGCGGCCGGTGTAGCGCTTGGCCAGCGAGACCACCAGACGGAGGTTGGCCTCCAGGAGGTGGTTCTTGGCGCGGCGGCCGTCCTCGGCGATGATCTCCAGCTCGCGCTTGAGCTTCGGCGCCAGCTTGTCCGCGTTCGCCAGCTTGTCCTCGGCGAACAGGCCGGCCTCGATGCGCTTGGCGAGCTCGACCTCCTGCTCGGCGTTGAGCAGCGGGACCTTGCCGATCTGCTTCAGGTAGTCCTTGACCGGGTCGGCGGTGGCGCCGGCGACGGCGACCTGCTGGGCCGGCGCGTCGTCCTCGTCCTCGTCGGACAGGACGAAGCCCTTGCTCTCGCCCTCGGGCTCCTCGTCGTCGCCCTTGCCGGGGGCGGCGTCCTCGAGGAGCTCCTCGCCCTCGGCGGCCTCGTCCTCGTCGCCCTTCTTGGCGGCGGTCTTCTTCGCCGCGGTCTTCTTGGCCACCGTCTTCTTGGCGGCGGTCTTCTTCACGGCCGCCTTCTTGGCGACGGCCTTCTTGGGGGCGTCCTCGGCCTCGTCGGCCGGCACGTCCACGTCCTCGGCCGGGGCCGCGGAGGCGGCGACGGTCCTGGTGGTGGTCACGGTCGTCTTGGCCGCGACCGTCTTGGTGGCGGTGCGCTTCGCCGGGCTCTTCGCTGCGACGCTCTTACGGGTGCGCTTCGGTGATTCCGCGGCACTGACCATCAGCGTCACACCCTCTTCCTCGAGGATCTGGTTGAGGCTGCGCAGAACATTCTTCCACTGGGTCGGCGGAATCTGGTCGGCTTCGAAGGCCCGACGCACGTCGTCGCCGGCGATCTGTCCATCAGCCTTTCCTCGCTCGATGAGCGCCATCACAGACTCGGACTCGGCGATCTCCGGCGGGAGCGTACGGGATGTGCTGGCCGACACGAACAACCTCTCGAAACGATGGAAAACGGCTTCCGGCCCCGCCCAGGATCGGGCCGGAGCCGACGACCACCGGCTGGGGATGTGCCGGGGGCGCGGGCTGAACCTCGGAGCTGCACAGCGCCACGTATGGCGGCTGTATTCCCTCCTCGGCTGTTACCTCTTAAGTCATCGCCTGGTTCCGAGGAGTGTTACGCGCAATCTTCGTGGCCCGAGTCACACCCCAAAGGCGACCAAGGGCCCACAAGGGACAGATACCCCGTATGCGGCGCCGTATGGGGGTGCGCCGGACCCCCGTGAGATCCGGCGGCACGACCCGGCGGCTGGGCTGTTGTCAGTGCTCGCGCGGGGCGGGGACGACCCGCTCCACCTCGGGGTGGACGGTGAGCAGTTGACGTACGGCCGTCTCGGCGGCGATGGGGTCGCCGTTGGCGAGCGCGTCGACGATCCGCCCGTGGTGCGCGAGGGAGCCCTCCGAGGGGCGGTCACAGCCGGTGACCGGTGAGCCGGAGACCTGGAGCGCGGACGAGACGATGCCGGAGAGGTGCTCCAGCATCCGGTTGCCGGCGAGCTGGATCAGCAGGGAGTGGAACTCGGCGTCGGCCCGCGAGAAGGTGATCGAGTCGCCCTGGGTGAGGGCGTGGCCCATGATTTCCACCATGTCGGCGAGGCGCTGCTGAATGTCCTCGCGGCCGTGACCGGCGGCCAGTCGGGCGGCCAGCGGCTCGATGGTCCAGCGCAGCTCGGCCAGCTCGCGGCGCTGGTCCTCACGCTGGGGGCCGAAGGCGCGCCACTCAATGATGTCCGGGTCCAGCAGGTTCCAGTCGCTGACCGGGCGGACCCGAGTGCCGACGTTGGGCCGGGCGCTGACCAGACCCTTGGCCTCGAGCACGCGCAGGGACTCACGGACCACCGTGCGGGAGACCTCGAAGCGCTGGCCGATCTCCTCGGGCACCAGCGGACGGTCCGATCCGAGGTCGCCGGAGACGATCATCTGACCGAGCTGCTGGACGAGTTGGCCGTGCAGACCGCGGCCGCGACTGCCCGCCGCACGCCGTCCTACCCGGCCGAGTTCCGCGTCGCCGTTGTCCCACGAGGGGGCGCCGATCCGGCCGGCCGGGCGCGCCTCCCCGTAGGCGTAGCGGTCGAGTTCGCCCTGGGCCGAGAGGCCGGTGTCGGCGGTGCGGGCGGTCATCATGGTGTGCGCAAGGGTGCTCATGCACCCTTTGTCGGCGGGACTCCGGCACCCCTTGAGGTCTTTGGTGAAAAGCACACGAAAGGGTGATCACCGCCATCCCCGCAATTGACGCTTTATCGGAAAGAAGCGGGCATTCCCAAGGGAGTTGCGGACAGGACCCCTCTCGCGGGTCGCCGTCGGCTCACCAACGGGCCCTCGCACGCAGCCCCGTGACGAGATAGGCGCAGATCAGAACGGTGAGCGAGAGGGCGAGCGCGGCTCCGACGGGCTCGGCCACCAGGTGCAGAACGGCGATGAGCCAGTGGTCGAGCGCGTGCGGCCACCGCACCCACGCCAGGTCGCGCAGCCGGTCGGGGAGACCCGCGACGGAACGCACCGAACGCCCGTCCACGGCCTTCTTCAGAAGCGGTACGACGACCACGGGCACGGCGAGCACCGCCGCGAGACCCGCGGTGGTGGCCCGGAAGATCCCGGCGGCGAGCAGCCCGGCCCAGGCGCAGCCGACGGTGAGACCGGCCCAGCCCGCGCTCAGGCCGAGCCATTCCTGCGGCTGCCCCGTGACGCCGGCGCCGTAGACCAGGCGCAGGGCCTCGTAGTCGACGGCGACCGCGAGGGCGGCGATCACCAGGGCCGCGGCGGCGGTCACGACGAGTTTGGCGCCGAGCAGTCCGAGCCGGCGCGGGACGGTGCCGCGGTCGGCGGCGAGCGCCGGGTAGCGGTATTCGTCGCCGAAGGCGAGGGCGCCGAACAGGCCCGCGCCGAGCGCCGCCGGCGGAAGCGGCAGCAGGCCGGGCCAGGCGGCGAGGAGACGGGGCTGCGGGGTGTGCCCGGACCGCGCGAGCAGCACGGCCAGGAACGACGACAGGGCCAGAACTCCCGCCGCCAGAAGGAAAGTTGTCCGTACGCCGAGGAACCTGCGCAGTTCGTAGCGCAGGGGGCGCAGCGGGGCCCGGGTCGGGCGGCGGGTGAGAGGTGGCGGGTGGGAACCCGGGGGCGGGCTCGTCCGTTCCTGGGGTGGGACGGTGACGCTCGGGCCGGTGTCGCCGATCTCGTCGGCGAGTTGGTGCAGCAGTACGCCGTTGCGGAAAGCGGTCTCCCCGATCTCCGCGCAGCTACTGCCGTACACGGACAGGTGGTTTCCGTCCTCGGCGACCACTTCGACGGAGCGGTGGGCGGCGCGCGCCTCGCGGCTGACCAGGGCGCCGAGGCGGGCGGCGTGCGGGGTGACGACGGCGACGCGCGGCCGCAGCCGGGTGCGGGCGAACTCGCCGGCGTCCTGGTCGGCGACGAGACGTCCGCCGTCGATGGTGACCACCCGGTCGGCGAGCCGGGCGGCCTCCTTGGGGTCGGCGAACGTGCACAGGACGGTGCCGCCGTGCTCCGCGTGGCCGCGCAGCAGTCCGTGGAGCCAGGCGTTCTCGCGGGGCGAGAGGCCTTCCGCGGGCTCGTCGAGGAGGAGGGTGTGCGGGTCGCCGAGCAGGGCGGCGGCGAGGCCGAGGCGGCGGTCCATGCCGAGCGAGAGCGTGCCGAGGCGCTGATCGGCGAGGCCGGAGAGGCCGACGACTTCGAGCATCTCCTCCGCACGCGAGACCGGGACTCCGGCGACCGCGCACATCAGCTTGAGCTGTCCCCGTACGGTACGGGCCGGGTGGCCGGGCACATCGCCGAGGAGGGTGCCCACCTCGTGGGCGGGGTGGGCGAGTTCGTGCAGCGGGCGGCCACGGAAGTAGGTCACGCCTCGGCCGGGTTCGAGTTCCAGCATCAGGCGCAGGGCCGTCGTACGACCCGATCCGGGAGCGCCGAGCAGGGCGGTGAGCTGCCCGGGTCTCGCCTCGAAGGTGAGGTCGTCCACGGCGGGCGGAAGGTCTCGGCGGGGGGCGCTGGTCAATCCGATTGCCTGGAGCATCGCTTCTCTCGCGGTAGGTGAGACCGCTCGGCGGCTGGGCGGGTACCGCAGCAAGATAACGCGACATTTAGGACTTTTGGCGCAGCGGGGAGGTGAGGTGTGCCGGGGTGTCAGGCCTTGGGGGTGGCGGACGCACGCCCGTGTGCCTTCTGCCGTGTCAGACCTCGGGGCGCAGCATCGGGGGGTTGAGCAGGGTCGCGCCGCCGGCGCGGAACAGTTGGGCGGGGCGGCCGCCCTGGCGGGTCGTGGTGCCTCCGGCCGGGACCAGGAAGCCCGGGGTACCGGTCACCTTGCGATGGAAGTTGCGCGGGTCGAGGGCGACGCCCCACACCGCCTCGTACACCCGGCGCAGCTCACCGACGGTGAACTCGGCCGGACAGAAGGCCGTGGCCAGCGAGGAGTACTCGATCTTCGACCGGGCGCGTTCGACCCCGTCCGCCAGGATCCGAGCGTGGTCGAAGGCGAGCGGCGCGGGCTGCTCGCCGTCGCGCCCGAAGCCGCCCTCCTGGCCGAGCAGGTCCTCGACGGGGGCCCACCGGGCGCTGTGCGCGTCGCCGCCGGCGCGCGGGGCGGGCAGGTCGGGGGCGAGGGCGAGGTGCGCCACGCTGACCACCCGCATCCGCGGGTCGCGCCGGGGGTCGCCGTAGGTGGCGAGCTGTTCGAGGTGGGCGCCGTTGGCGAGCGCGGGGGCCGACGGGTCCGAGGCGCACAGCCCCGTCTCCTCGCCGAGCTCCCTGGCCGCCGCGGTGGCCAGGTCCTCGTCGTCGCGCACGAATCCGCCGGGCAGCGCCCAGCGCCCCTGGAACGGTGGCTCCCCGCGTCGCACCACGAGCGCGCAGAGCGCGTGGCGGCGCACGGTCAGCACGACCAGGTCGACGGTCACGGCGAAGGGGGGAAAGGCCGACGGGTCGTAGGGCGACATGCGGCGATCATAGTCGTCTGCCTGACGATAAACACTCTCTTCGACATCGTCCGGCACTTCTTCTCCCGGCGTACCTCGCGGGTCACCCGTCGCGCTCAGCCTCCCAACTGGAGCCACGGGGCGGCCTCCTCGACCATGGCGACCCCGAGCCTGCTGATCCGTACGGTGAACGGCTCCCCCGCGACGCTCAGCCCCGCGAGCCGTACGGCGCCGAGCGGGGCCGACCGCATCGGGTCGAGCGCGACGGTCCGGGCCGGGGCGTCCGGGCGGATCCCGGCCAGGGCGGTCAGCAGGTGGACGCCGGCCGCGGCCGCCACCGCCGCCGGGCGACAGGCGGCCGGATGGGGCACGGGCACGCCGTCCGCGGTGCGCTGCTCCCCCGCGTACATCTCGGGCAGCCGGTGACCGAACGCTTCCGAGGCGGCCAGGACTCCCCGCAGCAGAGCGACGGCCTCCTTCTCGTACCCGGCGGCGGCCAGGCCCGCGACGGCGACGGCGCTCTCGTGGACCCGCACCGCGCCGGCCCGGTGCCCGAACGGGTTGTACCCGGGCTCCTTGACGGCCAGCCCGCGCAGCCCCCAGCCGGAGTCCATGGCCGGGCCGCCTAGCAGCCGGGCCAGTTGCTCGGTCTGCACCTTGTCCAGGAGGCCGGGGGCGAGGCGGCCGCCGCCGAGCAGACCCGTGTCCAGCAGGTGGGCGGCGCCCGCCCCGAGCAGGGGCACGGGTCGCCCGTCGGCGGTACGGGCCGCGGCGGGCCGGCCGCCGCCGAGGTCGTCCAGCCAGAAGTCCGCCCGGAACCGCTCTCTGAGCGCCGCGGCCCGTGCGCGCCAGGTGTCCGCGCCGGGACGGTCGCACTCACCGAGCAGTTCCGCGCCGAGCAGCGCGGCCCGATGGACATGGGCCTGGGTCTCCGCCCGGACGAGTCCGGCGGCGCCGGGACCCCGCTCGGCGAGGTAGCCGTCGTCACCGTCGCGCAGGGCGGTGGCCAGCCAGGCCAGACACCGCTCGGCCGCGGGCAGCAGCTCGGCCACCTCCGCTTCGGGCAGCCCCCAGCGCCGCGCCTCCGCGAGCACCACCGGAAAGGCGAGGGTGGCCTCCACCCCCGTGCACCCGGGCGGCAGATAGGGCCCGGCGTCCCTGAACGGACCCGGAATGAGCCCCAACTCCGGCCCTGGTACGGCCAGTTGACTTCGGGCGAGGGCGCGCAGGGTGGCCGCCGCGAGGCGCGTGGACAGGGGCAGCGCCATCCGCGCCGCCCAGAGCGCCTCGGCGGGCGCCGCCCCGCACCGCCAGGGGACACCGGCCGCCGCGTACAGGTCGGCCGGGTGGGCCGGGTCGCGGATCAGCAGGGCCCGCAGATCGTCGATGCTGCGGTGCAGCAGGCCCGCGACCCGTGGGTCGTCGCTCTCCGCCCTGGTCTCCCCGGTGGTGGGCAGCGGGCTCACCCCCTGGCCGGGCGGTCGCACGGGCCGGCCGGTCCTGATGGTCAGCTGGATCGTGCACGAGCCACCCGGCGGCAGCTCGACGGCCCAGCGCAGCACTCCGGCGGAGGCCAGCGCGTCGGTCGGCGCGGGTGTGGCCGTCACGGCGCAGTACGCACCGCCCGAACTCCAGCGCATTCCCGAGTCGTGGACGCTGGCGGGCAGTTCGGGTCCGGCACGGCCGGATGCGACCGCGCCGAGGTCGGCCAGGTCGGTACCGAGCGCGATCTCCACCGGGAGCCTCAGCACCCGGGGCGAGGCACTGGTCAGGGTGATCCGTTCGATGCCGTCCGCCTGACGGAGACGTTCGACGGAGATCTCGGGGTCGGGCCCGCTGTCCGCCGGCGTGCGCACCACGGCCAGGAACCGGGCGCGGTCGGCCGATATCGACCTGCCCTGCACGGCGATCGGGTCCCGCCCCGCCACCCTCAACTGGCAGCGGGAGAGCAGCCGTCGGCCGTGCTGGTAGAAGCCTTCGAGACCGTGCCCGGTGAGCTGTCCGTGTTCCGGCGACACCGCGAGGCCGGGCAGGGCCACGCAGATCACGGCCGCGTGCACGGCCGGGAGTTCGCCGAGCGACCCGACGGGCCTCGGCGGGACCGGCCCGGGCGTGCTCCCGACCCCGGGGCGGGACGATGCGGTGGGTGCCATTGCGTACCCTTCTGCGCGGCCCGGGCTGCGACGACGGCGGCGGTCCGGGCGCGGCTGCCGCCGGCCGTGCGACGCGGTGCCCGGGACCGCCCCGCCACCCATGTGAACGCCGCGGGCCTCGGCCGGGTCACGGACAGGTCGCCCCGCCGGTCCCCTCATCGGAGCCGACCGGCCGTATCCCCCGCGCCCCGCGCCCCTTCCCCTCCCCCTTCCGCGCCCCCGAGCGCCCACCTCGGATGCCGCGCTCCGTGGCCGGGTCACCCACACCCGCGCCATCACTCCTCCCCGTTCACCCTGCTCGCCCCGTCCACCCTCACCCCACCCCGGCGGCGCACCCGGTCACGCGCCTTCCGCGGCCCGGACTGCGGCTCGGACTGCGGCTCGGACTGCGGCTCGGACTGCGGCTCGGACTGCGGCTCGGACTGCGGCTCGGAACCACCGCCGAGGCGGTCAGGGCCGTCAGGGCCGTCAGGGCCGCCGGAGCCGTCCACACCGGGCCGAGCGGGTACGGGGCGGCCGGTTTCGGGGCGGGTCGATTCAAGGCGAGTCGACTCGGGGTGGGTCCGCCCCGTGCGGGCCGAACCACCTTGCCGCCTGGGCGAGTTGGGGCTCCTCTTCGCGTGCGACGGGGTGGCCTTGCGGGGCGGCTTGGGGCGGGACGCCCGGGAAGCGACTGGCGGCGGGGGTGCCGGGGAGGCCGCGGCGCCCTCGGAGGCCGGGGTCGCGGGGGCCTCCCCTTCGAGAGGCCCCTCAGAACGGAGGGAGCCCTCGGGGGCCGTCGATCGCAGGACCTCGGGCATCGCCGCGTCCGGTGCCGCGAGCCGCGCCGCACGTTCCTCCCGTAGGCAGATGCGCAGCTCTTCCGGGTCGAGGCCCTGGTTGCAGGCCTGGTGGAGGAGTTGGGCGAAGCGGTAGTCCGGGTCGGCCCGCAGGGCCAGGTTGAAGGCCACCCGGGCGTGGGGTTCGTCGCCCGTCGACCAGGAGACCCAGCCCGCCAGGGTGAGCAGCGCGGCGGCATGGTCCGCGTACCCTCCGACGCACCGGCGGGCCAGCGCTCGCCACAGGCGCAGGGCGGGCCCCGCGTCCGACCCCTCCATCCATTCCGCGGCCCAGTCGCGGGTCGTACGGTCCTGGAGGCCGAGGATCACCGCCGCCGCCTCGTCGTGGGCGATGAGGCTGTCGTCCAGGTCGTCCGACGCGTTTTTGCCCAGGAGCAGGGTGCCCGCGCCTCGGCCGGGCGGCGAGAGGGAGCCCGCACCGGGCGCCGGCGGCGGGGCGTCCGCGATGCGGCGCATGAGCCGGGCCGCCAGGTCCAGCGTCTCGTCGGCGACGCTGCGCCGATCGCCCCTTTCGAGGATGCGGGGGAACATCTCCGCGGCCGCCGCGTCCAGGGCTCGCTCCTGGTCGGTCGCCGCCGGGGACCGCCACGGCGCGAACCGCTCCTCCATCTCCCGCAGGGAGCCCCGGACTTGGACCCCCGCGTAGGTCGCCGCGGCCGCCATCACGGAGGTGCCCGGCAGGGCGAGCGCGCTGCCCTCGGGCGGGCAGCAGCGACTGTCGGGGCAGCAGTACGACCAGTACCGCCCGTCGGAAATGCACAGTGCTTCGCGTACGGGTACGTCGAGGACGCCGCACGCGATGCGGAGCCGTTGGGCCAGCGGGCGCAGCCGCTCCATCACCTCGCGCCCGGTGCCGTCCAGCGACGGGTCCTGGCAGAGGAAGACGACGATCCCGTCCGGCCGGGGACCACGTCGTTGGCTTCCCGTCACCAGGCAGTCGGCGAGCTGGTCGGCGATGTCGGGCCACTCCTGGGGCGAGGCGGGCAGGCCCACCCTGACGCGGCCGCCGAACCTGCCGCTCTCGCCGTGCAGGGCGACCAGCACGACGGAGTCGGTGGGGTGGAAGCCCAGCAGATACGGCAGTGCGTCGGCCAGTTCGGCCGGGCCGCGCAAGGTGATCCGGGGCTCGGCCGGCGAGCCGTGGGACGCGGTTGTGCGGGATGCGGCCTCGTGGGCCCTGTGGGCGCCGGACCCGCGGGCGTGGGAGTCGTAGGAGCCGGATTCGTGGTGTTCGTTGGTGTCTCGCATGATCCGAGGGTTTCGTGAGCCCCGACTTCCCACCACCCCTGTGGATAACCTTGTCCACAGGGCGAAGACGCTGGTCATACAAGTGCCGACCGGCCCGCCGCCGGGTCGTGCGGGTCCCGCGGGTCGTGCGGCCCGCACAGCTCACACGGGGCGTACAGGTCACCCGGGTCGTACAGGTCGTGCGGAGACAGCCGTCGGGAACGGCTCGTTCCGCGATTGTCGGACCCGTCCTGTTGTATGGGGGCATGGAGCACACGAGCAACGCGGAACTGCGCACGGCGGCCGACACGGTCCTCGCCCGCCTCGTCGGGGACGCCACCGGCACGGCGCGGCTGCGCGAGGACCAGTGGCGGGCCATCGAGGCGCTGGTCGCCGACAAGCGGCGGGCGCTCGTCGTGCAGCGCACGGGGTGGGGCAAGTCCGCGGTGTACTTCGTGGCGACCGCCCTGCTGCGCGGCATGGGCGCGGGCCCCACGGTGATCGTCTCGCCGCTGCTCGCCCTGATGCGCAACCAGGTCGAGGCCGCGGCCCGGGCGGGCATCAGCGCCCGGACGATCAACTCGGCCAATCCCGAGGAGTGGGACACCATCCAGGAGGAGGTCGCGGCGGGCTCCGTGGACGTCCTTCTCGTGTCGCCGGAGCGCCTGAACAATCCGGACTTCCGGGACAACGTCCTGCCGAAGCTGTCGGCGGCCACCGGTCTGCTCGTGGTGGACGAGGCGCACTGCATCTCCGACTGGGGCCATGACTTCCGCCCCGACTACCGCCGGCTGCGCACCATGCTGGTCGAACTCCCGCCGGGTGTCCCGGTGTTGGCGACGACCGCCACCGCGAACGCCCGGGTGACGGCGGACGTGGCCGAGCAGCTCGGCACCGGCGGCGGCTCGGACGCGCTGGTGCTTCGCGGCCCCCTGGACCGCGAGAGCCTCAGTCTCAACGTGCTGTCGCTGCCGGACGCGGCCCACCGCCTGGGCTGGCTCGCCGATCACCTCGACGAGCTGCCGGGCTCGGGGATCATCTACACGCTGACGGTCGCCGCGGCCGAGGAGATCACCACGTATCTGCGCCGGCGCGGGCACACCGTCGCCTCGTACACGGGCAAGACGGAGAACGCGGACCGCCAGCAGGCCGAGGACGATCTGCTGGCCAACCGGGTCAAGGCGCTGGTCGCCACCTCGGCGCTCGGCATGGGCTTCGACAAGCCGGACCTCGGCTTCGTGGCCCACCTGGGCTCGCCCTCCTCCCCGATCGCCTACTACCAGCAGGTCGGCCGTGCGGGCCGTGGCGTGGCGCATGCGGAGGTGCTGCTCCTTCCGGGCCGCGAGGACGAGGCGATCTGGAAGTACTTCGCGTCGGTGGCCTTCCCTCCGGAGGAGCAGGTCCGGCGCACCCTCGACGTGCTGGCGCACAGCGAACGGCCCATGTCGCTGCCGGCCCTGGAGCCTCTGGTGGAGCTGCGCCGCATCCGCCTGGAGACGATGCTCAAGGTGCTGGACGTGGACGGCGCGGTGCGCCGGGTCAAGGGCGGCTGGACGACCACGGGCCAGCCGTGGGTGTACGACACCGAGCGGTACGCGTGGGTGGCCCGGCAGCGTTCCGCCGAGCAGCAGGCGATGCGGGAGTACGCCTCGACGACGGGGTGCCGGATGGAGTTCCTGCGCCGCCAGCTCGACGACGAGCAGGCAGCGCCGTGCGGGCGCTGCGACAACTGCGCGGGCGCCCGTTTCACCGCCGATGTGTCCGGCAAGGCGCTGGACGAGGCGCGCGGCGAGCTCACCCGGCCCGGTGTGGAGGTGGAGCCCCGCAAGATGTGGCCCACCGGGCTCGCCGCGATCGGCATCGACCTGAAGGGACGCATCCCGGCTGGTGAACTGGCTTTCCCGGGAAGGGCGTTGGGCCGCCTTTCGGACATCGGCTGGGGCAATCGACTGCGTCCGATGCTGGCGCCGGGGGCCCCGGACGGCCCGGTGCCCGACGACGTGGTGCAGGCGGCGGTGAGCGTCCTCACCGACTGGGCGAAGGGCTCGGGCGGCTGGGCCTGCGGCAGCCCGGACGCGCCGCCCCGGCCGGTCGGTGTCGTGACGGTCCCCTCCCGTACCCGGCCCGCGCTCGTCGCCTCGCTCGGCGCACGCATCGCGGAGATCGGCCGGATGCCGCTGCTCGGCTCCCTCGCCTACGCCGACGGCCCGGCGGGTGAGCGGATCGCGCAGTCCAACAGCGCGCAGCGGGTCCGCGCGCTGCACCACGCCTTCGTGGTCCCCGAGGCCCTCGCCTCCGCGCTGGCCGAGGCCCAGGGGCCGGTGCTGCTGGTGGACGACGCCTCCGACACGGGCTGGACGCTGGCCGTCGCGGCGAGGCTGCTGCGCCGCGCCGGAGCCAAGGGGGTGTTTCCGCTGGTCCTCGCCGTGCAGGCGTGAACCACCTCGCCGCCTGAGGCCGAGCGAGGGTCCTCCCGCTCCTCCACGCGCCCGTTCCTCGCACCCTTCGGGCAGGGGGTCGCCGTACCGCCCCGAGGTCGGCGGAGCCTCGCCGCGCCAAACCCAAGGCGCGGCCCCCCTGTTGCCCGGCGTTCCGGCGGGAGAGCAGGGGTGATCGGGGGCGCGGCGGGGCAGGGATATGAGTGCCCCACCCGTCACTTCGGGCCGACGGCGCAAAGTGCTCGTTGCCGCCCCGACCGGCGACGGCGAGCATGGGGAAACCGCACCCACGCGGCGACCCTGTGGCCCCCCGCAAGGCCTGCCGTGGTGCCGCCCAGCCGTCCCTGCCGCCCTACGAGCGTGTATCCGGAAGGGAGGACCATGACGTTCCGATTCGCTCCGTCCACGACCCCGGCAGCGCTGCCCACCCCGATACCGGCCGACTCCTCGAACCGCTTCGGGCGGGTCCTGGAGCCCGCCGAGTGGGCCGCGGCCGGCATTCCCCTGCTGCGCAATCCCCGCGAGGTCGTCAGCGGGCTGCACGCGCGACACCGGCCCGCCCCGTCGACCGCCGTCGTCGCGGTCCTCGACCACGACGAACGCCTCACGGCCAGCGCGTCGTTCACCCGGCGCCCGGCGCCGGCCGACGGCTGGGAGTTCCGCAACGCGCTGCTCGCGCAGCTGCGCCGGATCATCCCGCACGACCTGCGCCGCAGGACACCGGTGCGTACCGGCGTGCTGCTCTACTGCCGTGAGGGAGACGAGCGTTGGACGCCGGAGGACGGCGCCTGGATGTGGGCTCTGCGTGACGCCTGCACCCTGCACGGGCTGCGTTGCGGGGCGTACATCACGCTCACGCGCGGCGGTTGGCAGGTGCTCGGTGAAGGACGGGGCGGCCGCCGGCCCAGCTCGATCGCGGGGGCCGACTGCCTCGCCGACGCCGCGCACGAGCTGGCCCAGCCGCTGCCGTTGCGCCGCGCCACCGGGGCGGCGGACATGTCGTGGCGCACGGCCGCGCGCTGAACCGCCCCCGCCCGGCCGGGAGTTGGGCCGTGCCGGGCCGACCGGCCCGAGGACCGACCCGGCCCGACCGGCCGGACGAGCGGCCCGGTAGCACCCCGGCTCGGCCCGCCCCCGTCGCTCAGACTCCCGCGCCGAGGGCCGCGTTGATCCGCTGCGGGTCGCCGCACACGATGAGCAGTGCCTGCGCGCGGGCCAGGGCGAGCGGCAGTGCGCGGGCGGCCGGGTCGCCGGTGCCGTCCGTGCCGTTGGCGCCCGCCGCGGTGGCCGGGTTGAGGGCGACGACGACCACGGGGCGGGCCGAGGCCCGCTCCGCGGCGGACGCGGTGGCGTAGAAGACGTCGTCGCGGGCGTCGTGCTGGGCCCAGTAGGCGTCTTCGCCGAAGGACAGCTCGTGGGCGGCCCAGGGGTGCGGGTCCCCGGTGGTGAGGACCAGGATGTCGCCGGGCGCGCGACCCGTGTCGAGCAGCAGGTCCACCGCCTCGCCGGCGGCGTCGAGCGCGCCGTCGGCCGGGGCCGGGACGAGCTGGATCTGGGGGCCGGCCGGGCTCGGCGGCCGCGGCGCCGGGGTCGGCGCGGCGCCACCGTGCGAGCGCTGCGCGGGAGGCGTGGGCCGGGCCGGGCCGGGGACCGGACGTCCGGGCCGCGGTGTGGCCGCGGAACGCGGACCGGGTACGGGATGAGGGGTCTGCGCGGTGCGGCCGGCGGCCGGGGTGACGCGGGGACCCTGGGCACTCTCGTGAATCTGAGGCTCCTCGGGGATGAGAGGCATGAAGGATGTCTATCAAATGCCGGTGAAAGCCTCACCGGCGGGTGGGCACAAAGGTGCGATCGGGGCGGAGTCTCCCCGCAACTGGGCGGGAAAGTCCAGGGATTTCAGGACGCGACCCCGGACTTTCGCCGGTCCGTCAAGCGGACCGGAAGGCTCCGGAAACGTGGCCGCACCGTGCGGGGAACGGAGCGGGAACCAACGGAACCCGTTCCCCCCGGGATCAGAAGTCGAAGCCGAGCTGTCCCCCGCTTTCGAGTGCGGCCGCCTCCGCGGAGAGCCGCGTCTTCTTCAGATGGCGCCAGCGCGGCATCGCGTCCAGATACGCCCAGGAGAGCCGGTGGTAGGGGGTGGGCCCCTGGTCCTCCAGCGCCGCCTTGTGCACGGGCGAGGGATAGCCGGCGTTCTCGGCGAAGCCGAACCCCGCGTACTCCCCCTGGACGCCCGCCAGTTCGGCCATCATCGCGTCGCGGCGCACCTTGGCGATCACCGAGGCGGCCGAGACCGCGATGCAGGACTGGTCGCCCTTGATCACCGTACGGACCTGCCAGGGAATCCCGAGGTAGTCGTGCTTCCCGTCGAGGATCACCGCGTCGGGACGCACCGGCAGCGCCTCCAGGGCGCGTACGGCGGCGAGCCGCAGGGCCGCGGTCATGCCGAGCTCGTCGATCTCCTCGGGCGAGGAGTGGCCGAGCGCGTAGGCGGTGACCCAGCCCTCCAGGACCGCGGCGAGCTCGGTGCGGCGCTTGGGGCTGATCAGCTTGGAGTCGGTGAGCCCGGTGGGCGGGCGGCGCAGTCCGGTGACGGCCGCGCAGACCGTGACGGGACCGGCCCACGCCCCGCGTCCGACTTCGTCGACACCGGCGACGATCTTGGCCCCGGTGGTGGCGCGAATCGAGCGCTCGACGCTGTGGGTGGGTGGTTCGTACGGCATGGCGCCTGCAAGGTTACGCCGCCGGGCGCGGCCCGCGACACCCAGGTCTCCCCCACCCCCGCCATCCCGGGCGTCCGGCGCGTGGTCAGCCGGCGCGGGGGCGCAGCAGCGGCACCATGACCTGGTCGATCATCGCGGCGATGTCCTCCTCGTCCCAGGCGCTGCCGCACAGCTTGGAGCGGTACATCATCAGCCCCGGGATCACGTCGAAGACGAGTTCCCCGGTGGCGTCGGGGCGCACGTCGCCCCGCTCGATGCCGCGCCGCACCACCTCGCGCAGGAGCCGGTTGGCGGGCTCGATCACACGGTGCAGGATCAGTTCCTGGAACCGGTCGGCGGCCGTTTGATCACACTCGTACAGGACCGAACGCAGTGCGTGACCGGAGCGGGAGTACATCGTGTCCCGGATGCGCAGGCACAGCTGGTAGAGGTCCTCGCGCACCGAGCCGTGGTCCGGGGCGTCGTCGAGGGCGGCGAAGCCGGAGCGCAGCGCGTCCGCGACCAGCTCGGCCTTGGACGGCCAGCGGCGGTAGACGGCGGCCTTGCCGGTCCCCGCGCCCGCGGCGACCCCCTCCATGGTGAGGCCGCCCCAGCCGACCGTGTTCAGCTGCTCCAGGGTGGCGTCGAGGATCGCCCGCTCCAGGACGGGGCCTCGGCGGCGCAGCGAGACGGGGGGCGCGGTGGTGGCGGCCCAGCGCGAAGTAGCCATCGTGTTCTCTCCGTTGGGGACTCTCCGCGGGGACGGATATCCCCTGTTGGGGACGGGTGTCCCACCGCCGGGGACTCGATGCGCAGCGTACGCGTGCGGGGTGGGATTCCCCCATGGTGGCCCGGCGCCGCCCCGATGTTCCAGACGGCGTCCACCTCCTTCGCCGCCCGGCGCCCCGGCCCGCACCCGGGCCGACGCGTCCCCAACTCGCAAGGAAAAGCCTTGTGTTCGATCCCGGCGACTCACTATCGTCGGTCGTTAGTGAACGGAGACGTTCACTACAGTTCTAGGGGGAAATCCAGTGACGTCCAACCAGATCGGCGCGGCCCCGCCCACGAAGGCCCGGCCGGGACCCGCGGGCCGTTCGGCGCGGCCCGGCATAGCCCTGACCGTCATCGCGGCGTGCCAGTTGATGGTCGTGCTCGACGCCACCATCGTCAACATCGCGCTGCCGCACATCCAGACCGCGCTCGGCTTCTCCACCAATGACCTCACCTGGGTCATCAACGCCTATGCGCTCACCTTCGGCGGGCTGCTGCTGCTCGGCGGCCGGGCCGGCGATCTGCTCGGCCGGCGCCGCATGTTCATCACCGGCATCCTCGCTTTCACGCTCGCCTCGCTGCTCGGCGGATTCGCCCAGGAGCCCTGGCAGTTGCTCGCCGCGCGCGCCGTGCAGGGCATCGGCGGCGCCATAGCCTCACCGACCTCCCTCGCGCTGATCGCGACGACGTTTCCCGAAGGCCCGGAACGCAACCGGGCCTTCGGCGTGTTCGCCGCCGTATCGGCCGGCGGCGGCGCCATCGGGCTGCTCGCGGGCGGCATGCTGACCGACTGGCTGGACTGGCGCTGGGTGCTGTTCGTCAACGTACCGATCGGCGTCTTCATCGCGTTTCTCGCACCCCGCTACATCAGGGAGTCGGAGCGCCATCCAGGCCGCTTCGACATCGCCGGCGCACTGACGTCCACCCTGGGCATGGCGGCGCTGGTCTACGGGTTCATCCGGGCCTCGTCGGACGGCTGGAGCGACTCGCTCACGCTGGGCTCGTTCGCGGCGGCCGTGGTACTGCTGTTCGGGTTCGTCGCGGTGGAGCGGCGCTCGGCCCAGCCGATCACTCCGCTGCGGATGTTCGCCGACCGCAACCGTTCGGGCACGTACGTGATGATGCTCAGCCTGGCGGCCGGAATGTTCGGCATGTTCTTCTTCATCGTCCTGTTCGTGCAGAACGTGCTGCACTACAGCCCGATCAAGGCGGGTCTGGCCTTCCTTCCGGTGACGGTCGCGATCGTCACGGGCGCCGGCCTCTCCTCCAACCTGCTGCCGAGGCTCGGCCCCAAGCCCTTCATGGTGACCGGCACCCTGCTCACCGGTCTCGGCATGGCCTGGCTGACCCAGATCGACCCGGACAGCTCCTACGCCGGCGGGATCCTGGGGCCGATGCTGCTGTTCGGCTTCGGCATGGGGCTCAACTTCGTCACCCTGACCCTGACCGCCGTCTCCGGCGTCGCCGACAAGGAATCCGGCGCCGCCTCGGGCCTGTTGAACACCACCCAGCAGGTCGGCGGCGCGCTCGGCCTGTCCATCCTGACGACCGTGTTCGGCACCGCGAGCCGCCACGAGGCCACCACCCAGGTGAAGGACTTCATGGCCCATGCCTCGCCCGAGCAGAAGGCGGCGTTCCTCAACACCCGTCAGCTGCCCGCCCCTTGGAGCGACGAGGTGCTCGCCCACGGCATCGGGGTCGCGTTCATCGCCGCCGTCGCGCTGGTCGCGCTGGCGATCCTGACCGCCGTGTTCGTCATCCAGGTCCGCAGGAGCGACCTGGAGGCGCTGGGCGGCGCGCCCACCGGAGCGGGCCTGTAGGCGCCCGCACCCAAGGAGCCGCCCCCCTGACCGGGGAGGCGGCTCGTTGGCGTTACGCGGACGCAGCGGGGGCGGCCACGGGCGGGTCAGCGTGCCGCGCTCGTCGGCACCCAGTCCGGCAGCTCCTCGGTGCGCTCCAGCCAGTCGGCGGGGGGCGCTCCCGCCGGGGCGGAGGCGATCACTCCGCCGACGATCGCGCAGGTCGTGTCGACGTCGCCGCCGACCTGCGCGGTGGTCCAGAACGCGCGCTCGTAGTCGCCGAGCCCGCGCGCCGCCGACCACAGGGCGAACGGCACCGTGTCGTGCGCGCTGGTGCGCCGCCCGGACCCGAGCACCGCGGCCACGGTCGCCGCGTCGTCGTAGTCGAGCATGTCCCGCGCCCGCCGCAGCCCGGCGCCCACCGCGCTGCGCGGCACCAGCGCGATCACCTTGTCGAGCAGGTCGCCCGGCGACGGGGGACCCGCGGGCGCGGCGACCAGGGCGGCGGCCGCCGCCACGGCCATGGCGCCCACGACGGCCTCGCGGTGCTGGTGGGTGGTGTACGAGGAGATCTCGGCCTGGTGGGTGGCCTGCTCGGGGTCGTCCGCGTACCAGGCGCCGAGCGGGGCGATCCGCATGGCCGAGCCATTGCCCCAGGAGCCCTGGCCGTTGAAGAGCGCGGAGGCCAGCTCCCGCCAGTCCGCGCCCTCCCTGACCAGGCGCAGCATCCGGTTGACCGCGGGGCCGTAGCCCCGGTCGAAGTCGTGGTGGTGGGCGAAGGACAGCGCGAGCGCGTCCTGGTCGATCCGGTGGTGGGAGGCGAGCACGGCCAGGACCGAGCAGGCCATCTCGGTGTCGTCGGTCCACTGCCAGGGGCCCTCGGGCAGGTCCCGGCGCTTGAGGAGGGGGTAGTTGACGGGGACGAAGAACTGGGAGCCCAGCGCGTCTCCGACGGACAGGCCGCGCAGGCTGCCCAGGGCGCGTACGCAGCGCGTGTCGAGTGATTCGGTGGTGGAGTCAGCGGTCATCTCACGGCCACTCTATCCGGTGATCCCGTACGGCTCGGGGGCACGCCACCGCTGAAACGGCCGGTCGAGCGCGTACCGCCCGTCCGCACCGAGCAGCAGCGTCCTGGTCTCGGCGTTCCCCGGATTGGACAGCGACTCGAAGTCGGCCACGCTCCAGTGGAACCAGCGCATGCAGAACAGCCTCATGGTGAGCCCGTGCGTCACCAGGAGCACATTGGGCGGGTGGTCGGGCGCCTCGAAACTCCGGTACAGGCTCTCCAGGAACGCCCCTACCCGGTCGTAGACGTCGGCCCCCGACTCGCCCTGGGCGAAGCGGTAGAAGAAGTGCCCGTACGCGTCCCGGTAGGCCTTCTGGAGTTTGACGTCGTCCCGGTCCTGCCAGTTTCCCCAGTCCTGCTCGCGCAGCCGTGGCTCCTCGCGGATCCGTACCCGCGCGGGGTCGAGGCCGAAGGCCTGGAACGTCTGGTGCGTCCTGCGGTAGGGCGAGACGTAGACGCTGACCCGCTCGTCCTGGAACGTCTCGCGCAGCCGCTCCCCGGTCGCCTCGGCCTGGCGCAGGCCCGTCTCGGTGAGCCCCAGCGCATGGTCGGGCTCACGCTCGTACACGGTGTCGTCGGCATTGCCCTGCGACTCGCCATGCCGGACGAGGACGATGCGCCGTGGTCGTGCCATGCCCAAACCCTAGATCGCCCGCGCCACGATCGAGCACTTGTCCGGCCCCGTCCGGCGTAGCCTCCCCGGAACATCGCGGCCGGGACGGCCCTGGGGATCAGACCGTCCAGGCCGCGTCGAGCTGGACGACGTCGCCGTTGAGGGCCGCGATGTCGGTCTCGGTCTGGGCGAGCAGGGAGAGCCGCTTCAGGCGGTCGGCCCGGTACTTGCCGCGTTCGGCGGACGACCGCCACATGGAGAGCACCAGGAACTCATGGCCGGGCGCCTCGGCGAACACGCCGCGCAGCATGCCGGGAGAGCCCGCCATCGCCGGGTTCCAGATCCTCTGCTGCATCAGCGCGAAGTGCTCGACGCGCTCCTGGTGCACCGTGCAGTGCGCCACGCGCACCACGTCCGCGTCGGTGAAGCGCGGCTCGAAACCGGTCTTCACCTCGAAGCGGTGGTCGAAGAGCTTGACCTCCATGTCCTTGTACGTGCCGGACTGGGCGCCGGCGAGGCCGTCGTGCGCCCGCGCCATGAAGGAGTCGTAGAACGCCCGGCTCTCCCAGAAGCCGAAGACATGGGCCACTTCTGGCCGGCTCCGACTCCAGCCGCCGCCCTGCCCCCGGAAACCGGGCTCGCCCAGTAACCCCGCCCATTTCCGCTGCCCCCGCTCGAAACCGCGGCGGTCCACCACGGTGCAGCGAATCCACTTGACCAGCACCGCGCCATCGTACGGGGCGCGGGGCCAACTCATGGGCATCCGGCGCTCGTTGGGACCGTGACAGCATGGAGGCGGACGCGGGGAGACGGATGTGGGGAGGACTTGGCAATGAGCGGTATCGGCAAAGGGCTCGGCACGGTCGAGGTGGCGCTGCGGTGGGATCCCAGCCCCCTCGGCTCCGCCGCCCACGACCTGGACATCGTCGCCGGGGTCTACTCGGCGGCCGCCCCCGGCGGCCCGCCCGCCTACGGGGTGTACTTCGACCGCCGCTCCCCGGACGGCACCATCTCGCTCGACCGAGACAGCCGGACCGGCCAGGGCCTCGGGTACGACGAGGTGATGAGGCTGGAGCTCGGCCGGATGTCCACGGACTACGGGCGCGTGGTGGTGGGGGTGGTCATCCAGCAGCAGGGCGCGGGGCTCACCTTCGGCGAGGTGGCAGCCCCCGGCGTGCGGGTCCGCGAGGGGTACACCGAACTGTCGAACCACGACTTCGCCGCGGTGGCGGACGCCAGGGCGGCGACGGTCGCCGAGTTCGTCCGTGGCCCGTCGGGCGCCTGGGAGTTCCTCGACGAGGTCCGCGGATTCGACCTGGCCCCGGACGCGTTCATCGCCTCCATGGGCGCGGCCGACGCCTGATCGCACCGTACGCAGGAGGGGCCGTACGCATGCGGCCGTAGGCACGAGGGCCATAGGCACGACTGAGGGGACCGGCGCGTGCCGGTCCCCTCAGTGCGTTGTCGCTTGTTCAAACCCGCGCGTGGCTAAACCCGCGCGCCGGGTGTCAGCTGCAACCGCTGGTCGAGCCGCAGCCCTCGCAGATGTAGCAGGAGCCGGCCCGCTGCATCTTGGTGCCGCACGAGAAGCAGAGCGGCGCGTCCGCACTGACGCCGAGCTGCATCTCGACGAGCTCGGCCGAGTTGTGCGCGACCTTGGGGGCCGGCACCTCGACGGCCTTGGGGGCCGCCACGGCCTTCAGGGGCTCCGTCTGGCGCGGGGCGGACTGGGCCAGGCTCTCGACGTCCAGCTCGTCGTCCTCCAGGGTCGGCTCGTACGAACCGGTGTCCAGGTGACGCTGGCGCTCCTCGGCGGAGTGGATGCCGAGCGCGGAGCGCGTCTCGAACGGCAGGAAGTCAAGCGCCAGGCGACGGAAGATGTAGTCGACGATCGACTGCGCCATCCGCACGTCCGGGTCGTCCGTCATGCCGGCCGGCTCGAAGCGCATGTTGGTGAACTTCGAGACGTAGGTCTCCAGCGGCACGCCGTATTGGAGGCCGACGGAGACGGCGATGGAGAAGGCGTCCATCATGCCCGCGAGGGTGGAGCCCTGCTTGGACATCTTCAGGAAGACCTCGCCGAGGCCGTCGTCCGGGTAGGAGTTGGCCGTCATGTAGCCCTCGGCGCCACCGACCGTGAAGGAGGTGGTGATCCCCGGGCGGCCCTTGGGGAGGCGCTTGCGGACCGGGCGGTACTCGATGACCTTCTCGACCGCGGTGCGGATGGTGTCCTCGGCCTTGGCGGTGACCGCCTCCTTCTCCTTCTCCTTGGTCTTGGCGGAGAGGGGCTGGCCGACCTTGCAGTTGTCGCGGTAGATGGCGAGCGCCTTGACGCCCATCTTCCACGCCTCGAAGTAGACCTCTTCGACGTCCTCGACGGTCGCCGTCTCCGGCAGGTTGACCGTCTTGGACAGGGCGCCGGAGATCCACGGCTGGATGGCCGCCATCATGCGGACGTGGCCCATCGCGGAGATGGAGCGCTCGCCCATGGCGCAGTCGAAGACCTCGTAGTGCTCGGTCTTCAGGCCCGGGGCGTCGATGACGTTCCCGTTCTCGGCGATGTGGGCGACGATCGCCTCGATCGCCTCCTCCTGGTAGCCGAGGCGGCGCAGCGCCTGCGGCACGGTGCCGTTGACGATCTGCATCGAGCCGCCGCCGACCAGCTTCTTGAACTTGACCAGGGCGAGGTCGGGCTCCAGGCCGGTGGTGTCGCACGACATGGCGAGACCGATGGTTCCGGTGGGCGCGATGACCGAGGCCTGCGCGTTGCGGAAACCGTTCTTCGCGCCGAGCCGGATCACGTCCTGCCAGGCCTCCGTGGCGGCGGCCCAGATCGGGTTGTCCAGGTCGTCCACGTGGACGGCGACGGCGTTGGCGTCGGCGTGCTGCTTCATGACGCGCTGGTGCGGCTCGGCGTTGCGGGCGTAGCCGTCGTACGGGCCGACGACCGCGGCGAGCTCGGCGGAGCGCTTGTAGGACGTGCCGGTCATCAGGGAGGTGATGGCACCGGCGAGCGCGCGGCCGCCGTCGGAGTCGTAGGCGTGACCCGTGGCCATCAGCAGGGCGCCGAGGTTGGCGTAGCCGATGCCGAGCTGGCGGTAGGCGCGGGTGTTCTCGCCGATCTTCTGCGTCGGGAAGTCCGCGAAGCAGATGGAGATGTCCATCGCCGTGATGACCAGCTCGACGACCTTGGCGAAGCGCTCGACCTCGAAGGACTGGTGGCCCTTGCCGTCGTCCTTGAGGAACTTCATCAGGTTGAGGGACGCGAGGTTGCAGGACGTGTTGTCCAGGTGCATGTACTCGCTGCACGGGTTCGAGCCGTTGATGCGGCCGGACTCCGGGCAGGTGTGCCAGTGGTTGATGGTGTCGTCGTACTGGATGCCGGGGTCGGCGCAGGCCCAGGCCGCCTCGGCCATCTTGCGGAAGAGGGACTTGGCGTCGACCTCCTCGATGACGTCGCCCGTCATGCGGGACGTCAGGCCGAACTTGCCGCCCTGCTCGACCGCCGTCATGAACGCGTCGTTCACGCGGACCGAGTTGTTGGCGTTCTGGTACTGGACGGACGTGATGTCGTCGCCGCCCAGGTCCATGTCGAAGCCCGCGTCGCGCAGTGCGCGGATCTTCTCCTCTTCCTTCACCTTGGTCTCGATGAAGTTCTCGATGTCGGGGTGGTCGACGTCGAGGATGACCATCTTGGCCGCGCGGCGGGTCGCGCCACCGGACTTGATGGTTCCGGCCGACGCATCGGCGCCGCGCATGAAGGAGACGGGGCCCGAGGCGTTGCCGCCGGAGGAGAGCAGCTCCTTGGAGGAGCGGATGCGGGAGAGGTTCAGGCCGGCGCCGGAGCCGCCCTTGAAGATCATGCCCTCTTCCTTGTACCAGTCGAGGATCGACTCCATGGAGTCGTCGACGGACAGGATGAAGCAGGCCGAGACCTGCTGCGGCTGGGGCGTGCCGACGTTGAACCACACCGGCGAGTTGAAGCTGAAGATCTGGTGCAGGAGGGCGTACGCCAGCTCGTGCTCGAAGATCTCGGCGTCGGCGGGCGAGGCGAAGTACCCGTACTCCTCGCCGGCCTTCGTGTAGGTCTTCACGATCCGGTCGATGAGCTGCTTGAGACCGGTCTCGCGCTGCGGGGTGCCGACGGCCCCGCGGAAGTACTTGCTGGTGACGATGTTGACCGCGTTCACCGACCAGAAGTCGGGGAACTCGACGCCACGCTGCTCGAAGTTGACCGAGCCGTCGCGCCAGTTGGTCATGACGACGTCACGGCGCTCCCAGGCCACCTCGTCGTACGGATGCACGCCGGGGGTGGTGTGGATGCGCTCGATGCGCAGACCCTTGGTGGCCTTGGATCCCTTGGCTCGGGAGCCTCGTGCCGGGCCGCTCGCCGTCTCTGTCATTGCCGCCTCCCATACGCGGGCAAAAACGCCCAAAAGTGCCTGAATGTTCCCAAGGCACGGTGTTTGTCTGTTGCCATGGGCGCAGCCGAAGCGCACCCCTGACAGGTCTGGATTGCCGCCGATCGGCGACCGCGAGCCCGCCCGGGCCCCTCGGTCAGTCGGCAGCGGTGGCGGGCACGGGGACCTCGGGGGTCGCGCCGGCCACGCACTCGTCTGATGGATTGTCCCGAGGCTGCCGCTCGCGGAGTTCCACGATGGCCGCCTCGAAGTCTTCGAGCGTGTCGAACGCCCGGTACACGGACGCGAAGCGCAGGTACGCGACGAGGTCGAGCTCCTGCAACGGGCCCAGTATGGCCAGGCCCACGTCATGGGTGGTCAGCTCGGCACTGCCGGTGGCCCGCACCGCTTCCTCGACGCGCTGGCCGAGCTGGGCGAGGGCGTCCTCGGTGACCGGCCGCCCCTGGCACGCCTTGCGGACGCCGGAGATGACCTTGGTCCGGCTGAAGGGCTCGGTCACGCCGGAGCGCTTGATGACCATCAGCGAGGCCGTCTCCACCGTCGTGAAGCGACGGGAGCAGTCGGGGCACTGGCGGCGCCGCCGGATCGACGTGCCGTCGTCAGTCGTACGACTGTCGACGACACGGCTGTCGGGGTGCCTACAGAAGGGGCAGTGCATGGTTCCCAACCCTCCTTCACAGCACGACTGAATAGCCTCACCAGGCCTGGAATCCGCCCGCGAAGCGACCACAAGCATAGGCGATGGCCAGGGTCTTGATGGACCATGGACCACAACTTCTGGGCGGCTGTACCAATCCAACCACTAGATCTAGGGTTTTGCTGCTTATCCGGCCCCTACCGCGTGTCGGCGGCTCCCCGGTCCGGCCCGGCGATTTCCGGCCGCCCAAGACCTTACGGGACGCGCGTCGCACCGGGGGATCGCGGGGTGCCGGGTGACAGACTGGCGCCGGCACGCCGTCGTCGCACGCGACACGCGGCGGCTGCCCCGAAGGGCCTTCGAGGGGAGCTCATCAGGCGCCCGCCTCGGCGCTGAACGGTACCGTAATGGCCCGAATTGACGTTCGACGGGCCCCCAATCGGGAGTCGCACATACACCCACCCATAAGGCCACGCAGCGCGTTCTGCGATTTTTCACTCGAACGTGTGTTTGGCGCAACCTTTCGAAAGCCACTACCGTTGTCCAGCTAGGGAGACCAATTCGAGAGGGGCCGACGTGACCACCACCGCAGACAGTGCCACCATCACTGCCCAGGACCGCTCCCAGACCCGACGTGAGCCGGTGCATGCCATGAACGACGCAGTCACCAACCAGGGGGCGGACGCCACGCGGCCCGCCCGCTCGCTGCCAGGCCGGCCCCCAGGGATCAGGGCGGACAGTTCCGGCCTCACCGACCGGCAGCGCAGGGTCATCGAAGTCATCCGGGACTCCGTGCAGCGGCGTGGCTACCCCCCGTCGATGCGGGAGATCGGTCAGGCCGTCGGCCTCTCCAGCACCTCGTCCGTCGCCCACCAGCTGATGGCCCTCGAGCGCAAGGGCTTCCTGCGCCGCGACCCGCACCGGCCGCGCGCCTACGAGGTCCGCGGCTCCGACCAGCCGAGCAGCCAGGCCACCGACACCGCGGGCAAGCCCGCCGCGTCCTATGTGCCGCTGGTCGGCCGGATCGCCGCCGGTGGCCCGATCCTGGCGGAGGAGTCGGTCGAGGACGTCTTCCCGCTCCCCCGCCAGCTGGTGGGCGACGGCGAGCTGTTCGTCCTCAAGGTCGTCGGCGATTCGATGATCGAAGCCGCCATCTGTGACGGGGACTGGGTGACGGTCCGCCGCCAGCCGGTGGCCGAGAACGGCGACATCGTGGCGGCGATGCTGGACGGCGAGGCCACCGTCAAGCGCTTCAAGCGCGAGGACAACCACATCTGGCTGCTCCCGCACAACGCCGCCTACCAGCCGATTCCCGGCGACGACGCGACCATCCTGGGCAAGGTCGTGGCGGTGCTCCGGCGCGTCTGACCCCCGCGTCGGCCCCTGACCGGGCCCCGGGACCCTCTGCGCCGGTCCCGGGGCCCTGCTGTGTCTCCAGAGCCCCCGGCGGCACCAGTCCCCCGGCACCGGCCCGAGCGCGCTACTTCCCCTCGGCCGCGGCCGCCGCGTCGATGGCGGCGAGCGAGCGGCGCGCCTGGTTGCGGTCCGTGGTGTACCAGAAGTTGGGCAGCGAGGCCCGCAGATAGCTGCCGTAGCGGGCGTTGGCCAGCCTCGGGTCGAGCACCGCGACCACGCCCCGGTCGCCGGTCGCCCGGACGAGCCGGCCCGCGCCCTGAGCCATCAACAGCGCCGCATGGGTCGCGGCCACGGCCATGAAGCCGTTGCCGCCGCCCTCCTCGACTGCCTTCTGGCGGGCGCTCATCAGCGGGTCGTCGGGGCGCGGGAAGGGGATGCGGTCCATGACCACGAGCTGACAGCTCGGCCCGGGCACGTCCACGCCCTGCCACAGCGACAGGGTGCCGAACAGACAGGTCTTGGGGTCGGCCGCGAAGTTCCTGATCAGCTCGCCCAGCGTCTCCTCGCCCTGGAGCAGGATCGGATGGTCGAGGCGCCCCCGCAGTTCCTCGGCGGCGGCCTGCGCCGCCCGCATCGAGGAGAACAGACCGAGGGTGCGGCCGCCGGCCGCCTCCACCAGCTCGGCCAACTCGTCCATCATGTCGCCCCGCGAACCCTCGCGGCCGGGCGTGGCCAGGTGCTTGGCGACGTACAGGATGCCCTGCTTGGGATAGTCGAAGGGCGAGCCCACGTCCAGGCCCTTCCACTGCGGGACGTCCTCGCCGGTGGTGCCCTCCGGGGAGAGGCCGAGGGAGGCGCCCACCCCGTTGAAGTCCCCGCCCAGCTTGAGGGTGGCCGAGGTCAGGACGACCGAGCGGTCGTTGAAGAGCTTCTCTCTGAGCAGACCCGACACCGACAGCGGGGCGACCCGCAGTGACGCGCCGAAGCGGTCGTGGCGCTCGTACCAGACGACGTCCCACTCGGAGCCGTTGGTGATGCGCTCCGCCACGCCGTGCACCGTCTCGACCATCGCGAGGGCCTGCTTGCGCACGGCGTCCTCGTCCTGGACGGACTTGTCACGGGTGGAGCCGAGCGCCGAGACGACCTCCCGGGCGGCGTCGCGCAGCGCCATGAGCGCATAGCCGAGGTCCTCCGGGATCTCCTCCAAGCGCCCCGGCAGCGCCAGCTCCATGATCCGCTCGAAGCCTTCGGCGGCGGTCTGGAGGCCGTCGGCCACCTTCTCGTTGACCAGCTTGGCGCTGCGCCGCACGGCCCGGTTGACCTGGCCGGGAGTGAGCTCGCCGGTGGCGACGCCGGTGACCCGGGAGACCAGCTCGTGTGCCTCGTCGACGATCAGGACCTCGTGCTGCGGCAGGACCGGGGCGCCCTCGATCGCGTCGATGGCGAGCAGGGCGTGGTTGGTGACGACGACATCGGAGAGCTTGGCGCGCTCCCGGGCCATCTCCGCGAAGCACTCCGCGCCATAGGCGCACTTCGAGGCGCCCAGGCATTCGCGGGAGGACACCGAGACCTGGCTCCACGCCTTGTCCGAGACGCCCGGCGTCAGGTCGTCGCGATCACCGGTCTCCGTCTCGTCCGCCCAGTCCCGCATCCTGAGGAGGTCCTTGCCCAGCTTGCTGGTGGGCGCGGCCGATTCGAACTGGTCGAAGAGGCCCTCGTCCTCGTCCTGCGGGGCGCCCTCGTGGAGGCGGTGCAGACACAGGTAGTTGGAGCGGCCCTTGAGCATGGCGAACTGCGGCCGGCGGCGCAGCAGCGGGTGCAGCGCGTCCACGGTGCGGGGCAGGTCGCGCTCCACGAGTTGGCGCTGGAGCGCCAGCGTCGCGGTGGCGATCACGACGCGCTCCCCGTGCGCCAGGGCCGGCACCAGATAGCCCAGGGACTTTCCGGTGCCCGTTCCGGCCTGGACCAGCAGGTGGGAGCTGTCGTCGACGGCGTCGGCGACGGCGGTGGCCATGGTGACCTGGCCAGGCCGCTCCACGCCGCCGACGGCGGTCACGGCGGCGTGCAGGAGCTCGGGGAGTGAAGGCTTTGTCATAGCCAGACCACCCTACGGCGCGCCACTGACAATCCGATTCACTCCATCGGAGCGAGCGGGTTCGCCACGGTGCCGTAAACGGTGGCGTGCGGCCGCTCGGGGCGGTCCCGGTAGCCGTCGGTGTGCAGTCGGTTCCGGTTCAGGCAGAGCCGGTCGATCACGGGCGTGAGCAGGTCGAACGTCTCGTAGCGGTCCTTGTCGTCGGGGAAGCGGGTCTGGTGGCGCAGGATCTCGTCGCGCACCAGGGCCCAGAACTCGGCCTCCGCGACGCCCAGTTGGTCCTCGCAGAGCGGGGCCAGGAACCGGAAGACGCCCACGAAGAGCCCCGAATGAATGAACTGGGTGAGGAAGGAGGGCCGCTCGGTGAGCAGGATGTTCCGCACGTCCTCGGGCATCGAGTCGTGCTCGGGGAGGTGCTCGGCGCTCACGTTGATGTCGTCGACGAAGTCCTTGATCGCGAGCCGTACGGGCACGTCCCGGTCGTCGAAGACGACGATGGCGTTCTCCCCGTGCGGCGAGAACACCGTGCCGTAGCGGTACAGGAAGCGCAGGAGCGGCGGCAGCAGGGCGCCGAAGAGCCGGCGCAGCCACACCCGGGGTTCGAGGCCCGAGCGGGCGACGAGTTCGGCCGTGAAGGCCCGGCCCTCGGGGTCGGTGCTCAGGAGCGCGGCCAGGGTACGGGCCCGTTCGCCCGGCTCCAGCTTCGGCAGCAGCGGCTCGCGCCAGATCGCTCCGAGCAACTCCTTGTACTGGTAGGGGACTTCGGCGATGCGGTCGTAGACGGGGTGTTCCACCGCGACGGAGGCGACCTCGCCGAGGAGGATGACCCGGCATTCGTCCCGCAGGAAGGGGTCCTTCGCGCACAGGCCCTGCACCCAGGCCGTGACGGCCGGCGCGGCCACGGTGCGCTCGGTCGGCAGGCCGCGCCAGACCAGGGTGTTGAGGATGGACAGCGGCAGCTTCACCGTGTGCCGCTCGGGCCGGGTGAGGTTCAGGAAGGTGCGGATGGACTGCTGGGGCAGGCGTACGTCGCCGTCGGTGGGGAGCGGCACGATGGCGTTGTCGGCGACGGCGGGCGCGAAGAGCGGCAGGATCATCTCCGTCCACTGCCAGGGGTGGACGGGCAGATAGAGGTAGGCCGCCGGATCGAGGCCCCGGGCCCGCAGTGCCGCGGCGAACGCCTCGCGGACGGTGGCGTCGAGCTCACGGGCGTAGAGCAGGTCGGGGGTGGCGAGGGCTGCGACACCGCGGTAGCCGGCGAGGTCCGTGCGGACCGCGATCCAGGGCAGGGTGGCCGGAGTGCGGGCTTCCGGGTTCCAGCGCGCGGCGTCGTCGGCGGAGAAACCCAGTCGGCCCTTGTTGAGCACGAGCCAGGGATGGCCGCTCTGGTGGCCCTCCAGCTCGGCGTAGCCCAGGTCGGCGAGGCGGGCCGCGGGCAGCGCCGTGGAGTGCAGGCGGGTGTCCGCGGCGAGGGTGGCGGTGAGTTCCCGCACGAGGTGGCCGAAGGTCGCGCCGTCCACGCCGAGGGTTCGCCGGGCGAGCGCGAGGAAGCGGATGGGGTCGCCGAAGGGTTCGGGGCGCGTGAGCGGTGAGCCGGCCCCGCTGAGGGCGCCGTCGCGTCCGGCTCCCCGAGTCCGCTCGACCCCGTGAGCCCTCTCGACGCCCTGAGCGCCCTTGGCTCCCTGAGCCCGCTCGGTCCGGCGGAGGGAGTCGGGGTCGACCTGCCAGCCGCCGTACGCACCGCGCCGGGCGAGGAAGGTGAGGGTGCTGCCGTCGTCCAGGGCGAACCCGTAGTGGCCCGTGAACCCGTACTGAGCTGGGCTTTTCTCGGGCCGACCGGCGTTGTCAGTGGTGGGGTCCACCATGGGACGCACGATCTCCTCGTACGCGAAGGCGCCGACCATCTTCGCGAGGAGGAGGCGTCCCGCACGGTCCCAGGCCTCGCGGTTCAGCTCGGGCGGCGCAAGCAGCCCGGACGGGGCTTCGGTGTCGAGGAGGCCGCGGGAGTCACGGGGGGAAGGAGGGTTCGGCACAAAGTCTCCTCGGCGGTGGAACCGATTCGGGGCGGGTGGGGTATGCGGAGCGGGGCGTTCACAGCAGGTTCCTGAGCGCGCGGTCGCGGACCATCAGGGCGGCGCGCTTGTCGGGCAGGTCGACCTCCGCGTGGAAGCGGAAGCCCGCGCTGAGGAACGCGGAGACGGAGGGGGTGTTGCGCAGATCGGGTTCGGCGATCACGCGGGGGCAGTGCGGACGGTTGTCGAGGATCAGGTCGGCGAGGGCCCTGAGCAGCAGGGTGCCGACGCCCCGGCCGCGGTCGCCGACGCCACCGACGAGCAGATGGACCCCGGTGTCGTGGGGGCGGGCCGGATAGTGCCGGGCCAGCGGGTCCAGGTCCGCTCGGTAGATCTCCCAGTAGCTCATGGGGGTGCCGTCGAGGACGCCAAGACAGGGCACGCTGCGGCCGTCGCCGTCCAGTAGTTCGCGCACATGGGCGGCGGTGACGGAGTCGGGTCCCGCCAGGTTCCAGAAGGCGGCCACCGCGGGGTCGTTCATCCACTGGGTCAGGAGGGCGAGGTCACGTTCGAGACGTACGGGTACGAGGTGGAACGCGCCGAGCGGCGTCGTGGCGGGCGTCCAGTCGCCGGGTGAGTCGAGCAGGTCCTCCACGACCGGGCCGGGCCTTCGGGAGGCCGTGCCCGTCCCTGCCCCCGGTAGCGCGGTGGGGCCGGGAGCGGCCGGTTCAACCGCGCTGGCCAGGGGTGCGCGCAAGAGGGCCGGGCCTTTCGGGGGCGAGGACCCGGCGGGGAGTGCGGGGCCACCCGGGCCGATCCCTGAACTCGGCCTGCCCGCGCGGGAATTGGGGCTCTCGGGGATCGGCTCGCCCGGTCGCCGCGGGCCGCCGGACCGCGCCTCATGGGGCTCCGGCCCGCCCGGCCCGGTGGTGTCCGCCCCGTCGAGCAGGGCGAGCAGTTCCTCGGGCAGCTGGAGGTCCAGGGTGTCCTCGGCCCCCTCCCCCTGGGGGGCGGCGGGGCCTGTGCCGGCATCGGTGGGAGGCACGGCGACGCTCCTCTCAGCGGTTCGTACGGGTCACGTTCCCTGCGTGTGCAGGGGGTTGGTGAGGGTGACGTAGACGGACTGGGTGTCGACGGGGCCGACGAGTTCGTCGAGGCCGTGCAGCCGGGTCAGCAGATTGGCCTTGCAGCGCAGCGTCGGACTGTCCAGCAGGAGGGCGGGGAGGGGTGAGCCGAGGTCGGTGGCCCGGGCGAGGAACCGGCGCAGGGCGGCGAGCAGGACCCGCTCGTCGGCGAGGTGCTGGGCGCCGAAGGCCCCGATGAGGCCGAGGATGTTGTTGATGCCGAGGTAGTAGGCGAAGCGTTCATCGGTGACGGCGTCGGGCACGAAGGTGTCGCTGGTGGCGCCGATGCCCGGCAGTCGGCGCTCCAGGGCGGCACGGCGCGAGTCGCGGAAGTAGTAGCCCTGGTTGTCGCGGTAGCGGCCGCCGACGGGCCAGCCGTCGGGGTCGAGCAGGACCAGGGTGTTCTGCTGGTGGGCCTCCAGGGCGATGCCCACCGTGCCGTCCAGCCAGAGCAGCGGGCGTACGACCTGGTCGAGGTAGCGCAGGAACCACTCGGCGCAGACCGCGGGGGTGGGCCGGCCGGTGCGGGTGGCGAGCCGGAGCACCACGTCAGAGAGGCGCGAGTGCGTTCCGGTGCGGCCCGGCATGGGTCGTGGCGCGGTGAGCGCGGCGATGCAGACCGCGTCGTCGCCGGGGGCGAACGGATTGTGGCGGAGCATGACGTCAAGGCCGGGCAGCGCCTCGCCGTCGGGGGTGTCGACGGCGAGCCAGGCGGGATCGCGGACGATGTCGAAGCAGGGATGGGCCGCCCGCCACTCGTCGCCGAGCCCGGATCGCAGCAGGCGGTGCACCTCGACGCCCCGGTGGAGTTCCTTGCGGAGGTTCTCCCGGCGGGAGTTGGTGATGCGTACGCCGAGCGACAGTTTGAGCATGGCGTCGGCGCCGGGGCGGTGCACGGTGCGCACGGACGACGTGGGGTGCCAGGGCTCGCCGTGCGGGCCCAGGTCGTGGAGGAGTCCGGCGTCGAGGAGGGCTGC
The DNA here is from genome assembly GCF_003627815.1 of Streptomyces hundungensis. NCBI lineage: Bacteria > Bacillati > Actinomycetota > Actinomycetes > Kitasatosporales > Streptomycetaceae > Streptomyces > Streptomyces hundungensis. The sequence goes on from NZ_CP032698.1 coordinate 2,302,157, forward strand.
GACGGCGGGGCGCTGGACGATGTCGCGGGCCTGCCAGGGGTGCAGGGGCAACGGGACGGTCCCGGGCGGCAGTTGGAGGCCGTCCGTGAAGCGGAGGGCGAGTTCCGCGGCGGGGACGGTGCGGCCGTCCTCGGTCCAGGCCGAGTCGGAGGCGAGGACGGCGGGGTCGACGGCCATCCAGTGCAGCGGGAAGGAGCCGTACAACTCGGGCGAGTAGCGGCGCACTTCGGCGTCGGAGAGGCCTTCGCGGCTCTTCGGGGTGGGGTGCAGGGGGTGGCCGAGGAGGAGGGACTGTTCGGCGGTGAGGAAGAGGTCGGCGCTCTCGCGCGGGCCGGGTCGCTCGCGCCGGTCGGCGATGAAGTCGGCGGTGCGGCGCACCGAGTCGGCGACGCGCCCCACCAGGTCGGCGCTCTGGCTCAGGCCCGCCTCGCGGCCGAGGAGGGCGGCGACGGTGACGGCGTCGGCGGCCTGCGCGTCGGCGCGGGCGCCGTGCAGGGTGGGCCGGTCGAACCGGTGCCAGCCGGTGGGCGACCAGTACCGGACGGGCACGAGCAGGGCGGTGCCGCTGGCGGGCAGCGCGATGCGCAGGAGTGGCCCGTCGGGTGCGGCCAGGTCGTTCTCGCGCACCCAGCAGCGCAACAGGTTCTCGACGGCGGCCGCTTCGGCGGCGGCCTTGGGGTCGGCGGCGTCGAGCGGGTCGTGTTCGTCGCGGGCGGTCAGTCGTTCGCCGTGGATCCCGGCCTTCTGGCGCGGCACCGTCGTCGGCTCGGCGGCCGGGCCGCGGTCGGCGCCGACCGGGCCGTCGGCCTCGTGCGCTTCGGGGGCTGGGGTGGGGTTCACGGCGGTCTTCCTTGGGAGCTGGGGGTGGTCCGGGATCAGTGGGCCGGTCCGGTCCCGGCCCGGTGGCGGGCGCCGGCCTCCGGGTCGGCTCGCGGGTGCGGGGCGCGGGCGGCGGCGGCCACCGCGTCGGCGAGCCGGTCGAGGACGGCCACGGCCTGCTCGTCGGTGAGGGTGAGCGGGGGCAGCAGGCGTACGACGCTGGAGTGGCGGCCGCCGAGTTCGACGATGAGGCCGCGTCGCAGACACTCCTGCTGGACGACGGCGGCGAGCGCGGGGTCGGGTGGCGGCGGATCGCCGGAGCCGAGGTCCTCGCGCTCGGGGTCGACGAGTTCCACACCGATCATCAGGCCCCGGCCGCGTACGTCGCCGACGCAGGGATGCTCGGCGGCGAGCCCCTGCAACTGGCCGAGCATGCGGGCTCCGAGGACCGCCGCGCGGTCGGCGAGCCGGTTCTCGCGGACATGTGCGAGGGTGGCGGCGCCTGCCGCCATGGCGAGCTGGTTGCCGCGGAACGTGCCGGCGTGGGCGCCCGGTTTCCAGGTGTCGAGGCCGTCCCGGTAGACGATCACGGCGAGCGGCAGCGAGCCGCCGATGGCCTTGGAGAGCACCATCACATCGGGCACCACGCCGCTGTGTTCGACGGCCCAGAAGGTGCCGGTGCGGCCGACGCCCGTCTGCACCTCGTCGGCGATCAGCGGGATGGAGCGGCTCGCGGTGATCTCGCGCATGCGACGCATCCAGGCGTCGGGCGCCGGGTGCACCCCGCCCTCCCCCTGCACCGGTTCGAGGATCATCCCGGCCGGTGCGGGCACGCCGGACTTGGGGTCGTCGAGGAGGTTCTCGGTCCAGCGGGCGGCGAGCTCCGCTCCGCGTTCGCCGCCGACTCCGTACGGGCAGCGGTAGTTGTGCGGGTAGGGCAGCCGGGTCACCCGGACGTCGCGGGCGCCCCCGGAGACGGCGAGGGCGCCCGCGGTCATGCCGTGGTAGGCGCCGGTGAAGGCGAGCATGCCGGTGCGTCCGGTGGCGGTGCGCACCAGTGTGAGGGCGGCCTCCACGGCGTCCGTGCCGGCCGGTCCGCAGAACTGGATCCGTGCGGTGTCGGCGAGTTGGCGCGGCAGGGTGGCGAAGAGCTCCGTGGTGAAGGCGTCCTTGACCGGGGTGGCGAGGTCGAGGACTTGCAGCGGGGCGCCCGAGTCGAGGACCTTGCGGATCGCTTCGAGCACGACGGGGTGGTTGTGGCCGAGCGCCAGGGTCCCCGCCCCCGAGAGGCAGTCGAGATAGCGCCGTCCGTCCGCGCCCTCGATCGTCAGGCCGCGGGCCCGCACGGGCACGATGGGCAGCGATCGGGCGTAGGTGCGGGCCGCCGACTCCCGGAGGGACTGCCTGCGCAGGATTCCCTCGTGGGCGCCGGACAGGGCCGTCGTAGCTGGTTCGGTCACGGCCACTGCTGCTGGTCCTCCCGCTGTGACGGTTCCGTATCGCGTCCGTTGCGCGGCACGTACGCCCACGCTGAACGCTGTCCTGATGTCCCCCGTACGTACCAACGACGCCGGCACCGCCGGATCACGGCTTGGGGCCAAGTTCCTTGGCCTCAAGCAAGGTTCGCCTTACCGGGCCGGCCGGACCTCGTCGGCGGGGGCGCGTCCGCGGCCCTGCCGCGTACCGTCCCCGGCGACACCGGCATAGTGGGGGCCGCACGGCGGCACCGGTCCTCGGTGTCGCGGTTCGAGATCTACGAGTTCAGAAGACGAAGACGCTGTGAAGACGAAGTTCCAGGGGGAATGCGACATGCGACCGACACGCCCGTCCAGCGCCGAGCGCGCGGGGAGGGGAGCGCGGCGCGGGGTTGTGCCCGGGCTCGCGGCCCTCGGTCTGACGGCCGCGCTCGCGCTGACCGCGACCGCCTGTGGTCCCGGCGATTCCAGTGCCGACGGCAAGCCGACGGCCTCGGCGACCGCGAGCGGCGCCGACCAGCTCCAGATACCGGACGACGTCAAGGAGCGGCTGAAGAAGCACGGGTTCGACCTGGACAAGTGGAAGAACGGCGAGTGGCGGAACTGGGACCGGGCCACGTGGCTGCGCGAGGCCAAGGACTACGTCAACCCGATCATCCAGGACCTGTGGGACCCGGACCGGATGCGCAAGGCGGAGAAGCCGCCGGAGAAGACGGTCCCCAATGACATCTCCGGCGACAAGGGCGTGACGGACCCGGTACCGGCGCCGGTGAAGGCGGTCGCGGTGAAGGCGCCGTACCACCAGAGCCTGCCGGAGCTGGGCAAGTTGTTCTTCGACGGTCCCGAGGGCTCCATGGTGTGCTCCGCGACCGTCGTCAAGGACCCGGCGCACCCCGGCAAGTCCAACCTGGTGTGGACCGCGGGCCACTGTGTGCACGCGGGCGCCAAGGGCGGCTGGTACCGCAACATCGCCTTCGTCCCCTCGTACAACAACACCAACCTGCCGACCTCCCAGTTGCAGAAGGCCACCAAGCCGCAGATCGCGCCGTACGGCGTGTACTGGGCGGACTGGGCGCAGACCTCGCAGCAGTGGATCGAGGGCGGTGGCCCGACCGGCGGCAAGGGCGCGCCCTATGACTTCGCGGTGCTGCACATGACGCCGGAGAAGGGCTCGAACGGCAAGTCCCTGGAGGAGACGGTCGGCGGGGCGCTCCCGGTGGACTTCAACGCGCCGGCCGTGCCGAAGATCGGCGCGATGACGGCCAACGGCTATCCGGCGGCGGCGCCGTACGACGGCCAGAAGCTGTACCAGTGCAAGGACAGGCCGGGCCGGCTCTCGCTCGCCACGAGCATGCCGACGATGTACCGCCTCGGCTGCACCATGACCGGTGGCTCCTCGGGCGGCGGCTGGATCGCCACGGGCTCCGACGGCAAGCCCTCGCTGGTCTCCAACACCTCCATCGGGCCGGTCACGGCGGGCTGGCTGGCCGGGCCGCGTCTGGGCGCGGAGGCCAAGGGTGTCTATGACTCGGTGAGCACCAAGTACGCCGGGCGGTAAGCGGCTTGCGGGGGTCCTGTGAACGCCGGGACCCCCGTTCTCGCCCCCCTCGCCGAGCAGGCATAGTGGGGGCCGCACGGTGGGCGGCCGAGTGCACGGCCGCCCATCGCAATGACAAGTACATGGCAAAACCTGCCCGTTGTGGGCAGGCTCATCAGGGGGAATCGTCTTTCATGCGATCCATACGCATGCGATCCATACGTCCGCTGCTCGCCGTCACCGGCCTGGCCGCGACTCTCGCGCTGACCGCCACCGCGTGCGGCCCGGGCGGGGACGAGGCCGACGGCAAGCCGTCCGCCTCGAACTCCGCCCCGGCCAAGGGCGGCGGCTCCACCGCTCCCGCCGACCTGGCCGACACCCTCAAGAAGCACGGGGTGGACCTGGACAAGTACAAGAACGGCGGATGGCAGAACTGGGACAAGGACACCTGGCTGCGTGAGGCCAAGGACTTCGTCAACCCGGTGATCGACGGCCTGTGGAAGCCGGACCGGATGAAGTCCGCCAAGGACCCGCAGAAGACCATGGCGACCGGTGACGTCAACGGCGGCATCTCCGACCCGGAGCCCGCGCCCGTCAAGGCCGTCCAGGAGAGGCTGCCGTACCACAGCTACGCGGCGCCGGTCGGCAAGGTGTTCTTCGACTCCCCCAAGGGCTCCATGGTCTGCTCGGGCACCGTCGTGAAGGACCCGGCCCACCCCGGCAGGTCCAACATGGTGTGGACCGCGGGCCACTGCGTGCACCAGGGCGGCTCCGGCGGCTGGTACCGCAACATCGCCTTCGTGCCCTCCTACAACGACAAGGGCAAGTCGTCGGCGGCGCTCGACAACGCACGCCCCCAGGAGATCGCCCCCTACGGCGTGTTCTGGGCCGACTGGGCCTCGACGTCCAATGAGTGGATCCAGAACGGCGGCCCGACCGGCGGCACCGGCGCGCCCTACGACTACGCGGTGCTGCATGTGAAGCCGGAGAACGGCACCAAGTCCCTCGAGGAGACCGTCGGCAACGCCCTGACCGTCAACTTCTCCGCGCCCGACGCCCACGCCGTCAGCGCGATGGGCGCCTGGGGCTACCCGGCGGCGCCGCCCTACGACGGCCTCCAGATGTTCAAGTGCGTCGACCGCCCGGGCCGGCTCTCCATCACGCCCGGCACCCCCGCTATGTACCGCATCGGCTGCACCATGACGGGTGGCTCCTCGGGCGGCGGCTGGTTCATGAACGGCCCCGACGGCAAGCTACAGCTCGTCTCCAACACCTCGATCGGCCCGGTCACTTCGGGCTGGCTGGCCGGCCCGCGGCTCGGCGCGGGCGCCAAGGCGCTCTTCGACTCGATGAGCGCGAAGCACGGCGGCCAGTGACCGACCCGCTCGACAGCGCGAAGCACGCACGCTGAAAGGCCCGCCCCCATCCGGATGGGGGCGGGCCTTTCGCCGCTCGAACCGCGTGAACTACCCGTTCAGCGGCGGCACTTGACCGTCAGTGCGCGGCCGGCACATAGGGCGCCAGCTCGGCGGCGAGAGCCTCGTGCACCCGGGCCTTGAGCACGGTGCCCTCCGCGACGTGCTCCTCGGAGATCACCTCGCCCTCGGCGTGCGCCCGGGCCACCAGCTGCCCGTGGGTGTACGGCACCAGCGCCTCGATCTCGATCGCGGGGCGCGGCAGTTCGGTGTCGATGAGCGCGAGCAGCTCCTCGATGCCCTCACCGGTACGGGCCGAGACCGCCAGGGAGTGCCGCTCGATGCGCAGCAGTCGCTGGAGGACGACCGGGTCCGCCGCGTCCGCCTTGTTGATGACCACGATCTCCGGCACGTCGACCGCGCCGACGTCACGGATCACCTCGCGCACCGCGGCGAGCTGCTCCTCCGGCGCCGGGTGCGATCCGTCCACCACGTGCAGGATCAGGTCGGAGTCGCCGACCTCCTCCATCGTGGAGCGGAACGCCTCGACGAGGTGGTGCGGCAGATGCCGTACGAATCCGACGGTGTCGGCCAGCGTGTACAGCCGACCGCTGGGCGTCTCGGCCCGGCGGACCGTCGGGTCGAGGGTGGCGAACAGCGAGTTCTCCACCAGCACGCCCGCGCCCGTGAGGCGGTTGAGCAGCGAGGACTTTCCGGCGTTGGTGTACCCCGCGATGGCGACCGAGGGCACCTTGTTGCGGCGCCGTTCCTGGCGCTTGATCTCGCGGCCGGTCTTCATCTCCGCGATCTCCCGGCGCATCTTCGCCATCTTCTCGCGGATCCGCCGACGGTCCGTCTCGATCTTGGTCTCACCGGGGCCGCGGGTGGCCATGCCGCCGCCACCGCTGGATCCGCCGCCGCCCATCTGACGCGACAGGGACTGACCCCAGCCGCGCAGCCGCGGCAGCATGTACTGCATCTGCGCCAGCGAGACCTGCGCCTTGCCCTCACGGGACTTGGCGTGCTGGGCGAAGATGTCGAGGATCAGGGCGGTCCGGTCGACCACCTTGACCTTGACGACGTCTTCGAGGTGGATGAGCTGGCCGGGGCTGAGCTCACCGTCGCAGACCACCGTGTCCGCGCCGGTCTCCAGGACGATGTCCCGCAGCTCCTGCGCCTTGCCGGAGCCGATGTAGGTGGCCGGGTCGGGCTTGTCACGGCGCTGGTAGACGCCGTCGAGCACCAGGGCGCCCGCCGTCTCGGCGAGGGCCGCGAGCTCGGCGAGCGAGTTCTCCGCGTCCTGGAGCGTCCCCGTGGTCCATACGCCGACCAGCACCACGCGCTCCAGGCGCAGCTGGCGGTACTCGACCTCGGTGACGTCCTCGAGCTCGGTGGACAGGCCCGCCACGCGCCGCAGCGCGGCACGCTCGGAGCGGTCCAGCTGGTCGCCGTCCCGCGCTCCGTCGATCTCGTGGCTCCAGGCGACGTCCTCTTCCATCAGGGCATCGGCCCGAAGGCTCTCGGTGCGGGGCGTGTCCGCGAAGCTCTGCTCGTCCTGGGAAGGGGATGAAGAGGAGGTCATTGGATCCTTTACGTCGTTGGGGTTTTCCGGACCGGAGCTCCCGAGGGAATTCCGGCTGTGTCGGTCACAACGCGTAATGGGCCCCAATGATTCCCGGACGGAATCGGCCTCGGCGCGCCGCCGACACACCCGATGGTCGCACGGTGCCGCCGGGGCCGTCATCCCTGTTTTCGGGCCCGGCAAGGGGGCCGGTCAGCCGCGCTTGGGTGCCTGGGTGTGCCAGTCGGGGTGTCCGGGCATCGCCGGCGTCTTCTCGCCGTACAGCCACGCCTTGAAGAAGCCGGACAGGCCGCGGCCGGAGATCCGGGACGCCAGCGCGGCGAAGTCGGCGGTCGTGGCCGTGGAGTCGCGGTGGTCGCGCACCCAGCGGCGTTCGAGGCGCTCGAAGGCCTTCGTGCCGATCTCCTCGCGCAGGGCGTACAGGACGAGGGCGCTGCCGTCGTAGACGATCGGCCGGAAGATGCCGATCTTCTGTCCGGGCTCGGCCGCCCGGGGCGCGGCCGGCGGTCCGCCCGCGGCGCGCCAGCCGTCGGACAGCGCGTAGGCGGCGCGCATCCGCTGCTCCATGGACCGCTTGCCGAACTCCTCCGCGTACCGCGCCTCGTACCAGGTGGCGTGCCCCTCGTTCAGCCAGAGGTCCGACCACGTGCGGGGCGAGACGCTGTCGCCGAACCAGTGGTGCGCCAGCTCGTGGACCATGACCGAGTCGATGTACCAGGCGGGGAACTCGGGCCGCACGAACAGTGACCGCTCGAACAGGGACAGGGTCTGTGTCTCCAGCTCGAAGCCCGTCTCGGCGCCCGCGATGAGCACCCCGTACGTCTCGAACGGATAGCGCCCGACCTGGCGCTCCATCCACTCGATGTGTCCGGGGGTCTTCGCCAGCCAGGGTTCCAGCTTGTCCTTGTCGACCGCCGGGACCACGTCGCGGATCGGCAGCCCGTGCGGGCCCTCCCGGTGCAGTACCGCCGAGCGTCCGATCGACACCTGCGCCAGCTCGGTCGCCATGGGGTGGCTGCTGCGGTAGGTGGAGACGATCCGGGTGCCCTGGCGTTCGCCGGCGACCGGGACCCCGTTGGCCACGACCGTCACGTCTTCGGGGGCGGTTACGCGGAAGGTGAAGAACGCCTTGTCCGAGGGATGGTCGTTGCAGGGGAAGACCCGGTGGGCGGCGTCGGCCTGGTTGGCCATGACCAGGCCGTCGGTGGTGCGCACCCAGCCGCCGTCGAGCGCCGCGTTGGGGTCGCTGGTGTGCCGCACCGTGATCCGCAGCGCTTCACCGGGGCGGACGGGGGTCTCCGGCGTGATCACCAGGTCCTCTTCGGCACTGGCGAACCGCGCCGGGCGTCCGTTGACCTCGACGCCGTGCACGGTGCCCCGCGCGAAGTCGAGGTTGATCCGCTCCAGGGCGTCCGTCGAGACGGCGTCGATGGTGGTGACGGCCTCCATCGGCTTGCTGTTGTCCCCCGAATAGGAGAATCCGATGTCGTACGAGAGCACGTCGTAACCGGGGTTGCCGAGCTGCGGGAACAACGGGTCCCCGATGCCCAGCGGCACCGGGGCGGGCAGCGCCGCGGCGACCACGGAGGCCGCGGCTGCGACCAGCAGCGCGGCACGCAGATGGCGGGGGCGGGGACGGCGGGGGGTGAGCGGCATGGACTACCGCTATCAGCGGGACCCGGTGCCATCGGGGCGACTCGCGTGGGGGCCACTCGAACGGGGGTGGAGCCGGGGGCGGACCGGCGTCAGCCGGCGGCCGCCGGATGCTGGGCCCGGCTCACGTCGTAGACGCCCGCGACGTCCCGCATGGCCCGCATCAGGGCGGGCAGCCCGGCCGCGTCCGGGAGTTGGAGGGTGTAGGTGTGCCGGACGCGTTGTTCGCTGGGGGGTTCCACGGTGGCCGAGATGACGGCCGCGTCGGCGGTGGCGATGGCTTCCGTGAGGTCGGCGAGGAGGCGGGGGCGGCCGAAGGCCTCGGCGACCAGGGTGACCCGGCATGCGGCGGCGTCCCCCCAGCGCACCTCCACGGGCGGCCGTCCGACGGCCTTCATCCGGGCGACGGCGGGACATTCGTGACGGTGGACGGTCACCGCCGCCCCGCGGACCGAGAACCCGGTCACCGCGTCGGGCGGCACCGGGGTGCAGCAACCGGCGAGCCGTACCGTCACATCGGGCAGGTCGGTCACCGCGTTGGCGGCGCCCCGGCGGTCGGCCGGCACATTGACCTGGGGGCGCGGCGCGGCCGACGCCACTTTGCCGCCCTCCGGGTTGGCGGCGAGCCAGCCGCTGATCGCGATCCGGGCGGCCGGGGTCCTCGCGTGGTCGAGCCAGTCGCTGGAGGGCCCCGACGCCGCGTCCTGGGCGAGCAGCAGTTGTACGGTGTCGCCGTCGTTCAGGACCGTACTGAGCGTGGCGAGGCGGCCGTTGACGCGGGCGCCGATACAGCCGTGGGCGACCTCGCCATACTGCGCGTACGCGGCGTCCACACAGCTCGCGCCGGCCGGCAGGACCAGGGTGTGGCCGTCGGCGCAGAAGACGGTGATCTCGCTGTCGCCCGCCAGTTCCTCGCGCAGGGAGGACCAGAAGGTGTCGGGGTCGGGGGCGTTCTGCTGCCAGTCCAGGAGCCGTGAGAGCCAGCCGGGCCGGGTGGGGTCCTCGCGTTCGTCGCCGCTCTGCTGCGGCCCGTCGCCGATCCCTCCCGCGTAGGGGTTGCCGAGCGCGATGACCCCGGCTTCGGCGACCTTGTGCATCTGGTGCGTACGGATGAGGACTTCGGCGACTTCGCCGCCGGGGCCGACGACGGCCGTGTGGAGCGACTGGTACAGGTTGAACTTGGGTGAGGCGATGAAGTCCTTGAACTCGGAGACGACCGGTGTGAAACAGGTGTGCAGTTCGCCCAGGACCGCATAGCAGTCGGCGTCCTCGGCGACCAGCACCAGCAGCCGTCCGAAGTCGCTTCCGCGCAGCTCGCCCCGCTTGAGCTGCACCCGGTGCACCGAGACGAAGTGGCGCGGTCTGATGAGCACTTCGGCGTTGATCCCTGCCTCGCGGAGCACCCCGCGCACGCCGTCGGCGATGCCGGTGAGGGGGTCGGGGGTGCCGGAGTTGGCGGCGATCAGGATCCGGGTGCGTTCGTACTCCTCGGGGTGCAGGATCGCGAAGACCAGGTCCTCCAGCTCCGACTTGAGGGCCTGCACCCCCAGGCGTTCGGCGAGCGGGATCAGGACGTCCCTGGTCACCTTGGCGATGCGGGCCTGCTTCTCGGGGCGCATCACGCCGAGGGTGCGCATGTTGTGCAGCCGGTCGGCGAGTTTGATCGACATCACGCGTACGTCGTCGCCGGTGGCGACCAGCATCTTGCGGAAGGTCTCGGGTTCGGCGGCGGCGCCGTAGTCGACCTTCTCCAACTTCGTGACGCCGTCCACCAGATAGGTGACTTCCGCGCCGAACTCGGCCCGCACCTGATCGAGTGTCACCTCGGTGTCCTCGACCGTGTCGTGGAGGAGGGAAGCGGTCAACGTCGTGGTCTCCGCGCCCAGTTCGGCGAGGATCAGGGTCACCGCGAGCGGATGCGTGATGTAGGGCTCGCCGCTCTTGCGGAACTGGCCGCGGTGGGAGGCCTCGGCCAGGACGTACGCCCGGTGCAGCACGGCCAGGTCGGCGTCGGGGTGGTGGGCCCGGTGGGCGTCGGCGACATGGCCGATGGCGTCGGGCAGCCGGTCCCGGGAGACCGGGCCGAGCAGTGCCGCGCGGCCCAGTCGGCGGAGGTCGATCCGGGGGCGGCCGCGACGGCGGCTCTGAGCACCAGGATTCGTGGCCTCTGCACTCATGGGGTACCTCCGGCGGCATCGACCGGCGGTGGAGGGACTGGCGTGCCCCCTTGGACCGGTGCTTGATGCTACCGACCCCACCACGTGGCGCAGTCCCGCTCTCGCTCAGCGTGAACCGGATCACCCATTCGAGCGAAGGTTTTGGCCATGGGCGTTTCGGCCCCGACCTTTTCGGTCAGGGCCGGGCGGGCGCCCCGGCGGGCTCGGTCAGCCGGTCATTCGTCAGGCGGTCATTCGTCAGCCGGTCAGGAGGGCCGGGTCGACGACGCCTTCGGCGACGATCACCGCGGCCCCGGTCATCGCGATCTCGCCGTCCGGGTACTCGGTGATGACCAGGGTTCCGCCGGGAAGGTCGACGGTGTACGTGGCCGCGGTGCCGGTGACCGCGGGGTCCACGCCGTCGCGGCGGGCGGCGGCGACGGCGACCGCGCAGGCGCCGGTGCCACAGGACAGGGTCTCGCCCGCGCCCCGCTCATGGACCCGCATCGCCACATGGCCGGGCCCGCGGTCCACGACGAACTCGATGTTCACCCCGTCCGGATAGACGGCCTCGGGGCTGAACGGGGGCGCCGAGCGCAGTTCCCCGGCGTGCGCCAGGTCGTCCACGAAGGCGACGGCGTGCGGGTTGCCCATGTTCACGTTGCGCGCCGGCCAGCTCCTGCCGTCCACGCTGACGGTGACCCCGGCCTCGGGAAGCGCGGCACGCCCCATCGAGACGGTGATGTCGCCACCCTTGGCGATGTGCACCTTCTTGACGCCGCCGCGGGTGGCGACGGCCAGGTCGCCCTCGTCGACGAGCCCGGCGCGCTCCAGGTACCCGGCGAAGACGCGCACGCCGTTGCCGCACATCTCGGCGATGCTGCCGTCGCCGTTGCGGTAGTCCATGAACCATTCGGCCTCGCCGGCCATGGCCTTCGCCTCCGGGTGCGCCGCGCTGCGCACCACGTGGAGCACGCCGTCGCCGCCGATTCCGGCGCGGCGGTCGCAGAGCCGGGCGATCGCGGACGCGGGCAGGTCGAGGACGTTGTCCGGGTCGGGAAGGATCACGAAGTCGTTCTGGGTCCCGTGACCCTTGAGGAAGGCGATCGGCGCAGTGTTCACACGTCAATCGTACGGGGGCGCACCGACAGCCGGCCGGGACGCCCCGCGCGGTCGGCCCCGCTCAGCGGAGCCGGGCGACCCGCCAGACGGCGAGCGCGACCAGCACACCGGCGACGCCCACATACAGGGCCAGCACCCGCCAGTCCGGGCGTTCCCTCGAACCCCTGCCGGGCAGCCCGGGCCAGGTGTGGCCGACGCGGCGCGCCGCCATCATGCCCCAGCCCGCGGCACAGCAGCTGATGAGGAGTCCGAGCATGGCCACGACCGGTCCGCCGTCGCCGAATTCGAAGGCGAGCGGGAAGGCGAACATCAGCGAGCCGAGCGCGGCGAGCATCACGATGGGGGCGAGCTGCCAGATCCTCAGGCGGCGCTGGGGGCGCAGTTCGACCTCGACCTCGCCGCCGTCGGCCACCGCTCCGACGGAACCGTCCTCCGGTCCGTCCGGGCTCAACCCCGAGGCGCCGAGCGCCGTGGAACCGAGCGGCGGCGGTGTCGCGTCCGCGGCGCGCACGCCGTCGGCGGCGCTCTCGGCGGATTCCGCTTGTGCGGGGCTGGGCACCACGCAACCGGGGTCCGCCGAGCCGGGACGCGCGGTGTGCTCGCGCGATCCTTGCTCTCGGTCTCGAGGGCCGGCCTCCATCGCCACGCGCCCTCCCAACTCGGACTCCACTGGTCGATCGACGTTTGATGATGGCACGGGCAGCAGTGCCGCGATGACCCGCGGAGCGTCCCGATGCCATCACGTGATCAGGCTGTAACCGCTCGTTCGACCAACGCCAGCGCCTGGCGCGGGAGTTCCGCCCGGTCCTCCATCGCGCCGCTCAACCAGTGGACGCGGGGATCACGTCGAAACCAGGAGTCCTGGCGGCGCGCGAAGCGTTTGGTGGCGCGCACCGTTTCGGCGCGCGCCTCGCCCTCGGTGCACTCACCGGCGAACGCGTCGAGGATCTGCTGGTAGCCGAGGGCGCGGGAGGCGGTGCGCCCCTCGCGCAGCCCGCGCTCCTCCAGGGCCCGCACCTCGTCGATCAGTCCCGCTTCCCACATCCGGTCGACGCGCACGGTGATGCGTTCGTCGAGCTCCGGGCGGCCGACGTCGACGCCGATCTGCACGGTGTCGTACACCGATTCATGGCTGGGCAGATTGGCCGTGAAGGGACGGCCGGTGATCTCGATCACTTCGAGGGCGCGGACGATGCGGCGGCCGTTGCCGGGCAGGATCGCGCGGGCCGCCTCGGGGTCGGCGGCCGCGAGGCGGGCGTGCAGGGCGCCGGGGCCGTGCTCCTCCAGCTCGCCCTCAAGGCGCGCGCGCACCTCGGGGTCGGTGCCGGGGAATTCCAGGACGTCGATCGCGCCGCGCACATAGAGTCCGGATCCGCCGACCAGGACGGGGGTGCGCCCCTGGGCGAGCAGCCGGTCGATCTCGGCGCGGGCGAGCTGTTGATAGGTCGCCACGTTGGCCGGTTCCGTGACGTCCCAGATGTCGAGGAGGTGGTGCGGGACGCCGCCGCGCTCGCCGAGCGTCAGCTTGGCGGTGCCGATGTCCATCCCCCGGTAGAGCTGCATGGAGTCGGCGTTGACGACCTCGCCGCCGAGCTGCTGGGCGAGGAAGACGCCCAGATCGGACTTTCCGGCCGCTGTGGGACCGACGACGGCGATGACCCGCGGTGCGGGAGCTGCACTTCTCACCTCCACAGTCTCGCAAACCTCGGGGGTCGTCCTCGAACGAGCTACGTGACGGGGCACGGCTGGGTTCGTTGCCTGTTGCGAGGTTCCGAACGCCGGTTTGTTGACCGGTGCCGCCGGGCGACGCAATGAGGCGCTCCGGATCGGCGCGGGATTTCGCCCACACGAGCACGCTATGGAGTAGATATGGGCGTTTTTTCAATGTTTCGCCGTAAGGCCGAGCAGGCCGCCGCGGAGTCGTCCGAGGGCGCGAAGGGTGCGACGCTGACGGCCGAGCCGGAGACCGAGGGCGACGGGGACACCTCGCCCGAGGCGTCGGCGGCCGAGGCGCACGAGGCGTCCGAGGACGCGGAGAAGGCCGCGGCGGCGCAGGGCGCCGAGTCCGCCACCGCCGAGGGGGTCGAGATCCCCAAGCAGCAGTCGGCCGAGGCGGCGGCGGACAGCGAGGCCGGCGAAGGCGCTCGCAAGTAGCCGCCCGGGGAAGGCGCCCCACACGTTCCCTGGACTCCTCGTCCCACCAGGGACACGGGGGCGGCGCCCCGCCCGCGTCCTGAACCACGCGCGCCGGAGGGCCGTGGAGCAGCCTCTGCTCCACGGCCCTCCGGCGTGTTCGGGCGAGCGGCGGGGAAAAGGGCCCCGCCGGGTTTCAGGACCAGACGCCGACGAAGTAGCCGACTCCGTAAGGCGCTTCCTCGTGGAGCAGCCGTCCCGCGAGTCCGGCGCCCCGGCCCGCGCCGGCCAGCACCTGCCAGGCCGCGCGCCCCGCCGCCTTCAGCTCGTACGCCGCCTCGGCGTCAAGACCCAGCAGGGTGGAGATGTCGGCGCCGCCGAGAGCGGCCGCCGCGACCTCGTCGAAGCCCGCCGCGCGCTCGTCCAGGTAACCGGGCGCCTTGAGGGTGCGGCACGCGCTGCCGTCGCCCATGACGAGCAGGGCGACCCGGTCGGCGCGGGCGGCGAGCTCCTCACCTGCGGTGGCGCAGAGCGAGGGTTCAAGGCGCTCGGCGACGGCGAGCCCCTCGACGGGCGCGTCCGCCCAGCCGGCCCGCTCCAGGAGCCAGGCGCCGACCGCCAGGGACAGCGGAAGCCGCTGCGCCACGGGCTGGCCCGTACCCAGGCGCACCGAGACGTCCACGCCGAACGGGGCGAACGAGCCCACCGCCCCCTGCCGGTAGGAGCCGGCGTCCTCGGCCGGGCCGACCACGACCAGGAGGTCGGGACGGGACGCGGCGAGCACGCCGACGGCGTCGGCACAGGCGTCGCGTGCCGCGTCGAGTTCCGGCGCGGCACCGGCGGCCACCTCGGGCACGAGAAGCGGCGGACAGGGACAGAAGGCGGCGGCTACGAGCATGATCCGCAGCCTAGCCGCGTTCCGGCGGCCCGGCCCTGCCGCCCGGTGAGGCGGCCAAGACCCCCGGGCTCAGAGGACCGAACAGCCGCCCGTGGGCTCGGGAAGCGGCGCCGGGGCGCCGATCGAGGGCAGGCCGAGCATCACACCGGCGCGCTTTCGCGCCGGCTCGGCGTTGCGCTTCTCCCAGGCGTCGCCCGCGCGCGTGCGACGGACGCCGCTCGTCGGGCCCTCGGCGAGGAGGTGGTGCGGGGCCGCATAGGTGATCTCCACGGTCACCACGTCGCCCGGACGCACGTCCTGGTCCGGCTTGCTGAAGTGGACCAGGCGGTTGTCGGGGGCCCGGCCGGACAGGCGCTGCGTGGAGCCGTCCTTGCGGCCCTCGCCCTCGGCGACCATGACCTCCAGGACCCGGCCGACCTGCTTCTTGTTCTCCTCCCAGGAGATCTCCTCCTGGAGGGCGGACAGGCGCATGTAGCGGTCCTGGACGACATCCTTGGGAATCTGTCCGTCCATCGTCGCCGCCGGCGTTCCGGGGCGCTTGGAGTACTGGAAGGTGAACGCGTTCGCGAAGCGGGCCTCACGGACGGTGTGCATCGTCTGCTCGAAGTCCTCCTCGGTCTCGCCGGGGAAGCCCACGATGATGTCGGTGGAGATGGCCGCATGCGGAATGGCGGCGCGCACCTTCTCGATGATCCCGAGGAAACGCTCCTGCCGGTAGGAGCGGCGCATCGCCTTGAGGACCGTGTCCGAGCCCGACTGGAGCGGCATGTGGAGCTGCGGCATCACGTTCGGGGTCTCGGCCATGGCGGCGATCACGTCGTCGGTGAAGTCGCGCGGGTGCGGCGAGGTGAAGCGGACCCGCTCCAGACCCTCGATCGTCCCGCAGGCGCGCAGCAACTTGCTGAAGGCCTCACGGTCGCCGATGTCCGAGCCGTACGCGTTGACGTTCTGCCCCAGCAGCGTGATCTCGCTGACGCCCTCGCCGACCAGCGCCTCGATCTCGGCCAGGATGTCGCCGGGCCGGCGGTCCTTCTCCTTGCCGCGCAGCGCCGGAACGATGCAGAAGGTGCACGTGTTGTTGCAGCCCACCGAAATCGACACCCAGGCCGCGTACGCGGACTCGCGCCGGGTCGGCAGCGTGGACGGGAACGCCTCCAGGGACTCGGCGATCTCGACCTGCGCCTCCTCCTGGACGCGGGCGCGCTCCAGCAGCACCGGCAGCTTGCCGATGTTGTGCGTGCCGAACACGACATCCACCCAGGGGGCCCGCCGCACGATGGTGTCGCGGTCCTTCTGCGCGAGACAGCCACCGACGGCGATCTGCATGCCGGGCCGCTTCGTCTTCATCGGGGCGAGCCTGCCGAGGTTGCCGTACAGCTTGTTGTCGGCGTTCTCCCGCACCGCGCAGGTGTTGAAGACGACGACATCGGCATCCCCGTCGGCGCCCTCGGGCGCGCGGACATACCCCGCCCCCTCAAGGAGGCCGGACAGCCGCTCGGAGTCGTGGACGTTCATCTGGCACCCGTAGGTGCGCACCTCGTAGGTCTTCGCACTCATCTCGCACACCAGGGTACGGGGCCCGTCACCCCCTGGTCCTCGCGGGCGATGAACTGGCAGGATCCAGCCATGCTCCCCGCCCTGTCCCGGCCCGGCCACCGCCGCGCCGTCACCGCCGCCGCGGCCCTCGTGGTGGTCCTCGGGCTGCTCCTGTGGTGGCTGATGCCGTTCGGCGGCCGGTCCCCCGCGGGGAAGATCGACTTCAGTACGGGCGTACGCACCGGGGTCTACCAGCGCTACGGCGAACTTCTGCAACAGGCACTGGCCGGCGATCTGCCGGACGTCCACGTCAACCTCCGCACCAGCCAGGGCTCCCAGCAGAACCTCCAGCGCCTGGCCGACGGGATCTCCGACTTCACCATCGCCACGGCCGACTCCGTCGACAAGTTCCGCAAGGACGCCAACCCCGGCGCGGACCGGCTGCGCGGCTGCGCCCGGCTGTACGACGACTACGTCCAGCTGGTGGTGCCCCAGGACTCCGCCGTGCGCTCGGTCGCGGACCTGCGCGGCAAGCGGGTCGCCGTCGGACAGGAGGGCTCCGGGGTGCGGCTGCTCGCGAGCCGGCTGCTCCCGGCCGCCGGACTGGACCCGCACAAGGACATCAACTCCGTCTCCGCGGGCATCGACACCATGCCCGACCTGTTGCGGAACAAGGAGATCGACGCGTTCTTCTGGTCCGGCGGGTTGCCCACCACCGCGGTCCTCAAACTGTCGGAGTCCTATCCGATCCGGCTCGTCCCGCTCGCCGACCTGGTGTCGGCCCTGCACAAGGCGGACGGCAGCACCGGCTACTACCGGGCGGCGACCATGCCCGCCGACGCGTACCCCAAGGCACAGCGGGGCGTCCCCGTGCCGACGATCGCCGTGGCGAACCTCCTGGTCACCACGGACCGCACCGACGCCGCCCTGACCGAGGGCTTCACCCGCACGGTGATAAACAGCCGCGACCGCATCGGCCGTGAAGTGCACGCCGCCCAGCTCGTGGACCTGCGGACCGCGATCTACACCGACCCGTTGCCGCTGCACGACGGGGCGCGCGACTACTACCGGTCGGTGAAGCCCTGACGCCGCCCGGAGACCGGGCACCGCTGGGGGACGCGCTCGCTCACGGCTCCGGCTGGGCGCGGGGCACGGTGACGGTCACGCGCAGACCGTGCGGCTCGTGGTGGGCGTAGGCGATGGTGCCGCCGCCGGCCGCGAGCAGGGCCCGGGAGATGGAGAGGCCGAGGCCGGAGCCCTTGACGTTCTGGTGACGGCCCGCACGCCAGAAGCGGTCGCCGATCCGGCCCAACTCCTCGTCGGAGAGGCCCGGGCCGTGGTCCGTGACCGTGACGCCGGTCCGCGCACCCTCCACCGCTACGGTGACCCGCACCTCCTCGCCGGCGGGGGTGAACTTCAGCGCGTTGTCGATGACGGCGTCCAGCGCGCTCGACAGCGCCACCGGGTCCGCCCAGCCGGTGGCGGCGGTGGCCCCGTCCGCCAGCAGCCGTACGCCCCTGTCCTCGGCGAGCGGGCGCCAGGCCGCGATGCGCTCCGCCGCCAGCGCCCCGATGTCGGTGAGCCGGAGGTCGGCCGCGGCGTGTTCGGCCAGGGCCAGACCCAGCAGGTCGTCAAGGACCTGCGCCAGACGCTTGCCCTCGGTGCGCACCGAGGCGATCTCCTCGTTGCCCTCGGGGAGTTCCAGCGCGAGGAGTTCGATGCGCAGCAGCAGGGCGGAGAGCGGATTGCGCAACTGGTGCGAGGCGTCAGCGACGAAGGCGCGCTGCTGATCGAGGACCTCCTCGACGTTGTCCGCCATCTCGTTGAACGAGCGGGCCAGCCTCTGGAGTTCCGGGGGCCCGCCCGCGGCCGCGACACGTGAGTTCATGCGGCCGGTCGCGATGTCATGGGTGACCGCGTCCAGGACGCGTACGGGCCTGAGCACCCAGCCGGTCAGCCGGAACGCCGCGCCGACGGCGAGCAGCATCGCCGCCAGTTCACCGGCCACGATGAGCAGCCAGCCGCGCAGGGTGTTGGAACGCATGCCCCCGGTGGGCGAATCGGTGACCACGACCGCGATCACGTCGCCCTCACGCACGACCGGCGAGGCCACCACCAGACGGCCCCGCTGCCACGGCCAGACCTGCGCCGGGTCGTGGCTGCGGCGCCCGGCGAGCGCCTCCTGGAAGGCCAGCTGTCCCTGGCCCTTGGCGGGCACGTGCCACCCCTTGGGGGCGCTCGCCATGGCGCTGCCGTTGCGGAAGAAGACGCCCGCGTCGATCCCGTACAGCGAGGAGTAGCGCGCCAGCTCCTCCTCCAGGGTGGTGAGCCGTTCCGCGCTGTTGGTGTCGTCGCCGTCGGTGGCCGTGACGAACTGGGCCAGCGCGGCGAAGCGCGCCGTGTCGTCGATACGGTCGACGACGACCCGCTGCTGCTGGGCGTGGGCCACGCTCAGGGCCAGCGGGAATCCGAACGCGACCAGGACGAGCGCGAGCAGGAAGATGAGGAGGGGGAGAAGTCGGGTGCGCACCGGGCTTCGCGGACCTCAGAGGGCGGCCGGCGCGACGAGCCGGTAGCCGACGCCGCGCACGGTCTCGATCAGCGCGGGCATGCCCAACTTCGAGCGCAGGGACGCCACATGCACTTCGAGGGTGCGGCCGGTCCCTTCCCAACTCGTGCGCCACACCTCGCTGATGATCTGCTCCCGGCGGAAGACGACCCCGGGGCGCTGGGCCAGCAGGGCGAGCAGGTCGAACTCCTTGCGGGTCAGCTGCACGTCCTCGCCGTCGACACGGACCCGGCGGGTCGGGAGCTCGATCCCCACTCGCCCGAGCCGCAGTTCGGTGTCGGTCGTCTCCGGCCGCGCACCCGGCGGCGGGCGCCGGATGACCGCGTGGATACGGGCGATCAGTTCACCGGTGTCGTACGGCTTGACCACGTAGTCGTCGGCGCCCAGGTTCAGCCCGTGGATGCGGGAGCGGACGTCCGCACGGGCGGTCACCATGATCACCGGGGTGGCGGTGCGCTTGCGGATCTTGCCGCAGACCTCGTAGCCGTCCTGATCGGGCAGCCCGAGGTCGAGCAGGACCACCCCAAAAGGTGGTTTGGCGCAGCGCTCGTCAGGAAGGAGGGCCTGGAGCGCCTCTTCTCCGTTGCGGGCGTGCTTCACCTCGAAGCCGTGCTTGGCGAGCACGGCGGACAGGGCGGCGGCGACGTGGTCGTCGTCCTCGACCAGCAGCAGTCTCACGAGCCCCCTCCCTGGATGGCCGGCGCCGGCCCTTCAGGGCCTCGGCACACGATGTTCATCGGCCGCATCACGGCACGTACCCCCGAATCCACGCCCATGGTCGCCACTTCGGTCAAGGGGGCGCCCGCCCCTGCGCATCATCCGTTACGGAGCCGGTATTGGGTGGAGCTACGCGCTCACCCAGAGTGCTTCCACGCAACCGGATCGTTATGCTCAAGTTCCGCTCAGATGTAATGACGCTGGTCACAACTCCCCACTACGGTCCTCCCCAACCGAGGAGGACGGAGCAAGAAGCCGATGAGCGGAGTATCAGTGGCCAAGGGGACCGAGGACGCCGTACCCGCGTCGGGTGACCTGGTCGTGCTGAACAACGTCAACAAGCACTTCGGCGCGCTGCATGTGCTCCAGGACATCGACCTGACCATCGCCCGTGGCGAGGTCGTCGTCGTCATCGGGCCCTCAGGGTCCGGGAAGTCCACGCTGTGCCGCACCATCAACCGCCTGGAGACGATCGATTCCGGAGCGATCTCGATCGACGGCAAACCACTGCCCCAGGAGGGAAGGGAGCTGGCACGGCTGCGGGCCGACGTCGGCATGGTCTTCCAGTCGTTCAACCTCTTCGCGCACAAGACGGTGCTGGAAAACGTCATGCTGGGCCAGGTGAAGGTCCGCAAGGCCGACAAGCAGACCGCCGAGCAGAAGGCCCGCGCGCTGCTCGACCGGGTCGGCGTCGGCACCCAGGCCGACAAGTACCCGGCGCAGCTCTCGGGTGGTCAGCAGCAGCGCGTGGCGATCGCCCGGGCGCTGGCGATGGACCCGAAGGTGATGCTCTTCGACGAGCCCACCTCGGCGCTCGACCCGGAGATGATCAACGAGGTCCTCGAAGTCATGCAGCAGCTGGCGCGGGACGGGATGACCATGGTCGTGGTCACCCACGAGATGGGCTTCGCCCGCTCGGCGGCCAACCGCGTCGTCTTCATGGCCGACGGCAAGATCGTCGAAGAGGCCACGCCGGACCAGTTCTTCAGCAACCCGCGCAGCGACCGGGCCAAGGACTTCCTGTCGAAGATCCTGCACCACTGACGGCTGCCGCCCGACTGCCGCACGGGGGTTGGCAGTTGGAAGGTGGCGGTTGGGCGGCCGGTTGCCGGTGGCCGGCGGTTGACGACTGAGGGATATCGGCTGACAGATGACAGATATCCGATGTCAACTGACCTTGGCCACCTGCCTCGGCCAACCGACCCGGGCCACCGGGCCTTGGCCAACCAGCCCTGGCCGACCGACCCTGGTCACCCGCCCGGGCCGACCGACCCCGGTCACCTGACGCTGGTCAACCGACCATCACCGCCCGGCAGTTGTCGGCCCACCGATGACGACCACAGACCCACGACGCAAGGAACCTTCGCCATGATGCTCCGCAAGTCCGCCGCCGTCGCGGCGATCGCCGTGCTCGCCCTGACCGCGACCGCCTGTGGCGGCAAGTCCGGCTCCGCCGGCGACAAGCAGTCCGCCCAGCCGGGCGCCGCCGACGCGCCGAAGCTGCCGACGTACACCGTCGCCTCGAACGTCACCCTGGACTCGCCGACCTTCAAGGCGGCCAAAGAGCGCGGCAAGCTGATCATCGGCTCCAAGGCCGACCAGCCCTACCTCGGCTTCGAGGACCAGTCGACCAAGGAGCGTTCGGGCTTCGACGTCGAGATCGCCAAGATGCTCGCCGCCGACCTGGGCTTCAAGCCCGACCAGATCGAGTGGAAGACCGTCGACTCCGGCGTCCGTGAGACGGCGATCTCCAAGGGCCAGGTCGACTACTACGTCGGCACCTACACGATCAACGACAAGCGCAAGAAGCTCGTCGGCTTCGCAGGCCCGTACTACAAGGCCGGCGCCGACCTGCTGGTCCGCAAGGACGACACCTCCATCACCGGCAAGGACGCCGTCAAGGGCAAGAAGGTCTGCTCGATCGTCGGCTCCACGCCGCTCCAGGAGATCAAGAAGCCCGAGTACGGCGCGTCCGTCGTGGAGCTCTCCAAGTACTCGGACTGCGTGCAGCAGCTCCTGTCCAAGCAGGTCGACGCCGTCACCACGGACGACGCGATCCTCAAGGGCTACGCCGCCAAGAACTCCGGCAAGCTCCGTGTCGTCGGCCAGCCGTTCACCCAGGAGCCCTACGGCATCGGCATGAACAAGGACGACAAGGCGCTGCGCGACTTCGTCAACTCCTCGCTCGAGAAGCACGAGCAGGACGGCACCTACAAGAAGATCTACGACGCCACGCTCGGCCTGTCCGGCTCCACCTACCAGGCTCCGCCGGCCGTCGCCCGCTACTGACCGACCCCGCTGAACGCGCCCCGTACGACGTACGGGGCGCCACGGCCCCCGCCTGCCCGATCCCCCAGCCGCTGCCCGCCGACGCGGAGACCTCATGAACGTACTGCTCGACCATTTCGCGGAGTTCCGCGACGGCTTCATAGGCACTGTGGAGATCACCGCCGTCAGTTCGGTCATCGCCCTGGTCCTCGGACTGCTGCTCGCCGGTTTCCGGGTCTCCCCCGTGCCTCCGCTGCGCTTCTTCGGCACCGCCTGGGTGACGCTGCTGCGCAACACGCCGCTGACCCTGCTGTTCCTGGTCTTCTTCTTCGTCGTGCCGGAGATCCTCTTCCCCGGCATGAGCCCGTTCCTGCTGGGTTCGCTGGCGCTCGGCTTCTACACCGCGTCCTTCGTCTGCGAGGCCGTCCGGTCCGGCATCAGCACGGTGCCGCTGGGGCAGGCCGAGGCCGCCCGCTCGCTCGGCATGAGCTTCACGCAGACCCTGCGCATGATCGTGCTGCCGCAGGCCACCCGGACCGTCATCCCGCCGCTGAGCTCGATCTTCATCGCGCTCACCAAGAACTCGGCGATCGCCGGCGCCTTCAGCGTCACCGAACTGTTCGGCTGGCAGAAGCTGCTGAGTGACCAGGGGTACGACATCGTCCCCGTCTTCCTCTGGGTCGCGTTCGGCTATCTGATCATCACCTTCGCGATGAGCGGTCTCTTCCGCCTTCTTGAGCGCCGCATGGAGGTCGCCCGATGAGCGCCAGCGTTCTCTACGACGCCCCCGGCCCGAAGGCTGTCGTACGCAACCGGGTCTACGCCGTGGTCGGTTCCCTCGTGCTGCTCGCCCTGATCGCCCTCGCGATCGTCCGGCTCGCGGACAAGGGTCACCTCGACTACGCGATGTGGGACATCTTCAACTACTCGGGCATCCGGCAGAACATCGCGGACGCCGTGCTCGCCACCCTCAAGGCGTTCGGCCTCGCGGCGGTCGGCTCGCTGGTGCTGGGGGTGGTGCTCGCGGTGGCGCGGCTCTCCGACCACAAGCCGGTCCGCTGGGCGGCGACCGCCTTCATCGAGCTGTTCCGTTCCATCCCGCTGCTCATCACGATCTACGCGGTCTGGATCGGCTTCCTCACCGACTACTCGATGTGGGCGCTCGCGCTCGGCCTGTCGATCTACAACGGCTGTGTCCAGGCGGAGGTGCTCCGCGCCGGCATCAACGCGGTGCCCAGGGGCCAGCGTGAGGCGGCGTACGCCCTGGGGTTGAGCAAGACCCAGGTGATGGCGAGCGTGTTGATGCCGCAGGCCGTCCGGGCGATGCTGCCGACGATCATCAGTCAGCTCGTCGTCACCCTCAAGGACACGTCGCTCGGCTTCATCATCCTGTACCCGGAGCTGCTCCAGACGGCCCGTCTGATCGCGAGCAACACCCAGGTCAAGGGCGAATACCCGTATGTGTCGACCATTGTGGTCATCGGCAGCATCTATGTGGCGATGTGTCTGCTGCTCTCCGCCCTCGCCACCTGGATCGAGAAGCGCGGTCGCCGTGCGAAGACCGGGATCGCGATGGGGACGGCCGTCGCTCCGATCACGGCCGACGGGTCGGCCTCGGGCCTGGCCGTCACCGGCCTCGACGGTCCTGATGGGGCGTCCACCACGACGAACTGACGGCATATGAGGCAGTGGCGTTCGCGTCGCTGCCTCCGTCACTTGACGCAAGCACGCGCAGTGGGTTGCATACGTTCTGTGATCGTGCACCGGGTTCCCCGCGCCACCTGCCAGCTGTCCCGACGCGCCTCGGGGGCCACGCCGTGGACCCGGTGATCGTGGTCGGCGCCGGTCCGGTGGGGCTGACGCTGGCCCTGTCGCTGGCGTCCCAGGGCGTGCCCTCGGTCGTCCTCGACGAGGGGCCCGGCAAGGACGAGCCGCGTCCGGTGCGCACGGTGGTGCTGCGTCCGGACATCGCCGCGTTCGTGAGTGACCTCGGCTGTACGACCGTGCGCGACGAGGGCGCCCGCTGGGTCGGCTGGCGGTCCATGAGACGCGGCCGGCTGCTGCGTCGCGTCGAGTTCGGCGAGGGCGCGGAGGGTGGGCCCTCGCCGGTGCACCTGGCGCAGCACGCCCTGTCGCGCGGGCTGCGCGACGCGCTCGCCGCCTCCGGTCTCGTACGGATCGTCACGCACAGCCGCGTCGACACCCTGGAGCAGGACGCCAAGGGGGTCTCCCTGCACACCTCGGGGCCCGGTGGGACCTGGTGGCGGGGCAGTTACGCGGTGGGCTGCGACGGCGCGCGCTCCACCGTGCGCAAGCTCCTGGATGTCCGTTTCACCGGCCGTACGGCGGTGGAGCGCCAGGCGGTGGTGGCTCTGCGGGCCGAACTCCCCTGGCCGGGCGAGGCGTTGCTGCATCGGCTTCCGCCGTGGCGGGCCGGTGGCGACGAGGTGACCGCGCGTCCGCTGCGGGACGGCGTCTGGCGTCTGGACTGGCTGCTTCCGCCGCGCGCCGACCTGGTGACGCCGGATGCCCTGGTGGGGCGTATCCGGGACACCCTGGCCGGTTGGTGCGGTGGGACGCCGCCCTATGAGCTCCTCGACACCGGTGTGCACACCGTGCACCACCGGCTGGCCCGGCGCTGGCGGGTGCGGCGTGCTTTCCTCGCCGGAGACGCCGCGCATCTGCTGGGCGCGCTGGGTACCCAGGCCCTGGACGAGGGCGTGAGGGACGCTCAGAACCTGTCCTGGAAGCTGGCCCGGGCCTGGCACCACGGTGGGTGCGAGGTGCTCCTGGACAGCTATCAGACGGAGCGGCGCTCGGCGGTCGCGGCCCGGTTGCGGGCGGCCGACCAGTCGTTGCCGATCCTGCGGGGCGGGGCGGGGTTGCGGGGTTGGGTTCCGGGCGCCGCGCGCGGCCATGACGCCCTCGTGACCGATGGCCACCTGGGTCGCGGCCCCCTCGGCGCGCCCCCGGCCTACCCGCACTCGCCGCTGGCGCCCGAGCCTGCCGCCTCCCACATTCCGGTGGGTACGGAGCCGGGCGCACCGGTCTGCGATGTCCCCGTCACGGCTCCCGACGGCTCGGTCGTGGCCCTGCGGAGTCGTCTGGGCAGGGGCAGCCTGCTGGTCGTCCTGGTCGCTCCGGGCACGGGGGTGTGGGATCGGCGGCACTGGCTGACGGCCGGGGTCATGCCGAGCCTGGACGCCGCGGTGAGCGCCCTTCCGCTGGACGGCGAGCTCTTGGTCGCCGAGGCGTACCCGGGCGCCCCCGCGCACGCCGTGCTCCTCGTGCGCCCCGACGGCCATCTGGTCGCGGCGTTCAACGGCGTCCACCCCACGGACATGTACGCCGCGGCCGAGTCGGTACGGGGAGGGACGAGCGGGAGCGGGGCCGGTGGTGAGGCGGGTGCCGGGAGGGGCGGGGATGTGGACGGTGGGGCTGGTGTCGAGGGTGGGGTTGTGGGGGCGGAGGGGCGGACGGCTGACGTCAAGTGACGGTAGGGATGGTTGGCAGGCCGACTGTCGATTGCTGATCGCTGACTGCTGACTGCTGACTGCTGATGTTTGATAACTGTCAGCTGTCAGCCGTCAGCTGAGGACCCGCCTCGGGAGGTGGCCGTCCGCCGCCGCCGTCATCCGCTGACACCATCCGGCATCCGGCATCCGCCATCCGTGGTCCGTCATCCGAACTTCGATTGACCGACACAGGTGCGCATGGTCTACTCCGGAACGTGACCGACACCGATGTGCGCCTGTGGCGGAGGGTCCATATGGACCTCGTCCGCTATGCGGGCTGCGTGTGTCGCCCGTCCTGCTGATTCGCCTTTCCCTTCGCGCCGTGCCGCCGCGCCCTTGTGTCGCCGTCGGTCGTACGCGCGCATTCGCGAACTCCCTCAGGATGGTCTGCCGTGTCGCTCTCCGCAAGCACTTCTGTCCCTTCGCCCGTACCCGATCACACCTCAACCTCCGCCCAGGGGCCCGATGTTGGGCCAACCCAGGCGGAGCTGCTCGACTTCGCCCGCCGTATCGCCGGGGACAGCGCGCTGGTCGCCTCGTTGCCGCTGGATGAGCAGGGGCGTACCTGGATGCGGCTCGACGGCCCGGCCGGCAGTGAGGCGTGGCTGATCGGGTGGCCGCCGGGCACCGGTACGGGCTGGCACGACCACGGTGGCTCGCACGGCGCGTTCGCCACGGCGGCCGGCGCGCTGCGGGAGGATTCGCTCGCGGCGCGGTTGCCCACTGAGGGCTGGAAGACCTTGGAACTCGCCGAAGGGGTCGACCGTTCACGGCAGTTGGGGCCCGGGGGCGGTCGCGCGTTCGGGCCGCATCATGTGCACGAGGTGAGGAACGAGTCGGAGACCGAGCACGCGATCTCGGTGCATGCCTATTGGCCGCCGCTTCCGCTCATCCGGCGTTACAGCCGGACGGGTGCGGTGCTCCGTGTCGAGCAGGTCGAGCGTCCGGAGGACTGGCAGTGAGCGCGGATCGTGGCGAGCCGGTGGGGATCGACGCGCTCCTCGACCGGGTCAGGGCCGACCTGGACCGGGTGACCGCGAAGGAGGCGTTCGCCGAGGCGTCCGAGGGGGCGCTGCTGGTGGACATCCGGTATGCCGCGCTGCGCGAGCGGGACGGTCTGATCCCGGGCGCTCTGGTCGTCGAGCGCAATGAACTGGAGTGGCGGCTCGATCCGTTGGGCAGTCACCGCGCCGCCGAGGCGACCGGCCATGACTTGCGGGTGGTGGTGCTCTGCAACGAGGGCTATGCGTCGTCGCTCGCGGCGGTGTCCCTGCGGCAGTTGGGGCTGTACCGGGCGACGGATCTGGTCGGCGGTTTCCAGGCGTGGCGCGCGGAAGGGCTTCCGGTCTCGCCCCCTGCGGAGTGACCGGCGGCCGTCGGCTGTCGTCCCCGGACGCGGCAGTCTGCCCAGGACGCGGCTGACGGCCGGGGACGCGGCTGGCCCCGTGGCGGGCCGGCGCCCGGCGGGCCTGCCCGTGCGCAAGGGGAAGTCCCGCCCCTGGCCCGGGAGGCCCCGAAGTGGTGAGCCGTACGCGCGTCGGTCGAGCCGCCCAGCCCCCGGCCCGACCGGGCCCGCTATGACTGCTCGGCCGGCCCCGGTCCTGATTGGGCTGGCCAGTACCGGGCCCGGGCCGGCCCGCTATGGCTGCTCGGCAGGCTCAGGCCCGCTTCCGCAGCCCGGTCCGGCTCGGCTCGGCCAGCTTCCGCTGCCCAGCCCCCATCGACCGGGCCCGCTATGACCGCTCGGCCCACCCCCGCCCTGGCCAGGCTGGCCAGTCCCCGGCCCGGCCCGACCCGGCCCGACCCGGCTAGGTTCGGCCCGGCTGGGCCCGCGTACGGCTCACATCTCGTACAGATCCTCCGCGTTCTCGCCCTCCCGCTCCAATGCCTGCCGGACGACCCTCAGGGACATGCCCTCGGGGTAGCCCTTGCGGGCGAGCATGCCGGCGAGGCGGCGGATCCGGCGGTCGCGGTCGAGGCCGCGGGTGGAGCGGAGTTTGCGGGCCACCAGTTCGCGCGCGGTCTCCTCCTCCCGGTCGGAGTCGAGTTGGCCGACGGCCTCGTCGATGACCGTGGAGTCCACGCCCTTGGTGCGCAGTTCGCGGGCCAGGGCGCGGCGGGCCAGTCCGCGTCCGTGGTGGCGGGATTCCACCCAGGCGTCGGCGAATGCCGCGTCGTTGATCAGGCCGACTTCCTCGAAGCGGGACAGGACCTCATCAGAGACCTCGTCGGGGATTTCCCGCTTCTTCAGGGCGTCGGCGAGTTGTTTACGGGTTCGCGGGGTCCCGGTGAGCAGGCGCAGGCAGATGGCCCGCGCCCGCTCAGCCGGGTCCTGCGGCGGCGGCTCCTTCTCGGCCCTCGACGAGTTGGTGCCGTCGCCCGTTCGGTCCGGGTCGGCCCGCCGGGAGCGGGCCCGGTGGGGGCTCGGCTCCTCGGGGTCGGCCCATTCGGCCCTGCGGGTCACCGCTAGCTCTTGGCGGCGGTGGCCTTGGCCGTCTTGGCCTTGGTGGCCGGGGCGGGCACCGCGGCCGTGTCGGTCGCGGGGGTCGTCTCGCCCGCCGCGTCCTTGGCGGGCTCGGCGGCCGGGGCTTCGGGACGGACTCCGACGCCCAGCTTTTCGAGGATCTTCTTCTCGATCTCGTTGGCGAGGTCGGGGTTGTCCTTGAGGAAGTTGCGGGCGTTCTCCTTGCCCTGGCCGAGCTGGTCGCCTTCGTAGGTGTACCAGGCGCCGGCCTTGCGGACGAAGCCGTGCTCGACGCCCATGTCGATCAGGCCGCCCTCGCGGCTGATGCCCTGGCCGTAGAGGATGTCGAACTCGGCCTGCTTGAAGGGCGGCGCGACCTTGTTCTTGACGACCTTGACGCGGGTGCGGTTGCCGACCGCGTCGGTGCCGTCCTTGAGGGTTTCGATGCGGCGGATGTCGAGGCGTACGGAGGCGTAGAACTTCAGCGCCCGGCCACCGGTGGTGGTCTCGGGGGAGCCGAACATCACGCCGATCTTCTCGCGGAGCTGGTTGATGAAGATCGCGGTGGTCTTGGACTGGTTGAGTGCGCTGGTGATCTTCCGGAGTGCCTGGCTCATCAGACGGGCCTGGAGGCCGACGTGCGAGTCACCCATCTCGCCTTCGATTTCCGCGCGCGGCACCAGGGCCGCCACGGAGTCGATGACGATCAGGTCGAGGGCGCCGGAGCGGACCAGCATGTCGACGATTTCGAGGGCCTGCTCGCCGTTGTCGGGCTGCGACAGGATGAGGTTGTCGATGTCGACGCCGAGCTTCTTGGCGTACTCGGGGTCGAGGGCGTGCTCGGCGTCGATGAAGGCCACCGAGCCGCCGAGCTTCTGCGCGTTCGCCACCGCGTGCAGGGTCAGGGTCGTCTTGCCGGAGGACTCCGGGCCGTAGACCTCCACCACACGGCCGCGCGGCAGGCCGCCGACGCCGAGCGCCACGTCGAGCGCGGTCGACCCGGTGGGGATGACCTCGATGGGCTCGTTCGGCCGCTCGCCCAGGCGCATCACCGCGCCCTTCCCGAATTGCCGTTCAATCTGTGCGAGCGCGGCGTCGAGCGCCTTCTCGCGGTCAGTACCTGCCATGGGTTCCACCCGATTTGCTTGAGTCGATCGCTTCACGTGAAAGACGCTATCCCCTGCCACTGACAATGGGCTCCGGCGTCCTTCCAGCCTGTGGATAACTCCACCGGAAACGCGGTGGAACCCTTGGGAACACAGGGCCGGAGTCCCATCAGAATGGATGTTCGATTTTGGTGTCAAGCGCACCACGCGGAGCGGAGTACCCCGTTCCCTCTCCTCCATCCTCCGCGACAAAGGGAACATTTCGGTCGGCCGCGGTGTCCGCCCCGCCCCGGGATGCCGGGCGGCGGCCCCGGGAGGTGGTCAGGCGGTGTCGGTGGCGTCTTGGCCGCGCGGCTGATGCCTGCCGTGCATCCTCGGGTCGTCCGTCACGTCGTACCGCTTCACATAGGCGCCGAGGAACGCCTGGAGGGTGGCGACGGCCGGGATGGCGATGAGGGCGCCGACCGCGCCCATGAGGGCGGTGCCGGCGATCACCGAGCCGAAGGCGACGGCCGGGTGGATGTCCACGGTCTTCGCGGTGAGCTTGGGCTGGAGCATGTAGTTCTCGAACTGCTGCGAAAGTGAAAGGCTGATACACATACCGACATGCCGAGCGACACAGACATAACACTTGAACCAGACAGGTCCTCATGGAGCCCGCAGGAGCTTGCGGAGCTGGACCGCTGGCGCGACATGCAGCGGGGGCTGCCGAGCGACGCCCCCCGGGGGCTGCTCTCCGTCCGGCTGTCGGTCTTCACGGACGAGACAACCTCTCCCGTCCGCCAAGAGCTGGACCTCTGGGCCCTGGCCACGCAGAAGGGCGTGAGGGTCGTAGGCGTCGCCTCCGACCTCAACCAGTCGGCCACGAAGATCCCGCCATGGAAGCGGAAGGCCCTTGGGCACTGGCTTCACGAGAGGGCCCCGGAGTTTGACGTCCTCCTCTTCTGGAAGCTCGATCGATTCATTCGGCAGATCTACGACCTGCACTTGATGATCGAGTGGTGCCAGGAGTTCGGCAAGAACATGATCTCGAAGATCGAGGAGTTGGACATCAAGTCCACCTTCGGTCAGATGATGGTCACGATGATCGCCGGAATGGCGAGGATCGAAGCCGAGAACATGGGCATCCGCCTCACTTCTCTCTGGCAGTACGCCCGTACCACCTCACGATGGGTGGTGGGTCAGCCGGTATTCGGATACCACACCGTTAAGGACCCGAAGACCAAGGAAACCTCCCTGGCCGTCACTCCAGAGCGGGCAGTGATGCTTAGGTGGGCCCGACTCATGCGCGTCAAGCGGAAGCGGTCCTACGGGTTTATTTGCAGGGTATTGAACCGCGCTGGCTTCAGGACTGCACAGGGGAAGCTGTGGAGGGTCACAGGCCTGATCCGGATCATGAGGAATCCCGCACTCATGGGAGTCAGGATCATCTCCGACGGAAAGCCTGGAAGGTACAACCCTCCCCGGATCTTCTACGGGGCGGATGGCAACCCCGTGCGAGTGGCGGAGCCAATCTACACAGAGCTGGAGTTCGCCGAACTCGTTGAGTTCGACATGTCCAAGCAGCAGGTGCATCCGCCGAAGCAGAAGAAGGCTACGAGCTTCCTGGACGTAATCAAGTGCGGTTACTGCCTGGGCAACATGATCTACCAGGCCAACAAGAAGAAGGACAAGAAGGGAAACATCACCAAGATCCTGGAGTACATCCGCTGCTTCTCCACAGTCAGCAAACCATGTGATCACAGGCCATCCGGCAAGCCAGCTGAGGTCTACGGATCGCTGGTCCAAGCCGTCTTGGATGAGATTGGCGACTACGAGGTGGTTGAGCGGGTCTACCACAAGGGAGAGGAGACAGCTAAGCGCCGAAAGGAGCTGGAGCAGTCCATCCAGTTCTACGTAGCCGGCCTCGCGCCGGGCGGACAGTTCTCGGTAGGCGGGTTCCTCCAGAAGACAGCCGAGGATGCACTACAGAAGCACAATGCAGAGCTGAGCGGGCTGCCGGAGGAGGCGTCTACGGATCATTGGCAGTACAAGCAGCTTGAGGGTACTTACCGTCAGCGCTGGCTCATGGGCGACACAGAGCAGATGGAGGAAGACCTCCTGCGGGGTGGCATCAAGTTCCTGGTCTACGACGACCACGCCAAGCTGGTGGTTCCCGAGGACGTAAAGAAGAGGCTGGTCCTGCGGGACAACTACTTCTCCGAAGGGCGGCTTCGAAGCAAGGTGACCGTGTAAACAAGCAAGACTGCCCCCTCCAGTCCATGCTGGAGGGGGCTTCTTCGTGGCCTCATTCAGACTCGCCGGGGGCCGCCAGAGGGCCGTACACCTTGTCCCGGACGACGGTCTCGTTGCCCTCAGAGTCCACGCGGACAGTGATCACGCGCACGACGCCCCCTAGTGTCACATTCCAACTTGTAGTGAACGCAAAGACCCCCTCACCAGAGGGGGCCCTCTTTACGACACCAACCGTAGCACGAATGTCACATCCCAACTTGCTCGGCATGAACCATCCCTCCCGGAGCTGGCAGGTGGACAGTTAGTTCACGCAACCACCCCACCTGGGGCTGGTACCACCGCTTCCGAGCGGGCAAGATCAGTCACCATGACGACTTCCGTTCTGGTCATGGGTGGCTCTCACTTCCTCGGACGCGCCGTAGCGGTTGAGGCTCTACGGCGCGGCTGGTCCGTAACCGTCTTCAACCGGGGCAAGACTGGAAGGAACCCCGAAGGAGTGCACGCCATCCAGGGCGACCGCACCAACCGGAAGGACTTGGAGCACCTGGCCGGCGTCGGCCCTTGGGACGCGATTATCGACACCTCTGGGATGTCCGCCGACGTAGTAGACCTCGCGACCCAAGCCTTGGCCGAGGCGGCGAGCAGGTACGTCTACGTGTCCACAGTGTCGGTCTATGCGGGATGGCCGCTTCTCCCGCTCACTGAGGATCTGCCAACTCTCGCGGAGGCCGATCCGGTATCGGGCATGCCGGACGACGTGAACGTGTCGTACGGGGTAGACAAAGCCGATGCGGAGAAGTCTGCGCAGACGAACCTGGGACGCAAGCTGACCATTCTGCGCCCTGGCGTCATCTTGGGCCCGGAGGAGTACGTGGGTCGGCTGCCCTGGTGGTTGAACCGAATCGAGCGTGGTGGCCGTGTCCTGGCTCCCGGCAACCCGGCTCAGACCATCGCACCTGTTGACGCCCGCGATGTTGCCACTTTCGCATGCGGTCGAGTGGAGGCCGGCCGCGGAGCCGAAGTCTTCAACCTGACCGCCCCGAAAAACCACGCGACGATGGGGAGCTTCCTCCGGGCCTGCATCGAGGTAATCGGAGCAGAAGCGACCTTGGAGTGGGTGGACGAAGACTGGCTTCTCGACCAAGGGGTGAAGCAGTGGACCGAACTGCCGCTCTGGAGGACGTACCCGGGAACGTGGACCGTCTCTGGCGTGCGCGCCCAGGAGGCCGGTCTTAGGTGTCGGCCTCTGTCGGAAACCGTCGCTGATACCTGGGCATGGCTGTCATCTGGAGAGACCGCCGTGGAGAACGAGAGGGCAGCCCACATCGGGCTCTCGGAGGAGAAGGAAGCCACCCTGCTCACTGCCTGGGACGCTCGCTAGCTTCCGAGCTGGTAGCGCGGGGCTCCAGGCAGGGTAGACCTGGCGGAGTCCCGCCTGAAGCCTTCGATGTGGTGTCCCAGCTCAACGGCCTCGTTGTGCCTGTGGAGCGCCGGAACGGTGAGCTGGCTCCGGACACCTTGGAGGCGCGCCAGAAGCCCGTCCACCCGCTGCTCGGGCGGGAGGTCGAACACCGGCTGCAAGGTCGCGACGGCCGACGCCAGGTCGGTATTGAGGAGTTGCGCGAGTGCGAGGTCCACGGTGGCCTCCATCTCGACCTTCACGGATCGCTGACTGGCAGTCCGCATCTGAATGAGGTCAAGCGCGCGGGTGGATGCCTCGACGGCGCTCGCACCGTCTTGGATCAGTAGCCATGAACTCCCGGCCGACATGGCTGCTCGCTCCGACGAGAACCCAAATTCGCCGCCCATGTCGTCATGATGATCATCGCGGATGTCCGGGTCCGCCTGCTCAGCCGCTTCGAGTTCGTACCGAACGCGACCCGGGTCTCCCAGGTGCGCGTACGTCCGTGCCGCGATGCTGTGAAGCCGACGCTTGGCGGTACCAGACCTAGCCAGCCCCTGCGCTGCCTGAACGTGCTCCAGGGCCTCCGCAGGCCGACCGTCCCAGTAGGCCAGGAGGGCCAGGTTCCCGCCGCACCAGGCGATCAGCGGGGCATGGTCGATGGGCCTCACGTATGTGAGGGCCGCCATAGTCAGGGTCTCGGCGGCGTCCTGGGAGCCAAGATCGAAGGCGGCAGATGCGAGAAGCGCGCACGCCTGTCCGGCGAGGAGATAGAGCTCGGAGGATTGGGTCGGACGGTGGGTGAGGGCCATGCGCCGTTCAATCGTGTCCCGGATCGTCCTGGCCTTGACGAAGATCTCAGCGGCCGGCTTCTGGTGGTAGCTGCGAGCCAGGCCCCGGAGCTGGGTGCGAAGAAGTTGGATGGCCTCGGGGGTCAGGGACAAGGAGGCGGCGTCGCCAGCGTGCGAGGCGGCGTCGTGTGCAGTCATGAGGAGGTCTTCTTCCGTTATGTGCGGGTGCTGCACTACCGAGAGAGATGACGCGGGTTCCATCTGTCGCGTACCCACGGGTGCCATCAGCAGCTCGACCGGTTGACGGAAGAGTTCTTCCAGGATCAGTCGGGCGTACGGCTGTGGGGCTGCCTTCGCTGCGAGCCATCGGGACCACTGTCTTGGGCCCACGGTCTCGCGGCTGAGCTTGGGGTCGTTGTTCCGGTGTCCCAGTCGGCGTGCTGTCTGCTCGTACTTCGGGAGGAACAAGGCGTAGGACTCGATGCCCGCTTCTCGTGCGAGCTTGCGCAGGAGCGTTGCCTGTTCTTCTTCCGACATGCCGGCTCTCCCGTGTCGTGTCGAGCTTCCCCTCTGAAGTATCACCAACTCCCCGGGGTCTGTTAGCGGTTTCGGCGTGAGACCGCAAGGTGTCGGCTCGAAGTCTTCGAGCGGACTTCTGCATCAATGACGGTCCCTCAGATGACTGCTGAAAGTCGTGGAGAAGTCCCTAGATCGCTCCGATGCTTTACGTCACGCCAACAACGGCGGGTGACGACGGAGGTGCAGACGGTGGTGAAGCTCATCAGCTCCTGTACGGACGAAGCCTCGGAGAGGGCGCCCGCCAATGACCCCCCGCCGCAGCCCCGTTGTATGCCTTGCTTGGCCAAGTCCGAGGCTCGTGAGGACGCCTACGCGGCTGGCGACTTGCGGACGGTGGGCGAGTGCAACCGAGAGATTCTGCGTCACCCCCACTTGAACCGCCCGGTCAGATCGGGGTGGACCTCGTGATGACCATCCGTATCTCGCGGGACAACGGCCAAACCTTCGGCGGGCAGGTCGTGTATCGCGTGAATGAGGAAAAGCCGCGAGAGCCCGAGGCGACCCATATCTGGCCTCCCTGCCAGTGCCACCGCTGCAAGCAGCGGCGCTCGGCGTGAGGTGGCGCCGGCCGTCCCTCGGTGACCTAGCCCTCGGGTGCGTCTGGGCGAGCGTTGTCGCCCTGTGCGTCAGTCGGATTGCCTCCGGCTGACCCAAAGTCCCCCGCTCCTCACGGGGCGGGTTGCAAGTGCCATCACGTTCATCCGACGAAGGAGAAGTTATGCCCGTCAAGATCGAGCGCAACACCGACCAGTTCACCGGTCTGCTCGCCAGCGTCAAGGACGACCCTGAGCAGGTCACGGCCGGCATCAAGGCGCGGGTCTCCGCGGCTCAGGCCGATGAGCACGTCGTGATGATGGGCGGCTGGACCAACTAGTCCTCGCCTCGCACCACTTGCACAGAGCGCCCGGAGCGAGGTCGGTCCCGCTCCGGGCGCGCATCCCGTCCCCCTGGCAGAAGGACACGGCCATGCACATGCTGAACGTCGGGCACTTGGTGGAGACTCTGGCCCGGTTCACCTACGCGATCAACGACGAGCACCCGGAGACGTACGAGGAGCTGCGTCCGGGGTACGTCAAGGCGATCAACACCCTGCGCCCTGAAGGGCTCCCGGCCGAGTTGCAGGGCTTCAAGATCGGCTACGAGGACAGCCCGTGGGTCGATCACTGCAAGCGGCAGGAGATCTTCCTGCACATCGTCGGCCCCGCCTCCCCCTCTGATGGGCCGACCCGCGAGGAGTGGGACCGGCAGATCATCGAGGCCCTGGACCTGATCGAGGAGATCCACCCCGGCCTCCGTCAGATGGTGGACCTGTTGGTGACGGACATCATCGTCTTGAACTCGGGTGCGGACGGTGGCGGCTCCGCGAACCAGATGCCGGGCGTCGTGATGATGAGCCCTGGCTCCGCGTGGCTGACGCTCGACTACGCGATGTGCATCGTCCACGAGGGCCTGCACACGGGCCTGTTCGTCATGGACTCGGTGTACCCGATGTTCACGCTCTCCCCGGACGAGCTGTCGAAGGACGAGAACCGGGCACTGAGCGCGGTCAAGATCGGCGAGAAACGACCGCTGCACGCGGCCCTGCACGCGGCGGCCGTCGCCGTGCCGCTCATGTTCATGGAGCACAGTCAGGGCGAGACCGTACTGGTGGATCAGTACACGGACTCCCTGCGCGACGCCTGCGACGACATGCAGACCAAGCGGGACCTGTTCACTCCGTACGGGCGGTTGATCCTGGACGAGATGACGGACTGGGCCAAAGCCGACCCGATCAACTTCTTCCAGGTCGGCCAGGGCATCACGAGCGAGGAGTTCTCGGGCTATCGGCCCGCTGCCTGACCTACTCGAAGGCGAGTCCGGCCTCGCGTGCCAGGCTCAGGGCCAGCTCCATCGACCCTGGGCCTGCCACGGTGGTGCCCTTCAAGTAAGCCGCTCCACCAACATCGAGAAGCGTGCAGTTCTCGAATCGCATGGAGCCGACTTTGGCGTTTCCGAATTGCACACCAGTCATGTCGCAGTTAATGAACTTGACGTTGTGGAATTCGGTGAACTGAAAGTCTGCCCCGGAGAGCCGGCAGTCCTCGAATACCGTCGCGTAGATCTTCATGTGCCGGAACATGCCGGGGGTTGCTACGCACCCGGAGAACGTCACGTCTCGGAAAGTCCCGGACTTCCACGAGGACCCAGTGAGCCTGCTTCCGGTCACGGTGGAGCGGAGCAGGGAGACGTCCGCGGCAGTGACCTGAGAGAAGTCGCAGGTCACCAACTCACTGTCACTGAACTGGGTTTGGCGCAGGTTGGTGCCGGTGAACCGGACGTTGGCGAACTTGCACCCCTCGGCTTCGGCGGCCTCGACCTCCCGGCCGACGAAGGTCTGACCGTCGAAAGACAGGCCCTTGAGGATCGCATCGTCCTCCAACTCGGACTCGCCCGCCGGCCGCAACACCGAAGGAATACGAGGACGCTCCGGCGCCTTGATCTTTCCACCTTGACGGGCAATCTGAGGCATGGGAGATCTCCAATTCTTCGAGACGGTCCGGAGCCTCAGAGTCTAGCCACAAAACACCCCCCGATAAGAACTCTACCGCCCGCAAGGACCCAAGAATTCATGGCCAAAATTTCTAGCGACAAGCTCTACACCTTCGAGGAGACCGACCGCACGTACGCGCCCCCGTACACCAGAGCCCAGTTCGTGACTCCCAGCACCGTGCGGGTGGGTGACTACGTCTTCCTGGCTGGGGACTTCCGCCGGGTGGACGACATGCGATCACGAGGTGGCCTAGGCCGGGTTTTGATACTGCGTGGGTACGGCCCCTGGCCCATGCCAGCCGACTGCGAGGTCCACCGCCGGTTCGAGCCCAAGCGCGCGTGGGGACTTCGATGACACTCGCCTCAGCGAAGCCTCGCTTCGAGCAGAACCGGCTCACCGTCCCCTACATCTCTGCTTGGGAGCCAGAGGTGGTGGCCATGCCCCAACTCACCGCACGGGCGGACCTATACGGCCGCCGTCTGGCGTTCGTAGATGAAGGTCCCCTGGACCGAGATCAACATGGAACGCTCTGGAGACCCCAAGGCCTCGCCCGCGGACAAGGCAAGGCCATCTTCGAAGCCGTGCACTCGCTACGGCAGCGACGCTGCATGTTCGACCTGCTGTGTCAGGTCTGCGGGGGCAGCACGCTGGAAGAGGACTTCGACCGGCAGTTGTACGTGATGAACAGTGCCAACGGCGTACCCATTCAAGAGGGCGAGCGCACGATGGCGCCTCCCATCTGCACCGGATGCGCACCGGAAGCTGTCACGAGTTGCCCCCGTCTCTACAACCGATTCGTTGCCGCCTACGTAGAGCGCTCATACCCGTGGGGCGTCTACGGCGTGCTGTACGACCCCTTCACGCTGCTGCCCGCGTCCAACCAACCCGTGGAGGTGCCTTACGGCGATGTCCGGCTTCGCTGGATGGTGGCTCACCGCAAGGTGTCCACCCTGCACCGGGTCACGCCTGCGGACCTGGCCACCCTGACGGCCGCCGTCAACTCCCTCTGATAGGCCGCCGAACACCAGAAGGCCCCCTCCTTGGAGGGGGCCTTCTGGCTGCCAGGATCACTACTTCTTGTTGGCGTCTTCAAACTTCTTCAGGAAGTCGGTGGAGGCGTGCTCCTGGACATGCTTGCCCAGAGCCTCACCCTTCAGCTTCTTCTCGAACGCGGTGTTGACCCAGCCCGGGATGCGGCCCTGTGCTGAAAGGGGCAGAGACGGCTTGGTAAGGGTCGCGGCCCAGGCACGTACGTCGGCTGCGTCGGGCCCAGACGACACTGCCCCCCGCTTCCCCACGCTCGGCCTGACGGTGAAGGAGGGGCCGGCCGTCACAGCCGGCCCGATGCCGTACTCATCCAGAGCATCCTCAAGAGCCTTCTTGCTCTTGTTGTACGCATCTTCCAGCTTGGTAAGGTGCTTCACCTTCTCAAGGTCGTCCACCTCACCCTCGTAGGTGTCTCCCTCGACTGTGAGCCGTACAACCTGCACGATTTCCACGAGTGCTCCAAGCTACGGGGCGGGTTGCACCTAACATGTCACAACCCAACTGGAGCCCAGACTACCTACCGGAGACGAAGCGCGACAACCCGCCTTCGTTCCAGCCACACGATGCGGTGAATCCCGGCCGACTTGATGAGCTTCAAACAGTCTTTGCATGCCGATCGAGTGATGTAGATCGTGGATTTTTGGCACGACGCCCAATCTGCGTAAAGGAGCGCATTCGCCTCGGCATGTGTTTCAAGACAGTCCTCGTATGAGGTGCCGGAGGGGACTTCCGAGAGGCACCGCGGACACTCGCCAGCGCTGCACGACGGGCCTCCTGGATACGATCCGTTGTATCCCGTAGAAACGATTCGCCGGTCAGCGCCGACCACCACAGCTCCGACACGGCAGCGGCAACAATCGCCTCGTTCAGCGACAGCCACAGCGATTCCGAGGAAGTAAGTATCCAGTCTGGACGCCCATCAAGATCCTTCACTTGCCGCGGCCCCACGCTTTTCCTGGTCGTAGTCAGCGGAGTCGATCAGCATCTGGAGCGTGACCTCATTGTCCGAGCAGCAGGTGCAGCCGCCTTCAGCGACTGTTTCCCCGGAGGGGTCGTGAATGAGGGCGGTGTATCCGTACTCGTCGCCCTCCACGTAATAGTCCGCGTAGCTCATTCGCCGGCCTCCACAACTTCAGTTCCGGTCGGAATCATGATGATCTGCCACACGTCTGCGGCCATGGCTTCAGCCAAATCCTTCGGTACGCCCCACTCCTTGGCTTCCTTCACGACTAGGCCGCAAAGCCGGGCGGCCTTGAACGCACTGGAGGCCACGTGCTCCAAAGCCGCATTCTCCATCTCCCTGGCGAACTCGCCGATCAACTCCTCGAATCCGTCCTTCTCGCTCATGCTGCCTCCTTGTGAATTATGTTGCAGAGATCGCAGACCTGGCCATCGGCCGTATATCCGCAGCCCCAGCTCTTTCCGTAGACCGAAACATCCGTGTCGATGAGTACGCCCTGCATGACTTCCTTCATGATCTGAGCGGCCTTTGTCGTGGCATTGAGGGCGTGCTCCTCCGGGAACTGGAAGATCACCTCGTCATGCACGGGCAGAAGCATGAATTGCCCGTATCCGGCTTCCAGGAGTCGCAGAATGGCCCGGCCAGTCACATCCCGGCTTGCGCTTTGCACGGCATAGTTGAGGGCCGCGTATGGGCGCCGCTTGTCCACGTAGAGGCGTCGGCCCGTGTTCGTGGTGATGTAGCCCTTCCGGCGCGCTTCTCGCTGAAGGTCCTCGGAGTACTGCTCCACGCCGGGGAAGACCTTGAAGAACCCCTTGATGGCTCGCTCAGCGACTTCCCGAGTGACGCCGGCCTGGCTCATCAGGGCGGCCGGCCCGCCTCCGTACACCGTCAGGAAGTTGGTCATCTTCCCTGTTTTGCGGTCTACTTCGGCGGCGTCCGCGGTGATCTGGTGAAGGTCGGCTTCCTCGCGGAACGCCTTTTTCATTGCCTTGTCTCCCGACAGGGCGGCCAGGACCCGGAGTTCCTGGGCCTTGTAGTCCACGGCGCAGATGACCATGCCCGGATCGGCTATAAATCCGCGCCGGACCAACGAGTCTCCGGAGGGGAAGGTCTGCGCGGGTATAGCTCCGGAGATCGACATCCGAGCCGTCCTGGCGCCCATCGAGCGGATATCGGCGTGCAGCCGGTGTGCCCCGTCTCGGTTGGCTAGGGCGTTGTCGAACCAAGTGGCCTTGGCTTTGGCAGCCTTCTTGCCCCGGTAGATGGCTTCGCACAGCGGGTCATCTATGTGGGCCTTCAGTAGATGGTCGTCCACCTTGGGCTGACCTGTCGGAGTCGTCTCGGTGGGGATGACGCCTCGGCTGATGACTGCCGCCCCAACCTGCCGGGGGCTGTTGATGTTCTCCAGTCCGAGCTTCGCCGCGATGTCCTTGTAGTGGTGCTCCGTGGAGGCCAGCTCGGCTGCCCGGTCCTCGATGTATGGCACGTCGGCCTTGATGCCGCGACGCACCATGTAGGCGCAGGCGGCTGCCAGCTCGTGTTCGTAGCGCACGAGCTTGCGGGCCGTGGTCGGAATCTGGGGCTTGAGGAGCTTCACCAGGCGGAAGGCGAGGATCGGGTCCATACCGGCGTAGAGGTTGAACCCCTCATGCTCCAGCGGGATCACCGGCCATATGTCCGCCTTCTTGATGCCCAGCTCCTTGGCGATGACGGTCATGCTCGCCTTCACCTCATCGGCCACCGTCGCGGAGACGTAGTGGCGGGTGAGTTCTTCGAGCGAGTGGCCTACGCCACCGTCTTTCCGACCTCGACTGTCTACGAGGTGGGCGGTGATGCGGGAGTCCACGAGGCGAGGGAAGACAGACTCGGCCGGCACCCCCCAGACTCGATCCATGCAGAGGATGTCGTAGGTGCCGTTCTGCATGGCCAGCTTCTCGATCCAGCCAACGGCCTTGATGGCGTCTTCCTGGAAGAGGCCACCCCTCTCGGTGGGGAGGACGTAGCTCTCGTGCGCGTTGCCGAACTGGGCAAGGCGTATACGGAAACCGTCCTCCCACCAAGAGAGCCCGTCAGTCTCGGTGTCGAAACCCAGGGCTCGGCGGTTGTTGATCACGAAGTGTCGGAATTCTGGGAGGTCTTCTTCAGTCTCAACTACGTTGATGCGGACTTCGGAGCCGTTAATGGCGTAGTTGATGACCTTCATTCGATTCCTCCGTATGTCACATCCCAACTTGATGGGCTCAAAAAGGGGGCTTATCTGCTTGCGACGCCTCACGCTCTGCGGTGAGGGCGTCATACCTGGCTTCCAGTTCCGTGTACTCCTGGACGGCTATGTCCAACTCGGCTTCGAGGCCGTCGATGTACGTGTTGAGCCGGTTGTTGACTTTCTGGAAGTGTGCATTGGTTCGGTTTGCCATCTCAACTTCCAGGCGAAGCAGTCGGATTTGGTTCGCCTTCTTCCCAAGCATCAGTAAGTCCCTTCCAGGATCGAGGGGAACTCAGGCTCGGAAGGTTCAGGTCCGATGCGTCGCTCGACGGTCATGTTGCAGTGGTCGTAGACCCAGAGGGGGATTTCGTCCCAGCTATCGAACACCGGCCGCCCCCAGAGCCGCAGTGACCTCGTTCAGCCGCTCCTCGGCGCCCAAGCCCTCTTCCCAAGCCATCTCGCGAGCGGCGTCAGCCTTGATGCGCTCCAAGTGGCCCTTCCGGTCAGCGAGGTGCTTCACCAGGCGCACGTACCGGTGACCGCTTCCAGTGCCCTCGGCATCGCGCTTGAGCTTGGCTACCTCTTCACCGAGCTGGCGCGCGGAGTTGCGTGCGTCTTCGTAACGCTTGAGCCAGTACCGCTTGGCGTCTTCGACCTCGCGGGCCTTGCGGGTCACCTCGGCAAGGTCCTTGCGAAGCGACTCGATGAGCGCCTTGTTCTCCTCCTTGACCTCGATCGTGACCTTGCTGAGCGGCACGTTCTTGAGATCGATCTCCGAGTTGCCGGCCTCGTAGGCATTCGAGGTCCACATGTAGGTCATTCGTTCACTCCGGGGGTTTCACAGGCCGGGCATGCGGCCTGGAGTTCAGGGGTTGCGTTGCGGGGGTACTGATCCACGAATGCGAAGCCACAGGCGCATTCGTAGTAGGCCAGCACGTCTACGAGCTCTGCCATCAGGGGGCAACTCGCCCGTGCTTCACGAACGCCTCGTGCGTGGTCGGCATGAGGCGCTTGAAGTGCTCCTCCATCTGGTCAGCAACCATCTGGATCTCGACCTGGGGGAATGACTTGTACTTCGCGTCGTCGCTCTTGGTGCGCAGCGAGAGGAAGTGCATCAGCGACCGCGGATTGCAGGTGACGTAGAAGGTGCTGAAGATGCCGACAGGCAGCACGGAACGGGCAACTTCACGGGCGACGCCTGCGGCCAGCATGTTCTGGTAGGACTCCCAGGCCGTGGCGTAGGCAGTGCGGGTGGACTCGGAGGCCACGAACCACTGCTCGAACGTGCCTGGCTTGAAGTCGTACTGGCCGGCCTTGCCCACCTGGACTAGGGGGCGTTCCCCGGCCGGTACGTAGAAGACGGGCTCCAGCTCGCGGTAGCGGCCGGACTCCTCGTTGTAGGACATTCCGGCGCGGTGCCTCATGAACTCGCGGACGACGAAGATTGGGGCGGAGATCCGGAACGTGAACGAACCGTGCTCGAAGGGGCTGCCGTGCCGATCACGGAGCAGGAAGCTGA
Organism: Streptomyces hundungensis; assembly: GCF_003627815.1. Lineage (NCBI taxonomy): Bacteria > Bacillati > Actinomycetota > Actinomycetes > Kitasatosporales > Streptomycetaceae > Streptomyces > Streptomyces hundungensis. Next base: position 2,344,395 of record NZ_CP032698.1, read on the forward strand.
TGAGGCCTTGATCCTTCTCCTCGTCGCGGTCCAGGGCATTGCGGCCGATGGTGCTGACACGAGCGGCCATGCAGATCATCTCGTCAGTGGCGAGCTGCTGCACCAGCCCCACGTCCATGGTGCTTTTGAACCTCACGATGACCTTTCAGGAGTACCGGGGCCGGGCCGGCGACCCGGCCCCGGTGTCACATCTCAACTTTGAGAGCTGGCGAAATTGCTAGTTCTTCAGCTCGAACTTGCCGGACTTCTTGTTGAGGAAGGCGGGTGCGCACTTGTCGTCGCCCTTACGCTCGTCGGCGTTGCAGAAGTACGCCTCCCAGGTGCCCTTGGCGACATGGGTGCGACCGTGCTCGCAGTCGGTGACGCCCTGGTGACCGCCGTCGCCTCCGGAGTTCTGGACCTTGCCGCCGGAGAAGCTGTTCTTGCCTGCGGGCTTGGCGCCCTTGTCCTTGGCGTTCAGTTCGGTGCTGTACTTCTGGATCTTGGCCATGCGCTTCATGAGGGAGGCGAGCGCGCTGGCCTCCTCGTCGAGCATGGCGTCCATGTCGGCGACGGTGGCTGCACGGAGGACGAGGAGCGAGGCGTCATAGCCTTCGCCGCCCTTGAAGCTCAGCGTTACGCCTTCCTGCGTGTGGGTGGTGGGAGTGGTCATGGGCGACTCCTTGGGGGTCTCGGCAGTGGTGGTATCGGTGGTCGGCTCGCCCCAGGGGGAGCTTCCGAAGGGGTTCTCGCTCATGAATGAATCCTTTCAAATTTGAGTGTCACATCTCAACTTGTGGTGCTGTGAAGTGGATCTCAGATTGGACAGGCGCCAGAGGCACAGACCTCGTCATATCCCGTATCCCATACGGCCTCGCCCACAATGGCGACTTCATAGAGATAGCGCTCCTTCGAGATCCGCTCATAGGGCGTCTGGGGGCGGCTCATCTCCGGGAAAATAGTCGTCCCCTTGAGCGCCGGCATGTACCCGAGCATCACTCGGGCAACGTCATCCGGGCCGTACTTCTCCGGATCGACAGAGGCCGTGTACGAGACCGCCTGGTCGGCCCACAGCTCCTGGTAGAGCCGCTGCACGGTGAGCATCTGCACGAGGCTCAACTCCCCCGCGTGCTCGAACACATCGGCCAGCTCGGGGTGCGCGGCCAGAAGCGGGTCCATGGTCGGGATCTCGACCACGGACGTGGTGGCTCCGTAGACACAGGGCTCCACCTTGTACCCCTTCCCGCGGTACTCCTCCACCTGCGCCTTCTCCGAGGGCTCCAGGTCCGAGAAGCGAATCCGGCGCAGGAAGTAGGCCGCGAAGGGCGCGTGGATGCCCTCGCCGCTGACGGAGGCCAGCTTGCTCGTGGTACCGGTCGGGGCGATGACTCGCTTCTTGATCGGCACGGGGATACGCAGCTCGTTGGCGTATTCGGCTGCGGACTGGTCCACGGTCTGGGCCATGAACTTCAGATCCGAGCGAACCCGCGGATTGTAAGGAGCGCTGCTGTACTTGATGCCCTGCTTGAAGAGGAAGTCGGCAAAGCCCAGATGCCCTACGCCGATCCTGCGGTACTTGCTGATCGCCTCCTGCGACTTCGGGTCGGCCACCTTCGCGAAGGTGGCTCGGATCAGGTAGCGGGTGGCGTAGCGGTGAGCGTCGTAGAGGCCCTGGCTGTCCGACTCGCCATCCCGTACGAATGCCCCGAGGTTCACGGAGCCCAGGTTGCAGGGCTCCCAGGGGGTCAGCGTGGCTTCCCCGCACGGGTTGGTGGTGTAGGTACCGTCTACCTCCCCCACACTCGTCAGCGAGCGGTTCCAGAAACCAGGCTCCCCGTTCTTGAGCGCACCCTCGGCGAGGGCCTGCATGACCTTCACCGCGTGCTCCTGGCCGTCCTCGACGGCCGTGAGGAAGTGGTCGTCCACTTCCACGCTGATGTTGGTCGTCCACATGGCGAGCTGATCGCCCTTGACCTTCAGGAACTCCCAGATGAGCTGGTCATCCCAGGCCATGATGCTCATGCGTGCGGAGCGCCGAACTCCCCCTGCCACGACGGCCATTGCGATCTGATGGTCAATGGCCATGGCGTCCATGCCGTTCATCGGCCACCCTGCGGCGTCGGTGAGGATCTTGCCGACCTCGACCATCATCTTCGCGAACGGCAGCGGCCCCGATGCGGTTCCGCCGAAGTTGCGCAGTGGCGTCCCCTTGCCGCGGACCCTGCTCACGTCATAGACGCGGTTCTCGTGCCGGGTGTCTGGGCTGTGGGCTGTGTCGATCAGGTCGCCCAGGGCTCCCGCCCAGCCTTCGCGGGAATCCTCCACGCTGTAGGCCCCGGCCCACTCGTAGTCGTACTCGGTGCTGATGACGCCGGCCTCGACCAGATCGAGGTAGTCAGGGTGTGCCGGGTCGCAGACGATATGGACGTGGACCCGGTTCTCGATCGCGGAGAACCCACTGAAGTACCGGCTGCTGTAGTTGGCGCCGACGCCACCTCCTTCGGCCAGGCGAAGGAGAGTGAAGCGGAAATGTTCGGCCGGGTCCGCAGGCACCCAGCCGCTCGCCCAGCAGTTGTTCAGCGCAAAGTCGTTGACGCCGCTCGACTTGAGGTGGCGGCCTGCGGGCAGGAACCGGAAGCTCTGGATCAGATCAATGAGGGCCTGGCGCTCGCCCTCCTCAATGTAGCGCTCCGGTACGAGGGCGAGGTTGCCGTCCACGACTCGCTGTACGGTCTCGGGCCAGGATTCCATCTCACCGTTGGGCGTCTTGCGAGAGTAGGTGCGCTTGAAGACGGTCTCTGCGGTCTCGGTTGTGAACAAGGGCGTCTCCTCAGTGGGTGTCGGTGTAGGTGGTGTTCAGCATGTGCATCAGGAACGGGAAGTCCTGTCGGTCAATGTTGACCTCGAAGGACCCTTCATCGGTGTGAACGCCCAGGTAGACGGCACTGGTTCGGCCACTGTCATGGACGACTTCGATCTTGACGTCCGCGCGGGAGTGAACCTGACGGGTCTCGATCATGCGTGGACCTTCCTGCGGATCGAGCGGTTCATCTCGTACGAGAGCGCGATGACACCGCGATGGCACGCCTTCTTGTCGGCCTCGCTGCCAATCGGCAGTCCGTAGACGTAGTGCGCCATGAGGAGCTTCTGATACCGGTCGTTGAGCTTCTTCAGGCCGGCCTCGGCCTCCATGCGCGCGGTGTGAAGGTTGTCGGTGATCTCGCAGTGATTGAGCGTGTCTTTCTTGCCGATCATGTTGGCGAATTCATCCGTGGTGTAGATCAGGAGCTTGAGAGCATTCCTGGCCTCGTCCGCGGTGTAGAAATACTCGCTGTCCATAAGGTCTCGGTAGACGCGCTCGCGGGCGGCGTAGCGCTGGCCGGCCGTGTAGAAGATCTTTCGCATAAGGCGCTCGTTGTCGGCCACGGGAGCAATGTTCTTTCGCTCGCGAAGCGCGTGCTCCAGCATGGCCTGCTTCACGTCGTCGGCTTCAACGATGTGCCAGCGCTCGGCAACGACACAGGCGACTTTGCCCGCCAGGTCGGCAAGGTGCCCCCAGTCGATTGGGTTTTCCTGCATGGTTCCCTTACTTGATGGTGGTGATCTCGGACGCGTCCAGACGCTTGCTACCTCGGGACCACTTGCCGCAGCCCTCACAGCGGTAGCGCTGGAACGCGCTGACGGCCGTGTACGCCCGGCCTTCCTTCTTCAGGTCCTCGGAGCCGCAGTTGGGGCACTGGTGGTCGTCGCCCTGGCCGTCGTAGAGCTTGTGGTTGGGGTGAGTGGGAATCCACGGCAACAGGTAGTCGTAGAGGGATTCGGTGACCTTCACGTCCTGGCAGTTGTACTGCCGCATCAGGCGCCACGCCTTCTCGTCACCGGAGAGGCAGTCCACCCATAGCTGGTGGCCGGTGTGCGCGGTCTTCTTGCCGATCCCGAGCTTCTGCACCACGTAGTCGAGCTTGTTGCTCGGGAAACGGAACTGACGCTTGACGACCTTGAGTAGATCGACCTGGGCGAAGGGGGCCGGAGGAGCGAGGCCGGCCTCAAGGAACTCCCGGTTGAGGTGAGGTATGTCGAACCGCTGTCCGTTGAAGTGGACAACCGCGTCTGCCTCTTCGAGGAGAGCGTGAGCGGCCTGGATCATCGCTGCCTTGCCGTGTTGGTGGGCGCTGTAGAACATGACGTTCTTCGCGTCGTACCACTTGGCCGCGAAGCAGATGACTTCACCGGACTCAAGGAGCTGATTCATCCCGACGTTCTGATTCCAAAGCCCCCAGACGTGGGCCAGATTGGGGGAGGTCTCCAGGTCGATGGTCAGAATCTTCATGCGGTCTCCACTCGGATGTTGGCGATGTATTTCTCGGCGTACCAAATGAGCTTCTTCAGGTCCTCTGAACCGCCGTCCTGGTGCTTGTGCTGGCACCGCAGAAGGTATTTAGTCATGTTGCCGAGCAGGTATCCCTGGAATCCTTCGTGGCTCATTGAGCCCTGAATGACGTCGATGACCTCGTACTTGCCCTGCATGTAGTGCGACGGGGAGTTGACCTTGTCGGGCTTCTCATAGCCCACGCGCGGCTCTGTGGTGATTTCGTAGCCGGGGAATGCGACGGTGCGGCCATCGCTGAACTTCAGGTCGTAGAAGTCGATTCCGCCCGAGTGCTGCGGGTAGCCGGCCTCGACGGTGGCCTTGGCCTGCTGCACGTAGACCGTCTGCCCTGCCTGGTACTTCATTCCAAACCGCACTTTTCTCGAAGGGCCCTGGGGCCGTGCTCGTTCACGAACTTGTTCACGTCGGACTTCTTGCCGAACTCGATGGGGACGACGTTGGGGAGCCGTTCGGCCAGCATGTGTACGAACTTCTCGCCCGGCTCGTCCCCGTCCGTGAAGGCGAAGACCACCTCGTATCCGAGGAAGGCGGGGTCGAAGTGGTCTCGCCAACCGCTGACGCCGGGGACGCCTACGGTGGGGATGTCGGCCAGCTCGGCGCTCGCAGCGTCGAACTCGCCCTCGCTGAGCCCGAGGTACCGGGACGGTTTGATGAGGGCCCTTGTGTTGTAGAGCAGGGGCTTGGAGCCGGGGAGGCTCTGGTACTTCCCGTGGCCCTCGTGCAGTTCCTCGTCCCGCCAGGTGCCGTCCGGGTGCTTGAGGCACGCCTCGGTGATGCACCGGAAGCGCAGGGTGGCCACTGCGTGCTCGCCACCGGCCGGCCTGATGTACGGGATGGCCAGGCGCCCGAGGTGCTTCTCATGTCCCGTAGCGGGGTGCTCGACGTACCCGAATCCCAGGGGAGTTGCGAGACTGGCCAAACCGCGGTGGCTGATGTACTGCTCGGCCGGGCTTCCCGGGTAGCTCTGGCTGTACCTCTGGGCTATCTCCACCAGCGAAGCGGCTTGCGGCGAACTCTTGAGCAGCACGGAATCCCACTCCTTCCTTTCGCATGATCACGTCGTAGCTGTCCTCGCTGATGTCGCAGGCGAAGCAGTGCCAGCGCTTCTTGAATGAACTAACCGATGCCGACGGGTTCTCTTCGGGGTGTTCGGGGCAGTGGATCTTCTGCCAGCCGTCCTGCTCCTTCAGACCAACCTCGGGGTAGTAGTGCCGGAAGACATCAGCGATACCCGGCTTCCACATGTCACATCCCAACCTTGACGGCGCGCTCAATACGAAGCTGCTTGATGGCGTCCACCTCCGTCTTGACCATCTCGGCGAGGGCCTGGATCGGCATGACCTGACGGAGGGCACCGGTGCGGCACTTGTAGACGACGGTGGCCGTCTCGTGGAGACCGAGCTCGGCTTCCGCCTCCAGGAGCCGGGCCAACTTGGCCAGGCCGGTCTTGCGGGTCAGGGTGACGTGGAGCCGTCCGCCGTCGTACGAGATCACTTCTTGCCGTCCTCTCGGTGGTACCGCTTGCCTATGAAGCGGATTGCTGGGGGGTCTTCCAGGTAGTCGGCCGCATTGCGGGCGACCTGGGGGTCGTTGCGCAGGCCGCGGGCGAGGAGTATCCGATTGCACCTTGCACAACAGAGGCCGCGCACGATTCCCGTGGTGTGGTCGTGGTCCACGTCGAGCCGCTTTGCCCTGGACTGCTTGCAGATGGCGCAGACGCCACCCTGGGCCGCCAGCAGCCGGGCGTAGTCGCCGGCCTCAAGGCCGTAGACGGAGACCCGGGCCTCATGCGACGCGGCGCTTCGCTTCTTCTTGTGGCACGTGGTGCAGATCCTCGCCCTGGTGGAGGTGAAGAACCTCTCCGCGCGATTCTTCTCGCATCGGAGGCAGGGTCGGTATCCGCTCTTGGGCTTCTTCATGCCCTCTTCCTCGCTGACTTCAGTGTGTCACATCCCAACTTGCGGAGCAAATTTAAATATTGTGAGTCAGAACACTTCCTCGTCCAGGTCGGTGATTTGCAGGTTGGACGTGTTCACCTCGAACGAGGCGTACGTCTCCCCAGAGGGGTCTGTGAAGCCCTCTCGATTCTTGACCGGCGAGATATGCAGGGTCCTGCCCTGCATTCCGTCCACCTCGGCATGGATGGTGAGCACGACGGAGGGGACGCGCCCGATCTTGCCCTTCACGCCATCGAGCGGGATGGGCTTGATGCCGGAGCTGTACTCGCCGACCACGTGGTGCATGGCCATCACGTGCGCGCCGGTCTCGCGCGCCATCTCATTGAAGTAGTCGCACAGCCCCTCCAAACCGAAGGTGTACTCCTCGGCGTTCGAGGAACCTCCTCCGTCAACGTTGGTGATGTTGTCAATGACAACCAGATGTGGGTAGCAGCCGAAAACTTCGCGGTAGCACTCAAGGTGCAGTTCGATGTCCTTGGGGGTGGGCCGCGCCTGGTAGTTGAACCGCAGCCACCACCTCTTCGCAAGAGCCGCCTCGTACGCAGCAAAGGAGCCGTCGTCGGCCACGAGAGCCTTCTTGACCTCACGGGCGCTGTCGCCAGTGATCATCGCCGTGGCCCTGGAGAGCTGCGTAGCAGCCGTGCTGTCCGCACTGACGTACAGCGTGGGGACGTTGGACCAGGTGGCCAGGAAGAGAGCCATGAGGCTCTTGCCGGTACCTCCGCCAGCGCAGACGACGGAGAAGTCGCCACGCCTGAACTCGACTTCGAGCTTCTGGAGTCCGCGATACGGGGAGGGGATGGGTTCGCCGGCCGCCCCCCGAACAAGGACCGACTGATTCAGACTGAACACTGCTTCACCTTCCTATGGAATGTCACATCTCAACTTCGAGAGCGAAAAGAACACGCATGGGACACATCGCAAAATCGGCAACCGAAACCTGGCTTCGCCGGGAAGTCGCCTGACTTCACGCCTTGATCCATGCTCACGATGCGCTCGGTGATCGCGTCCTGGTCTGCGTCGGCCATCTTGACCGGCCGGGAGACCCGGTGATCCTTGGCGAGGTACCAGTCGCCGTTGGTGACCTGCTCGTCCGGGTAGAGCTGATTCAGGGCCAGGCCGTACACCCACAGCTGGAATTTGCTCTTGGTGCTGCCGGTCTTCAGGTCTCGCACACGCAGGGTCTCGTCCTTATTCAGAACTACTTGGTCGATGTACCCGCGGAGCTTGACGCCCTCGAAGTCGACCTTGAAGTACATCTCGACGGCCGGGGCCTCGCCGTCCGGGCGCCAGAGCACGGGGGCCTGATCCTGTACGTACTCGACGTACCGGCGCGTCTGCTCGGTGCCCTTGGCGAACCTGTCCTCCAAGTCGTCAGCGGCCGTGCCGCGATTCGCGCGCATCCATTGGTCGATGTCGTTGACCTTGCCCAGGTCACGATTGATGCCCTTGCTGTACTCGTCCTGGAAGACAGTGACGGCCTGGTCGGCCGTCAGCTCGCGGCCGGACTTCTCGAAGTGCTCAGCGGCCGTGTGGAACGCGGTGCCATGAGTGCTCCACGCTGCCGGCCTGGGCTCGATCCTCTCAACCCTCTTGAGCCAGCTCTTGTATGGGCACTCCTCGAACTCCGTGATCTGGGAGACGGAGCGAGGCATCAGTACCCAGCGCGTGTAGTTGGCCTCGATGGTCATACATACCCCTTGAAAATTTCGACCTGAATGAACCGGGTGGAGCCCTTCATGCGCGGATGCGGCCAGTCGAACTCCTCGTGGAGGATGATCTCGGCATCCTCCAGGCGGCATTCGATGAGTTCTTCGAGATCCACAATCATCTCTCCTTCGAATTCTTCCGCTGAATCACCAACAGTGATGCAGATGACCTCCCCAAGACCGTGTGCTGCCATGGTCACAACCCCGAGGCCGCGGTGTAGTTACGACTCCTGCATGTGAGATCCGCCCCGGATACAGCCGCCATGACCTCCTCCGCGCGTTCACTGATCTTGAGGTTTTTGAAGGTCTCGAACACTTTCTAATGGCTCCTCGGTCATAGGGCCTAGCGGGCCGAATAACGGCGGAGCAACCGCAGAATCACTCTACGACACTCCGGGCAGGAAAGTGTCACATCCCAACGGTTGTGTAGATCACACATCCCCCCGCCCCGCAGGATGATCAGTGATACCAGAAGTGCACCGGTAAGTGCTTACCGGTAAGTAGGTACCGCTCTCCATTCACATACAGTGGAGGGAGAGGCCGCTCGGGACCTTCGTCCCTGACGCCCGGGACCTTTGGCCCGGCATGTGCGCACATATTCGGAAGCGACCACTCCGCAAGCCTGCATATGCTGAGGTCTCTGGCAAGATTCGATCAAACGTTCGCATGAGGAGGGGGCCGGGGTGTGTGCCGACCGAGGCCGCGGCTACGACATGACCGATCTGATCGCCGCGTCCAACTTGACGAGGTATCTCAAGGCGTGGCGCGCTGCGCGCGGGGCCGCGCTGGGGCTGGGGAGAGCTCTGCCACAGAAGGATGTGGTGCAGGCCAGCGGGATGTCCGACAAGTGGTACCGAATGTTCGAGGCCGGCCTACCGGTCACCTACGACGCCGAAGTGCTCCAGCGCATCGCTGACTGCCTCGGGCTCGACCACGCTGAGCGGATGACGCTCTTCCTGATGACGATGGGCGTGCCTTCGCCTCATGGAGTCACGTCCAACCGCGACGACCCCGAGCTGTTGCCGATTTCCTGGATTCTCGACCAGCAGGGCACACGCCCCGCCTATGTGTCCGACGAAGACTGGAATGTGGTCGCTTTCAATCAGCCCATGGGCCAGTGGTTCCCCTGGGTGGCTGAGCCAGACGCCAATCTCATGCGATGGACCCTGCTCCACCCGGACGCTCGCGTGCAGCTGGAGAGCTGGGAGAAGCATTGCCGCGTCTACCTCGGCATGATCCGCATGGAGATCGCTCGACGAGGCACCGACACCGCTATCGCGCGCATCCTGCTTGCCGCCCTGGAGGACCCGCTGATCGGCGCGTTCTGGGAGGAAGAGACCACGGTCGTCAGCAACCGGGACGGCCACCACTTCCGCGTCCGCGTCCCGTACAACAACGACGAACCGAGGGACGTGATCAGCCAGGTATGCACCCCGGCCAAGTTCCCCACGTTGCGCCTCGTTTTCCTTACCTGGGGCGACGGCATCGACAGCTTCGACATACTCGGAACAACTGAAGGACAGCAGTAGTGCCCCGCTACACCTACCTGTGCCCCCTGCGCTGGGCCGACATGGATGCCAACGGCCACATGAACAATGCGGTCTACAACACGTACCTGGAGGACACTCGATTCCGGATGTTCTCCGACCTCGTGCCTGACGACCCCGCCGAGCGACTTGCCTGCAACTTCGTCGTGCGCGAGCAGACACTGCGCTACGTACGTCCGCTCGTCTACCGCGAGCAGCCGGTCAGGATCGAGGCATGGGTGGAGGACCTGAAGGGCGCCTCCTTCACCATCCGGTGCACGATCCAGGACGACGACGATGTTTATGTGGAGTCCCGCACGCTCATAGCCGGCTTCGACTCGATCGCCCACCGTGTCCGCCGCTTCCAGGAGAAGGAACGCGAGGCAATCGCCGCGTTTGCCGCGTAAGAGAGCGCGCGCGAGAACAGTGCTTCCGTGCTCATGCCAGCACCCACGCTGGGAAACCATGAAGGCCCTTGGCTTAGCCAAGGGCCTTTGTGCTGCTCACGGGTACTTGCCTCGTACAGGGTTATGCCGAAAGAGTAATTGCTTCGAGGACTTTGCCCTCGGGCAGATCAACATCCGCGGGCCAGCGGAAGATCAGGTCACCGTCTCGCGCTTCCCTGTCCACGAGCTCGAACCCATCCTTGCTCTGCGGGTCGTAGTCGATGACTTTCTTGTCACGGATCAGTCGAGCACGCAGGCGCTTCGCGGCCACACGATGACTGTCCTTGGCCGTGTCATCACCCATGGCTACGCGCAGGTAGGCCATGACAGCCTTGCCGAGGTACGAGGTGTGATGGCTGCCAGCGCCCTGCGTTCGCTTCACCGTCCAGGGGATGGCGTCCTCGATCACCTGCCTGGACACCGCCTGACGGTAGTAGCCAGCCTGGGTGAGGGCCTTGTTCACGGCCTGGCCCACCACGCCGTACCGGGCGCCGATCTGGTCATCCGTGAGCCCCTGCTCCTTCATGCGGATCAGCGTGTTGACGTCCGGAAGAACCTTCTGCACCCGACTCCCCGTCCTTAATTGCTTGATCAACTAACACCGTTGTGCTTCTGACCCTAGCACTCGATCTTGTACACCACACTCCGAACGGTTGCCCTCACATCCCAAAATGAGGCCTACCTCACAGCCCCGTCACTCACCGTGCCCAGTCGAGCGAGACCTGTGTCACATCCCTACCTCGCATCGTCCCCCGAGCACCTTCAGGACACCGACATTTATAGTGAGAAGAAGAAAGAGAGAAGAAGCTAGTTAGAAGCTCTTTAAAGAAAGGTCAGGCTAGGCCAGACCTACTCTCAAAGATTCCTTCCTGTAGACCTCCCGTTGAGTTCATCCGGTAGAGATCCAGGAAGGTGTTGGCCCCGGCTGCCAGATCAGAACCCAGCCGGGGCCACTCATCCGGCCGGCCGAGATTGATCCCCTCTGGTCGGCGAAGGCCGGATCGCTACCGGCTGGAATCGCGGTGTAGGCGCGCACTCCTCCCTCTCCGGGAGGCAGCTCAGGGTTCGAGTCCCTGTCGATTCACCTATCCCGATGCAGCAGCGCATCACACACAGACATCTGAACCGGATGGTCCGGCCTCATCGGGATTCAACTTCAAAGGGGGTGGGCTGATGCCGCGTGCCAAGAGCGTCTGCTACGTCAGCGGCTGTACCAGGACCACGGTCCGCTCGGGCCGGTGCGACGAGCACGCTCCCCCTGCTCGAAGGGGTTGGGACAGGAAGTCCGCCCGGAACGAGTCCCGGCCCGGTGACTGGTCCTCCCGCAGGGCCCGGGTCCTAGCTCGCGACCGGTTCACCTGCCAGAAGTGCGGCACCAGGGAAAACCTCCAGGTCGATCACCTGGTGCCCGTGAGCCGTGGCGGCTCCTGGGAGCTGGACAACCTCTGGGTGCTCTGCGGCAAGTGCCACGCCCTCAAGACCTACTACGACGACCGTCGCTCCTGATGAGCGGCGGTTAGTTCATTCATGGAGTGATGATGCGATGACCCCCGACGCCTGGGCCGACGAGTACGACCAGGAGCACGCCGGCCTCCGAGTCCAGCGCCCGTCGAAGGCCGCGCTCAAGCGGGAGTGGCACCGTTCCGCGGTGGTCGAGCTGGAGGAGCTCGGCGAGCTGTACGGGGTCTCCTCCGATCTGCTGAAGAGGGCGGTCTGATGGCGACGCGACGCGGGCCGGCGCCCAACCCCAACGCGGTCCGCCGCAACACAAATCACGCCTTGGGTGAGAAGACCCTCTCCGGTCAGGCCGGTGAGGGCAGGGAGCTGCCGAAGGCCCTGGGGATCTCGACGGCCGGGGCCAAGCGCTTCTGGCGCACGTGGGCTTCCTCCCCTCAGACCGAGGACTGGTTGGAGACCGACTGGGCCGAGCTGGAGATCGTCACCAAGCTCGTGGATGCGTTCTACCTGGGCGACATGAAGTACGCCGGCGAGATCCGTCAACGCGTCGGCAAGTGGGGTGCCACCACTGAGGATCGCGCCCGCTTGCGCATGTCCTTCGACAAGTCGGTTGAGGTCGAGAAGTCCCAGGACGGGCCCAAGAAGCTCACGGATGAAGACATGGACAAGGAGCTGTTCAAGCTGCTTTCAGAGGGTTAGAGGTGACGTGCCGTGGCTCAAACGGGCAACCTGCCCAGCGGAGTTCCGGCACCGCACGAAACTCTTGGCTACCAGATCATTCGCTGGGCTCAGACGTACATCGTTCAGCCTGACGGGGATTCCGCGGGTGAGCCGTTCAAGTTCACTCCCGAGCAGCTCAAGTTCGTTCTCTGGTACTACGCCATCAATCCGGACGGGACCTGGAAGTACGCGGCCGGCACTCTGCGCCGGGCCAAGGGTTGGGGCAAGACACCGCTGCTCGCCGCGTTGGCGATCGTGGAGTTCATCGGCCCCTGCCGCTTTTCTCACTGGGCCGAGACCGGGATGCCGGTGGCAAAGCGCGTCCCCCTTCCAGTGGTTCAGCTCGGTGCCACGGCGCTAGACCAGACGCAGCAGACCCTCGACATGATCCGCGGAATGCTCTCCGAGTCTCCGGCCGAGAAGGAATATGGCCTGGAGATCAGCAAGTCCATGGTGCAGTTCAAGTCCGGCAAGCCGGGCTCGATCTCCCCCAAGGCCACTTCCGGTCGAACCAATGAGGGCAACCGACCCACCTTTATCGTGATGGACGAGGTCCATCACTGGGTCAGCTCCAACGGCGGTCCTGACTTCTATCAGGTCCTCAAACGGAACGTCGAGAAAACGACGAAGGCCGGCTCGCGCTGGGTGACCACCACCAACGCCTTTAATCCCAACGAGGATTCCGTAGCGCAGATCATCTACGAGTCCGACATGGTCGCGCAGGGCTTCTGGCTCTATGACTGCCTGGAAGGCTCGATTGAGGTCGAGGACATCCGGGATGAAGAGAAGGTCAAGGCCGCCCTCATCGAGGCGTACGGGGACGCTCACTGGGCCGACATCAACGGCCTGACGAAGACGATCCTCTACGACCGCACGACGCCGGACTCTACGTACTGCCGGTTCTTCTTCAATCAGATCGCTGAGTCCAGCGACGGTTGGATGAACAAGGCCGAGTGGGACGCCTGCGAGAGCGTGAACGACATCAAGCCGGGCGAGCAGATAGCCATTGGCTTCGACGGGAGTGTCCGCGGAGACGGCACAGCTTTGGTCGGCATCAGGCTTCACGACGCCAAGCTGTTCACGCTCGGCCAGTGGCTCAGGCCCGAACACGCCAAGGACGACTGGGAAGTTGATGTCCTCTCCGTAGAGGCCGCGGTGAAAAGGGCCTTTGATACCTACCGGGTCGAGTGGATGTACGCCGACCCTCCCTGGTGGCAGGAGAACATCGGCCGCTGGGCGGTCGAATGGGGTGACGACTACGTCTTCGAGTACTGGACCAACAAACCTACCCGGATGGTTCAGGCCGTCGAGCGTTTCCGTACGGCCGTCATGGTCGGAGACCTCTCCCACGTCGGGGAACCTGAGCTAACTCGCCATGTCCTACAGGCGGTTGTACGTGAGGTGCCACAGGGCGACTTGATCACCAAGGACTCGCCACGATCCAAACGAAAAATCGACCTCGCGGTGGCTGCCGTACTTGCACTTGAAGCACGCGCTGACGCGATTGCTGATGGGCGTCTCCAGATCAAACGGAGGCGGGTAGTCGGTTTCTGAGCCCCGCATGAAAGGGGCTCAGATGGTTTCTGCTCTCGACAAGTCCATAGGGCAGGAAGGCGTGATGTCGCCTCCGTCCACTCCGCAGATGTGGATGGACTACCTGTCCTCGAAGCTCGCTTCCCGGTCGGGAAACTACAAGCGTTACGGCGAGTACTACGACGGCAAGCATCAGAGGATGTTGTTCGCCCAGTCCAAGTACCGGACGGAGTTCGCGCACATCTTTGAGCGCTGGAACGACAACTTCTGTGGATTGATCATCGACTCAGTTAACGAGCGCATGTTCATCGACGGATTCAGGCTCTCGAAGGAGCCCGAGGAAGACGAGCTGGCTCGCGAGATCTGGCAGCGGAACCGGCTCGACTCCGAGTCCAACTCAGCGCACCTGGACGCGATGATCCAGGGCGCGGCCTACGCAATCGTGTGGGGCGACGAGGAGGGCAAGGCGGTCATCTCCATCGAGTCCGCGGAACACGTCGCCATCCAGTACAAGCCCGGCTCGCGGCACGACATCGAGGCCGCAGCGAAGTTCTACGTGGATGACTGGGGCCGTGCGTTCTGCACCCTGTGGTGGAGGGACAAGGTCTACACGGGTGACTGGAAGATCGGTGGTTACTCGATCGACCGGACGGAGCCGAACCCTCTGGGCCGGCCTCCGGTCGTTCCGATCCAGAACCGTTCCCGGCTCGTTGGTGAACCGATGTCGGACCTGGCCACGGTCATCCCGCTCCAGGACGCGATCAACAAGACGGTCGCTGACTCCCTGGTGGCGTCTGAGTACGCCGCCTGGCCCCAGCGCTACGTCACGGGTCTGGAAATCCAGGAGGACGAGCACGGCAACCCGGTCGAGCCGTTCAAGGTCGCGGTGGACAAGTTGCTCCAGGCCGAGGACCCTGCGGCCACCTTCGGGCAGTTCGCCGCCGCTGACCTGAGCAACTATGTGGCCCTCGTTGACATGCTGGTCCAGCACATGGCGAGCATCAGCCGCATCCCCTTCCACTACATGCTCAAGGGCGGGCAGCCTCCTTCTGGTGACGCGATCACCTCTGCGGAGGCCGGCCTTGTCAGTAAGACACGGGAACGGATGCTGCACTTCGGTGAGGCGTGGGAGCAGGTCATGAGGTTGGCCATCGCCGTCGAGAACGGCGGCTCGCTCCAGGAGGAGTACGAAGCCGCCGAGGTTATCTGGCGCGACCCCGAGAACAGGACCGAGGCACAGCACATCGACTCGTTGCTGAAGCTCCAGCAGCTCTCGGTGCCGAAGCAGCAGCTCTGGCAGGACGCGGGTTACACCCCGTCCCAGATCGCTCGCTTCGACCAGCTGCTTGAGGAGGAGGCCCGCACCGAAATGGAGCGTGCCGACAAGTACCAGACTCAGGCGCAGAAGCAGGAGCTTGAGCTTGAGCTTGCGAAGCAGGGTGCTGACTCGAAGCTGGCTGTGGACGAGGCAAGCATCAAGGCCAAGTCCGCAAAGGACGCTCAGAAGCCCCCGCAGGGCAACTCCGGTAACGCGAACCGGCGACGGTTCGAGAAGTAGCCCCGAAATGGGGCTCTTATTTTTCCTCCCGAAGTTGGAATGTGAGACTTCGGCCGATCCGAAATGGATGATCACGTGGACGAGATGACGAACGACCTGACCACTACCGGACAGGGCAAGGGGGCGGAGGGCCAGATGCCCGACGCATCCGCACTTCAGGCTGAGATCGACAAGTGGAAGGCGCTGAGCCGTAAGAACGAGGACCGGTTCAAGCAGGCGTCCACAGAACTTGAAGGCTTCCGCCAGTCACAGATGTCCGACACCGAGAAGGCCATTGAGGCCGCTCGCCAGGAGGCGCGAACCGCGGCCCTCTCCGAGGTTGGAACCAAGCTCATCAGCGCCGAGCTGCGTGCCGCTTCCTCTGCGGCCGGCGTCACGCTTCCCGGTGCTGAGTTCCTGAATCTGAACTCCTTCCTTGGCGAAGACGGAAATCCGGATTCGTCTCGCATCGAAGCGTTCGTCTCGTCGCTTCCGAAGCCGAGCAGCACGCCGCCTTACCCGCAGGATCTCGGCCTCGGTCGTCAGGGAAGCCCGGCTGCTGGCCAGCTCACCCGTGAGGATCTTGCCCGCATGTCTCCCAGGGAGATCAACGAGGCCCGCGCTGCGGGCAAGTGTGACGCTCTCCTGCGGGGCGAGGGCTGAGCTCTCTTTTTTTGCCCCGAGGTTGGGATGTGATACCAGCCTCTCCATCTACAGGCCCTTCGGGGCCTTTTTTTATGCCCAAACGAGGTAATTTATGGCTGGTAACGATTTCACTACTCAGGCAGCTTCGGGCCTTCTGGCTGGAGGCCCGGCCGGCGCCGATCCGGTCCTCAAGGGCAACGGTGTCTTTGTCCCGGAACTTTGGACTGCCCAGCTCCTCCAGGACCTTGAAGACAATCTGATCCTCGGTTCCGCTGAGATCACCAATCGGAACTACGAGGGCGAGTTCCGGCGCGAGGGCGACCGCATTCGTATCCCTCACTTCATCGACACCGTTGAGGACAAGGGCCTCATCAAGGCATACGGGGAAATCGGAGACAAGGACCACGCAGCCCTTGAGTACATTCCGATGACCGTAGGCAAGGGGTCGAGCTTCCACATCGAGATCGACGCCCTCCACCAGCTCCAGACCAAGAGCGGCATCGACCTGATGTCGGAGCTGGTCCGGCAGCGTGGCCGCCAGGCCGCCGTCTCCATCGACAAGATGCTTGCCCAGACCCTGCTCGCGGCCGTCGAGGGCAAGGATCTCAATGGCTCCGAGTCCGCGCCGGCCGACCTGAAGACCCTGCCTGCACTGCACGGCAAGATCGACACCGTTGAGGCGAACGCCCTGGACACCGAGATCATCGGTGTCTATGACTACGTCGTGGCGATGCTGGAGAACCTGGATCTCAAGAACGCGCCGGACTCGCGTTACCTGTTCATCTCCCCGCGCCTGCGTTCACTGCTCCTGCGGGATGACAAGTTCATCGACACCTCCCACTGGGGCTCGAACGCCGTCATGCCGTCGGGCGTCATCGGCACCATCCTGGGTGTCCCCGTCCGCGTTTCCAACACCCTTGGTGCTGCAAAGCCGGTCAAGTCCGCGCTTGTCAAGGGCCGGCGTCACGACGAGTTCAACTCGATCGACATGTTCATGGGCGCGACTTCCGCAACTTCGCTTGTAATCCCCTTCGCGCAGATGGAGGCGTACAAGCCCGAGAAGTCCTTCACTGACGCCATCAAGTCACGGGTGATCTACGACGCCAAGGTGATCCGCCCCGAGCAGCTTCTCGTGGCGAAGGGCGTCGAGAAGACGATCCAGGACCACAACCGAGTGGCCGTTGAGAAGAACCGCACTGTCGCTGTCGCGGCCAAGTAGCCCCTCTTTTTTGCCTTTAAGTTGGGATGTGACATTGAGCATCGTTGTTCCAGACATTGAGGTCCGGCTTGGGCGGAAGGTCGAGGGCGACGAGAAGCCGAGGGTGGAGGCGTTCATCACGGACGCCTCCGCCCTCGTGGCGGACTACTGCGGCTCGGGCTACCGCGAGGACTCGCCCGGCATCCGGGCTGTCATCTGCGCCGAGGTCATCCGCTGGCTAGCCGTATCACCAGGCATCGTGTCGGAAAAGGTGGGAGACGTGGCCGTCGAGTTCGGCTCCTCCGCCACCACACAGTCCCTGTCACCCGCCGCCAGGACCTCACTCAAGCGCTACCGGCGCAAGCTGGCAACCATCTCCCTACAGATCGACACCCCAGTCTGGGACGGGATCGCGATGGAGAGCCCATGAAGGATCTGTTCACCGATCCGGTTCGCGTCACCCGAGCCGACATCACGCAGGACGGGCCCTACGGCAAGAAGCGCGACTGGAAGAACCCTCGGACCGTCTTCGAAGGGCTGGCGTGCGTCCAGCCTGATCGTGCCTTTGAGGTCCGCTCCCCGGAGCGCGAGACCGCCCAGGAGCGACTATTCGTCTACCTGCCGGCCGAGACGGACGTGGACTCCGCGGACCGCGTGGAGTACCGCGGCCTGACCTACGAGGTAGACGGCGATCCACTGGAGTGGCGCCACCTCTCCCTTCAGCACGTACGCATTCGAGCTTGGAGGGTGGAGCACTGATGGCCGCCCGATTCAGGCTCGTCCTTAACGAGTACGCGCTTGCGCACGCGATGTCCTCCACCGAGACCGCAAAACTCCTGTCCAGGAAGGCTTCCGAAGTCGCTGCCATTGCGCGACACGACGCACCCAAGAACAAGAAGGGCTCGTGGAACTCCTACGCCCGCTCCCTATCCATCACGGCCTGGGAGGAAAACGGCGTCGTGCGCTCGGCAGTCCAGGCCGACCGCCACGCCCTCCTCATCGAGTACGGCTGGCGTGATGGGGGCGGCCGGCGCCATCCGGGCAACCACGTGCTGAAGAACGCGCTGATGAAGGTGAGGGAGCCATGAGGATTGATCCTGTCGCCGTCGTCTTTGCGTTCCTGTCAGCACGTAAGGACTTGGCTGGCCACGTAACGGGCGACCTGGTCGGCCGGGAACCCAGCGAGACCACGATCTACCTGGAGCACGCAGGCGGCCACCGCGTTGTCCGGGACCGCATGGACCGTGCCGACATCACGTACCAGGTGTACGCCGAGGACCGCTCGGTGGCGGCCGAGCTGGCGTACCGCGTGCGCGAGGCGCTGCTTGAGGAGCTGCCCGGACGGGCCGTTGGCGAGGCCCTGGTACTCGACGCGGCTGAGGCGATCAGCCCCCGCTACTTCCCTGACACGACCTCGCGTGAGCACACCTATCAGGGAGAGGTCACGGTCTTCATCACGGATTCGTGAGGGGCCGGCCCCCTCTTTCGCCCTCGAAGTTGGGATGTGATGCATCCCTTTACGGCCCCCTCCCCTGGGGGCTTTTTTCATGCCCAGACACAGGAGGCCCTATGGCTGACCAGACCGCCAACTCCGGTAACGCCAAGAAGATTCGCTTTGCCCCCCAGGGCGAGATCTACGTGGCAGACGCTCGCGCAGTGAAGGAACTGCCTCGCGACTGCACCCCGATCGCCGCGAACGACGTTTTCAAGGCGCTCGGTTACGTGGACGAAGGTGGCGTCACCATCACCCCGAGCATCGAGACTGACCCCGTCAACGTCTGGCAGTCGGCGGTACCCGTCCTCTACAACGTCAAGTCGGCCTCGTTTCAGATCAAGGCCACCCTCATGGAGACGAACGAATTGACCACTCAGCTCTTCTTCGGCGCCAAGTGGGTGCAGGCGAAGGACACCGATGGGTCGGTCATCGACGGCGTGTGGCGCCTCGACCTGAAGTCCACCCCGGAACTGGATGAACTCGCCATCGTCGTGGACTGGTCCCAGACCGTAGACGGCGTTCCCGTCCGCTACCGCTGCGTTATCGGCCGCGCGATGATCTCCGACCGGGGCGCGATCCAGCTCCAGCGCGCCGAGAACGGAAAGTTCGAGCTCACCATCGAGGCCCTGGACCACTCCGGTTCCCTCGGATATGTCCTGACGGACGACAAGGTCAAGAGCGACCCGGTGACCATCCCGATCGAGGTCACCCTCCAGCCCAACCACGCTGCCCAGGGCGGCCACTTCGACGTGGTTGGTCGCGGATTCCCGAAGGGCGAAACCGTCACTGTGACTGTCGCGCCCAACCCCGAGAAGTTCACCGCCACCGCTAAGGCGGTTGGCGAGGACGGCACGTTCACGATCCCCGTCGTCATCGCTGCCGACGCCGCGGTTGGCACGGACTACGCCGTTTCCGCGAAGGCCGGCGCCGCCGAGAAGGTCACCGCCGCCGACAAGCTCAAGGTCGAGGCCAAGACGCCCACGGTGTAACGGCCCCATCGCCGGATGCGCCCGGCCCACAACTGCACTTACCCCCGTGGCGGGGAGGGAGAAATCCCCGCCCACCCTCTTCCCCTTCCCAGTTCCTGGAGTCAGCCATGGCTGCTGCTAAGACCACCACCACCGCCAAGTCCGCCGAGGCGAAGGCGACTGCCACCGAGTTCGAGTTCAAGGGCGCAACGTTCGTGATCCCGGCCCCCCTGGACCTCTCCGACGATGTACTCGACGTGATCGAGGACGGCGGCGGCGAGCGTGCCATCGCCCGCGCGATCGTCGGCCAGGAGCAGTGGGCCACCTACAAGGGGCTCCGGTGCACGATCGGTGAGTTCAACGACTTCCTCGACCTGGTCAGCGAGGCTGCCGGCTTCGGTGACGCGGGAAACTAATCCAAACCGTTCGCGTCCTTCAGGACCACAGCGACCCACTTGAGGCAGACCTTCTGTCCCATTTCAGGGTCGATCTCCTGGATTTGTGGCGCGGACGGATGTCGCTGAGGCGCCTGCACGTTCTCATACAGGCCCTGTTCAAGAAGCCCGGTGAATCTCTCCTCCTGATGGACCTCGATGAAGCGACGTCTTGGACCGAGACCAACCACATTCTTGCGCGTATCAGCGACGGCCTTGAGCTGTCGAACTACCTCTTCATCAAGGCCAACTCCGCTGAAGATGATGACCTTGAACCTCCGAAGCCACTTCCCCGGCCGGGCCAGGTTGCTGAGGAGCCGAAACCCCAACTCGCTCTCGCCTCCGGCGAAGAGGTGGCTGATTTTTTCAACCACTTCGGCACCCTTTAGGAGGCTGCATGGCTACACGCGGACGGGCACCGGTCAAGGTCGGATCGGGATACCTCGAAATCTATCCGGAACTGTCTAAGTCAGGTCTGGCAAAGATGCGCGGTGACCTGACTCGCCAGATGACCCGCATGGGAGAGCAGGCCGCCAGGTCGTTCTCCGCATCGATCAACAAGGGCTTCTCCACGCTGGCCTCGTCTGCCTC
Source organism: Streptomyces hundungensis (assembly GCF_003627815.1). Classification (NCBI taxonomy): domain Bacteria; kingdom Bacillati; phylum Actinomycetota; class Actinomycetes; order Kitasatosporales; family Streptomycetaceae; genus Streptomyces; species Streptomyces hundungensis. The sequence continues at coordinate 2,364,982 of NZ_CP032698.1, forward strand.
CAAGGCAGCCAAGGCAGCCAAGGCAGCCAAGGCGGGGACGGAGAAGGAAGCTCTCGACACCTCCAACAAGTTGCGCCAGATCGAGCGTTCACTGACGCGCTTTCACGGCGAGGAGGCCGGCAAGCAGTTCCGCACCTACCGGAATCTAGCGCGGCAGCGGGAGCAGCTGGAGGAAGGCACCTCGGCGGCCACAAGGAAGGCCATCAGCGACACGGTTCGGGCAAACCGTGAGGCAACCCAGGAAACCCTTCGGGAAGCACGGCAGCAGGCGCAGGAGAAGGCCCGTCTCCAGAGGGAAGATCTGGCGGAGACTCGTCGGCGCATCCAGGCCGAGAAGACCGAGGAACGCGCCCTGGCTGCCGAGGTCCGGCAGGTCAAGGCACAGCAGGCGGCAGCCGCCCGCCAGGCCGCTGCTGAGCAGCGGGCCGCGGAGCGGGAGATGGCTGCCGCCGTGCGTCAGCGTCTGGCCGAGGAGCGCGCCGCGCACCTGGCCCGTCAGGGCTTCCTCCGGGAGGAGCTTCGTGGTCTCCAGCAGCAGCGTTCCGAGATGGCGGCCACCATCGCCGCCAACCGTCGTCAGATAGCCACGTGGGACCGCGACCATAGGACCGCAACCCGCTCGGCTAGCTCACAGTGGAAGTCGCTCGGCCAGGCCACCGAGACCTACGGCCAGAACCTTGAGCAGGTTGGCCGCTCGATCAACCAGAACCTCGTGATGCCTCTCGCTGCGGCTGCGGGCATCATGACCAAGATCGGCGCGACCTCCGCCGACATGCAGTTCTACTCCTCGGAGGGTCTTAACCGGGCAGGCTTCAACCAGAAGGAAGTCGCCAAGGGAATTCAGTCCATTCAGGACTTCGCCGTCAAGACGCCTTTCTCGCTTGAGGACATGACGGATAAATTTTCGCAAGTGGCTCGCAACTTCGAGTCATACGGCGACTCGACATCCAAGTCCCTCAAGAAGTCTGAACTGCTCATCAAGGGCATCGCTGACTATGCCGCCTCCTTCGGTGTCACGAACCCGGAGAAGGTCAAGGGCGGCATGATGGCCGCCGACATGATGATGGACCAGGGCAAGCTGTCCACCCGCTATCTGCGCCAGTTCGTACGCGGCACCGGTATCCCGATGAACGAGATCGGGAAGATAGCCGGTTACAAGGGTGGACCCGACTTCCTCAAGGAAGTCCAGGACCCCAAGGGCGGTGTGAACTCCCGCGACTTCTTCGACAAGTTCATCAAGGCATACCAGAAGGCTCCGGGAGTCAAGGGCTCCGCGGAGGCGCTGGGCACCGGCTCCATCGGCGGACACTTCACGGCCGTCAAGGAACAGGCCCAGTTGAACCTGGGCAAGCTGTTCGGCCAGTTCAACGAAGACACAGGCAAGTTCGAGTGGACCGAGCTGGGCCAGAACACGCACAAGCTCGCTGACCGTCTCGGAAAGCTCGTAGAGGACCCGGATTTCAAGCAACTGTCCGGGGGTCTGACCGGAAACCTTGTCCGAGCCATCAATCTGTTGATCACAGGGTTCGAGAAGGTTCAGGGGTTCCTCAACGACCACCCGGCCATCAAGGGTCTCGTGGCCCAGGTCGTGAAACTCGCAGTGGTGCTTGGCCCCCTCGCAGTGGCGGCCGGCCTCCTTACCAAGACCTTCGGCAAGATCGCGAAGTCCCTCTCCCCACTGGTGAAGGCCGGTAGCGGAGTGCTCAAGGGAGCACGCGGCGCCTACCGGACCGGCAACCAGGCCCTCGCTGGCGTACGCGCCGGCCGGGGCAACTTCCGTGAGGCATACCGGCAGCGTCGGGCCGACTATCACGACGGCGACGACCGTTCCGCGGCTCGCCGGGGCCTGGATCGTGTGCGCGGTCAGGACAGTCGCTCGACACAGCTCACGGTGCAGACCAGTGAGGCCGAAGCGGCGCTTCGGCAAGTGGATCAGAAGATCCAGGAGATTCAGAACCGCATCCACAATCTCAACCAGGAGCGCCTGGCGCAGCTCGCGTCCGAGCTGGGTGGCGAGGGCGGCGTCCGTGGTCGGGCTAGCAGCGCCGACCGCGAGATTGATCAGGCCCGCCTCTCTGTGGGCGAGTTGAATCAGGCGCAGATTGCGGGGCTGGGACAGCGGCTGGTCGCGCTCAAGGAAACGGCGGCTACGGCCGAGAGCGGAATCAAGCAGGTCCACCAGGCCGTGAACGCCCTCAACGACGCCAAGGCGGGCATGGTCCGTCAGCAGGTGCAGTACCTCACGGACAAGGCCGACACTGCTCAACGCCGCGTCGCACAGGTGTCGTCGGAGGTCGGCAGTCTCAACGACCGCAGCCTGGGCTCGGTCCGGGAGAAGTTCTCTGGGTCGCTGACTCCGGCGATCAAGGGGTCCTACTCGCAGGCGACGGACCTTAACAACCGGATCAAGGACGTCAACGGGCGCGGGCTCGGCTCGATCACAGGCAAGGTCCGCACGCTGGGCGACGCCCTAGAGAAGGCCGCGAGCAAGGCTGGTGGCCTTGAGGGCAAGCTCATTGCGGTCAACGAACTCACCGGCTTCGGCGGGGGCGGCGACGGCAAGGGGAAGAGCAAGGGCAAGAAGCACGCCTTGGGCGGCGTCATCCCCGGCTACGCACCGGGGGTGGACAACTACCACGCCATCCTCTCCCCCGGTGAAGCAGTTCTCCGCCCGGAGGTAGCCAACGCTCTCGGCTCCGACCGGATCAACGAGTGGAACTCGGCAGCAGCTCGCGGCCGTATATCGCGGCACGCCAAGGGCAAGGCCGGCAAGGGGTCCTCCAAGTCGGGGACTTGGCCGCTGTCGGTCCTGGAAGAGATGTACGACATCGTCAACGTCGGACCGGGTATCGGTGCTTTCACGAGCGGCATTGGAATGGCCTCCGCAGGTGCGGGAATCGGCGGCGCAACGGGCTCCAATGTCCGGCACTGGGGTGCCCAGGCAGGCGGTGACGGTGCTGGCCGGCTGGTGAACAACCGGTTTGAGAACCTGAAGGAATTCGTCCTTCAACGCGTCCCGGACTTCCTGACCAAGGCGCCAACCGGCATTGGCAACCTGATCGGTATCGCTGCCGGAGGGATCGCGCCCACCGCTGGAAACCTCTTCTGGGAAGACATCTGGAAGGGTGACGGAAACATCGCCCAGCGTGGCCTTCAGTTCGGCACCGACTTGGCGAAATCCATCCCCCAGATCCTGAAGGATCTCGTCACCAACCTGTGGGATTCCGGCGCCGAGATCCTCGGTGCACTCGCAGACGCGATCACCGATCCGGTCGGGTTCCTCGAAGGCGCCTTCCGGTCCGTGAAGGACATGTTCACGGGCATGGTCGAACAGGTGCGCGAAATGGTCGGTCTGCTGAAGCAGATCTGGTCGTCCCCCTCCGAGTACGCAGCAGAGGTCTTCGAGTCCTTCGTCGAGCGGGCTAAAGAGCTGATGCCCAACACCCAGGGCCTCTTCGCTTTCGCGGACGGCGGGATCGTCCCCGGCTACTCGCCCGGCAACGACAGGGTTCACGCCCTGCTGTCTCCCGGCGAAGCCATCCTCCGTCCGGAGGCGGCGCGCCTTCTCGGGCACTCAACGGTTCGACAGCTCAACTCCGGCGCGAAGACCGGCTCCCTTTTCGCGCCCGCGAAGTTGGGATATGACATTTCGCTGCCGGATGCGGAGGCGTACGAGGCGGCAGTAGCCAAGATCAGGGCCGCCCTCGATTCCCTGAGCGAGGCGGTACGGGCGCACCGCGGATCGGCTATGGCCGACTGGGACCAGGTGGCGGCGAAGGTCCGTTCGGCTGTGGACGGCGACATCAGGCCCGCTCAGCAGCGCTGGATTCAGCACACGCAGGGTCCGCTTACGCAGACCGAGCGGAGCTTCCAGAGCACCAACCGAGCTGTGTGGGACGACGTTCAGTCGCAGGTCGGATCGTCAGTCTCCTTGGCGTCCGGCTCCCTCGCTCGCCTGCGGTCGAACCTCGACAGCACCAGGCAGTTCTTCGAATCGGCCTCGGGCCGAATCCAGGAATTGTGGCGCTCTGCCATGTCCTACGTGGACTCGTCCACCAGGAGTACGGTGAGCGGCCCGTACAACCGGGGCGCGGTCTCAATGATGTCGGCAATGGCGAAGCTGGCCGGCACTCAGGCCCCGCTCGATCCGGTGCATTTCGCGACGGGCGGTGTCGTGCCGGGCTACCAGCCTGGCGTCGATACGGTCCCGGCAATGCTCTCCAAGGGCGAAGGCATCCTTCGTCCGGAAGTCGTGCGAGCGCTCGGTGCAGAAACGATCCTGCGCTGGAACGACCAGGCCCGTAAGGGCGGCCACGTCTACGCCAACGGCGGCGTCGTCGGCCAGAAGAGCTGGTCGGGCCAGACCGGCGGAGACTGGGTCAGCAAGCACAAGGACGACGACTACGAGGGCTACACGGCCGCCCTTGCGGCGGGTTGGAACTCCGTCGTCAAGCCGATGCTCGACGCGGTATCCGGCTCCTTCGGCATCGCGGGTGACCTCGACCGGCGGGGCTTCGAGAAGAGCCTTCCGTGGGCCGAGAAGTGGACCAAGTGGGTTGACGACCACACCTCGGGTGGCGGCCAGGTCGTGAAGGTCGCCCTGGAGGAGTTCCGCACCGAGGCCCCGATGGTGGGCGGCTCGAAGTACAGCCTCGGCACTGGTGAAGCCTGGTGTGCCGACTTCATCTCGTACGTGGTGGACAAGGCTGGGGCGAACGCGGCCTACGGGAACTCCCCCAAGGGGGCGCCGCAGAACCGCTGGCCGGCCGTTGCGACTTGGAATGCGGCCATGCGTCACGTACCCATTTCGCAGTCGCAGCCGGGCGACCTCTTGACCTACCGGGGCAATGGGCACATCAACCTCAAGACGGGCCCGGACGAGACCGTTGGCGGTAACGAATCCAACTCCCTCAAGCGGGCCCGGGGCTACTGGCGGAACGCCACAGCAGCTCTGCGACCCACGGGCGGCGCAGCCACGTCTGACGGCCCTGTTCTGAACGCATGGCCGGGCAGTGTCCCGAAGTTCTCCGGAACATTGGGTGGCGGTGTTGATGGCGAGATCGCGCAGGCCATCGCCAAGGCCATGGGCCTCACGGGTGTCAGTGGCTCCAGGTGGGCTGATGGCATCGCGACGATCATTCGTCGCGAGTCCGGAGGCAATCCGCGGGCCATCAACAACTGGGACTCCAACGCCAAGGCCGGCACGCCGTCCAAGGGCCTGACCCAGGTGATCGACCCGACCTTCCGTGCGTACCACCAGCCCGGTACGAGCTGGGACATCTTCGATCCGGTGGCGAACATCGCCGCTTCGATCAACTACATCCGGGACCGGTACGGCGACATCGGCCGGGTACAGCAGGCCGACCCCAGCAAGCCACCGAAGGGCTATTGGACCGGAACCAACTACGCGTCCCCCGGGCTCGCCCTCGTAGGCGAGAAGGGGCCAGAGTTGATCAATTTCCGTGGTGGTGAGCGGGTCTACAACAACGGGGAAACCCGAGATCTTCTAGGTCCCCGTTACGAGATCCACATCCATGAGGCCAGGAGCGAAGACACCACGCAGGCTGTGATTCGCGGACTCAAGTATGTGGAGACCATGTACGGCATGTAGCAGGCGGCATGAAGGGCCTCGACCTCGGTCGGGGCCCTTTGTGCTGCCCGGATAGCGAGGTACGCGATGCCAATTCCGGGTTACCGGCTCCCCAGTTGGGAGGACAACGCCCCGATCGTAGGAGTTCCCCCGGAGCCGGATCGCTGGGGCCACACCAAGGTCACCATCACTGGCGGCAATGGGGAGGAGATCCCCCTCACTGACTTCTCGGGCCGGGCCTGGCCAGCCATCTTCTTGCAGGACGGCGCGACGGGCCTCGACCTGCCCCCGATGGAAGTGCACTCGGACACGAGCCCCAACCTCGACGGCGGCTGGTTCCGCTCCACCAGGGCGGCCGAGCGCCCCATCCTCCTGCCCCTCTACCTGTACGGCATCGACCGCCGGACGATCCTGAACCTGAAGCGGAAGCTGTCACGCACGCTCAATCCCAAGAACGGCGCCTGCATCCTTCGCTTCACCGAGGGAGACAGCACCTCCCGGTACCTCACCGCCTACTACAAGGGCGGCATGGAGGGGAACGAAGGCACCGACAACGCGGGGTTCACCTGGTGCCGGTATGGCGTCCAACTGACTGCCTTCGACCCGTGGTTCTACGGAGACCGCGATGTCGTCGCGGAGTGGAAAACCGGCGCAGGAAAGGTGTTCCTGAAGGGGGCGGGGAAGCCTTTCGTTCCGCTCGACATCAGCACGGGCACCATCTCTTCGCGCGGCGTCACTGTCTTCAATCCAGGCGACGTTGAAGCCTGGCCCGTCTGGGAGATAGCAGGGCCAGTCCGATCGTTCACAATCTCCGGTCCAGACGGCAGGCAGTTCGGTATCAACCCGAAGGACACCAGCTCCGACCTGATCGGAACGGGCGAAACACTGACCGTTGACACCCGACCTGGATACAAGACCATCACGCGGAGCAACGGGGAAAACTTGTGGCCGAAGCTCGATCCGAACCCCTCCATGTTCGAGCTGCCGGCCGGTGAGTCCAGGGTCAATGTCCAAATGAACCCCGGGGCGTCGAGCGCAGCGCTCCGCCTGTCCATCCGTCCCCGATTCGAGAGCTACTAGGGGGCCACATGGGGTACAGAATCTTCGTACGGGATGCCCCCGGACCTGACGGCAGGATGCCTCTCCTGGGCGAGGTGGACACCTGGATCAAGCTGGACTTCACCGCCCGCTTCAACCAGCCCGGCTCCTGGCAGATGCTCGTCCGTGTCGGCACCTCGCACGAGCGTCTGCTGAAGCAGGGCCGCGGAATCGTCATCTACCAGGACGGGGTCTCAGACCCCGTCTTCAGCGGTGGCATCGACTCCTTCGAGAAGTATTGGACGGTCGAGCAACACACCGCCATGGGCTCCGTTTTCGTCGGCGGGAAGTGCGACAACCAGATTCCCTTCAACTACCTCGCCTTTCCATCCGTCTCAGGCGAGGGCACAGACGCGATGAAGCTCCGACCCATCACGAACCAATGGGAGGGCATCGACCGCAGGCCGGCCGGTGGCTCGGTGGGCCAGGCCGTGTGGGTCGAGTGTGACTTGGCGTTCGGGGCTCGTGCGCTCCCGGACCGAGCGCTCCCCGGAGTGATGGTGGGGCGTAACCCGGCACTTGGCGACGCGATCACAGACACGCTGCGGTACGACAACCTTGGTACGAAGTTCGGTGACTGGCTCCAGGACAAGCAGACCGGCTTCCGGTTCCTCTACAACCCGGCGTCCCAGAAGATCGAACTGAAGATCACCAACTGTCGTGACCTCGCTGCGACGATCCGTTTCTCCCCCGAGCTGGGCAACATCAAGCAGTACACGTGGCAGCTCAAAGCACCGACCGTGACCCGCGCCATCGTGGCCTGCCAGGGCGAAGGCAAGGACCGGTACATCTACCAGGCCACCGACGCCGAAGCCGAGAAGGTGTGGGGCTGCGTAGTCGAGCAGTTCATCGACCGCCGCGACATCCCCCTCAAGACGGTGGACGGCAGGGTCGAGCTGGTCACACGCATCAACGACGACAAGACCGAGGACATCGGCACCGGCCCAGACGGAAAACCATGGCCGGGCACGACGCCGGCCGAGCAGAAGTCCGCCGCTCTCAAGCACTACATCGAAGCCGTCCAAAAAGCGGCTCAGAGCGCCCTCAAGCAGGGCGAGAAGTCGGGCCACTTCCAGGTCTACCCGGTGGACACCCCGCAGTGCATGTACGGCCGGGACTACGTGGTGGGCGACATCGTCACCGTGGAAGCCGACGGCCAGACGATCACGGACAAGGTGAATGAAGTCACCATCACCGTGGACGACGGCGGCCAGGCCGAATCTGTGACGCCGAAGGTCGGTGACCAAGGAACTGGCCAGCCCTTGAACCTTTACAAGCAGGTCTTTGAGATGCGAGAGAAGCTGCGCAAGCTGGAAGCGAGAATGTGATGGCCGAGATCAGTTACCCGTTCGACAAGGACACCAACATAGGCAAGCCCGAAGAGGGCGGTGGCCGGGCAGCCGTCACACAAAACGACTGGCAAAACCTGGCAACGCAGTTCACTGGCGACCGGATCGACCACGTTCTGAATAGCAGCAACATGGTCACCGAGTCGATGCCTTTCTACGCCGAGGTGTACGACGTAAACACCATCAAGGTGCAGCGAGGCGAAGCCATGGTTGGAGGCTTCCACTACAAACTCGACGCACCGACAACTGTCCGCGTGGAGCACAATCTCGACCAGACATACGACCGCCAGGACCTCCTTGTGATCCGCGTCGATCTCGCGAAGGGCTACGGGAGGCTGGAGGTCTCCCAGGGGGCGGCCACGGCCAACCCGCAGGTGCCACGCGTGCTCAAGGAGCGTGGGGGCCGCTGGGAGCTGCCTCTGTATGTGATCCGCGTTCCGAAGAAGCAGGGGCAGCCGGTCATCTCGCCCGTCCACCCGTACAAGGCACCGGAGGACGTTTCCGCGGTGGCTCCGGCTCAGGCTGTCGCCGCACACCAGGCGGAAGGCTCCTTCATCCGCAATCTCGCTCCCTCGGCCGGCGGCGGCCAGTACGAGGCGTTCGCCGGTGCAGACGGTTTCACTATCACACGGGACCTGGGCGACACACGGACCTACACCCCCGAGATTCGGTACACGCGCGTCGCGCCATCCGGGCTGGTCACTAGGGGGCGCTACCGCCGGATCGCACCCAACCTGGTTTGGTACTCCGTCGATATCAACAACCCCACGAATAACGACTATTGGAACGACGCGCAGGACAACTGCATGGCCTTCACTCTCCCCAAGGATGCCCAGCTTCACGGCACTAACGGTCAGGTCTTTACGGGTGTCATGGTGAACGGTGGTTACGACGCCGGTATGCCGAACTTCGTGGATCTTCGCGGCTACACCTGGGGTGGACATAAGGGCGACTACGTTCGGATGCTTTACCAGAACCCGAAGTACCTGCACGAGGGGCTTGATTACCTCCGTGTCTTCCCGCGCAAGTCGTACATCCTCTTCTCCGGCGTCTACGAGACGCAGGGCCTTAAGTAGCCGGGAGGGCACATGGCACGCAATGTATTTGGCGGTACGGCGGCGGACGCCGCCGAGAACGAGTCTGGTGGCCGCCTGCCGAATCTGAAGGGGCGGGTCTACCTCACCCAGGAGGACCCGAACGAGGTCAAGGATCTCCTCGACATGGCGGGCAACGCATTGAAGGACGGCTTGCTCACCGACGAGCGAGGCATGATCCCCATGTTTCAAGGCCCTGACGGCATCGAGCAGATGTGGGTGGACTTCAACGCAGGCCGGGTGATGCTGACCCCCAACGACATCGGCCGGCGCCTCAAGGCACACACCGAGTCATTCGACCCCCACGGGTCCAAGCAGTACACCGATGGCCGCCTGGACGGTTTCCTTGCGAAGGACAAGAACCAGGTGAACCTGCCCGTCAACACTCGATGGCTCGGACTGATGAACACGGTCCCGCGGCCTGACGGGGACACCATCTACCAGAGCAACGGCGTCGCGACGTACAACTTCGCCCTCCGCCAGAACGGCTCTGCCACCTTCTATCAGCACACCAACACGCACATCCCCGTCGAGATTCGAGCCGGGGCAGAAGTGAACGCGAACGCCTTCGTCATCAACGGCAACACCTTCGCCAACGGCAAGGGCCCCTTCAAAATCAACTGGGAAGGCGCCATCGACACGGGGGGCGACATCACCACGCGCGGCAACGTGAACGTGAGTGGCACTGTCAGCGCAAGCAACATCGGCAGCGCCCGCGTCTTCTCCGGAACGGTCGATCCGGCGACTCAGGGAGTAACACTGAAGCCTGGCGACATCTGGGTGCAATATGGCAGCTAGTTACAACAAGGTCGTGCTCTGGGACGGAACACGATGGACTGAACTGCCCAAGAAGATGTGGGACGGGAATCAGTGGACGGCTAAGCCCAAGTTCAAGGTCTGGGACGGCGCCGAGTGGATGACCAAATATCCCGACCCCGTGTACTACCCGTCGTGGGTGGACGCCAACGGTGGGATCAAGGACGGAGAATTCCGCACCTTCAGGCTGCCGCAGGGAATGCGCCTGGGCGACTTCGTCGTCACGGTCTGCGTCTCCCGCGAGTCCATGCCACAGCTCCTCAACCCGTCAGGGAACCTCACCGCCACGAAGCAGCTCGCCTCCGGCACCTGGGTCTCGGCCATCATGTTCCGTTACGACGGCGAGTGGGGCCTCCGGGCCGGTAACTCGGTGCGTTGGAGAGTGCCAGGCGGCGGAATCTCCACCATCGCGAACTACGTCTACCGGGGCGCCGAGGCTCGCAACATTCCGATCACCCCGTTCTATGAGGTGAAGGAGTACGCGAACGTCAGCGAAGTTCCCCTCAGCTCTCCAGCCGGGAACACGACGCTATTCCTCGCGCTGACCGAGGCGAAGAACCTCACGAACGTGCAGTTCCCCGAGGGCGTCACCACCCACCGCCCCGCCATCCAGGGCCAGTTCGGTCAGTCCCAACTCCTCCTCCACTCAGGCGACATGCCCGGAACCGGCAGCGGCGGCTTCGACAAGATCCTGTTCGACACCACGGTGCCGGCCGCGGCCGTCATCACCATCAAGATTCCTGGCGACCCCACCAGCCCTGGCGTCTGGGTCCTAGGCGATCCTTCGGCCTCTGTACTCGGCAAGACGACCTATCTCCTGTGAGGTGATCCATGCCCAAACCCACCTTGACCCGATGGGGGAAGCGGGAAGTGGTAGCCCCTAAGACCATGCAGGAGCGCATCACTGCCCCGCAGAGGTACTACGGCAAGATGCCATTTTTCGCCGCCCAGGGATGTACCAGTAACACCACCAATCCGCGCAGTGGCACCGCCCTCTACAAGGGCCAGTTCGTGGAGTTGACGTGGCCCTCGACCAACGTGAAGAAGTCCGGCTTTACAACCTCCGATGACGGGAAGTACTTCATCGTCCCCGAGGACGGCGTCTACCACATGCACTTCCAGGCTTCCGTCTACGGGACCAAGAACCGCTCCGTAGGTACCAATCTGAATGTCTACATAGAAGCCGAGAACAACGCGTCGGGGAACGGCGCGGTTGGCGAACTCGGCGCAGTAATTCAGCAGCACGTCACCACAGCCTTCTACCACACGGTCCCGGTAGGGGTGACCGAGTACCTGACCAAGGGCACCAAGCTGAAGGCGAAGGTGTACCTCGACGGCGGCGCCGATGGGAGCTGGGTAGTCGCTGACGGAGCGGTCGATACCGCCCTGTACGCGTTCATGGTCGCCCCTAGCTCCGAGGGCTGGCACTACGCCACTCCTGGCCCAGCGCCCGCTATGAAGAGCTGGGCCGACACAGAGTTCCTTGACGAGAAGCGCATGAACGAACAGACCATTGACCAGTTCAACGCCCTGGAGAATCGAGGACGCGTGACTGGCCGCGGGGTCGACTTCAACTGGAAGGGCCAGACCGACAGTAAGAGCGCTGTCACCTGGGCCGGCGTCTACCGAAACAGCACCCTCCCAGGATGGTTCCAAGAGACGGAAGCCGCTCCCGGATGGGGCGCCAAGACGGCCATAACGATCCCATGGGACGGCATCTACCTGGTGTCCGTCATCGGCAATGCCAGGCACAGCGCACAGCCCATTGCGGACGTCCAGTACGTCTACCAGATCGGGGTCTACGGCAACGGTGGCACGGATGCCAAGCCCCTTCTGCTCAGCCAGGGCGGAAACGCACGGACAGGTCACGAGTCGGGGCAGGTCATCAGCGACGTGCTTCCTCTCAAAGCAGGGGACGCGTTGAACGTCCGCTTCTGGGGTGTCAACAGCGCTACGAACTGGGACTCGGGCCGCAGTGATCCAGGGAGCACCACTCGCTGGTGGAACTTCGCGGTCACCTATCTCGGGAGGGGGACCTATGGCAGCGGTGGATGAGAAGTGGACCAGTCGTCAGAAGGTGGACGCGGCCACTATGAATCGGGCCAGTTACACGCCGATTCAGGTACTTGCCAACCCTCCGAGCCTGCGGGCGGCCGGCGTCACCAATGACAACGTGAGCGGGCAAGCACCGATCGTCTGGAAGGAAGCGAGTACCGCAGGCGGGTTCACCACCCAGGATCGGGTGAACTTCAAGCCCCCTGTCTCGGGTCTGTACTGGGTGACTTGTACCGCCACGATGTCCACCCCGGCCACCTGGGACGGACTCACCAATACTGGGACGTTGCTCGTGCAGGTGGGCACGTCTTCAGGGTCTTCGAGCCAGACGCTTTTGAAGGGCTTCACCTCGACCAAGGTGAAGGGCAGCTACCAGGCAGCCCACACATCCGGCCTGGTGATCCTCAACTCCGAGCAGACGATATGGACTTCGATCCAAGGTTACGGCGGGACCTGGACGAAGGCGAAGACCGGAAATCCCGATGAATCTCTCTCTGCGCTTTCCGCAGTTCTAATATCCCCTGACGCGACCAGCTAGTGAGGCCGCATGAGTACAACCACCTTCATATTGGATCTCTTCGGGATCGCAGGAATCTTGGCCACCGTGATTGGTGGCTTTGTCGTTGTCCGGGCAGCCAAGGAAGCCAAGACGGCCGAGGTGTGGAAGGCCGAGGCCGAAGCACAGAAGGCTCGTGCTGACCGCCTCCAGGAGGACCTGACTGAGATCAAGGACCGCCTTGGCCGCATCGAGGAGGAGAACAAGCGCCTCGTGCAGCTGGTCTCCACCATCGACCCCGCCCGGTTGAACATCTTCCGCACCCACTGAACGAACGAACTAACCGGCCCCGGTTAGTTCATGCAGGGGCCGTCCTACTGGGCGGCCCCTTTCCCATGCCCGAAAGGGGGCAACATGAGTCAGGTTTCCAACGTCCTATCCATAGCCAAGGCAGAGGTCGGCTATCAGGCAGAGCGAGCACCAGGCGAGCGTCCCAGCGGTCACCAGAAGTACTCCGGGCAGGTCCCGGGCCTTGAGTGGTCGAACTACCAGCCGTGGTGCGCCACTTGGGTGAGCTGGGTCGCCATGAAGGCCGGCGTCGCTAGCCTCTACCCGCGCACCGCAAGCGTGTGGACCGCGATGCAGTGGTTCAAGCAGCGGTCGCGATGGAGCGAGTTCCCCGCTGTCGGTGCGCAGGTCATCTACGGCACGAGCGGCAGCACGCACACGGGAATCTGTTACGCCTTCGATGAGACGTGGATCTACGTCTACGAGGGGAACACCTCCCTGGAGAACAATGCCAACGGCAACAAGGTGATGGCTCGCCAGCGCCGACGCCGGGACGCCTACGTGCACGGCTACGGCCTGCCCGAGTTCACCGAGGGCATCGTTACCGCGGACCCGTCCAAGAAGGGCCAGGCGGGATACACCTACGCGGCGAAGGCTTCCGGACCGGCCAGCGACACGGACGGCTCGGCGGGCACGACCAAGTACAAGATCAAGAAGGGGCAGACGCTCGCGGGCATCGCCGCCCTCCTGGGCGTGAGCCTCGCTGGCCTCCTGGCGCTCAACCCGCAGATCAAGAACCCGGACGTGATCCACCCTGACCAGGAGATCAACGTCCCGCAGGAGCAGGAAAAGCCGAAGCCTCCGCCCGAGAAGCCGAAGCCCAACCCAGAGCCGTCGAAGCCGCCGACCGAGACCAGCTCTGGCATCTATGTGGTGAAGCCCGGCGACACCCTTGGGTCCATCGCGAACCGACACGGAGTCTCGCTCGCCCAGCTCCTCGCATGGAACCCGAAGTACCAGGCGAATCCCAACCTCGTCGTTGTGGGGCAGGTCGTCTCTCTGAGGGGGAGCACCGCCCCGACCACCTCTCCGCGGCTGACCTCTCTGCCGGCAACCGTCAAGCCGAGCAAGCCGATTGCTCAGCGGCCGGCCAACGCCAAGCACGGCCAGCACTGCGAGTGCTGCGGCCAGCTCGACGGGATCACGAAGGAGCTGCGGGCTATCAAGGCGGAACTCAAGGAGATCAAGGACGCGGTGAAGTCGAAGCCGACTTCTCCTCCGACCCCGGCTCCGAAGCCCGAGCATCCGGCCGAGCCGAAGGTTCCGGCTGAGCCGACATCCCCGGCGCCGGTGCACCCCGAGCAGTCCAAGCCGACCGACATCCCGGTTGTGCCGCAGCAGATCATTCCCACCCCGGCCCCGGAGGTCCACCTTGTTCCGTAATCACATCGTCCGAATCCTGGGTGTCCTTGCGGCATTCACCCCGCTCCTGGTCTCCCTGGTCCCCCAGGTGGACTGGGTGACCCTGATCCCCCTGTCCATCGCCCTCCTGGGTGGTGCCGAGGCAGCCCAGCGCCTGGAGAACCAGAAGACCGCGAATGCGCTCGCTGAGCCCTCCCCGGACCTGGCCGCCGAGCTTGCTCAGGCACGACTTGCGCTCCGAGAGGTCGAACACGCTTCCACCGTGGCGACCGCGAAGGAGTAGACGACACCGCCCGCGAATGAATGAACTAACCGCAGCACAATGGTTGGTACAATGTGGGCACAAAAAATAGCCGGGGCCCCTAGCGGGCCCCGGCCTTTCGCGTTTCTGCTTCTCTATCGAGACAACGAAAGGGCCCCTCCGCTGGATGGGCCCTCACCCCAAAGCTGAGACTACTTGGCGAGGCACCCCAGCTTCACGACCTTCACCGGACGGCCAGCTTCGACCGTTCGCCTGGTTCCGACCGTGGCTCCGATACGCGCTGCCGCGGATTCAACCTCTGCCGACCGCACCCCGAGTTGCCGAAGCACGAACGACCAGGAGACTTCGCCCCCGGCCTCGATCAGAACCTTCCTCAACTGCGTGTCCAACATCAGCCTTCCTCCTCCTCATCCATGTTGATCCAGACACCTCGTGCCCAGCGTCGCGCTAGGGCCGCGTACCGCCCCCGCACGATGCGGTTGGGTCGCCTCTGCGGCATCTGATTTGGGTTCACAGCAGATCAGCCATTGGGTTCTTAGGCGTCTCTTCCTTCTGCCTCACGAGCGCCGCCTTCTTGGCGGGTACCTTCTTGGCAGCCGGCCGCTTGGGCCCTGTGCCGACCGCCCTCTTCCGTGGCGCCGGCCGTTCCCTCTGGGCGGGGACGACTGCGAGCTTCGGCCGCTCCTCGGGCTCCTCCTGGCGCTCGTCCTCGCCTTCCCTCTTGGCATCGGTGAAGCGCACGTACACGGGCCGCGGACCGCCCTTGGCCGCGCCCTGCCTGGTCTCCATCACCACGTCCGGCATCTTCTCGATGGCGGCCGTCAGCGAATCGGCGTTGCCGCGCGTGCCAAGCGACCGCAGGATGAGGGTTCGAGTTGCCTCGCCTCCGAAGCGCTGAAGCGACTCCCGAATGATCTGCTCGACAGACTTCATCTGTCGGCCCGTACCCGACTGAGCCTCGTTGATCAGCTTCTCAGTGCAGGCCATCGAGTACTCGATCATTGCGTGCGCGGCCTTCCAGGCCCGCACAGGAATCATCGTCTTCCGTTCCGCGGCCGTCAGCAGACACGCGATGCGAAGCAGGTTCTCGTCTCCCCGCTCGATGAAGCACGAGACGTTTTCAGGCAGTGCTGCGCAGCGGTCATCGAACTCCAGCCTGTAGGCGTCGTGCATCTTCGCCGCCTCCGGCGACAGCTCCATTTCCCTGACCTTCTCCCGAGCCCACCGGTACGCCTTAGTCAGGGCCGGCGTCTCCTTCACCGCGTCAAGGGGCTTCTTGACGTTCGACGGTAGAGACTTGCTCTGGCTGACCAGAAAGTGTGGGATGCGGTTGAAGGCGCCACCAAGTGCGAACTCAGGCTTGACCAAGGGTGCCCACCGGCCCGGTTGGATGTGGACGTGGTAGCCGAGGAGGGGTACGTCGATCCGCTGCTCCTCCCTCTTCCCTCCCTTACCCTTCGTCGTGTTGACGACAGCTTCGCCGTCCCAAGCGTTAATGAGCTGGTCGTGGTACGTGGCGTCCCGGTTGGCCCTCTTGAGCACCGAGGCCCATTCGCCTTCTGCGATCATTACGCGACCATCCCGACCGTCCTCTGAGGTCAAGGATTCCTGCTCGACCTCGAAGAGGGTCGTCACCAGGGAAGGGCCGCTGCTGATGCCCTTGCGCATCCGCGTGTTGAGAAAGCCACCGATGGACGGGTCAAGGATCGCCCGCGCGGTCCCCAGCGCGAAGCCCTTGCGCCCCACCCTTGATCGGCCCACCAGCGCCGACCAAAAGAGGGTGGGCCGACCGGAGGGTTGGAAAACCTTTCCGGCGACCGCAGCGGACCAGAGCGACAACGTTGCGGCGTACACGCCGATCGGGTCTGCTTCGCTGTGCGGCATCGCCGCCTCGACCGCCTTCCCCAGAGGGCCGTACTGCATCTCCTTGAACGTGCTCATTGATACGTCTCCTCTCAGGCCGCGGCAGCGGCAATCGTGGTGGGGGTGAACAGATCGGCGAAGTACGCAGCGAAGCGGGCAGCGTGCTCCTGGCACAGGTCGTAGGTGTCCGTGCCGACCGTCAGTTCTGTGACTGCCTCGACGCTCAAACCCGTCTTGGCCATGCACCCGTCGCAGGTGATTTGCTCGATCATCTTCCGTGCCATCGTGTGATCCCCTTCCTCCGATGGGCCATGAAGAAGGGGCCGCCGTAGCGGCCCCTCAACAGAGCTGATCGGTTGCGTGTGTGTTAGCTGCGGACCGCGTAGGCGTACCGTCCGAACGCGGTGATCTCGTCGTCGTCGTCGATGAACTCGAAGTTCCGCAACCGGACAGCGGAGGTACCAAGACCGCTGATCTTTCCGCCCTTGCCGGTCGGGCGGTCGCCGGTCATCTGACCGAGCACGTTCAGGTTGAAGGCGGTCAGAGTGTGTACGCGCTCAAGGAGCGTCATGTCCTCGATGCGATTGGTGCGTTCGCAGCCGGACCCCGTGCGCTTGTGCCACCTCTTCTCGTGGCCCTCGGGAGCGGGCAGCGCCTCGTAGTGCTTGGCTGCCTCTTCCTCGCTCTCGATGACATCAGCGCGCGAAATCGTGGCCGGAGTGGCGACCGCAGCAGAGCCATCCATTGCCTTGAGGTAGGCAACCTGGATGGACTCGGGGACGCGGCCTCGGTCGTTGACCTCGTAACCGTGCTCTCGCGCCCAAGCCCTCACCGAGGACGTGACCGAGGTCTTCCTGGGCCTGGCGGTCGTCAAACCGCCGGCCTGCCCCTGGGTCCTCCGGCCGGCCGCCATGTACGGGGCCAGGAGCGTACGGAGCTCCGCCTCGTTCTCTCCCGTCAAGTCGATCTCGAACGATGCTCCGTCGAGTCCGAACGTGATGGTCCGGATGGTGCCGGGCTCGGCACTCTCCGTGCCGTCGAGGTCGTCAACGTGAACAACGAGAACCTTGCGCGCCATGATTGAACTGCCTTTCTGTATAGGTGTGTTGGTGTGACCGACAGGCCATGGAAAAGGCCCCAACCGAAGTTGGGGCCAGACCAAAGCCCTACGGGCTAGCGGGCGGTGGGGGCGCTCACCGCCGGTTCCCCCGGTAGATGTCGCCTTCTATGTAGGTGATCGCCGATCCATCCGGCGCCTGCATCGCGTAGTAGTAGTCCGCCTCCGCCCACAGGAACGACCACCCTGCGGCAAGGAGGGCGTCGTACACGGTCTCGTCGCCGCCAGACCCGTGGAAGAACCCATCCCCTACACACGATTCGCTTGCCAGGATGCGGATCACGTCGTCCGCTCCCTTAGCGCTCTCCAGCTCCTTGAGCTGCGCGTCGATCAGCTTCCAGAACCCGTCAAACATCTTCAGCATCCCTTTCGTGGATACAACAAAGGCCGGGAAGCATCCCGGCCTTGGCCTTGCGAACCGACTAGCCTTCAACCGGCCGTCCTGCTAGATCCCCAACTGTTCTGCGGATGTACTTCCAAGCGTCCAGAGGTCACAGTGATCACCTGGTTCGATCCGGCCTTACGCACCTTGTAGCGGCCGTCCGGGCGACGCCTCTGGACTCGTCCGGCCGTCAGCACCGACCCGTCACCCCTCTTGATGAAGACGTAATCGCCCTTCGCGTAGGTCACAGCCCCACCTCTTCCGGCTTGGCCTTGAAGAAGTTCATGAACAGGGCTTTGATCCGCGTGCGACGCGCCCACCGATCAGGCTGGTTAAGAGTGCCAGGAATTACTTGGAGCGCACGCTCGATCAAGAGGTGCGGTGAGCGTCTGCGGATATGCACGGCACACCGCCGACAGGCGGACCACGGCTCCGAGAACTCGTGGATGGACAGACCGTCAAACATCACGATCATTTTTTCAGTCTCGAACGCGGTCACGGGGTGGTCCGACGAGCAGAAGTCACAGACCCCCCGAAGCCGGCCGGGGTCTGGGGGTACCGGCACAGGCACGTGGTCCCACTCCACCCCGACCCAAGCGGGATGCCTGTACTCAACCTCCCGTGAGATGAACAGCATGAAGGGGTCAAGCGGAATACAGCAGGTGTCACACATCCTCGGTTCGAACATCACGCCACCGCCCGCATGTCCGCGATGACCTCGCGTCTGGCGTGGACGTAGGACTCGGAGGCACGACGAACGAGGACGGCCAAGACCATCGGCTTGTCGTGGAAACGGGAGCGGCCGACCTGCTCGCCAATGGCGTGGAACAGGTGGGATATCGCTCGCATGCGGATCACCGGGTCATCGAGATGGGCAACACTTGCCGCCGTGCACAGCACGGAGTTCTCAAGCTCGATGAAGTCATTGGTCTTGCTCACTTGCTGTCCCCGATGCTCCACGCGTTGAACTGCCCCTGCACGTTTGCCATCACATACGTCATGGTCATTTCGTCGCGCCAGTACTCGGGGCGGCTTGCCTTGCCGATCCAGTACAGGTCGCGGGCTGTAAGGAAAAACGACCCGTCAGAGTCGGCTGCCGCTACGGACTGGGAGGCGTCCCACAAGCCGTCCGCTGCCTGCTTCGTTGTGCTGGCCCGCCGAGCGGCCGCAAGCGCGCCATTGAGGCAATCTCGCGATCCATCTGCGAGCGTGAAGCGAATCTTTTCCTGGGCGGTCATCATTCGTTCCTTCCTGTTGAGCTCTAGGGGTGTCCTAGAAGCTCGAAACCAGGGGCTCACATCCCAACTTGAGCCCCTGATGTCCAGCCGCTAAGCGTCAGTAGTTGCTCACGAAGTGCCAGGTACCGGCGCCCTCGTAGAGGGCGGTCACCTCGCAATTGAGCAGTCGGTCAAGCGCCTCGCTACGGGCGATGGCCCGCATGTGGCCCCGGTATTGCTGCGGTAGCTCCTCCCAGAAGTGGTCTTCCTCCGCGAGGATGTAGGCCGCATAGGCGTTCACTTCCCCGCTCTCTTCTGCCACGCTCCCGATGTAGTGACCCTGGCACGTCTCCAAGAGATCTTGCGCGTCCACCTGTCCATGGAAGTGCGCGACCACCACGGCAGGGAAATCGTCCAGTGCAAGGGCAATGGCGTTGAGGTCATCCAGGGACTCGTACTCTCCGAGGTCCAGGCCCCCGAAGCCGTCGTAATCATGAATCGCGTACTCTTCCGCACCCGGTATCGGAGACCGCTCCAACATGAGCCGAATCTCATGGCCGATGCTGTCCGGGTCCTGGGTGGCGTCGATCCACTCACCGTGCAAGATGCCGTTGTTGTATGCGGCGAGGCAGGCCGCGTATATCTGCTGCATGGGTTAGCTCCGTTCCTTGCGTACGTCGTGAAGCGGAATGATTGCGGGAGCCGTGATGTCGTGCGGCTGCACACCTTTGCCCACCGAGTACCAGTCCTGAACGACCACGTGAGTGATGTTGGCGCGCTTCATTTTTGGTTCGCCGTAGACAACGCCGATGATCTTTCCTCGCGACCAGCGGCGTACGTGACGGGTCCTGTACTGAACCCAAATCCCGATCTCGACGGCGGCCGGGGCCATCAGATCCACCCCGTCCACCACGAGCGGACCTCTTCGGGGTCCTCGTCGTAGCACTCCTGGATCACTTCGTCCAAGGTGTAATGCGGGTTCTCCAAGAGGGTCATGACCGCGTTTACAACGATGTTCATCAAGTCCGTGTCGCGTTCGCTCCCGAGTTCATCGTTCACCAGGTCTACGCCGTTGTTGACCGCATTGGAGATGTCCTCTCGGGTCCACACGTAGACAGGTTCACGTATGTCCCCTCCCCTGTCTCCGGCCACCGCCGCCGCGCGCTCGCCCATCTTCACCACGTCGGAACCGATTACGCGGATGATTTCTTGAGTTGTCGTCATTGAGTTCACTCTCCGTCTCGAACGAGGGGGGCATGTCCGTGCTGAATCGCAACGTGATTGAGGTAGGCCGCCGCACCTTCACCGAAGGTTTCAACCGCCAAGCGGTCAGCTTCATCAGAGGCATCAGACGCGCAGGGGGCCGATACGTGGAACACAACTGGATCGTCTTGACCGCCGCTTACGTCGTCGGCTCCTGACTCCCACCAGTCCGATTCCCAGTCCATGACGACCGTGTACGGACGGTCACCCCCCAAGCCGGCTTGGGCCTGGGCCTGGAACTCCCCCAGGAGTGCTCGCAGCAGCTCGCGATGGTCCGGGCCGCTTCCCTTCATGCGCCACTGGAACTCGTGCCACTTGATGCGTTCAATCGCATCACGGAGCACCTTGGCCGACACCGATTCATTGACCTTCATCACTTGTCATCCTTGGCAGTCACCTTGTCTACGATCGAGTCCTGGACGTCGTCCAGATACTTGGCTTCTTCTGCGGAAGAGAGCTCACCCCAGAACTCGTAGGCCGCATCCTGTGCCGCCTGTTCATCCTCCGCCTTGATTTCGAACCGGTAGGTGGCTGTCTGGTAGATCTCAATTGCATACGTCTGCATGTCAGCGCCCCGCAATCAGTACGCCGTTATCGGTAATCCGGGCGGCGCCTGTCAGGAATCCGTTGTCATCTCCGTAGCCGTTAAAGCTCATCCAAACCCCCACGTGATTGCCCTTGACGTAGTCCACGGTTCCCCGATAAACACCGGCCGCACGACGGCTGTACGGGCACGCGGGAAGCGCCACCTGCACACGCTTTCCAATCCGAAACTCCTTCATGTCAATCTCTGTGATGTGTCGAGTCGTCATCACGCCTCACCTTTCCTGTGTTCACTCTCTTCGGTTCTGAGAGCCCATAGACAAGCTCACATTCCAACTTGTGAGCCTGCCTAAAGTCGCTCAGTCTTTGATCCCACGGACTCGCATCGTGTGATGCGGGTCGCTCAGCTCCCAATCACCGTGGCCGTCGCAGTACGCCGTAGACAGCCAACGGCGGTCGCCATAGCGCTCCGTATCAATCCAGCGAGTTGCCACGTTCATACAGCCAAGCGTTCGGCAACCGATACGGCCATCCAAGAGCGCCCCCGTGTGCTGGATCCCGCCCCTGTTCGTCTGCTTTCCCATGTCAGATACCCAGCTTTGCGCCGCCGTGCGGCCAGCGCACCGGATAGCACGTCTCACAGCCGCGCTGTGTATCTCGGAGATCAGACACCGTCGGGTAGAGGCTCATGTGCCGGAGTCCATCAATGTAGTTCGGAATGCATTCACATTCCCCCGCTTGCTCACTCTCAGCACAGTCCCAGCAAACACGATCACTCAGGTATTCACCCGTCTTGATCCATGCAGAACAGTCCATGCACCGACTGTATTCAAGCTTCGCCAAAGCTTCTTCAACGTCGCAGAATGAACAGTTCGAGCAATACGGCACTTCATCCATTTCCCGGATCACGTCGGAGGCTTCTACCCCTTCGGGCAGGGTGTAGAGATCATCAATCAGAGAACAAGCGTTATCCCATTCAAGTTCGGACATTCGCTCATCATCAAGGATTGGGTAATCTGCGAGGCTGCTTCCGATGCTGCGGGCAATCTCGCGCCCTGCACGGTTCGATGCATCCCACACGATCCAGCCGCGCCATTCGAACGTTTCAACACCGGCACTCTTGAAGGCGGCGCGAGTAGCTTCCGCATTGACCCGGATTCGAGTCTCACGGCAGTCGCAGTTGTAGTACCAGCCATCGGTCCAGTCTTCCAATGGTTCTCCGGTTCCGTCGTCAACCAATCCGAAACCTGCCCACGCGAAGTCACGGGCGGCGTCCGCCATGTCTTCCAGTACGCTCCTAGAGCTGTATCCCCTATCGCGCTCCGCAAATTCCTTGGCGAAGTCGCTGAACTTAATGTCAATGATTGCGCCACTCATTGCATTTACCTTTCGCTTGACTTCCGCGCCACTAGCGCGCCACAGAAAGGCTCACATTCCAACTTGTGAGCCTGCCTGAAGCGTCCTAGAGGGCGTCAAGAATGCCCATGAACTCGCAGGTCGCGCAGAGTACGCGTTCCCCTACCAGCCATACAAACCGCGTCTGACCACACTTTTCACACGTTTCGATTGACATTACTCTCCCTCGTTCTTAATCAGCGCGAACCCTTTGCGTTCACGATTGACGCCACCCATGCACGCGTCACACCGGCCATGCATCTTTCTCGAATCAGACCACGGGCCTATGTATCGAGCCTGACGTTGAATACCCCACATCTCACATACGGCGCACTGCATCCTGTATGCCTTTCTCTCGCGGTATCAGAACCTCTCTGATACTCACCCCCACACAGCCACTCTCAGACGCTTAGAGACACGCTGAGCCCCGTTACTCATGGCTTAGGGGCTACGCGCTGGATGCGTCGTGTTGATTGGGTGTGTGAGAGTCAATCTCAGATGGTTTCGCTAGTCATACCTAGCCACCTTTCCACTCTCCTATGGCGTGCTCCGTTGCTTCGCTTCCCAGCAATGCACGGGCGCTCTAGGGTCATCCCTTGTCTATTCGCTTCAAAGGGTGTGTTCAGGCTTTGGTATTAGCGGCGTGCCGGTCACTGCCGGGCCGTTGCAACCCCCACACGGCGCTTTGACGCCTCTCCGTGCGGTTCGTGCTTGGTGTTGCTAAGGGTTTGGGTTCGGCCCTTAGAGGGCCGTTCCTATCGCCGTTCGCATCCCTGGTGTGCTGATCTCCCGTTCCGCATTCTCGCTTAGCGAGTGGTACTAGGGGCGCTTTCCTGTGGGGCGTTCCTTGCGATGACCTAAAGGTGTCACATCCCAACTTGAAGCGCAACCCCACGCCGAGACATCTCGAAGCGACTCCGTGGACTCGAACCTTTGATCTCAATGGAGACGCACGCGTGCCATATGGCACCCAAAGAGTCAATATCCAAAACTGTTGCATGTGTCACATTCCAACCTGACTGGAGTGGTCGTTGCGACCACCCGAAGAGGGTCAAGAGAGCTTCATGACGCTCTGGAATGGTCTCGCTACATAGCGGATTCAGTTCGTTCATTCATCCCGAAAGGTATTCAGCGCTAGTCAGAAGCCCTCTCGGATTCACGGGTTCATTCAAACCGCAATCCAGGCATGAACTAACGCTAATACAATGCCTGATACATAGATGGGGGTAATGCCTGTACATTCATTCAAAGGACCCACCAGGGGTGCC
This sequence comes from Streptomyces hundungensis, assembly GCF_003627815.1. NCBI lineage: Bacteria > Bacillati > Actinomycetota > Actinomycetes > Kitasatosporales > Streptomycetaceae > Streptomyces > Streptomyces hundungensis. Next base: position 2,388,500 of record NZ_CP032698.1, read on the forward strand.
TTCCTTCCAGCATGTACGGGTATGAACTAACCGCCCCTCGGGCAGACGCGCCGGCCGCGGAACCCCGGCGACCCCCGTTCGGAGGTAATCAGGAGGTCGAAACACCCTCTTCGGGTGACCTGAGCCACTTTTCAGAGGGATCTCGTCCCTGGAAGGGGCAGGTGACGCCGACATTATTAGTGAGGGGGGTTATATACCCCCTCACCTCTCGCTGGCTCTGGCCTCCTTGGTCAGGTTCGGGACTCGACCGCCCCCAGGAGCGGGCGTCGGTGCGTGCATTAAGGCGTGAATGAACGAACTAACCCTGCTACAGAGGTAGGTACAAAAAAGAGGGGCCCCGTCAGGGGCCCCTCCTCGCGAGTAGGTCAGCAGCTCTCGACCACCACGGGTCGGAACGGGTCCCTTCGTGGCTTGGGAAGTGGTGTGCTGGACCTCGGACGGTCCCGTGCCGGCCGGGGGCCGTCGCCCAGCGCCGCTAGGAGCTTGCCTCTGTCCTCGGGGCTGGCCTCAGCCATCATCGCAGCAAGCTCACGGTACGTTTCCCCAGGTGAGACCATGTTTAGTGTCCTTTCAACTTGCTGGTAGATCACCACGAATCCGAGCACCCACACCGCGTACCAGGGGTTCACGGTGAACGCGAGCAGCATGGGCAGGGCGCCCGCCAAGTAGGTGCCGATGGTGGGGATGAACTGGGAGACCAGGCCCACCCAGACCGCCAGCGCCGGCGCGTAGGGCACGCCGAGGATCTGGAGCAGGACGTAGTGGGCGATGCCGGAGATGAGCGCCATGAGGCCGCGCGAGTAGAGGTAGCCACCGGTCTTGTCGACCGCGATCTCCCAGGCCCGCAGCACCTCGGCCTGCCGGGCGGGTGGCAGCACGGAGCAGATGGTCCGGCGCAGCCGGGGCCCGTCGGCGGCGAAGTAGAACGCGAACAGGAAGATCGTCAGCAGCCGGAAGAGGCCGCCGAGGACGGTCGCGGAGACGTCGAGCACGCCGGTGGCGCTGTTCTGGACGTACTTCTGCAACCAGTCGGAGTGGAGCAGGCTGTCCTGGACCTCGACCCGGGAGAGCTCGGTGTGGAAGCTGTGGTTGACCCAGTTGATCACCGAGTCGAGGTACTTGGGGAACTGCTCGACCATGTCGACGATCTGACCCGCCAGCATCGAACCGAGCAGCACGACGAAGCCGACCGTCGCGATCATCAGGGCGAGGAAGACCAGGAAGGTCGCCAGGCCCCGGCGCATGCCGCGAGCCGCCATCCGGCCGACGGCGGGCTCCATGGCGAGCGCGACGAAGAAGGCGATCAGGATGTTGATCAGTAGCCCGATGAGCTGGTGGAAGGCCCAGCTGCCCAGCTGGAAGCAGGCGTACAGGGCGAGCACGAGCACCACGGCGCGCGGCAGCCAGCGGGGCATGCGGGCGGGGCCGCCGACTCCCAGGGGGTGCGTCGGGGGCCGCCCGGAGCCGGGCGAACCGCCGCGCGGACGGTCCGCCCCGTCGGCTTCGCGGTCGTCGGTGTTGATCTCATCAGTCGGGGCCACGGGGCAAGTCTCGCCCATGCCTGCGACAGGAGCCGCCGAGCCCCTCCCGTCCTGCGGTCAAAGGACCGGAGCGGTCACCGCCGGTCGGCGGGCACGTCCATGGCCGCGCAGACCGCCCGCCAGACGTCCTTGGCCTCCCAGCCGGCGTCGAGAGCCTGATGCACGGTGCGTCCACCCAGTTCCGTCATCACGTGGTCGCGCGCGAAGGAGTCCGCATAGGCGGCGCCGAAGTGGTCGGCCATCCGCTCCCAGAAAATCGTCAACCGCATGACTCCAGTATCCCGCCCCTGAGAGTGCAGCCCCGTCCGTCGGGCTTGTGCGCGGCTCTGTGGGCCCTACCGTCTGAAACATGGCTGGTTCAGGAGCATCCCCGCACTCCCCCGACTCCCCGCTGGCGCGCGCCGAGCACTTCATCTGGCTCACGGCCAGGGTGCTCGAACAGCGCCGGTTCGCCTACCACTTCCTCGGCCGGGGCGCCGACGCCGTCGAGGCGGCGCTCTACGCCTACGAAGGCGACGACGGAGGCTATGGTCACGCCCTCGAACCCGATCTGCGCGGCCCCGTCAGCCAGCCCCTGCACACCGCGCACGCGCTGCGGGTCCTGGACTCGGTGGGGCGGCTCGGCGGGCAGCGCGTGGAGCGAGTGTGCCGCTATCTGACGGAGGTCTCCACCAAGGACGGCGCGCTGCCCGCGCTGCACCCCTCGCAGCGCGGCTATCCGGCGGCGCCGTTCGTCCCCGTCGTGGACGATCCGCCCAGCGCCCTGTTGACCACCGGTCCCGTGGTGGGGCTGCTCCACCGCAACCAGGTGTGGCACGCGTGGCTGTTCCGGGCCACCGACTTCTGCTGGGCGGCGGTGGACGCGCTGGAGACGTCGCATCCGTACGAGGTGCAGGCCGCCGTCGCCTTCCTGAACGGCGTCCCGGACCGTGCGCGCGCGCAGGCGGCGGCGGACCGGCTGGGCCGGCTGGTCAGGGAGCAGGGGCTCGCGGTGCTCGATCCGGAGCGGCTCGACGACTATCCGGTCGCCGAGGGGTACGCCCCGGGTGAGCACCACTTCCCGCACGACTACGCGCCCGCTCCCGAGTCGGCGGCGCGGCGCTGGTTCACCGACGAGGAGATGGGGCGCTCCCTGGACCATTTGGAGGCGGAGCAGCGCGAGGACGGCGGCTGGCCGATCCGTTGGCGGGCGTGGGCGCCCGGCACGGCCCTGGAGTGCCGTCCGATGGTGACGATCGAGGCGTTGCGCACGTTGCGCGCCTACGGCCGCGCCATCGGGTGACGTCGGCGCGCCGGCGGGCGCCCCTCAGCCGCCCAGGGCCCGTACGCCGGCCGTGACGAGTACGGCCGCCCCGACGATCACCAGGAACGGGGCGCGGACAGCCAGGGCGAGGGCCGCCGCCGCGAGCCCGGCGCCCCGGGCGTCGAGCAGGACCTGGTGGCCGGTGCTGAAGGTCTGCTGCGCGGTGAGCGCGGCCAGCAGGGCCACCGGCAGCAGCGCTGAGAGCCGCTTGACGAGGGGCCGTTCCAGGGCGCCGGCGGGGACGAGCAGGCCCAGGAGTTTGACGAGGTAGCAGCCGAGGGCGGTGGCCGCGATGGCGATCCAGACGTTCAACGTGCTTGTCCCTTCGGGGAGTTCCCGGTGGTGTCCGATCGCCCCGGATCGGTGATGTCGTGGGCGCGGGCCGTCCGCGGCACATCGCCCTCGACCGCCGGGTGCCTGTCGCGTCCCTTCAGGAAGAGGACGGCGGGCGCGGCCAGCGCCGCGACCAGGACGGGTGCGCCGGCGGGCAGCACCGGGAGCAGCCCGAGGACGAGGAGGACGGCGAGGGCGGCCGTGATGCGCTCGGTGGCGCTGGTGAGCATGGGCGCGAGGAGGGCGAGGAAGACGGCGGGGCTCGCGGCGTCGAGTCCCCAGGCGTCGGTGTCGCCCAGGGCGCGCGCTCCGAGCGCACCGGCGAGGGTGGTCAGGTTCCACAGCACGTACAGGGTGAGGCCGGTGACGGTGAAGCCGATCCGCGCGGCCCGGCGGGTGGGCTGGGCCAGGGTGACGGCGGTCGTCTCGTCGATGACCCACTGGGCGGCGAAGGGGCGCACCGCCTTTGGCAGCGCGAGGAGTTGGGACAGGCGCAGTCCGTAGAAGGCGTTGCGTACGCCGAGGAAGAAGGCGCCGGCCGCCGCGGTGAAGGGGTTTCCGCCGGCGGCGAGCGCGCCGACGAGCGCGAACTGGGACGCGCCGGTGAAGACGAGCAGGCTGAGCGCGCACGTCTGGAGGAGGCCGAGTCCCGATCCGGCGGAGGTCACTCCGAAGGCGAAGCCGGAGAGTCCCACGGCGACGCCGACGCCCAGGGCGTCGCGGACGACGGCCGCGTCGGGCCTGTCCTCGGCCTGGGTGACCTCGGTGGGTATGTCTGGGGGTGCTGTCTGTTCCGTTGCCACGTGGTGCACGGTAGAAGAGGGGCGCGCCCCGGTTCTTGTACGTTCTTGCGCGCGCGGGTGCCGCGGGCCCGCCCGCCGTCTCGGCGGTTATGTTCCGGCGCGCTCGCGGCGGTAGGCGCCGGGGGTGACGCCGACGATGCGGGTGAAGTGGCGGTTGAGGTGCGGCTGGTCGCTGAACCCGACCGCGACGGCGGCTTCGGCGGGTGGTGTTCCGCCGTCCAGGAGGCGGCAGGCCCGGCGGACCCGTTCGCCGGTGAGCCACGCGTGCGGTGGCAGCCCGTACTCCGCCTTGAAGGCGCGCAGCAGCGCGAACGGGCTGGTGTCCAGCTCCTTGGCCAGTTGTTCCAGGGACGGCGGCTCGTTCAGTCGTTGCGTCAGGAGGAGGCGTGCGGAGGCCGCGGCGCGCGCCCCCGCCGACCGCACGGTGCGTTCGGGCAGGGCGTGGCCGTGCCGGCGCAGCAGGCGGGAGACGGCGACGCGGAACACGGTGTCGGCGGCGAGCGCGTTGCCCTGTTCGGCCGCGCGGTGGACGTCCTGGATGAGCAGGGCGGTGTCGGGGTCCTCGACGATGCTCTCGGCGAATCCGGCGGTGCCGCGCAGGGTGGTGGTGTCGGCCGCGATGTCGGCGACCAGGTGCGCCGAGGGGTAGAGCGTCGCGTACGTCCAGCCCTCGGGGGTTCCGGCGTGGGCGGCGTGCGGCACCTCGGGGTTGATCATGACGACGGTGCCGGGGCGCGCCCGGATGGTCCCGCCGGACATGACCACGTCCTCTATTCCGGTGCGTACCGCGCCGAGCACGAACCCCTCATGGGCGTGGCGCGGGAAGGAGTGGCTGACGTATCGGGCGCGGAGCAGGTCGAGGCCGGGCAGCTCGGGATACTGCCAGTGCCGCGCCCATTCCCCGATCCCTTCCACGCTCCCATTCTCGCAGCTCCGGGCCATTGTCAGTGGGTGGGTGCACGATGGGGACCATGGCACGGACAGCGCTGGATTCCTTCTCGCCCGCGACGCGCGGCTGGTTCACGGGGGCTTTCACCGCGCCCACCGCGGCGCAGGAGGGCGCCTGGCGGGCGATCGCGGAGGGCTCCGACGTGCTGGTCGTCGCCCCGACCGGCTCGGGCAAGACACTCGCCGCCTTCCTCGCCGCGCTCGACCGGCTGGCCGCCACCCCGCCGCCCGCCGAGGCGAAGAAGCGTTGCCGGGTGCTGTACGTGTCGCCGCTCAAGGCCCTCGCGGTCGATGTGGAGCGCAATCTGCGCTCTCCGCTGACCGGGATCCGTCAGGAGTCGGTGCGGCTCGGGCTGCCCGAGCCGGAGGTCCGGGTCGGTATCCGTTCCGGTGACACTCCGCCCGCCGAGCGCCGGGCGTTGACCACGCGCCCGCCGGACATTTTGATCACGACGCCCGAGTCGCTGTTCCTGATGCTCACCTCCGCCGCGCGTGAGGCGCTCGCGGGCGTCGAGACGGTGATCCTGGACGAGGTGCACGCGGTCGCCGGCACCAAGCGGGGCGCCCATCTGGCGCTGTCCCTCGAGCGGTTGGACGAGCTGCTGCCGAGGCCGGCCCGCAGGATCGGCCTGTCGGCGACGGTGCGTCCGGTGGACGAGGTGGCGCGTTATCTCTCCCCGCAGCGCAAGGTCGAGATCGTTCAGCCGCCGTCCACCAAGGAGTTCGACCTGTCGGTGGTCGTGCCGGTGGAGGACATGGGCGAGCTGGCCGGCTCGCCCGCGGCCGACGCGAAGGAGGGCGCCGAGAAGCCGTCGATCTGGCCGCATGTCGAGGAGCGCATCGTCGATCTGGTGCAGGCACACCGTTCGACGATCGTGTTCGCCAACTCCCGGCGCCTGGCCGAGCGGTTGTGCAACCGGCTCAATGAGATCGCGTACGAGCGCGCCATGGGTGAGCCGCTGCCCGAGACGCACGCGCCGGCGGATCTGATGGGCGGTTCGGGGGCGGCCGCGGGCGCCCCCGCGCTGCTCGCCAAGGCGCACCACGGTTCGGTGTCCAAGGAGCAGCGGGCGATCGTGGAGGAGGACCTGAAGGCGGGCCGGCTCCCCGCGGTGGTGGCCACCTCCAGTCTTGAGCTGGGCATCGACATGGGTGCGGTGGATCTGGTGGTCCAGGTCGAGTCGCCGCCGTCCGTCGCCTCGGGGCTTCAGCGCGTGGGCCGCGCGGGGCATCAGGTGGGCGCGGTCTCCACCGGGGTGGTCTTCCCCAAGTACCGCGGTGACCTGGTCCAGTCGGCGGTGGTCACCGAGCGGATGCGCACGGGGGCGATCGAAGCGCTGCGCATCCCGTCCAATCCGCTGGACGTGCTGGCTCAGCAGCTGGTCGCGATGACCGCGCTCGACACCTGGCAGGTCGACGACCTCATGGCGCTGGTGCGGCGGGCCGCGCCGTTCGCAGCCCTTCCGGAGTCGGCGTTCACCGCGGTTTTGGACATGCTGGCGGGCCGCTATCCCTCCGATGCCTTCGCGGAGCTGCGCCCGCGCGTGGTGTGGGACCGGATCGCGGGCACCGTCACCGGCCGCCCCGGCGCCCAGCGGCTCGCCGTCACCTCGGGCGGCACCATCCCCGACCGGGGCCTGTTCGGCGTCTTCCTGGCGGGGGCCGACCCGAAGAAGGGCGGCGGCCGGGTCGGTGAGCTCGACGAAGAGATGGTGTACGAGTCGCGCGTGGGTGATGTCTTCACTCTGGGCACCACGTCGTGGCGGATCGAGGACATCACCCGCGACCGGGTCCTCGTCTCGCCCGCGCCCGGGGTGCCCGGCCGGCTGCCGTTCTGGAAGGGCGACCAGCTGGGCCGCCCGCTCGAACTGGGCCGTGCGCTCGGCGCGTTCCTGCGCGAGGTCGGCGCGCTCTCCCCCGACGACGCCCGGTCGCGTCTGCGGAACGCGGGCCTCGATGCCTGGGCGGCGGACAATGTGATCGCCTATCTCGACGAGCAGCGCCAGGCCTGCGGTCATCTGCCGGACGACCGCACGATCCTGGTCGAGCGGTTCCGGGACGAGCTCGGCGACTGGCGGGTGGTCATCCACTCCCCCTTCGGCGCTCAGGTGCACGCCCCGTGGGCGCTGGCGCTCGGCGCCCGCCTGGCCGAGCGGTACGGCATGGACGCGCAGGTCATGCATGCCGACGACGGCATCGTGCTGCGGCTGCCCGACGCGGACCTGATGGGTCTGGATCTGCTGGACCAGGACCCGGCCGCCCTCGATGCGGCGTTCGACAGTGAGCAGGCCCCGGTGGGGGCCGCCGACGCGGTCTTCGACAAGGGGGAGATCGAGCAGATCGTCACCGATCAGGTGGGCAGTTCCGCGCTGTTCGCCTCGCGTTTTCGCGAGTGCGCGGCGCGCGCCCTGCTGCTGCCCCGGCGCTCCCCGGGCAAGCGCACCCCGCTGTGGCAGCAGCGCCAGCGGGCGGCCCAACTGCTCCAGGTGGCCAGCGAGTTCGGGTCGTTCCCGATCGTCCTCGAAGCCGTCCGCGAGTGTCTCCAGGACGTGTTCGACGTCCCGGGCCTCACGGAGCTGATGGGCGACCTGGAGGCGCGCAGGGTGCGTCTGGTGGAGGTCACCACGGCGGAGCCGTCCCCCTTCGCCCGCTCTCTGCTGTTCGGCTATGTCGCGCAGTTCCTCTACGAGGGAGACTCGCCGCTCGCCGAGCGGCGGGCCGCGGCCCTCTCCCTCGACTCGCGTCTGCTGGCGGAGTTGCTCGGCCAGGCCGAGCTGCGCGAACTGCTCGACGCGGAGGTACTGAGCGAGCTGGAGCAGGAGCTCCAGTGGCTCACCGAGGACCGCCGCATCAAGGACGTCGAGGGCGTAGCGGACCTGCTGCGGGTCCTGGGGCCGCTCACCGAGGCCGAGTTGGCGCGGCGCGGCGCCGAGCCGGGCTGGGCCGCGGAGCTGGAGGGGGCGCGCCGCGCCATCCGGGTCCGCATCGCCGGAGCGGACCACTGGGCGGCGATCGAGGACGCGGGACGACTGCGCGACGCGCTCGGCACAGCCCTGCCGGTCGGTGTGCCCGAGGCCTTCACCGAGCCGGTGAAGGACCCGCTCAGCGACCTGCTGTCCCGGTTCGCGCGCACGCACGGCCCGTTCACCTCGGCGACCGCCGCGGCCCGGTTCGGGCTCGGCGCCTCGGTCACGGACGGGGCGCTTCAGCGCCTCGCGGCCTCGGGCCGGGTCGTCCAGGGCGAGTTCCATCCGGCGGGCATCGGCCAGGAGTGGTGCGACGCGACGATCCTGCGCAGGTTGCGGCGGCGTTCGCTCGCCGCGCTGCGCCAGGAACTGGAGCCGGTGCCGCCGGCCGCGCTCGCCACCTTCCTGCCCCAGTGGCAGCACCTGGGGGCCAACAGGCTGCGCGGCATCGACGGACTGGCCCGCGCGGTGGAGCAGTTGCAAGGTGCCGCCGTGCCCGCCTCCGCCCTGGAGAGGCTGGTCTTGCCGTCCCGGGTGTCGGACTACGGTCCGGCGTTCCTGGACGAGCTGACCACGACCGGCGAGGTCGTCTGGGCAGGGGCGGGAGCGCTGGCCGGCAAGGACGGGTGGGTCTCCCTGTATGTCGCCGACGCGGCGCCGCTCCTGTTGCCGCCGCCCCATCCGCTGGAACTGACCGCGCTCCACGAGTCGGTGCTCACGGCGCTGGCCCCCGGCTACGGCCTGTTCTTCCGTCAGCTCGCCGATCAGGTCCGGGCCACCACCCACCCGGAGGCCAACGACGCCCAACTCGCCGACGCCGTATGGGATTTGGCGTGGTCGGGGCGGCTCACCAACGACACCCTGGCGCCGTTGCGCGCCCTGCTCGGGTCGGGCCGTACCGCGGGGTCCACCGCACACCGCGCCAAGCGGCCCGTGCCCCGGGGCCGGTACGGCACCCTGACGGGCGCGGCCCGCCCGGTCTCGCGCACCGGCCCGCCGACCGTCTCGGGCCGCTGGTCCCTGCTGCCCGCCCCCGAGCCCGATCCCACCCATCGCGCCCACGCCCTGGCCCGTACGCTCCTGGATCGGCACGGCGTGGTCACCCGGGGTGCGGTGCAGGCCGAGGGCGTCGAGGGCGGCTTCTCGGCGACGTACCGGATCCTCGCCGCCTTCGAGGACAGCGGGCAGGCCCGGCGCGGCTATGTCGTCGAGGGGCTGGGCGCGGCCCAGTTCGCGATGGACGGCGCCGTGGACCGGCTGCGGGCGGCCGCCACCGCCCGGGACCGGGGGGCCGACGCGAACAGCGCCCCGCAGGCGATCGTCCTGGCGGCCGCCGACCCCGCGAACGCCTATGGCGCGGCGCTGCCCTGGCCGGAGCCGCCCAATGGCGCGGGGCACAAGCCGGGCCGCAAGGCGGGCTCCGTGGTCGTGCTGGTCGACGGCGAGCTCGTGCTGTATCTGGAGCGCGGCGGCAAGTCCCTGCTCGCCTGGGCCGCCGAGCCCGACGATCCTGCGCTGACGGCCGCCTCGGGGGCCCTCGCCGGAGCGGCGCGGGCCGGTCGGCTCGGCACGATCACCGTGGAGCGCGCCAACGGCGACCCCGCCCTGACCTCGCCGCTCGCCCGCGCCCTGGAGACAGCGGGCTTCGTCCCCACCCCCAGGGGGCTGCGCCTGAGACCCTGACGCGCCCCCGCGGGCTCGCCCGGGCTTCCGAGGGCCGGGCCCCGGCCGGTGACACCCGACCCACCCAGTCCGGGCCACCCCGGCCCGCACCCCGATCAGCGCGCCCAGCCAAACCGCACCACGGCACCCTCCGGCTGGCCCAGCCGCACCGCCCGGCCGGACCGCAGCGCAGCCCCGCCTTGCCGCCCCGCCAAACCGCAATAGCCCCGCCCCGCCGCCCACCCAAACCGCACCACAGCCTCGCCCCTCCGGCAGGCCCAGCCCCGCCGCCCAGCCAAACCGCCCCTCAGCCCGCCCCACCCCACCCCACCCGGCGGCAATCCGCCGCCACCCCCGGCAGAATTGGCTCATGCCCGAAGGTGACACCGTCTATCAGGCCGCGCGGCGGCTGCACACGGCGCTGGCCGGTCAGGTCCTCACCCGGTCCGATCTGCGGGTGCCGCGGTTCGCCACGGCCGACCTGACCGGGTCGTCGGTGCTTGAGGTGACCCCGCGCGGAAAGCACCTCCTGACCCGTATCGAGGGCGGCCTCACTCTCCACTCCCATCTGCGGATGGACGGGTCCTGGCGGATCTTCGAGCCCGGGCAGCGCTGGAACGGGGGCCCCTCCCACCAGATCCGGGCGATCCTGGGCAACGCCACACACACGGCCGTCGGGTATCGGCTGCCCGTGCTCGAACTGGTCCGTACGCAGGACGAGTCGAAGGTGGTCGGCCATCTGGGCCCCGATCTGCTGGGCCCCGACTGGGACGCGGAGGTCGCCCTGCGCAATCTCCTCCAGGACCCCGCGCGCCCCATCGGCGAAGCCCTGCTCGACCAGCGCAACCTCGCCGGGGTCGGCAATGTGTTCAAGTCGGAGATCTGCTTCGCCGTCCGGGTCGTCCCCTGGCTGGCGATCGGTGACTGCCCCGCCCCGAGCGCCTGGTGGCCACCGCGAAGCGGCTCCTGGAAGCCAACAAGGACCGCCCGGTCCGTCAGGCGTACATCTACGGCCGGGCCGGCCGGCCGTGTCCGCGCTGCCGCACCACCATCCGTACCGCCGCGCAGCGCGACCCCTCGGGCCGTGAGCGGCCGACGTACTGGTGCCCCACGTGCCAGCCGGCGCCCGCTCTGTGAGCCGGCACGCATGAGCCCGCACGCATGAGCCCGCACGCATGAGCCCGCACGCAAGAGCCCGCACGCATCCCCCCACCGGTCCCCCACCAGTTATTGACGACCCGTCAGATCCGGTCGTACCGTCCCGGTATGCCCCTCACGGCGTACGACCTCGGTGAGCGCACGGCCTTCGTCACGGGCGCGGCCGGCGGGATCGGCCGGGCCAGTGCCCTGCTGCTCGCGGAGGCCGGTGCCACGGTGCACTGCGCGGACCGCGACGAGGCGGGCCTGGGCGAAACCGGGGCGCTGATCGCCAAGGCGGGCGGCAGCGCGCAGCTGCACCGGCTCGACGTCTCGGACCGCGCGCAGGTGAAGGCGGCGCTGGAAGCCGCCGGGCCGGTGCACATCCTGGCCGCGATCGCGGGCGTGATGCACACCAGCTCGGTCCTGGACACCGAGGACGCCGACCTCGACCGGGTCCTGGCGGTCAACTTCAGGGGCGTGCTCCACGCCTGCCAGGAAGCGGCCCGCTCGATGATCGCCCGTGGCATACGGGGCTCGCTCGTCACCATGGCCTCGGGCGCCGTGGACGCCGGACGGCCGGGCCTGTTCTGCTACAGCGTCTCGAAGGTCGCGGTCGTCCAGCTCACCAGGACGCTCGCCTGCGAGCTGGGGCCGCACGGCATCCGGGTCAACGCCGTGGCCCCCGGCTGGGTCCGCACCCCCATGACCGCTCAGCACGCGGCCGAGGAACAGGGGCGGATCGAGTCGATGATGCTGCGGCTCTCCCCGCTCGGCCGTCTCGGCAGGCCCGAGGACGTCGCCCAGGCGGTGCTGTATCTCGCCGCGGACTCCTCGGAGTTCATGACGGGCCAGATCCTCCGTCCGAACGGCGGCGTCTCGATGCCCTGGTAGCGCGGCCGGTCCCTGGCGGCGCGCTCGACACGGACGCCACGTGCACCGGCAGCAGGCTCAGCCCCCAGCCGCCCGCGACCACGGCCCCCTCGACCAGTCCCGTATGGCCGGGGACCAGCACCAGGCGCAGCACGGCCCACCACCACAGCGCCGCTACCAGCAGCGCGGGCACCCAACGCACCGCCACCGTCATGGCCGCCTCCTCGGGCCGACCACGCTAGACCGCCGGAAAACCCGCCGGGAGGGCGCACCGGGAACGGCCCCGGCGCGCTCCAAGCCCCGCGCGCGTCATCGCGTACGACCCGGCCCGTTCACGGGGTATTCGCGCGCGGCGCGACGGGGGCGCGTACATCGCGGGCTCAGACCGTCTCGGCCTGGAACATCCAGGCGTGCTTTTCGAGGTCGGCGGTGAGTCCGATGATGATGTCCTGGCTGATGGGGTCCGGTTCCGCGGTGGCCTCGATGCGTTCCCGCATCCGGGCGACGACCGCTCCGAGTGCGTCCACGAGGACCTTCACCGCGTCGGTGTCCTTGATCCAGCCGTCCGGGACCGAGCCGATCGCGCTGGTCTTCGCCACGGTGGCGGCGCGCCCGTCCGGGCTGACGCCCACGGCGGAGGCCCGCTCGGCCACCGTGTCCGAATGGAGCCGCGCGGTGTCGACGACGTCGTCGAGCTGGAGGTGTACGGACCTGAAGCGCGGGCCGACCACGTTCCAGTGCACCTGCTTGGCGACCAGGGAGAGGTCCACGAGATCGACGAGCGCGCCCTGGAGAGCGTCGCCGACCACCTTGAGGTCGGCGTCGGACAGCGGGCTCTTGATGTAGGACATGCGGTTCCTCCACTCGGACGGAACGCCCGCGACGTCACCCACGAAGGAACACCCGTGCGACGAATGCGGACGTATGCGCGATCTCCTACCACCCTGCCACAGAAGCCCCGAATCGGGCGCGGCGGAAAAGGGCTGAGCCCCGGCCGGTCATCTGGTGACCGGCCGGGGCTCAGTACAAGCCTGGGTGCGCGCCCGAGTGTCAGGCGGCGACGACGTCCACCGCTTCGGCGGGCGCCTTGATCGTCACTCGCTCCGTCGGGACACCGGTCACCGACGTCACGGAGATCGAATTGAGCATCGGACGTACCGGCGCACGCACCGGGTCGCTCGCTGCCGCAGACGCAGCGAGCTCGGCCAGTGCCAGCTCGTCGCTCACTTCCCGCATGAGCTCGGACATCCGTACGTCAAGCGCGTCGCAGATCGCGGAGAGCAGCTCGGAGGATGCCTCCTTCTGCCCCCGCTCCACCTCGGAGAGATAGCCGAGTGAGACTCGGGCGGACGAGGAGACTTCGCGCAGAGTACGGCCCTGGCGCTGGCGCTGCCGACGCAGCACGTCACCCAGCAGGCGACGGAGCAGAATCATCGGTGGCTCCCTCCTCGGACCGCGTAGCCGCATCCTTCTCGCCCCACCGTACCGCCTCGCGACGCGGCCGTGCGGGGAGCGATGTCGTGTTCACTCAGGGCTGCAAACATCAAATCCCCCCGTTCTGTTCCGTATCCTGTGCCCGCTCATCCTTGCGCAGTTCACTGGAGAGCAGTTCGAGCACGCTGCGTACACTCTCTTTACGGATTTCCGCCCGGTCGCCGTTCAACCGCAACGCGACGGTTTTGTTCGATCCCGAGGGGCCAACGGCCGAAACGTATACCGTTCCCACCGGCTTTCCGTCCTGGGGATCGGGTCCCGCGACGCCGGTGGTGGCGATCCCCCAACTCGCGCCGAGCACGTCCCGGACCCCCGCCGCCATCTGCTGCGCGACCTCCGCGTCGACGGCTCCGCGCTCGGCCAGAAGAGTCCCGTCCACCCCGAGGACGACCCGCTTCAGTTCGGTCGCGTACGCCGTCACCGAGCCGCGGAAGACGCGCGAGGCGCCGGGCACCGACGTCAGCTCCGCGGCCACCAGGCCGCCCGTCAGGGACTCCGCCACCGCCAGGGTCTGCTCACGCTCCGTGAGCAGTCGGATGAGCCGGGCCGCCTCGTTCACGACGCGGGCCCCCCGGCGGCACGCTGCGCCGCGAGCCCCTGGCGCCTCAGCACGATCGCCTGGCGCACGTAGTCGAGCCCCGTGACGACCGTGAGCACCACGGCCAGCGCCATCACCCAGAACCTGAGCGTGGCCAGCGGGCCGGTCAGCGCCAGCACGTACATGCCGGTCGCGGTGCCCTGGGCGAGGGTCTTGAGCTTGCCACCGCGGCTGGCCGGAATCACTCCGTGCCGGATGACCCAGAAACGCAGGAGCGTGATGCCCAGTTCCCGGAAGAGGATGACGCCGGTGACCCACCACGGCAGATCGCCGAGGAGCGAGAGACAGATCAGCGCGGCCCCCATGATCGCCTTGTCGGCGATCGGGTCGGCGATCTTCCCGAAGTCGGTGACCAGGTTGTACGTGCGTGCCAGATGCCCGTCGAAGATGTCGGTGATCATGGCGACGGCGAAGGCCGCCCACGCCCAGGCCCGCATCGCGGGGTCATAGCCGCCGTCGGCGAGCAGCAGCATGACGAAGCCCGGCACGAGCACGAGCCGGATCATGGTGAGGATGTTGGCGATGTTCCAGAGGCTGGCCTGGTTGACGGCCGCAGCACCCAGCTTGCCGCCGGGCGCCGGCGTCCGGCCGGTACCGCCCGCCGTCGATGCCGGGACTCCGGTCATCTGCCCGCCTCCTCAACCCCGCCAACGAGCTCGACCACGAGGTCGACGCCTTCGGTGGCGACGACCTTGGCCTCGACCATAAGGCCGGGCGCGAGTCCGGCGCTTTCGGTGAAGACGACCTGGCCGTCGGTCTCGGGGGCCTGGTGCTCGGCGCGGCCGACCGCCCCGTCCTCGTCGTCGACGCTCTCGACCAGGACGCGCACGGTGTCGCCGATGCGCTCCTCGGCGCGCTGCGCGGTGAGCTCCTCGGCGAGGCGCGAGAGGTGGGCGAGCCGTTCGGCGATGGTGTCCTCGTCGAGCTTGCCCTCGTAGCCGACCGCTTCGGTGCCCTCCTCGTCGGAGTAGCCGAAGACGCCGATGGCGTCGAGGCGGGCCGCGGTGAGGAAGCGTTCCAGCTCCTTGAAGTCCTCCTCGGTCTCGCCCGGGAAGCCGACGATGAAGTTGGACCGCACACCGGCCGTGGGGGCCTTGGCGCGGATCGTGTCGAGCAGTTCGAGGAACCGCTCGGTGTCACCGAAGCGCCGCATCGCGCGCAGCACGCCGGGCGCCGAGTGCTGGAAGGACAGGTCGAAGTAGGGCACGACCTTGTCGGTCGACGTCAGTACGTCGATGAGGCCCGGCCGCATCTCGGCGGGCTGGAGGTAGCTGACCCGGACCCGCTCGATGCCCTCGACCTCGGCGAGCTCGGGCAGCAGCGTCTCCAGGAGCCGGATGTCGCCGAGGTCCTTGCCGTAGGAGGTGTTGTTCTCGGAGACCAGCATGACCTCCTTGACGCCCTGCTCGGCCAGCCAGCGGGTCTCGCCGAGCACATCGCTGGGGCGGCGCGAGATGAAGGAGCCGCGGAAGGAGGGGATGGCGCAGAACGAGCAGCGACGGTCGCAGCCGGAGGCCAGCTTCACGGAGGCGACCGGACTGGTGTCGAGCCTGCGCCGCAGCGGGGCACGCGGCCCGGAGGCCGGTGCGACGCCTTCGGGGAGGTCCTCGGGCGGGGTGTCCTGGGCGTGTCCGGGCAGCGCCACCTCGGGGGCGCCCTGGCGCTCGGCCGGGCTGATCGGCAGCAGCTTGCGCCGGTCGCGCGGGGTGTGCGAGGCGTGGATGCCGCCGTTGAGGATGGTCTGGAGGCGGTCGGAGATGTCGGCGTAGTCGTCGAAGCCGAGGACGCCGTCGGCCTCCGGGAGCGCCTCGGCGAGATCCTTGCCGTAGCGCTCGGCCATGCAGCCGACCGCGACGACGGCCTGGGTCTTGCCGTGATCCTTCAGATCGTTGGCTTCGAGGAGGGCGTCGACGGAGTCCTTCTTGGCGGCTTCGACGAATCCACAGGTGTTGACGACGGCGACGTCCGCGTCCGATGCGTCCTCGACGAGCTCCCAGCCGTCCGCTGCCAAGCGGCCTGCGAGCTCCTCCGAGTCCACCTCGTTACGGGCGCAGCCAAGAGTGACAAGGGCGACGGTGCGGCGTTCGGGCATGGACTCAAGACTACTTTGTCCTGGCCCACGCCCCCGCCGCGAGGGTCGTGGGCGCGGGCCCGGGGGCGGGCGGCTCAGCCGACCTGGGGGTCGCCCTTGGTGTAGCTCAGGCGCTCGACCTGGCCGTCCTCGAATTTGCTGTCGATCTTCTTGCCGTTGACGTAGAGCTCGATGGCCCCGGCATTGCCGAGGATCAGGTCGACCTGCTGGCCGTCCTGGAAGGTCTGGGCCTCGCCCTTCTGGAGCAGGCCGTCGAAGAGCATCTTGCCGTTGTGGTCCTTGGCCGAGATCCAGCTCTTGTCGTTGATCGCGGTGACCTTGACGGTGACCTTGTCGGCGGGGACGGCGGCGATGGCGCTGTCCGAGGGGGAGGGGGTCGGCTTGGGTTCGGCCGGCTTGGAGGGAAGGGGGCTGGGGTTGGCCGGGGCCTGCGACGGGGGCTTCTGCTGGGCGGGGCCCTCGGCGACGGAGGTGTTCTTCTTGTCGCTGCCGCCGCTGAACATGGTGAAGCCGACGAAGCCGACGACCACGACGATCGCGGCCACCATCGCGGCGGTCCAGTTGGGCCGGCGCGCCTCGGGGCGGATGCGTTCCGCCTCGAAGAGAGGGGCCGCCGGGGTCGGTGCGGGACGGCCGCCGTGGTCGGCGTCGTACTGCTCGACCAGCGGAGCCGGATCCAGGCCCACGGCCTGGGCGAAGATGCGGACGTGGCCGCGCGCGTACACGTCGCCGCCGCACCGCGAGAAGTCGTCCTGCTCGATCGCGTGCACGATGGGGATGCGCACCCGCGTGGTGGAACTGACCTCGTCGACCGTCAGTCCGGCGGCGATACGGGCCTGCTGAAGTACACGACCGATCGATGGCCCGTCGTCTGCGATCGAAGGCCGGTCGTCTTCGGGAGAGTTGCCGATGGACACGGGGGCGCCTTTCGAGCGTGAGCCACCTGCTGGATGTTCAGTCTAGGGGGGGTACGAAAGAGTGGGGCAACCGGTGGAGCGGAGTTTGTACGCCATCGGTATGGCCGTACCCCGCACAACGGAACACAGACCACACTTGCTTCCACCTCTCCCTCAACTTGACGTACGACCAAGGGAAACGGTTGCTCGGGGATCCCGTACGAGTGCTGTTTGGGCCGGATGGCGGTCAGCCGGCGCCGTACCCCCCCGACCGCTCCCCCGCCCCCGCCGCGGCCGGCTCCCCGGCACGCTCAGGGAGTCTCCCCCCGGATCACCGCCAGCACTCCGTCGAGTTCGTCCGGTTTGACCAGGACGTCGCGCGCCTTGGAGCCCTCGCTCGGCCCGACGATGTTCCGCGACTCCATCAGGTCCATCAGCCGGCCCGCCTTGGCGAAGCCGACCCGGAGCTTGCGCTGGAGCATCGACGTCGAGCCGAACTGGGTGGAGACCACCAGCTCGGCGGCCTGGCACAGCAGGTCGAGGTCGTCGCCGATCTCCTCGTCGATCTCCTTCTTCTGCTTGGTCCCCACGGTGACGTCGTCCCGGAAGACGGGGGCCATCTGGTCCTTGCAGTGCTGGACCACGGCCTGGATCTCGCCCTCGGTGACGAAGGCGCCCTGGAGGCGGACCGGCTTGTTCGCGCCCATCGGCAGGAAGAGACCGTCGCCCTTGCCGATCAGCTTCTCGGCGCCCGGCTGGTCGAGGATGACCCGGCTGTCGGCGAGCGAGGAGGTGGCGAACGCGAGCCGCGAGGGGACGTTCGCCTTGATCAGGCCGGTGACGACATCGACCGAGGGCCGCTGGGTGGCAAGCACCAGGTGGATGCCGGCGGCGCGGGCGAGCTGGGTGATGCGGACGATCGCGTCCTCCACGTCACGCGGCGCGACCATCATCAGGTCGGCGAGCTCGTCCACGATCACCAGCAGGTACGGGTACGGCGTCAGCTCACGCTCGCTGCCCTCGGGCAGCTTCACCTTGCCGTTGCGGATGGCCTCGTTGAAGTCGTCGATGTGACGGAAGCCGAACGCGGCGAGGTCGTCGTAGCGCAGGTCCATCTCGCGCACGACCCACTGGAGCGCCTCGGCGGCCCGCTTCGGGTTGGTGATGATCGGCGTGATGAGGTGCGGAATGCCCTCGTACGCCGTCAGCTCCACCCGCTTGGGGTCGACGAGCACCATACGGACGTCCTCGGGGGTCGCCCGCACCATCACCGAGGTGATGAGGCAGTTGATGCACGAGGACTTTCCGGAACCGGTGGCTCCGGCCACCAGGACGTGCGGCATCTTGGCGAGGTTGGCCATGACATAGCCGCCCTCGACGTCCTTGCCGAGCGCCACCAGCATCGGATGGTCGTCCTCGGCCGCGTCCGCGAGGCGCAGCACGTCACCGAGGTTGACCATCTCGCGGTCGGTGTTGGGGATCTCGATGCCCACGGCCGACTTACCCGGGATCGGGGAGATGATCCGCACGTCGGGGCTGGCGACGGCGTACGCGATGTTCTTGGCGAGGGCGGTGATGCGCTCGACCTTGACGGCCGGCCCGAGCTCGACCTCGTAGCGCGTGACCGTCGGGCCGCGGGTGAAGCCGGTGACGTTCGCGTCGACCTTGAACTCCATGAAGACGTTCTGCAAGGAGGCGACGACCGCGTCGTTGGCGGCGCTGCGCGTCTTGCCGGGGCCGCCCTTCTCCAGGAGGTCGAGCGAGGGCAGCGCGTAGGTGATGTCCCCGGCGAGCTGGAGCTGTTCGGCGCGCGGCGGCAGCGGCTCGGTGGCCTCGCGCGGCGGCTTCGTCAGGTCCGGGACGACCGGGGGCGCGCCCGGTGTGGCCTTCGGCGCCTTGGGCGGCGCGGTCTCGGCGGCCCGGGCGGTCGGCAGCGGGGTGGGCTCCTTCTCCCGTTCGCCGGTGACGCCCTGCGTGAGGTCGGCGACGACGGGCGAGGGGGGCAGGCCGTTGAGGACGGCGCCGTCCAGGGCGGCGGCCGCTGCGGCGGCCACGTCGACGGGGTCGAGCCCGTTCTCGAACGCGGGCTGCACGGAGGACCGCCGGGGCTTGCGGCGCCGCGACAGCGCCTGCTCCTCGGCGTCTGCCGGGTCGTGCTCGACGGGGCCCACCGGGCGGCGCCGGGTGCGCGGGGCGGGCTCGGCCTCGCGCCACTCGTCGTCGTACAGCTCCTCCTCGGCCAGCTCGTGCGGGAGGGGTTCGATGACGCCGAGGCGGACGCCGAGCAGCCGCAGGCGTTGCGGGATGGCGTTGACCGGTGTCGCGGTGACCACGAGCAGACCGAAGACGGTGAGCAGGACCAGCATGGGTACGGCGAGCACGTCGCCCAGGGTGAATTCGAGCGGCTTGGACGCGGTCCAGCCGATCAGACCGCCCGCGTCCTGCATGGCGTCGGTGCCGTCGTTGCGGCCCGGTGAGCCGCACGCGATGTGGACCTGGCCGAGCACGCCGAGCACGAGGGCGGACAGACCGATGACGATCCGGCCGTTGGCCTCGGGTTTTTCGGGATAGAGGATGAGCCGGATCGCGATGGCGCCGAGCAGCAGCGGCACCACCACGTCGAGCCGGCCGAAGGCGCCGGTCACCAGCATCTGCACGAGCTCTCCGACCGGTCCGCGCAGGTTGGACCAGGTGCCGGCTGCGACGATCAGCGCGAGGCCGAGCAGCAGCAGCGCGACGCCGTCCTTGCGGTGGGCGGGGTCGAGTCCCTTCGCGCCGCGTCCTATGCCGCGGAACAGCGCGCCGACCGCGTGGGCCGCGCCGAGCCAGACGGCGCGCGCGAGCCGGTACACGCCCCCGGTGGGGGACGCTGCGGCTTTGGGTGCGGGCCTTGCGGCGGCCGCCTTCTTCGCGGGCGCCCTCCTGGGGGCGGTCTTCTTGACGGGCGCTTTGGGGGCCGCGGCTTTCTTCGCGGGCGCGACCTTCTTCGCCGGGGTACGGCCGGTGCGCTTCGCGGTGCCCGCCGTGCCCTGGGAACCCTTGCCGGACGTACGTGAGGCCATGGTGCTGAGGTTACCTGGGTCGGCGCCGGTGGACACGTGTGCCTACGGCTTCACCCGTCCGTGTCGTGCGCCCCACCCGTTGGGTGCCGTACGCACCAAGGGCGCTGACGCCACGTCAGGAGAACGCGGCGTCAGGTCCTGGGCCGTCAGTTCTGCGAGGGGAGGGTGGGCGCGCCGCCGGTGCCGGGCTCCAGGGCGTCCAACGCCCGCCGCAGGCCGGTGAGCTTGCGCTCCAGGTGGGCGGCGGTGGCGACCGCCACGGCGTCCGCCGAGTCGTCGTCGAGCTGCTTGGACAGCGCCTCGGCCTGTTCCTCAACTGCCGCGAGCCGTGCGGAGAGTTCGGCGAGCAGGCCCGCCGACTCCTTGGCCGCGCCGCCCTGGGCGCCGCCCTCCAGCTGGAGCCGCAGCAGGGCCGCCTGCTCACGCAGTTGGCAGTTCTTCATGTACAGCTCGACGAAGACGGACACCTTGGCGCGCAGCACCCAGGGGTCGAACGGCTTCGAGATGTAGTCCACGGCGCCCGCCGCGTAACCGCGGAAGGTGTGGTGGGGGCCGTGGTTGATGGCCGTGAGGAAGATGATCGGGATGTCCCGCGTGCGCTCGCGCCGCTTGATGTGCGCGGCGGTCTCGAACCCGTCCATTCCCGGCATTTGGACGTCCAGCAGAATGACCGCGAAATCGTCCGTAAGCAGCGCTTTGAGCGCTTCCTCCCCTGACGATGCCCGCACCAGTGTCTGATCGAGCGCAGAGAGGATGGCCTCCAGCGCCAGCAGATTCTCCGGCCGGTCATCGACCAGGAGGATCTTGGCCTTCTGCACCATGGCCCGCCCTCCTCGTCCCGGCAGTGCACCGGGCGCCGCCCCAGGGGACGACTCCCTTGCGCCGCCCGCCCTTGTGCCGGTCATGGTAGCCGCACCCCGCCGGTCGCCACACCCTGTCACCGCGATGTCACTGTGCACGTAGCAGAAACGTAGTGGGAGACCAGAAGGTTCCCCGAATACCTTCGGCTCACACGCTCCCGGACACGGTCGGTCAGCACCGCCGCGGTGGTGCCGACCGACCGGCGTTCACTTCCCCCGCATCCACTGCTCCATCACGGAGAGCAGGTGATCGGGGTCGACCGGCTTGGTCACGTAGTCGGAGGCTCCCGACTCCAGGGCCTTCTCCCGGTCCCCCTTCATCGCCTTCGCGGTGAGCGCGACGATCGGCAGCCCGGCGAACTGCGGCATCCTGCGGATCGCCGACGTCGTCGCATAGCCGTCCATCTCGGGCATCATGATGTCCATCAGAACGACGGCGGTGTCCTCGTGCTGTTCGAGGACTTCGATGCCCTCCCGCCCGTTCTCCGCGTACAGCACCGAAAGCCCGTGCTGTTCCAGGACGCTGGTCAGCGCGAAGACGTTGCGTACGTCGTCGTCGACGATGAGGACCTTCTCGCCGGCGAAGTGGAACGTCCGCGCGGGTGCCCGCTCCGGCTCCTCCCAGCTCTCGCCCGCTCCCGCCGCCTGCCCGGGCACGGTCTCCTTCTGGCTCTCGGCGCCCAGTGCCTTGCGGCGGCGCCGGAACAGCCCGGCGGTGCCCGGCTGCGACACCTGGGGGGCGCCCTCGGGGCCGCCGTCGTACGGGGAGTGCTGCTGGGGACGGGAGGCCTCGATGGCGAGTCCGCCCGTGTTCTCCGTGGCGCCGGGTGCGAGCTGCGGGTAGCCCTGGGGGGGCAACTCGCTGAGGTGGAGCGGGAGATAGAGGGTGAAGGTGGAGCCGCGGCCCGGTTCGCTCGCCGCGTGGATCTCGCCTCCGAGCAGCCGCGCGATCTCCCGGCTGATGGACAGGCCGAGGCCGGTGCCGCCGTACTTGCGGCTGGTGGTGCCGTCCGCCTGCTTGAACGCCTCGAAGATGACCCGCATCTTGCCGGCCGCGATCCCGATGCCGGTGTCGGTGACCGAGAAGGCGATCAGGTCGGCGTCGGCGTCGCGCAGCGAGCCGGCCTCCAGGAGCTGCTCGCGGATGGCGTGCGGCACATCGGTTCCGGCCGGGCGGATGACGAGCTCCACGGCGCCGCTGTCGGTGAACTTCACCGCGTTGGACAGCAGGTTGCGCAGCACCTGGAGCAGGCGCTGCTCGTCGGTGTGCAGGGTCGCGGGCAGCTCGGGCGAGACGCGTACCGAGAAGTCGAGCCCCTTCTCCGCGGTGAGCGGGCGGAAGGTGGCCTCCACGTAGTCGACGAGCTGCACCAGCGCGATCCGGGTCGGCGAGACGTCCATCTTGCCGGCCTCGACCTTGGACAGGTCGAGGATGTCGTTGATCAGCTGGAGCAGGTCGGATCCCGCCCCGTGGATCGTCTCGGCGAACTCGACCTGCTTGGGCGAGAGGTTGCCCTCCGCGTTGTCGGCGAGCAACTTGGCGAGGATGAGCAGGGAGTTGAGCGGCGTACGCAGCTCGTGCGACATGTTGGCGAGGAACTCGGACTTGTAGCGCATGGAGACGGCGAGTTGTTCGGCGCGCTCCTCCAGGACCTGCCGGGCCTCCTCGATCTCGGTGTTCTTCACCTCGATGTCCCGGTTCTGCTGGGCCAACAGCTCGGCCTTCTCCTCCAGTTCTGCGTTGGAGGCCTGGAGCGCCCGCTGCCGGTTCTCCAACTCCGCCGAGCGCTCGCGCAGTTGCTCGGTGAGCTCCTGCGACTGCTTGAGCAGCACCTCGGTCTTGGAGTTGACCGAGATGGTGTTGACGCTGGTCGCGATCATCTCGGCGATCTGGTTGAGGAAGTCCTTCTGGATGTGGGTGAACGGCTGGAACGAGGCCAGCTCGATCACTCCGAGCACCTTGCCCTCGAAGAGGACCGGCAGCACGATCACATGCGCGGGCGGCGCCTCGCCGAGCCCGGAGGAGATCTTGAGGTAGCCCGGAGGCACGTTCTCCACCAGGATCGTCCGCTTCTCCTCGGCGGCCGTGCCGATCAGGGTCTCGCCGGGGCGGAACGAGGTCGGCATGGAGCCGGCCGAGTATCCGTAACTCCCGCGCATCCGCAGCTCGTACGAGCCGTCGCCCTCCGCGCTGACCTCCGAGGAGCCGCCCGTCGGCATGGCCAGGAAGAACGCGCCGTGCTGCGCCGAGACGACCGGCGTCAGCTCGGTCATGATCAGCGAGGCCACGTCGTCGAGGTCGCGCCGGCCCTGCATCAGGCCGGAGATACGGGCCAGGTTGCCCTTGAGCCAGTCCTGCTCCTTGTTGGCGACGGTGGTGTCCCGCAGGTTGGCGATCATCGTGTTGATGTTGTCCTGGAGGGCCTGGATCTCGCCCGCCGCGTCCACGTCGATCTTCAGATTGAGGTCGCCGCGCGTCACCGCGGTCGCGACGGCCGCGATCGCACGGACCTGACGGGTCAGGTTGCCGGCCATCTCGTTCACCGACTCGGTGAGGTCGCGCCAGGTCCCGTCCACGTCCCGCACCCGGGCGTGGCCGCCCAACTGGCCCTCGGTGCCCACCTCGCGGGCGACCCGGGTGACCTCCTGGCCGAACGAGGACAGCTGGTCGACCATCGTGTTGATGGTGTTCTTCAGCTCCTGGATCTCGCCGCGCGCATCGATGTCGATCTTCTTGGTGAGGTCGCCCTGCGCGATGGCGGTGGTGACGGTGGCGATCTGGCGCACCTGGCCCGTGAGGTTGTCGGCCATGGAGTTCACCGACTCGGTGAGGTCCTTCCAGGTGCCGGAGACGCCGGGCACCCGGGCCTGGCCGCCCAGGATGCCGTCGGTGCCCACTTCACGGGCCACCTTGGTGACCTGCTCCGCGAAGGACGACAGCGTCGTCACCATGGTGTTGACGGTGTCGGCGAGTTCGGCGACCTCGCCGCGCGCCTCGACCGTCACCTTTTTGGTGAGGTCTCCGTTGGCGACCGCCGCCGAGACCCGGGAGATGTTGCGCACCTGGGTCGTCAGGTTCGCGGCCATCAGGTTGACGTTGTCGCTGAGGTCCTTCCAGATGCCGGTGACCCCGCGCACCCGGGCCTGACCGCCCAGGATGCCCTCGGTGCCCACCTCACGGGCGACCCGGGTCACCTCGTCGGCGAAGTTGGAGAGCTGGTCGACCATCGTGTTGACGGTCGTGACCAGCTCCAGGATCTCGCCCTTGGAGTCGACGGTGATCTTCTTGGACAGGTCGCCCTCGGCGACGGCCGTCGTCACCTCGGCGATGTTGCGCACCTGGGACGTCAGGTTGTTGGCCATGAAGTTGACGGACTGGGTGAGGTCCTTCCAGGTGCCGGAGACCCCCTGCACCTCGGCCTGGCCGCCCAGAATGCCCTCGGTGCCCACCTCACGGGCGACGCGGGTCACCTGCTCGGCGAAGTTGGAGAGCTGGTCGACCATCGTGTTGAGCGTGTTCTTGAGTTCGAGGATCTCGCCCCGCGCGTCCACGTCGATCTTCTGCGACAGGTCGCCCCGGGCCACCGCCGTGGCGACCTGGGCGATGTTGCGCACCTGCGCCGTGAGGTTGCCGGCCATGCCGTTCACGGAGTCCGTCAGATCGCGCCACACCCCGGCGACGCCGGGCACCTGGGCCTGGCCGCCGAGCCGGCCGTCGGTGCCGACCTCCCGGGCCACCCGGGTGACCTGCTCGGCGAAGGCGGAGAGCTGGTCGACCATCGTGTTGATGGTGTTCTTCAGCTCCAGCATCTCGCCGCGCGCGTCCACGTCGATCTTCTGCGACAGGTCACCCCGGGCCACCGCCGTCGTCACCTGGGCGATCTGGCGCACCTGCGACGTCAGGTTCCCCGCCATGAAGTTGACGGAGTCGGTGAGTTCCTTCCAGGTGCCGGAGACGCCGTCGACGCGCGCCTGGCCGCCGAGCCGGCCCTCGGTGCCCACGTCCCGGGCCATCCGCGTGACCTGGTCGGCGAAGTTGGAGAGCTGCGCCACCATCGTGTTGACGGTGTTCTTCAACTCCAGCATCTCGCCCGCGACATCGACGGTGACCTTCTGCGACAGATCGCCGTTGGCCACCGCCGTCGTCACCTGGGCGATGTCGCGCACCTGTCCGGTGAGGTTGCGGAACGCGGTGTTGACGGAGTCGGTGAGGTCCTTCCAGGTGCCGGCCGCGCCCGGCACTTCGGCCTGCCCGCCGAGCCGTCCCTCGATGCCGACCTCGCGGGCGACGCGGGTCACCTCCGAGCCGAACGACTGGAGCTGGTCGACCATCGTGTTGACGGTGTTCTTCAGCTCCAGCATCTCGCCGGCCACGTCCACGGTGACCTTCTGGCTCATGTCACCGCTCGCGACCGCCGTCGTCACCTGCGCGATGTCCCGCACCTGCGTCGTCAGATTGCGGAAGACGGTGTTGACGGAGTCCGTCAGGTCCTTCCACGTCCCCGCCGCGCCGGGCACCTGCGCCTGCCCGCCGAGGAGCCCCTCCGCGCCGACCTCGTTGGCGACCCGGGTGACCTCGTCCGCGAACGTACGCAGCGTCTCGGTCATCTGGTTGATGGTCTCCGCGAGCTGCGCGACCTCGCCGCGCGCGTTGACGGTGACCTTCTGCGAGAGGTCACCGCTGGCCACGGCCGTGGTCACCTGGGCGATTCCGCGCACCTGGGCGGTGAGGTTCGTCGCCATCACGTTGACGGAGTCGGTGAGGTCCTTCCACACCCCGGCCACGCCCGGGACCTGCGCCTGACCGCCGAGCTCACCCTCGGTGCCCACCTCGCGGGCGACGCGGGTGACCTCGGAGGAGAAGGAGGACAGCTGGTCGACCATGGTGTTGACGGTGTTCTTCAGCTGAAGCATCTCGCCGGCCACGTGCACGGTGACCTTGCGCGACAGATCGCCCTTGGCGACCGCCGTCGTAACGAGAGCGATGTCACGTACCTGGGCCGTCAGCCGGTACGCCATCGTGTTGACCGAATCCGTCAGATCCTTCCAGGAACCGGACATGCCGCGCACCTGGGCCTGACCGCCGAGCTTGCCCTCCGTACCGACTTCGAGGGCGACCCGCGTCACCTCATCGGTGAAGGCCGACAACTGGTCGACCAGGTTGTTGACGGTCCGCCCCACCTTGAGGAACTCGCCGCGCAGCGGGCGCTCGGCGCCGTCGCTGCCGTGCGAGCGCAGATCCATCCGCTGTTCCAGGTCGCCGTCGGCCACCGCCGACAGGACCCGCCCGACCTCGGAGACCGGCCGTGCGAGATCGTCCACCAGGGCGTTGGACGCGTCGATCGCGGCCGCCCAGGAGCCCTCGCAGGCGCCGTTCTCCAGGCGCTCGGTCAGCTTCCCCTCGCGCCCCACCATCCTGCGGACGCGGGCGATCTCACCGGTCAGATGGAGATTGCGGTCGGCGACC
Organism: Streptomyces hundungensis; assembly: GCF_003627815.1. Taxonomy (NCBI): domain Bacteria; kingdom Bacillati; phylum Actinomycetota; class Actinomycetes; order Kitasatosporales; family Streptomycetaceae; genus Streptomyces; species Streptomyces hundungensis. The sequence goes on from NZ_CP032698.1 coordinate 2,414,535, forward strand.
TCGTTGAAGACGGCGGAGATCTCCGCCATCACCCCCTCGCCCGAGACCGTCAGGCGCTTGCGGAAGTTTCCGTCCCGCATCGAGGCGAGCGCCGCGAGCAGCCGTTGCAGGGCCGCCGTGTCCACCTCGGTCGTTCCATTGCCCCCACGTTGCCTGTGGCTCCGAGCCCGTTGAGTCCGGGACTGATCGTCTTTCGCGCGCGTGCTTACGCCCCGCGCCGCTGCGCCAGACTCCACCGTGTCCCTCCCGCAAGGGTTGACCGCCACCGGGCTGTCTCCGGAAGCATGCCCAGTGTTTCACCATGGCCGAACCAGGCCATAACAGTTCGGCAGCTTCGCATATCCGTCCCCGCACACGGAGGGCGGAAACACTGGTGACCGGCATCCGCTCGGACGCTGAAGGTAAGTAACCTGGCTTCCGGCTGTCCAGCCGCCCCGGTCCGCCCGGCAAGAGGGCGGATCGTACCCTTTGACCGGTTTGGCACGGGGTGGGCGGCACCGAGGACGACCAGGGGACACCGGAGGGGGCGGGCCGACGTGGGACTGTTGATTCCCGGAGGGCACGTTCCGGAGCCCCGGCAAGGAAATCCGGGCGTCGAGACGCGTACGAGGAGTTCTGTGATCACCGCGCGGGCGGCAGCCAGCTTCGACCCTGTCGGGCGGTCGGTCGCGATCGCCCGCGCCTTCGTCCGGGACACCCTCCAGGGCTGGGGGTACGCGGACGTCGTGGACGACGCCGTCGTCCTGACCAGCGAGCTCGTCACCAACGCGGTGGTCCACGCCGGCACCAAGGCGGACGTCCTGTGCCTGCGCGCCGACGACGGCGTACGCGTCGAGGTCGCCGACCGCTACCCCGAACGTGAGGTTCCGCTCCTCGGCTCCCCCGCCGACATCGCCGGACCCGACCGCGAGAACGGCCGCGGCCTGCTGCTCTGCGCCGCCCTCGCCTCCCGCTGGGGCGTCGAGTACACCCCGACCAGGAAGAACGTCTGGTTCCAACTCGACCTGCCCAACCGGGCGGTGGGCACCCGCTCGGCCGGTCCCGCCCTGCCGACCGCACTGCTGCCCGTCACCGACGGCCGGGTCCGGGTCGCGGTCGTACAGATCGACCGGGCCGGCGCGGTCCGCGCCTGGAACGAGGACGCCGAGGAACTCTTCGGCTACGCCGCCGAGCAGGTCACCGGCAAGGCGCTCACCGACTTCGCGGCCTGGCCGCACACCCCCGGCACCTCCACCGGCATCGTCGAGGCCCTCCAACTCTCGCGCTGGGAAGGCACATACGGGATAAGGGGCGCCGACGGCCGCGTCGTTCCGGTGTACGCCTCGCACCTGCGCGTCCGCGACACCGAGGGCGAGCCCTCCACGGTCTGTCTGCTGGTACGCGACGACGAGCGGGCGGTCCTCCAGACCCCGGTGCGCCCGCCCGCCGCCGACCCGGCCGCCCTGGGCGAGAACCGCAGCGCCGACCCGTTCGAGGTCTTCATCGGCTCCCCCGCCCCCGACGACCTCGACGGCCTGCTCCAGCGCACCGTGGAGCGCGCCCGCGACATGCTGGACGGCGACTCGGCCTTCCTGCTCCTCGCCACCGACGACGAGACCGAGCTGGAGGTGCGGGCCACCACGGGCCTGCCCTCCGCCCGCCAGCGATTCGCCCGTGTCCCCGTCGAAGCCGGCACCGGCCGGTACGGCTCGGCGCGCATGCCCGCCGTCCACGAGGACCTCGCGGCGGTCCCCGGAGCCGTGCCGCTCCTGGACAGCACCGGCATGCGCTCCGTCGTCACCGTCCCGCTGAAGGTCGAGGGCCGCCTCACCGGCTCCCTCGGCGTCGCCGCCGAATCGCCTGGGCGCTACTCCAACGAGGAGGCCCTGCGCCTCCAGTTCGCCGCCGACCGGATCGCGCTCGCCGTCGAATCGGCCCGCCTGGGCGAGCTGGAACGCCTGCGCAGGGGCTCGTTGAGCTTCCTCGTCGAAGCCTCCGACCTGCTGGCCGGCACCCTGGACCGCGACCAGACGCTCGCCCTCATGGCCCAGATGACCGTTCCCACCCTGGCCACCTGGTGTGCCGTCTACACCATCGCCGACCAGGCCTCCGACCCGTACCTCTCCTATGTGCTCCACGAGGACGAGGAACGCATCGACGGCCTCAAGGCCCTGCTGTCCAAGATCAACCCGCCGGAGCCCGTTCCCACCCCCGGAGCGCGCGTCTGGGCCGCGCCGGGCGAAGCCGCGCACCAGGCGGCGCTGCGCATCTCCATGCGCGACCTCGGCCGCAACGGCAGCCCGCACACCGGCGGCGGCCTCGGCACGACACTGTCGACGGCGGCCGCGGTCGGCGGCGAGACCGTCGTCCTGCCGCTCGTCGCCCGCAACCGCGTCATCGGCATGCTGACCCTGGGCAAGCCCTCGGACGACCACTTCCGCCAGGAGATCCTCGAACTCGCCGAGGACCTCTCCCGCCGCGCCGCCCTCGCCCTGGACAACGCAAGGCTGTACTCCGAGCGCATGGCCATCAGCCGCTCCCTCCAGCGCTCCCTGCTGCCGCCCGGCCTGCCCCAGATCCCGGGCGTCGAGGTGGAGGTCATCTACCGCGCCGCCGGCGAGGGCAACGAGGTGGGCGGCGACTTCTACGACCTCTTCCCCATCCGGGACGGGGCGTACGGCTTCGCCATCGGCGACGTCTGCGGTACGGGCCCGGAGGCCGCCGCGGTCACCGGGCTCGCCCGGCACGCCCTGCGCCTGCTCGCCCGCGAGGGTTTCGGCGGGCCCGCCGTCCTGGAGCGCCTCAACGCGGCGATCCTCGACGAGGGCGCCCGCAGCCGCTTCCTGACGCTCCTGTACGGGGAGTTGTGGCCCCAGGAGGACGGCAGTGCCATCCTGAAGATCGTGTGTGCCGGCCACCCGCTCCCGCTGCGCCTGCGCCAGGACGGTTCGGTGGAGCCGGCCGCGGACCCGCAGCCCCTGTTGGGCGTGATGGACGACCTGGAGCTGTACGAGCAGACGATCACCCTCGACCCGGGCGACGTCCTGCTGTGCGTCACGGACGGCATCACCGAGCGCCGCGAGGGCACGCGCATGCTCGGCGACGACGGTCTGGCCGATGTCCTCGCCACGTGCACGGGTCTGACGGCGGGCGCGGTCGCGGCCCGTGTCCTGCGAGCAGTCGAGCGGTTCGCCGCCGAACCGGCCTCCGACGACATGGCGATCCTGACCATGCGCATCCCCGAGCAGGACAAGCGATAACCCCGAGGGGATACGTGAAAGGCCCCGCCCAATGGGCGGGGCCTTTCACTTGCTGGAGCCCCCATGCGGAATCGAACCGCAGACCTTCTCCTTACCATGGAGACGCTCTACCGACTGAGCTATAGGGGCCGGTTGTTGTTTCGGGGTTTCCCCCTCACCAACGAGATAAAGCATACCCCGAACCAGACGGCGTTCCGAACCACGGTCACGCGTTCCGGCTATGCGGGTTGCAGCAGCCCGCCCAGTTCGTCGCAGACGGAGACCAACCGCCGCAATTCCGCGGGGGAAAGCCGGTCGAGCGGGGGCAGCGCGAGCGTCTCGTCCGCGGCCCGCTCGGTCTCCGCCAGCACAAGTCCGTCCCGCCGGAACTCCCGCATCCTGTGTACGGGAATGGGCACGGGCACCTCGCACCCGACCCCGCGCCGCCGCAACCACCGTGCGAGCGCGTCCCGATCGGGCCGGCCATTGCCGGGCACCCGCACGACATACCGCTGATAGCGATGGCCCTCGACGGGCACGGGGGTGCGCACCCCGACGAGCCGACGGTCCAAGTACCGCGCCCGCTCACGCCTTTGGGCGAGGTCACCGCCAGCCTCAGCACCATCCTGCTCTTCGACTTCGAGAAGCAACACCCCGTGTCCGGCGGCCAGTTCAGCGCAGGCGGCGGTGTCGGCCGGATGCCCGAAACGGTGGACGAGCACGACAGCGGCGGTCCTGGACGTGACGGCCCGGCCTATCGCGGCGGGGGCCAGACAGTAGGTCAGCGGATCTATGTCGGCGAACACCGGGGCGGCCCCGGCGGCGACGACAGCCCGGGCCAACTCGCCGGTGTCGTACGCCGGCACGATCACCTCGGCACCGTTCGCGACTCCGGCGGCCTTGAGCGCTCCTGTCATTCCCATGACTGCGGATCGTCCCAGTGCCAGATGAACGCCGGGTGAGCGGGCACAAAAAAACGCTGGCCCCCGAACCGAAGTTCAGGGACCAGCGTTGAAAGATTGTTCGGCGGCGTCCTACTCTCCCACAGGGTCCCCCCTGAAGTACCATCGGCGCTGAAAGGCTTAGCTTCCGGGTTCGGAATGTAACCGGGCGTTTCCCTAACGCTATGACCACCGAAACACTATGAAGTTGAACTCAACCGGCACACACCCCAACAGGGGCATGCGGGAGTTCATTGCTTCAGAACAAACACAGTGGACGCGAGCAACTGAGGACAAGCCCTCGGCCTATTAGTACCAGTCAGCTCCACCCGTTACCGGGCTTCCACATCTGGCCTATCAACCCAGTCGTCTACTGGGAGCCTTACCCTCTCAAGGAGGTGGGAACACTCATCTCGAAGCAGGCTTCCCGCTTAGATGCTTTCAGCGGTTATCCTTTCCGAACGTAGCCAACCAGCCATGCCCTTGGCAGGACAACTGGCACACCAGAGGTTCGTCCGTCCCGGTCCTCTCGTACTAGGGACAGCCCTTCTCAATGTTCCTGCGCGCGCAGCGGATAGGGACCGAACTGTCTCACGACGTTCTAAACCCAGCTCGCGTACCGCTTTAATGGGCGAACAGCCCAACCCTTGGGACCGACTCCAGCCCCAGGATGCGACGAGCCGACATCGAGGTGCCAAACCATCCCGTCGATATGGACTCTTGGGGAAGATCAGCCTGTTATCCCCGGGGTACCTTTTATCCGTTGAGCGACGGCGCTTCCACAAGCCACCGCCGGATCACTAGTCCCGACTTTCGTCCCTGCTCGACCCGTCGGTCTCACAGTCAAGCTCCCTTGTGCACTTACACTCAACACCTGATTGCCAACCAGGCTGAGGGAACCTTTGGGCGCCTCCGTTACTCTTTAGGAGGCAACCGCCCCAGTTAAACTACCCATCAGACACTGTCCCTGATCCGGATCACGGACCGAGGTTAGACATCCAGCACGACCAGAGTGGTATTTCAACGACGACTCCACAACCACTGGCGTGGCCGCTTCAAAGTCTCCCACCTATCCTACACAAGCCGAACCGAACACCAATATCAAACTGTAGTAAAGGTCCCGGGGTCTTTCCGTCCTGCTGCGCGAAACGAGCATCTTTACTCGTAGTGCAATTTCACCGGGCCTATGGTTGAGACAGTCGAGAAGTCGTTACGCCATTCGTGCAGGTCGGAACTTACCCGACAAGGAATTTCGCTACCTTAGGATGGTTATAGTTACCACCGCCGTTTACTGGCGCTTAAGTTCTCAGCTTCGCCACACCGAAATGTGACTAACCGGTCCCCTTAACGTTCCAGCACCGGGCAGGCGTCAGTCCGTATACATCGCCTTACGGCTTCGCACGGACCTGTGTTTTTAGTAAACAGTCGCTTCTCGCTGGTCTCTGCGGCCACCCCCAGCTCAAGCAGCAAGTGCTATCACCGGTGATGGCCCCCCTTCTCCCGAAGTTACGGGGGCATTTTGCCGAGTTCCTTAACCATAGTTCACCCGAACGCCTCGGTATTCTCTACCTGACCACCTGAGTCGGTTTAGGGTACGGGCCGCCATGAAACTCGCTAGAGGCTTTTCTCGACAGCATAGGATCATCCACTTCACCACAATCGGCTCGGCATCAGGTCTCAGACTATGTGTTGTCCGGATTTACCTAGACAACGTCCTACACCCTTACCCCGGGACAACCACCGCCCGGGCTGGACTACCTTCCTGCGTCACCCCATCGCTTACCTACTACAAGTCTGGGTCACCGGCTCCACCACTTTCCTTTCCCCGAAGGGTCCGGAACGGCTTCACGGGCTTAGCATCGCCTGATTCGATACTGGGCGTTTCAAAGCGGGTACCGGAATATCAACCGGTTGTCCATCGACTACGCCTGTCGGCCTCGCCTTAGGTCCCGACTTACCCTGGGCAGATCAGCTTGACCCAGGAACCCTTAGTCAATCGGCGCACACGTTTCTCACGTGTGTATCGCTACTCATGCCTGCATTCTCACTCGTGAACCGTCCACCACTAGCTTCCGCTGCGGCTTCACCCGGCACACGACGCTCCCCTACCCATCCCAGCAGGCGTTGGCCCTATATGCTGGAATGACACGACTTCGGCGGTACGCTTGAGCCCCGCTACATTGTCGGCGCGGAATCACTTGACCAGTGAGCTATTACGCACTCTTTCAAGGGTGGCTGCTTCTAAGCCAACCTCCTGGTTGTCTCTGCGACTCCACATCCTTTCCCACTTAGCGTACGCTTAGGGGCCTTAGTCGATGCTCTGGGCTGTTTCCCTCTCGACCATGGAGCTTATCCCCCACAGTCTCACTGCCGCGCTCTCACTTACCGGCATTCGGAGTTTGGCTAAGGTCAGTAACCCGGTAGGGCCCATCGCCTATCCAGTGCTCTACCTCCGGCAAGAAACACACGACGCTGCACCTAAATGCATTTCGGGGAGAACCAGCTATCACGGAGTTTGATTGGCCTTTCACCCCTAACCACAGGTCATCCCCCAGGTTTTCAACCCTGGTGGGTTCGGTCCTCCACGACCTCTTACAGCCGCTTCAACCTGCCCATGGCTAGATCACTCCGCTTCGGGTCTAGAGCGTGCAACTCAATCGCCCTATTCGGACTCGCTTTCGCTACGGCTTCCCCACACGGGTTAACCTCGCTACACACCGCTAACTCGCAGGCTCATTCTTCAAAAGGCACGCAGTCACGACTGTATGTGCAAGCACATACAGCGACGCTCCCACGGCTTGTAGGCACACGGTTTCAGGTACTATTTCACTCCGCTCCCGCGGTACTTTTCACCATTCCCTCACGGTACTATCCGCTATCGGTCACCAGGGAATATTTAGGCTTAGCGGGTGGTCCCGCCAGATTCACACGGGATTTCTCGGGCCCCGTGCTACTTGGGTGTCTCTCAAACGAGCCGTTGATGTTTCAGCTACGGGGGTCTTACCCTCTACGCCGGACCTTTCGCATGTCCTTCGCCTACACCAACGGTTTCTGACTCGTCTCACAGCCGGCAGACTGTGAAAGAGAGATCCCACAACCCCGCATGCGCAACCCCTGCCGGGTATCACACGCATACGGTTTGGCCTCATCCGGTTTCGCTCGCCACTACTCCCGGAATCACGGTTGTTTTCTCTTCCTGAGGGTACTGAGATGTTTCACTTCCCCTCGTTCCCTCCACATACCCTATGTGTTCAGGTATGGGTGACAGCCCATGACGACTGCCGGGTTTCCCCATTCGGAAACCCCCGGATCAAAGCCTGGTTGACGGCTCCCCGGGGACTATCGTGGCCTCCCACGTCCTTCATCGGTTCCTGGTGCCAAGGCATCCACCGTGCGCCCTTAAAAACTTGGCCACAGATGCTCGCGTCCACTGTGCAGTTCTCAAACAACGACCAGCCACCCACCACCCCGAACCAAACGGTTCGAGTTCACTGGGGCCGGCACTGAAGGCAGCCTTTCGGCCGTACCTTCAGATACCCAACAGCGTGCCCGGTCCAGCCAGTTGATGTGTTCGCTTTCCACGCCGAAGCAGTACTCGCAAACCCACCGAACCAACTGGTGCCGAATAGTCAACGTTCCACCCATGAGCTGACCGTGTAGAACATTTGTCTACAGACGGTGCTGTGCTCCTTAGAAAGGAGGTGATCCAGCCGCACCTTCCGGTACGGCTACCTTGTTACGACTTCGTCCCAATCGCCAGTCCCACCTTCGACAGCTCCCTCCCACAAGGGGTTGGGCCACCGGCTTCGGGTGTTACCGACTTTCGTGACGTGACGGGCGGTGTGTACAAGGCCCGGGAACGTATTCACCGCAGCAATGCTGATCTGCGATTACTAGCAACTCCGACTTCATGGGGTCGAGTTGCAGACCCCAATCCGAACTGAGACCGGCTTTTTGAGATTCGCTCCGCCTCGCGGCATCGCAGCTCTTTGTACCGGCCATTGTAGCACGTGTGCAGCCCAAGACATAAGGGGCATGATGACTTGACGTCGTCCCCACCTTCCTCCGAGTTGACCCCGGCAGTCTCCTGTGAGTCCCCATCACCCCGAAGGGCATGCTGGCAACACAGAACAAGGGTTGCGCTCGTTGCGGGACTTAACCCAACATCTCACGACACGAGCTGACGACAGCCATGCACCACCTGTATACCGACCACAAGGGGGCGACTATCTCTAGCCGTTTCCGGTATATGTCAAGCCTTGGTAAGGTTCTTCGCGTTGCGTCGAATTAAGCCACATGCTCCGCTGCTTGTGCGGGCCCCCGTCAATTCCTTTGAGTTTTAGCCTTGCGGCCGTACTCCCCAGGCGGGGAACTTAATGCGTTAGCTGCGGCACCGACGACGTGGAATGTCGCCAACACCTAGTTCCCAACGTTTACGGCGTGGACTACCAGGGTATCTAATCCTGTTCGCTCCCCACGCTTTCGCTCCTCAGCGTCAGTAATGGCCCAGAGATCCGCCTTCGCCACCGGTGTTCCTCCTGATATCTGCGCATTTCACCGCTACACCAGGAATTCCGATCTCCCCTACCACACTCTAGCTAGCCCGTATCGAATGCAGACCCGGGGTTAAGCCCCGGGCTTTCACATCCGACGTGACAAGCCGCCTACGAGCTCTTTACGCCCAATAATTCCGGACAACGCTTGCGCCCTACGTATTACCGCGGCTGCTGGCACGTAGTTAGCCGGCGCTTCTTCTGCAGGTACCGTCACTTTCGCTTCTTCCCTGCTGAAAGAGGTTTACAACCCGAAGGCCGTCATCCCTCACGCGGCGTCGCTGCATCAGGCTTTCGCCCATTGTGCAATATTCCCCACTGCTGCCTCCCGTAGGAGTCTGGGCCGTGTCTCAGTCCCAGTGTGGCCGGTCGCCCTCTCAGGCCGGCTACCCGTCGTCGCCTTGGTAGGCCATTACCCCACCAACAAGCTGATAGGCCGCGGGCTCATCCTTCACCGCCGGAGCTTTTAACCCCTCAAGATGCCCTGAGGAGTGTTATCCGGTATTAGACCCCGTTTCCAGGGCTTGTCCCAGAGTGAAGGGCAGATTGCCCACGTGTTACTCACCCGTTCGCCACTAATCCACCCCGAAGGGCTTCATCGTTCGACTTGCATGTGTTAAGCACGCCGCCAGCGTTCGTCCTGAGCCAGGATCAAACTCTCCATGAATGTTTACCCGTAATCGGGTGCACACATCACGTAAGAGCGGGACGGAACCACCGGAATAAGGCGGCCCGTCCACAGCGTCCTCGCTGTGTAATCGCCTGCCGACCGTGAAGGCCGACAGGACTTTTCAAAGGAACCTCGATCCACCGGAGTGGATACGGGGTTGTCAATCTGGCGTTGACTTTTGGCACGCTGTTGAGTTCTCAAGGAACGGACGCTTCCTTCGTACTCACCCTCTCGGGCTTTCCTCCGGGCGCTTCCCTTCGGTATTTCGTGTTCCCGACTCTATCAGACGCTTTCGTGTCCGATTCCCCGTCGGAATTGGGGATTCGCTTTCAGGTTTTCGCTTTCGCGTTTCCCTTTCGGCGTGGCCCGACTTTATCAGAGATTCTGAAGCCGGATTCCCGCCCCGTTCGGGGTCCCTGTGTGACACGCGAGCGTATCGGGTTCCCCTTCGGGCGGAGACATAAACCTACTGGAGCGGGGCGCCTCGATGCAAATCGAGGCGCCCCGCTCCGGCGGTACGTCGTGGCGTCAGACCTCGACGACCACGGGAAGGATCATCGGACGCCTGCGGTAGGTGTCCGAGACCCACTTGCCGACCGAACGGCGGATCAGCTGCTGGAGCTGGTGCGGCTCGACGACGCCGTCCTGGGCGGACCGGTTCAGCGCTTCCTCGATCTTGGCGACCACGGGGCCGAACGCCGTGTCCTCGATGCCGGAACCGCGTGCCTGGATGTGCGGGCCACTGGTGATCTTGCCGCTGCTGGAGTCCACCACCACGTACACCGAGATGATGCCCTCGTCGCCGAGGATCCGGCGGTCCTTGAGGGAGGACTCCGTCACGTCGCCGACCGAGAGGCCGTCGACGTAGACGTAACCCGCCTGGACCTTGCCGACGATGCGCGCGGTGCCGTCGACCAGGTCGACGACGACGCCGTCCTCGGCGATGACGATGTGGTTCTTCGGGACGCCGGTGAGCGCTCCGAGCTCCGCGTTCGCCCGCAGGTGGCGCCATTCGCCGTGGACCGGCATCAGGTTCTTCGGCTTGCAGATGTTGTAGAAGTACAGCAGCTCGCCGGCCGAGGCGTGGCCCGAGACGTGCACCTTGGCGTTGCCCTTGTGGACGACGTTGGCGCCCCAACGGGTCAGGCCGTTGATGACGCGGTAGACCGCGTTCTCGTTGCCCGGGATGAGCGACGACGCGAGGATCACGGTGTCGCCCGGGACGATCCGGATCTGGTGGTCGCGGTTGGCCATGCGGGAGAGCGCGGCCATCGGTTCGCCCTGCGAACCGGTGCAGACCAGTACGACCTCGTCGTCCGGCAGGTCGTCGAGCGTCTTCACGTCGACGACGAGGCCGGCCGGGACCTTCAGGTAGCCGAGGTCACGGGCGATGCCCATGTTGCGGACCATCGAGCGGCCGACGAAGGCGACCCGGCGGCCGTACTCGTGGGCCGCGTCCAGGATCTGCTGGATGCGGTGGACGTGGCTGGCGAAGCTGGCCACGATGATCCGCTTGTCGGCGTTGGCGAAGACGTTGCGCAGGACGTTGGAGATGTCCCGCTCCGGCGGCACGAAGCCGGGGACCTCGGCGTTCGTCGAGTCCGAGAGGAGGAGGTCGATGCCCTCTTCGCTCAGACGCGCGAAGGCGTGCAGGTCGGTGAGGCGGCCGTCCAGGGGAAGCTGGTCCATCTTGAAGTCGCCGGTGGCGACGGCCAGGCCCGCGGGGGTGCGGATGGCCACCGCGAGGGCGTCCGGGATGGAGTGGTTGACGGCGATGAACTCGCAGTCGAAGGGGCCCAGGCGCTCGCGGTCGCCCTCGACGACCTCCAGCGTGTACGGGCGGATGCGGTGCTCCTGGAGCTTGGCCTCGATCAGGGCGAGGGTCAGCTTGGAGCCGATCAGCGGGATGTCCGGCTTCTCGCGGAGCAGGAACGGCACGCCGCCGATGTGGTCCTCGTGGCCGTGCGTCAGGACGATGCCCTCGATGTCGTCGAGGCGGTCCCTGATGGAGCTGAAGTCCGGCAGGATCAGGTCGATGCCGGGCTGCTCCTCCTCGGGGAAGAGGACGCCGCAGTCGACGATGAGCAGGCGGCCGTCGAACTCGAAGACGGTCATGTTCCGGCCGATTTCGCCGAGACCGCCGAGCGGTGTGACGCGCAGGCCGTTCTTGGGAAGCTTCGGCGGGGTGCCGAGTTCGGGATGCGGATGACTCAAAAGACTCTCCTCACCACACGCGCCACGTACCTGTAGGGCACGTGGCGCGTATGTCATTCGTGCACTTGCTGTTGTGTATGGGGTTTCGCGCGTTTTGCGGCGCGTATTCAGTTGTGAAGTCTGTGGTTAGAGCTGTACCCCACCGGCGGCCAGATCGAGCGCCAGCTGGCTGGATTCTTCCGGTGTGAGTTCCACCATGGGAAGCCGGAGGGGTCCGGCGGGCAGGCCCTGGAGGGCCAGCGCCGCCTTGGTGGTGATGACTCCCTGGGTACGGAACATGCCCGTGTAGACGGGGAGCAGCTGCTGGTGGATCTCGGTTGCCTTGCGTACGTCGCCGGCGAGGTGGGCCTCCAGGAGGGCGCGCAGCTCGGGGGTGACGAGGTGGCCGACGACGGAGACGAAGCCGCACGCGCCGACCGAGAGCAGGGGCAGGTTGAGCATGTCGTCGCCGGAGTACCAGGCGAGGCCGGAGCGGGCGATGGCCCAGCTGGCCCGGCCGAGGTCGCCCTTGGCGTCCTTGTTGGCGACGATCCGGGGGTGCTCGGCGAGTCGCACCAGGGTCTCGGTGTCGATCGGGACGCCGCTGCGGCCGGGGATGTCGTACAGCATCACGGGGAGCTCGGTGGCGTCGGCGATGGCCGAGAAGTGCCGGAACAGGCCCTCTTGTGGGGGCTTGTTGTAGTACGGCGTGACGGCGAGCAGGCCGTGTGCGCCGGAGCGTTCGGCCGTACGGGCGAGTTCGAGGGTGTGGCGGGTGTCGTTGGTGCCGATGCCGGCCACGACGTGGGCCCGGTCTCCGACGGCCTCCAGTACGGCTCGTACGAGCTGGTCTTTCTCCGCGTCGCTGGTGGTCGGGGACTCGCCGGTGGTGCCGTTGACGATGAGTCCGTCGTTGCCTGCGTCGACCAGATGGGCCGCCAGTCGCTGGGCGCCGTCGAGGTCGAGTGCGCCGTCCGCCGTGAAGGGCGTGATCATGGCGGTGAGGACCCGCCCGAAGGGGGTCTGCGGAGTGGAGATCGGAGCCATGGGTAACACGCTACTCGCTGCTCAGCGCCGGGTCCCCCCTCGGGGGCAGGTGGTAAAGGGAGCCCGGCACTGCCTGCTCGGGGGTTCAAGCAGTGCCGGGTCCGTTTGATCAGCCTAGATGAACTTCACGAAACGCCGCAATACGGACACTTTGCGCGGCGTATCCGCACATCTGTGCCGGTATGGGTCCGCGCGCCGTCCCTCCCGGCCCGCGCGGGGCGACCCGGCCGTGGGTGGTGAAGGCCGCACGGGCGAGCGGCGCGAGCCGGGCCTGCTCGCGCTCCCCGTTGTCCCGCTCGGGCGGCGGTGACCGCGGGGGCGGGGTCGGGCACCTTCATCTCTGACGGGCCGTCATCACATTCTTCGGCCAATTCGGGGAATTCGGGCACCAATCGACAGTGTCGTGCGTCTGTACCAGTAAGCAGCAGACAGTTCGACAGCCCCTCGAGTTCTCAAGGAGATGTGCCCCCATGTTCCGCCGGCGTGAGCCCGTTCCGTTCGCATTCGTCGCCGAGGCCGACCGCTACCGCAGCAACGTCGAGCCCCCGCCTCGCCAGCGTGCGAGCGCGGGTCAGCTCCTGGGCAGGACGCTGGTCGGGCTCACCGTGATAGCCGGGCTCACCGGCGCGCTGCTGTTCGGGATGCCCGCCATGGAGAGCCCGCAAGACCCCGGGCACAGCCAGCAGTCCGAGGCCTCCCAGGGCCGTTGACCGCCGCTGACCGGCTCGGACGCGCCGACGCGCGCCCGGCCCCCGGAGGTGGCCGCACGGTGGCCGCCTCGGTAGCCTCACCCCGCACAGCCCAATCGAGCGTGCTTGTGAGTGAGGATCAGTCGTGCCCCTGCCCTTCCTGACGGCCGACCGCGCGGTCGACGCACCCGGTGAGTACTCCGACGACGTCGCCCTGCCCTTCGACGACCGCGACCGTTGGCGGCGGCCCTACCGGCCCGGACCGTGGCGGGTCGGCGCGGCGGCGCTGCTGCTGCTCCTCGCTTCGTTCGTGCTGCTCGCCGCGGTGGTCATCGCGGCCGCCGGCGCGCCCGCGGCCGCGATCGTGGTCCTGGGCGTGGCCGTCCTGGTGATCGCCTCCGCGCTGCGGCTGCTGCGGGTCGGTGTCTGGGTGAGCCGGGCCGGGCTGCGCCGGGTCGCCTTCTTCACCACGACCACGGTGTCGTGGCCCCGGGTCCGCGGCGTGCGTACGGTGCAGCAGCCGGTGCGCTGGCTGGGCCTGCCGCGCACCGTCCAGGGGCAGGCGCTGCTCGCCGAGCGGCAGGACGGCGAGACGCTCCCGCCGCTGCTCACCGACCACAACGCGGACTTCCTGGGCCGCGCCGAGGCGTTCGACCGGGCGGCCGATCTGCTGGAGGCGTGGGGCGACGAGTACCGCGCCGGCTGAGCGGGCGGGCCTCGCGCGCTAGGGCCTGTCCGGCGGATCTGGTCGCCGTCGGGGTGCCGTGGCCTTGTGGTGCTGGTGAGCGGGGGGCTGGTGCGTCCAACTGCAAGGCGGAGGAGGGCGGCGACGCGGAGCGTCGGCAACCGACGACAACGCCGCAGATGGGCGTGGCAGCCCCCCGCGTCCCAGACAAGATCCGCCGGACAGGCCCTAGGCCCGGGCCGGCTTCCTGTCGTGCAGGGCGATCGCCCGCTGCATCGCCTTGCGGGCGCGGGGGGTGTCACGGGCGTCCTGGTAGGCGACGGCGAGACGGAACCAGCAGCGCCAGTCGTCCGGCGCGTCCTCCGTCTCCTCCTTGCGCCGGGCGAAGACGGCGTCGGCCGAGTCACGGTCGATGCGGCCGCCCGGCGTGCGGACCAACTCGTCGACGGGCAGGCCGCCTTCGGCCTCCAGCTCCGTCGCCAACCTGTTGGCCCGGGCCACGAAACGGGTGTTGGCCCACAGGAACCAGATGCCGATCAGCGGCAGGATCAGCACCGCGAGACCCAGCGTGACGGTGATGAAGGTGCCCTCTTCGAGGAGCCACACACCACGGCTGCCGGCCAGGACGAAGTAGAAGACCAGGACGGCGGCCGTGACGAGATAGGTGATTTTTGCGCGCATGAGGCCGACGGTGCCGCTCAGTTGAGGTCGAGGAAGTGTTCCAGGCCGAAGGTGAGGCCCGGAGTGGTCACCACGCGGCGGGCGCCGAGCAGGATGCCCGGCATGAAGCTGCTGTGGTGGAGGGAGTCATGGCGCACGGTGAGGGTCTCGCCCTCGGCGCCGAGCAGCACTTCCTGGTGGGCCAGGAGGCCGCGCAGCCGCACCGCGTGCACGGGGACGCCGTCCACGTCGGCGCCGCGGGCGCCGTCGAGCGCCGTGGTGGTGGCGTCCGGCGCGGGGCCGACGCCCGCCTCGGCGCGGGCGGCCGCGATGAGCTGGGCGGTGCGCGTGGCGGTGCCGGAGGGGGCGTCCACCTTGTTCGGGTGGTGCAACTCGACGACCTCGACGGATTCGAAGTACGGGGCCGCGAGCTGGGCGAACTTCATCGTCAGGACGGCGCCGATGGAGAAGTTCGGGGCGATGAGCACCCCGGTCGCCGGTGAGGCGGCGAGCCAGGTGGTGAGCTGCGCGAGGCGGTCGTCGGTCCACCCCGTGGTGCCGACGACGGCGTGGATCCCGTGGCGTACACAGAACTCCAGGTTGTCCATCACCGAGGCGGGGGTGGTCAGTTCGACGGCGACCTGGGCGCCGCTCTCGGCGAGCGTCTCCAGTGCGTCGCCCCGGCCGAGGGCCGCGACCAGCTCCATGTCCTCGGCGGCCTCCACGGCTCGTACCGCCTCGGAGCCGATCCGGCCCTTGGCTCCGAGGACCGCCACGCGCAGCTTGCTCATTCGCTTGATTCCTTAGGGGTTACGAGACCGCTTCGTGGAGGCGGTCGGCCTGCTTGTCCTTCAGCGGGCCGATGACGGACAGCGAGGGACGCTGCCCCAGGACATCACGGGCCACCTCGCGGACGTCGTCCGGGGTGACCTCGGCCATCCGGGCCAGCATGTCGTCGACCGACATCTGCTCGCCCCAGCACAGCTCGCTCTTGCCGATGCGGTTCATCAGCGCGCCGGTGTCCTCCAGGCCGAGCACGGTGGAGCCGGAGAGCTGGCCGACCGCGCGCCGGATCTCGTCGTCCGTGAGGCCCTCGTTCGCGACGCGGTCCAGTTCGTCGCGGCAGATCTTCAGGACGTCGTGGACCTGGCTGGGGCGGCAGCCCGCGTACACGCCGAACAGGCCGCAGTCGGCGAAGCCCGAGGTGTACGAGTACACGCTGTAGGCCAGGCCGCGCTTCTCGCGGACCTCCTGGAACAGCCGGGAGGACATGCCGCCGCCCAGGGCCGTGTTGAGGACGCCGAGCGCCCAGCGGCGCTCGTCGGTGCGGGCGAGGCCGGGCATGCCGAGGACCACATGGGCCTGCTCCGTGCGGCGGTTGAGGATTTCCATCCGGCCCGCGGCCTTGAGGGTGCGGGCGCCGCTGCGCGGGGCGAGGGGGACGGCGTCCGTCTGCGACAGCGCGCCGGCCTTCTCGAAGGCCTTGCGGACCTGGCGTACGACGGTGGCGTGGTCGACGTTTCCGGCGGCCGCGACGACCAGGTGGCGGGGATCGTAGTGCTTCTTGTAGAAGCGCGAGATCTGCGCCTGGGTGAGCGCGTTGATGGTGTCGACGGTGCCGAGGACCGGGCGGCCGAGGGGGGTGTCGCCCAGCATGGTGTGCGCGAACAGGTCGTGCACGCAGTCGCCCGGGTCGTCCTCGGTCATCGCGATCTCTTCGAGGATCACGCCGCGTTCGGCGTCGATGTCCTCGGCGAGGATCAGCGAGTCGGTCAGCATGTCGCAGACGACGTCGATGGCCAGCGGCAGATCGGTGTCGAGCACCCGCGCGTAGTAGCAGGTGTACTCCTTCGCCGTGAAGGCGTTCATCTCTCCGCCGACCGCGTCGAGCGCGGAGGAGATGTCGAGGGCGCTGCGCTTGTGGGTGCCCTTGAAGAGGAGGTGCTCCAGGTAGTGGGTGGCTCCGTTCAGCGTCGGCGTCTCGTCGCGCGAACCCACCTGGACCCAGATGCCGAAGGTCGCGGACCGTACGGAGGGAAGGGTTTCGGTGACGACCCGGAGGCCGCCGGGGAGGGTCGTGCGGCGCACGGTGCCGATGCCGCCCTGACCCTTCAGAAGCGTTTGGGTACGGGCGACGGCCCGCCCCTTCGAAGAGGGGCGGGCCGTCGTCGCGGAACTACGGGACGTCACTTTGCAGCTTCGTCCTTCTCAGCCTCATCGGCCGTCTCGCCCTCGATCACGGGGACCAGGGAGAGCTTGCCGCGGGAGTCGATCTCGGCGATCTCGACCTGGACCTTGGAGCCCACGCCGAGCACGTCCTCGACGTTCTCGACGCGCTTGCCGCCGGCGAGCTTGCGGATCTGCGAGATGTGCAGCAGACCGTCCTTGCCGGGCATCAGGGACACGAACGCACCGAAGGTGGTGGTCTTGACGACCGTACCCAGGTAGCGCTCGCCGACCTCCGGCATGGTCGGGTTGGCGATGCCGTTGATCGTGGCGCGGGCGGCCTCGGCCTGCGAGCCGACCTGGGCACCGATGTAGATGGTGCCGTCGTCCTCGATCGTGATCTCGGCGCCGGTGTCCTCCTGGATCTGGTTGATCATCTTGCCCTTGGGGCCGATGACCTCGCCGATCTTGTCCACGGGGATCTTGACGGTGATGATCCGCGGGGCGTTGGGGGACATCTCGTCCGGCGTGTCGATCGCTTCCATCATCACGTCGAGGATGTGGAGGCGGGCGTCACGGGCCTGCTTGAGGGCGGCGGCCAGGACGGAGGCCGGGATGCCGTCGAGCTTGGTGTCGAGCTGGAGCGCGGTGACGAACTCCTTCGTACCGGCGACCTTGAAGTCCATGTCGCCGAACGCGTCCTCGGCACCGAGGATGTCGGTGAGGGCGACGTAGTGCGTCTTGCCGTCGATCTCCTGGGAGATCAGGCCCATGGCGATACCGGCGACGGGGGCCTTGAGCGGCACACCGGCGTTCAGGAGCGACATGGTGGAGGCGCAGACCGAGCCCATGGACGTCGAGCCGTTGGAGCCGAGGGCCTCGGACACCTGACGGATCGCGTAGGGGAACTCCTCGCGCGTCGGCAGCACCGGCACGATGGCGCGCTCGGCGAGCGCTCCGTGGCCGATCTCGCGGCGCTTGGGCGAGCCCACGCGGCCGGTCTCGCCGACCGAGTACGGCGGGAAGTTGTAGTTGTGCATGTAGCGCTTGCGGGTCACCGGGGAGAGGGTGTCCAGCTGCTGCTCCATGCGGAGCATGTTGAGGGTGGTGACGCCCAGGATCTGGGTCTCGCCACGCTCGAACAGCGCCGAGCCGTGCACGCGCGGGATGGCCTCGACCTCGGCGGCCAGCGTACGGATGTCCGTGATGCCACGGCCGTCGATGCGGACCTTGTCCGTGATGACGCGCTCGCGGACCAGCTTCTTGGTCAGCGCGCGGTACGCGGCGGAGATCTCCTTCTCGCGGCCCTCGAACTGCGGGAGCAGCTTGTCGGCGGCGATCTCCTTGACGCGGTCCAGCTCGGCCTCGCGGTCCTGCTTGCCCGCGATGGTGAGCGCCTGGGCGAGCTCGCCCTTGACCGCGGCGGTGAGCGCCTCCAGGACGTCGTCCTGGTAGTCGAGGAAGACGGGGAACTCACCGGTCGGCTTCGCGGCCTTGGCGGCGAGGTCGGCCTGGGCCTTGCAGAGCACCTTGATGAAGGGCTTCGCGGCGTCGAGGCCGGCGGCGACGACCTCCTCGGTGGGCGCCTCGGCGCCGCCCTTGATCAGCTGGATGGTCTTCTCGGTGGCCTCGGCCTCGACCATCATGATCGCGACGTCGCCGTCCTCGAGGGCGCGACCGGCGACGACCATGTCGAAGACGGCGTCCTCGAGCTCGGTGTGCGTCGGGAACGCGACCCACTGGCCGTTGATCAGCGCGACGCGGACGCCGCCGATCGGGCCGGAGAAGGGCAGGCCGGCCAGCTGGGTGGACGCGGACGCGGCGTTGATCGCGACGACGTCGTACAGGTGGTCGGGGTTGAGCGCCATGATCGTGGCGACGACCTGGATCTCGTTGCGCAGGCCCTTCTTGAAGGACGGGCGCAGCGGGCGGTCGATCAGGCGGCAGGTGAGGATCGCGTCCTCGGAGGGGCGGCCCTCGCGGCGGAAGAACGAGCCGGGGATCTTGCCGGCCGCGTACTGCCGCTCCTCGACGTCCACCGTGAGGGGGAAGAAGTCGAGCTGGTCCTTGGGCTTCTTGGAGGCGGTCGTGGCCGACAGCACCATGGTGTCGTCGTCCAGGTACGCCACGGCGGAGCCGGCGGCCTGCTTGGCCAGGCGGCCCGTCTCGAAGCGGATGGTGCGGGTGCCGAAGGAGCCGTTGTCGATGACGGCCTCGGCGTAGTGGGTCTCGTTCTCCACTAGTGTTTTCTCCATTTGCTTGGCTGCATTGTCGTCTTTTCGCCTCCGGGCCCGTGTGGCGCGGGAGGCGGTGGGCGACGGCGGAGAAGCGCTCCTGAGGGCGGGCCGGTCTTCGATCGAAGCACCCGGTCTTCCATGTTTCCGGGGGCCACTACCGAGGACCGGCGGCGGGAGGAGGGCTTCTGCTCGCTCGTCGCGGTGAAGCGTCTTCGGTGATGCTTGTTCTGTTGTCCGTACCCAGACTTCTGTAGTCCGTACCCAGACTACTGAGCGTTCGGTACGTCTCGCACGTACAGCAAAGGGAGCGGCCCCCTAATAGGTGGGAACCGCTCCCCTCAACAGCGTGCTCAGCGGGCGCCGCCGGCCGCACCGCGGCGGATGCCCAGGCGGTCGACCAGCGCACGGAAGCGCTGGATGTCCTTCTTCGCCAGGTACTGGAGAAGGCGACGGCGCTGGCCGACGAGGATCAGCAGGCCACGACGGGAGTGGTGGTCGTGCTTGTGCGTCTTGAGGTGCTCCGTCAGGTCGGAGATACGGCGCGAGAGCATGGCGACCTGGACCTCGGGGGAGCCGGTGTCGCCCTCCTTCTGGCCGAACTCGGACATGATCTGCTTCTTCGTAGCGGCGTCGAGCGGCACGCTTACTCCTCAGTAGTGTTCGATGCGCCCACGAGTGCCCCAGGTCTTGATCTCTGGGGGGCTTCCATGACTCGGAGGCGAAGGTCCGATGAGCGCAGCTTCCAGAAGCTCCGGA
The DNA here is from genome assembly GCF_003627815.1 of Streptomyces hundungensis. Lineage (NCBI taxonomy): Bacteria > Bacillati > Actinomycetota > Actinomycetes > Kitasatosporales > Streptomycetaceae > Streptomyces > Streptomyces hundungensis. The sequence goes on from NZ_CP032698.1 coordinate 2,434,350, forward strand.
AACGCGTACACAAACGGCCGTCACACAGCGTACCAGCACCCCGGGTGGGGGCTGACCGGTGCCCGTCCAGGGCCCGCTCGGCTCAGCTGGTCAGGGCGCGGGCCCGGGCGTAGACGTCGAAGACCGCCAGGGTCAGCGGGAGCAGCGTGAGCAGGACGAATCCCTCCGCGATCTCCAGGAAGCGGCCCCAGAACGGGGTCACGCCCCGGTTCGGCACGATCAGTGCGATCGCGGTGACCAGGGCCGCCGCCGCGGCGATCGCGGCGACCAGCCACAGCGTGCGGACGTCGAGGGCCGCGGTGTCGCCCTTGAGGGCGTCGGCCATCAGCCCGCGCGGCGCGTGGACGCACAGGCCGAGGCCGAGCAGGACGAGCGCGCCGAGCCCGGCGGCGAGGGTGGCGGCGACCTGGGCGGTGTAGCGGAAGAGGTGGGCGCGCATCAGGAGTGCGACGCCGGTGGCGAGGGCGAGCAGGCGTCCCCAGGTGTTGTCGCTGAAGCCGAGCACGGCGCAGCCCCCGATGGCGAGAAGCGCGCAGCCGCCGACCAGGCCGACGAGGAGTTCGTGGCCGCGCCGGGCCTGGGCGGCGATGCGCTCGGCGTCGACGGGCCGCATCTCGGCGTCGTCGTCGTCGAGGTCGCGCTGGGAGGTGTGCGGGGCTGCGAAGCCGATGGGCAGCCGGGCGAAGCGCACGGACAGGCCCGGCAGGAAGGCGAGTGCGCCGACGGCGAGCTGGGTGCAGATCGCGGCGGCCCCGGTCGGCGCCATGCCGGTCAGGATCGCGGCGAACACCACGAGCGCGCCGGCCGCGGAGGCGAGGACGCAGGCCACGAAGGGCCCGTCGCCGTGGGGCGAGAGCAGGGTGAGCACCAGGGCGGCGATGAGGACGGCGGCGCAGGCGAGCAGGGCTTGGAGGCGGCCGATGCCGTGGTGGGTGGCGAGCGGCAGCAGTCCGGAGCCGGCCACCGCGATGTTGGGGAGCGCGCCGAGCCCGAGGGCGACGGCGGAGAGCTGGTCGTCGTAGATCCGGGCGCGTACGGCCGCGAGGGTGAGCAGGAGCACCCCGGCGACGGCGGCGAGGATGCCGGGCAGGCCGTGCATGTCGTGGCGCGGGTCGCCGCTCCAGGCCGCGAAGGCGAGCAGCGCGGGCAGGACGCCGCCGGCGAGAAGGCCCGCGGCGCGGGTGAGGCCGGCGTTCCACAGGGTGCGGTCCTGGGTGACCGCGGAGGCGACGGCCTCGGACACGTCGTCGAAGACGGCGGGGGGCAGCGACTGGGAGAACGGGCGCAGGGTGAGCAGTTCGCCGTCGAGGATCGACTGGGCGGCGAACGAGCGGGCGCTGTCGAGGACGGTGCCGTCGCGGCGCACCAGGGAGTAGCCGACGGGGGCGCCCTCGGCGGGGCTCTGCCGGGCGAGCCGCAGGATCTCGGGGTAGATGTCGGCGACCGGGATGTCGTCGGGCAGCGCCACGTCGACGCGGCCGTCCGGGGCGACGATGGTCACCCGGCAGAATCCGAGGCCCGCCCCGGATCCCTGGGCCGGCCGGTTCGGCTCGGCGGCCGTCGTCGCGGTGGTCGTCGTGCTCACCCTCGGCTCCCCCTCAATTCGCTGCGGCGGCGGGCGCGCGGCGCCCCGGCCCGGCCCCCTGGTCGTTCGCCGCTCAACCGGACGGTTGCGCAGGTGCTTGTGCGAACAGAGCGCACCCTATCGCCAGCCGGTGGGATCGGATGTCAGTAGGATCCCAGCGCGGTCGGCGTCCGCCGGACACGGGGCGGCGGGCTGAACTTCCCCGGCCGCCAACAGAATTGGTGCGTTGTGAGCCACATCATCGTCAAGCGTCCGCCGAGGGCGCTGCCGTCCGAGGTGCCCACGGAGGAGGTCGTGCTCCAGCCTCCGCCGGAGCTGCCGCGCGGCCAGCAGGAGGGTGCGCTGATGCAACTCCTGCCGATGCTGGGCATGGGCGGTTCGGTGGTGTTCTTCTTCATGCCGAACTCCCAGCCGTTCATGAAGATCATGGGCATGGTGATGGTCGCCTCGACGGTGGCCATGTCGGTGGCGATGATCGTCCGCTACCGCAGGGGGTCCCAGGGGCAGTTGGCGGACCTGCGCCGCGACTATTTGCGCTACCTCGGCCAGACCCGCCGCGCGGCCGCACGGGCGGCGCGCAAGCAGCGCGACGCGCAGTACTACCTGCATCCCTCCCCCGAGCAGTTGTGGGCGCTGGTCGCCGAGGGCAGCCGGGTGTGGGAACGCCGTTCGGGCGACGCGGACTTCGGGCAGGTGCGCGTCGGGCTCGGTCCGCAGGCGCTCGCCACGCCGCTGGTGCCGCCACAGACCGCGCCGGTCGACCAGTTGGAGCCGCTGACGGCGGGCGCCATGCAGCGGTTCCTGGCCACCCACCAGACGGTGGAGGACCTGCCGATGGCGGTCTCGTTGCGCGCCTTCTACCGCATGACCCTCAGTGGAGAGACGCAGACGGTACGCGCCTGCGCCCGCGCCCTGACCGCCTCGCTCGCCTGTCTGCACTCCCCCGAGGACCTGGTGATCGCGGTCGCCTGCTCGTCCTCGGCGGCGGCGCACTGGGAGTGGACGAAGTGGCTGCCGCACACCCAGGCGCCGGGCCTCTTCGACGGTGCGGGCAGCCGGCGGCTGTTCAGCCGCAGCGCCGCCGAGCTCGAAGAGCTGCTCGCCGCCCGTCTCAGCGGCCGGCCCCGGTTCCACCCGGAGGGCGCGCCGCTGACGGAGGAGCCGCACATCGTCGTGGTGCTCGACGGGGTCTCCCCTCCCCCGATGTCGGTGCTGGCCTCGGCGGAGGGCCTCCAGGGCGTCACCGTCATCGAGGTCGTACCGGGTGAACTCAACGGCGCGCGGGGCGACTTGGCGGTGGCGGTGCAGCCGCGGACGCTGCGTCTGGAGTCCGGCCACGGCCTCGTGTACGAGGGCACGCCCGACGTGCTGTCCTACGAGTCGGCCGACGCGCTGGCCCGCCAGCTCGCCCCGCTGCGGATGGCCTCGGGCGGCGACGACGACGAACCGCTCCTCGCCAATCTGGAGTTCCCCGATCTGCTGGGGCTCGGTGACGCGGACTCGGTGGACACCGCCCGCACCTGGCGGCCGCGTTCCGCCGCCGAGCGGCTGCGGGTGCCGATCGGGGTGGGCGAGGACGGCCGGCCCGTGATGCTCGACCTGAAGGAGGCCGCGCAGGACGGCATGGGCCCGCACGGTCTGTGCGTCGGCGCGACCGGCTCCGGCAAGTCGGAGCTGCTGCGCACCCTGGTGCTCGGCCTGGCGGTGACACATTCGTCGGAGACCCTGAACTTCGTCCTCGCCGACTTCAAGGGCGGCGCGACCTTCGCGGGCATGGCCCAGATGCCGCACGTCGCGGCCGTCATCACCAACCTCGCCGACGACCTCACCCTCGTCGACCGCATGGGCGACTCCATCCGCGGCGAGCTCAACCGCCGCCAGGAGATGCTGCGCGACGCGGGCAACTACGCCAACATCCACGACTACGAGCGGGCCCGGCTGGCCGGCGCCCCGCTCCAGCCGGTGCCCTCGCTCGTCCTGGTCATCGACGAGTTCAGCGAACTGCTCACCGCCAAGCCGGACTTCATCGAGATGTTCGTGCAGATCGGCCGGATCGGGCGCTCCCTCGGCGTGCATCTGCTGCTCGCCTCCCAGCGCCTGGAGGAAGGACGGCTGCGCGGTCTGGAGACGTACCTCTCCTACCGGATCGGGCTGCGCACCTTCTCCGCCGCCGAGTCGCGCGCGGCGCTCGGCGTCCCCGACGCCTACCACCTGCCGAGCGTGCCGGGTTCGGGCTATCTGAAGTTCGGCACCGACGAGATGACCCGCTTCAAGGCGGCGTACGTCTCCGGTGTCCACCGCACGGGCGCCGAGCGTTCCGCGGCGCTCGGCGGTCCCGTGCCCGTGGACCGGCGGCCGGTGCTGTTCACCGCAGCCGAGGTGCCGGTGACGTACGCGCCGTCGGTGCCGGCGCAGCGCTCGGCGAGTGCGCCGCGTACCGATGACGCGCTCGCCGACACGGTGCTCGACGTCATCGTGCGCCGGCTCGAAGCGCGCGGCCCGGCCGCCCACCAGGTGTGGCTGCCGCCCCTGGACAGCCCGCCGGCGCTCGACGCGCTGCTGCCGGGTCTCGCCCCGGTGCCGGGGCGCGGGCTCACCCGGCCCGGCTACGAGGGGGCCGGGCGTCTGGTCGTGCCGCTCGGTCTCGTCGACAAGCCCTACGAGCAGCGTCGTGACCCGCTGTGGTGCGACTTCTCGGGGGCCGCCGGCCATCTGCAAATCCTGGGCGGCCCGCAGTCCGGCAAGTCAACGCTGGTGCGCACCCTGCTCGCGTCGTTCGCCCTGACCCACACGCCGGGGAAGTGCAGTTCTACGGGCTCGACTTCGGCGGTGGCGGCCTGTCCGCGATGGCCGGGCTCCCCCATGTCGGCGGCGTGGCCTCGCGCCTGGACCCCGAGCGGGTGCGGCGTACGGTCGCCGAGGTGTATGGCGTGCTGACCCGTCGCGAGGAGTACTTCCGCTCGGCCGGCATCGCCTCGATGGCCGACTTCCGGGCCCGGCGGGCGCGCGGCACCATCTCGGTCACCGACCAGCCGTGGGGCGATGTGTTCCTGGTCATCGACGGCTGGGGCAACTTCCGTACCGAGTACGAGGGTCTGGAGCAGGTCGTCCTGGACATCGCGGCGCGTGGCCTCGGCTATGGCATCCACCTGGTGCTGACCGCGTCACGCTCCATGGAGGTGCGGGCCAACCTCAAGGACCACCTGATGAACCGCCTGGAGCTGCGGCTCGGCGACACCATGGACTCCGAGTTCGACCGCAAGGTGGCCGCCAACGTCCCCGTGGGCGTGCCGGGCCGCGGCCAGTCCCCGCAGAAGGCGCACTTCATGGCGGCCGTGCCGCGCATCGACGGCCTCCACTCCGACACCGATCTCGCCGAGGCGACCGCCGCCCTGGTCACCGAGGTCGCCCGGCACTGGACCGCGCCGGGCGCGCCCGCGGTGCGTCTGCTGCCGCGTGAACTCCCGGCGGGCGACCTGCCGCCCGGTGACGCGGCGCCGGAGCGGGGTGTCGCCTTCGCGCTCGACGAGAACAACCTGGAGCCGGTGTTCGTCGACTTCGAGCAGGACCCGTTCTTCCTGATCTTCGGCGAGGGCGAGTCCGGCAAGTCGAACCTGCTGCGCCTGCTGATCACCCAGCTCACGCGGCGGTACGAGGGCGATGCGTGCAAGCTGTTCGTGGTGGACAACCGGCGCGCCCTGCTCGATGTGACTCCCGCCTCCCACCTGGCCGAATACATCCCCATGTCGAACGCCATGGACCATCACATGGACGCCCTGGCCGATTTGATGCGGCGCCGGGCGCCCAGCGCGGACGTGACCGCGCAACAGTTGCGCGACCGCAGTTGGTGGCGCGGGCCCACCGTGTACGTCGTGGTGGACGACTACGACCTGGTGTCGACCTCCAGCGGCAACCCGCTGGGCAAGCTGACCGAGTTGCTGCCGTTCGCCCGGGACGTCGGCGTCCGCTTCATCATCGCCCGCTCCACCGCGGGCGCGGGCCGCGCGGCGTACGAGCCGTTCATCCAGCGCGTGAAGGAGCTCGGCGCCCAGGGCGTGGTCCTGGCCGGCGACCCGGCCGAGGGCGACGTCCTCGCCGGTGTCCGGCCCCGCCCGATGCCGGTCGGCCGGGGTGTCTTCGTCTCCCGCAAGCGGGGGAAGCCCCTGGTCCAGACGGGGTTGCTGCCTCAGGAGTGATTCCTTGGGAGCTCGCGGTGCGGGCCCGCGCCGCCAAGTAGGGTGAGCGGACCACGGGTTGGTGGTCCATCCCCCGCTCGAACAGGTCCGGGTCGGCACGTCTGGAAGGAATCGCTCCGTCATGGCTGAGGAACAGGACAGGGAACTCCAGGAGCGCAAGGAGCGCGAGAAGAACGAGCTGTACGCCCTCGACATCTCGGGGGTCGAGTGGCACAGCGCGCCGGGCACCGCCGAGGACGAGGAGCGCGTGGAGATCGCCTACCTGCCGGCCGGCGCCGTCGCCATGCGCTCCTCCGTGGACCCCACCACGGTGCTGCGCTACACCGAGGCCGAGTGGCAGGCGTTCGTCCTGGGCGCACGGGACGGCGAGTTCGACCTGGAGCCGTCGGTGCGCAACGGGGGCATCGAGGCGGGTCCGGCTCCGCAGTAGCGGGCGTCGCGGGGGTGTGGCCCGCGTGGTGCCTGCCGCCGCTCCCCCGAGCAGCACGACGGGGTGGACACCTCCCGCGCGTGCCCACCCCGTTGGTCACATCCCGGCGTCCTACTGGAAGTAGCCGGCCGCCTTGTGGTCCCCGGCGCGGTAGGTCGGGCCCGCCTCGGCGACGGCCTGGGCGATCTGCATCAGCGACGTGTGGACGCTGGAGGCCGTGTTGTTCCAGTCCCGCTGCTTCGTCGCGTACGCCTCGTGGGCCTGGCCCTCCCAGTTCTGGGCGGCCCGCGCCACGAGGGCGCGGATCTCGTCGAGGTCCTCGTTGAGCTTGTCGGCCTGCTTGCGGATGTCGGCGGCGGCCAGTTCGAGGCTGCCGTACTTGACTCCGAGGACATCGCCGTTGCTGCTGGGCATGGCTTCCCCAATCCCTGTGGTGAACGAGCTGGTGGTGGAGGTACGCGCTTCTAGTACGTGCTGAGGTTCGAGGTGATCGCGTTCGTGGCGCCCGCGTCGTGGCTGTAGCCGTCCACGACGTCGATGCCCATGAGGGCCTTGCGGACCTCTTCCTCGGTGTCGCCCTTGAGCGTGCGGGTCGCCTTCATCGCCTCCAGGAAGTCCAGGAGCAGCCGCCCCATGTGGACCATCTGGTTGTTGATGGTGGTCTGCTTGCGGTCGAAGGCGTGGGCGCCGATGCCCTCCCAGGCGCCCTCAAGGCTGTTGATCACGTTCTGCAAGTGGTTGAGCTGACCCTTCACCGAGTCGAACCGCTCCAGGATCTTCCCCTCGAGCGCGATCATGTCGCTGTCCGATACCCGCTGCCCCTGAGACATGCCAGGCCTTCCTTTCGTGGTGGTGTGCGTGGTGGTGACGGTGCTGGTCGCGGTGGTGGCGCCGTTGCCGGCTATGGGCGGCGCCGGACGGGGCTGGGGCGCGGTCGGCGCTGAAAGGCGTGCGGGCAATCCGCTGGGTCGCGAGCCCGTCGCGGTGCGACCCCCGACCCCCGCAAGCTATTGATGCGGCGAATCGTTCGCATACCGCCCCATTGACACCGCTTGTCGCACCGCGGTCACTCTAGCCAAACCCCTTCACAGGCCCAACAGACGTTCCGGACAAGCGAGTTGTCTCGGCCAAGCCACCCCGAGCCTAGAAAAGGCCCAGGGCGTACCGCCTGAGTACGGCTACTCACTTCGGATCACCCCGGATCGGCCGGGCCCGCCTTCGTCACCCCGCCCCGGCCGGGCGCCGTCTGCGCCGTGCGTCCCGGACCGCGACGGCCGCCCCGCTCAGGACCGCCGCCACCACCGCCGCGCCCGTGGCCACATAGGTGGCCAGGCGTCGGGTGCGCTGTTCGTCGGTCTCGCCGAGGTGGAGGGCCGCGGGGGTGGGCGCCCGTGCGGGGGTGACGCCCTCGTGGGCGACCGGGGTCTGGAGGGGATGGTCGTCCTGCGTGAGGGCGCGGACCGGGTCGACCACGCCCCAGCCCACCAGGCGGTCGTGGCCGGCGACCGAGCGTTCCGCGGTCTGCTGGATCTGGGCGACGATCTCGCGCTGGGTCCACGTGGGGTGCTTGGCCTTGATGAGCGCGGCAACGCCCGCGACGTAGGGGGCCGAGAAGCTCGTACCGCTGTCGGCGCAGTGGCCGCCGCCCGGCACGGTGGAGACCATGTCCACGCCGGGCGCGGCCACGCCCACGAACGCGCCGGACTGCGAGAACGCCGCCCGCTCGTTGTTGCGGTCCGACGCGGCGACCGCGAGGACGCCGGGGTATGACGCGGGGTAGGTCTGTTTGACGTTGCCGCCGAGGCCGTCGTTGCCCGCCGATGCGACCACCACGATCTCCTTCGCGAGCGCCGCGTCGACCGCGTCCTTCAAAGTGGCCTCCGGCTGCACCGCGTTGGCGGTGTCCTGGGAGATGTTGATGACCTGGGCGCCGACCGCGATCGCGTAACGGATGGCGTCGGCCAGCGTCTGGGCGGTGCCGTGGCCCTCGGCGTCGTTCTGCTCGACGGGGATGATCGTCGCGTCGGGGGCGAGGCCCACGAATCCGGTGCCCGCGGCGGGGCGGGCGGCGATGATGCCGGCGACCTTGGTGCCGTGTCCCACGGTGTCGGTCGTGCCGTTCTCCGCGCCCCGCGCCAACGGCTGGTTGTTGGCGTCCTTGAGCTCCTTGGGCAGCAGGTTCTTGCCCTTGGCCGCGTCGACCGCGCCGGTCAGTTGGGCGTTCCTGGTGTCGACGCCGGTGTCGATCACGGCGACCCGTACGCCTCGGCCGGTCGACTGGTGCCACAGCTCGTCCAGGAGCACGCGCTGAAGCGCCCAGGGGCGTCCGGCGTACGGCTTGGAGGGGAAGGTGCACTGGCCGCCGCCCTCGTCGTCTGCGGGAGCCGCGGCCGCCGGGGTCGCGAGGAGCGTGAGGCTCGTCGCGGCCGTCAGGGCAAGGGACTTGAGGACGTACGCCATGGTCGTGCCGCCCCTCAGGAGCCCTGGGGCTGGCGGGCCGCCCCGGTGGACAGGCGGGGTCCGGTGGGCAGGAACGTGGACCAGGTGATCGGGATCGGGGCCGGCTCGGACTTGGCGTAGCCGAGCCGCGTCTGGGCCTGTTGGGCCTCTTGGTCGCGCTGCTTGCGCTGCTCGGCGGTCAGCCCCGCGCCCGAGTCCCCGTCGGCGCTGTCGCTGTTGGACTGCATGGCGTAGCGCAGGCCGGTGTCGGTGACCAGGAAGACACCGCCCGCAGAGGTTTCGGAGCCCTGGATCTGGCGGAAGAGCTGGCCGGAACCGGGGGTCACGTACGCGCTGCTCGAACCGGTGGGCAGCGGCGCGGGGAAGTCGGTGCCGGCCCAGGTGCTCAGGGTGGTGGCGCCGGTGTTCTTGTCGACGTCCCGCAGCACCGCGCACACCGTGTTGCGGCTGCCGCCCGCGGTGCCCGCGGCGTTGACGGCCACCGGCAGCTCGCGCGGCCAGTCGCGCCGGGCCGGGAACTCGCTCGTCTCGGGCGTGAAGGGGGAGGCGTTGGTCTCCGTCGCCCGGCCGGTCTTCAGGAGGCCGCCGAGCTGTCGGCTGTTGAGGAGCAGCTTGGCGGTGAAGTCGGAGACCGGCGAGACCTTGCCGCGCTGGACGAGGTAGTACTGGGTGCCCGCGCCGTTGGGCGCCCGCAGGACCATGCCGATCCGGTTCGCCTCCGGGGGCAGCGTGCCGGGGACGCCGGCGGGCGTGCCGATCGCTCCCTCGACCGCGGGGAAGGCGATCGGGTCACCCGAACGGAGGGTGTCGAGCCACTCCTTGGACACCCTCTCGGGTTCACGGCCCGCGCCGACCAGGGCGCGCAGCAGGAGTTCGTCGGAGCCGACCGGATACTTGGTGCCCCGCGCGTCGACGACGTAGCGGGTCTTGTCCTCGGCTCCCACGACGTACATCAACTCACCGCCGGTCAACCGCTCGGCGCCGTCCGTGCGGCTCCGGTCGCGGTCGGCGAGGACGAACGCGGCCTTCTGGATGGCGCGGCCCCCGTCGCCGGGGCGCTCGCAGACCGCCCAGCGTTTGGCGGCCCCGGCCTCCTCGGGAGAGGGCAGCCGGTCGGGGGCGTAGGGGATGCCGAGGGTGGCGCCGTGGGGCAGCGAGCCCTTGTCCAGGACGGACTCGTCCACGTTGACGACCTGGCCCTTGCCCGGATCGAGCAGGAGTTTCGCGGACGCCATGTTGAGGACGGGGTGCAGCTCCTTGGTGCCGTCGGTGGTCAGGACGACATAGCGGGTGGTGGACTTGCTGGCGATGATCACCTTCTCGCCGGGGGTGTCCCAGCCGGGCGGCGCGGTGGGCTTGAACATCCCCCACGCCCCGAACGCGGCGAGCAGCACCACCGCCATGACGGCGCCCGGCAGCACGGCCCGCAGCGGACGCGGAGCCCCCTCTTCCGAGCCCGTCGGCGAGGGCTGGATGAACGCCGCGAGCGTGCGACGCTTCGCGAAGGTGTACGCGTTGAGCTCGTCCCGCCGTGATGCCATGGGTGTCCGCGTTCTCCGTTGTCCCCCGGAGGCTCCCAAGGAGCCCGTCCCGTGCCCGCCGTTGTCAGACCGGCCCCCTACTATGCCTGTTACGTGATCGTACGTCCGGGGCGGGTAGGGTGACCGGGTCCTCAAGGGCCCTACTGGCCAGGGGTTTTCGAGGGGCCGGGGGGTTCGGAGATGGTTTCGCCGACAGGGACGCGCGCACGCCTGCGCGCGGGCTCCCGCACCCCGAACAGCGCGGACCCGCGCTCGGGTGCGCCCGCGGAGCCGTCCTCCGCGCCGCGTCGCACGCCCTCGCCGGGCAGTGTCGGGGCGGTGACACCGCACCTCATGTCGCGCTCCGGACGCCTCGGTTCGTTTCGTATGCAACAACTTCTGCTGATCGAGTCCGCCGCCGCCCTGCTGCTCGCCGCAGGGGCGGTCGACAGGATGGCGCTCGTGCCCGCGGGCGTCGTCGCGACGGCCCTCGTACTGCTCGCGCTGGTACGCCACCGGGGGCGCACGCTGCCCGAACGACTGGGCACCGCCTGGGCGTTCCGGATCCGCCAGCGGCGCGCGGCAGCGGCGGTCGTCGCGCCCGGCACCCTGCCGGGCCTTGCTCCGGCCGTGGAGTGCGATCCCGCTCTGCGCACCTACAGCCACGGGGACCGCGACCGGCGGCCGATCGGAATGATCGGCGACGGCACCTTCCTCACCGTCGTCCTCCAGGTGGAGTCGGAGGCGACGGCGCTGCGCGCGGAGCGCGGCCAACGCCCGCTTCCACTACGCCTGGTGCGCGATGCGCTCGCGGTGGACGACATCCGACTGGAGTCCGCGCAGATCGTGCTGCACACCCAGCCCGCGCCCGCGCTGCGGCTGCCCCAGCAGTCGCTGGCCGTCACCAACTACGCGCCCCTGCACGCGCGGACGGCCGCGCCCGCGGTCCGCATCACCTGGGTCGCGCTGAAGCTCGACCCGCTGCTGTGCCCGGAGGCGGTGGCCGCACGCGGCGGCGGTCTCGAAGGCGCCCGGAAGTGTGCGGCGCGCGCCGCGCTGCATTTGGCGAGCCGGCTCACGGGGGCGGGCCTGCGCGCCACGGTGCTGACCGAGGAGGAGCTGGCGGACGCCGTGGCCACATCGGCCTGCGCCAATCCGCTGGTCACCGCGCAGGCGGGCCGGACCGAGACGCCCCAGCGGCGCACCGAGGAGTCGGGCCGCTCCTGGCGCTGCGACAACCGCCGGCACACCACGTACTGGGTGCGCCGCTGGCCCAGGATCGACGCGGATTCCACCACCGGCGGACTGCCGCACCTCGTGGCCCTGTTGACGGCGGTTCCCGCGCTCGCCACCACCTTCAGCCTCACTCTCACACCCGTCGGCACCGGGCAGAGCGGGCTCAGCGCCCATCTGCGGGTGACCGGCCGCGGCGAGGCCGAACTGGACGCGGCGCGCCGGGCGTTGGAGCAAGCGGCGCGCGAGGCGAAGGCCGGGCTCGTGCCGTTGGACCACGAGCAACTGCCCGGCATGCTCGCCACCCTGCCGTTCGGAGGTGCCCGCTCATGACCACGACGACTCCCACGCCGCCGGCTCCCACGCCGGCCCCGCGTCGCGCCCCGCGCACCGGGTTCGGCCTCCTCGGCCCCCGCCACCGCCGTCACACCCTGTCCGCCGAGCAGCTGGACACCCTGGCCCTGCCCATCGGCGACGACGGGGTGGTCGCCGGGGTGGACACCGAGGGGCGCCCCGCGGTGCTCGGGGTGAGCAGACCCACCGCGTACGACATCGTCCTGATCGGCGGGCTCTGGACCGCGCAGGTGCTCGCGCTGCGGGCGGCCGCGACCGGGGTGCGGGTCGCGGTGGAGACCGGCCGGCCCGACGCCTGGGCGCAGTTGGTGCACGCCATCGCCAGCCAGAGCGGCCTGACCGTGCACGACGTGGGCCGGGTGCCCCCGCTCGGCGCCTCGGCCGGGGAGCCGGTGCTCGTGGTGCGCGACTGCGGGATGCGTCCGCCGCGCGGGCGGGTGGTGTCGGCGCCCTGGCGGGCGGTGCTCACCCTGCTGCCCTATGTCAGCCCGGTCGCGCCCCGGCTCGTACGGCAGGCACGGCTCGTCGGCGTGCAACGGGTCTCGCCGGACGAGGCCGGACAGCTCGGCCGCATCCTGAACCTGCCGCGCACCGAACAGGAAACGCTTCCGACGCTCGCCGACGGCGTCACCCTGTGGTGCAACGAGCGGGACCGCTCCTTCGCGATGACGCAGGCGACCGACACCGAGACCGGATTGTTGGGGAACGCCCGACGGGTCGACTGAACTGCGGAACGGCGGAGCGAGTTGACCCGTTGCGACCGGTTTGCCCCCTACGTTCCGCCCCTGAGCGGCTACTTCGGCACCTCTCGCGGGGCGAGGGTGACGAAAGGGACAGGGCCTCGGGGCGGCCGGGCCTGCCGCGCCGGTATTGCCGACGATTAGGGTGGGACGGACCGGGGGCAGGGACTCCACGGCGAGAGTGCGCGGTCCGTACGTTCCGGACGACGCGGCGCTCGCGGTGGAACAAGGGGCGGGCGACCGCGCACGACTCCGCGCCCATCGCACAGGGGCTTCCCCACCCCGGCTCGCACATGCCAAGGAAACCCACGGCCTACACCCGGTCACAGGCGAAACGAAAGGAAACCGGTGAACAGCGACCAGGACCAGTTCCGCACCGGCGGGAACGCGCGCGACGAGAATCGGTCCGACGCCGATCCCGAAACCACGGGTGAGTTCACCATCGACTACACCCCGCCCGCCTGGTACACCCAGGGCGCGCAGGACACCCCGCCCGCCCCCACGTCGACCCCGGCCCCGCCTCCTCCCATCGGTGAGCAGAGCGGCCCGGAGGCTGCGCTGCCGCCGCTCCCGCCGCCGACCGGTGCGCCGTTGAACGTGCCCGGCCTTCCGCAGGCCGGCGGCTTCCAGCCGAACTGGCCCGCCACCCCGCCGTCTCCGGCCCCGACGCACTCGGCGTCGGCCACTCCCCCGCCCGTCTTCCCGGTGCCGGCGGCCCCCGCCCCGCACGCGCCGGAGGCCGACCGCCCCGTGGACGACGGCGGGGCCTTCGGCAACGGTGACATCGAGAGCGGCGCGACGATGCGGTTCTCGCCGACCGCGCTGAAGAGGGAGTTCGAGCAGCTCGAAGCGGCGGCGGCCGCGGCACGCGGCGAATCCGCGCCCGCGGCGGCCTCGACCCCTGCCCCTGCCCCGGCCCCGGTAGCGAGCGCGGGTGAGCCGCCTGTCGTGACGCCCGTGGCGCCCGTGACGGCATCGCGTGAGACGCCCGAGGTGGAGGGTTCCGCCCCCGCCGAGGTGTCCGCGGACCAGTCCCCCGAGACGGCCCCGGCCCCGACCGAAGCCCCGAAGCCCTCCGAGAACTCCGAGGACTCCGAGGCCCCTGACGGCTCGAACGAGCCGGAAGACCCGGCGGCGTGGGATCCGTGGGACTCCGCGGAGACCTCGGACGCGCAGGCGCCGGACGCATCGCGTTCCGACGACGCGACGGCCACGACCGACCCCGACAACTCCGGTGGACCCGGTGAACCCGGCGACTCCGTCGGTGAGCGGTCCAGCGGTACGTCCGTGGCGTCGGCCGGTGACGAGGGGACGCCCGAGGCGGCGGAGCCGCGGGAGGCCGAGGAGACGCCCGAGGCAGCTGAAGCGCCTGAGGCACCCGAGGCACCCGAGGGATCGGCTGCCGCATCGGACGTCCCGGCGTTCCAGGACACGGCGTCGACCGACCGCGCGCCCGAGCCGACTCCGGCCCCCGCAACGCCCGAGCCCACCGACGCCATCCCGGCGGACGCCGTACCCGCCGACGCGGTACCCACGGACGCCGTACCCGAGCCCACCAACGCGGCGCCGAGCCAGTCCCCGACGTTCGAGGATGCCGTCCCGGTCGCGGAGGCCGCACCGGTCGCGGACGCCGTTCCTGCCGTAAGCGCCGTTCCGGACGCGCCCGTTCCCGCTCCCGAGCCCCAGGACGCGCCCCCGGTCGGGCAGCCGTGGGCAGCCGCCGCCGGACCGCAGCCCGGGCTGCCTCCGCTGCCGCCGGCGTTCCAGCCCGCGTCGCCCCCCGACGCAGCGCAGTGGCCGGCGCAGCCGCAGGCTCAGCCGATGCCGGGCCCGTTCCCCGGCCCGGCCGCCCCGGCGCCCGCGTGGCCGCAGCAGCCCCAGCCCCAGCAGCAGGGTGGCTACGGCTTCCCCCAGCAGGGTCAGCAAGGAGCACAGACCCCCCAGGGCGTGACCCAGCCCCCGGCGCCGGTGCCCAACTCCCCTGCGCCTCAGGGCGATTACAGCCTCCCCCACCAGGGCGGCACGCCCGCCGACGCCGCTGCCGCAGCCCAGCAAGGGGGTTATGGGTTCCCCCACCAAGGAACCTCCCCGGTCGACGCCGCTGCCGCTGCCGCCGCTGCCCAGCAGGGTGGGTACGGCTACCCCAACCCGGCCGCCAACCCCCCGGCCGCACCCCCGACGCAGGGCCACCCCGGCCCCAACTCGCCCCAGCAGCAAGGGGGTTACGGCTTCCCCGCTCCGGCCACCAACCCCCCGGCCGCACCCCAGCCCCAGGCCCAGCCCGGCCCCGCGCCGACGCCCGCGCAGGGCGGTTTCCCTCAGCAGGGCCAGCCCCACGCGCAGGGTCAGCCCGCCGCGCAGGACCAGCAGAGCCCGCAGGGCGTGCCCGCCATGCCCGGTCCGCAGAACCCGCAGGGCCACCCCGGTCCCCAGGGTCACCCCGGGATGGCCGGGCAGCCGGACCCGCGGTGGCAGCAGTCCGAGGCTCAGGGGCCGGCCCACCCCCAGCCGCATCAGGCCGCGCAACCCGCCGACCCCCGGGCCGGGGCCGCCTGGCCCTCGCCCGTGGCACACGACCAGCGGGAGCGGTCGATGCCGGGTGCCCCGCTCGGGTACACGGCCGCCGTCGAGCTGTCCTCGGACCGGCTGCTGCGCAACAACAAGCCGAAGCCGAAGAGCAGTCGAGGGCCGGCCGCGGGAGCCGCGCGCTTCAAGTTCGGGGCCAAGAAGGAGGAGGCCGAGCGGCAGCACAAGCTCGACCTCATCCGTACGCCCGTCCTGTCCTGCTACCGCATCGCGGTCATCTCCCTCAAGGGAGGCGTCGGCAAGACGACCACCACGACCGCGCTCGGCGCGACCCTGGCCACTGAGCGGCAGGACAAGATCCTGGCGATCGACGCCAACCCGGACGCCGGCACGCTCGGCCGCCGGGTGCGCCGGGAGACCGGGGCCACCATTCGCGACCTGGTCCAGGCGATCCCGTACCTCAACTCGTACATGGACATCCGCCGCTTCACCTCGCAGGCGCCGTCCGGTCTCGAAATCATCGCGAACGACGTCGACCCGGCCGTGTCCACGACGTTCAACGACGAGGACTACCGCCGCGCGATCGACGTCCTGGGCAAGCAGTACCCGGTCATCCTCACCGACTCGGGTACGGGCCTGCTGTACTCCGCGATGCGCGGCGTGCTCGACCTCGCCGACCAGTTGATCATCATCTCGACCCCGTCGGTGGACGGTGCCTCCAGCGCCTCGACCACCCTCGACTGGCTCTCGGCGCACGGCTACGCCGACCTCGTGCAGCGTTCCATCACCGTCATCTCCGGTGTGCGCGAGACCGGAAAGATGATCAAGGTGGACGACATCGTCCAGCACTTCCAGACGCGTTGCCGCGGTGTGGTCGTGGTGCCGTTCGACGAGCACCTGGCGGCGGGCGCCGAGGTGGACCTCGACATGATGCGGCCCAAGACCCGGGAGGCGTACTTCAACCTCTCGGCGATGGTGGCCGAGGACTTCGTACGGGCCCAGCAGCAGCAGGGGCTGTGGACCGGTGACGGTCTCAACCCGCCGCCGCACATGGCCCCGCCGCTGCCGGGCCAACAGGCCGTCCCCGCCCAGCCGTTCCCGGGCCAGGGCCAGCCGGGCGCCTACCCCGGACAGCCGCAGCCCGGACAGCCCCAGCCGGGCCAGCCGTTCCCCGGCCAGGCCCAGCCGCAGCCGCGACCCGGGCAGCCCTACCCGCCCGGTCAGCCGCAGTCCCAGCCGCAGCCCCAGCCCGGCGCGGCCCAGCCGGGTCCCTACCCCGGCCAGCCCTACCCGGCCCAGGGTCAGCCCGCACCGGGACAGCCGTTCCCGCACCAGCCGCAGCCGGGGCAGCCCTTCCCGCAGCAGGGTCAGCCGCACCCGGGCCAGCCCTACCCCGGTCAGCCGTACGGGATCCAGCCGGGTCAGCCGGGCCAGCCCGGTCAGATGCCTCCGGCGCAGCCCGGTCAGCCCTACCCCGGTCAGCCCCAGCCGCCCGCCGATTGGCAGCCGCAGCAGCCCCAGCCCCCGGCGGAGGACGGCGGCGGGCACGCCCCGCAGCCGCCGTCAGCCCCTCAGCAGTAGGGCGTCACAGGACTCGACCAATGGGGGCCCGCACCGTTCACACGGTGCGGGCCCTTCGGTGTTTTCGCAGACCAAATGGCCTGCGAGGCGCCGTTGACACGTCTAGACCACCGCTGGTAGACCTGCGCCCACACCGGCCGCCACCTCCTCTTCCCCGGCGCTCCACCTGCGATCAATCCTGCTTTTCCGTGCGAGTGATGACGCGAGGTCACCGTCCCATGGCAAGAACAGTTCCATCGCGCAAGACCGTGCGACCGTGGCGGCCCGGCCGCCTGTCGGCCGTGGGCGCCGTCGCCCTCGTCCTGGCGGCCGGGGCCGTGGTCCCCGCCCAGGGCGCGGCGGCCGATGACGCCAAGGGCGGGCAGAGGGTGCTCACCGTCGCGGTCTCGCAGAGCGTCGACTCCCTGAGCCCGTTCCTCGCCCAGCGGGTGATCAGCAGCAGTGTGCACCGGCTGATGTACGAGTACCTGACAAACTACGACCCCAAGGACGGCCATGCCGTTCCGGGCCTCGCCACCTCCTGGAAGGCCTCTCCCTCCAAGCTGACCTGGACGTACACGATCCGCAAGGACTCGAAGTGGTCGGACGGGCAGCGCACCACCGCCGACGACGCGGCCTGGACGTTCAACAAGATGATGAACGACAAGGGCGCGGCGACCGCCAACGGCAGCTTCATCGCGAACTTCAAGAAGGTCACCGCGCCCGACCCGACGACGCTCGTCATCGAACTCTCCAAGCCCCAGGCCACGATGACGGCCCTGGACGTCCCGATCGTGCCCCGGCACGTCTGGGAGAAGGTCGGCGACTTCAGCAAGTTCAACAACGACCAGGCGTTCCCCGTCGTCGGCAACGGCCCGTTCGTCCTGACCGACTACAAGGTCGACCAGTACATCAAGCTCAAGCCCAACAAGAGCTTCTGGCGGGGGGCGCCCAAGTTCGACGAGTTGGTCTTCACGTACTACAAGGACAATGACGCGGCGGTCGCGGCGCTCCAGAAGGGCGAGGTGTCCTTCGTCTCCAACTTGTCGCCCGCACAGGCCAGTTCGCTGAAGTCGACACCGCACGTCAAGGTCAATGACGCCCCCGGGCGGCGCTTCTTCGCGCTGGCCACCAACCCGGGCGCGCAGTCCAGGGACGGGAAGAGGTTCGGCGACGGCAACCCGGCGCTGCTCGACCCCAAGGTGCGCCGGGCCCTGTTCGCGGCCGTCGACCGCAAGGCGCTCGTCGACAAGGTCTTCCAGGGACACGCCGCCGAGGGCGAGGGCTACATCCCGCCCCGGTTCGCCGACTACTTCTGGAAGCCGGCCCCGGAGCAGAAGATCGCCTACGACCCGGCGAAGGCGGCCGCACTGCTCGACGAGGCGGGCTACCGGACGGGGCCCGACGGCAAGCGCGTCGGCAAGGACGGCAAACCGCTCGATCTGCGGCTGCTGTGCCACGCCATCGACCCCAACGACAAGGCGGTGAGCAAGTACCTCCAGGAGTGGTGGGGCAAGCTCGGCATCGGCCTGGAGGTGGGGTGCGTCGACAACGTGACGGACCCGTGGACGGCGGGCGAGTTCGACCTGGCCCTGGACGGCTACTCGGTCAACCCCGACCCGGACTACGTCCTGTCCATCCACACCTGCGCGGCGCTGCCCGCCACTCCGAAGGCGACCGGTCAGACGGACGACTTCATCTGCGACCGGCGGTTCGACGAGCTCTATGCGCGGCAGTTGGCCGAGTACGACACCGCCAAGCGGGCGGACCTGGTCAAACAGATGGAGTCGCGGCTGTACGACACCGGGTACATGAACGTCATGGCGTACCCCAACGCGGTCGAGGCGTACCGCACCGACCAGATCGAGTCGATCACCACGATGCCCGAGGCCGCGGGCAACATCTACGGTCAGGACGGCTACTGGAGCTGGTGGTCGGCGGTGCCGGCGGCCGGCTCGGCGGCGAAGTCGGGCGGCGGCTCCTCGGCGGGCGTCGTCCTCGGCATCGTCGCGGGCGCGATCGTGCTGGCCGGGCTCGCCTCCTTCCTCGTGCTGCGCCGCCGGGCCGGCGCGGACGACCGTGAGTAGCCGGTGACCACCGCGAGTTCGGCCGACACCCCCGCGGTGGTCGCCGAGGCGGTCACCGAAACGCACGGCCGCCGTCGCGCGGCCTCGGGCCCGGTGCTCGGCTATCTGCGCTACGTGGGCGGCAAGCTGGCGGGAGCGGTGGTCTCCCTGGCCGCCGTCCTCGTGACCAGCTTCTTCCTGTTCCGGATCATCCCGGGCGACCCGGTCCGCACCATGACCCACGGCCGGCAGGTCTCGGCCGAGCAACTGGCCCATCTGCGTGCCGAGTTCGGGCTCGACCTGCCTTTGTGGCGGCAGTTCACCGACTACTGCGGCAAGGCGCTGACCGGGGACCTGGGGACCTCCTACCAGTTCCACGCGCCGGTCGGCTCGCTCATCGCCGAGAAGCTCCCGGCGACGCTGCTCCTGACCGGCACGGCCGTCGTGCTGTACTCGGCGCTCGGCATCTGGCTCGGCACCCGCTCGGCCTGGCGGCGCGGCGGCCTCGGCGACCGGTTCCACACCTCGCTGGCGCTCACCCTGTGGTCGGTGCCCTCGTTCTGGCTGGGGCTGCTGCTCATCATCACGTTCTCGGTGGGCGCGGGCCCGGTCCCGGGCCTCTTCCCGACCGGGGGCATGGAGTCGGGCGACACGAGCGGTATGGGGTACGTCCTGGACGTGGCGCACCACATGGTGCTGCCGGTGCTGACCCTGGTCGCGGTGCAGTACGCGCAGACCCTGCTGGTCATGCGGTCCTCGCTGCTCGACGAGATGGGCGGCGACTATCTGACGACGGCCCGCGCGAAGGGCCTGCGCGACGATGCGGTGCGTCGCCACCACGCGGTGCCCAACGCGCTGCTCCCCACGGTGACGATGCTGTTCATCAACCTCGGTCATGTGGCGGCCGGTTCGATCCTGGTGGAGACGGTGTTCTCCTGGCCGGGTCTTGGCGGCCTGTTCTACCAGGCGTTGAGCGTGCCGGATCTGCCGCTGGTGCAGGGCCTGTTCGTGGTCTTCGCGGGCGCCATGATCGTGATGAACCTCCTCGCCGACCTGCTGTATCCGCTGCTCGATCCCAGGGTGGGCCGATGACGACCACGTACGACGGGGGGCCGGTCCGATGACCACGACGACCGCCGCCGACCGGGGCGGCTCCCTGGCCTGGGCGCGCCGCCGCGACTCGCTCGCCCGTTTCTGGCGCTCCTACCGCACCCACCGGGCCGGTCTGTACGGGCTGGCGGGTCTGGTGGTCATCGCGCTGATCGCGCTGACGGCGCCGCTCACCGTCGGCGCGGACGTGCAGAGCGTGACCAGTGCGCCGGGCACCGCCCTGGAGTCCCCGAGCGGTCGATTCCCGCTCGGCACCGACCAGTTCGGGCGCTCGCTGCTCGGCCTGCTGGTCTGGGGCGCCCGGATCTCGCTCGCGGTGGGGCTGCTGGCCGCGGCGCTGAGCGTGGCGATCGGCACCCTGGTCGGGATCCTCGCCGGACACTACGGCGGCTGGCTCTCCACGGCGCTGATGCGGATCACCGACTGGTTCCTCGTGATGCCGACGCTGGTCCTCGCGATCGTGCTCGCCACCGTCATGTCACACAGCGTCTGGACGGTGATCCTGGCGATCGGGGTGACGTCCTGGCCGACGACGGCCCGGCTGGTGCGCGCGCAGACCATCGCGGTCGAGTCGCGTCCCTACATCGAACGGGCCCGGGCGCTCGGCGGCGGCCACCGGCACATCATGTCCCGGCACGTGCTGCCCAACGTGATGCCGCTGGTCCTCGCACAGACCACGCTCGGCATCTCCAACGCCATCCTCACCGAGGCCACCCTCGCCTTCCTGGGGCTCGGCGATCCGACGGTGGTGTCGTGGGGCGGGATGCTCCAGGACGCCCGTGAGGCGGGCGCGGTCTCCTCGGGGCACTGGTGGTACCTGGCGCCCCCCGGCATCGCGATCGCGCTGGTGGCGCTCTCCTTCACGCTCTGCGGCCGGGCCGTCGAGGCCGTCCTCAACCCGAAGCTGGGGGTCCGATGAGCCTGTTGGAGATCAGGGACCTGCACGTCACCTACGGGACCGGGGCGGCGGCGGTGCGCGGCGTGGACCTCACCATCGCGCCGGGCCAGAAGCTGGGCGTGGCGGGCGAGTCGGGCTGCGGCAAGTCGACGCTCGCGATGGCGCTCCTGAGGCTGCTGCCCGCGTCGGCCGTGCTGCGCGGTTCGGTGCTGCTCGACGGCGAGGACGTGCTCACGATGCGGTGGGGGCGGCTGCGGGCGGTCCGCTGGGCGGGGGCGTCCATCGTCTTCCAGGGGGCGATGCACTCGCTGAACGCGGTGCACCGCGTCGGTGACCAGATCGCCGAGCCGATCCTGCTGCACGGCCTGGCGACCCCGGCGGGAGCCCGCGCCCGGGTCGGCGAGCTCCTCGAACAGGTCGGGCTGCCCGCCGCGCGTGCGCAGGCCTATCCGCATGAACTGTCGGGGGGCCAGCGCCAGCGGGTGATGATCGCGATGGCGTTGGCCTGCGCGCCCCGACTGATCGTCGCGGACGAGCCGACGACGGCCCTCGACGTGATGATCCAGGCCCAGATCCTGCGGCTGATCGAGCGGCTGGTGGCCGAGACGGGCATCAGTCTGCTGATGATCAGCCACGATCTTTCGGTCCTCGCCGACACCTGCGACCGGCTCGCGGTGATGTACGCGGGCCGCATCGTCGAGGAGGGCCCGGCGCGCGCGGTCCACACCGCGGCCCGGCACCCTTACGGTCAGGCCCTGTCCGCCGCGTTTCCCCGCATCGGCGACCCTTCCTCGCGCCGGGCGCCCCGGGGTCTGCCGGGCGACCCGCCCGACCCGTCGGCCCTGCCGCCGGGCTGCGCCTTCCATCCGCGCTGCCCGGTCGCGCTCGGCGTCTGCGCCTCGGACGACCAGCCGCTGCGCGAGGCCGGCCCCGAGCACCGGGCGGCCTGTGTGCACGCCGGGTCCCTGTCGAGGAGCACCGCATGACCACCACCGAGGCCCCCCTGCTCGCCGCGTCCGCGCTGCACGTCACCTTCCCCGGGCGGCGCGGCGCCCCGCCTGCCCGGGCGGTCGACGGCGTCGAACTCACCGTCGGGCGGGGTGAGATCGTCGCCCTGGTCGGCGAGTCGGGCTGCGGCAAGACGACGCTCGCCCGCGCCCTGCTCGGCCTGGTCGCCCCGACCGCCGGCACGGTGGCCTTCGACGGCAGCCCTCTGGGCCGGCACGCCCGCGCCCTCAAGGCGTACCGCAGGCGGGCGCAGTTGGTCCTCCAGGACCCGAGCGGCTCGCTCAACCCCCGGCACACCGTGTACGACGCGGTCGCCGAGGGACTGCGCATCCATGGATTCCCGGGCGACGAGCGGGAGTTGGTGGCCCGGGCGCTGTCCCGGGCCGGACTGCGGCCCCCGGAGCGGTTCTTCCTGCGCTACCCGCACGAGCTGTCGGGCGGCCAGCGCCAGCGCGTGGTGATCGCGGGCGCGCTGGTCCTGGACCCCGAACTGATCGTCGCCGACGAGCCGGTGGCCTCGCTGGACGCGTCGGTGCGCGGCGAGATCCTCGCGCTGCTCCTGCGTCTGCGGGACGAACTGGGCCTGTCCGCGCTGGTGGTGACCCACGATCTGGGTCTGGCGTGGAACATCGCGGACCGGGTGGCGGTGATGTATCTGGGCCGCATCGTGGAGACGGGACCCGTCGAAGACGTTCTGACGCACCCTCAACACCCGTACACCCAGGCGTTGTTGTCGGTCCTGCCGGAGTCGCCGGGCGATCCGGTGGTGCTCAGCGGAGAGCTCCCGGACCCCTCGCGCGTCCCGGGCGGCTGCCGCTTCCATGCCCGCTGCCAGGTCCTGGCCTCGGGCGAGGCGGACCGGGCGGGCGTCGCGGACCACTGCCGCACTCAGGACCTGCCGGTCCTCGCGGGCGGCACGGCGGCGCGGGTCGCCTGCCATTGGGCGGCGGCGGTCGGCGCCGGAGCCTAGCGCCCGGCGTCGTACGCCTCGATCAGCTCGGTGGACCGCTTCACGTCGTTGCCGATCGCTTCCAGGAGGTCCTCGATGGAGTCGAACTTGGCCATGCCCCGCACATAGGCCAGGAAGTCGACGGCGACGTGCAGCCCGTACAGGTCGAGGCCGACGCGGTCGATGGCGTACGCCTCCACCGTGCGCTCGGTGCCGTCGAACTGCGGGTTGGTGCCGACCGAGATGGCCGCGGGCATCCGCTCGCCGCAGGGGGTTCCCCCCTGATCGAGCGGAGTCGAGGGCGTGGGGACGGTGAGCCAGCCCGCGTAGACGCCGTCGGCGGGGATCGCGGTGTGCGGCAGCGTCTCGACGTTGGCGGTCGGGAAGCCGAGCTCGCGGCCGCGCTGGGCGCCGCGCACGACGACGCCCTCGACGCGGTGCGGCCGGCCGAGGATCTCGGCGGCGCCCTCGACGTCGCCCTCGGTGACCAGGCGGCGGGTCAGCGTGGAGGAGAACGGCTCGCCGCCGCCCGCCTCGCCGCGCACCCGCAGGTCGATGACCTCGACCTCGTAGTCGTACATCCGCCCGAGCTCGGCAAGCACCTCGACGTTGCCCGCCGCCTTGTGTCCGAAGCGGAAGTTGGGGCCCTCGACGACGAGCTTGGCGTGCAACTTGTCGACCAGCACCTTGACCACGAACTCCGCCGCGGAGAGCTGGGAGAACTCGCTGGTGAAGGGGAGGATCAGTACCGCGTCCACGCCGAGCTCCGCCATCAGTTCGGCGCGCCGGTGGTGCGGGGCGAGCAGCGGCGGATGGCTGCCGGGGCGCACGACCTCGCTGGGGTGCGGGTCGAAGGTGACCACGACGGACGGCACGCCCAGCTCGCGGGCGCGCTCCACGGCCCGCCCGATGATCAGCTGGTGTCCGCGGTGCACCCCGTCGTAGGACCCGATGGTGACGACGCCGCGTCCCCAGTCCTGCGGGATGTCCTCCAAGCCACGCCAGCGCTGCACTGTGACCGCTCCTCGAACCCGTGTACGTCGTTGACCCTTACGCGTCATGCAGGTCTAAGACTGCCATGCCCGGCGGCCCGGGATCGCATCGGCATGGGACTGCCCAGCGTCTCCACCGCGCGGCGCGCCCCCGGACCGACCAGCGCGGCCCACTCGCTTGGTGCTTCGCCGAGCCATCCGGCGACCTGCGCGGCGAAGCCGGGCACTTCCCGGCAGAGCTCGATCAGGCGCGACTCGAAGTGGGCCGCGCCCTCGGGCGTACGGGCGAGGAGGAGCCCGGTGCGGTGGACGAGGTCGCGGGTGCGCGCTTCGGCGCGCTCCCCCGAGCCCCGGGCGCCGGCGGTGAGCAGGGCGTCGGCCACGGCCGGGCCGCCGGACGCCTGGCGTTCGAAGGCGAGGAGCACGTCGAGCAGCTCGGCCCGCAGCGGCCGTGACGCCGCGGTGCCGGCCGCGGCGAGTACGGGGGCCAGCGCCCGGCGGACGGGGTGGGCGGGGTCGCGCAGCAGGCTGGTCACCATCGGGAAGAGCACGGCGCGGGCGGCCGGGCCGTGGGCGAGGCGCCGGTCCACGAAGGCCGCCGCCCCGGTCGCCGACTCGGGGTGGTGCTCGGCGTGTTCTTGGACCAGGGCCGCGGCGCGGCGGGCCAGCGCCGGGGTGGTGACCTCGGCGAGCGTGTCGAGGATGTCGGCGGCCCCCGCGCCGCCCTGGCGCAGCCGCGCCCGCAGGGCGGCGATGACGGGTTCGGGGTGGGTGGTGAGGGCGGCGGCGAGCGCGGAGGTGGGCATGGCCCGATCCCCGGCGGTGTACGCGGCCAGCGCCCGGTCGAGGTAGGGGGCGCGGGTCGCCGGGTCGCGGACCAGGAGGGCGAGCGCCGCGCCGTGCAGAGCGGCGTCCTCGGGGCGGGCGAGCAGCGCGAGCGCCGCGTACCGCAGCAGGTCGCGGTCGGCGGGGGTGCGGATGCCGAGCGCGACGCGCGGCCCGTGGGCGGCGGCCGCGGCGCGCCGTTCGGGCCGGTCGTCGTGGGCCCAGCGGTCCACGGCCCGGCACAGCGCGGACGGTTCGTCCTCGGCGAGCTGGGCGAGCAGTTCCTCGGCGCGTACATGGGGCGTCGCCACCAGCGCCTCGGTGAGGTCGTCGACGGCCAGCGCCCGGCGCGCGTACAGCAGGGCCTGTGCGGCCCGCGCCACGGTGGGCCGCACCGTCGGCCGCGCCGTCGTGCCCGGCGCCACGGGCAGCGGCCTCTCGTCGGTGAACCAGCGGCACAACAGCGGCTGTACGGCCCGGGGTTCGGCGGTGAGCCGCCGGTCGGCCGCGTCCAGGTAGCGCTCCCAGCCGGGCGCGGTTCCCGGCGCCCCGTCGGCCGGCACCAGACGGCGCAGGAGGTCGAGCCGCAGGTCGTCGCCGACCCGCAGCCGTGTCCAGAACCACGCCCCGAACTCGGCGAGCGGCCCGAGCCCGGCCGGCCCTCCCTCGCGCAGGGACCGCCGGCTGATCCGGTCGGCGAGAAGCCGCAGCACCTCCTGGTAGGGCCGTACGTCGGGGACGCGCAGCAGGGTCTCGGCGAGGAGGTGGACCGCCCACCACTGGGCGTCCGCGGACCGGCCGTGGTCCTCGGGCGCCTGGGGCGTCCGGTCCAGGACGGTCACCAACTCCGCGAGTTTCAGGGCGAGTTGAGTGGATCCTTGATGGCTTCCGAGCAGGAGCATGGCTTCCAGGACGGGCCCGATGCGGTGGCGGGGCACCGGCAGGGTGCGCTGGGCCGGGGCGGGCCCCGAGCCCGGTGGGGGCGGCACATGTCCCTGGGGGACGACGCTCGGAGCGGGGCGTGAGGGGAGCTTGACGACGGCGGCGGGATCGCTCTCCTCGTACCAGCGGTGCACCAGGGCGTACAGGGCGGCGTCCAGGTCGAGATGGCCCGCCTGCACCCAGTCGGCGAGCTCCTCGTGTGCGAAGCGGTAACCGGATCCGGCGGGCACCAGCAGCCCTTCGGTGAGGACGGCGGAGGCCGATCCGGTACGCCACGGGAAGATCTCCTCGAACGACTCGCGGTCGAGTTCGCCCTGGCCCGGGCCCAGACAGCGGCGGGCCGCCTCGTGCACCTGCCCGGCGACGCGCGCCGCCAGGCGTCGCACCGCGCCGCCCCGCAGCGGCGGCCGGGCGGAGGCGGCCATGCGTACCGCGATCCGCAGGCACATCAGGTCCAGGTGCGCGGCGAACACCTCCGCGCGCTCCGGTGTGCCCTCGACCTCGGCGGGCAGTGCGCCCCGCACCTCGGCGAGCAGCCGCAGCGTCAGAGGGTGCCGGGCGTCGCGGTCGCCGAGCGCGCCGTCCGCGAGGCCGTAGCGCTCGCGGGCCCGGGCCGCCTCCTCGGGGCCGAGGTCGCCGATGCGTACGCCGTCCGGAAGGCGGGGCAGCCGGGCCGGGTGCAGAACGCCCTCGGGGTAGTGCGCGCCCGCCTGTTCCCAGTGCTCGGGCCGGCAGGCGACGACAAGGCGCGCCCCGGCCGCCTCCAGCCACTCCACCGTCGCGGCCGTCCACGCGGCCAGGCGGTGGGCGAGGACGGGCGGCATCTCCTCGGGCCCGTCGAGCAGCACGAGCAGCGGCCGCCCGGCCTCGCGCGCGAGCCGGGCCACCAGGTCGGGGGTGGCCGCCGCCTGCTCGCCCCGTCCCGCCGGGGCGGCGACGATGCGGGCCGCGTGGGCGAGGGCGCGGGCGACGGCGTCGGCGAGGGAGGTGTCGTCGCACCGGAGGTCGGCGCCGCGCAGCCATACGGTCGGCGCGGGCCGCGCGCCGCGCGCCCGGCGGCCGGCGAGCGCGGCGAGTTCGGTGGTGCGCCCGGTGCCGGGGTCCCCGACCAGACCGAGCACCAGGGCGTCCCCGGCGGCGAAGGCCCCGAACTCCCTGAGCATGGACGGCCGTTCGACACAATCGTGCCCCGGCCGGGGACCGCCGACGGAGCCCACGGAGGTGGCGGTGAGCTGGAGCGCGCCGGCCAGGTTCAGATCGGCCCCGTAGCCGGGCACGGTGGCGGCGTTACGCCGCAGGAGTTCGGCGAGCGGGCCCTGTTCGGCGCGGAGCGGCATCGCGAACCCGGACGCCTGGTGCGGGGCGTGCAGCGCGGTGCCGACGACGCCGAGCACGGCGCCGGTCCCGGTGTCCACGACGGGCCCCCCGCTGGCCTCCCCGCCGAGCCGCATGGCCTCGCTGCCGGCGGTGCCGATCGCCAACTCCAGTACGCCGCCCAGGAGATGGAAGCGGTCGGTGGCGGCGTAGGTGACGGCCGATGTGCCCAGGACGCGTGCTTCGCGCCAGCCGTGGGCGGCGACCCGGACATAGCTGCCCGCCCCGATCCCGGTCCGCGCGGAGATGGGCAGCGGCCGCACTCCTAGCCCGTCGGTGCGCACCAGGGCGAGGCCCGCCTCGGGGAGCGGGTCGAGGTCGTCGGCCTCGGCCAGCCAGGTGCGGTCGCCGGGGGCGTGCAGCACGACTCTGCTCAGCCCGTCGACGGCCTCGTGACTGGTGACGACGGTGCCCCGGTCGTCGGCGACGAATCCGGTTCCCCGGGTCCGTCCGGCCAGATCACAGATCCGTACGAGCGTCTCGCCGCCCTCGTCCCCAGCCCCGCGTCGCATGTCCGAAACGGTAGTTCTGGGGTGATCCGCCCGAGAAGGACATCAGGGCAAAGCGCCCCCCTGTGCTCCCGTGGTTCACTCCGAGCGCCTGCTCGATGGGGTGAATCGCCGGGGTGGTGCGGATAGACCCCTTGCGAGGGGGATCGTGGAGCGGGCCGTGCCGCCCGCTCCACGGTGGCGCGTCTCAGCCGAACACGGCGAGGCTCTTGGCCTTGCCCTTCTGGCTCTCGACCAGCGCGAGGAACGTCCCGTCGGGCCCGAACACCCCGACGGCCTTGCCGGTCTCGTACTCGTCCGGCATGTCCAGGCGCACGCCGTTGAGCAGCAGCGCGCCGCGGCGCGCGTCCACGTCCCAGCGGGCGAAGGCCGCGGTCGCGGCCTGGGCGACCGGCATGACGGTGAGCGACTCCTGGTGCTGGTCCAGGGTGCGGGCCGCGTCCAGGCCGTAGGGGCCGACGCGGGTGCGGCGCAGCGCGGTCAGGTGACCGCCGACGCCGAGCCCGGCCCCGAGGTCACGGGCGAGGGCGCGGATGTAGGTGCCGGAGGAGCAGACCACGGAGACGACCAGGTCGACGACTGCGGTGCCGTCCTCGGCGACGGCCTCGCGGACGTCGTAGACCCGGAACGAGGAGACCGTCACCGGGCGGGCCGGGATCTCGAACTCCTCGCCGCCGCGCACCCGCGCGTAGGACCGCTTGCCGTCGATCTTGATGGCGGAGACCTTGGACGGCACCTGCATGATGGCGCCGGTCAGCTCCGCGACGCCCGCGTCGATGCCCTCGCGGGTGACCTTGGAGGCGTCGGTGGACGAGATGATCTCGCCCTCGGCGTCGTCGGTGATGGTGTTCTGGCCGAGCCGGATCGTACCGAGGTACTCCTTCTCGGTCAGGGCGAGGTGCCCGAGCAGCTTGGTGGCCCGCTCGACGCCCAGGACGAGGACACCGGTCGCCATCGGGTCGAGGGTGCCCGCGTGGCCCACACGGCGGGTTCTTGCGATGCCGCGCATCTTGGCCACGACGTCGTGCGAAGTGAAGCCCGACGGCTTGTCGACGATGACAAGCCCGTCGGGCGTCTTTGCTGCGGTGCTCATGCTCAGGCGTCGTCCTCGTCGCCGGGCTTCTTGTACGGGTCGGCGTCACCGGCGAACTGGGCGCCCGAGGACACCTCGCGCACCGCGGCGTCCGAGGCCCGCGCCTTGTTGAGGAGGTCCTCGATGGTCTTGGCGTTCTCGGGGAGCGCGTCCGCGATGAACGTCAGGGTGGGCGTGAACTTGGTGCCGGCGGCGGAGCCGACCGCGGAGCGCAGGACGCCCTTGGCGCTCTCCAGGCCGGCCGCGGCGGCGGCCCGCTCCTCGTCGTCCCCGTACACCGTGTAGAAGACCGTGGCCTCCCGCAGGTCACCGGTGACCCGGGTGTCGGTGATCGTCACATGCGTTCCGAGGCGCGGGTCCTTGACGCCACGCAGCAGCTTTTCGGCCACCACCTCCCGGATGAGGTCCGCCAGCTTCTTCGCCCGCGCGTTGTCGGCCACTGGTCCTACTCCTTCTCAAGCCTTGCTCGGTGTTCAGTCTTCGTCGCTGTGGAGCCTGCGTCTGACCGACAGAAGCTCCACCTCGGGCCGGCCGGCGACGAGCCGCTCGCACCGGTCGAGTACTTCGGTGAGGTGCCCCGTCTCCCCGGACACCACCGCGAGGCCGATCTCGGCCCTGCGGTGCAGATCCTGGTCGCCGACCTCGGCCGCACTCACCGCGAACTTGCGCTGGAGCTCGGCGACGATCGGCCGGACGACGGAGCGTTTCTCCTTCAGCGACCGTACGTCGCCGAGGAGCAGATCGAAGGACAGCGTCCCCACATACATGAATGTCCGGATGTCCCGCCGGTACGGGTTAGAGGACCCCGCCAAAACCTTGGCGGGGACATCAAGAACCGTACCGGAACGGCCGGGGCCGATCGACGGGAATATCTTCCCGACGATCGGCCCCGACTGTCGTTCCTTCAGGAGGCCGCGCCTCCAGGGGTACGGATCGGCCGCTCGGACTAGCCGCGCGGCTTCTCGCGCATCTCGTACGTCGCGATGACGTCGTCGATCTTGATGTCGTTGAAGTTTCCGAGGTTGATACCGCCCTCGAAGCCTTCGCGGATCTCGGTGACGTCGTCCTTGAAGCGACGCAGGCCCGAGATGTTGAGGTTCTCCGCGATGACCTTGCCATCGCGCAGCAGGCGCGCCTTGGTGTTGCGCTTGACCTCGCCCGACCGGACCAGGACACCGGCGATGTTGCCCAGCTTGGACGAGCGGAAGATCTCGCGGATCTCCGCCGTGCCGAGCTCGACCTCTTCGTACTCCGGCTTGAGCATGCCCTTGAGGGCCGCTTCGATCTCTTCGATCGCCTGGTAGATGACCGAGTAGTACCGGACGTCGACGCCTTCGCGCTCCGCCATCTGCGCCGCGCGGCCCGCAGCGCGGACGTTGAAGCCGATGACGATGGCGTCGGAGCCGGTCGCCAGGTTGATGTCGGACTCGGTGACCGCACCCACACCGCGGTGCAGGACACGGATGTCGACCTCGTCGCCGACGTCGAGCTGGAGCAGCGAGGCCTCCAGGGCCTCCACCGAACCGGACGCGTCGCCCTTGATGATGAGGTTGAGTTCCTGCACCAGACCGGCCTTGAGGGCCTCGTCCAGGTTCTCCAGGGAGAACCGCACACCCTTGCGGGCGAAGCGGACGTTGCGCTCACGGGCGGCACGCTTCTCGGCGATCTGACGGGCCGTACGGTCCTCGTCGACGACCAGGAAGTTGTCGCCGGCACCCGGGACGTTGGTGAGACCGAGGACGAGGACCGGGGTCGAGGGACCCGCCTCTTCCACGTTCTCGCCCTTGTCGTCGAGCATGGCGCGCACGCGGCCGTAGGCGTCGCCCACCACCATCGTGTCGCCGACCCGCAGGGTGCCGCGCTGGACCAGGACGGTCGCGACGGCGCCGCGGCCCTTGTCCAGGTGGGACTCGATCGCGATGCCCTGCGCGTCCTGCTCCGGGTTGGCCCGCAGGTCGAGCGAGGCGTCGGCGGTGAGGACGACGGCCTCCAGGAGGGACTCGATGTTGAGGCCCTGCTTGGCGGAGATGTCGACGAACATCGTGTCGCCGCCGTACTCCTCGGCCACCAGACCGAACTCGGTGAGCTGACCGCGCACCTTGGTCGGGTCCGCGCCCTCGACGTCGATCTTGTTGACCGCGACCACGATCGGCACGTCGGCCGCCTTGGCGTGGTTCAGCGCCTCGATCGTCTGGGGCATCACACCGTCGTTCGCCGCCACCACGAGGATCGCGATGTCGGTGGACTTGGCACCACGGGCACGCATGGCGGTGAACGCCTCGTGACCCGGGGTGTCGATGAAGGTGATGCGGCGGTCCTCGCCGTTGACCTCGGTGGCGACCTGGTACGCACCGATGTGCTGCGTGATGCCGCCGGCCTCGCCCGCGACCACGTTCGTCTTGCGGATCGCGTCCAGAAGGCGGGTCTTACCGTGGTCGACGTGACCCATGACGGTCACGACCGGCGGACGCGCGACGAGGGATTCCTCGCCACCCTCGTCCTCGCCGAACTCGATGTCGAAGGACTCGAGCAGCTCGCGGTCCTCCTCCTCGGGGCTGACGATCTCGAGGATGAAGTTCATCTCGTCCGCGAGCAGCTTCAGCGTCTCGTCGGAGACCGACTGCGTGGCGGTGACCATCTCGCCGAGGTTCATCATCACGCCGACGAGCGACGCCGGGTTGGCGCCGATCTTCTCGGCGAAGTCGGTCAGCGAAGCACCGCGCGACAGGCGGACGGACTGTCCGTTGCCGCGGGGCAGCATGACGCCGCCCACCGACGGGGCCTGCATGGCCTCGTACTCCTGGCGCCTCTGACGCTTCGACTTGCGACCACGACGGGCGGGCCCGCCGGGACGGCCGAAGGCACCCTGCGTGCCACCACGGGCACCGGGGCCACCGGGACGGCCCTGGAAACCGGGACGACCGCCGAAGCCGCCGCCACCACCGGGAGCGCCGCCACCCGGACGGGGGCCGCCGAAGCCGCCACCGCCACCGGGACGACCGCCGCCACCGGGACCGGCCGGACGGCCGGCGAAGCCGCCGCCGCCACCGGGACGACCGGCACCGCCACCCGGACGGCCACCGGGGCCGCCGGGACCACGGCCACCGGGGCCGCCACCGGGACGCGGGGCCGCGGCGGGACGCTGCGGCATCATGCCGGGGTTGGGACGGTTGCCGCCGGGGGCACCGCCACCGGGACGCGGGGCGCCGCCCTGCGGACGGGGCATGCCGCCCGGGCTCGGACGGGCGCCGCCCTGACCCTGCGGACGCGGAGCGCCGCCGGGGCCGCCCTGCGGACGCGGAGCGCCACCGGGGGCGCCGGGGCCGCCGGCCGGACGGGGAGCGCCACCGCCGGGACGGGGCGCCTGCGGGCGCGCCATTCCGGTGGAGCCACCCGAGGTGAAGGGGTTGTTGCCGGGACGCGGACCGGCCGGACGGGCACCGCCCGGCCGGGGAGCGCCCTGACCCGCGGGGCGGGCCGGACGGTCGCCGCCACGGCCACCGTCGCGCTGGCCGCCGTCGCGCTGACCACCGTCACGCTGACCGGCCGGGGCCGGACGTGCGGGACGGGGGCCGGGGGTGGCGCCGGCGGGACGCGGAGCCTGGGGCGCCGCGGGCTGGGCCGGGGCCGGAGCCGAGAACTCGGCGGCGGGCACCGGGGTGACCGGGGCCGGCTTGGCCGGTGCGGGCTTCGGGCCCGGGCGGGGGCCCGAGGCGGCCGGAGCCGGAGAAGAGGGGGTGCTGCTCGCCGGGGCGGCCGGAGTGACCGGCTCGGCGGGGGCCGCGGGGGCCGGCTTGGGAGCCGGTGCGCCGGGCTTGGGGGCAGCGGGACGTGCCGCGGCGGCCGGGGAGGGCGCTGCGGGCATGGGGGCACCTCCCGCGGCTTTACCCGCGGGGGAGGGCGCGGCCTTGCGGGGCGCGCCGGGCTTCGCAGCGGACTTGCCGGCGTTGCCGCCGGGCCCCTGCAATGCGTCGGTCAGCTTGCGTACAACAGGCGCCTCGATCGTCGAGGACGCCGAACGGACGAATTCACCGAGTTCTTGGAGCTTGGCCATGACGACCTTGCTCTCCACCCCGAACTCCTTGGCGAGTTCGTATACCCGGACCTTAGCCACTTCGCTCCTTTTAGGTCCGGGTTACCGCCGGACCGTCGCTACTTCATGGGCGTACTCATCGCGTACTCATCGAGTGCTCATCGCAATCTCGACCTACTTCCAACTCGCGAGGTACCTGACCGCACGGGATTCCGTGCCGTGCTTCTTTCTTACGTTGCGGCCTGCTCGACGTACGTGCGCAGATCCGCAGTGTCGAGCGCTTCCCCGACCTTGAAGGCCCGGGAGAACGCCCGGCGGCGGACCGCCTGGTCGAGACAGACCGAGGCGGGGTGGACGTACGCACCCCGGCCGGGCAGCGTACCGCGAGGATCGGGGGCGCAAGCACCCTCGACCGCCACGATGCGCAGCAGATCGCTCTTGGCCGCTCGCTCCCGGCATCCCACGCAGGTTCGCTCAGGGCAGGCGCGGGCGTGCGTCCGGCCAGACACGTTTAAGTCTACCTCCCCGTAGCGACCTCACCCCTTCGGGGCAAGAATCGAACGGTTGTTGTCCAGAAAGCTTCACCCTGCCCCGACGAACGGGGGCGGGGCCACTTTTTATTCCCGTCAGTCCTGGTCGGACTGGTCGGGCTGCTCGGTGTCCGGGCGGATGTCGATGCGCCAGCCGGTGAGGCGGGCGGCGAGCCGGGCGTTCTGGCCCTCCTTGCCGATGGCGAGGGAGAGCTGGTAGTCCGGCACGGTCACCCGCGCGGAGCGGGCCCCGAGGTCCACGACCTCGACCTTGGAGACCCGGGCCGGGGACAGCGCGTTGGCCACCATCTCCGCCGGGTCGTCCGACCAGTCGACGATGTCGATCTTCTCACCGTGCAGCTCGGCCATGACGCTGCGCACGCGGCTGCCCATCGGGCCGATGCAGGCGCCCTTCGGGTTGATGCCCGAACGCGTCGAACGGACGGCGATCTTGGTGCGGTGACCGGCCTCGCGGGCGATGGCGGTGATCTCCACCGAACCGTCGGCGATCTCCGGCACCTCGAGCGCGAACAGCTTCTTGACCAGGTTGGGGTGGGTGCGCGACAGCGTCACCGACGGTCCGCGCACCCCCTTGGCCACCCGGACGACGTACGTGCGCAGGCGCAGCCCGTGCGTGTACTCCTCGCCGGGCACCTGCTCCTGCACCGGCAGCATGGCCTCCATCTTGCCGATGTCGACCAGGACGTTCTTGGGGTCCTTGCCCTGCTGGACCACGCCGGTGATGACGTCGCCCTCACGTCCGGCGAACTCGCCGAAGGTGATGTCGTCCTCCGCGTCGCGCAGCCGTTGCAGGATGACCTGCTTGGCGGTGCTCGCCGCGATCCGGCCGAAGTCCGACGGGGTGTCGTCGAACTCCTTGGGCTCCTGGCCCTCTTCGAGGTCGGCGGGGTCTTCCTTCGCCCACACCGTGACATGACCGTTCTCACGGTCGAGCTTCACGCGCGCACGCCGGAAGCTGCCCTCGGTGCGGTGGTAAGCGATGAGGAGCGCCGACTCGATCGCCTCGACCAGCAGGTCGAAGGAGATCTCCTTCTCCCGGACCAGACCCCGCAGGGCACTCATGTCGATGTCCACGGCTACGCCTCCTCTTCGTTGTGCATGTCGTTCAGGATGTCGTTCTCGCTGTCTGCCGCGATGTCGTTCTTTCCGTCCTTGCGGTTGAACTCGATCTCGACTCGTGCCTTGGCGATCTCGGCGAAGCCGATCCTGCGGGCGGTGGGCTTGCGCCCCTTCACACCCGGGATCTCGGTGTCGATGCCTTCGTCGTCGGCCTTGAGGATGCGTGCGACCAGTTCGTCGCCGTCGTTCAGCTGGAGGCGGGCGAGCCTGCCGGTGGCCCGCTGGTAGTGGCGGAGTTCGGTGAGCGGGCGCTCGGCGCCCGGAGACGTCACTTCGAGGACGTACTCCTCCTCGCCCATCGCGTCGCTCTCGTCGAGCAGCTCGGAGGCCGCCCTGCTCAGCTCGGCGCAGGTGTCCAGCTCCACGCCCTGGTCGGAGTCGACCACGATGCGCAGCACGCGCCGACGGCCCGCCCGGGACACCTCGATCTCCTCGAGGTCCAGATCCTTCGCGCTGACGAGCGGCTCCAGGAGACCGCGCAGCCTGTCGCTCTGGGTCGTGCTCATCCGGGTGACTCCTCGGCCGCGTCTGCTGTTGTGGGGGATCGTCGTCGCGTACGGCGGCCGTCGTGGGACCGCCGCCGTCAGGTCAAAGGGTATCCGGTCCGGGAGGGTGTTGCCGTCCACCGCCCGGCGGCCGCGGGTACGCTCGCCTGCGGTGATCACTCGGTCACCGGCGGACCGGCACACAGGGAGAGACACGTGCGGCACCCGGGGACCACGCGAAGGCGTGTGCTGGCCGTGACGGGAGCGGCGGCCGCAGGTGTGCTGGCCGGCTGCTCCGACGCGGGTTCCGACAGCGCAGCGCGCGGCTCCGCGCCGGGCGCCCGCGAGGCGGCGGCCCGCACGGAGGCGGCGCTGCGCGCCCGGACCTCGGCGGCGAGCCGGGCCCTGGTCGCGCAGTACGACGCGGTCCTCGCGATGCATCCGACGCTGCGGGACCGGCTGGCGCCGCTGCGGGAGCAGGCCGCACAGCACGGCACGGCGCTCGCGCCGCCCACGCCCGCGCCGGGCGCCCCGGGGCCCTCCTCCCCCGCGCCCTCTGTGGCGCCGTCCTCCCCGTCCGCCATCTCGCCGGTGCCGGCCGACGCCGACGAGGCGCTCAAGCAGCTCGCCCGGGCCGAACGGCGCACCTCCGACGCCCAGTTGACGGCTCTCGCCACCGCGCCGCCGGAGCTCGCCCGGCTGCTCGCCTCGGTGGCGGCCTCCGGCGCGGGGCACGCCTACCTCCTGGGCGGGGGCGCCTGATGGCCGAGCCCCTGGACGCCGCGCAGGCCGCGCTGGCCGCCGAACACGCGGCGGTGTACGGGTACGGAGTGCTGGGCGGCCGGCTCTCCGGGGCCCGCGCCGCCGAGGCCCACGACGCCCTCACCGCGCACCGCTCGCGCCGCGACTCCCTCGCCCGTACGGTGCGTGACCTGGGCGGATCGCCGGTGGCGGCGGCCCCGGCCTACGCGCTGCCGTTCGCCGTGCCCGACGCCTCCTCGGCGCTGCGGCTCGCCACCGAACTGGAGGACCGGGTCGCCGGTGTCTACTCCGATCTCGTCCGGGCCGCCCAAGGGCCGCTGCGCCAGGAGGCGGCTGCCGCGCTGCGCGAGGCGGCGGTGCGGGCCGTGCGGTGGCGGGGCGGCAGCGTAGCCTTTCCTGGGCTCGCGGAACGCCCGAGCGCACCGGTTCCACCGGCCAGTACCTGAGTTCCACCGGCTAGTACCTGAGCAAGGGGCAATACACGCATGGCTTTCGAACCGCCTGAGCGGCTGGTCCGCGCGCTCGGCGAGACGTACGGGGACGCGCTGGCCGGGCCCTGGCTCGACCGACTGCCCGAGCTGGCCGAGGAGTCGGCCGCCCGGCGCGGCCTCGCCGTCGACCGGGTCCAGGCGCCGGGGGGCCGCTCCAGCCTGGTCGCCCTCGTACGCCGTCCGGACGGGACTCCGGCCGCCCTCAAGGTCGCCCCCTCGTTCGCCCGTCCCGACCTGGAGCGTGCGGCGCTCGCGCACTGGCACGGGTGGGGGGCCGCCCAGTTGCTGGACGAGGAGACGTCCGGGGAGGCCGGTGACGACGCGCTCCTGCTGGAGCGGCTGCACCCCGAGGTGTCCCTGCGCTCGCTGCCCGAGGCCAAGGCGCTGCTGGAGGCGGCCGGGACCGTGCGGCGGCTGTGGGTCGAGCCGCCCGCCGGCCACGCCTTCGAGACGGTGGCCGAGCGCACGGAGCGCCAGAGCGGGCCGATGCGGGCCTCGCGGGATCCCGAACTCGCCCCGCTCGTCTCGGCGGCGCTCGCCGCCCGCGACGAACTGGCCGCCGCCAGCCCCGAGTTGCTGCTTCTGCACGGCAACTTCCGCCAGAGCAAGGTGCTTTCGGGTGAGCGGGCGCCCTGGTTGACGGTGGGGCCCGAGCCGTTGGTGGGTGAACGGGCCTACGATCTGGCGCGGTTGGTACGGGACCGGGTGGAGGACCTCATCGCGGCGCCCAGCGGGGCGTCCGCCGCGCGGCGCCGCGTCAACAAGCTCGCCGACTCCCTGGACGTCGATCCGGTTCGGCTGCACGGCTGGACGTTGTTCCGGGCGGTTGAGTCCGGGTTGCGGGCGGGGGTGGCGGGGCGTCACCAGGACGCGGAGCTCCTCCTGGAATTCGCGGGCTGGCTGTAGCCCCCTGGGGCTCCGCCCCAGACCCCGATCGCGCCTAAAGGGCGCTCGTCCTCAATCGCCGGAAGGCTGAAATGCCTCATGCGGGCCAGCACCGATCCGGCTAGGGGCGCGAGGAACTGCGCGACCAGCCACCCACGGCCCGCAGACGAAAACGGGTTTGGGGGCGCGGGGAACTGCGCGACCAGCCACGCACGGTCCGCAGGCGGGCGGCAGGCCAAGCCCCCCCCGCCCCCGGAGGGTCTCGGGAAGGGGCGGGGTGGGGAAAGAAACCCCCGTCAGGCGGACAGGCGGGCGATCGCCTCGGCCAGCGGAAGCTCCTCGCGCTCGCCCGTACGGCGATCCTTCAGCTCGAAGACGCCCTCCGCGACCCGCCGCCCGGCGACCAGGATCTGCGGCACACCGATCAGCTCGGCATCGGTGAACTTCACGCCGGGCGAGACCCCGGCCCGGTCGTCCACCAGCACCCGAAGGCCCGCCGCACGCAGCTGCTCGGCCGCGTCCAGCGCCGCCTCGGTCTGGACCGCCTTGCCCGCCGCGACGACGTGCACATCGGCCGGCGCGATCTCGGCGGGCCAGCACAGCCCCTTGTCGTCCGCCGTCTGCTCGGCCAGCGCCGCGACCGCGCGCGAGACGCCGATGCCGTACGAGCCCATGGTGACCCGGACCGGCTTGCCCTCCTTGCCGAGGACGTCGAGCTGGAAGGTGTCGGCGTACTTGCGGCCGAGCTGGAAGATGTGGCCGATCTCGATCGCCCGGTCGAGCTTGAGGCCCGCGCCGCACGAGGGGCAGGGGTCGCCCTCCTCGACCACGACGACGTCGAGGTAGTCGTCGACCTCGAAGTCACGGCCGCAGACCACGTTGCGGGCGTGCGTGTCGGCCTTGTTGGCGCCGGTGACCCAGGCGGTGCCGGGGGCGATGCGCGGGTCGGCGATGTAGCGGACCTTCTCCAGGCCCTGCGGGCCGACGTAGCCGCGTACCAGGTCGGGACGGTCCGCGAAGTCCTCGGCCGTGACGAGCTCGACGACCGCCGGGGCCAGGTGCTCGCCGAGCTTGCCGAGGTCGACCTCACGGTCGCCGGGCACGCCGACGGCGACGATCTCGCCGTCCACCTTGACCAGCAGGTTCTTCAGGGTGGCCGAGGCGGGGACGCCGAGGTGCGCGGCCAGGGTCTCGATGGTGGGGGTGTCGGGGGTGTCGATCTCCTCGACGGGCCCGTGCGCGGAGCCGTCGACCGGGGCGGCGACGAAGGTCACGGCCTCGGTGTTGGCCGCGTAGTCGCAGGCCGGGCAGTCCACGAAGGTGTCCTCGCCGGCGGCGGCCGGGGCCAGGAACTCCTCGGAGGCGGAGCCGCCCATGGCGCCGGAGACGGCGGAGACGATGCGGTAGTCGAGGCCGAGCCGCGCGAAGATCTTCTGGTAGGCGGCGCGGTGCAGCGCGTAGGACTCGGCGAGACCCTCGTCGGTGGTGTCGAAGGAGTACGAGTCCTTCATCTGGAACTCGCGGCCGCGCAGTACGCCGGAGCGGGGGCGGGCCTCGTCGCGGTACTTGGTCTGGATCTGGTAGAGCATCACCGGCAGGTCCTTGTAGGACGTGCACTGGTCCTTGACGGTCTGCGTGAAGACCTCTTCGTGCGTCGGGCCGAGCAGGTACTCGCCGCCCTTGCGGTCCTTGAGGCGGAACAGCAGGTCGCCGTACTCCTCCCAGCGGCCGCTCGCCTCGTACGCCTCCTTGGGCAGCAGTGCGGGCAGCAGCACCTCCTGCGCGCCGATGGCGTCCATCTCCTCGCGTACGACGGTGGAGATGTTGTCCAGGACCTTCTTGCCGAGCGGCAGCCAGGTCCAGATGCCGGCGGCGTTGCGGCGCACGTATCCGGCGCGGACCAGGAGCTTGTGGCTGAGCGTCTCGGCGTCCGCCGGGTCGTCGCGCAATGTCTTGGCCATCAGACGGGACATGCGCTGAACCTGGGCGGCTGCCATGGATTTCTCTCCTGTACGTGCACGGGGTGATGCCTGGAGGTTAACCGGGCGCCCCGAGTGCGCGGAAATCCTTTCGCTCCGGACCGGCTCGCTACCGGGGGTCCGCCGGGTCGCGCCGCAGCAGTGGCAGGGGGGCGCCCATCACCGCGTACCGCCGTGCCGCGCTCGGGAAGTGCACCTGCCGGGCGAGGTCGACATAGCCGAGCGCGCGGTACAGGGCGCGGGCGGGGCTCTCGGTGTCGATCGCGGAGAGGATCGAGCGGGGCTGGTCGGCGGTGTCGGTGATGGTGGTGATGAGCGCCCGCCCCACGCCCCGGTTCTGGAAGGCGGGGTGGACGTGCAGCTCGGTGATCACGAAGGTGTCGTCGAGCCAGTGGTCGGTGGCGTTGTTGCGCAGATACGGCTCGACGACGGTGGACCACCAGTGGGCCCGGTCGTTGGGCATGCCGTAGACGAACCCCGCGAGGCGCCCGTCGGCGGTGGTGGCTCCCAGTGCCCTGGCGCCGGGGTAGGAGAGGTGCCGCAGCACGATGTGGCGGCGCACCCCGACCTCTTCGGCGCTGAGTCCGAAGGCGATCGCCTGCACGGCGAGTGCCTCGTCCACGCGGGCCGCGAGGTCGAGCGGTCCGACGGTCACCTCAGAGTCATCAGGCATGGCCGCACCCTAACCTCAGAACAGCACGCTCATGAATGCTCCGGTCTCACGGAAGCCGACCCGTCGGTAGCAGGCGCGGGCGGGGGCGTTGAAGTCGTTGACGTACAGGCTGACGATCGGGGCGACGTCGGCGAGTGCGTACCGCAGCACGGCGGCCATGCCGGTGGCCGACAGGCCCTTGCCGCGGTGCTCGGGGGCGACCCAGACGCCCTGGATCTGGCAGGCCTGGTTGGTGGCGGCGCCGATCTCGGCCTTGAAGACGACCTTGCCGTCCTCGATACGGGCGAACGAGCGCCCCGCGCCCACGAGTTCGGCGACGCGGGCCTGGTAGAGCAGTCCGCCGTCACCGGCGAGCGGGGAGACGCCGACCTCCTCGGTGAACATGGCGACACAGGCCGGCATGATCACGTCCATCTCGTCCTTGCGGATGCGCCGGACGTAGGGGTCGGGGGCGATGTCGTCGGGCATCCGCTCGGCGACCATCAGGGGCTGGTGCGGGCGTACGTCGCGGGCGGGGCCCCAGTGCGGTTCTAGCAGCTGCCACAGCCGGGCGGTGGGCTCGGCGGGGCCGACGATCGAGGAGCAGCGGCGGCCGGTGCGGCGGGCGCGGTCCGCGAAGGAACGTACCGCCTCGGGGGTCGCGCAGATCGGTACGAGGTTGGCGCCGGAGTAGCACAGGGAGCGCAGGCGGCCGTCCGCGTACCAGCCCCACATCTCGCCGCCGAGGCGCCAGGGGTCGAGGCCGGCGATCTGTACGCGGGAGGTCACGAACGCGTTGGCGACCGGGTCGCTCTCCAGGATGGCGAGCGCCGCGCCGAGGTCGCCGGGTTCGAGGACCCGGGTGGTGGTCTGCATCAACACGAGGGGGCCTCACGGGACGGGCTGCTGATCTCCGCACTGTACCCGCCGCCCCGCCCCCCACGCCCCCACGGGGTTCTCGACCCCCTGGCCCCCTGGGGCTCCGCCCCAGACCCCGTTCGCGCCTGAACGGCGCTCGTCCTCAATCGCCGGACAGGCTGAAATGCCTCATGCGGACCAGCACCGATCCGGCTAGGGGCGCGAGGAACTGCGCGACCAGCCACCCACGGCCCGCAGACGAAAACGGGGTTAGGGGCGCGGGGAACTGCGCGAGAAGCGACCACGGCCCGCAGGCCGAAAGCGGGTTTAGGGGCGCGGGGAACTGCGCGACCAGCCACCTGCGGCCCGCAGACGAGCCGGGACGGGGCCGGGCCCGGGGGTGGCCCGGGGCCCGGGGTGGGGGTCAGCCTGCTACGGAGACCTGGGGCTCGCCGGAGGCGACGCCGTCCTTCTCCATCTGCTCCGCGATCTTCATCGCCTCGTCGATCAACGTCTCCACGATCTTCGACTCCGGCACCGTCTTGATGACCTCGCCCTTGACGAAGATCTGCCCCTTGCCATTGCCCGAGGCGACGCCGAGATCCGCCTCGCGGGCTTCGCCCGGGCCGTTCACGACGCAGCCCATGACCGCGACCCGCAGCGGAACCTCCATGCCCTCGAGACCCGCCGTGACCTCCTCGGCCAGCTTGTACACGTCCACCTGGGCGCGACCGCAGGACGGGCAGGAGACGATTTCAAGACGGCGCTGGCGCAGGTTCAGCGCCTCCAGGATCTGGATGCCGACCTTGATCTCCTCCGCCGGCGGGGCCGAGAGGGAGACCCGGATCGTGTCGCCGATGCCTTCGGCGAGCAGCGCGCCGAAGGCGACCGCCGACTTGATCGTGCCCTGGAAGGCGGGGCCCGCCTCGGTGACGCCGAGGTGCAGCGGGTAGTCGCTCTGCGCGGCCAGCTGACGGTAGGCGTTCACCATGACGACGGGGTCGTTGTGCTTGACCGAGATCTTGATGTCACGGAAGCCGTGCTCCTCGAAGAGGGAGGCCTCCCACAGCGCCGACTCGACCAGCGCCTCGGGCGTGGCCTTGCCGTACTTCTTCAGCAGTCGCGCGTCCAGCGATCCCGCGTTGACGCCGATCCGGATCGGCGTGCCCGCGTCCTTCGCGGCGAGCGCGATCTCCTTGACCTTGTCGTCGAACTGCTTGATGTTGCCCGGGTTGACCCGGACCGCCGCGCAGCCCGCGTCGATGGCCGCGAACACGTACTTCGGCTGGAAGTGGATGTCCGCGATCACGGGGATCTGGGACTTCCTCGCGATCGTCGACAGCGCGTCGGCGTCGTCCTGCGTCGGGCAGGCGACCCGCACGATCTGACAGCCCGACGCCGTCAGTTCGGCGATCTGCTGCAACGTCGCGCCGATGTCCGACGTCCTCGTCGTGGTCATGGACTGCACCGAGACGGGTGCGTCCCCGCCGACCGCCACGGAACCGACCTGGATCTGACGGCTCTTGCGACGCTCGGCCAGCCTGGTCGGTACGGACGGCATTCCCAGTGAAATCGCAGTCATCTGCTGTGCAACCCCAAGGTGTGGATCAAGGTCCCGAGATCGGCGGGCTCCAGCCTTCGAGGTTACGTCACCCGCGGGGCCCCGGGCACACGGTGCCCCCACAGTTCACGCGAAGGGGGCGGCTCCGGCGCGCGATGCGCCCGAACCGCCCCTTCCCGTGTTCGTACGTGCCCCGCAGGTCAACCGGCGGAAAGCACGGGGCCCTCCCCGTCCTCAGGCGAGCTTCACCGGGTTCACCACGTCCGCGACGAGCACGAGCAGGGTGAAGCAGATGAAGATCCCGGCCACCACGTACGCGACCGGCATCAGCTTGGCCACGTCGAACGGGCCCGGGTCGGCGCGCTTGAGGACGCGGGCGACGTTGCGGCGCAGCGACTCCCACAGGGCGCCCGCGATGTGGCCGCCGTCCAGCGGGAGCAGCGGCAGCATGTTGAACAGGAACAGCGAAAGGTTGAAGAAGGCGAGCACCATCATGAACGTCGCGAGGATGTTCTCCGGCGGGGCGTCCATGTTGAGCACCTCGCCGCTGATGCGCGCGGCGCCGACCACGCCGACCGGCGAGTCGGCCTTGCGCTCGCCGCCGTCGAAGGCCGCGTTCCACAGGTCCGGGATCTTGCCGGGGAGCGCGGCGATGGAGTGCACGCTGTTCTCGACCGCGTCGGTCATGTGGTTCACGGACTGCTCGAAGGTGAGCGGCTTGATCACGGACTTGGGCAGGAAGCCGAGGTAGCCGGCCGGCACGAACTGGTCCGGGACGGGCTGCCCGTCCGCGTCCTTCTTGGCCACCATGTTCTTGGCGAGCGTGGGGTGCAGGGTGA
Organism: Streptomyces hundungensis; assembly: GCF_003627815.1. Classification (NCBI taxonomy): domain Bacteria; kingdom Bacillati; phylum Actinomycetota; class Actinomycetes; order Kitasatosporales; family Streptomycetaceae; genus Streptomyces; species Streptomyces hundungensis. The sequence continues at coordinate 2,476,935 of NZ_CP032698.1, forward strand.
TCTGCTGCCCCTGGCGCTCCACGGTGACCGTGGCGGGCCCGATGGTGGCGCGGATCCGGTCCGACAGATCGGACCAGTCCTTCACGGGCTTGCCGTTGAAGGCGACGATGGTGTCGCCGCTGCGCAGACCCGCGGCTTCGGCGGGCGCGACCGCGTCACCCGGCTCGCAGGTCTGGCGCTTCTCGCTCGCCGCGATCACGCACTTCTGGACGGCCTCGACCTGCGTGGTCTGGGTCTGCGTACCGAAGCCCATGAACACGCCGAGGAAGATCGCGACCGCGAGGATCAGGTTCATGAAGGGGCCCGCGAACATGACGATGACGCGCTTCCACGGCTTGCGCGTGTAGAAGAGCCGGTCCTCGTCACCGGGCTGGAGCTCCTCGAAGGCGGCCGCCCTGGCGTCCTCGATCATGCCGCGGAACGGAGAGGTCGAGCGTGCCGCGATGCGGCCGTCCGCGCCGGGCGGGAACATGCCGATCATGCGGATGTAGCCGCCGGCCGGGATCGCCTTGATCCCGTACTCCGTGTCGCCCTTCTTCCGTGACCAGATGGTGGGGCCGAAGCCGACCATGTACTGAGGCACGCGGATGCCGAAGAGCTTGGCCGTGGAGAGGTGGCCGAGCTCGTGCCACGCGATGGAGATGAGCAGTCCCAGGGCGAAGAGCACTATGCCGAGGACCGTCAACAGGATCGTCATGCGTGTGCCTCCGCTGTCGCCTTCACCGCGAGTTCCCGGGCCCGGGCGCGTGCCCAGGTCTCCGCTTCCAGGACGTCCGAGACCGTGAGGGAAGTTCCCGCGGCCGGCGTCCCGTGTTCGGTGACGACCTCCGTCACCGTCTCCATGATCCCGCTGAAGGGGAGCCGTCCGGCCAGGAACGCGTCCACGCACTCCTCGTTCGCGGCATTGAACACCGCCGGAGCCGTCCCGCCCAATTCCCCGACGTGCCGGGCGAGTCCCACCGCCGGGAACGCGTCGTTGTCGAGCGGGAAGAACTCCCAGGTCGAGGCCTTGGTCCAGTCGAAGGCGGGCGCCGCGTCCGGAACCCGCTGGGGCCAGCCGAGCCCGATGGCGATCGGCCCGCGCATGTCGGGCGGGGTCGCCTGGGCCAGCGTGGAGCCGTCGGTGAACTCGACCATGGAGTGCACATAGGACTGGGGGTGGACGACGACCTCGATGCGCGAGAAGGGGATGTCGTAGAGCAGGTGCGCCTCGATCACCTCAAGTCCCTTGTTGACGAGGGTCGCCGAGTTGACGGTGATGACGGGGCCCATCGCCCAGGTGGGGTGGGCGAGCGCGTCGGCGGGGGTGACGTCGGCGAGTTCGCCGCGGGTACGCCCCCGGAAGGGCCCGCCGGACGCGGTCACCACGAGCTTGCGCACATCGGCGCGCTTTCCGGCGGCCAGGGCCTGGAAGAGGGCGGCGTGCTCGGAGTCGACGGGGATGATCTGGCCCGGCTTCGCCAGGGCCTTGACCAGCGGGCCGCCGACGATCAGCGACTCCTTGTTGGCCAGCGCGAGCGTGCGGCCGGCCGTGAGCGCGGCGAGCGTCGGGGCGAGGCCGATCGAGCCGGTGATCCCGTTCAGGACGGTGTGGCAGGGGGACGCGGCGAGCTCGGTGGCCGCTTCGGGGCCGGCGAGGATCTCGGGGAGCGGCTCGCCGCCGTACTGCGCCGTCAGCGCCTCGCGCAGGGCGGGCACGGCGTCCTCGCGTGCGACCGCGACGGCGCGGACCCGCAGCCGCCGGGCCTGCTCGGCCAGCAGCTCGACCCGGCCGCCGGCCGCGGAGAGCGCGGTCACCCGGAAGCGGTCGGGGTTGCGCAGGACCAGGTCGATGGCCTGGGTACCGATGGATCCGGTGGATCCGAGGACGACCACATCGCGTCGGCCTTCGGTCGGGTCGAAGGCGATGTGGGGGTCGGCGAGGGGGGCTGGGCTGTCGCTCATGCCCCCATTGTTGCCGCATCGGCTGTGTGCCTGGACAGCGCTCCTGCCAAGAGGGCCCGGGCGAGTGCGCGGGCGCCGTCCCGTACCCGCTCGCGGGGCGGCGCCCGGGCGGCCCGGCGCCGGAGCGGAACCTGACGCTCCGGCGCCGGGGGCGGTTCAGCGGACGGGGCGGTGGACGTTGTCGCGGGTGGGCGGGCCGGGGGTGGCGTCCGCGATCCAGGGGCCGTCGCCCGACGGGTCGAGGACGCCCTCTTCCAGCCAGGTGTAGGCGCCGGCGAGGACCTCGTCCACGACCTTGCGGTCGAGGTCGTCGGTGTTGCTCCACAGCCGGGTGAAGAGTTCCTCGACGCGGATGCGCGACTGACGGCAGAAGGTGTCCGCGAGCTGGACCGCCTCGCGGCCGTTCTCACCGGCGGCGCGCAGGTGCTCGGCCCGTACGCAGGCCGCGCTCATCGCGAACAGCTCCGCCCCGATGTCGACGATCCGGCCGAGGAAGCCCTGCTTGGTCTCCATCCGGCCCTGCCAGCGCGACATCGCGTAGAAGGTCGAGCGGGCGAGCTTGCGCGCGGAGCGCTCGGCGTAGCGCAGATGCTGGGCCAGCGGCCCGAACTCGCCGTAGGAGTTGGGGAGTTGACCCGGCCCCGCGACCAGTTTGGGCAGCCACTTGGCGTAGAACCCGGCCGCGCCCACACCTGCCTTCGCCTTGTCCTGGAGGGTCTTGTCGGGGTCGATGAGATCGCCCGCCACGGACAGGTGGGCGTCGACCGCCTCGCGCGCGATCAGCAGGTGCATGATCTCCGTCGAGCCCTCGAAGATGCGGTTGATCCGCATGTCCCGGAGCATCTGCTCGGCGGGTACGGCGCGTTCCCCGCGGGCCGCGAGGGAGTCCGCGGTCTCGAAGCCGCGGCCGCCGCGGATCTGGACCAGCTCGTCCGTGATCAACCAGCCCATCTCGGACCCGTACAGCTTGGCGAGGGCGGCCTCGATGCGGATGTCGTTGCGGTTCTCGTCGGCCATCTGCGCGGAGAGGTCCGTCATGGCTTCGAGGGCGAACGTGGTGGCGGCGATGAAGGAGATCTTCGCGCCGACCGCCTCGTGCCGTGCGACCGGCCGCCCCCACTGCTCGCGGGCGCCCGCCCATTCACGGGCGATTTTCAGACACCACTTGCCGCTGCCCACACACATCGCGGGCAGCGAGAGCCGACCGGTGTTGAGGGTGGTCAGGGCGATCTTCAGGCCGGAGCCCTCCGGCCCGATCCGGTTCGCGGCCGGGACCCGCACCCGGTGGAAGCGGGTGACGCCGTTCTCGATGCCGCGCAGGCCCATGAAGGCGTTGCGGTTCTCGACGGTGACGCCCGGCGAGTCCGCCTCGACGACGAAGGCGGTGATGCCGCCCTTGTGCCCCTCGGACTTCGGCACCCGGGCCATCACGACGAGCAGGTCGGCGACGACCCCGTTGGTGGTCCACAGCTTCACGCCGTCCAGGACGTACGTGTCCTCGCCGTCCGGCACCGCGGCCGTCGCGAGCCGGGCCGGGTCGGAGCCCACGTCCGGCTCGGTGAGCAGGAAGGCGGAGATGTCGGTACGGGCGCAGCGGGGCAGGAAGGTGTCCTTCTGCTCCTGGGTGCCGAAGAGCTTCAGCGGCTGGGGCACCCCGATCGACTGGTGCGCGGAGAGCAGCGCCCCGATCGCGGGGCTGGCCGAACCGGCCAGCGCGAGCGCCTTGTTGTAGTAGACCTGGGTGAGCCCCTGGCCCCCGTACTTCGTGTCGATCTTCATCCCGAGGGCGCCGAGCTCCTTGAGCCCGTTCACCACCTCGTCCGGGATCTTCGACTCGCGCTCGATGAGGCGGCCGTCGACCCGGGTCTCGCAGAAGTCGCGCATCTTGGCGAGGAAGGCCTCGCCACGCTCCACGTCCTCGGGGGCGGGCTGTGGATGGGGGTGGATCAGATCGAGGCGCAGCCGGCCGAGGAAGAGCTCCTTCGCGAAACTCGGCTTGCGCCAGTCCTGCTCGCGGGCGGCCTCGGCGACCTGGCGCGCCTCGCGCTCGGAGACCTTGGGCTTGTGCTGTGGTGCGGTCATGAGGGGTTCTCCTCGCCGCGGGCCGACGGCTGCGGGCGGCTGCCCGTCACCGGGTGGTGCCACCCGTTACCGGGTGGTGCTACCCGACCGTATGTACCCCATTCCCCGGCGTTGGACCACCCCTCGCGCCCGTCCGTACACACGACGGCGGCCGGAACCCCCGCACAGTGGGTTCCGGCCGCCGGCCCGGGGGCGCGGTGTCCTACAGGGCGAGGCCCGTCAGGACCAGGACGCGCTCGTAGGTGTAGTCCTCCATCGCGTAGCGGACGCCTTCGCGGCCGACGCCGGAGGCCTTGGCGCCGCCGTAGGGCATCTGGTCGGCGCGGTAGGACGGCACGTCGCCGATGATCACGCCGCCGACCTCCAGGGCCCGGTGGGCGCGGAAGGCGGTCTGCACGTCGTGCGTGAACACCCCTGCCTGGAGGCCGTACTTGGAGGAGTTGACGGCGGCGAAGGCCTCGGCCTCGCCGTCCACCTTCTGGACGGTCAGGACGGGTCCGAAGACCTCCTCGCAGGCCAGCGTCGTTTCGGCCGGGACCTCGGTGAGCACGGTCGGCGCGTAGGAGGCGCCGTCGCGCTTGCCGCCGGTGAGCAGCTTCGCCCCGGCCGCGACGGCCTCGTCGACCCAGGACTCGACGCGCTGGGCGGCGTCCTCGCTGACCAGCGGGCCGACGTCGGTGGCCGAGTCGGACGGATCACCGGTGACCTGCGCCTCGACGGCGGCGACGACCTTCGGGAGCAGCCGGTCGTAGACGGCGGCGTCCACGATCACGCGCTGCACGGAGATGCAGGACTGGCCGCCCTGGTAGTTGGAGAAGGTGGCGATACGGGTCGCCGCCCAGTCCAGGTCCTCCTCCGAGGCCCAGTCGGCGAGGACGACGGCCGCGCCGTTGCCGCCGAGCTCCAGGGTGCAGTGCTTGCGCGGCACCGAGTCCATGATCGCGTAGCCGACCTTGTCGGAGCCGGTGAAGGAGATGACCGGGAGGCGGTCGTCCTGCACCAGGGCCGGCATCTTGTCGTTGGCGACCGGCAGGATGCTCCACGAACCGGCGGGCAGCTCGGTCTCGGCGAGCAGCTCGCCCAGGATCAGGCCCGAGAGCGGGGTCGCGGGGGCGGGCTTCAGGATGATCGGGGCGCCGACCGCGATCGCCGGGGCGACCTTGTGGGCGCACAGGTTCAGCGGGAAGTTGAACGGTGCGATGCCGAGGACGACGCCCTTGGGGAAGCGGCGGGTCAGGGCGAGGCGGCCCACGCCGCCGCCGTCGGTGTCCAGGCGCTGGGCCTCGCCGCCGTTGAAGCGGCGGGCCTCCTCGGCCGCGAAGCGGAACACGGACACGGCGCGGCCGACCTCGCCGCGGGCCCACTTGATCGGCTTGCCGTTCTCGGCGGAGATCAGCTGGGCGATCTCCTCGGTGCGCTCGGTGAGCCGCTTCGACACGTGGTCGAGGGCGGCGGCCCGCACGTGCGCCGGGGTCGCCGCGAACTCCTCCACGACGGCGTGCGCTGCGGCCACGGCCTCCTCGACCTGGGCGTCGGTGGGCACGCTGACCGAGGCGACGTGACGGCCGTCCCAGGGCGAAGTGACATCGAAGCGGTCGTCGCCGGTGGCCTCGCGGCCGGCGAGCCAGAAGGCGTGGGTAGAAGTCATGCCCTCACGGTAGGGCGGGGTGGGGGGCTGTGCGTTTGTCCGGCATGGAGTGGTTCACTTCCACCCCACGCCGCTTTGTCGCTTCCCCGGGGCTCCGCCCCGGACCCCGATCGCGCCTGAACGCCGCTCGTCCTCAATCGCCGGACGGGCTGAAGGTGCGGATGTGGGCCGGCACCGGTCCTGCCAGGGGCGCGGGGAACTGCGCGACCAGCGACCACGGTCCGCAGCCAAAAGCCCCTGGGGCTCCGCCCCAGACCCCGATCGCGCCTAAAGGGCGCTCGTCCTCAATCGCCGGACAGGCTGAGGTGGCCTGCACTGCCCAGCACCGAGCACTTAAGAGGCGCGAGGAACTGCGCAAGAAGCGACCACGGCCCGCAGACCGAAGGGCTTTTAGGGGCGCGAGGAACTGCGCGCCCAGCCACGCACGACCCGCAGACGAAGACGGCTTTTCAGGGGCGCGAGGAACTGCGCGAGAAGCGACCACGGCCCGCAGACCGAAGGGCTTTTAGGGGCGCGGGGAACTGCGCAAAAGGTGGCCCGGGGCGCCCGGAGGGGAGCGGGGTGGGGGAAGGGTCAGCTGTCGGGGGCCGAGGTTGCCTTTAGGGCCAGCCAGAGTTCCATGCGGACGTCGGGGTCGTCCAGGGACCGCCCCAGGATCTCCTCCACCCGCCGCATCCGGTACCGCAAGGTGTGCCGGTGCACACCAAGGTCCGCCGCCGCCGCATCCCACTGCCCGTGCCGCGAGAGCCACGCCCGCAGCGAGGCCACCAGATCGCCCCGCCCCGTCGCGTCGTGCTCGTACAGCGCCCGCAGCATCCCGTCCGCGAACGCCCGCACCGCATCGTCCGCGAGGAGCGGAAGGACGGAGCCCGCCACCAGGTCCTCGTGCTCGACCAGCGGCTTGCCGCGCCGGCGGGCGACCGAGAGCGCCTGCTCGGCCTGTTTGTAGGCGGAGGCCGCCGCTATGGGCCCGGCCGGCGCGGAGAGCCCGATGACGAGGTCCTCGCCCTCCGCGCCCGCGTGGGCCAGGCACGCCGCGACCGCCTCGCCCCCGTCCGCGGCCAGCACGACCAGGCGCCTCGCCTCCGGCACCACGAGGACGGTCTCGCCGCAGCGGGCCGCGGCCGATTCCATGGTCTCGGCGAGCGCGCCGAGCCCGGCCGGGTCGGCCTCGCCCGCGAGTTCGGCGATGACCAGGCGGAACGGCGCGTCCAGGAGCCCGCCGTACAGGTCCCCCGCGACCGCGCGGGCATGGTCCTGCTGCCCGGAGAGCAGCATGCGCAGGATCGCCGCGCCCAGGCGTTGTTCGGCCGCCTGGAGCGAGCGGGAGCGTTCGGTGGTGAGGGTGAGCAGGGCGACCGCCGAGTGGACGGCGTAGCGCTCCGCGGTGCCCAGCGGCGCCCCCGTGCCGACGGCGAGCGCGCCGCGCACCCGGCGCCCGGTGCCGAGCGACTGGAGCTCGACCCGGTCCCCGGATGCCTCGTCGGCGTCGCCCACGACCACGCTGGCGGGGGCGGTGCGCTCGCGCAGCCGGGCGACGTCCGCGGTGAGCCGGGCGGCGCGGCGCGCGGCCCAGTCGGGTGCGGCGGCCACGACCGCGCCGGAGGTGTCGTACAGGGCGGCCCAGCCCTCGACGTGCGCGGCGAGCTTGGCGATGAGGGCGGCCGGGCCGTCGAAGAGCGCCGCCTTCGTCAGTTCGCGCTGGGCTTCGAAGCCGGCGGTGACCGCGCGGTACTGGTCGGCGGAGATGGCCGCGGAGACCTCTTTGGAGATGGCCAGGAACGGCGTGCGCCGGGGCACCTCCAGGAGCGGCAGGCCCTCCTCGCGGGCGGCGTCGAGCAGCGCGTCCGGCACGGTGTCGTAGGTGACGCCGATGGCGAAGCCGAGCCCGACCACTCCGGCCCTGGACAGCCGGCGCACATAGCGGCGCATCGCCTGGGGGTCCTCGGCGTCCAGCTTCATCGCGGTGATGAGCAGGAGTTCGCCGCCCTCCATGTACGGGACGGGGTCGGCGAGTTCGCTGACGTGGGCCCAGCGCACCGGGCGGTCCAGGTGCTCGTGCCCCGCGCGCACGGTGAGCTTGAGCGCCGAGTGCTGGACGAGCGAGGCGAGCGTGGGGGGCATGGGAGCGGGTTACCTTCGGCAGGAAGTACGAGGAGTACGGGCAGCGAGCGATTCTTACGTCCCGTATGAACGGGCACTCCTATTTTGCCAGCTCGTCCAGGTTCCGGGGAGTCGTGCGGCGGGGCGATACCGGCCTCATCCGCGCAGGTCCACGAGGAGCGGCGGCGCGTGCTCCCCCTTCACGGTGGTCAGCGAGAGCACCGCGTGCCCCGCGGGCACCTGGTGGGCGAGCTCGGAGGCCGACCAGCGTTCCCGCTCGACCGTGCGCACGGTGACGGCGTCGGTGGTGACCGCCTTGCCGGTGACGAGTTTGCGCAGCGCGTGGACGGCCCGGGTGAGCGGCTGGTCGGCGAAGACGGTGTGCTTGGCGACCTCGGTGGTCTCCACCCATTCGGTGCCCCACGCCTGGGCGAAGAGCCGCCCGTCCCAGGTGGTGACCCCGGAGAACGCCATGTGGCAGCCGACCGAGCCGAGCAGTGAGGTGTGCAGCTGCTCGGGGACGTCGCCGAGCGCCCGCAGCGTGAGCAGCACCCCGGCGTTGCAGTTCCGCAGCCGTTGCAGGGACCGTACGGACTCGGCGGTGACGGCGTGGGTGGCGTCGTCGAGGGCCAGGAAGGCGAAGAGGGAGCGGTCCCGGCGGGCGGTGGCGCCCGCCGTGAACTGGGCCAGGATCAGCCGGGTCAGCAGGTGCGCGGCCTCGGGGTGACCGCGTTCGGGTACGTCGATGCGGACCCGTAGCGGATGTTCGAGGGAGCGCAGCGAGAAGGGCCGGCTCTGGCCGGTGGTGTCGAAGAAGCCCTCGAAGGCGGGGCGGTCGAGCACCGCGACGCGTGCCGCGAGCGCGAGCCCCGGGTCGCCCGGTGTGCCCAACTGCCGTTCCCTGGCGTCGAGTTCACGGTGGTAGGCGCGGTGCTTCTCGCCGTCGAGCCGGGCCCTGAGCTCCTCAAGGACGCCGGGCGAGCCGTCGAGGAGCTCGCGCAGCACGGTGACGGAGGGGAAGCGGCCGTGGGCCGCGCGGTAGGGGCCGAGGAGCTGGGCCAGCACCGTCGCGGCGCGGCGCGGGTCGACCTCGGCCAGATCTCCGGCGAACGCCTCGGCGAGCAGCGCCGCGGCCTCGTCGGGGTCGGTGGCGCCGCCGTACAGGTCGAGGTCGTACGCGGAGGAGGCGTCGCCGGGCTTGACGACCACGTCGTAGCCGTCGTCGGGGCCGAGCGGGGTGCCCGCGGCGCACACCGCGACGACGGCGGCCTTGCCGGCGAGCGCCTGGAGCGCGAGCGATTCGACGACGGGCCGCACCAGGTGCCGGGTCTTGCCCGCGCCGAACGGTCCGATGGCGAGCAGCGAGGAGCCGAGCGAGCCCGGGTCGAGCGCGGCGCCCGCGCCCCGGCGGGCCGGCGGGGTGCGCTCCGCGTCGGGGTAGCGGCCGAGCCGGACCTGCGAGGTGAGCAGGTCGTGGGTGGCCGCGCGGGCGGGCAGATCGCGGTCGCCCGAGGGGTGCAGACAGGCCCGCGCGCCCTGGGCCGCGACGGCCTCGGTGAACGCGCCGAGCCGGGACGGGTCGGCCTTGACGGTCGCCCAGGCCCGCCGGATCCGTACGCAGTCGACGTCGTTCATGCGCCCCGACCGCTCCTCGGCCACCAGCCGGTCGGCGGCGTCGCCGAGCCCCGCGGCCCGCAGCTGGGGCCAGTCGGCGGGGGAGGTCACGGGGGCAGGTGCGCCGGGGTGCTGCGCCGGGGGCGCCGCCGTGCGCTTGCGCAGCTGGCCCAGCCAGTCGCCCGCCTTGGCGAAGGGCCACAGCACGGCCCCGCCGACCAGCGCGTACAGGCCGTAGTTGACGAAGGTGGCCACCGTGCGGTCGCCGTTGCCGGTGGTCCAGGAGAGCGGGAACAGGTTCCAGATGGTGAAGAAGAACGGGAAGAGGCTGGTCCCGATGACGAGCCAGACCGCCACCGCGCCCGCGAGAGCGGTGCGCAGGGTCCGCTCGGGCTGGGGGCAGTCGACGGCGTACCGGCGGAACACCTCCAGCCAGTTGCCCATCCGGCCGAACACGTAGATCAGCAGCGCGGCGAAGAGGCTGTTGTAGACCTCGATCGCGGTCAGCGCCTCGGGCGGGCGGGGGTAGCGCCACCACTCGGCGGGCGTGAACAGTTCCAGCAGGACCCGGCTGTGCGGGACGTAACCGTTGGTCCACAGGGACCAGACGAGAGTGCCCGCGAGCAGGGCGACGAGCGCGCCCACGAGCAGGGCCCGGTCGGGGACGCGCTCCGGGTCGGCGTCGGGCCGCGGCTTGTGGCCGAAGCGCCACAGGCCCGGCTCGGCCGCCGCGCGCGGGGTGCGCAGCCAGTCGCCGAGGGTGGTGGGACCGTTCGTTGGGCCCTCGGCGGGCCGGGGCGGCAGCGCCGGGCGCGGAGGCGGTCCGGCGGGGCGCGGGACCGACCCCGAACGGGTGCCGCGTGCGTCGTACGTGCCTTCGGTGTCCATCGACCCCTTGCCCCCTGACCAGCCAGGTCCGTTCCGAGCGGTGCGAACGCTCAATCTAGTGGCACCGCACCACGGTTCACCGCTGCCGCGCACCGCGCGCCCGGCCGGGGCAACTGTCCGCCGAGGACAAGGAACACACCCCCACCACTACCGAACGGCGCATGCCACAGCGCGCCCGCGCGCTCTAGCCTGCCAAGAAAGCCAAGGAAGCGTCCGAAATCCCCCAGGAAAACCCCAGGAGCCCCGCATGAGCGCGATCCCGCAGGAGCGCCGCGTCGTCACCGCCATCCCCGGTCCGAAGTCGCAGGAGCTTCAGGCCCGCCGTCTCGCGGCCGTCGCCGCGGGTGTGGGCTCCACGCTGCCCGTCTTCACGGCGCGCGCGGGCGGCGGCATCATCGAGGACGTCGACGGCAACCGTCTGATCGACTTCGGTTCCGGCATCGCGGTGACCTCGGTCGGCGCCTCCGCCGAGGCCGTGGTGCGCCGCGCGAGCGCCCAGCTCCAGGACTTCACCCACACCTGCTTCATGGTCACGCCGTACGAGGGCTACGTCGCCGTCGCCGAGCAGCTCGCCGAGCTGACCCCGGGCGACCACGCGAAGAAGTCCGCGCTGTTCAACTCGGGCGCCGAGGCCGTCGAGAACGCCGTCAAGATCGCCCGTGCGTACACCAAGCGCCAGGCCGTCGTCGTCTTCGACCACGGCTACCACGGCCGCACCAACCTGACGATGGCGCTGACGAGCAAGAACATGCCGTACAAGAACGGCTTCGGCCCGTTCGCGCCCGAGGTCTACCGGGTGCCGGTGGCCTACGGCTACCGCTGGCTCACCGGCCCGGAGAACGCCGGCGCCGAGGCGTCCGCCCAGGCCATCGACATGATCAACAAGCAGATCGGCGCGGACAACGTCGCCGCGATCATCATCGAGCCGGTGCTCGGCGAGGGCGGCTTCATCGAGCCGGCCAAGGGCTTCCTGCCCGCGATCAGCCAGTTCGCCAAGGACAACGGGATCGTCTTCGTCGCGGACGAGATCCAGTCCGGCTTCTGCCGCACCGGCCAGTGGTTCGCCTGTGAGGACGAGGGCATCGTCCCCGACCTGATCACCACCGCCAAGGGCATCGCGGGCGGTATGCCGCTCGCCGCCGTGACGGGCCGCGCCGAGATCATGGACTCCGCCCACGCGGGCGGCCTCGGCGGCACCTACGGCGGCAACCCGGTGGCCTGCGCCGCCGCCCTCGGCGCGATCGAGACGATGAAGGAGCTCGACCTCAACGGCCGGGCCAAGCGCATCGAGGAGGTCATGAAGGCCCGCCTGGCCACCATGGCCGAGAAGTACGACATCATCGGCGACATCCGCGGCCGCGGCGCCATGATCGCCATCGAGCTCGTCAAGGACCGCGACTCCAAGACCCCGAACCCGGAGGCGGCCGGCGCCCTCGCCAAGGCCTGTCACGCGGAGGGCCTGCTGGTCCTGACCTGCGGTACGTACGGCAACGTCCTGCGCTTCCTGCCCCCGCTCGTCATCGGCGAGGACCTGCTGAACGAGGGGCTCGACATCATCGAGCAGGCCTTCACCGGCGTCTGAGCCGAACGTCCGACACCGCCTGTGAAGAAGGTGTGGGGGGCCAATGGCGGGATCGGGTTCCCGCTGTCGGTCCCCCCGTGTCTGTCGTACGGTTTGCGCAGATGAGAGAAACACCCCGCCCGCAGGGGACTGCGGACGATCCCAGGGCGCAGCATCCCCAGCCTTGCCCTGGTCGTGCCCTCGCGCACACCACTGGAGCCTCCGGCTCCGGAACTCCTCACCGATCGGACGGCCGACCGCCCCACACCCCCCGGGGCGAGCGGTACACCGGTCCGGGCGGCCGCCCCGGAACCTCCCCCCCTGTTCCGGGGCGGCCGGCTTTCCTCTTCGCCACGCTGCTCTGCGTGTTCGCGGTCATCACCTGGCAGGTCGTCTCCGACGGCCCACTGCGCCGTCTCGACGAGCGCCTCGACCGCCCGCTCACCGGCCACGGCCCGTCCTGGCTCGCCGAGGCCCTCTCCGACCTCGGCTCCATGCCCGTCGCCCTGCCGGTCCTCGCCCTCGCCATCGGCCACGCCCTGTGGCGCGGCCGGCGCCGAGCGGCCCTGATCGCCGCCGCGACGATGGCGCTGGTGCCGCTGCTCGTGGTGCCGCTCAAGGAGTGGACCGCGCGCCCGGGCCCGTTCGACCCGGCGACCGGCTACTACCCCTCGGGGCACACGGCGACCGCGATGGTGGCGTACGGGTGCGCCGCCCTCCTGCTCTCCCCCTATGTGCGCCGCGCCTGGATGCTGCCCGCCGCCGCGGGGGCGCTGACGGCGGCGACGGGCACCGGTCTGGTGCTGCACGGCTACCACTGGCCCCTGGACGTGCTCGCCAGTTGCTGCCTGTGCGGGGCGCTCCTGGTGGTCAGCTCCAGGGGTATGCGTCGAAGTTCTTGGAGAACTCGCCGCCGTTGAAGCGGTCCCAGTTGATGGACCAGGTCATCAGTCCGCGCAGCCCCGGCCAGCTGCCATGGGTCTGGTACGCGCCGCAGTTCGCCTTCTTCGTCAGGCAGTCCAGGGCTTTGGTGACCTCGGCTGGGCTGGTCCAGCCGTTGCCCGCCTGGGTGGATGCGGGCAGGCCGATGGCGACCTGGTCGGGGCGCAGCGCGGGGAAGGTCTTGGTGGCGTCGCCCGCGACGGGGAAGCCGGTGAGCAGCATGTCGGTCATGGCGATGTGGAAGTCCGCGCCGCCCATCGAGTGGTACTGGTTGTCCAGGCCCATGATGGAGCCCGAGTTGTAGTCCTGGACGTGCAGCAGGGTGAGCGCGTCACGCAGCGCGTAAATGACCGGCAGATAGGCGCCGCAGCGCGGATCCTGCCCGCCCCAGGGACCGGAGCCGTAGAACTGGTAGCCCATCTGCACGAAGAACGTCTCCGGGGCCATCGTCAGGACGAACCGAGGGCCGTACTTGGCCTTCAGGGTCTTCAGGGCGTCGATGAGGTTGACGACGACGGGCGTCGTCGGGTTCCTGAAGTCGGTGTCGCCGGTGTTGAGGGAGAGCGAGTGGCCCTCGAAGTCGACGTCGAGGCCGTCCAGGCCGTACTCGTCGATGATCTTCGAGACGGAGGAGACGAAGGTGTCGCGGGCGGCGGCCGTGGTGAGCTGGACCTGGCCGTTCTGGCCGCCGATGGAGATCAGCACCTTCTTGCCCGCGGCCTGCTTGGCCTTGATGGCCGCCTTGAAGTCGGCGAGCGGCTCGACCGTCGGGCACTCCGAGGCCGGACACCGGTTGAAGCGGATGTCGCCGGAGGTCACCGAGGTCGGCTCGCCGAAGGCGAGGTCGATGATGTCCCAGGCGTCGGGGACGTCCGCCATGCGCGTGTAGCCCGCGCCGTTGGCGAAGGAGGCGTGCAGATAGCCGACGAGGGCGTGCCCGGAGGAGGGCGGGTTGGGGCCGCCGCCGGTGGTGCTCGCGCTCACGGAGGCCGACTTGGGCGACTCGCCCGCACTGTTGGTGGCGGTGACCTGGAAAACGTACGAGGTGGCGGGGGCCAGGCCCGTGACGGTGGCCGACGTCCCGCTCATCGAGGCCACCTTGGCGCCGTCGCGGTAGACGGAGTACCCGGTGGCGCCGGCCACCTGCGACCAGGCGAGGCCGATGCTGGAGGAGGTCGCGCCGGTGGTGGTCAGCCCCGAGGGGGCGGCCGGTATCGGGACCGGCGTGCCGCCGGGGCCGATCAGGCTCACGTCGTCGGCCTCATAGGCGGGGGTGCCGTACCAGCCGTGGGTGTAGACGGTCACCGAGGTGGTGTTCGCGCCGGTCTTGAAGCTCGTCCTCAACTGCTGCCAGGAGGGCGCGGACTGGGTCCAGGTCGACACGTCGGTGGTGCCGGTGCCGGACGCGCCGAGATAGACGTAGCTCCCCTGCGCCCAACCGCTCAGCGTGTAGGTGGAGTTGGGCTGGACGGCCACGCTCTGGGCGCACTGCGCGTTGTCGCTGCCGGACGGGGTCGCCTTCAGGGCGGCGCTGCCGCTGTGCACGGGCGAGGAGACGACGGCGCCGCTGCCCGCGGTGCAGCTCCAGCCGGTGAGTCCGGATTCGAAGCCGCCGTTGCGCAGGAGTTCGGTGTCGGCGGCGCGCGCGGACGGCGCCACGGCGAGGAGCCCGGCCGCGGCGAGGGCGGCCGCCGTCAGGGCGGCGCACAGGGGCGACCGTAGGGCGGGGGGTCTGATGCGGTCCACAACTGCCTCCGGGCAAGGGGGTATTGAGACACGAAGCCCGCACAACATGGTCCAGACCAATCGGCTTGTCAAGACTTCCGGCAGCCGACCGCCCGCTCAGCCCTCCGCGTCCCGCTCCCGCCTGTTCCCCTCCCGCGCGATAGCGGCCGCCGCCTCGTGCATCGCCAGCTCCAGGACGCCGGGGTCGATGAGGGTGCCCGAGCCGTCCGGCGGCACCAGCCAGCGCGTCCCGGCGCTCGCCCGGCCGGGGTGGGGCACCACGATCCAGGTGCCTCGGCCCGCGCCGCGCACCCCGGTGCCGAGCCAGCGCGCCGCCGTGCCGGGGGGCACGAAGAAGCCCAGCCGCGCGTCGCCGAAGTCGGCGAGCACGGGGCCGGGCCGGTCCACGAGCCGGGCCAGCACGTCGAGCGTCGGGTGCCCGAGCTCGCCCGGCAGGATCAGTACGTCCCAGCGCCGGCCGGCCGGCAGCAGCGCGACCCCGTGGGGGTTGCGCTCCCATTCCCACCGGCAGGCGTCGGGATCCGGCGCCACCGACGCCAGCCATTCCACCGCGCTCTTTGCCCCCGAGGCAGTCATTGCCGTCCTCCGATCCGAACCGCTCCACTGGGCACAGCCAGTGCGTCCACGAGGGAGAGCGGTCCCGGGCCGGGGTATGACGCGACTTCGGCCACCCATCGGTGGTGAGCCGGGGCACAGCATGATCCACAGGGGTGCGCCCCCGGCGTGACCGGGGGCGCACAAAATGATCAAGCCCTCAACTGCCAGGCGCCGAAGGCCTGTTGACAGGTCGCCCAGCCTGTTGACAGGTCACCCAAGGGGGCTGTTGGCGGGTTCAAGGGCCCCTGTCGGCGGGCCCGGGGGCTCAGCTGTCGAAGCCGAGGCCGATCCGGTCCATCGCCTTGAGCCACAGATTGCGCCGACCGCCCCGCTCGTCGGCCCGGGCCAGCGACCACTTGGTGAGCCCGATGCCCGCCCAGGCGACCGGCTCCGGCGGGAACGGCAGCGGCTTGGTGCGCACCATCTCCAGTTCGGTGCGCTCGGTGTGCTCCCCCGCCAGCAGGTCGAGCATCACATCGGCGCCGAAGCGGGTCGCCCCCACCCCGAGCCCGGTGTATCCGGCGGCGTACGCCACCCGGCCGCCGTGGGCGGTGCCGAAGAACGCCGAGAAGCGCGAGCAGGTGTCGATCGCACCGCCCCAGGCATGGCTGAAGCGCACCCCCTCCAACTGCGGGAAGCAGTGGAAGAACTGCTCGGCGAGCTTGGCGTAGGTCTCCGGCCGGTCGTCGTACTCGCTGCGCACCTTCCCGCCGTAGGGATAGACCGCGTCATAGCCGCCCCACAGGATCCGGTTGTCGGCGGAGAGCCGGAAGTAGTGGAACTGGTTGGCCGCGTCCCCAAGGCCCTGGCGCCGCTGCCAGCCGATGGAGGCGAGCTGGGCCGCGGTCAGGGGCTCGGTCATCAGCGCGTAGTCGTACACCGGCACCGTGTACGGGCGCAGCCGTTTGACCAGCGAGGGGAAGACATTGGTGCCGAGCGCGACCTGCTCGGCGCGGACCTTGCCGTACGGGGTGCGCACGCCCATGCCGGCGTCGAGCCGGGCCAGCGAGAGGCCCGGCGTGTGCTCGTAGATCCGTACGCCGAGATCGAGGCAGGCCCGCTTCAGGCCCCAGGCGAGCTTGGCGGGGTGGAGCATGGCGACGCCGTCGCGGTCCCAGAGCCCGCCGAGGAAGGTCGGCGAGTCGACCTCGGCGCGCACCTGCTCCGCGTCGAGGAGTTCGAGCCCGCCGAAGCCGAGCGCGGTCGCCTCCTCGTACATCTCGTGCAGCTCTTCGAGCTGGTGGGGCTCGGTGGCCACGTCGATCTCGCCGGTCCGCTCGAAGTCGCAGTCGATGGCGTAGCGGTCGACCGCGGAGCCGATCGCGTCGAGGTTGGCCGCGCCCAGCTCCTCCAGCCGGGCCAGCTCGTCGGGCCAGCGGGCCAGGCCGTTGCCCAGGCCGTGGGTCAGGGAGGCGGCGCAGAAGCCGCCGTTGCGGCCGGAGGCGGCCCAGCCGATCTCCTTGCCCTCGATGAGGACGACATCGCGGCCGGGCTCGCGCTCCTTGGCGATGAGCGCGGTCCACAGCCCGCTGTAGCCGCCCCCGACGACGAGGAGGTCGCACCTCTCGTCGCCGGTGAGCGCGGGCAGCGCCTCGGGGCGGCCGGGGTCCTCCAGCCAGAACGGAACGGGCTTGGCGCCCGCGAGAGATTTCGTTGCCGCACTGCTCATGGCACGGGTCACGGCCATGATTTCAACTCCCTCAGGAACTGCGTGGGTTACGCTTTCGCGCTGTTCTTGCGCCGGGTCGCGATGACTTGTCCGGCGGCGACCACCACGACGGCGATGATGAACATGGCCGTCCCGATGACGTTGATCTGCACGGGCGTGCCGCGCTGCGCCGAACCCCACACGAACATGGGGAAGGTCACGGTGGAGCCCGCGTTGAAGTTGGTGATGATGAAGTCGTCGAAGGAGAGCGCGAAGGCGAGCAGCGCGCCCGCCGCGATGCCGGGCGAGGCGATCGGCAGCGTCACCCGCCAGAACGTCTGGACCGGGCCCGCGTAGAGATCGCGCGCGGCCTCTTCGAGCCTCGGGTCCATGGACATCACCCGGGCCTTGACGGCGGTGACGACGAAGCTGAGGCAGAACATGATGTGGGCGATGAGGATCGTCCAGAACCCGAGCCGCGCACCCATGTTGAGGAAGAGCGTCAGCAGGGACGCGGCCATCACGACCTCGGGCATCGCCATCGGCAGGAAGATCAGCGAGTTGATCGCGCCGCGCGCCCGGAACCGGTAGCGGACCAGAGCGAAGGCGATCATCGTGCCGAGCACGGTCGCGCCGATGGTGGCCCACAGGGCGATCTGGAGCGAGAGCGAGAGCGAGCCGCACATGTCGGCGACGCCGCACGGGTCCTGCCAGGCGTCGGTGGAGAACCGCGTCCAGGAGTAGTTGAAGCGCCCGTTCGGCTTGTTGAACGAGAACACCATGACGACGGCGTTCGGCAGGATCAGATAGGCGAGCGTCGCGAGCCCCGCGATGACCACGAGGTTGCGGCGCAGCCACTTGAGAATGGGCATGCGACTCATCAGACCAAGTCCTCCGTGCCGGCTCGGCGGATGTAGACGGTGACCATGACCAGGACGATCGCCATCAGGATGAACGAGAGGGCCGCGGCCGTCGGATAGTCCAGGACGCGCAGGAACTGCGACTGGATGACGTTGCCGACCATCTTCTGGTCGGTGGAGCCAAGCAGTTCGGCGTTGACGTAGTCACCGCTGGCCGGGATGAACGTGAGCAGCGTCCCCGAGACCACGCCCGGCATCGACAGCGGGAAGGTGACCTTGCGGAAGGTGGTGGCCGGCGTCGCGTACAGATCGCCGGCCGCCTCGTGCAGCCGGGAGTCGATGCGCTCCAGGGAGGTGTACAGCGGCAGGACCATGAACGGCAGGAAGTTGTAGGTGAGTCCGCACACCACGGCCATCGGCGTGGCGAGGACCCGGTTGCCCTCGGTCCAGCCCAGCCAGCTCGTGACGTCCAGGACGTGCAGCGCGCCGAGGGCGTGCACCACCGGGCCGCCGTCGGCCAGGATCGTCTTCCAGGCGAGCGTGCGGATCAGGAAGCTGGTGAAGAACGGCGCGATCACCAGGACCAGGACCAGGTTGCGCCAGCGGCCCGCCTTGAAGGCGATCAGATAGGCCAGCGGATAGCCGAGCAGCAGACACAGCAGGGTCGCCGTGCCCGCGTAGAGCAGGGAGCGCACGAACTGCGGGTAGTACTCCTTGAAGGCGTCCCAGTACGTCTGGAAGTGCCAGGTGACCTGGAAGCCCTTCTCAAGTGAGCCGGTCTGTACGGAGGTTGAGGCCTGGTACACCATCGGCAGCGCGAAGAACACGATCAGCCACAGGATGCCGGGCAGCAGCAGCCAGTACGGGACGAGCCGCTTGCGGGTGGAGGACTTGCGCACGGGCAGCTCCGCGGGCGCCTCGGCCAGGGCGGTCACGCGGCGTCCTCGACCTTCTCGACGCCCGCGTCGATGGCCTGGTCCGCGTCGAGTCCGAAGGTGTGCGCCGGGTTCCAGTGCAGGACGACCTCGGCGCCGGGCACGAGCCGGCTGTCGCGCTCGATGTTCTGCTCGTACACCGAGAGGCCCTTGCCCGCCGGGGAGTCGATCAGGTACTGGGTGGAGACGCCGATGAAGGACGAGTCGAGGATGCGGCCGGTGACGCGGTTGCGGCCCGCCGCGATGGTGTCCTCGTCGTCGCGGTGGGCGAGCGAGATCTTCTCGGGGCGTACGCCGACGAGGAGCTTGCCACCGCCGGCGGTGGGGGCCGAACATCGCCCGCCGGGCAGCCGGAGTTTGGCGCCGCCCGCGCTGACCACCAGGTCCTCGCCGCCGGCCTCGACGACCTCGGCCTCGATGAGGTTGGAGGTGCCCAGGAAGTTCGCGACGAAGGTGGTCCTGGGGTTCTCGTACAACTCGGCGGGCGCGCCGAGCTGTTCGACGCGGCCGCCGTTCATCACCGCGACCGTGTCGGCCATCGTCATGGCCTCCTCCTGGTCGTGGGTTACGTGCACGAAGGTGATGCCGACCTCGGTCTGGATGCGCTTGAGTTCCAGCTGCATCTGGCGGCGCAGCTTGAGGTCGAGGGCGCCCAGCGGCTCGTCGAGGAGCAGCACCTGGGGGTGGTTGATGAGCGCGCGGGCGACCGCGACGCGCTGCTGCTGGCCGCCGGAGAGCTGGTGCGGCTTGCGCCGGGCGAAGTCGCCGAGCTGCACGAGCTCCAGCATGTCGTCGACCTGCTTCTTCACCGACTTGATGCCCCGTCGGCGCAGCCCGAAGGCGATGTTCTCCGTGACGTCCAGGTGCGGGAAGAGGGCGTAGGACTGGAAGACGGTGTTCACCGGACGCTTGTAGGGCGGCAGGTCGGTGACGTCCTTGTCGCCGAGGAAGACGGTGCCGGTGGTCGGCTCCTCAAGGCCGGCGATCATGCGGAGCGTGGTGGTCTTGCCGCAGCCCGACGCGCCGAGCAGGGCGAAGAACGAGCCCTGGGGGACGGTCAGTTCGAGCGGGTGCACGGCCGTGAAGGAACCGTACGTCTTGCTGATCCCGGTGAGGCGAACGTCGCCGCCGGCGGTGCTGTCAGTCATGGGTGGGGTCCCAGGGGGTCGAAGGGGGCTCATGGAAAGGGGGCTCAGCGCCCTGAAGGGGCGCGGGGAACTGCGCGACCAGCCACGACGCACCCGCACCCAGAAATCTCGCGCGCCCAGCGGAGCGCTCACGCTCCGATGAGCTTGGAGAACTTCCGCTCGTACGCCGTCTCCTCGGCCTCGCTGAGCGAGCGGAAGGAGTGGGACTTCGCGGCCATCGCCCGGTCCGGCAGGATCAGTTGGTTCTGGGCGAGCGCCGGGTCGATCTTCGCGAGTTCGTCGCCGACCCCCTCGACCGGGCACTGGTAGTTGATGAACGCGGCGAGCTTGGCGGCCACGGGCAGCTCGTAGTAGTAGTCGATGAGCTTCTCGGCGTTGCTCTGGTGCCGGGCCTTCGCCGGAACCAGCAGGTTGTCGCTCGAGGTCATGTAACCGGCAGCGGGAATCGCGTACTTGATGTCCGGGTTGTCGGCGCGCAGCTGGGTCACGTCGCCGCCCCAGGCGACACAGGCCGCCAGGTCGCCCTTGACCAGGTCGCCGGTGTAGTCGTTGCCGGTGAAGCGGCGGATCTGCTTGGTGTCGACGCCCTTCTGGAGCCGGCCGATCGCCGCGTCGAAGTCGGCGTCGGTGAACTTGGCGGGGTCCTTGCCGAGGTCGAGCAGGGTCATCCCGACCGAGTCGCGCATCTCGGACAGGAAGCCGACGCGGCCCTTGAGGCTCGGGTCGTCGAGCAGCTGGGTGATCGAGTCGACCTTCTTGCCGCCGGTCGCCTTGGCGTTGTAGGCGATGACGGTCGGGATCCCGGTCCAGGGGTAGGAGTAGGCGCGGCCGGGGTCCCAGTCGGGCATCCGAAACTGGGGCGCCAGATTGGCGTAGGCGTGCGGCAGATGGGCCGGGTCGAGCTGCTGCGCCCAGCCGAGCCGGATGAGCCGGGCGGCCAGCCAGTCGGTGAGCACCATGAGGTCGCGGCCGGTGTCCTGGCCGCCCGCGAGCTGGGGCTTGATCTTCCCGAAGAACTCGACGTTGTCGTTGATGTCCTCGGTGTACTTGACCTGGATCCCGGTGCGGCGCGTGAACTCGTCCAGCGTCGGGTGGTGCTTCTTGTCGTCGCTGATGTCCATGTACTGGGTCCAGTTGGAGAAGTTGACCTCCTTCTCCTGGGCGGAGTGGTCCGCGTTGGACGGCCCGGCGCCGTTCTCCTTGGTGGCCGCCGGGATGCCGCAGGCGCTCAGCGTCGCGAGGCCGCCGACGGTGAGCGCGCCCGTGCCCGTGGCGCGCAGCAGCGAACGGCGGGTCAGGGCGCCCCGTCCGTTGGTCAGGCTGCGCCGGATGGCGGCCAGTTGGGCCCCGGAGAGAAGGCCGCTGTCCGTGCCGGTGGAGGGGAGGTCGGACTCGTACTGCTCCATGCGCTGTATGCCCTTTCGGGTGGGTTCGGAGGCCTGGTCGGGCCGCCTCTGCTATCGGTCCCCGAAGATCGTGCGGTGCCAGTCCTTCGCCGCGACCGCGCTGTTGTCGTACATCACGTGCTTGACCTGCGTGTACTCCTCGAAGGAGTACGCCGACATGTCCTTTCCGTAGCCGCTCGCCCGGTAGCCGCCGTGCGGCATCTCGCTGAGGATCGGGATGTGGTCGTTGACCCAGACGCAGCCCGCCTTGATCTCGCGGGTGGCCCGGCCGGTGCGGTACACGTCGCGGCTCCAGACGGAGGCGGCGAGGCCGTAGGGGGTGTCGTTGGCGAGGGCGAGGCCCTCGTCGTCGGTGTCGAAGGGCAGCACCACCAGGACCGGGCCGAAGATCTCGGCCTGGACGACCTCGCTGTCCTGGGCTGCGTCGGCGATGAGGGTGGGCCGGTAGTAGGCGCCCCTGCCCTCGGGGGCCTCGCCGCCGGTGACGATCCGCGCGTAGGCGCGGGCCCGCTCCACGAAGGCGGCGACACGGTCGCGGTGGGCGTACGAGATCAGCGGGCCGAGGTCGGTGTCCTCGCGGAACGGGTCGCCGAGGCGGACGGTCTCCATCAGGGCGGCGACCTGCTCGACGAACGCCTCGTACAGCGGGCGCTGGACGTAGGCGCGGGTGGCGGCGGTGCAGTCCTGGCCGGTGTTGATGAGGGAGGCGGCGACCGCGCCGTGCACGGCGGCCGTGAGGTCGGCGTCGTCGAAGACCAGGAAGGGGGCCTTGCCGCCGAGCTCCAGATGGAGCCGCTTGACGGTCCGCGTGGCGATCTCGGCGACCCGCTTGCCAATGCCGGTGGAGCCGGTGAAGGACGTCATCACGACGTCCGGGTGCCCGACCAGGTGCTCGCCCGCGTCCTTTCCGGCACCCGAGACGATGTTGACGACCCCGTCCGGGATGCCGGCCTCGGTGGCGGCCTGGGCGAACAGGAGCGAGGTGAGCGGGGTGGTCTCGGCGGGCTTGAGGACGATGGTGTTGCCCGCCGCGATCGCCGGGAGGATCTTCCAGGCGGCCATCTGGAGCGGGTAGTTCCAGGGCGCGATGGAGCCGATGACGCCGAGCGGTTCCCGGCGTACGTAGGAGGTGTGGTCGCCGGAGTACTCCCCCGCCGATTTGCCCTCCAGGTGCCGGGCCGCGCCCGCGAAGAAGGCCGTGTTGTCGATGGTGCCGGGCACGTCGAACTCCCGGCTCAGCTTGATCGGCTTGCCGCACTGGAGGGACTCGGCCCGGGCGAACTCCTCGGCGCGCTCCGCGAGGACGCCCGCGAGCCGGTGCAGGGCCTCGGAGCGCTCGCCGGGGGTGGCGCCGGACCAGCCGGGGAAGGCCTCCTTGGCCGCGGCGACCGCGGCGTCGACGTCCGCGGGGCCCGCGAGCTCGTAGGTGTGGACCGTGTCGCCGGTCGCCGGGTCGACGATCTCCTGGTGGCGCCCGGAGGTGCCCGGGCGCAGCCGCCCGCCGATGTACTGGGCGCCCGCCGCGAAGCGGTCCTGCGCCGGGAAGCGGTCCTCTACGGGGAAGCGATTGCCGGTGTCGGTGTCCATGTCGCCCACGTTCTTCGTAGCTCCAGCTCGATTTGAGTGCCGATCCTGACAGAGGTACATCCGGCCAACAAGTGATTCCGTTGTTGCCTTTTGGTTACGCGACGGAATCTGTCGACCATGTGTCGCGTCACGGCCCACCTGGCCCGACGGAGTGTCAGTGGCGCGTGCCAGACTCGCGTGCATGACGGGGATCACGGGGGACCGCGCGCCACTGGACGAGCTGATCGCGCAGGTCACGAACGGTACGCGGATCAAGTTCCTGCACTTCTGGGGACACACGCCGCGGCGGGACGGGTCGCTCGGCCCGAGTTGCTTCAGTCAGTGGTGGCCCTCGCCGTTCACCGTGGACGACGTCGAGTACGCGACGGCCGAGCACTGGATGATGGCGTCCAAGGCGCGCCTGTTCGGGGACGCCGAGGCGGAGCGGGCGGCGCTCACGGCGGCGAACCCGGCGCTCGCGAAAAAGGCGGGCCGCATGGTCCGCGGCTTCGACGAGGCGGCGTGGCGGCGGGAGCGGTACGGCATCGTCCTGGCCGGCAGCCTGCACAAGTTCGGCGAGGACGAGGCGCTGCGGGACTACCTGCTCGCCACCGGGGACCGGGTGCTCGTCGAGGCGAGCCCGCTGGACCGCATATGGGGCATCGGCCTGGCGGCGGACGCCCCGGAGGCCGAGGATCCCAGGCGGTGGCGGGGCCTCAACCTGCTGGGCTTCGCCCTGACCGAGGCCCGCGAGCGACTGCGCTGACCGGGACCGGCTCCGTCCCGGCGGAGGAGCCCGGTGTACGGGCCCCTTGCCGGGACGGAGTGCGGTGCGGCGGCTCAGCGGTGGGTCGGGAGGCTGCTTCTCAGCGGGCCGAGTGGCTCAGCGACAGGGAGTCCGAGTAGTCGTAGTCGTCACTGCTGGAGTGCGAGGGCGCGTTGACCACGATCACGATCATGAGCACGAGGATCACGGCGCCGATGACTATGCCGACGATGCCCATGATGATGCCCGCCAGGGCCTGGCCCCGGTTGTTGGCCTCACCGCGGGCGACCCGGCCCTTGCCGAGGAACCCGAAGATCAGCGCGAGCGCGCCGAGGACGATGCCGCCGATACCCCAGGTGCAGATCATCGCCACACAGGCGACGATGCCGAGCACCATCGAGGCGGTGCCGAACCCGTTCTGCGGTGGGGTCCCCCCGGTCCAGCCCTGGTAGCCGTAGCCGCCCTGCTGGTTCGGGTACGCGGGGTAGCCCTGGGCGGGCTGCTGCGGGTAGGCGGGGTAGCCGTAACTTCCGGGCGCCGCCTGGCCGGTCGCGGGCGGCGGGATCGGGGCGCCGAAACCGGGAGCAGGCTGCGTGCCCGGAGCCGGCTGCGCGGGCGCACCCTGGTAGGGGCCCTGCGCCGGGGCGCCGCCGGGGGCTCCCGCGGGCGGGGCGCCGTTGGGGCCCGTGCCGGGAGCGCCGGGCATCGCGATGACCGTCTGCTGGTCGTGCACCGGCGGCTTGTCCAGCGGGACCTTGTGCTCCGGCGGAGCCCAGGGGTCGCGGGACTCCGGGCCTCCCGACGGCTGCTGCGTGTTGTCTGACATGGGCCTCCCCCATCGTGGTTCCGTCATGCTACGGCCCCGGGTTCCGGGCGGGTCCGCCCGGCCTACCATGATCCCCGACCGGCGAAGGGCGCCCGACGCCGACCGCGAGGACCCTCGCGGCAGACCCCTGGAGGACCCATGACCGATCTGCACCCCTTCATCGCGGGGCTGCCCAAGGCCGAGCTGCATGTGCACCACGTCGGCTCGGCCTCGCCGCGCATCGTGGCCGAACTGGCCGCCCGGCACGCGGATTCGAAGGTCCCCACCGACCCCGAGGCGCTCGCCGACTACTTCACGTTCACGGACTTCGCGCACTTCATCGAGGTCTACCTCTCGGTGGTCGACCTGATCCGCACCCCGGAGGACGTGCGCCTGCTCACCTACGAGGTGGCCCGTGACATGGCCCGGCAGAACATCCGCTACGCCGAGCTGACCATCACGCCCTTCTCCTCCACCCGCCGGGGCATCGACGAGCGCGCCTTCATGGACGCGATCGAGGACGCCCGCCGGGCCGCCGAGACCGAGTTCGGCACGGTGCTGCGCTGGTGCTTCGACATTCCGGGCGAGGCGGGCCTGGAGGCCGCCGCCGAGACCGCCCGCCTCGCCACCGAGGACGGGGTGCGCCCCGAGGGCCTGGTCTCCTTCGGCCTGGGCGGCCCCGAGATCGGGGTGCCGCGCCCGCAGTTCGAGCCGTACTTCGACCGGGCCATCGCGGCCGGCCTCCACTCGGTGCCGCACTCGGGGGAGTCCACCGGCCCCCAGTCGATCTGGGACGCGCTGATCGACCTGCGCGCCGAGCGCATCGGCCACGGCACCAGCGCCACACAGGACCCGGCGCTCCTGGCGCACCTCGCCGAGCACCGGATCGCCCTGGAGGTCTGCCCGACGTCCAACCTGGCGACGCGGGTGGTGGCCAACCTGGACGAGCACCCCGTGAAGGAGATGGTGGCCGCGGGCGTCCTCGTGACCATCAACAGCGACGACCCGCCGATGTTCGGCAGCGACCTCAACAACGAGTACGCGGTGGCCGCCCGTCTGCTGGACCTCGACGAGCGGGGCGTGGCGGATCTCGCCAAGAACGCGGTCGAGGCGTCCTTCCTCGACCCGGCGGGCAAGACGAAGCTCGCGGGCGAGATCGACGACTACACCACGAAGTGGCTCGCCCGCTGAGAACCCGCCCGCGACCAGCAGGGCCAGGGCACGCGACCAGCGGGGCCTGGGCACGAGGCCCCCGCCCCGCCGCCGGCTGGCCGCACCCGTCACGGCTACGCACAATGACCCCATGCGCACCGTGACAGTCGTGGCCCACCGCGGCGACCCGTACCGCGTCCGTGAGAACACGCTCCCCTCCATCGCCTCGGCCCTGGAGCGGGGCGCGGACGCGGTCGAGATCGATGTCCGCACGACCCGGGACGGCGTGCCCGTCCTGTTGCACGACGAGACCCTGAAACGGCTGTGGGACTTCGACCGCCCGGTGTCCGAGCTGCCGTACGCGGAGGTGCGCGAGGTGACCGGCGGCGGGGTGCCCACGCTGCGCCAGGCGCTGATGGCGGTCGGCGCGCACCGGGTGCTGCTCGACCTGCCGGGCGCCACCGAGGAGGCGGTGCGCGCGGTGGTGGGCACGGTCCGCGAGTGCGGGGCCGGTGAGCGGGTGTACTACTGCGCGGGGCCGGTCAACGCGCTGCGGCTGCGTGCCGCGGACCCGGGCGCCGAGCTCGCCCTGAACTGGACGAAGCCCTCGCTGCCCAGGCCCTCGCTGGTCGACGCCATCAAGCCGCGCTGGCTCAACTACCGCTTCGCGCTGTTGAGTTCGGACCTGGTGGCGCACATCCACCGGGGCGGTCTGCTGGCCTCGGCCTGGACCGCCGACACCGCGCGCACCCAGCGCCGCCTCGTCGGCTACGGCGTGGACTCGATCACCACCAACCGGCTGGACGCCCTGCACAAGGTCCTGGCCGGGCGGCGGTAGGGGTGACCGGGCTCCTCACGACGGAACCGGCACCGCCGCGGGAGCCCACTGCCCCACCATCGCCTCCAGGGCCTTGATCTTGCGCCGCACCACATACAGCGGGATCACCCCGAACACCCCGAAGGACATGTCGATCACCGACCACCAGAAGGGAATGCCCCGGACCGGCCCGCAGATCAGCGCGAGCGGGATCACTCCCGCGCAGGCGATCATCCCGAACTCGACGACCCACACGTTGCGTACGGGATCGCGCGCCACCCCGTAGAAGGCGACGGCGATCACGAGGTGCGCGAAGGCGAGCCAGTCCGTCCCGTACAGCAGGAACGGATACTCGGTGTCGGCGGAGTCGAGCCCCGCCCGCACCCGGTCGATCCACCCGCTCAGCCCCGGCAGCCACTCCCCCACCGGGGTGTGCCGCAACAGGGACTGCGTCCAGCGCAGTTCATGGACCAGGGGGAAGGCCGTGAGCCCGCTCAACACGAGACAGACGACGAACACGACCAGCCACACGCGTATACGCCTCAACAGGGCGCTTCGCTCGCTCATACCCGCAGCGTACGCCCTGCTTGAACGCGTTCAAAACCGCCCTCCTCCCCCAACTCCCCCTACAGCCCCACGATCGCGTTCCAGCGCTTGGCGAACTCCGTGCGTTCCTCGGAGGTGATGTCCCGGGCGATGGCGAGACGCTTGCGCATCGTGTCGTCGGGGAAGATCAGGGGGTCCTCCGCCAGTTCGGCCTCGTCCTTGTCCTTGGAGGAGGCCAGCACCTCGCGGGCGGCCGGGACCGGGCAGACGTAGTTGACCGACGCGGCCAGTTCGGCCGCGACCTCGGGGTCGTAGTAGTAGTCGATCAGAGCCTCCGCGTTCGCCTTGTGGTGGGCCAGGTTGGGGATCATCATCGACTCCGCCCAGAGCTCCGCGCCCTCCTCGGGCACCACGAACTCGATGTCGGGGTTGTCCGCCTTCAGCTGGAACACATCGCCGCTGTAGGCCTGACAGGCCAGCACGTCGCCCTTGTTGAGGTCGCTGGTGTAGTCGTTGCCGGTGAAGCGCCGGATCTGCCGGTTCGCCACCTGCTTCTCGACCTGGTCGCACATCCGGTGGAAGTCGTCGGCGGTCCACTTCGTGATGTCGACGCCGTTGCCCTGCATGAGGAGGGCGAAGGACTCGTCCAGGCCGGAGAAGAGGGTCACCTTGCCCGCGAGCGAGCGGTCCCACAGATCGCTGACGTGCCGCAGCTCGCGTCCGAGCTTCTTCCTGTTGTACGCGATGCCGGTGATGCCGGACTGCCACGGGACGCTGTGCAGGCGCCCGTTGTCGAAGGCGGGGGTGCGCAGTTGGGGGTCGAGGTAGCGGGTGACGTTGGGCTGCTTGGCGCGGTCCATCTCCTGGACCCAGCCCAGCCGCACGAAGCGGGCCGCCATCCAGTCGCTGATCACCATCAGGTCCCGGCCGGTCTCCTGATGGTTCATCAGGGCCGGGCTGATCTTCCCGAAGAACTCGTCGTTGTCGTTGATCTCCTCGGTGTACGTGACGGAGATCCCGGTGGTCTTGGTGAAGGCGTCCAGGGTGGGCCGCTTGCCGGCGTCGTCGTCCACGTCTATGTAGAGCGGCCAGTTGGCGAAGGTGAGGGACCGCTCGTCGGCCGAGCGGTCGCGCCCGGCCCGCTCGCCCGGCGCCACATACGCCGCGGGGACCCCGCAGCCGGCCAGAGCCGTCAGCGCGGCGCCGCCGCCGAGGGCGCGCAGCAGGCTGCGGCGGGAGAAGGGAGTGCTGGCGCGGGGCGCGGTCGGTGGCATTCCCGCAGGATGCCCGCCCGCGCCCGCCCGCTTCAATGGACGCTGCGTCCAGCCCTGCGCCCCAGGCCTGACACCCTGTCGGGGCAGGCGGGTCAGCGTATCCGTCACGCCGGTCGGGGGACGGCAGCGAAAAGGGGCGGGGGATCAACTCCCCCGCCCCTGCGCGTCGTTCAGACCGTGGCTCAGCCCTCGATGGACGTCATCACGTGCTTGATGCGGGTGTAGTCCTCGAAGCCGTAGGCCGAGAGGTCCTTGCCGTAGCCGGACTTCTTGAAGCCACCGTGCGGCATCTCGGCGACCAGCGGGATGTGGGTGTTGATCCACACACAGCCGAAGTCGAGGTTCTTGGACATCCGCATGGCGCGCGCGTGGTCCTTGGTCCACACCGAGGAGGCGAGCGCGTACTCGACGCCGTTGGCGTACTCCAGGGCCTGGGCCTCGTCGGTGAAGGACTGGACGGTGATGACCGGCCCGAACACCTCGTTCTGGATGATCTCGTCGTCCTGCTTCAGACCGGAGACGACGGTCGGGGCGTAGAAGTAGCCCTGGTCGCCGACCCGGTGGCCACCCGCCTCGACCTTGGCGTGCGCGGGGAGGCGCTCGATGAAGCCGGTGACCTGCTTGAGCTGGTTGGCGTTGTTGAGCGGGCCGTACAGCACGTCCGCGTCGTCCGGCTGCCCGGTCTTGGTGTCGGCGGCGGCCTTGGCGAGCGCGGTCACGAACTCGTCGTGGATCGACTCGTGCACCAGCACACGGGTGGCGGCGGTGCAGTCCTGGCCGGCGTTGAAGTAGCCGGCGACCGCGATGTCCTCGACGGCCTTG
Organism: Streptomyces hundungensis; assembly: GCF_003627815.1. Lineage (NCBI taxonomy): Bacteria > Bacillati > Actinomycetota > Actinomycetes > Kitasatosporales > Streptomycetaceae > Streptomyces > Streptomyces hundungensis. The sequence continues at coordinate 2,505,805 of NZ_CP032698.1, forward strand.
GCGAGGTCGGCGTCCTCGAAGACGACGACCGGGGCCTTGCCGCCGAGCTCCAGGTGGACGCGCTTGACGTCCTTGGAGGCGGACTCGGCGACCTGCATGCCGGCCCGTACCGAACCGGTGATGGAGGCCATCGCCGGCGTCTTGTGCTCGACCATCGCGCGGCCGGTGTCGCGGTCGCCGCAGACGACGTTGAAGACGCCCTTGGGGACGATTGCGCCGATGATCTCGGCGATCAGGACGGTCGAGGCGGGGGTGGTGTCCGAGGGCTTGAGGACGACGGTGTTGCCCGCGGCGAGCGCCGGGGCGAACTTCCACACGGCCATCATCATCGGGTAGTTCCACGGCGCGACCTGGGCGCAGACGCCGACCGGCTCGCGGCGCACGATCGAGGTCAGACCCTCCATGTACTCGCCGGCGCTGCGGCCTTCGAGCAGCCGGGCCGCGCCCGCGAAGAAGCGGATCTGGTCCACCATCGGCGGCACCTCTTCGGTGCGGGTGAGCTCGATCGGCTTGCCGGTGTTCTCCGACTCGGCGGCGATCAGCTCCTCCGCGCGCTCCTCGAAGGCGTCCGCGATCTTGAGCAGCACGCGCTGGCGCTCGGCCGGGGTGCTGTCGCGCCAGGCGGGGAACGCCGCGGCGGCCGCGGCCATGGCGGCGTCGACGTCCTCCTGGCCGGAGAGCGGCGAGGTCGCGTACGCCTGGCCTGTGGCCGGGTTGACCACCTCGATGGTCCGCCCGTCGGCAGCATCGCGGAACTCTCCGTCGATGTAGTTGCGCAAACGACGCAGTTCGGTGGTCACTTCGCTGGCCTCCCGGTCCGTTGTCCGATGGATGAGTCCGATGGGTGAGACAACCCACCCTAATCGCTCAGGTGACGCTTTCGACAGACCCAACGCCCTCGAACTTCGGATTCAGTTCCCTGGACGTCACGGAACAACGAATTTCATCGCTTTGGGGTTGCGGGACGGACGAGTCGCGTGCACAGTGGCTTCGTGGCCAGCAGAAGCACAGACCCCAGGACCGGGGGCGGATCGCCCTCCCGTCTCCCGACCACCGCCCCTCAGGGGGACGCTGCCCGTCGCAGCAACGGAACGTCGATCGATGCCGTCTCCCTGGCGATCATCGAGCAGCTCCAGGAGGACGGGCGCCGCCCGTACGCCGCGATCGGCAAGGCCGTGGGCCTGTCGGAGGCGGCCGTGCGCCAGCGCGTCCAGAAGCTGCTCGACCAGGGCGTGATGCAGATCGTCGCTGTCACCGACCCCCTCACCGTGGGGTTCCGGCGCCAGGCGATGGTCGGCATCCGGGTCGAGGGCGACCTCGACCCCGTCGCGGAGGCCCTGACGGCCATGGCCGAATGCGAGTACGTGGTGATGACCGCGGGCTCCTTCGACCTCATGGTGGAAGTCGTCTGCGAGGACGACGACCACCTGCTCGAAGTGATCAACAAAAGGATCCGCGCGCTCCCCGGCGTGCGCTCCACCGAGAGCTTCGTCTATCTCAAGCTGAAGAAGCAGACCTATATGTGGGGAACCCGATAGCCGTGAGCAAGGACCTCAGCCGTACCGCCTACGACCACCTGTGGATGCACTTCACCCGCATGTCGTCGTACGAGAACGCGCCCGTTCCCACCATCGTCCGTGGCGAGGGCACCTACATCTACGACGACAAGGGAAAGAAGTACCTGGACGGCCTGTCGGGCCTGTTCGTCGTCAACGCCGGCCACGGCCGTCACGAGCTCGCCGAGACCGCGTACAAGCAGGCGCAGGAGCTGGCCTTCTTCCCGGTGTGGTCCTACGCCCACCCCAAGGCCGTCGAGCTCGCCGAGCGCCTGGCGAACTACGCCCCGGGCGACCTCAACAAGGTCTTCTTCACCACCGGCGGCGGCGAGGCCGTCGAGACCGCGTGGAAGCTGGCGAAGCAGTACCACAAGCTCACCGGCAACCACACGAAGTACAAGGTCATCTCGCGTGCGGTCGCCTACCACGGCACCCCGCAGGGCGCCCTGTCCATCACCGGTCTGCCCGCCCTGAAGGCGCCCTTCGAGCCGCTGGTCCCCGGCGCGCACAAGGTGCCGAACACCAACATCTACCGCGCCTCGATCCACGCCGACGACCCGGTGGCCTTCGGCCGCTGGGCCGCCGACCAGATCGAGCAGGAGATCCTCTTCGAGGGCCCCGAGACGGTCGCCGCCGTCTTCCTGGAGCCGGTGCAGAACGCGGGCGGCTGCTTCCCGCCGCCGCCCGGCTACTTCCAGCGCGTGCGCGAGATCTGCGACAAGTACGACGTGCTGCTCGTCTCTGACGAGGTCATCTGCGCCTTCGGCCGCCTGGGCACGATGTTCGCCTGTGACAAGTTCGACTACGTCCCGGACATGATCACCTGCGCCAAGGGCATGACGTCGGGCTACTCCCCGATCGGCGCCTGCATCATCTCCGACAAGCTCGCCGAGCCGTTCTACAAGGGCGACAACACCTTCCTGCACGGCTACACCTTCGGCGGCCACCCGGTCTCCGCCGCGGTGGGCCTGGCCAACCTCGACATCTTCGAGAAGGAGGGTCTCAACCAGCACGTGCTCGACAACGAGGGCGCCTTCTTCGACACCCTCAAGAAGCTGCACGACCTGCCGATCGTCGGCGACGTCCGCGGCAACGGCTTCTTCTACGGCATCGAGCTGGTGAAGGACAAGGCCACCAAGGAGACCTTCAACGACGAGGAGACCGAGCGCGTCCTGTACGGCTTCCTGTCGAAGGCGCTCTACGACAACGGCCTGTACTGCCGGGCCGACGACCGCGGCGACCCGGTCGTCCAGCTCGCCCCGCCGCTGATCTCCGACCAGAACACCTTCGACGAGATCGAGGGCGTCCTGCGCCAGGTGCTGACGGAGGCCTGGACCAAGCTCTGACCGTCCGTGCCCCGGCCCGGCCGCGCCCATCCGAGTGAGATGGGGGCGGCCGGGCCGCGTGCTGTGGGGACAGCCACACCCCAGTGCCTAGCGTGCCCAGTGACCGATCGGCCCTGCCTTCGTTCCCCCGTACGGGGAGCAGGAAATCTGATCTGAACCGAGGTGTGCACCATGGTGGCTCCGCCGGACAACGACGTGCTGTGGGCGCGTTCCCTGCACCACTCCCACAGCGGCTCTCCCGCCCTGACCGGGGTCAGCGTGGGGGTCCGCGAGGGCGAGATCCTCGCCGTCGGCGGCCCCCGCGGCTCGGGCAAGACGACTCTGCTGCGCTGCCTCTCGGGCACGCTCGTTCCCGACGAGGGCGAGGTCTGGTACAACAGCGGGCCCGTGCACACCCTGGGCCCGGTGGCCCGCGAACGGCTGCGGCGCGACCGCTTCGGCTGGATCGACCCCGAGCCCACCCTGGTCCCCGAACTGTGCGCGTGGGAGAACGCGGCCCTGCCGCTGCTCCTGCGCGGGGTGGCGCAGCGGACCGCGAAGAAGGCCGCCCTGGAGTGGCTGGAGCGCCTCGACGTCGACACCTGCGCCAAGAAGCGCCCGCACGCGCTGCTCCAGGCGCAGCGCCAGCGCGTCGCGATCGCCCGCGCCCTGATCACCGAGCCGGCCGTCCTGTTCGTGGACGAGCCGACCGCGACCCTGCACCGCGTCGATCGGGCCCAGGTGCTGCGCACCCTGCTCACCGCGGCCCGCTCGCACCGCATCACCACGCTGCTCGCCACCCACGACACGGACGTGGCGGCGCTGGCCGACCGCACGGTGGTCCTCATCGACGGGCGCCGCGTCAACTCCCGTGAAAACACCGGCACTTCGGATGCGGAGGGTATCGCCGCGTGCTCGCTCTCCGTCTAGCCCGCGGTACTCACCCCCTGGTCCTGCTGCGGCGCCTGCTGGTGTCCGCCGCCTCCGCCGGGGTCGGCTTCCTCCTGCTGTGCACGCTGGGTTACGCGGTCGGCCATCCCGGCAGCTCGGTGCTGAGGCTGCTGTGGTGCGCGGTTCCGCTGGCCGCCACGGTGTACTTCGCGGTCGCGGTGGCCCGCACCGACCCGAGCACCCGGCCCCGCCCCGGGCTCTCCGCGGTGGGCCTCGGGCCGGCCCGGCTGGCGGCGATCGCCGCCGCGTCGACCGCCGTCACCTGCACGCTGGGCTCGGCGGTGGCGCTCCTGGTCTATCTGCATCTGCGCGGCGACCTCAACGGGCTCCCCTTCGACGGGGCCGCCGCCGGTCTGCTCGCCGCCGACCAGCCGATGCCGGTGGCGGGCGCCCTGACCCTGCTCGCCGTCCTGCCGGTGACCGCCTCGGTCGCCGCCGGGCTCGCCCTGCGCCCGGGTGCCCGTCGCCCGGCCCCGGCCAGCGACCCGGTGCACCCCGAGGAGCCGGCGCCCGCGCCGTCCGGCCTGCCCTGGGGCTTCGCCCTCGTCACGGCGGGCCTCGCGGTCGAGACGTACGCCAACCGTGGCGCCCGGGGCTCCGCGTTCCCGATGCCGGGCCACCCCGAGGGCGCGCCCGCCGGGGTGCTCGGCGGGTGGGCCCTGACCGCGCTCGGCCTGGCGCTCGCCGGCCCCGCGCTCGCGCACTTCAGCGGACGGCTCCTGCAACTGGCCCGGCCCGGCGCGGCACGCCTGCTCGCGGGCCGGGTCCTGATGGCGGAGGCCCGCCGCATCGGGCGGCCCCTGGGTGTGGTGAGCGCGGTGGCCTCCGGGGCGATCGCGGCGGCCACCCTGTACGGCGACCGCGCGGGCCCGCACCCGTTCGGTCCGCTCACCGGGCTCGGTGCGGCGCTGGTGATGAGCTGCACGGTGGCCACGCTGCTGACCGCCACCCTGGAATCGCGCCACGCCCGCGCCCACACCACGGCGGCGCTCCTGTCCCTGGGCACTCCCCCGACGGTCCTGCGCACCGCCACGCTGCTGCGCGCCCTGGCCCTCCTGGCGGTGTTCGTCCCCCTGACGGTGACGATCGCGGAGGTGGCGGCGATTCCCCTGCGGTGACGCTCCGCGGGGGTGCGCGTTCCAAGCGAGGGGCACCCCTTGGGGCTCCGCCCCAAACCCCGTTCGCCCCTGAACGGCGCTCGTCCTCAATCGCCGGACAGGCTGAAGGTGCCCCCGCACCGAGCAGCCAAAAGACCTTGGGGCTCCGCCCCAAACCCCGATCGCGCCTGAACGGCGCTCGTCCTCAATCGCCGGACAGGCTGAAGATGCCCCCGCACCGAGTAGTTAGGGGCGCGGGGAACTGCGCAATAGGGCCCCGGGGCGTGGGCACCCCGCGCCGAAACCTCCCGCACCCCCCACCTAGCATGGCCCCGTGCCGGACACAGACAAGACACCCGCAGCCAGCGACACCGAGATCGAAACCCTCGCCGAGTTCGACACGGCCGTCGAGCGCACCGCACAGCCCGAACACGCCGGCCTCGCCGGCTACCGCGTGCAATCCCTCGACCTCACCACCCGCACGGCCGCCCTCCTCACCACCGACACCGCCGGTGCCGTCTTCCTCGGCTGTGCGATGGAGCCGGACGCGGTCGCCAAGGTCCGGGCCGACGGCGCCCTGGTCTTCCCCCCGGTGCCGCACCTGCCCTTCGACCCCTACCGGGGCGCCCTCTACTCCCCCGCCGAACTGTTCGAAGGCCTCGCGGCGGGCTATGAACGCACCCCGGACGCCCTGTCGTACGCCTGGTTCCAGCGGACCAGCACGGACGGCGACATCTTCTCCTCGATGCTGCGCTCCATCCACGACGACGCGGTCTCCGACGCGCTCGACGAACTCCTCGTCGGTGCGCGGGTGGTGGGCGTGATGGGCGGCCACGCGATGGCTCGCGGCACGGACGAGTACCGGGGCGCGGCCGTCCTCGGCCGCACACTCGCCCGCGCCGGTTTCACGGTGGCCACGGGCGGCGGCCCCGGCGCCATGGAGGCCGCGAACCTCGGCGCGTACGCGGCACCCTTCGACGACGCGATGCTGGACTCGGCCCTCGAACTCCTCGGCACGGAGCCCTCGTTCAGGCCGTCCGTGTCGCGCTGGGCGCGCGCGGCCTTCGAGGTGCGGACGAAGTGGCCGCGCGGCGGGACCTCGGTGGGGATCCCCACCTGGTTCTACGGGCACGAGCCGCCGAACGCCTTCGCCAACGCCATCGCCAAGTACTTCGCCAACGCCACCCGCGAGGACGGCCTGCTCGCCCGCTCCAACGCGGGCGTCGTCTTCCTGCCCGGCGCGGCCGGCACCGTACAGGAGATCTTCGACAACGCGACGCCGAACTTCTACGAGTCGCGGGGCACTCCGACGCCGATGGTGCTCGTCGACCGGGCGCACTGGACGGAGACCCTGCCGACGTGGCCGCTGCTCCAGGCGCTGGCGAAGGACCGTCCGATGGCGGCCCGGATCGCCCTGGTCGACTCGGTGTCCGAGGCGCCCGAGGCGCTGGCCCGCCTGTCCGGTCCGACCGGCTAGCGGCAGGGCCAACCGGAGCCGACACAGAACGATCCACCTTCCAGGCAACTCCCAAGCACAGGCAAACGTCTGGTAAAGCGGAGTGGGGCGAACCGGTTGCCCCCGCCAGGAACGGAGTGATCTGTGCTGCTCGGTCTGCTGACCGCCATCGCCGCCTCGGTCTGTTACGGCACGGGCTCGGTCCTGCAAGCCGTGGGGTCCCGCAAGTCCGCCCGTCGCGACGCGGCCGCCGCCGACCGGACCCAGCACGGCGGGCCCAGCCTCTCCTCCACCGCCAAGGCGGCGACGACGTGGGAGTTCATCGTCGGGACGGTCCTCGACTTCGTCGGGTTCGGCCTCGGCGCGCTGGCCGCCCGGCTGCTTCCGCTCTTCCTGTCCCAGACGGTGATCAGCGCCAACCTGGTCATCACGGCGGTGCTCAGCGTCAAACTCCTCGGCATCCGGCTGAGCCGCGCCGAATGGACGTCGATCGGGGTGGTCTGCTCGGCGCTGGTCCTGCTCGCCTCGGCCGCGGGTCACGAGGGCAGCGGGCACACCGCGCCGGCCCCGCACTGGTGGCTGCTGGCGATCTCGCTCGCCCTCATAGCCGGCGGCACGGTGGCGGTACGCCTCCTGGGCGCCCGGGCCGCGATCCTCGCGGGGCTCCTGTCGGGGCTCGGCTTCGGCGCGCTCGGCGTGGGCGTACGCATCCTGAACGGCATCGACCCCTTCGACGCCGGCGCGCTGCTCTGCGACCCGGCGCTGTACGCGATCGGGGTCGCCGGCATCGGCGGCATGTACCTGCACACGGTGGCCCTCCAGATCGGCTCGGTCAACGGCGCGACGGCGGCGCTGGTGGTGGGCGAGACGGTACTGCCCGGCGCGATCGGCGTCCTGTGGCTGGGCGACGCGTCCCGGGCGGGGCTGGGCTGGATGGCGGTCCTGGGGTTCGTCCTCGCGGTGGGCGGGGCGGTGGCGGTGGCGTGGTACGGGTCGGAGGGGGTCGCGGAGGAGGTCGGTGCGACCGGCACCCCCACACCGGCAAGCACCCCGACCTGACCCCCGGGCGCTTTGAACGGGCCGAGCTCCCTGGGGCTCCGCCCCAGACCCCACGGGTTCGCCCACCCACCCGCCCGTGCAGCGGGGTTGGACAGTTCCGGCCCCTGGGGCTCCGCCCCAGACCCCGGGCACCTCGCCCACCCACCCGCCCGTGCAGGGGGTTGGATGGTTCGGCCCCTGGGGCTGCGCCCCAGACCCCCGCGGGGGCTCCGCCCCCTGCACCCCGTTCGCGCCTGAACGGCGCTCGTCCTCAATCTCCCCAAGGCCTTAAGGGCCAGGGGGGACCCCCATGACAGGCTGAGGTGCTGGCCAGCACCGAGTAGTTAGGGGCGCGGGGAACTGCGCGACCAGCCACGCACGGTGCGAGGACGAAAACGGGTTTTGGGGGCGCGAGGAACTGCGCGAGAAGCGACCACGATCCGCAGGTTCGGGAGGGTCTAGGGGCGCGGGGAACTGCGCAAAAAACGACCACGGCCCGCAGGCGCAAGCGGGCTCAGGGGCGCGGGGAACTGCCCAAAACGACCACAACCCGCACCCAGAACCCCACCCCCGGAGGGTCTAGGGAAGGGGCGGGGTGGGGCGAGGATCCAGGACCACCACACCCTCCGGCGCGAACACGACCCCCACCCCCGCCCCCACCCCCGGCGCAGCCCCAACCTCACACTCCGCCTCGAGCACCGGCCCCACCCCCGGCCGCAGCCGAACCCCCACATGACTGCCCCGGAACGTGCGGGCGACCACCAGGCACCCCAGCCCCTCCCGCTCCGGCACGAGCCGGACGCCCGCCGGGCGGATCAGGACGTGGGCCTCGCCCTGGGCGGAGCCCGGCGGCACCGGCACCTTGCCCCAGGGCGTGGAGGCCGCCTCGCCCGTCACCGTCGCCGGGACCACGTTCTCGAAGCCGAGGAAGCGGGCCACGAACTCGGACGCCGGGCGCTGCCAGACCTCCAGCGGGGTCCCGCTCTGCGCGATGCGGCCGTCCCGCATCACCACGACCCGGTCGGCCAGCGCGAACGCCTCGCCCTGGTCGTGGGTGACGGCAAGCACCGTGGTGCCCAACTGGGCGAAGACCGAGCGGAGTTCGACCACGAGGCGTTCCCGCAGGGTGCGGTCGAGCTGGCCCAGCGGCTCGTCCAGCATCAGGAGGCGGGGCGAGGGGGCGAGCGCGCGGGCGAGGGCGACGCGCTGCTGTTCGCCGCCGGACAGGGCGGCGACGGCCCGGCGCTCAGCGCCCGGCAGCCCGACCAGTTCGAGCAACTCCCGTACTCGGTCGGCCTGTTCGGCCCGCGAGGCGCCCCGCATCCGCAGCCCGAACGCCACGTTCCCGGCGACGTCGCGCTGGGGGAAGAGCTGGTGGTCCTGGAACATCAGGCCGAGCCCGCGTCTGTGCACGGCCACCCCCGCCTGGTCGGCGCCGCCGAGCAACACCCGTCCGCCGTCCAGGGGTTGGAGCCCGGCGACGACCCGGAGCAGCGTCGACTTGCCGCTGCCGCTGGGCCCGAGGACGCATACCGTCTCGTGCTCGGCGACGTCCAGGTCGACCGCGTCGAGCGCGGCCCGCTCCCCGAACCGTACGGTCACCCCGTCGAGTGTCAGCATCAGAACTCCCCGCTCCGGTCGGTCCGGATCCGTTCCAGGACGAGCAGCGCCACCGCGCACACCACCATCAGAATTGTGCTGAGGGCCATCGCCTGGCCGTAGTTGAGGTCGCCGGCCCGGCCGAGGAGGCGGGCCACGGCGACGGGCAGCGTCGGATGGTCGGGCCGGGCGATGAAGACGGTCGCCCCGAACTCCCCGAGGGAGACCGCGAAGGCGAAGCCCGCCGCGACCAGGAGCGCGCGGCGCACCAGCGGCAGGTCCACTTCGCGCCAGGCCCGCAGCGGGGACGCTCCGAGCACGGCCGCCGCCTCGCGCAGCCGTCCGTCCACCGCGCGCAGCACCGGCAGCATGATCCGTACGACGAAGGGGGTGCCCACCAACGCCTGGGCGAGCGGCACCAGGATCCAGGAGGTTCTCAGATCGAGGGGCGGCTCGTCGAGGGTGATCAGGAAGCCGAAGCCGACGGTCACGGCCGAGACGCCGAGCGGCAGCATGAGCAGGGCGTCGAAGCCGCGCATCAGCCGGCCGCTGCCGCGCCGGGTGAGGGCGGCCGCCGCGAGGCCGCCGACGACCAGCGCGATCGCGGTGGCGGCCAGGGCGTACTGGAGCGAGTTGCCGATCGCCTCGATGGGCGGCACGAGGAAGCTGCCGTTGTCGCCGGCGTCCTGGAGCGCCCGGTAGTAGCCGAGGCCGTAGCCGTCGGGGGTGTCCAGGGAGCGTTCGACGAGGACGCCCACGGGGAGCAGGATCAGCAGGGCGACGACGGCGAGGACCGAGGCGAGCAGCGTGCGCTGCGCGGCGCCGCGCGGGCGGTGGGACGTGTGCGCCGGCTCCACGAGGCTGAGGGCGCTCTCGCGGCGGCGTACCGCCCAGGCGTGCACGGCGAGGATCGCGCCGACCGCCGCGAACTGGGCGATCGTCAGGACGGCCGCGGTCGGCAGGTCGAGGAGTTCGGCGGTTTGGCGGTAGATCTCCACTTCGAGGGTGGAGAAGGTGGGGCCGCCGAGGATCTGGACGACGCCGAAGGAGGTGAAGGTGAAGAGGAAGACCATCAGCGCGGCGGCGGCGACGGCGGGGCCGAGCGCGGGCAGCGTGACCCTGCGCCAGGCCGCGAGGCGGGAGGCGCCGAGCACGCGGGCGGCCTCCTCCTGGCGGGGGTCGAGCTGCGACCACAGGCCGCCGACGGTGCGTACGACGACCGCGTAGTTGAAGAAGACGTGCGCGAGCAGGATCGCCCACACCGTGGTGTCCAGGCGCACCCCCCACAGCTGGTCGAGCAGCCCGCCGCGGCCGAGCAGCGCCAGGAACGCGGTGCCCACGACGACGGTGGGCAGGACGAACGGCACGGTGACGACGGCCCTCAGGAGCTGTTTGCCGGGGAAGTCCAGGCGTGCGAAGACATAGGCGCCGGGCAGCGCGATCAACAGGGTGAGCGCGGTGGAGGCGAGCGCCTGCCAGGTGGTGAACCACAGGACGTGGGCGATGTCCGGGTCGCCGAGTACCTCGCCGACCCGGCCGAACTGCCAGGCCCCGTCGGCCTTGAGCCCGCGGCCGACGATGGCGGCCACGGGCCAGGCGAAGAACACCGCGAAGAAGGCGAGCGGCCCGGCCAGGAGACCGAACCGCACCGCGTTGCCCCGCAGCGCACCGCGTCGCCCCGCGCCGCGCCGCGGCTTGCCCGCGGGGCGCTCTACTTCAGGACGAGCGAGGACCACGTCTTGACCCACTGGTCACGGTTCTTGGCGATCGTGTCGGGGGCGACGGTGGTCGAGTGGGTGATCTTCGCGCCGAAGGTGGTGAACTCCGGCGGGAGTACCGCGTCCTTGGCGACCGGGTCCACGAACATGTTCAGCGGCATGTCGTCCTGGAACTTCTTGGAGATCAGGAAGTCCAGGAGCGCCTTGCCGCCGGCCTCGTTCTTGGCGCCCTTGAGCAGGCCCGCGAACTCGGTCTGGCGGAAGCAGGTGCCGGTGGCGACGCCGGTGGGGGCCTCGGTGGGCTTCGGGTCGGCGTAGATCACCTCGGCGGGCGGGCTGGAGGCGTAGGAGACGACCAGCGGCCGGTCGCCCTTGGCCTTCTTGCCGCCGGCCGAGCCGGAGAAGTCCGTGTTGTAGGCCTGCTCCCAGCCGTCCACGACCTTGACGCCGTTGGACTTCAGCTTCTTCCAGTAGTCCTGCCAGCCGCCGTCTCCGTACGTGGCGACCGAGCCGAGCAGGAAGCCGAGGCCGGGCGAGGACGTCGCCACGTTCTCCGTGACGAGCAGATCCTTGTACTCGGGCTTGATCAGGTCGGCGAAGGACTGCGGGGGGCTGAGCTTCTTGTCCGCGAAGTACTTCTTGTCGTAGTTGACGCAGATGTCGCCGGTGTCGATGGGCGTGACTCGGTGCTTGGCCTGGTCGAGCTGGACCTCGGCGGGCACCCGGTCCAGGCCCTTGGCCTCGTACGGCGTGAAGATGCCGTTGTCGAGGGCGCGCGAGAGCAGGGTGTTGTCGACGCCGAAGAACACGTCGCCGCGCGGGGAGCCCTTGGTGAGGATCTCCTGGTTGAGGGCTGCGCCGGCGTCCCCGGACTTGAGCACCTTGACGGTGTAGCCGGTCTGGGCGGTGAACGCCTTGAGCACCGGATCCGAGGCGGCGAACGAGTCATGGCTGACGAGCGTCACGGTCTTGTCGGCGGATCCGTCACCCGAGCCGGACTTCTTGCCGTCCGAACCGCCGCAGGCCGCCAGCGTGGTGACCCCGAGGGCGGCGGCGATCGCGCCGGCCGCGAGCCTCTTGGTACTGCGCATTTCTTCATTCCTCCTGGAGATGACCAGGAAGAGACGCGGCCCTGCCCGCACGACGAGGCGTCGTGCGGGCAGGGCGCAACAGCTTGAGTAATCGCCGAACTTCCTACCCCGAATGACCGGGGCAAGGTTCAGAGGGTCTGCGGTCCGTGTCCCTTGCGGGTACCGCACTCTCAGCGCTGTGGCGCTCCCCTGTCGGAATATGCAGATGTTTCCAGCCAGGTTACACGGGGGTCCTGACAGGGCCCCCGGCCGTTCTGCCCCTTGGACTAGCGCTCGGAGGCGGCGAGCTGGCCGCAGGCGCCGTCGATCTCCTGGCCCCGGGTGTCGCGGACGGTCACCGGCACGCCGTGGGCCGCGATGGCCTCGACGAACGCCTTCTCGTCCTCGGGCCGCGAGGCCGTCCACTTGGAGCCCGGCGTCGGGTTCAGCGGGATCAGGTTGACGTGCACCCGCTTGCCCTTGAGCAGCCGGCCCAGCAGATCGCCGCGCCACGCCTGGTCATTGATGTCACGGATCAGGGCGTACTCGATCGAGATGCGGCGCCCGGACTTCTCGGCGTACTCCCACGCCGCGTCGAGCACCTCGCGGACCTTCCAGCGAGTGTTGACCGGCACCAGGGTGTCGCGCAGCTCGTCGTCGGGGGCGTGCAGGCTCACCGCGAGGCGGCACTTGAAGCCCTCGTCGGCGAAGCGGTGCATGGCGGGGACCAGGCCCACGGTGGAGACGGTGATGCCGCGCTGCGACAGGCCCAGGCCGTCGGGCTCGGGGTCGGTGAGGCGGCGGATGGCGCCGACCACGCGCTTGTAGTTGGCGAGCGGCTCGCCCATGCCCATGAAGACGATGTTGGACAGACGGGCCGGACCGCCCGGCACCTCACCGTCGCGCAGCGCCCGCATGCCGTCGACGATCTGGTGCACGATCTCGGCGGTCGACAGGTTGCGGTCGAGGCCGGCCTGGCCGGTGGCGCAGAACGGGCAGTTCATGCCGCAGCCGGCCTGCGAGGAGATGCACATCGTGACCCGGTCCGGGTAGCGCATCAGGACGGACTCCACCAGCGTGCCGTCGTGCAGCTTCCACAGCGTCTTGCGGGTGGTGTCCTCGTCGCAGGAGATGTGCCGCACGACGGACATCAGGTCCGGCAGCAGCTCCTCCTGGAGGCGGCCGCGCGCGGCGAGCGGAATGTCGGTCCACTCCGCCGGGTCGTGGGCGTACCGCGCGAAGTAGTGCTGGGACAGCTGCTTGGCGCGGAACGGCTTCTCGCCGATCGCGGCGACGGCTTCCTTGCGCTCGGCGGGCGAGAGGTCGGCGAGGTGCCGCGGCGGCTTCTTGGCTCCGCGGGGGGCGACGAAAGTGAGTTCTCCGGGCTTGGGCATGGTTCCTCAAGTGTCTCAGACGAATCCCGCTGACCTCGGCCCCTCGCGCCGCCGGGTGGTGGTTGACGGTGGTCACTGGTGATTGTTGGCGGCCCTCGGACGGCCCAGAGACGGCCCGGGGGCCGCTCCCATCCATCCCACAACCAAGCAGGTTGGAGCGGTATCTCTCGATGATTTCATCACCCATCCCCCAGGCTGGCACGCGCCGATACCCTGGCCAGCACAAGCCGCCGATCGGGGAGTGTGCGCCAAGGATGGGACCCAAAACACAGAGGGTCTACGAGACGATCCGATCCTGGATCGAGGACGGCCGGTACAAGGCCGGGGACAAGCTGCCCTCGGAGCGGTCCATGTGCGCCGATCTTGAGATCGGGCGTACCGCACTGCGTCAAGTTCTGGCCCGGCTGGTTAACGAGCGCTTGATCAAGGCGTACGACCGCAGCTCGTACCGTGTGCTGGCCGGTGGCGATACTCCGACGCCAGCGGAGGGGGAACCCTGGGTCATTCACGGGTCACGCACGGTCTACGACAACCGCTGGGTCAACCTGGATCTGGTCGACGTGGAGCCACCCGGCGTGGAGCGCTTCGAGCACCACGTGGTCCGACTGTTCCGGGTAGCCGTGACGGCCGTGATCGACGAGCAGGACCGCGTACTGATGCTGTGGCGGTACCGGTTCGTTCCGCAGCAGTGGGGCTGGGAGCTGCCCGGGGGAATCGTGGACCCTGGCGAGGAGGCCGCCGCGACGGCCGCCCGCGAGACCGAGGAAGAGACGGGGTGGCGGCCCGGCCCGGTCGAGCACGTCACCAGCTACCAGCCGATGATCGGCATGGTCGACTCCCCTCACGAGATTTTTGTGGCCCGGGGCGCCGAGAAAGTAGGCGAGCCTACAGATGCAGAAGAGGCGGGCGAGGTCGCCTGGATTCCTCTGGACGACATCCCGCGCTTGATGTCCGAAGGCAAGCTCATGGGGTCGGGCACGCTCGTGGCCCTGCTCCACATCCTGGCGTCGCGCACTACAGGCGCCCGGTAAGCATCTCCACCCGTCGGCGATACCGCACGGACCCCGTGCGGTTCGCCACCAACCTGGCCTGTTGGAGATGGGACCGCGCTTCCTCTAGCTCTCCCCGAGCCAGATGCGCCTGGGTGAGGTCGCAGTGAAGGCCAGAGGATGCGCGCACGAAGGACGCGTCCGCGCTGCCCAGAGAGGCGTACAGCTCGTCCATCGCTGAGGCGTCCCCGAGCTTGGCGAGCACGTTCCCCCGCCATCGGGCGAGGTGCCCAGCGTTGAGGAAGATGCTCAGCATGTCGGCATCACGCGTTTCCCCGTCATCTGGAAGAAGTGCGTTCGCCCGCTCAAGCGCCGCTCGCGCCGCCGCCTCCATGTCGGGCCCTGCCGCCGCGCACAGCTCTGCCTCCGCAGCCGCAAGCCACGCCCGGAGTCTCGGCGACTGCCGCTCGGCATGGGTGCGCTGAGCGTCCCGCACGAGTTCAACAGCGAGCTGCGGTCGGCCGGCGTCGGCGAGTACGTACGCCTGCTCCCCCATGGCATGAGCCAGGTACATCGGGGAGTCGGCATCCTGCGCAGCCTTCTTGGCAAGCTCGTACCGACGCCAAGCCCTGTCCACTGCACCGGCGTCCAGCGCCTGCCACGCGGCGAGGGTCGATGCACCCGCGAGGGCTGCCGCGATGGGGCGTCGCGCCCCCGGCAGTACGGCAAAGGTCAGCGCATCCTCCATCGCAGCCAAGTGGCCGTTCATCTGGTCGACCAAGCCAGATGCGCCCAACTGTCGATCCATGGTGCGGAGTAGTTCTGTCTGCGCCAGGAACGACGGAACCACGGATTCACTCAGGCTGCTGGCTGCGTCGATCCGGCTCAACAGGTCCGCGTATCCATCGACTTGCGGCCCTCGGACCGCAGCTTCGCTCCGCAGTTCGGCGTCAGTGGCACCGAGGAGGGACCGGAGGATCGACGCATACCGGTCTGTGATGGCGCGGCGGCCGTTCTCCCACTCGGAGATATAGGTCTTGAGGCTCGCGGCCGAAGCGATGTCGATCAGCCCTCGTTCCGCGAACCGCTGCATCTCGTAGACCAATCGGTCCTGAGACCAGCCTCGCGCGGTCCGTGCAGACCGTAACCCCTTAGCCATGCCGCCTCCCGCAAAGCCCCAGGTGAGAGTGGGTTAACACCCTTGAGGTTAACCCCAGTTGGCTACCGAGACGCCCAACTCTGGCCGTTCTCTAGAAGAGCACACCGACACGCAGTCCCCGTCAGGGGGTTGCAGCTGGTGCGCACCAGATGTCAGTCTATTGGTGCGCACCAGATAGGACCCGAAAGGGCCTAGCTGGTGTACCGCGCGCAACGCGTGGTGGTTCGGGATTGCTCGTCTGAACGCGGCTTCGGCCGCGCGCTGCGGGCCCTGCGCTGGTCGTTCCTTGACAACTGAATGGGGATCACGCCGCCTCTCCTCGGCCAAGTAGGCGGCCACGCGGGCCTCTCGCGTGACGTATAGCGCTACCCCAACCCTCCGCAGCTTTCTGCGGGCCGGTTGCCTCCTCTGCCCGTCCGGCCCGCGTGGTCGTACGGGCGGAGCTGAGGGGAGCCGGATTGACCGACTTCAACGGCGCGCGGCCCCGGGTGGCTAGACCCGGGGCCGCTTTCGAGCCGTTTCACCTGCTAGGGAGACCACGACTCATGAAGCACATCGCTGCACTTCAGACGGGTGTTACCGGCACCCTGCCGGACATCGAGCCGACACCGGCCGAACTCGACGCCATCGACATCGAGATGCCGCTGATCCTGGCGGAAGTCGAGTTGCTGGACGCAGAGATCATCACGCTCGACCGCAGCCCGAACGAGCTGGATACCCGCCGCATCCGCCGGGCCCGCCGCAACGTCCTCAGGGCCCGCCGGGCACTCACCAACCAGTCGGCCGCACTGGGCACGTCGGGGGTGGGCGCGTGACCGCCAACGACCCGCTCAACACCGCCCACGCCGAGGTGAAGGCGGAAATCTCGCGGACCGACAGCAAGGTCAGTCTGCTGCTGGCGTTCATCGGCGCACTTCTGGCCGGCGCGGGCTCGGTCGCCAAGGACATCGCGCCCGGCGTGAGTGTCTGCGCCGTGGGCGGGCTCGGCATGGCGACGCTGGTCGGTGCGGCGGGGCTGTTGCTGCGCTCGGCCCGCCCGAACCTGCGGGGCCGTCACGGCTTCCCGCTGTGGGCGACCCTGACGGCCGAGGAGATCACGGCGGCCGTGGCGACGGACCGGGCGGCTGACATCGCGGGCCTGTCCCGGATCGCGGTCGCCAAGTTCACCGCCCTGCGCCGCGCGGTCGACCTCACGATGGCCGGCGGCGCCCTCCTGGTCGTCGCGCTCCTCCTGCACGTTGGGGGTGCGGCATGAGGGCGAACCCGAAGACGCTGCTGGTGCTCGCGCTGGTGGCGGTGGTCGGGGTCGCGTTCCGGGTCTCGTGGAACGCGCTCAGGGACGTGGCCCGTGCGATCGGCGCGGACCACACCGCCGCCACGCTCTACCCGTTCGTCGTCGACGGTCTGATGGCCCTGGCGCTGGTCGCCACGCTCGTACTGACCGGAGACGCCCGACAGTTCGCCCTGCGGGTGCTCGGCACCTACACCGCCGCCTCCCTGGTCCTGAACTACGTCCACGGACTGATTCCGGCGCTGCACCAAGGGTCGGTCGACTGGGGACGGCTGGCCGACTGGAACGCCGCGAACTACGCGCTGGTCCTGCTGGCGACGTCGCTTCCCGTCGGCTCGATCTACTTCGGATCCGACCTCGTCGCCAAGGTCCTCCACCACCAGCCGACCCCGACCACAAATGCGGATGAAAGCGCCGAGATCGTGAGTAATCGGTCGATGGCTGACCAGGGCGAACCCACCCCCGCCCCGGTCGTCGTGAACGCGGCACCGATCCCGCGTGCCGTGCAGGTCGGGTTCCTGAAGCCGACCGTGCCGCTCAAGCCGCTCCCCGCGATCCAGCCCGCGCCGGTCCGGTCCAACTCAACGCTGGCGGCCGACTCGTCCCGGCCCCGCCGGGCGACCGGTCGGGTCCCCGACGTCGCGCGGTCGGCCCGACCGAAACGCACCCCGGCCGAACTCCTCGAACAGGCCCGTTCGGCGTCGGCCGACTGGCCCGACACCCATCTGACGGCCGACCGGCTCCGTAAGACGGTCCACACGTCGGCGGAGAAGGCCCGGGGGCTGCGGGACGCTCTGATCGCTGAGCGGGCCGCGTGATGGGCACCGCGTACGCGAAGTGCTTCGACCCGTCCGGCGCCCGCTACGGCATACCCACCTTCCCGTGGAAGTTCGCCCCCGACGGCTACGCCACCCGCCGACAGTTACGCGCCCAGGGGCTGCGCCCCGGGGGCCAGCCGGTCGCCGGACAGGTCATGCGCCGCTCCCGCCACCACGAAACGGGCGTGAGTGTGGCGTTCCTGTACCGGGTCGAACTGGCCCTGCCGGTCCGCCCGATGACGTCGCGGAAGTGGGGTGCGCTCGCGCTGGCGATGCTCGCCCGCCGCACCTGCCCGCGCTGCCGGGTGGTCTACAGCTACTGCATCCCGCGCTCACTCGGCATGTGCGTGCTCTGCGCCTACCCCGCCGACCAGCCCGCCGCTTGAACCACTCGCCCAGCCACACCCACCGCCGTGGAGGCATCACGTGTTTGGCAAGAGCAAGACCCAGAAGTTCGGGTTCCGGCACACCTCCCGGGTTGTCCGCGACATGCGGGGCACGTTCGTCGCCTCCTGCTCCTGCGGCTTCACCGCGACCAGTGCGGACTACACCACCGCGTTCAACAAGGCCGGTACGCACGTCCGCAACGCCAACCGGCGCTGACCTTCCGGAAGGGACATCCCATGGACTCGCTACCCGAGGTCGCCCGGGTCGTGCAACTCCCGGACGGCACCTACGCCTACGCCGACCGCGCCCCGACCATCCCGCCGGCGGGCGCACCCCAGATCGTCCACCAGCACATTCACCAGGCTCCGCCGGACCGCACCGTGCAGCGCATCGCGCTCGGGTCCGGTGTCGGCGCCGGGGCGGTGGCGGCCGGGGTCTACTTCGGCCCGCTGCTGGTCGGCGTGCTCACCGCCATCGCCGCCAACCTGGCCCTCCTCGCGTTCCTGTGCGTCGCCCTGGCCTGGGGCGTCGTCACCGTCGTCCGCTCCATCGGCGGCACCGAAGGCCAGCGGGCCGCGACGAGCGTGCGCCGCGCCCGGCGCCGCCGCTAACCGCGGCTTCTCACCCCACCCCCTTCTTCGAGCAGCGGGAGCACCCTGCCATGTCTGACGCGACCCCCGGCCCGCACCTGAAGGCCGTCCCCGACCTCGACACCGACCCTGACGCCCCGGCGGTGCCGACGGCGGTCGACAACCCGAAGCTGCCGGACCCCAACGTCCGCATCGAAAAGCGCCGCCCGGTCCTCGCCGGGTGGCTGACCAACCGCCGGGACTTCCTGGCCACCGCCCGCCACGCCGGCGCCAACGTCGGCTACGCGGCCCTGTTCCACGGGGTCCGCCTGCCCGTCTACGCCGGCCGACTCTCGCTGAGGGCCCCGTTGGGAGCCTGCCGGTTCGTCGCCTCCACCAACCGGTGGGTGTGGGACCGCGAAGCCGCCCCGTTGCGGGCGTTCGCGGTCCGCAACGAGGACATCGAGGAGTACATGCGCCTGGCCCGGCTGCGGGCCGGACGCGTCAAGCTGCGCGGTCTGGTCACGCTGGTCGCGGCCGTGTTCGGCCTCGGCTTCGCCCTCTACCTCTACGTTCTGGCCCCGGAGTTCCTGTACGCGTTCGCGGCCGGTGGGGTGCTCCTGCTCGGCATGGGCGGACAGCAACCCGACGCACCCGTCGTAGGACCTGCGGTGTTGAAGACCGAGATCCAGAAGCTCACCGGCTCCATCGTGCTGCGCGGCCTCGACTCGATCGGCAACGCCAAAATCACCGCCGCCATCAAGAAGGGCGGCGACATGAACGGCCTGCGCTTCACCTCGGAGATCGTGCGCGACGGGCCCGGCTACCGCGCCGACCTCGATCTCCCCTACGGCGTCACGCCCGAAGACATCATGGACGCGCGCAAGCCGCTCGCCTCCGGACTGCGGCGCAAGGTCGGCTGCGTGTGGCCCGCCCCCGACCCCGAGCAGCACGAGGGTCGGTTGGTGTTGTGGGTCGGCGACCGGCCCATGAACGAGACGACCAAGCCCGCGTGGCCGCTGCTGAAGGACGGCCGGGTCGACCTGTTCAAGCCCGTCATCTTCGGCAACGACCAGCGCATGCGCTGGGTCGAGGTCACCTTGATGTTCGTCTCGATCGTCATCGCGTCGGTGCCCCGCATGGGCAAGACCTTCCTCATGCGGCTGCTGCTCCTGGTCGCCTCTCTCGATCCCCGGGCCGAGATCTACGCGTTCGACTTCAAGGGCACCGGCGACTTCGGCGCCCTGGAACCGGTCTGCCACCGCTACCGCGCCGGCGAGGACGAAGACGACATCGAATACGTCGTCCAGTCGTTGCGGGAGCTGCGCACCGAGCTGCGCCGCCGGGCGAAGGTCATCAAGTCCCTGCCCCGCACCCGGTGCCCGGAGTCCAAGGTCACCCCCGAACTGGCCAACGACAAGAGCCTGGGGCTGCACCCGATCGTGGTGGCCCTCGATGAGTGCCAGGTGCCGTTCGAGCACGACAAGTACGGCGCGGAGATCGAGGAAATCTGCACCGACATCACCAAGCGCGGCCCAGCCCTCGGCATCGTCGGCATCTTCGGCACCCAGCGCCCCGACGCGAAGTCCCTGCCGCCCGGCATCAGCGCCAACGCCATGCTGCGGTTCTGCCTGAAGGTCATGGGCCACACCGCCAACGACATGGTGCTCGGCACCGGCGCCTACAAGGCGGGCATCCGCGCCACGATGTTCTCCCGCTCCGACCGGGGCATCTGCTGGATGGCCGGTGAAGGCGACGACGCCCGGATCGTGGCATCCGCGTTCGTGGACGCGGTCGGCGCCGAACGCGTCGTCGCCCGCGCCCGCACGATGCGCGAGGAGTACGGCAACGTCACCGGCCACGCCATCGGCAAGGGCCCCGACGCCACCGGCACCGGCTCCGACGTCCTGGCCGACGTCCTCAACGTCATCGCCAGCGACGAGAAGGCCGTGTGGTGCGAGCGCATCGCCACCCGCCTCAGCGCCGCCCACCCCGACACCTACGCCGGATGGCAGGGCGAGAACGTCACCGCCGCACTCAAGCCCTGGGGCATCAAACCCGCACAGGTCTGGGGCACCACCGACGACGGTGAAGGCGCCAACCGGCGCGGCATCAAGCGCGCCGACATCACCGCCGCCATCACGCGCCGTAACGCCGACCGGGCCGCCGCCTAGCCCGAGCAGCGCTGCTAGACCTAGCACCCGCCACCGCTAGGCCTAGCAGCCCCGCTAGCACCCCCTAGGGCCACTGATCAGCGAACTAGCGTCTAGCGGCCCACCTGCGCAAACCCCCAAAATCCTGCCTGTGAAGGGAAGTGAGCCCCCGTGGCGCTCGCTAGCCTCGCCCTCCTGCTGACCCTCGCCGGTTACGCAGCGTTGTGCGCGATCTCCCCGTTCGCCCGCTGCCGCAAGTGCCAGGGCAGTGGCCTGCGCCCCAGCCGGGGCCGCTCCCTCAAGCCCTGCCGCCGCTGCCGGGGCCACCGCTACCGGCTCCGCACCGGCCGCCGACTCCTCAACACCGGACGCGACATCCACCACACCGGCACCCGCCCCAACCCTCAGCGATCCGAAGGAGAAACCACCCCATGGCACTGACCGACAAGGACCCGCACAACCTCCGCGAAACCCTCCGCGTCATCCGGCTCTCCGCCCAGGCCACCAAACGCCAGGGGCGCGGCAAGTCCACCAAGCGCATCAACAACGAGATCGACCGCATCCGCGAGACCGCCCAGGCCCGCGAAGACGCCCGCCGCAAGCCCAACCACCGCTAGCTACGCCAAGGGCGGCCCCCGTCTCGCCAAAGTCCGGGGCCGCCCTTGCCAACCAGTCACCTGAGAGAGAACTGGAGACATCCAGCATGACGCAACCGACCGACATCCGGCGAGACGGCCCCCGGCCAACCTGTCTGGACGCGTTCTCCTGCCAGGGTGGCGCAGGCATGGGCTACCACCGGGCCGGGTTCGAGGTGACCGGCGTCGACAAGGACGCCCAGCCCCGCTACCCGCTCGGTTTCCACCAGGGCGAGGCCATCGCGTTCATCCTCACGTTCGGCGCCGGCTTCGGCTTCATCCACACTTCCCCGCCCTGCCAGCACGATTCCGACTGCCAGCGCCTTCGGGGTAACGCGCACCCGGACCTGATCGGCCCGACCCGCGACGCCCTGAACGCCACCGGACGGCCGTGGGTGATGGAGAACGTCCGGGGCGCTGCGGGCAAGCTCCGCAACCCCGTGATGCTGTGCGGGGCGATGTTCGGCCTCGCGACGTACCGGCACCGGTACTTCGAGACCGGCGGCGGCTTCGCCCTCCCGCAGCTCCCGCACCCCGAACACACCGTGCCCCAGGCCAAGATGGGCCGCCCCGTCCCGCCCGGCTGGTACGGGCAGTACGTAGGCAACTTCTCCGGAGTCCAGCAGGCCCGCGACGTGCTCGGCGTGCCGTGGATGAACCGCGACGGCATCCGCGAATGCGTCCCCCCGGCCTACACCGCCTGGATCGGCACCCACGCCCTGGCCGCACTCCGCCCGATGGCGGTGGCCGCATGAACGCCCGCTTGCTGCCTCTGCGCAAGCCCAACGGACTGCGGGTCCTGGACCTGTGCTGCGGCGCCGGCGGCCTGTCCATGGGCTACTACCTGGCCGGGTTCGACGTCACCGGCGTCGACATCGCCCCACAGCCCAACTACCCCTTCACCTTCCACCAGGCCGACGGCCTGGACTACGCCGCGCGCCACGGGCACACCTTCGACCTGGTCCACGGCTCGTGGCCCTGCGAGCGCTACGCCACCGTCACCAGGTGGCGCGGCAACCCCGGCGACCACCCCGACCTGATCGGCCCCGGCCGCCAGGTCATGCAGGCGACCGGACGCCCGTGGGTCATGGAGAACGTCCCCGAGACCGCCGCCGCAGGCCTGCTGCGCCCCGACTACCTGCTGTGCGGGACCCAGTTCGGCCTGAACCTGCGCCGCCACCGGGGGTTCGAGACGTCGTGGGGCGGGGGCGGCGACCTGGTCCCGCCCTGCTGGCACCGCAAGGGCCTGCTGGCTTTCGACCACAAGGGCGAACGCGCCTACGCCGACGCCATGGGCTGCACCTGGATGACCAGCCTCGAAGCCCGCAAGGCCGTACCCCCCGCCTACACCCACTGGATTGCCACCCAGTACCTCGCCCTCGAAAGGAGCACCGCCGCATGAACGACCAGCTGAGTACCGCCCTCGACCTGGCTCGCACCGGCCTGCCGGTGCTGCCCCTACGGGCAGGCAAAGTCCCGTTCGGCAACTGCCGTCGCTGCGCGGACAACTCTTGCGGCGGCCGGCCGAACATGAAGAACGCGGGACCCTGCGCCTGCCCCGGCCCCTGCCACGCATGGGCCGCCGCCACCACCGACCCGGACATCATCAACTCCGCTGTCTGGCGCCGTGCATGGATGCGAGCGACCGCGGTCGCCTACCACCCCGGCGGGGCCGGGCTGACGGTCGTGGACCTGGACAACGCCGACGCCATCACCTGGGCCCGCAGGAACCTGCCCGTCACGACGACCGTCCCCACCACCAGGGGCGAACACTGGCTCTACCAGGGACGGATGCAGTCGGCCAACGCCGTGCGCCCCGGCGTCGACATCAAGTCGACCATGCAGTACGCCCGCTGGCTCGGCTTCGGCACCGGCACCATGGCACCCCTGCCCGACGCCGTGCGCGCGCTCATCGTCAAGCCGTCCCCGGCCCGACGGCCGACCGCCGTGGCGGTGGCCGCGCCGGCCGGGGGCGGGCAGTGCCCGCACCGCACACCCGCCTACCTGGAACGCGGTATCGCCATGGCGGAGCAGCGCATCACCGAGGCCCGCAGCCAGGTGCACGCGACGGTGTACCGCACCTTCCTGGCGGTGCTGTCCACCCACGGCCGGTGCGGCTGCCTCACCGAGGCCCACACGGCCCGCCTGTTCACCGCCGCACAGGCCAAGGGCGAAACCGCCCGGCACTGCGCGGACGCGTGGACCAACGCCCGCACCGCACTGGGGATGTAGCCATGGCCGAGGACGAGAAGGACCCCGCGCGGAAGGTCATCACCGAGTACGCGCAAGCGCACTTCCGGTACTTCCGCACCACCGAAGGGACCGTGTACGCGCAGCGCAACGGCCACCCCGTCGCCCGGCCGATCCGCTCCCAGGGCACGACCGGAAGCCACCGCCAGGAACTCATGGTCGACCTGTTCCGCGACGGGCACGGCGTGTTCAACGGCACCGCCATGAAAGAGGCGCTGGACCTGATCGAAGCACTCGCACTCGCCGAAGACGTCCAGCCCACCCACATCCGCGTGGCCCCCGGATTCGACGGGGCCACCTGGCTGGACCTGGGCCGCGACGACGGACAGTCCGTCCGTATCCACCCCACCGGCTGGGAGATCCTCGTTCCCGACCCGCGTGAGGTGTGCTGGCGCCGCACCCAGCTCACCGGCGAACTCCCCCTCCCGGCCACGGACACCGACGGCAAGGGCATCGACCTCCTGTTGGGCCTGTGCAACTTCGCCGGCCCCGCCACCGAGTGCCTGGCCATCGCCTGGCTCCTCGGCTGCCTGGAACCCTCCGTGCCCGTCCCCGCCCCGTTCCTCACCGGCCCCCAGGGCGCGGGGAAGTCGACCGGCGGGCGGATGCTGGTCCGCATCCTCGAAGGGATGACCGGCGACCTGCGCCGCGCCCCGAAGGATGAGGAGAACCTGATCACGGCCGTGGCCGCCGGATGGGTCACCGCCCTCGACAACCTCTCCCACCTGCCCCCGGACCTCTCCGACCTGATGTGCTGCATCGTCACCGGGGCCGAGAGCATCAAGCGCGCGTTGTTCAGTGACGGGGACGTCTACCGCTCCCGCTACCGCCGGCCGCTTCTGTTGACCGGCATCGACGTCGGCGTCATCCGGCCCGACCTCGCTGAACGGCTGCTGCCCTTGCGCTTGGAGCGGCCCCGGGTGCGGCGCACCGAGGCGGAGTTGTGGGCCGACTACGCCGAGGCGCTGCCCGTCGTCCTCGGCTCGCTCCTCGACCTGGCGGTCAAGGTCCGGGCCGCCAACGCGGTCACCCCGACCGACCTGCGCATGGCCGACTTCGCCCACCTGTGCGCCCAGTTCGACACGGTGTCCGGGCTCGGCACCCTCGACGCCTACCGGGCCAGCCTGGACGACCTGAACGACGACGTCATTGAGGGCGACCTGCTCGCGCAGACCGCCCTCAAGCACGCCTCCACCCTCGAACCGGGCACCGAGCAGCGGATGACGTCGGCCGAGTGGCTGCACGCCCTCACCGGCCTCTACAGCGGCGAGGAATGCCGCCCCCTACCCAAGGGCTGGCCCACCACCGGCAAGGTCCTCTCCGACCGCCTCAAGCGCCTACAGCCCACCCTCGCCGCCCGGGGCGTCCTCGTGGACTGGGGCCGCAACAAGACCGCCCGCTACATCGAGATGGCCCGCCAGGCCCCGCCCCCGGGCCCCGAGCAACAGACCGCGTTCTAACCGGCGGCCCGGCCGGGCGGACAAGCAAGAGGAGCACGGCGCGCCGGGGTGCTCCTCTTGCTTGTCCCGGCGGCGGCAGCCGCTCGGCAAGGGTCGCGCCGCGAAGCGGCCCCGCATTCACGCTCGAAGCAGCACCGCACCACCATAGAAACCACCCCCCTCTTTTCCTAAGAAGGAAAGCTCTGCGTCACCCGCGTCACCACGGCCTCCCACACGGCCCCTGACCAGCCACAACATCGATGACGCAGACCGCCAAATCCTGCGTCATCGTGCGTCACCTGCGTCACCGGCGCGTCACCCGATGACGGAAGGCTGCGTCACCGATGACGCAGACCCCGAACCCCTGCGTCACCCAAAACCGCAGGTCAACGGCCCAGGTGACGCGGATGACGCGATGACGCAGAAATCCCCGCCTCGGACAGCACAGGCACCCCACCCCGAAGGAGGCACCCGACATGCGCCCGCCACCGGCCGTCGCCGACACCCTCCGCAACGGCATCCCGGACCGCTACCTCACCCCCGAAGACCTCGCCGTGATCTTCAAAGTGCCCCTCGAAACCGTCTACGCCTGGCGCAAGACGCGCACCGGCCCGCCCGGATTCCGCATCGGCAAGCACGTCCGCTACGACCCCGCCGAAGTACTCGCCTACGTAGCCGGGCGCAAGGACGCCGACCGCGCCGCAGCCTGACCCAACACCCCGCCAACACCCCAGGGGGGCCACGTCGTGGCCCTCCCTTCGCCATCCCGAAGGGAAGCGCGTTTCATGGCAGGCCACATCCAAGACCGCTGGTACAAGACCGAGATCGGTCCCGATGGCAAGTCCCGTCAGATCAAGTCCGACCGCTACGGCCTCGGGCTCCGCTACCGGGCCCGGTACATCGGGCCCGACGGAACCGAAAGGTCCAAGAGCTTCCCAGACAAGCAGAAGCGGCTTGCCGAGAAGTGGCTCGCCAACATCGAGGCCGACATGTCCCGGGGGCAGTACATCGACCCAAGGGCCGGCCGGATCACCTTCCAGAGCTACGCCACGAAGTGGTTGGCGGGACAGGCATCGGCCCTGTCCAGTCAGATCGAGATCGAGCGACGCCTCAGGCTGCATGCGTTCCCGCTGATCGGCTCTCGCCCGCTCGATTCGTTCCGACCCCAGCACATCCGGGAGTTGCTCGGCGCGTTGGAGGCCAGCTCCATCAGCAACTCGTACGCGCGGAACATCTACAGCGACGTTCGGGCGGTTCTCTCCGCCGCCGTGGATGATGAACTGCTCCCCCGCAACCCCTGTGCGGTGAAGTCGGTTCGGCCTCCGACGAGCGAGCCTCGGAGGGTCATCCCCTGGAACCCCGAGCAGGTGCGTGCCGTGCGCGCTGCCCTCGCGGACCGGTACCGGGCTATGGCGGATATCGGGGCGGGGTGCGGTCTCCGCCAGGGTGAGATCGTCGGTCTCGCTGAGGACGCGGTCGATGTGGAGGGCGGAGTACTGCGTGTCGTACGTCAGGTGAAGCTCATCCGGGGTACCGCCGTGTTCGCTCCGCCCAAGTGCGACAAGGAACGGGACGTGCCGCTGCCCGCCTACGTGGCTGGCTCGCTGCTTGAGCACATGGCCACGATCAAGCCCGTGGAAATCACCCTGCCGTGGCGGAAGCCGGACGGCCCCAAGGTGACGGCACGCCTCCTGTTCACCAACCGAGCGCACGGCGTGGTCTGGCGCAGCAACTTCAACATTCAGGAGTGGAAGCCGGCGCTTGCGGCGGCCGGGATCATCCCGGAACCCCAAGAGGGCGGTTCTTACGCCTCAGCACGAGAGCACGGGATGCATGCACTCAGGCACTTCTACGCATCCTTGCTCTTGGACGCTGGCGAAAGCATCAAGGCGGTGAGCCAGTACCTGGGGCACTCCGACCCGGCGCTGACGCTCCGGGTGTACGCGCACCTGATGCCGCTAAGCCGCGAGCGTACGCGGAGAGCCATCGACGCTGCCCTCAGCTTCGAATGACCGCTTCGATGGGTGGGCGACGACCTGTGAGGTCGTCGCCCACCCATCGAACAGCGATACCAGCGTGTACCTAACCGCTGGTCACACGATGTGAACACGCTCTTCCTTCTCGTCTGGACCACGGAGGAGAACGACTTTCCCCTCCCTCCTGCGCTCCTCAAGGAAGGCATAAATCTGGACTGCCCTGTTGATCACATCGGCCTTGTTCAGTCCTGTCGCCTCAACTAGCTCGTCCACGGCTTGTACCGCCGGGGGTACGAGGGTCACCGAGTATCGCGCGCTCTTGGGCTGCTCACCCTTGGCGGACGCCATACGCACACCTCTCTCTGGTCGCTCTCAATCTGATCTTAGTTGCCATCATGCACCTCATCTGCATCTGGCACAGAGGGGTCATGCACCCAGGATGTCACATCCTGGTGCGTTTACGCACCAGGATGTGCTACGGTAATAACGCTGGCCCCACTGGGGGGTCAGCACCGACAAAGGAGCGAAATGCCAAACCTTCATCTGCTAGTCGACCCACAGACGGCTCTGAGGTAACGCCCGGCGGGGCGATGCCGACTGTGGTCGGCACCGCCGTTCGCCGGGGTTGAATCGGCGCGGGAGGGGGTGAAGTCATGACCACGAAATGGGCCTGGCCAGTTCCGACCTAGTCAAGGCGTCTAGGTACAGCGAACTGGGCCCGAAAGGCCCCATAATGAGCATTAAGGACCTGTTTTTCCGCCACGGCCGCGAGACCGCCACGGTTGCCCTTGAGGAGCCCACTACGGCGGCTTTCGTCAAGATCACTACTCCGGCTGGCCCGACGGGCGAGATCCACGTGCCCGGTAAGGAAGCAAGCCGTTTGATGGAGACCACCGAGTTCATCTTCGGAATCGGTGGAACGGTGACCGGCCCCTACCTGATGGCCAAGGCCCTGGAGCTGGGCGATGCTACCCCCTGGGGGGTATACACCGCACTGCTCGTACTGGGGGCGCTCCTGCCGGCGGCATGTTACTGGCTGTCGACCCGTCGGCGCCGGGTCTAACCCCTCTCCGCCATCTCTCCTTGAAGCCCTCCCCAACGCAGTTCGGAGAGGGCTTCTAGGCTGTCTACGCGCACATACGGCTCGTCCTCACGGCCCCGGGACGGCCCAGGGCGAGCTGAGGCTGCCGCTTATGAGGGTAGAGCCGCAGGTAGATGGCCTACGCCCCATCAAAGATGAACAGTTCTCCGGGCTTGGGCATGGTTCCTCAAGTGTCTCAGACGTACGGAAAAGGGCTCGCCGTCCTGTGGACGACGAGCCCTCACCCGGCAAAGCGATACAAAAACGCAGGTCAGCCGGTCCCTACGAACACCGCCATCAGCAGCCACACCACCGGAGCCGTCGGCAGCAGGGAGTCCAGGCGGTCCATGATGCCGCCGTGGCCCGGCAGCAGCGTGCCCATGTCCTTGATGCCCAGGTCCCGCTTGATCATCGACTCGCCGAGGTCGCCGAGCGTGGCGCTGGCCGCGACCGCCAGACCCAGGAGCAGGCCCTGCCACCAGCTGCCGTCGTCGATCAGGAACTGCATGCACAGTGCGCCCGCCACCATCGCGAACGACACCGCGCCGAACAGTCCCTCGCGGGTCTTGCCGGGGCTGATGCGCGGCGCGAGCTTGTGCTTGCCGAAGCGCCAGCCGATCGCGTACGCCCCCGTGTCGCTGACCACGGTCAGCAGCAGGAAGGTCAGCACCCGCCAGGGCCCGTCGTCCGCGGTGAGCAGCAGCGCGACGAACGTGGCGAGGAAGGGCACGTAGAACGCGGCGAACACGCCCGCCGTGACGTCCCGCAGATAGTTCTCCGGCGGTTCGGTCATCCGCCACACCAGCACCGCGAGCGAGGTCAGCGCCATCGCCACCCAGGCGCCCTCGGCGCCCCTGACGTACCCGGCGACGACCATCGCCGCGCCGCCCACGGCGAGCGGCACCAACGGCGCCTTGATCTGCTTGCGTTCCTGGAGGCGGCTCGTCAGCTCCCACAGGCCGACGACCACCGCGACCGCGATGACCCCGACGAACACGGCCTTCACGACGAACAGCGACGCGAGGACGAGCGCGCCGAGGCCCACCCCGACCCCTATGGCGGACCGCAGGTCACGGCCCGCCTTCTTCTTCTCCGGCTGGGCGGGCACGGGGGGCACGGGCGGAGGGCTTGCCATGGGCTCCTGCGGCGTCTCGTCGCGGAAGTAGGGGCCGCCCGGCAGGGCGGCCCCCAGGTCACGTTCATCGCGGACTTCGACGTCTTCGCGGGTGTCGGGCACGACCGGCATCGGCTGTGTCCGCGACACGGGCGGGGCGTCATACGCATCGTATGCAGGCCCCGCCGGGAACGCCCCCTGGGAAGGCCCCTCGGGGGTTCCCCAGAATTCGGGTCTCGGCGGAGCCCCCCAGGAAGAGTCGTTCATCAGACCTCGAGCAGCTCGGCTTCCTTGTGCTTGAGCAGCTCGTCGACCTGCGCCACGTACTTGGCGGTGGTGTCGTCGAGCTCCTTCTCCGCACGGCGGACCTCGTCCTCGCCGGACTCCTTGTCCTTGACGAGCTTGTCGAGGGCGTCCTTGGCCTTGCGGCGCACGGCGCGGATCGACACCTTGGAGTCCTCGGCCTTGGTGCGCGCGACCTTGATGTAGTCCTTGCGGCGCTCCTCGGTCAGCTCCGGGAAGTTCACGCGGATGATGCTGCCGTCGTTGCTGGGGTTGACGCCCAGGTCCGAGTCGCGGATGGCCTGCTCGATGTTGCGCAGCGCGCTCTTGTCGAACGGGGTCACGACCGCCATGCGCGGCTCCGGCACGGAGAACGACGCGAGCTGGTTGATCGGCGTCAGCGCCCCGTAGTAGTCCGCCACGATCTTGTTGAACATCGCCGGGTGCGCACGCCCGGTGCGAATCGCGGCGAAGTCCTCCTTGGCCACGACGACGGCCTTCTCCATCTTCTCCTCGGCCTCGAGGAGGGTTTCTTCGATCACCACTTGCTCCTGCATGTCTTGGGTGGGCCGGGAGTGCTCAGGGCGACCTGAGCCTTGGGCCCTGGATAACCAGCGTCTTTCCCTGCACGGTGTCCGACCGGCAGGGGATTGTCCATCCCCCGGTCAGGCCCGGGTGCCCTGGTCGCTCACGAGAGTGCCGATCTTCTCACCCTTGACGGCGCGCGCGATGTTGCCCGCCGTCAGGAGCTCGAAGACGAGGATCGGGAGGTTGTTGTCGCGGCACAGGGTGATCGCGGTCATGTCGGCGACCTTCAGGTCCCGGGTGATGACCTCGCCGTACTCCAGGGCGTCGAACTTCACCGCGTCGGGGTTGATCCGGGGGTCGGAGTCATAGACCCCGTCCACCCCGTTCTTGCCCATCAGCATGGCCTCGGCGTCGATCTCCAGGGCACGCTGGGCGGCGGTGGTGTCGGTCGAGAAGTACGGCATGCCCATGCCCGCGCCGAAGATGACGACGCGTCCCTTCTCCAGGTGGCGTACGGCCCGCAGCGGGATGTACGGCTCGGCGACCTGGCCCATCGTGATGGCGGTCTGGACGCGCGAGTCGATGCCCTCCTTCTCCAGGAAGTCCTGGAGGGCGAGGCAGTTCATCACCGTACCGAGCATGCCCATGTAGTCCGAGCGGGCCCGGTCCATGCCGCGCTGCTGGAGCTCGGCGCCCCGGAAGAAGTTGCCTCCGCCGATGACGACGGCGATCTGCGCGCCGTCCCGGACGACGGCGGCGATCTCTCGGGCGATGTTGTGCACGACGTCGGGGTCGACACCGAGCGCCCCGCCTCCGGCGAACGCCTCACCGGAAAGCTTCAGCATGAAGCGTCCGGCCACCTTGTCGTCATCGCGCTTGTGGTCGGCCGAGTGATCGGCCTTGGCGGCGTCCGCGCCCTGATTCATGGGGATCTCCTCGTGCACATACGAAGAAGGCCATTGCCGGTGGGTACTCGTAGTCCCTAGCGGCAATGGCCTCCTCGTCAGATCTGCGGTCGTCCGTCGCGTGCGCGAACGACTGCCTCAGACCCTAGCGGGGTCTAGTGTCGAACGCCGAACGGACTCAGATGCCGACCTTGATGCGCGAGAAGCGCTTCAGGGTGACACCGGCCTCCTTCAGAACCTGCTCGACGGACTTCTTGTTGTCCAGCGCGTACGGCTGGCCAAGGAGCGTGGCGTCCTTGAAGAAGCCGTTGACGCGACCCTCGACGATCTTCGGGAGCGCGGCCTCGGGCTTGCCCTCGGCGCGGGTGGTCTCCTCGGCGACGCGACGCTCGGTCTCGACGACCTCGGCCGGAACGTCCTCACGGGTGAGGTACTTCGGCGCGAACGCGGCGATGTGCTGCGCGATGCCCTTGGCGACCTCGGCGTTCTCCTTGTCGAGCTCGACAAGGACACCGATCTGCGGCGGCAGGTCAGGCATGGTGCGGTGCATGTACGCGGCCACGAAGCCACCCGTGAACTGCGCGAAGCGGTCCAGGACGATCTTCTCGCCGAGGTTGGCGTTGGCCTCGTCGACGAACGCCTGCACGGTCTTGCCGGCCTCGATCTCGGAGGCGAGCAGCGCGTCGATGTCGGCCGGGGAGGTGGCGGCGACGTGCTCGGCCAGCTTGGCGGCGACGGCCTGGAACTTGTCACCCTTGGCGACGAAGTCCGTCTCGCACTTCAGCTCGACCAGCACGCCGGACGTCTTGTCCTCGGAGATGACGGACACGACGGCGCCGTTCTCGGCAGAACGGCCCTCGCGCTTGGCGACGCCCTTCTGGCCCTTGATGCGCAGGGCCTCGACGGCCTTGTCGACGTTGCCGTCGGCCTCGTCGAGGGCCTTCTTGCAGTCCATCATGCCGGCGCCGGTGAGCTCACGGAGCTTCTTGACGTCAGCGGCGGTGTAGTTCGCCATGAGTCTGTGTTTCTCTCTCGGAGTCTAGAAAGATCTACGAAGATCTGCGGGGCTACGGGTCGACGGCGGGGGCTTGTGGCCCCCGCCGTCAACTACCGAACCTGTGGTTCCCGGTTAGGGGGTCAGGCCTGCTCGGCGTCCGCGGCCGGAGCCTCGGTGGCCTCGGCAGCCTCGGCGGCCGGAGCCTCGTCGGCGGCCTCGGCCGGCTTCTCGGCCTCGTCGGCCGGAGCGGCGTCGGCGGCGGGCGCCGCAGCCTCGGCGGACTCCTCGGAGTCGGCCTTCTTGTCACCCTCGAGCAGGTCGCGCTCCCACTCGGCGAGCGGCTCGCCGGCCGCCTTCTCGCCCGGCTTCGAGTCGCCCGTGGCCTGGCCGGAACGGGCGATGAGGCCCTCGGCGACGGCGTCGGCGATCACGCGGGTGAGCAGGGTGACGGAGCGGATCGCGTCGTCGTTGCCCGGGATCTTGTAGTCGACCTCGTCGGGGTCGCAGTTCGTGTCGAGGATCGCGACGACCGGGATGTGGAGCTTGCGCGCCTCACCGACGGCGATGTGCTCCTTCTTGGTGTCGACGATCCAGACGGCGCTGGGAACCTTCGACATCTCACGGATACCACCGAGGGTCTTCTCCAGCTTGGCCTTCTCGCGCGAGAGGACCAGGAGCTCCTTCTTGGTGAGACCCGAGGCCGCGACGTCCTCGAAGTCGATCTGCTCGAGCTCCTTGAGGCGCTGGAGACGCTTGTAGACGGTGGAGAAGTTGGTCAGCATGCCGCCGAGCCAGCGCTGGTTGACGTAGGGCATGCCCACGCGCGTCGCCTGCTCGGCGATGGCTTCCTGCGCCTGCTTCTTGGTGCCGACGAACATGATGGAGCCGCCGTGCGCGACGGTCTCCTTGACGAACTCGTAGGCGCGGTCGATGTACGACAGCGACTGGAGCAGGTCGATGATGTAGATGCCGTTGCGCTCCGTGAAGATGAAGCGCTTCATCTTCGGGTTCCAACGACGGGTCTGGTGACCGAAGTGGACGCCGCTCTCCAGCAGCTCCCGCATCGTGACGACGGCCATGGCCGTACTCCTTGAGGTACTCGGTTACCGCGGCCGCCGGTCGGCTGCCGCGCCTGACGCCCCGGTACGCCATGCCCTGAACCCTGCGAGGGTTGAGGACCGAGAGGCGTGGCCGGCGATGGTGGTGAGACCGCCGGCGGGGCGTGCGAAGTCGATCCGGTCACCCGGATCGCCACAAGAAGTGTACGGGACCCGCACAGTGCCGGGTGACGGCGTTGTCCACAACCGCGCGGTCGTCCACAGCCCGGCGCCAAGATCCCCACGCCGGGCCGCTCGGCGGGACCCTGGGCCCATGTATCTGGCGCTCCTGCTCCTCGCTCTGACAGCCGCCGGCTGGCCGGTCACCCCGCCCACCGTCGTCCACCCCTGGGCCCCGCCGGCCACGCCCTACGGCCCCGGTCACCGCGGCATCGACCTGGCCGCTCCCCCGGGCACACCGGTCCGGGCGGCCGCCACCGGCCGCGTCACCTTCGTGGGCACGGTCGCGGGGCAGGGGGTCCTCACCATCACCCTGCCCGGCACCGCCGCCCCGCCGTTGAGAACGACCTACGAACCGGTACGCGCCCTGGTCACGGAGGGCGCCGACGTCACCGCCGGCCAGGTGGTGGCCACCACGACCGAGTCCCCTTCGCACTGCCCCTCGGGCTGTCTGCACTGGGGGCTGCTGCGGGGCCGGACCTATCTGAACCCCCTCCTGCTGCTGCACCGCGCGGCACCGTCACGGCTGCTGCCGGTGGCAGGAGTGCCCGAACCGGAGTGAGGGGGTTCGAGCCGTGGTGAGGGGGCCCGAGCCGGGGTGAGGGTTCGAGGTTCAGCCCTGGACGCCGCGCAGTGCCATGGACACCGCCGCGTCGGCGATCGCGGCGGGGGGTTCCGTGGGGCTCTGCTCGACGCGGCGGACCCCGGCGTCGACGATGCCCTGGAGCAGGACCGCGGCCAGACGGGGCTGGTCGTGGCCGAGCTCGGCGAGGGCCTCGACGATCATGGCGATGAGGCCACCGTGGGCGGCCCGGATCTTCTCCCTGGCGCCCGCGTCGAGTTCGCTGGCGGAGATGGCGACGACGGCGCGGTGGCGCTGGTCGCCGACGAGGCCGAGCTGGTGGCGTACATACGCCTCGACCTTGCCCTCGGGGGTGTCGGCCCGCTGCATGGCGCCTTCGATTTCGGCGGCCCACAGCGGGAAGTCGACGGCGCAGAGCTCTTCGACGACCGCGGCGCGGGAGCGGAAGTATTCGTACACGGACGAGCGGGCGAGGCCGGTGCGCTCGGCCAGGGCGGGGAAGGTCAGCGCTTCCGTCCCGCCTTCGGACAGCAGGGAACGTGCGGCGTCCAGCAGGGCGTCGCGCTGCATGGTGCGGTGCTCGGCCACGGAGGCCGCTCGGATCCTGGGCACTGCTCCACTTTACGGCCGGGTGCGGAAAGGGATCGGCAGAGACGATTCGCCCGGGCCCCTCAGCGCCCGACGTCCGCCAGTTTGGCCCTCAGCTGGAGCACCGACTTGGTGTGGATCTGGCTCACTCGGCTCTCGGTGACCCCGAGGACGTTGCCGATCTCGGCGAGGGTGAGGCCCTCGTAGTAGTAGAGCGTGACGACGGTCTTCTCGCGTTCGGGAAGCGTATTGATCGCCCGGGCGAGCAGCCGGCGCAGTTCGCGGTCCTCGGCGACTTCGACGGGGTCGTCGGCGGAGGTGTCCTCCAGGGTGTCCATGAGGCTGAGCCGGTCGCCGCTCTCACCGCCCACGTGCAGCAGTTCTTCGAGGGCCACGACGTTGGCGAGCGACAACTGGCTGAAGACGGCGTGCAGTTCCTCGACCGCGATGCCCATCTCGGAGGCGACTTCGATTTCCGACGGGGTGCGTCTGAGCTGGGCTTCGAGGGTCGCATAGGCGCGTTCCACGGCGCGCGCCTTCTGGCGTACGGAGCGCGGGATCCAGTCGAGGGCGCGCAGTTCGTCGATCATCGCGCCGCGGATCCGTGTGATGGCGTACGTCTCGAACTTGATGGCCCGCTCGATGTCGAACTTCTCGATGGCGTCGATGAGCCCGAAGACCCCAGAGGACACGAAGTCGGCTTGTTCGACGTTGGGGGGCAGGCCCACGCTCACGCGGCCCGCGACGTACTTGACCAGGGGCGAGTAGTGCAGGATCAACTGCTCGCGCAGCCGCTCGTCGCCGGAGGCTTTGTACGACCGCCACAGCTGGTCCACGGACGAGGGTGCCGATGGCCGCACGGTGCCGCTGCCGCGGGCAGCCGGGGGCGCTGCCGTGCGATCAGACCCGGAGGTGTGCTGGGGCATGCGTTGCCTTGAGCCGTTCTTGCTGTGACGTGGGCCGGGGGGCTGTTTCCGGTCGGGGGTCCTCGTGAGCGTAGCGTGACTGGGCCGTCGCGGTGCGCGAAGGCCGGGTGATCGGGCCCGGTCGCTTTCGGCGCTTGAGCAGGTGGGGGCAACAGCGCCGCGTGTGGGCCCCGAAAGCGCTGCGGTGCGGCCCGTGGTGGACGCCGCCCCCTCACCTTGTCACCCGAATGCGCCTGGTCAAGCACCGCCTCGCCGCGTGCCGGACGGGTCGAGGGCGGCCGGTGTCAACTTCCAGTCGTCCCCGACGCGTTCGACGAAGCCGAGGGCGTGCAGTTCGTAGAGGCGCCCGAGCGCTTCGTCGGCGCTGGTGCCCGCCTCGCGCGCGAGGTCGCGGGCGGGTACGGCGCCGTGGGCGGGCAGGGCTTCCAGGACGCGGGCGGCGTCGGGGGCCAGGAGGTCGCGGGGCAGGACGGGCCCGCGGCGGGTGGGGGCGAGCTCGCCCATGTCTCCGACCAGTTCGATGACTTCCTCGGCGTCGGTGACCAGGACGGCTTCGCCGCGCAGGAGTTCGTGGACGCCCGCGGAGAGGCCGCTGGTGGCGGGGCCGGGGACGCCCATGGTGAAGCGGCCCAGCTTCTGCGCGGCGCGGGCGGTGACGAGGGAGCCGCTGCGGTACTCGGCCTCGACGACGACGGTTCCCCGGGTGAGGGCGGCGATGACGCGGTTGCGCACGATGAACCTGCTCGGAGTTGGGTGATCGCCTGGCGGTAATTCGCCCACGAGGAGGCCCTGTTCGGCGATGCGTCCGATCAACTCGGCGTGCCCGCGCGGGTAGATGACATCGACGCCGCAGGCGAGGACGGCGATGGTGGCGCCTTTAGCGGCGAGGGTGCCGCGGTGGACGGCGCCGTCGACTCCGGAGGCGGCTCCGGACACGACGACCCACCCCTTTTCGGCGAGCCCGGAGCCGAGGACGGCGCCCATGTGCGCGCCGTACGGTGTGCAGGCGCGGGCGCCGACCACGGCGACGGAACGCAGGGCCCACATCCGTAGGTCGGCATGGCCACGGACCCAGAGGCCGACGGGCCGGGCGTCGCCGAGGTCGTCGAGTTGGCGGGGCCATTCCTCGTCGCCGGGGACGAGGAATCTGGCGCCCACGGCGGCCGCGGTCGTCAGGTCCCGCTCGGGGTCGGCGAGGGCGGCGCGGCGGCGGTGGCTGTCGAGCCGGGCGGGGCTCGCGCCGGGCGGATCGTCCTCGGGGCCTCGCGGCGCGGCGAGGCGGCGCAGGAGCTCGATGGCGCCATAGGTGCGCAGCCAGCGCCCGGCGCGTTCGTCCCCGGGTTCGACGACACGGGTGAGGGCGGCTCGGGCGAGGCGCTCGGCACCGGCGGCGGCGGCCGTCATGTGCCGCTCCCGGTGGGCAGGGGCGCGCCTCGGGAGATGCCGGTGCGCAGTTCGAGGGCGAGGGCCACATGGCCGGTGTCGGGGCGGTCGGCTCCGGCGAGGTCGGCGATGGTCCAGGCGACGCGCAGGACGCGGTCGAGGCCGCGCGCGGTGAGCAGGCCGCGTTCCATGTCGCGTTCGGCGCCGGTGAGGGCGCCGGGGGCGGTGAGCCAGCGGGTGCGCAGTTCGTGTCCGGGGACTTCGCTGTTGCTGTTCCAGGGGGTGCCCTCGAGGCGGGCCGCGGTGCGTTGTCGGGCGGCGAGGACGCGGGCGGCGACGGCGGCGCTGGGTTCGCCGCGTCCTCCGGCGCCGAGGAGGTCTTCGCGGCGTACGGGTTCGACTTCGACGCGGAGGTCGACGCGGTCGAGGAGGGGGCCGGAGAGTCTGGCCTGGTATCGGCGGATCATGGAGGCGGGGCATTCGCAGCCCGCGCCGTGCAGGGTGTGGCGTCCGCAGGGGCAGGGGTTGGCGGCGAGGATCATCTGGAAGCGGGCCGGGAGCCGGATGACTCCGGCGCTGCGGGCGATGACGACGTGGCCGGATTCGAGGGGTTGGCGCAGCGCGTCGAGGGCTTTGCCGGCGAATTCGGGGGCTTCGTCGAGGAAGAGCACTCCGCGGTGGGCGACGGAGACGGCGCCGGGGCGTGGGAGGCCGTTGCCGCCGCCGACCAGGGATTGCATGGTGGCGGAGTGGTGCGGGGCGCAGTAGGGGGCCCGGCGCACGAGGGGTTCGCCCGGCGGGAGGATTCCGGCGACGGAGTGGACGGCGGTCACTTCGAGGGATTCCCGGCGGGTCAGGGGCGGCAGGATGCCGGGCAGTCGCTCGGCGAGCATGGTCTTGCCGGCTCCCGGAGGGCCGGAGAGCAGCAGGTGGTGGCCGCCCGCCGCGGCGATTTCCAGGGCGGCGCGGGCGGCGTGCTGGCCGGCGACGTCGATGAGGTCGAGGTCGGCGTCGCGGGGGCCGGTGGCGAGACCGGTGCCGGCTCCGGCGCCCGGTACGACGAGCCCGGCGAGCATGGCGTCGGGGCGGCCCTGTTCGGCGGGTTCTTCCTCGGGGACGGGCTCGTCGGTGAGGATGGCGACGAGTTGGCGCAGGCTGCGGACGCCGAGGACGGAGATGCCGGGCACGAGGGCGGCCTCGGCGGCGGTCTGTTCGGGGACGACCACTTGTTCATAGCCGGCTTCGGCGGCGGCGAGGACGGCGGGCAGGATGCCCCGGACGGGGCGTACGCGTCCGTCGAGGCCGAGTTCGCCGATCATGACGAGGTCGGTGAGTTCGCGGGGGTCGATGCGTTCGGCGGCGCCGAGGGTGGCGCAGGCGATGGCCAGGTCGAAACCGGCGCCGCTCTTGGGGACGGACGCGGGGCTGAGCCCGACGGTGAGTTTCTTCTGGGGCCAGGTGTCACCGGAGTTGACGACGGCGGCCCGTACTCGGTCGCGGCTCTCGGCGAGGCTCTTGTCGGGGAGGCCGACGAGGGTGAAGGCGGCGACGCCGGGTTCGAGGTCGGCCTGGACTTCTACGACGACGCCTTCGACGCCGACGAGGGCGACGGAGCAGGTGCGGGCGAATCCCATGTCAGGCCACCCCCTGGACGTGCTCGGCGCGCGGGGCGCCCCTGCGGGGCAGGACGACGCCGACGAGGTCGATGCGCACTCCCCCGGGTGGGGGTCCGCCGTGGTCCGCGAGCCAGTGACCGGCGAGGCGTTTGAGGCGGTCCGCCTTGGTGGGGGTGATGGCGGCCATGGGGTGTTCATAGGCACCGGTCCTGCGGGTCTTGACTTCGCAGATGACGAGCACGGGGCCGCCGGGGGCCGTGTCGTCGTGGGCGACGATGTCGATTTCGCCCGTCCTGCCGCAGCGCCAGTTGCGTTGCAGGACCGTCATTCCGGCCGCTTCGAGCAGCCGTACCGCCAGGTCTTCGCCGTATTTTCCGAGTGCTCCGCGAGCGTTCATCCGGCACCACCTCCGGCTCCGACTGTCACGCATCGGGCGCCGGCGAGTGGATCTTGGTGGATAACCCTGGCGTTGTGGAAAAGTCCGCCACTCGAAGGGGGGCTTCCGCGCCGGGGGGCGCGGCGTCCCCGGCGCGGGACGGTTCTGGGGCGGGACGGTTCTGGGGCGGGGCGGTCCCGGGGCGGGGCGGTCCCGGGGCGGGACGGTCCTGCGGCTCAGCCGCCCGGCAGTTCGAGGTCGCTCTTGTTCAGCTCCTCGATGTTCACGTCCTTGAATGTGAGGACGCGTACCTGCTTGACGAACCTCGCGGGCCGGTACATGTCCCACACCCAGGCGTCCGCCATCGACACCTCGAAGAACACCTCGCCCTGGACGGAGTGCACCTGCATCTCGTAGTCATTGGTGAGGTAGAAGCGACGCTCGGTTTCGATCACGTATTTGAACAGACCGACGACGTCGCGGTACTCCCGGTAGAGCTTCAGCTCCATCTCGGTCTCGTACTTTTCGAGGTCCTCGGCGCTCATGGCATGTTCCCCTTCAGCCGTGCGTCCCCCTATTGTGCGTCAGCCTCCTGGGCCCCTAGACGATTTCGGGGTCCAGGACCACCGGCGCGTGCGGAGGACCCTCGACGAGCAGCGTGCGCAGCAGCTCGGCGAGCCTGGTCGGGTACACCGTCTCACGCGCCGCTGACAGTTCGGCGGAGGTCCACCACCTCAGCCCCGCGGTACTGCGCAGCTCCAGTTCCGTCAGGCCCGTCGGGGTGGCCTCGGTCTGGGTGGTGCGGGCGAGGTAGTACCACTCGTCCTGGTCCCAGCGGCGTCCGTCGAAGGGGAACGAACAGGTGCGCTGCCACAGGACGGGACCGAGTTCGACGTCGGTGATTCCGGTCTCCTCCGCGAGTTCGCGCAGGGCGGCCTCGGCGTGGGTCTCGTCGCCCTCAAGGCCGCCGCCGGGGGTGAACCACCAGGTGTCGGCGGGGTCTTCGGGTTCGTAACCGTGCATGAGCAGGATGCGGTCCTGCGGGTCGAGCAGGATGACCCGGGGCGACTTTGCGCGGTTCGCTCATGCGGTTCACTTCCCGGCGGGCTGGGCGGTGCGGGCCCGGGCCCTGCGGCGGCGGGCGAGGCCGGCGATGGGGCCGTGGGCGGCGCCCGCCACGATCAGCAGCGCGCCGGCGACCACGGCCCCCAGGATCAGTTTCAGCGGCCCGGGCCGCGAGATGCCGCCCGGCAGGTCACCGAAGCCGGTGGGCCGCTCCAGCATGCCGTTCAGCGGCCAGGCGATGGCGTCCACCCGGGCGTTCACGGTGCTCAGCGGGACCGAGCCGTTGGCGGCGTCGTCCAGGTGCACGCGGGAGTCGAGGGAGACGAGGCGGTCGTCGCCGAGGAGGAAGACCTGTCCGGCCGGGACCTTGGCGTCGAAGGGGGTGCCGGAGGCGTCCTTGCCGTGCAGATACGGTTCGTCGACGGGCTTGCCGTTGACGGTGAGGCGACCGTCCTTGCCGCAACAGGCGACGTGGTCGCCGCCGATGCCGACGACCCGCTTGACCATCGGCACATTGGCCCACTTCGGGTCGCTGAACACCACGACGTCGCCGCGCCGCACGTCGCCGCCGGATATGCGCTGCGCCAGGACGCGGTCGCCGGCCTGGACGGTGGGCTCCATGGACTGGGTGGGCACCGTGTACGGCTTGTACTGCACGGCGCCCCAGGCGAAGCCGCCGAGGAAGAGCACACAGCCGACGGCCACGGCCAGCCCCGACAGCACACTGCCGAGACCGCGGCCGTGGCCGTCGTGGTCCAGTCCGTTACCGCTCATCGCAGGGCTCCCTTGCCGGCGGCGCCCCGGATGCGGATGGCATCGCGGGGCCCCGGAAATCGACATTCCGGGACCGCACCCTACCCGGCGGTATGCCCGCGGGTCAGCCCCCGGCCACCGGGGTTTCCGCCTTGACCTGGGCTTGAAGGAGCTTGCGGCGCCGCCACAGCACCATCGGCACGGCACCGGCCAGGCCGACGGCGGCGGGTGCGGCCGTGCCCATGGCGCTCAGGCCGGGCTGGTCGAAGGTGTCCGGTACGCCGAGCCAGTCGAGGCGGTTGAGCGGCCAGGCGATGGTGAAGGCGCGGCCGACGACCTCGTCGTTGGAGACCGTGCCGCCCCCGGTGAGCTCCTGGTGGTAGCGGGAGTCCAGCGAGTTCTGGCGGTGGTCGCCCATCACCCAGATCCGCCCGTCGGGCACCTTGATCGGGCCGAACGGCATGTCGTCGCAGGCGGTGTCGCCGGGGAAGATGTACGGCTCGTTCAGGGCCTTGCCGTTGACGGTGACAGGGCCGCCCTTCTTGCACTCCACGGTGTCGCCGCCGACCGCGATGACCCGCTTGATCAGGTCCTTCTCCTCGGCGGACGGCATCAGTCCGATGAAGGAGAGGAACTTCTGCGCGGCGTTCGGGTTGGGAGTCGGCTCGCCGTCGAGCCAGCCGCCCGGGTCGTGGAAGACGACGACCTCGCCGCGCTGCGGCTCGGCGCCGAACCACGGCGTGAGCTTGTCGACGAGCACCCGGTCCCCGCGCTGCAAGGTGTCCTGCATCGAGTCGGACGGGATGGAGAAGGCCTGGACCAGGAACGTCTTGATCAGCAGGGCGAGGACCAGGGCGATGCCGATGAGGAGCGGCAGCTCCTTCCAGAAGGAACGGGGCTTCCTGGGGGTGCGTCCCTCGCCGTCATCGGGTCCTTCGCCACCGGATCCGCCGTCGCCCGGGCCGTTGTCCTGCGCCGGCACCACAGGGCCGGGCGCGGGGCCGTCCGCGGGTTCCGCCGGGCCGTGGCCCGCTGCGGGTCCCGGGGAGGAATCGGCGAGCTGGTTCTCCGGCCGCTCCTCCGGCTCTTCGCGTCCGGATCGTGCGCCGACCGCCAAATCCCCCACATCCACTCCTCACTCTGTGCCACCGCCTGGCCCGTACGAGGCTCAGGCCCACCACTCCCATAACGAGCGGGAGTTCCGCAGGGGTCGGGGGCTGTGTCGCTCGGTCCGGCTCGGGCGCCGGATCCCGGGACGACACCCTATGCGACGGAGCGTGTGCGAAACCGCCGGGCGCGTCGGGCACCGAGCCGAATGTGGGTGGCACCTCGAGTCTGCGCCAGTGCGAGAAAGGCCAGGCCACGACGACTGCTCGGCCCACCACCCCGCTGACCGGGACAGTGCCGTGGTGGCCGTCGTCGAGGTGGTAGCGGGAGTCCGCCGAGTTGGTCCGGTGGTCGCCCATCACGAAGATCCGGCCCTCGGGAACCTTTACCTCGAATTGGATGAGCGCGGACGGATCGCCGGGGGCGCTGAAGACGTACGGCTCGTCGAGGGGCCGTCCGTTGACGATGACCCTGCCGTCCTTGTCGCAGCACTTGACGGTGTCGCCGCCCACGGCGATGACGCGCTTGATGAGGTCCTGCTCGTCGTCGGAGGGCAGCAGACCGATGAAGGTCAGTGCTTGTTCGACCTGTTTGACGACGACGGGGTCCTCGCTGGTGGGCGTCTTCTGTTCGCCCTTGAGCCAGCCGCCGGGGTCCTTGAAGACGACGACGTCCCCGCGCTCGGGTCGGGAGCCGAACCAGGGGGTGAGTTTGTCGACGAGGACGCGGTCGCCGATGGTGATGGTCTGCTGCATGGAGCCGGAGGGGATCACGAAGGCCTGGACGAGGAACGTCTTCAGGACCAGCGCGATGAGCAGGGCCACGGTGATCAGCAGCGGTATCTCGCGCACCGCGGACCTGCGTCTGCGGCGCTTGACCTTGCGGGCGAGCCTGCGCCGTTCGGCCCGGCCGCTGTGGCCTCGCCGGCCCGTGACGGGCGCGCCGGAGGTGGCCCGGCCGCCGTGGCCTCGCCGGCCCGTGACGGGCGCGCCGGAGGTGGGCACACCGGAGGTGGGCACACCGGAGGTGGGCCGGGTGCCGGTGGGCAGCGGGTGGTCGGGGGCGGGGCGGGGGTTGCGTGGCCGGCCGCGGCTACCCATGGGCCGCGCCGGGGTCGCGTACGTCCGTGAAGGGTGCTGGGCCGTCCACCGTCGTCCAGCGTCCCCACGGCCAGCCGATCCAGTCGACGCGTCCGATGACGCGGTCCACCGGGACCATGCCGCCGCCGGGGTCGCCGAGGTGGTCGCGGGAGTCGCTGGAGCGTGAGCGGTGGTCGCCGAGGACCCACAGGGTGTGGTCGGGCACCACGATGTCGAAGGGCACCTGGGAGGGCGCGTCGCCGGGGTGGAGGTAGGGCTCGTCGATCGCCGTGCCGTTCACCTGGATCCTCCCGCTCCGGTCGCAGCAGACCACGTGGTCGCGGCCGACTCCGATGACGCGCTTGACGTAGTCGGTCTCGGCGGGCTCGCTCAGGCCGAGGGCCGCTCCTGCTGAACGAACCGCGCGCCCCAGGGGGTTCCCCTCGTCGCCTTCTCGTACGAAGGAGCCCCGGCCGTCGAAGACGATGACGTCGCCGCGCGCGGGTGTCCTGTCGAAGCGGTAGGCGAGCTTGTCGACCAGGACCCGGTCGCCGACCTGAAGGGTGGGCTCCATGGAGCCGCTGGGGATGAGGAAAGGCT
This sequence comes from Streptomyces hundungensis, assembly GCF_003627815.1. Lineage (NCBI taxonomy): Bacteria > Bacillati > Actinomycetota > Actinomycetes > Kitasatosporales > Streptomycetaceae > Streptomyces > Streptomyces hundungensis. Next base: position 2,548,935 of record NZ_CP032698.1, read on the forward strand.
GCACCACGTAGTGGCTGAGCGCCAGGAGGAAGACCACGCAGAGCACGAGCACCGCCCCGGTCTTGCGCCAGGGGCCTTCGAGGTGGCCGGCCAGGGCGGAGAAACGCGCGGAGCGCGACCGTCGCGCGCGCCCCGGTGTGGGGGCGGCGCTGCGGTCGCGCTCCGTGTGCTGTGCTTCGGTGTCCATCGGGGCCAGAGCTTATCCGGCCGCCGTCAACCCCGTACGCGGGTGTGAGCCGGGGCTCAGCGGTCGCGCTTCTCCTTGATCTTCGCGGCCTTTCCGCGCAGCTCACGGAGGAAGTAGAGCTTGGCGCGACGGACGTCACCGCGGGTCACGACGTCGATCTTCTCGAAGATCGGGGAGTTCACCGGGAAGGTGCGCTCGACGCCGACGGAGAAGGAGACCTTGCGGACGGTGAAGGTCTCGGAGACACCGGCGCCCTGGCGGCGGATGACGACGCCCTTGAACTGCTGGATACGGGAGCGGTTGCCCTCGATCACGCGGACGTGGACGTTGACGGTGTCACCCGGGCGGAAGGCCGGGACGTCGCTGCGCAGCGTGGCGGCGTTGACGGAGTCGAGCAGGCTTGCCATGTGTGACTACTTCCTCACTGACGCCACAGGTCATCAGCGGCATTCGAGATGAATGGGGTGCGGTGCGCGGAAGGCGGGCGTCGTTCCCCCTGTGGCAGGGGCGCCGGCTGGGCGTACAGCAGCGGCCTATTCTTCCACGTCCCTCGGCCTGCGCCAAAATCGGCCGCCGGGCTCGGGGGCCCAGCCGAGGATGGAGAGGGTTTCGCGGTCCTTCTTGTCGAAGGCCGTCGCCTCGCAGCGTTCGATCAGGTCGGGCCGGTGCTGGGCGGTGCGCTTGAACGCCTCGTCGCGCCGCCAGCGCGCGATCTTCCCGTGGTGCCCGCTGAGCAGGACGTCCGGGATGCCGTGGCCGCGCCACTCGGGCGGCTTGGTGTAGACGGGGCCTTCGAGGAGGTTGGCCATGGCGCCGGGTGCGAAGGAGTCGTCGCGGTGGGATTCGGCGTTGCCGAGGACGCCGGGCAGCAGGCGGGCCACCGCCTCGGTGATCACCAGGACGGCCGCCTCGCCGCCGGCCAGGACGTAGTCGCCGATGGACACCTCGTACACGGGGAGCCGGGTGGCGTACTCGTCCATGACGCGGCGGTCGATGCCCTCGTAGCGGGCGGGCGTGAAGATCAGCCAGGGCCGCTCGGAGAGTTCGACGGCGAGTTCCTGGGTGAAGGGGCGGCCGCTGGGGGTGGGCACGACGAGGACGGGGCCGTGCGCGCCCGATTCGTAACCGTTCGCGAGCGCCTCGTCCAGGCAGTCGCCCCAGGGCTCGGTCTTCATGACCATGCCGGGGCCGCCGCCGTAGGGGGTGTCGTCGACGGTGTTGTGCCGGTCGTACGTCCACTCCCGCAGGTCGTGGACGTGGACGTCGAGCTGTCCGCGGGCGCGGGCCTTGCCGACGAGGGAGACGTTCAGCGGGTCGAGGTACTCGGGGAAGATGGTGACGACGTCGAGCCGCATCAGCGCGCGTCCTCGGGGTGGTCGCTGTCGTCGGCGGCCTCGTCGTCCCGGGCCGAGGCGATCTCGGCGCGGTCGTCGATCAGGCCGGGCGGCGGGTCGATGACCGCGCGCTGGGCCTCCAGGTCGATCTCGGTGACGATCTGTTCGACGAAGGGGATCATGACCTCGGTGCCGTCGGGCCGCTCCACGATGAAGAGGTCCTGCGAGGGCAGATGGGTGATCTCGGTGATGCGGCCGACCTCGGTGCCGTCGGCGAGCACGACGTCCAGGTCCATGAGCTGGTGGTCGTAGTACTCGTCGGGCTCGTCGGGCAGGGCGGCCGGGTCGACGTCGGCGATCAGAAGGGTGTTGCGCAGCGCCTCGGCGGCGGTGCGGTCGCGTACGCCCTCGAAGCGCAGCAGCAGTCGGCCGCTGTGCACCCGGCCGGTCTCGATGGTCAGCGGGCCCGCCGACGCCGGGTCGGTGGTGAGTACGGCGCCGGGGCCGAGTCGCAGCTCCGGCTCGTCGGTGCGCACCTCGACGGTGACCTCGCCCTTGATGCCGTGGGCGCGGCCGATCCGCGCGACTACCAACTGCACGCTTGTTTCTCCTTCGGACAACTTCTGCCAACCACGGCTCCGGTGCGGCCGCGGCCTTCGTTCTGCCTATGGCCACTATCGCCCGGAATACGACTACGGGCCGGGGTGGGCGAGAAGCCCACCCCGGCCCGAGCCGGCGTATCTAGGTAAAGCGACCCAACTGGTCAGCGAACCTGGTCCACGTCGACGAGGTCGACCCGGATGCCACGTCCGCCGATTGCGCCCACGACGGTGCGCAGGGCGCGGGCGGTACGGCCGTTGCGGCCGATCACCTTGCCGAGGTCGTCGGGGTGGACCCGGACCTCCAGCACGCGCCCCCGGCGCAGGTTGCGCGAGGCGACCTGCACGTCGTCAGGGTTGTCGACGATGCCTTTCACGAGGTGCTCGAGAGCCTCCTCGAGCATGCTCAGGCCTCGGTCGACTCGGCGGCGGCCTCGGCCTCGTCCGCCTTCTTCTCGGTCTTCTTCGCCTTCTGGGTGATGGCCTCACCCTTGGCGTCGTCGCCCTCGAGGGTCTTGGCGAAGGCCTCGAAGGAAGCGCGCTTGTCTTCCTTCGGCTCCGGCTGGAGCAGCGGCGCGGGGGCCGGGAGGCCCTTGTGTGCCTGCCAGTCACCGGTGAGCTTCAGGATGGCGAGGACGGCCTCGGTCGGCTGGGCGCCGACGGACAGCCAGTACTGCGCACGCTCGGCGTTGACCTCGATGCGCGACGGGTTGTACGTCGGGTGGTAGAGACCGATTTCCTCGATCGCGCGACCGTCACGGCGAGTGCGGGCGTCGGCGACGACGATGCGGTAGTGCGGCTGGCGAATCTTGCCGAGGCGCTTGAGCTTGATCTTGACTGCCACTGGAGTGGTGTCTCCTGGTCTTGACGTGGTTGGGCACATGAGATGCCACGTGGGGTTGCGGTACTCGGGTGCCCGATGGACGCGTCAGCCGGAGGCGAGAGGGTTCCTGTGCGGCTGTCGAGTACAGCTAGCCATTGTGCCACACGCCTGGAGTGCGCACGCCGGGGGTCCGTGGGGCACCCCCGGGCGGCCCGCTCCCCCGGACCTCGCCGCCCCTGCCGGCGGCCGGGCCCGGGGTCAGCCCGCCACGGCGACCACCTCGGCCCCTTCCGGGATGCGGAAAGGCTTGCCGCAGCCGCCGCAGACGATGGGCGCCTGGGCGAGGACGGACGGGACGACGCGGACGTTGCGCCCGCAGTCGCAGACCGCCTTGACCCGCACGCCGCCTCCGGAGGAGCCGTGTCGGGCGGCGGGGCCGCGGAAGGAGCGCTTGGTGTCGGCTGCGGTGGCCACGGTGTGCGCCTTGAGCGCACGCTGGAGCCGTTCGATGGTGGGCCGGTAGCGGCGCCTGGCCTCGGCGTTCAGCGTGACCAGGGAGAAGCCGCTGCTGGGGTGCGGTTCCTCGGGGTGGTCGAGGCCGAGCTCCTCGGCGATCGCCAGAAACCTCCGGTTGTGGTAGCGGCCGGCGCGGGAGGTGTCGCGGACACCGCGGGCGGCGGCAATGCCGTGGACTGCCTCATGGAGCAGTCGCTCGAAGGAGAGCTCGGCGCCACAGGCGGACGACGACTCTCCGATCAGGGACTCGGGCGCGGCAAGGTCCGGCAGCTCGGGGTGGTACCGCTGAATGTCGGCCCACGCCTGTGCCAGCTCTGCGGCGAGAACAGGTGGTGTCGTGCTCACGTCGTGACAACGAGCCGCAGGGCCGCTGTGTTCCTATTCCGGGGCATCCCAAATAATTTGCTCGTACCCGTCAGTTGGCATTGATGCGTGCGGACGAGGGCGGGTGCGCTGATCTGCGGAGAAGGCTCACAGCTCGCACCAAGGTATGACGTAGCGGCGTGTACGCCCCGGCGCGTAGAAGAAGTACACACGCCGGGAACGCGATGGCCGGCCGGACCGCAAGGGGGGTTCCGGCCGACTGTGCGTGGCTGGTGCGCCACCGGCGCCGGGCCGGGCCGCCCTCAGTAGGAGCGGGCCACGATCGCGACGGTACCGGGTGCGTCGTCGGAGTCGGGCACCGACCCGTCCTCGGCGACCAAACACCGTACGGACACGGCCTGTTGGGCGAGTTCGGCCTCGCCTTCGGGGCCGAGTTCGGACCACGGGATGCGCGCCCAGCCGCCGGCGTTCGCCGCCTCGGCGGCCTCGGCGAGGCTCGTCACGTCGCTGGTGCGCGATGCGCGGCGCTCGCGGGACTGGCGCAGCAGCAGCGCCTGGTCCTCTTCGAGGACGGCGGGCAGCAGTTCGGCGAGCTGCTCGACGGAGACCGGCTCCTTGCCGCCGGGGATGCGGCGGGCCAGCATCGCCGTGCCGGCCTCCAGGTCGCGCGGGCCGATCTCGATGCGTACGGGGACGCCCTTGAGCTCCCAGTCCACGGCGCGGCGGCCGAAGGGGGTGTCGACGCGGTCGTCGACCTGCACCCGCAGGCCCGCCGCCTTGAGGCGGTCGCCGAGCTCGCGGACCTTGGTGACGGCCTCGTCGCCCTTGATGGCCATGACGACGATCTGGACGGCGGCGAGCCGGGGCGGCACCCGCAGTCCGTTGTCGTCGCCGTGGGACATGATCAGGCCGCCGACCATGCGGGTGGAGACGCCCCAGGAGGTCTGCCAGACGAGTTCCTGCTTGCCGTCCCTTGACAGGTACTGGGTGTTGAAGGCTTTGGCGAAGTTGGTGCCGAGCTCGTGGCTCGTGCCCATCTGGAGCGCCTTGCCGTCGCCCATCATCCCTTCCAGGGTGAGGGTGTTGATGGCTCCGGCGAAGCGTTCCTTGGCGGTCTTGCGGCCGAGCACGACGTCGATGCCGAGCACGTTGATCATGAAGTCGGCGTAGACGTCGCGGTGGATGCGCGCGGCGTAGTCGCGGGCGTCCTCGTAGGTGGCGTGGGCGGTGTGCCCTTCCTGCCACAGGAATTCGCTCGTACGGAGGAAGACGCGCGGGCGCATCTCCCAACGGACCACGTTCGCCCACTGGTTGATGAGCAGCGGCAGGTCCCGGTAGCTCTGGACCCACTTCGAGAAGTATTCGTTGACGATCGTCTCGGAGGTGGGGCGGACCACGACGGGCTCTTCGAGCTCCTTGCCGCCACCGTGGGTGACCACCGCGAGCTCGGGCGCGAAGCCCTCGACGTGCTGAGCTTCGCGAGTCAGGTAAGACTGGGGGATGAAGAGCGGGAAGTAGGCGTTCTGGGCGCCTGCGTCCTTGATGCGTACGTCCATCTCCTGTTGCATCCGCTCCCAGAGGCCGTAACCGTAGGGTCGGATCACCATGGTGCCGCGCACGGGACCGTTGTCCGCGAGCTCGGCCTTGTTGATCAGGTCCTGGTACCAGCGCGGGAAGTCTTCCGCCTGGGGCGTGAGAACGGGTGCCTTAGCCATGGCGCGCATGGTACGGGCCGGGGATGGCGGAGTGTGAATCGCCTTTTGGCCTCGGTCGGCGGGCGGTTGATGGCTCCGCCCTCTGGACGCGGGCCGGGATGCGGAGTTCCCTGGCATACGGGGGAAGTGCGTACGGACATTCACGGGGGGCTGTCAATCAGGGCACAGCTGACCTCTCGGAGGATTGGGGCGCTTTCCATGACACCAACGCTCGTCCGGCATCAGTCCCGCACGGCCTCCGCCCCACGGGCGGGCACGACCGAGCGCGCGCGGGACTGGGCGGAGATCCAGGAACGGATGCTGGTCCCCCTCATCGAGGCGGCGTACGAGCGGCTCGACGTGGGCCCCGCCACCCGGCTGCTCGGGCTCGGCTGTGGTTCGGGTCTCGGGCTGCTGATGGCGGCCTCGCGCGGTGCGACGGTGACCGGCGTGGACTGCCCGGAGCGGGCCGCGCGGCTGGCTCTGGCGCGGGAGCGGCTGGCGCCGGGGCCCGGGCACGAGGTCGCCGCGGGAGCGGGTGCGGCGCGGCTGGTGACGGGCGGCCCGGGCGATGCGGCCGAGCCCGGCGGCGCCCCGTACAACGTGATCACGGCGTTCGAGCCGGTCGGCTGTGCGGCCGGTGACACGGAGGGCCTGGTGCCCGCCCTGGAGGCGGCCGTCGCGCTGGCGGAGCACGGCAGCGCCGTGGTGCTGGCCGGCTGGGGGCCGCCGGAGCGGTGTGCCACCTCGGCGGTGCTACGGGTGGCGACCCGGTTGACCTCCCGGCTCAACGACGCGCCGCGCTGGCGGCCGAGCCTGCGCGACGACCTGGAGGACGTGGCGGCCCGCGCCGGCCTCAAGCCGGACGGTTCGGGGCGGGTGGCCTGCCCGTTCGGCTACGCGGATCTGGACAGCGCGATCCGGGGTCTGATGGCGACCGGCGCCTTCGACGCGGCGGCGCGCGCCATCGATCAGGCGCAGGTGGAGAAGGAGCTCGTGGAGGCGCTGCACGGGCATGTGCGCCGCGACGGCACGGTGTGGATGGCGAACGTCTTTCGCTACCTGATCGCCCGCACTCCGTGAGGGGCCCGGTAACAGCCTTGCTGATCAAGGGGGTTGGGGCCGCCTACGCCGTCCCGTCCGCCCCCGCCTTGGACAGGCGGGGGATGCCGGCCGCGCGGTAGGCGGCCTCCTCCTCCAGCGTCTCGTTGGCGAGCAGCGCCTCGGCGAGGGCGTCCAGCTTGTCGCGGTTGTCGCGCAGCAGGGTGCAGGCCCGGTCGTAGCACTCGTCGACGATGCGGCGCATCTCGACGGCGATGGCGTCCAGGGTGCCGGGCGCCGCCGAGAGTCCGTAGGGCTGCTGGGCGTCTCCCGGCAGGGCGGAGAGGGGGCCGATCCGCTCGCTCATGCCCCAGCGGCCGACCATGCCGCGCACGATGTTGGTGACCTGTTCGAGGTCGTTCTCGGCGCCGGTGGTGACGACGTCGAAGACGAGTTGCTCGGCCGCCATGCCGCCGAGCGCCCCGATGACGCGGCCGCGCAGATACTCCTCGGTGTACGCGTACTTGTCGGCGTCCGGGGTGGACAGGGTGACGCCGAGGGCGCGGCCCCGCGGCACGATGGTGACCTTGCGGACCGGGTCGGCGCCGGGCTGGACCATGCCGAGGAGCGCGTGTCCGCTCTCGTGGTAGGCGGTGCGGCGGCGCTCCTCGTAGGGCATCACCAGGGGCCGCTCCGCGCCGAGTTGGACCTTTTCCAGGGCGTCGGAGAGGTCGGACTGGGTGACCTCGTTCTGCTGGCGTTTGACGGCGAGCAGGGCCGCCTCGTTGGCGAGGTTGGCGAGGTCGGCCCCGGTCATGCCGGGGGTGGTGCGGGCGACCTGTTGCAGATCGACGTCGCGGGCCAGGGGGATCTCCCGGGTGTGGATCCTCAGGATGGCTTCGCGGCCGCCCCGGTCGGGCGGGCTGACGTGGACGATGCGGTCGAAGCGGCCGGGGCGGGTGAGGGCGGGGTCCAGGACGTCGGGCCGGTTGGTGGCGGCGAGCACGATGACGCCTTCGGAGCCGGAGAAGCCGTCCATCTCGGTGAGGATCTGGTTGAGGGTCTGTTCGCGTTCGTCATGGCCGCCCATGCCGGAGCCGCCGCCGCGGGCCCGGCCGATGGTGTCGATCTCGTCGATGAAGACGATGGCGGGGGCCACCTTGCGGGCCTCGGCGAACAGTTCGCGCACGCGGGAGGCGCCCACGCCCACGATCATCTCGATGAACTCGGAGGCGGACGCGGAGAAGAACGGCACCCCGGCCTCCCCCGCGACGGCCCGCGCGAGCAGCGTCTTGCCGGTGCCGGGCGGGCCCGCGAGCAGCACGCCGCCGGGCATGCGGGCGCCCATCTCGTGGTAGGCGCCGGGGTTCTTGAGGAAGTCGACGACGTCGTTGAGTTCGCCCTCGACCTCGTCGATGCCGGCCACGTCCTCGAAGGTGGTGCGCTTGACGCCGGCCATCTCGACGGGCTGGGGCGGGGTCTTGCGGCCGAGCATCCCGCCGGCGCCGCCGCCCATGCCGGCGCTCATGCGGCGGGCGATGAACAGCCACAGCACGACGAGCAGCAGCATGGGAGCGAGCGAGATGAGGAGGTTGGCGAGGAAGCTGCGGTGTTCGACGACGGGTTCCGCGGTGACGGTGACGTTCTGCTTGGTCAGCTGGGACCACAGGTCGTCGTCGGCAAAGGTGGGGCGCTGGGTGGTGAACTTGGTGTAGTCGCCGCTGCCGTCGCCGGAGGGCACGGGGGCCTTGTTCTTGAGCTGGCCCTGGATGGCGTCGCCCTTGGCGTAGATCTTGGAGACGTTGCCGGCCGTGACCTGCTTGCTGAACTCGGTGTACGAGACGGTCGGCTCGTCGCCGTCGTTGAAGAACGACAGGATCAGATTGGTGATCAGGTAGACGACCAGCGCGGTGAGGATCAGCCGGCCCCAGCCACCGGGCATCTTCTTCTTCGGCGCGGGCGGCGGCGGTGCCCCTTCGGAGCGCCACGGCTGGTCGGGGCGGTCGCGCGGGGGTACGGAAGTGGGCACGTGCTCTCCTCTTGGCCGGTACGCGCCATTATTGGAGACCCGTATGAATCAGGCATTCCGGGCGGGTCCTGACGAGGTGTCCGCATACGCGTGGGCGACCCACATGTGGGCGACCCACATACGTGTGGGGCGCCTCCCCGATCCGCCGGGAGGCGCCCCACACAGCCGTACGCGGGCGGTCAGCCCATGAACTTCTTGAACTCGTCGGGCAGCTCGAAGTTCTTCTGCTCCTCGGCGCTCGGCAGTCCGAGCGCCCCGCCCTGCGCCTTGCGCTCGGCGGCGGCGGCCTCCTCGGCCTTGCGCTTCATCGGGTTGCCGCTCTTGCGCTTGCCCTTGCCCTGCTTGATCTGCTTCTTCTGCCGACCGGGTCCGCCACCCATGCCCGGCATCCCCGGCATACCCGGCATTCCGCCACCCTGGGCCATCCGGGACATCATCTTGCGGGCGTCGAAGAACCGCTCGACGAGGTTCTTGACGGCGCTGACCTCGACGCCGGAACCCTTGGCGATACGGGCGCGGCGCGAGCCGTTGATGATGGTCGGGTCGTGGCGCTCGCCGGGGGTCATCGACTTGATGATGGCCGCGGTACGGTCCACGTCCCGCTCGTCGATGTTGTTGATCTGGTCCTTGATCTGCCCCATGCCGGGGAGCATGCCGAGCAGCTTGGAGATGGAGCCCATCTTGCGGACCTGCTCCATCTGGGCCAGGAAGTCGTCGAGCGTGAAGTCCTTCCCGCCCTTGCTGGACGCCAGCTTGGAGGCCATCTTCTCGGCCTCGGCCTGGCTGAAGGTCTTCTCCGCCTGCTCGATCAGGGTGAGCAGGTCACCCATGTCGAGGATGCGGGACGCCATCCGGTCCGGGTGGAAGGCGTCGAAGTCCTCCAGCTTCTCGCCGTTGGAGGCGAACATGATCTGCTTGCCCGTGACGTGGGCGATGGAGAGCGCCGCGCCACCGCGGGCGTCGCCGTCGAGCTTGGAGAGGACGACGCCGTCGAAACCGACGCCGTCGCGGAAGGCCTCGGCGGTGTTGACCGCGTCCTGGCCGATCATCGCGTCGACGACGAACAGGACCTCGTCGGGGCTGACGGCGTCGCGGATGTCCGCGGCCTGCTGCATCAGCTCCTGGTCGATGCCGAGGCGTCCGGCGGTGTCGACGACGACCACGTCGTACTGCTTGGCGCGGGCGAACTCCAGGGAGTCCTTGGCGACCTTGACCGGGTCGCCGACGCCGTTGCCCGGCTCCGGCGCGTAGACCGCGACACCGGCGCGCTCGGCGACGACGCTCAGCTGGTTGACGGCGTTGGGGCGCTGGAGGTCACAGGCGACCAGGAGCGGGGAGTGACCCTGCCCCTTGAGCCACTTGCCGAGCTTTCCGGCGAGGGTGGTCTTACCGGCGCCCTGGAGGCCCGCGAGCATGATCACGGTCGGCGGGTTCTTGGCGAACCGCAGACGACGGGTCTCGCCGCCGAGGATGCCGATGAGCTCCTCGTTGACGATCTTGATGACCTGCTGGGCGGGGTTGAGGGCCTGGGAGACCTCGATGCCGGACGCGCGCTCCTTGACCTGCTTGATGAAGGCGCGGACTACGGGCAGCGCGACGTCGGCCTCGAGCAGCGCGATGCGGATCTCGCGCGCCGTGGCGTCGATGTCCGCCTCGCTCAAGCGTCCTTTGCCCCGGAGGTTCTTGAACGTCGCACTCAGGCGGTCGGAAAGGGTATCGAACACGGTGGTCGCGGGTCCTCGGCTCGTGGGGCGGTCGGGTGGGAGCCTGTGTCTGCGCCCCGGCCGGATCAGCGCGCGGCGTCTGGTGCGTGCGATCGCAAGGCGCCGGAAGGTTCTTGTAGCGGAGCTACCAGGGCCTTTCGGCAACGCGGCGAGCGTGCGTGCCAGACGCCGTGCGCCCGGCCGGGACGCAGACACAGGCTTCGAACGGACCCCAGGGTATCCCGGAAGGATGCCCGTGCGCGGGGGTGCGTGCAGGGGGGCATCCCCGGTGAGGGGCCGTTACGCCGGCCCGGGCGCGGTCGCCAGTGCCGACTCCACGCGCGCGGCCACCCCGGCCGCCTCCCCCGCGCCGAGCGCCGCGCCCTTCGCGTCCGTCACATAGAAGGCGTCCACGGCGTTGGAGCCCAGCGTCGACACATGCGCGGAACGCACCCGTACGCCCGCCGTCTCCAGGGCGTGGCCGATGCGGTGCAGGAGGCCGGGGGCGTCCTGGGCGCGGACCTCGATGACGGTGGCGTGCCGGGAGGCCGAGGGGGCCACCCTCACTCGGGGCGGCGGGGCCTGGGCGCCGCGCCGGCGCGGGTAGGCCGCCTCGCGTTCGGCGAGCCGGGCCTCGATGTCGAGGGAGCCCGCGAGGGCCCGCACCAGGTCGGCGCGGAGCCGGGCCGCCTGGGGCAGCGAGCCGTACGCGGCGGCCACCCGCCAGTCCAGGAGCAGGACCGAGCCGCCGACCGGGTCGGGGAGTTCGACGGTCCGCAGATCGGCGGCGCGCACGGTGAGGCGGTGCAGGGCGAGGACGCCGGCCGTGACGGGCAGCACGCCCGGCTGGTCGGGGACGGCGACCAGGAGCTCCACACCCAGGGGTTCGTGCTCTTCGGAGGTGTCGGTGCGGGCGCGCAGGGCGAGGACGGGTCCCGCGGTGCGGTGGGCCTCGATGGCGAGGCGTTCCTGTTCGGCGGTGATGTCGGCGGGTTCGGGGTCGGCGGGCTGTCCCGCGAGGACCGCCGCGGCGCGTTTGACGAGGTCGGCGACGAGTGAGCCGCGCCAGGAGGACCAGGCGGCGGGGCCGGTGGCCAGCGCGTCCGCCTCGGTCAGGGCGTGCAGCAGCTCCAGGGTTCCGGTCGAGCCGACCGCGTCGGCGACGGCGCGCACGGTCGCCGGGTCGTCGAGGTCGCGCCGGGTGGCGGTCTCGATGAGCAGCAGGTGATGACGGACGAGGGTGGCGATGACGGCCACGTCGGCGGCGGGGAACCCGATGCGGGCGGCGACGTCGCGGGCGATGGTCTCGCCGACCACCGAGTGGTCGCCGGGCCAGCCCTTGCCGATGTCGTGGAGGAGGGCGGCGACCAGGAGCAGGTCGGGCCGGTGCACCCGGCGGGTGAGATGGGAGGCGCGGACGGCCGTTTCGACGAGGTGGCGGTCGACGGTCCAGGTGTGCACGGCGTTGCGCTGGGGCCGGCAGCGTACGCGTTCCCAGTCGGGCAGCAGGGCCGTGATGAGCCCCTCCGCTTCGAGGGCCTCCCAGACCGGGACGGTGGACTCGCCCGCGCCGAGCAGGGTGACGAGCTGGTCGCGGGCCTCGGCGGGCCAGGGCGTGGGCAGCGGCCGGGCCGTGGCGGCCAGGCGGCGCACCGCGTGCGGGGAGATGGGCAGACCCGCCTGGGCCGCCGCGGCGGCGGCGCGCAGCGGCAGGACGGGGTCCTTCTCGGGGCGGGCGGTCAGGGCGAGCACGACCTCGCCGTCCTGCTCGACTACGCCCTCGGCGAGCGGGGTGCGCTCAGAGGCGCCGGTGCGTCCGCCGAACAGGCGGCTCAGGCGGGGCCGGGCGGAGCGGGCGCGCAGCACACGGCCGACCTCGCGCCAGGTGACGTCGCCGGCATAGGAGATGACGCGGGCCGACTCCGACACCTGACGGAGCATCACATCAGCGTCCAGGAGCCCCAGTTCGACGGCGACGGCGTCCTGCTCCTGGAGGGCGAGGCGGTCGGTGGCGCGGCCGGTGCACAGGTGCAGCGCGTCGCGTACGTCCAGGAGGCGGCGCCGGGCGTCGGCGAGTCCCTCCCGGGGGGCGTCCGCGAGCCAGGAGGCGGCGACCGCGCGCAGGGCGGTCGCGTCCCGCAGTCCGCCCCTGGCCTCCTTGAGGTCGCCTTCGAGGAGGTACTGCAACTCGCCCTGGCGCTGCGCCCGTTCGCGGCACAGCTCGTCGAGCTCGGGCAGCCGTCGCGGGGCGAGGTTGCGCCAGTCGGCCAGGACGGTGGTGCGCAGGGCGGAGGTGAGGGCGAGGTCGCCCGCGACATGGCGGGCGTCCAGGAGGCCGAGGTGCACCTTGAGGTCCTCGCCCGCCGTCCTGCGGGCCTCGGCGGGGGTGCGCACCGAATGGTCGAGGGCGAGGCCGAGGTCCCACACCGGGTACCAGAGGCGGTCGGCGAGCAGGGCGAGCGCCCCGGCGTCGGCCCGCCCGTCGTGCAGGAGCAGCAGGTCGAGGTCGCTGCGCGGGGAGAGCTCGCCGCGCCCGTAGCCGCCGACCGCGACCAGGGACGCGCCGGCGACGCCGGCCTGGCGGGCGGCGGCGGTGAACAGGTCGGCCAGCCAGTGGTCGGTCAGCTCCGCGAGGGCCGCACGGCGCGGCGGCCCGGGCCGCCCCTTCTCGGTGAGAAGGCGCAGCCGGGCCGCCGCGTAGCCGCCGGGCTCCGAGTCGCCGTCATCGGCTTCTTGGCTCACATCAACGCTCGTCACCCAGTAGCTCCTTGCCTACAGCGCGTCGGGGCCGCGCTCGCCGGTACGGACCCGGACCGCGGTCTCGACGGGCACGCTCCACACCTTGCCGTCGCCGATCTTTCCGGTGTGGGCGGCCTTGACGACGACCTCGATCAGTTCTTCGGCGTCGCCGTCCTCGACCAGGACCTCGATGCGGATCTTGGGTACGAGGTCGACGGTGTACTCGGCGCCGCGGTAGACCTCGGTGTGGCCGCGCTGGCGCCCGTATCCGCTGGCCTCGGTGACGGTCAGACCGTGGACGCCGAAGGCCTGGAGGGCCTGCTTGATCTCGTCGAGCCGGTGCGGCTTGACGACCGCCGTGATGAGTTTCATGCGTCCACCTTCTTGTTCGCTGCCATCTCGCCCGGGACCGCCACGGTCCTGCGGGGTGCGGTGCCGCCGCCCGCGCCGCTGAAGTCGTACGCCGTCTCGGCGTGCTCGACCTGGTCGATGCCGGAGACCTCGTCGTCCTCGGGGACGCGCATCCCGATCGTCTTGTCGAGGGCGAGGGCGAGGACCGCGGAGACCACCAGCGAGTAGCCGAGGACCGCGCCCACCCCGAGGGCCTGCTTGCCGAGCTGGTCGAGGCCGCCTCCGTAGAAGAGGCCCTTGGCGGTGGACTGTACGCCGCCGGTGGCGAAGAGGCCGACGAGCAGGGAGCCGGTGATGCCGCCGACCATGTGGACGCCGACGACGTCGAGCGAGTCGTCGAATCCGAAGCGGTACTTGAGGTTGATCGCCATGGCGCACAGGACGCCCGCGATCACGCCGATCGCGATGGCGCCGAGCGGGCTGACACAGCCGCCCGACGGCGTGATGGCGACCAGGCCCGCGACGGCGCCGGAGGCGGCGCCGAGCGTGGTGAACGAGCCGTGGCGGAGCTTTTCGTAGAGCAGCCAGGCGAGCATGGCGGCGGCGGTGGCGACCTGGGTGTTGACGAACATCACGGCGCCCACGCCGTCGTCGTTGCCGAGCCAGGAGCCGGCGTTGAAGCCGAACCAGCCGAACCACAACAGGCCCGCGCCGAGCATGACCAGCGGCAGGCTGTGCGGCCGCATGGGGTCCTTCTTGAAGCCGACGCGCTTGCCGATCACCAGGATCACGCCGAGGGCGGCCGCACCCGCGTTGATGTGCACGGCGGTGCCGCCGGCGAAGTCGATGACGCCCTTCTTGAAGAGCCAGCCGTCCGAGGCCCACACCCAGTGCGCGACGGGGAAGTAGACGACGGTGACCCACAGCGCGGTGAACAGCGCCCAGGCCGTGAACTTGACGCGGTCGGCGAGCGCCCCGCTGATGAGGGCGGGTGTGATGACCGCGAACATCAGCTGGAAGACCGCGAAGACGTAGATCGGGATGCTGTACCCGGGCCAGAGCTGGACAAGGCCGATGCCGCTGAGCCCGAAGTAGTCCTTGGACCAGCCGATGAAGCCGTTGCTCTCGCCGAAGGCCAGGCTGAATCCGTAGAGCACCCACAGGATCGTGACGATGCCGAGACTGATGAAGCTCATCATCAGCATGTTCAGGGTGCTCTTGACGCGGACCATGCCTCCGTAGAAGAAGGCGAGCCCGGGCGTCATGATCATCACCAGCGCCGAGCAGATCAGCATGAATCCTGTGTTGGCGCTGGACAGCTGGGGAGCGTCAGCTGCGAGCGTGATGCCTGGGGGCATCGGCGTCTCCTCGTCGTCGGTACGACCCGTGCGGGGGGCGTTACTCGGGCGGGAACTGGCTGGAGGCCGGTTATGCGCCATGAGGTTGTCCCAGCACGGTTTCCGTCGATGCCGCTCGATGTTTCGACGCAGTGACGAAGGAGGAGGGCGTGTTACGCGCCCGTGAACTGCCGGATCGGCGCGGACGCGGCCCCTACCATCCCGGGGCGCCGCACCTGAGGGACCGGCCGCGACGCCACCCGCTCGACCTGGCGTGGGGGAGCCGAGTCGGGCTGAACGGGGTGGGTGTCGCGGCCGGGGTGTGGGGGGCCGCCGCCGGAGACCGGCGGGCAGCCGGTACTCAGACGGCCTCGGCCGTCTCGGGCAGTTCCCTGCTGAGCAGATCCGTCATCCGGACCACCTCGGCGACGTCCGAGAATTCCCGCGCGGCGGTGTCGACGGTCTTGCGCAGCCGGGTGTTGACCCGCTCGGAGCGGACCCGCTTGGCGACCCTGAGTGCCTGCTCGGCCAGCACGGTCGACTGCTCGGGCTCCCGCTTGAGCAGATGCACGGTGGCCATGCCGATGAGGTTCAGGGCGTAGGAGCGCTGGTGCTCCTCGTCCTTGCCGAACAGGGTGACGGCACGCTCCATCACGGGCTCGGCGAGCGAGGCGTAGGTGGGACTGCGGCCCGCCACATAGGCGAGGTCGCGGTAGGAGTGGGCGTTCTCGCCGTTGAGCTCCGCCTCGGAGAAGAAGCGGATCCAGTCGGGCTCCGGCTCGCCGTCGAGCCCGGCGTCGCCGAAGGTCTCCTCGGCCATCCGCACGGCCCGCTTGGTCTTGCTGGGCTGGCCCATGTTGGCGTAGGCGCGGGCCTCCATCGCATACAGCATCGCCTGGGTGCGGGCGGTGGCACAGTCGCGGCTGCCGTACTGGGCGAGGTGGATGAGTTCCAGGGCGTCGTCGGGCCGGCCGAGGTGGATCATCTGGCGGCTCATGGAGGACAGGATGTACGAGCCCAGCGACTTGTCGCCCGCCTCCTTGGAGGCGTGCAGGGCGAGCACGAAGTACTTCTGGGCGGTGGGCTGGAGGCCGACGTCGTAGCTCATCCACCCCGCCAGCTCGGCGAGTTCGGCGGCGCACTGGAAGAGGCGTTTGGCGGTGGCGGCGGGCTGGGGTTCCTGAAGCAGGTCGGTGACCTCGTGGAGCTGGCCGACCACGGCCTTGCGGCGCAGCCCGCCACCGCACTGGGCGTCCCACTGGCGGAACATCGCGGTGGTGGATTCGAGCAGTTCCAGTTCGGGCTTGGAGAGCCGGGAGGGGCGCCGGGCGCTCGCCGCGGTCTCCGGGGGGCCGGGCTCGCTGGTGAGCGAGGGCACGAGCCAGCGCTGCATGGGCTCGATCAGGGCGGGCCCGGCGGCCAGCATCAGCGAGGTGCCGAGGAAGCCGCGCCGGGCGAGCATCAGGTCGCTGCGCGAGAACTCGCTGAGCAGCGACACCGTTTGGGGGCCGGCCCAGGGCAGGTCGACCCCGGAGACCGACGGCGACTGGTGGGCCTGGCGCAGGCCCAGGTCCTCGATCGCGACGACGCTGCCGAAGCGCTCGGAGAACAGCTCCGAGAGGATCCGGGGAATCGGCTCGCGCGGCATCTCGCCGTCGAGCCAGCGGCGCACCCGCGAGGTGTCGGTGCTGATGTGGTGCGCGCCCATCTGGCGGGCCCGCCGGTTCACCTGGCGCGCCAGCTCACCCTTCGACCAGCCACTGCGTACGAACCACGAACTCAGCTGCTCGTTGGGGCGCTTTCCGGCGCTCGTCCCGCTAGCCCCACTGCCGCTCACTGGAACGCCCCCAATCCGCTGAAGCCTCATGTGCGTCGGTTGTGCATCGATTGCGCGAACCCCTATCAGAATGCCGCTAGTTGGGCTTCCTGTCCCGCGGTTGGACCCGCTCGGACGGTAAACCCGGTTGCCTCCGGCATACCCGCGGGTGCGTCTACCCCCGAGGTCCGTGTACCGACGGTAATCCTACGATCACCCGTCCAGCCATGGCGATTACAGAAACGCCACCATTCGCCACCCCTTCGAATGAACTCCCCTGCCGCCAGGCGCGATTCACTTGACACCTGACGATCAGCGTCGGGTGGAGCGGAGTGAGCCGGGGCGCGCGGCGCACTTCGCACCACCTCTTTCACGACCGTGTCCGACCTGGCGGGAACGGAAAGTGACGGGAAAACTCCGGATCGTCACGACTATGACACTGGCGTCGTAACCACCGACGCGGCACACCCGTTGGAGGGGGCATGGGCTTCACGATCGGCGGCAGCCGGGGGATCAGGGAGACCCGGCCCGGCTCTTGGCGCCGCGGCCGCTCCGCGCGTACGACCCGCACGAGCGAGGCCACCGTGGTGGCCGAGTACACCGGCCTGTGGGGCTGGGACGTCGCACCGGGCGCCCGCGCCCTGAACGGCGAGTGTTCCTGCGGCAGTTCCTCCTGTCCGGCGCCCGGCGCGCATCCGCTCGCCTTCCTGCCGGAGGTGCCGGCGGGCGCCACCCTCGACGAGGTGACCGAGGCGTGGTCGCGCTGCCCCGGCGCGGCGGTGCTGCTGCCGGTCGGGCGGACCTTCGACGTCCTGGACGTGGCGGCACCGGCCGGGCGCCGCGCGCTGGTGCGCCTGGAGCGGATGGGGCTTCCGCTGGGGCCGGTGGCGACGACGCCGGAAGGGCGCACCCACTTCTACGTCGCCCCGGGCGCTTCCGCCGAACTCCCCCGCCTGCTCTACCGGATGGGCTGGGACGACGCGGTCCTCGACCTGCGCTGCCCGCCCCGGGGCAGCCATGTGCCGGCGCCGCCTTCGGGCGATGTGCACTGGCTGCGGCCGCCGTCCCTGGACACCGCGACGCGCCCCCCGCAGGCCCGCCTCCTGCTGGGCACGCTGGCGTACATCTGCCATCGCTCGGCCGCGTAACGCCGCCACCCGGAAACGAAGACGCCCCGCCGCACCTGTTCCGGTGCGGCGGGGCGGTCGTTCCCCAAGGGGGCGCGGGTGGCAGCGCGACGAGCCACGGGCCACCCGCAGCCCTGGCGGCGCCAGTCGCTAGTCGCCGATGAGGGCGTCGACGAACGCCTCCGGTTCGAAGGGGGCCAGGTCGTCCGCGCCCTCGCCGAGCCCGACGAGCTTGACGGGGACGCCCAGTTCGCGCTGGACGGCGATGACGATGCCGCCCTTGGCGGTGCCGTCGAGCTTGGTCAGGACGATGCCGGTGATGTCGACGACCTCGGCGAACACGCGGGCCTGCACCAGGCCGTTCTGTCCGGTGGTGGCGTCGAGCACGAGCAGTACCTCGTCGAGGGGGCCGTGCTTCTCGACGACGCGCTTGACCTTGCCGAGCTCGTCCATGAGGCCGGTCTTGGTGTGCAGCCGGCCCGCGGTGTCGATGAGGACGACGTCGGCGCCCTCGGCGATGCCTTCCTTGACGGCGTCGAAGGCGATCGAGGCGGGGTCGCCGCCCTCGGGGCCGCGCACGGTGCGGGCGCCGACGCGCTCGCCCCAGGTCTGCAACTGGTCGGCGGCGGCGGCGCGGAAGGTGTCGGCCGCGCCGAGGACGACGGACTTGCCGTCGGCGACCAGGACGCGGGCGAGCTTGCCGGTGGTGGTGGTCTTGCCGGTGCCGTTGACGCCGACGACCATCACGACGCCGGGGACGGTCTCGCCGCCCTCGGTCTTGACCTCGCGGTCGAAGTCGGTGCCGAGCAGGTTGAGGAGCTCCTCGCGCAGCAGGGTGCGCAGCTCCTCGGGGGTGCGGGTGCCGAGCACCCTGACGCGCTCGCGGAGCCGGTCGACCAGCTCCTGGGTGGGTGCGACGCCGACGTCGGCGGTGAGCAGGGTGTCCTCGATCTCCTCCCAGGTGTCGTCGTCGAGGTGCTCGCGGGAGAGCAGGGTGAGCAGTCCTTTGCCGAGCGAGTTCTGCGAGCGGGCGAGGCGGGCCCGCAGCCGCACGAGGCGGCCGGCCGTCGGCTCGGGGACGTCGAGCGCCGGGACCTCGGGGGCGGCCGGTTCCTCGACGAGCACCGGGGCGGCGGGCGCCTCGGGAAGGCCGACCTCCTCGATGGTGCGGCGCGGTTCCTGCGCCGTCTCCGCGGCGTCCTCACCGACCTGAGGTTCGGCGGGCGGGGCTGTGATGGTCGGCGTGCTCGGCGGTGCGGTGGGCGGCAGCTGCTTCTTCTTGCGGCTGCTGACCACGAGCCCGCTGATCGCGCCGACCGCGACCAGGGCGATGACTACAGCAAGGATGACGAATTCCATAACCGTCCCAGTATCGGGTATGGGCCCCATCGGCACCCTGTTTGTGCGTTCCTCCGAGTACGGAAGGGAACTATGGGGCAGGTGTCGGACTAAACTACGATAGAGCTGGTCGCATCAACGCGCGTAGAGTCCCCTTCGACACCCCCACCGGCTCAGCGTCGAGCCGAGCGAGAGGCACGGAACTCCACCCCCATGAACACTGGCACCACCGACGAACCGCAGAGCGCCCTGGAAACACGCGGCCTTGAGCCCGTGCCGGACGCGGAGCGCACGGCGAGAACCCGCGAGCTGTTTCCCACCTGGGTCGCGGCCAACATCAGCGTGCTGCTCCTCACCATGGGCGCCAGCCTCGTCGTCGCGTACAAGCTGAACTTCTGGCAGGCGATCGTGGTCGCCGTGGCCGCGCCCGTCGTCTCGTACGGCCTGGTCGGGCTGATCGGGATCGCGGGCAAGCGCGGCGGCGCCCCCGGCATGGCGCTGTCGCGCGCGGTGTTCGGCCAGCGCGGCAATCTGCTGCCCGGTTCACTGATCTGGGTGGCGCGCTGGGGCTGGGAGACCATCAACGCGGTGACCGGCGCCTATGCGGTGCTGACCGTGCTCGACATCCTCTTCGGGATCAAGAGCAACACGTTCCTGATCATCGTCACGCTCGCCGTCTTCGTGGTCATCACCTTCGCGATCTCGGGCCTCGGCATCCACGTCGTGCAGAAGTGCAACAAGTACGCGACGTTCCTGTTCGGCGGGTTCTCGGTGCTGGTCCTCGTCTATCTGGTCATGAACACCCACTGGTCCGCGGTCTTCGACCAGCCGGCCGGCAAGACCTCGCTGATGGTCGCGGGCACCGGCATGATCGCGGCCGGTGGCGTGAGCTGGATCCCGTCCGCGCCCGACTTCGCCCGCTACCTGCCGCGCGACGCCTCCGCCAAGGCGATCGTGGGCAACTCCATCGGCGGCGCCGGGATCGTCGTGCTGCCGATGGTCCTGATGGGCGCCGTCATGGCCGTCTCAACCCCGGACCTCGCCTCGGCCGCCGACCCGGTCTCCTTCCTCGGCGAGATCCTGCCGATGTGGATCGCGGTGCCCTACCTCCTGATCGCCCTGGTCGGCATGTTGCTGATCAACTCGATGTCGATGTACTCGGCGGGCTTCACCGCGCAGACCCTCGGCTTCAAGATCCCGCGCCACTGGGCGGTCTCCGTCAACGCGGTCATCTCCCTGGTGTTCGGCGGCATCCTGATGCTGGTCGCGACCAGCTTCATGGGCTCCTTCATCGCCTTCCTGTCGCTGCTCGCCGTCGCGTTCTCGGCCTGGGTCGGCGTCTTCGGCGCGGACATGCTGCGCCGCACCGAGTACGACGCGAAGGCGCTGCTCGACACGGGCCGCACCAGCGCCTACTGGTACAAGGGCGGCTTCTCCCCCGCCGCGGTCATCGCCTGGGCGGTCGGCCTGGTCGGCGGCCTGATGTTCACCACCTCCGACTGGTTCACCGGGCCGCTCTCCGCGAACAACCCGATCGGTGAGTACGGCCTCGGCTGGGTCGCCACCATCGTGATCTCCGGGCTGCTCTACCTCGCCCTGCCCAAGCCGGCCGTGGTGCCCGCCGAGCCGTCCGAGGAAGCCAACTCCCCCGAGACCCTGGCCGTCTGACGCCTCGTCAGCTACCGTCCCCCTTCGCCCGGGGTTCTGCGGAACCCGCCCGGTGGAGGGGGATTTCCCATGCCGTTCACGGTCGTACGCATGAACCTGGTGGACCCGGACGCCACCGCCCAGTCGCTGTCCGCCCGCTACCGGGCGGCCCTGGAGATGGCGGCGTACGCCGATGACCGGGGCATCGACACCGTGCAGACCGAGGAGCACCACGGCACGGACAACAACTGGCTGCCCTCCCCGTTCGCCTTCGCCGGCGCGGTCTTCGGCGCCACCCGGCGCATCGCGGTGACCGTCTCGGCGATCATCGGTCCGCTGTACGACCCGCTGCGTCTGGCCGAGGACATCGCGGTGCTCGACCTGGTGAGCGGCGGCCGGCTGGTGACGGTCTCGGGGATCGGGTACCGGCCGGCCGAGTACGAGCAGCAGGGCGTCGAGTGGGGGCGGCGCGGCAAGCTCCAGGACGAGCTGCTCGAAACCCTCCTGAAGGCGTGGAGCGGCGAGGAGTTCACCTATCGGGGGCGCCGGGTCCGGGTCACCCCGCGCCCGTTCACCGAGCCGCATCCGATGCTGCTGGTCGGCGGGTCGTCCCGGGCCGCCGCCCGTCGCGCGGCCCGGCTGGGCCTGCCGTTCTTCCCGAGCGCGCACCTGCCGGAGCTGGAGGCGTACTACAACGAGCAGCTCGCCGCGTACGGCACCGAGGGCTTCTGCATGATGCCGGCGGCGGTGACGCCGCTGCTGCACCTCAGCGAGGACCCGGACCGCACCTGGGCCGAGTACGGCGAGCACTTCCTGCACGAGGCGCGGATGTACGCGTCCTGGCAGTCCAAGGACATCCGCTCGGCGGTGAAGTCGGGGGCGACGACGGTGGAGGAGCTCCGCGCGGAGGGGGTGTACCGCGTGGTGACCCCGCAGGAGTGCGCGTCCCTGGAGGCCGACAGCCTGGTGCTGCACCCGCTGTGCGGGGGGATGCCGGTGGACGAGGCGTGGCGGAGCCTGCACCTGTTCTGCGAGCAGGCCCGGGGCTGACCTCCCCGAGGGGCCGAGCCCTCGCGCAAGCCAAACGCCCCGGCTCGATGGGCGAGCCGGGGCGGTTCGGTGAGAGGAGAGAGGGGCAGCGGGGATTAGCCCATCTCCTCCAACGCCTTGCCCTTGGTCTCCTTGACGTACTTGAGCACGAAGGGGATCGAGAGCGCGGCGAAGATCGCGTAGATGACGTACGTGCCCGACAGGTTCCAGTCCGACAGGCTCGGGAAGCTGGCGGTGATGGCCCAGTTGGCGATCCACTGGGCGGCGGCGGCCACGCCGAGCGCGGCGGCGCGGATCCGGTTCGGGAACATCTCGCCGAGGAAGACCCAGACCACCACGCCCCACGACAGGGCGAAGAAGAGCACGAAGACGTGGGCGGCGATCAGGGCCACCACGCCCTGGGTGTTGGGGAGCTTGCCGTCGACCAGGTGCGCGGAGAACGCCCAGGCCTCGACGGCGAGCGCGACCGCCATGCCGATGGAGCCGACCAGGGCGAGCGGCTTGCGGCCGACCCGGTCGACGAGGACCATCGCGATCACGGTGCCGATGATGTTGATGATCGACGTGGTGAACGAGTAGAAGAACGAGCCGGACGGGTCGATGCCGACGGACTGCCACAGCGTCGAGGAGTAGTAGAACGCGACGTTGATGCCGACGAGCTGCTGGAAGACCGACAGGCCGATGCCGACCCAGACGATGGGCAGGAAGCCCCACTTGGAGCCGAGCAGGTCCTTGAAGGACGACTTGTGCTCGGAGCGCATGGCGTGCTCGATCTCGGCGACGCGGGCGTCCAGGTCGACGTCCTTGCCCTCGACGTCGGCGAGCACCTTCTTGGCGTCGGCGTCGCGGCCGACGGAGATGAGGAAGCGCGGCGACTCGGGGATGGCGAAGGAGAGCAGCCCGTACAGGACGGCCGGGATGACCATCACGCCGAGCATGACCTGCCAGGCCTCGATGCCCAGGAGCTTGCCGCGCTGGTCGCCGTCGGCGGCGTTGAGGATGCCCCAGTTCACGAGCTGGGAGATGGCGATGCCGATGACGATGGCGGCCTGCTGGAAGGAGCCGAGCCGGCCGCGGTAGGCGGGCGGGGCGACCTCGGCGATGTAGGCCGGGCCGATGACCGAGGCCATGCCGATGGCGAAGCCGCCGATGATCCGCCAGAAGGCGAGGTCCCAGAGCGCGAACGGCAGGGCCGAGCCGATGGCGCTGATGGTGAAGAGGGCCGCGGCGATCTGCATACAGCGGATGCGGCCGATGCGGTCGGCGATGCGGCCCGCGGTCGCGGCGCCGATGGCGCAGCCGATCAGGGCGATGGCGATGACCTGGGCGAGCGTCCCGGAGCCGATGGAGTACCGGTCGCGGATCGCCTCTACGGCGCCGTTGATCACGGAACTGTCGTAGCCGAAGAGGAAGCCGCCCATCGCGGCCGCCGCCGTGATGAAGATGACATGGCCGAGGTGGTCCGGGGCGGTGTGGCCGCCTCCGGACGCCTGTGCCTGCGCGGTACTGGTCACGTGTACTCCTGGGGCCGCCCGGCAGCGTCGCCGGGCGTGAGGGGACTCTTCCAAGTGGCGCACAACTTCCCGTCACCCACCACTTGAAGGTAAAAGCAACGTTGCAGAGACTATGCCTTCAAGTTTCGAAGTCAATACCTGTTCCCTTGTGAATTTGCAGGCACGACTCACCGAGTGATGTTCAAGTCTTGAACGAGCGATCGCAGCGCGAAGATCACGGACGCACCGGCGGGTCAGCGCAGCCGCTGGCTGATCACCTTGGAGACGCCGTCGCCCTGCATCGAGACGCCGTACAGCGCGTCGGCGACCTCCATGGTCCGCTTCTGGTGCGTGATCACGATCAGCTGCGAGGACTCCTGGAGCTCCCGCATGATCCGGATCAGCCGCTGGAGGTTGGTGTCGTCGAGCGCGGCCTCCACCTCGTCCATCACGTAGAACGGGCTGGGCCTGGCCTTGAAGATGGAGACCAGGAGGGCCACCGCGGTCAGCGAGCGCTCGCCCCCGGAGAGCAGCGAGAGACGCTTGATCTTCTTGCCCGGCGGGCGCGCCTCGACGTCGATCCCGGTGGTGAGCATGTTGGACGGGTCGGTCAGGACCAGCCGGCCCTCGCCGCCCGGGAAGAGCCGCGAGAAGACACCCTCGAACTCCCGGGCGGTGTCCCGGTAGGCCTCGGTGAAGACCTGCTCCACCCGCTCGTCCACCTCCTTCACCACTTGAAGGAGGTCGCCCCGGGTCTTCTTGAGGTCTTCCAGCTGCTCGGAAAGGAACTGGTGGCGCTCCTCCAGGGCCGCGAACTCCTCGAGGGCGAGCGGGTTGACCTTTCCGAGCTGCTGGAACGCCCGTTCGGCTGCCCGCAGCCTCTTCTCCTGCTCGGCCCGTACGTACGGGACCGGCTGGTTGCGCGGGTGGGTGGGGTCATCGGGCACCTCCTCTCCCTCGGCGGGCGGGGAGGGGACCACCGGCCGGTCGGGCCCGTACTCGGCCACGAGCCCGGCCGGCTCGACCCCCAGCTCCTCCAGCGCCTTGGTCTCCAGCTGCTCGATCCGCAGCCGCTTCTCCGCTCCTAGTACCTCGCCGCGGTGAACTGAATCGGTCAGCTTGTCGAGTTCTGCCTTGAGATCCCGGCCGGCCGCCCGGGCCCCGGTCAGCTCGCCCTCGCGCTCGGCCTTGGCGGACTCGGCCCCGGCCCGCTCGCGCTCGGCCCGCGTCAGCGACACCTCGACATGGGCGAGCAGGGTGCGGGCGCCGGACGCCACGGCTCGGGCGACGGCCGCCTCCTGGCGCAGCCGGGCCCGCCGCTGCTCGGCCCTGGCCCGCGCCTCGCGCTCGGCCCTCGCCCCCCGGTCGAGCGCCTCGGCCCGCCCGGCGAGCGCCTTGACGCGCTCCTCGTGGGTCCGGGCCTGGAGGCGGGCCTCCATCTCGGTCTGGCGGGCGTTGGCGCCGTCGGCCGCGAGCCGGTCGCGCACCGAGGTGTCCGGCTCCTCCTCGACCGGCGTCTCCTCGGCGACGAGCAGCCGCTCGGCCAGCTCCTCGGCCTCCTCCCTCGCCTTCTCCAGGGCGTCCTGGGCGCGGGCGGCCGCCGCCGCGGTCCGCTCGGCCTCCCCTGCCGCGCCCCTGGCCTGTCCTGCGAGCCGTCCGAGCTGCTGGGCCACCGAGGACCGCGCCTTCTCGGCGGCCCGCCTGCGCTCCCCCAACTCCTCCACGTGCACGGCCAGTTGACCGCGCCGCTCCTGCGCGACCCGCTGGGACTCGGCCAGTTCCCGGCAGCGTACGGCCAGGTCGGCGAGGTCGGCGGCGGCCTCGTCGACGGAGGCCTGGACCTCCAGGAGGCTGGGCGCGCCGGCCGAACCGCCGTGCGCGAAGTGGGCGCCGAGCACATCGCCCTCGGCGGTGACGGCGGTCAGCGCGGGCCGGGCGTAGACGAGGTCCTCGGCGTCCTCCAGGGTGGCGACCACCACGATGTCGCGCAGCAGACGCCGCACCGCGGGCATCAGTTCGGCGGGCCCGTGGACGAGGTCGGCGGCGCGGGGCGGGCCCTCACCGCGTGCGGGTCGCGCCTCCTCGTCGTCGGGGGCGCCGCTCAGGAGGAGGGCGGCGCGGCCGGCGTCCTGCTTGCGCAGCATCCGGATGGCTTCGGCGGCCGAGGAGGGGCCGCCCACCGCGATCGCGTCGGCGGCGACCCCCAGCGCGGCGGCGAGTGCCACCTCGTAGCCCGGGGCGACGGTGAGCAGTTGGGCGACGGGGCCGAGCAGCCCGGCGGGCGCGTCGCGGGCGTCGAGCAGCGCGCCCGTGCCGTCCTTGCGGCGAAGACCGAGCGCGAGGGCGTCGTGCCGGGCGGCGAGGGCGGCGCGTTCGCGCTCGGCGACGGTGGCCTCCTCGCGGGCGGCGGCGAGCGCAGCCTCGGCCCCGGCGAGCTCCCGCCGGGCCGCGTCATGGGCCTCGGCGAGCTCGCTGTCCTCGGCTTCGAGGCCGTCCACCTCGGCCTTGAGCTGCTCGTACTCCCCCTGCGCGGTGGCGGCCCGCTCGCCCGCCTCGTCGCGCGCGGCGGCCAGCCGGTCGATCTCGGCCTGCGCCGAACCGGCCCTGCCGCGCGCGGCTTCGACCTGGCCGCGCAGCCGGGCGAGGCCCTCGCGCCGGTCCGCGATGGCCCGGGCCACATCCTTCAAACGGCGTTCCTCGACGGCGAGTTCCCCCTCCAGCTCGGCCCGGTGGGCGGCGGTGTCCTCCAGGGCGTGCTCGGCCGCTTCGAGCGCGGCCTCCAGCTCGGCCTCCTGCTCCCTGATCCGGGCGGCCTCGCGCTCCATGTCCTCCGGTTCGCGTCCGCGCCGCTCCTCGACGGGCTGGGCGCTCGCGCTCGTGACCCGGGCGTCGGCGAGCGAGATCGTGCCGCGTACCCGCTCGGCCAGCTGGGACAGCTCGTACCAGGTCTGCTGGGCGCGCTGGAGCCGGGGCGCCAACTGGCGTACCTGATCCTCGAGTTGGGCCTCGCGGGCGAGGGCGGCCTTAAGGTCCGCCTCGGCGCTCTCCTTGCGGCGCAGCAGCTCGGCCTCGTCGGCGATCTCGGCGCTGAGCGCCTCCCGCAGCGTCACGAGGTCGTCGGCGAGCAGCCGCAGCCTGGCGTCGCGCAGATCGGCCTGGATGACGGCGGCGCGGCGGGCGACGGCGGCCTGGCGGCCGAGCGGTTTGAGCTGGCGGCGCAGTTCGTCGGTGAGGTCCTGGACGCGGGCGAGGTTGGCCTTCATCGCGTCCAGCTTGCGCAGCGCCTTCTCCTTGCGCTTGCGGTGCTTGAGGACGCCCGCAGCCTCCTCGATGAAGGCGCGGCGCCCCATCGGGTCGGCGTGCAGGACCGAGTCGAGCTGGCCCTGCCCGACGATCACGTGCATCTCGCGGCCGATGCCGGAGTCGGAGAGCAGTTCCTGGATGTCGAGGAGCCGGCAGGTGTCGCCGTTGATCTGGTATTCGCTGCCGCCGTTGCGGAACATGATCCGCGTGATGGTGACTTCGGCGTATTCGATGGGCAGCGCGCCGTCGGAATTGTCGATGGTGAGGGAGACTTCGGCGCGGCCCAGCGGCGGGCGGCCGGTCGTCCCGGCGAAGATGACGTCCTCCATCTTTCCGCCGCGCAGCGACTTGGCGCCCTGCTCGCCCATCACCCAGCTCAGCGCGTCCACGACATTGGACTTGCCGGATCCGTTGGGGCCCACCACACAGGTGATGCCCGGCTCGAACTTCAGCGTGGTCGCGGACGCGAATGATTTGAATCCGCGCAGGGTGAGGGCCTTGAGGTGCACGCCGCCGGACTCTACCTTTCGCTCCCGGTTTCGCCCAGGAAGGTCCAGGGCAGATCAGTTGCTGGGAGAAAGGCAGCCGGCCCGGGCGTACCGGGCGGAAAGAAAGAAGGGACGCCGAAGCGTCCCTTGCAATACATTGCAGGTCTTGCGGATCTCTCGATCGCGACGAGAGAGACGGAAGCCTTGGCCCACCCAGGATCAGGTGAGTGCGGGCTCCGCCTGCGGGACGTCGATGTCGATGCCTTCGAGCAGCGAATCTCCGCGGTGCGAAGCGGCGGCAGCGGACAGCACGTCGTTCTCGGACTGAATCCGGTTGAGCTCGGACTCGAGGTCCTGGACGCGCTGCTGGAGCCGTCGCATCTCGGCGAGGAGTCGCGGGTCGGAACCGCCGACGTAACCGAGAAGCGCCTTTGCCATGATGGATGGTCCTCCACACTGAGTGACCGACCGAAGCGGTGTGGGTCGTGAGGGAATCGCACCCGCGGTGCTTGGACTTGACTGCGGTTCTTCATGCCAAACAGCTAAGGTGCGCGGGGCTTCCAGAGTCTCACCAAAAAGTTTGACGGTCAACACGATCACGCCCCGTATCCATGGGCAGTCCGGGGGCCCGCGGCCGCGAACATGGGCGGCGCTGCCTCTCCTCGGAGCCCTGGGGGCGTGGAGATCTTCGTTACCTCCGCAGCCTTCCACGCCGGACGCGAGATGGCAACAGGCAGATCGTTCGAGGTCAGCGCGGGGTTGCCGCCCGGATGCGAGGGGTTACCGAGCATCGGTCACCGCCCGCGGCCGGGTGGGCTCAGCGGATCGCGAAGCCGTCGTAGCCGCCGCGCACTGTGTCCCAGATCTCGGTGACTCCGTCGACCCGGCCCGGTGTGTCGTCGGAGCGGAGCCACTCCAGGAGACGGTGGCAATTCTCACGCGGCCCCTCGGCGACGATCTGGACGCGTCCGTCGTCCAGATTGAGGGCGAACCCGCTGAGGCCGCCGATCTCCAGAGCATTCGCCCTGGTGAACCAGCGGAAGCCGACTTGCTGTACTCGCCCGCGCACCCAGGCCGTGAGTCGAACATCTCCATGCGCATCTTCGTTCATACGTGCACGCTAACCGGCCAATTGCTCACGCGGCACTTCACCCCCATGCGCCATGGCGTACAGTCGCGACGCAATGAGCCTCACCCGTATGGGTTAGTGCGCATTTGATCATTTCGGGCCCGCTCGTGGCCCCGGCAATGCGGCCAGGCATTGCCCCCGGCATTGAGGAAGGCACAGCAGATGGGACGCCATCGTCGCTCCGCCGCCGATCCCGCGCCCGCAGATGTCTCGGCGGCGCGGGACGGCCGGACCCAGGGCGCATCACGCCGGAAGAAGCGCGGGGCCGTGCCCGTGCGTACGGGGCTGCTCGGCGTCTCCGCCGCGGTGGCCGTGGGAGCGGTGGCCGTGGCGTCGGGCCTGCTGCCCGGCGGCGGTACGTTCCGGGTGAGCGGCGACACCGTGGCCGGCGGCCCGGCGCACGCGAGCCGGACCCCGGACGTGCGGGCGCAGGGCGGTGAGTCGGAGAAGCCGACGGCGTCCGCTCCCACTCCGACCCAGTCGGCGAAGGCCGCGCACACCCCGTCGGCCTCGCCCTCCCCCAGCGCTTCGGCCACGCCCTCCCCGCCCGCCTCGGCCTCCGCGCCCGCCCCGCGCAAGAC
Organism: Streptomyces hundungensis; assembly: GCF_003627815.1. Taxonomy (NCBI): domain Bacteria; kingdom Bacillati; phylum Actinomycetota; class Actinomycetes; order Kitasatosporales; family Streptomycetaceae; genus Streptomyces; species Streptomyces hundungensis. Next base: position 2,577,584 of record NZ_CP032698.1, read on the forward strand.
GGCCGAGTCGCCTGCCCCGGCTCCGTCGAAGCCGGCCGCGCCCTCCGGCGCCGGAACCTCGCCGAGCCTCGTGCCCTCGCAGCGCGCGCAGCCGCCGAGCACCGAGGTCTCGGCGGCGGCCACCGTGCTGTCCCTGGTCAACCAGGAGCGGGCGCAGGCCGGTTGCCGCCCCGTGACGGCGGACCCCGCGCTCGCCTCGCTGGCCGGCGCCTTCAGCGTCGACATGGCGGCCCGCGGCTTCTTCGACCACACCGACCCGGACGGCAGGTCCCCGTGGGACCGGGCCGCGCGGGCGGGCGTCCAAGGCCTCGGCGGCGAGAACATCGCCCGCGGCCAAGCCGACGCCAAGGCCGCGATGGATTCCTGGATGAACAGCCCGGGCCATCGCGCGAACATCCTCAACTGCGAGTACAAGTCCCTGGGCGTCGGCGTGCACTTCGGTCCCGGCGGCCCCTGGTGGACCCAGGACTTCGGTTTCTGATCATTCGCCGGGCGCCATGTGCGTACCGTCGAATGATCAATTCCATCGCTCGTACGCAATCCCGGACGCGTTGTTTGTTCGTACGCACACGAAAGGGCCCTCACCGTTTCGAACGGTGAGGGCCCTTTCGTTTGGGCGCTCCGGGAATCCCGGTGCGCACAACGGGATCAGACGCCGACGGCGGCCTTGCCCGAGAGGAAGACGCGGGTGGTCTCGGCGACGCGGCGGCCCAGGTGCTCGGCGGTCGCGACATCGGCCTTGTGGACCGCCTCGGGGCCCTCGTCGGAGTTGGTCTGGGCGCCGGCGCCGGAGAAGAAGCCGAGCCGGTTGAGGTCGTACTCGGAGGCCGTGGAGGAGTTCCAGCCGGGCTTCAGGCCGAGGTTCACCCAGTGCATGCCGTGCTGGGCGGCGAGGGTCTGGAAGAACTGCAAGGTGTGGCCCTTGTCGCCGCTCTTGGAGCCGGAGTTGGTGAAGCCGGCGGCGAGCTTGTCCTGCCAGGCGTCGGTGAACCAGCGCTTGGAGGTGGCCTCCGCGAACTGGTGGAAGGCGCCGGACGCGGTGCCCATGTAGGTGGGCGAGCCGAAGACGATGGCGTCGGACGCGTCGAGCAGCTCCCACTCGGCCTCGGTGAGGGCGTCGACCTTGATGACGTGGACGGTGGCCCCGGCGTCGGCGGCGCCCCGGCGGACGGCCTCGGCGAGCACGGCGGTGTGGCCGTATCCGGAGTGATAGGCGATCGAGACGACAGGAGTGATCACGGCGGTAATCCCCTCGGGGGCAGGAAAGGCGGCAGGGCGGATGCGACGGCCGGAAGCGGATCCGCTGCGGAGGCCCGCTGCGGCGCTGCACCCAGGTAAGCACTAACTTTTGGTTAGCGCAACCTGGGTGCAAGCGCTGTAGGGGCGTATGCTCGAAGGCATGGATGACATCTCTCCCGGCGCGGAGCGCACCGCCGGACCCTGCGCCGAGGCCGCCGACGCCGCCGACGCGGACCTGGCGTTCAACGTGTTCGCCAAGGCCTGCCCGTCCCGGCGCACGCTGGAGGACGTCACCGGGCGCTGGGGCAGCCTGACGCTGGGCGCGCTGTACGAGGGGAGCCTGCGCTTCAACGAGCTGCGCCGCCGGGTCGACGGCGTGAGCGAGAAGATGCTCTCCCAGACCCTGCACTCACTGGAGCGCGACGGCCTCGTCCACCGCGAGGCGCAGCCGACCAACCCGCCCCGGGTGGATTACGAACTGACCTCGCTGGGGCGCGAGGTGGCCGAACGGCTGCTCTCGCTCATCCACTTCGTGGAAGACCGGATGCCGTCGGTCCTCGACGCGCAGCAGAGTTATGACGTGGCGCGCGGGGCCCGCTGACACTTCGGGCAGAAGTAGCTCGACCGGTTCATCCACGCCCGCCTGCGCATGATCGTTCCGCAGCGCCGGCACGGCTCGCCCTCGCGGCCGTACGCGTCGAGGGAGCGCTCGAAGTAGCCGGACTCCCCGTTGACGTTGACGTAGAGGCTGTCGAAGCTGGTGCCGCCGACCGCGAGCGCCGCGTTCATCACGTCCCGTGCGTGGCCCAGGAGTTCGACCGCCTTGGGGCGGTTCAGGGTCGCGGTGGGGCGGTCGTAGTGCAGCCGGGCGCGCCAGAGCGCCTCGTCGGCGTAGATGTTGCCGACCCCGCTGATGAGCGATTGGTCGAGCAGTGCTCGTTTGATCGTGGTGCGCCGCAGCCGCAGCGCCACGAAGAAGGCCTCGTCGTCGAAGGCGGGGTCCAGCGGATCGCGGGCGATGTGCGCGATGACGTCGGGCAGCCCGTCCTCGCTGCCCATGACGGTGTCGTGCAGCGAGAGCCCGCCGAAGGTGCGCTGGTCGACGAAGCGCAGTTCGGTGCCCGCGTCGTCCTGGAAGCGCACCCGGATCCGCAGGTGCTTCTCGTCCGGGGCGTCCCCGGGCTGCACCAGGAGCTGCCCGCTCATTCCGAGGTGCCCGAGCACGGAGGCGTCCGCGTCCGCGAGCGGCAGCCACAGATACTTGCCCCGCCGGTGCGCGACGCCGAACCGATGGCCCGTGAGCCGGGCCGCGAAGTCCTCGCCCCCGGCCAGGTGGCGGCGGACCGCGCGGGGGTGCAGCACCTCGACCTCGGCCACGGTGCGCCCGGCCACCCAGCGCTCAAGGCCGCGCCGGACGACTTCGACTTCAGGCAGTTCGGGCATGTGCGCAGATTACCTCCGGGCCGGCCGGGCGCTCGCGGCGGGCCCGGGTGGACGGAAACGGGCGAGACCCCCGGTCGGCACCGAGAGGGTGCCGGCCGGGGGTCTCGAAGGAAGAGGCTGTCAGGCCGCCGAATCACCGGCGGCGGGAGTCGGCGACCCGCCATCGGTCGCGGCGACGGGGAGCTCCGCCCCCGCCTTGGCCCGCTCGTCGGCGTCGGCGCGAATGGCCCGCCATGCCGACTCCGCGGCCTGCTGCTCCGCTTCCTTCTTGCTGCGGCCGGTGCCGGTGCCGTACGAGACACCACCGACGCGGGCGGCAGCAGTGAAGGTCTTCTCGTGGTCGGGTCCGGTCTCGGAGACCAGGTACTCGGGAACGCCGAGCCCTTCGGCCGCCGTCAGCTCCTGGAGACTGGTCTTCCAGTCCAGGCCGGCCCCGAGGTTCGAGGACTTCTCGATCAGGGGGTCGAACAGCTTGTGGACGAGCGCGGACGCCGCCTCAAGCCCCTGGTCGAGATAGACCGCGCCGATCACCGCTTCCAGGGTGTCGGCGAGGATGGATGCCTTGTCCCGGCCGCCCGTGCCCTCTTCGCCCCGGCCGAGCCGGATGAAGGAGCCGAGTTCGAGCCCTCGGCCCACCTCCGCGAGCGCACGAGAGTTGACCACCGCGGCCCGGAGTTTGGCCAGCTGGCCTTCCGGAAGATCGGGGTGGGTGCGGTACAGCGTGTCCGTGACGACCAGACCGAGCACCGAGTCCCCGAGGAACTCCAGCCGCTCATTGGTCGGCAGACCGCCGTTCTCGTACGCGTACGAACGGTGGGTGAGCGCACGCACCAGAAGGGCGGACTCGAGCTGATACCCGAGCCGCCCTTCCAGAAGCGTGTGGGACGAGGCCGTGTTGTTGTCCGCCTTTTTGGCGTTGGACTCAGACATCGGGCCTCTCACCAGCCGCTCAGACCTCGAGGACCTGGCGCTTGTTGTAGGTGCCGCAGCTCGGGCACGCGATGTGCTGGAGCTTCGGCTCATGGCAGCGCTCGCACGCAACCAGGGTGGGGACCGCAGCCTTCCACTGCGACCGGCGGTGGCGCGTGTTGCTGCGCGACATCTTCCGCTTCGGAACAGCCACGGCTACTTCTCCTGCTTCTCGGCGGCATCCTGCACGTCAGACGCAGTGCCGCTCATGTTGTCCTTCTCGCCGTCCTGGATGGTCCCGGCGAGTCCCTGCAATGCCGCCCAACGAATGTCGACGGCGTCATGGTGGTGGTCCGGGTCGTCCGCCAGGCTCGCTCCGCATTCGGAACACAGCCCCGGGCAGTCCTCCCGGCACACCGGCTGCATCGGCAGTGCGAGCACTACCGCGTCACGCAGCAAAGGCTCGAGGTCGAACATGCCGTCCTCGAGCGGAATCATGTCCTCGTCGTCCTCGGCATCGTCGTCCGCGGCTGCCTTGTGGCGGCCCCGGTCGTCGGTGTCGGGGTACGAGAACATTTCCTGGAAGTCCACTTCAACGTCCTGCTGAAGCGGCTCCAGACACCTTACGCACTCCCCGTCGGCCGATGCACGGGCGGTGCCTGTGACAAGCACCCCTTCCATGACCGACTCCAGGCGGAGCTCGATGTCCACGGGCCTGCCCTCGGGCACGTGGATGACTTCGGCGATGCCGAGGTCCTTGGGGGCCTCCACGGTGCGGGAGAGCCGCTGGAGCGCACCGGGACGCCGTCCCAGCTCGTGTGTGTCGAACACGAGGGGATTGCGGTGGTCGAGGCGCGTGCTCAGGGCTCTTCCTGCTTTCGAGATCGTGGAGTGGCTGCCACCGGCTTCGCGCAGCGAATCGGGCAGCTTGGATCGCGGACGTACGCGCGACCGAAGAACCAGGATACTGGACCGGCCGCGATAGACCCAATCCGGTCCTGTTCCCCCTCTTCTCTTCTCTCTCCGCCCCGACCGTCCGGGCCCCGGACCGCTACGGGCGGTGCTGCCCCCGGCCCTGCTCGTAGGCGCGCAGCTGATCCAGGTCGATCATGCTGGTGTCGAAGAGGCTCGTCTCGTCGAGCGCGGCCTGCTGCGGCTGGTGCTGGGACGGCACCCCGTACTGCTGCCCGGCCTCGGGAGCGGCGTACTGCTGGTGCCCGCCCTGGTCATAGGCGTAGGGATCCTGCTGCCCGTATCCGTACTGCGCGTACTGCTCCTGCTGCTGGGGCTGCTGATAGCCGTACGGGTCATGCTGTTGCGGCTGCTGGTAGCCGTAGGGGTCGTAGGCCTGGGGCTGCTGCTGGGCCGGGATGTGCGGCTCGGCGGCGGCGGCGTGCGCGGCAGCGGGTTCGGGCTCGGCCAGTTCGGCGAGGCCGGCCAGGTAGTCGGCGTCGCTGGTGTGCTGGTGCAGGCCGCCCGCCGCGTCCTGGGCGGCCATGTGCGCGCCCAGTTCGTCGGAGGCGGTCCGGCCGTGCAGCTTCTGGCGGCCTCGGCCGACCGCTTCGAGGGTCTTGGCGAGCACCGCCTCGAAGGCGCCGAGCTTGGCGTCGACGTACTCGTCCGCGCGGTGGATCAGCGTCCCCGGGTCGGCGCTGTACTCGGGGGCGTCCTCGTCGGACCGGCCCTCCGCGTCCAGGCCGGGGCCGCGGCCGAGCAGCTTCTCGCGGCCGCGGTCGACCGAGCCGATGGTCTTGGTGAGGACGACCTCGAAGTTCGCGAGCTTGGAGTCGACGTAGTCGTCGGCCTCGGCGCGGATCTCCTCGGCCTCCCGGCGGGCCTCGTCCAGGATGCGGTCCGCCTCGTCCTGGGACTGGCGGGCGACCGCGGTGTCGGAGATCAGCGTGCCGCGCTGGGCGTGCGCGGACTCGATGATCCGCTCGGCCTCCTGGCGGGCCTGCTCGACCAGCTGCTCCCGGCCGCCGATCAGCTCCTGGGCCTGGGCGAGCGAGCCGGGCAGGGCCTGGCGCACCTCATCCAGCATCGCGAGGAGGTCGGCGCGGTTGACCACGCACGAGGCCGACATGGGCATGGACCGGGCGCTGCCGACCACCTCGACGATCTCGTCGAGCTTCTTCTGCACGTCCACCGATGATCGCCACTCTTCTCATGGATGGGAGACGGACGGGACGACTGTAAGGCCAGTCGGCGCCCGCCCGACACCGGGTGACGCACCGTCAGTGCTCGGCTCGGCGACCGCTCAGCGGCTCACTTCTGCGCGAGCCGGGCGACCAGCGCCTCGTGGACGGTGGCCGGCAGCAGGTGGGAGACGTCTCCGCCCCAGGTCGCGACCTCCTTGACCAGCGAGGACGACAGGAAGCTGTACGTCGGGTTGGTGGGCACGAACAGGGTCTCGACGCCCGAGAGCCCGTTGTTCATCTGGGCCATCTGCAACTCGTAGTCGAAGTCGCTGACGGCGCGGAGGCCCTTGACGATCGCGGGGATGTCCCGCTGCTTGCAGAAGTCGACGAGCAGCCCGTGGAAGGACTCGACCTCCACGTTGCCCAGGTCGGCCGTCACCTCGCGGATCATCTCGATCCGCTCCTCGATGGTGAACAGGCCCTGCTTCGACTGATTGATCATCACCGCGACATGTACGACGTCGTACAGACGGGAGGCGCGGGCGATGATGTCGAGGTGTCCGTTGGTGATGGGGTCAAAGGACCCCGGACAGACGGCGCGGCGCATCTGATGTCCCTCGCTCTCCGGTCCGGTCATGGGGTGTCTCTCGGCGCGTTTTCGCACGTGGAGGCGGCGCGACCGTACCAAAGCGTGCCCTCGCCGTAACGACGGGCCCGCAGCGCTTCGAATCCTTCGGGCCAGCCGAATTCCCCGCCTCTGGTGCTGCGCTCCACGGTGACGAGACAGTCGTCGGTGAGCCAGCCCCCGCGACGGAGTGTGAGCAGGATCTCCCGAAGATCGTCATCGGTGACGGCGTACGGCGGATCGAGGAAGATCACGTCGTACGGCTCGGCGGGCGCCGGGCCTGTCACGATCTGCTCCGCTTTGCCGGTACGCACCTCGGCGCCGGGCAGCTTGAGCGCCGCCACGTTGTCACGGACGGTGCGCACGGCGCGGGCGTCGGCCTCGACGAGCAGGGCGTGGGCGGCGCCCCGGGAGAGCGCTTCGAGGCCCACCGCTCCGGAGCCCGCGTACAGATCGGCGACCCGGATGCCGTCGAGGGTGCCGAGCAGTGCCTCCCAGGTGGAGAAGAGGCCTTCGCGCGCCCGGTCGGAGGTGGGGCGGGTGCCGGTGCCCGGCGGTACGGCCAGGCGGCGTCCACCGGCCCGGCCGGCGATCACGCGGGTCATCTCAGTCCTTGTCGGTGTCCGTGGGGCGGATGTGCTCGCCCCAGTCTCTCAGCCCTTGTCGAGGTACTGCTCGCGGTCCTTGTCGAGCAGGGCGTCCAGGGCCGTGCGCAGGGCCGGCAGGTGGTCGAGGTCCGGGTCCTCGGCGACGACCGCGACGGCCTCCTCGCGGGCGGCGGCGATGACCTCCTCGTCGTCGATCACGGTGAGCATCCGCAGCGAGGAGCGCACCCCGGACTGGGCCTGGCCGAGCACATCGCCCTCGCGGCGCTGTTCGAGGTCGATGCGGGAGAGCTCGAAGCCGTCGAGGGTGGAGGCGACGGCGTTGAGCCTGGCCCGCGCCGGGCTCGCCTCCGGCATCTCGGTGACGAGCAGACACAGGCCCGGGGCGGAGCCACGGCCCACGCGGCCGCGCAGCTGGTGGAGCTGGGAGACGCCGAACCGGTCGGCGTCCATGATCACCATCGCGGTGGCGTTCGGCACGTTCACGCCGACCTCGATGACGGTGGTGGCGACCAGCACATCGACCTCGCCGGCGCCGAACCGGCGCATCACGTCGTCCTTGTCGTCGGGCTGCATCCTGCCGTGCAGGATTTCGGTGCGCAGCCCCTGGAGCGGCCCCTTGGAGAGCTGCTCGGCGATCTCGATGACGGCGAGCGGCGGCCGCTTGTCGGCGGTCTCGGCCTCCTCGGCCTTCTTCTTGCCCTTGGCGGTCTTCTTCTCGTCGGCGTCCTCGGCGGCATCCCCGATGCGGGGGCACACGACGTACGCCTGGTGGCCCTTGTCGACCTCCTCGCGGACCCGCTCCCAGGCGCGGGCCAGGAAGTGCGGCTTGTCCTGGGCGGGCACGACATGGCTGGCGATGGGCGAGCGCCCGGCGGGCAGTTGGTCGAGGACCGAGGTCTCCAGGTCACCGAAGACCGTCATGGCGACCGTGCGCGGGATGGGCGTGGCCGTCATGACGAGCAGATGCGGGGGCTGCTTGCCCTTGCCGCGCAGCGCGTCGCGCTGTTCCACGCCGAAGCGGTGCTGTTCGTCGACGACGACCAGGCCCAGGTCGTGGAAGCGCACCTTGTCCTCGATGAGGGCGTGGGTGCCGATGACCAGGCCCGCCTCGCCGGTGACCAGGTCGAGCAGGGCCTGGCGCCGGGCGGGCATCCCCATGGAGCCGGTGAGCAGCACGACCTTGGTGCCCAGCTCGGCGCCGCCCAGCATGCCGCCCTGCGCGAGCTCGCCCATCATCTCGGTGATCGAGCGGTGGTGCTGCTGGGCGAGGACCTCGGTGGGGGCGAGCATCGCGGCCTGCCCGCCGGAGTCGACGACGGCGAGCATGGCGCGCAGCGCGACCATCGTCTTCCCGCTGCCGACCTCGCCCTGGAGCAGCCGGTGCATGGGGTGTTCGGTGGCCAGGTCGTGGAAGATCTCCTTGGAGACCGTCTCCTGGCCCTCGGTGAGGGTGAAGGGGAGCTTGGCGTCGAAGGCGTCGAGCAGGCCGCCGGGGACCGGTCGCCTTGCCACGGCCGGGAGTTGACCGTCCGCATGGCGGCGGCGGGCGAGCGCCACCTGGAGGACGAAGGCCTCGTCCCACTTCAGGCGCTGACGCGCGTCCTCGATGTCGGCCCTGGTGGCCGGCCGGTGCACCTTGAGGAGGGCCTCGGGCAGCGAGACGAAGCCGCGCCCCTCGCGCAGGGCGTCGGGGAGCGGGTCGACGGCCTCTTGGGCGCTGGGCAGGACCGCGTCGATCGCCTTGGCGATCTTCCAGGACTCCAGGCCCTTGCAGGCCGGGTAGATCGGGATCAGGGCGCCCGCCCAGGAGTCGACGTCCACGGCGTCGTCGCCCTCGGCCGCGTCCGCGCCGAGCTTGGCGTAGGTGGGGTGGGCGAGCTGCATGCGCCGGTTGAACATCGACACCTTGCCGGCGAACATCGCCCGGCTGCCGGGCAGCAGTTCCTTGTGGGGCTTGTGGATGCCGCGCCCGAAGAAGACCAGCTGGAGCCGGCCGCTGCCGTCGGTGATGGTGATCTCCAGGCGCTGGCCGCGCCCTCCGTTGAAGGTGTGCACCCGCGCGTCGGCGACCTGGGCGACGACCGTGACGTCCTCGTCCAGGGGCAGCTCGGCCAGCTTGGTGAGCTGGCCCCGCTCCTCGTACCGCCGCGGGTAGTGGTGCAGGAGGTCGCCGACCGTGTGCAGGTCGAGGTGGTCGGCCATCACCTTCGCGGTGGGTCCGCCGAGCAGCTTCTTCAGTGGTTCTTCGAGCGCAGGCACGCGATCCATTGCACACCACGGGACTGACAGCCCGCCAAAGCCTGTGGACAACCCCTGCTCACCCCCGCGCCGCCGGCCCGAGGACGGGCCCGGTCGGCCGGGGCCCGCGGGCACACCGCCGACCACCTCAACGGCCGCCCCCGCCAAGGGAGTTGCTACTCCACGCCGATGAAGAGCGGGACCCCTTGATGGCCGCCCTCGTACACGACGGTGTCCACCGCCAGGTGGGCCTTGCTGACATGGGCTTCGAGCGTGGCGGCCAGTCCCGGCGGGACGTCGGCGGACAGGACCAGGGTGACCAGTTCGCCGCCCGCCGCCAGCATCCGGTCGAGGACGGTACGGGCGGTGCCGGCGAGGTCCTGGCCGATGACGACCACGTCGCCGTCGATCAGGCCGAGGACGTCCCCGGCCTGGCAGACACCGGCCATCGTCCACGACTGCCGTTCGGCGACGGCCAGTTCGGCGTGCCGGGTAGCGCCGGCCGCGGAGGTCATGGCCACGACGTCCTCGTCGAAGCGCCGCTCGGGGGCGTGCACGGCGAGCGCCGCGAGGCCCTGGACGGCGGCCCTGGTCGGGATGAGCGCGACCCGGATCCCCTCGGCCCTGGCCTGCTCGACGGCGGCCGCGGCCGTGTGGCGCAGCTCGGCGTCGTTGGGGAGCAGCACCACCTCGCGGGCGTGCGCGCGCCGGATCGCCTCGACGAGCTCCCCGCTGGCCGGGGCCTCGCCCGGGCGGGTCAGCACGGTCGTGGCGCCGGCCTCGGCGCAGAGCGCGGCCAGCCCCTCGCCGGGCACGACGGCGACGACGGCCCGCTGGACCTGTTCCTTGGGCGGCTCGACGGCGGCCTGCTGCGCGAAGTGCGTGATGCGGATCCGGTAGGGCCGGCCCGCCTCGACCGCGGCCTCCACGGCGGCCCCCGCGTCGTCGACGTGGACGTGGACGTTCCAGAGCCCGTCGCCGCCGACGATCACCAGCGAGTCGCCGAGCCGGTCGAGCCGGGCCCGCAGCCGGTCCACGGCCGCGTCGTCGGCCTCCAGGAGGTGGATCACCTCGAAGGCCGGGCCCGTCGCGGCGGGCTCGGCCGGGCAGTCCTGCGCGGGCCCCGGCACCGGCACCGGGGCCTCGCCACGCACCACCGGGGCCTCGCCGGAGAGCGCCTGGACCAGGGCGCCGAGCACCGTCACCAGGCCCCGCCCGCCCGCGTCCACGACGCCGGCCCGGCCGAGGGCGGCGAGCTGGGAGGGCGTCGCGTCCAGGGCCGCGCGAGCGCCCGCGTAGGCGGCCTGGGCCACCGCCGCGGGGGTGCCGTCGGCGCTCTCGGCCGCCTTCGCGGCGGCGGTGGCCACGGTCAGGACGGTGCCCTCGACGGGGTGGGCGACCGCCAGATAGGCCGCAGCCGCGGCCCTGCCCAGGGCCTTGGCGAGATCGCCGTCGCCCGCCGCGACGACCTCGGCCATGCCCCGCAGGAGCTGGGCCAGGATCGTGCCGGAGTTGCCGCGGGCGCCGATCAGCGCGCCGTGCGCCATGGCCCGTACGACATCGGCGGTGGGCGGGACGCCGTCGTACACGGGCGGTTCGGGGTAGGCCGCGAAGACCGCCTCGACGGCCTGCGCCGCGGACTCCATCGTCAGGTAGAGGTTGGTGCCGGTGTCCCCGTCCGCGACCGGATACACGTTGATCGCGTCGATCGCCTCGCGGTCCCGGCCCAGCGCGTCCAGCGCCAGCGCGCACCAGCCGCGTACCGCGACGGCATCGAGGGTCTGCGGCACCTGGTGGTCCTCCTTGCGGGCGGCGAGCGGTTGAAGCGCAGGGTAGACCCGGTGGCGGCCGGGTCCGGGGGCCGGGGCGGGGGCGGCCGAGACCGTGGTAGTTTCGTATCTCCGGAGCAGGCGTTGTATGCTGCTTCGGTTGCCCGGCGAGAGTCGGGTCAATTCCCCCGGCAAGCCACTTCAGATCTCTGATTCCGGTGCGCCGGATTTCACTGTAAGTGCATTTAATGCATCTGAAGCTTTTGGAGTGACCCGTGGCTGCCAACTGCGACGTCTGCGGCAAGGGGCCGAGCTTCGGCAACAACATTTCGCACTCGCACCGCCGTACGTCCCGTCGCTGGAACCCGAACATCCAGCGCGTGCGTGCCGTGGTCGGTCGGACGCCGAAGCGGCTCAACGTCTGCACCTCGTGCATCAAGGCCGGCAAGGTCTCGCGCTAATTGCGACGTCTGTCGTAGCGCAGCCCCTGCGGTTGCCTTGAAAAGCCGGTCCACCTCGGTGGACCGGCTTTTTGCCGTACCCGGGCGCCCTCCCCGCTAGCGAAAGCGCCAGCCGTGGTCGACCGGCCCGATGCCCGCGCCGAGCGCGAACCCGGCGGCGATGGCGCCGGTGACGTACTCCTTGGCCGCGCGGACCGCCTCCGGGACCGCGAGCCCGCGGGCGAGGCCCGAGGCGATGGCGGAGGCCAGTGTGCAGCCCGTGCCGTGGGTGTGCCGGTTGTCCAGGCGCGGCGCCCGCAGCCAGTGCTCCTCGGTGCCGTCGGTGAGCAGGTCCACGGCCTGGTTCCCGCCCGCCCGCCCTGGGTCCCCGGGCAAGTGGCCGCCCTTGATGAGCGCCCAGCGCGGCCCGAACTCCAAGATCGCGCCGGCCGCGCGCCGCATCCCGTCCTCGTCCTCGACCAGGACGCCGGTGAGCTGGGTCACCTCGTCCAGGTTGGGGGTGGCGACGGTGGCGGCGGGCAGCAGCCGGGTGCGTACGGAGTCGAGGGCCTCGGCGGCGAGCAGCGGGTCGCCGTGCTTGGAGACGCCCACCGGGTCCACGACGACGGGGGCTTCGGTCGCGGCGAGCAGCTCGGCCACCGCCTCCACCAGGGCCGCCGACGACAGCATGCCGGTCTTGACGGCCTGGACACCGATGTCGTCGACGACGGCCCGGTACTGGGCCCGCACCGCCTCCACCGGAAGTTCCCAGGCGCCCTGGACGCCCAGCGAGTTCTGCGCGGTGACGGCGGTGATCACGCTCATGCCGTGCACGCCGAGCGCCAGCATCGTCTTGAGGTCGGCCTGGATGCCGGCGCCGCCGCCGGAGTCGGACCCGGCGACGGTCAGCACGCGGGGGATCACGCGGGATCGTCCCCGAAGTGGTCCCAGCCGCCCTTGGTCGTCCAGGGCGCCCCGTCCACGGTGACGGTGGGCAGCGCGGAGGGGTTGAGGACCTCGCCGATGACCCTCCAGCGGGCGGGCAGCTTCACGTCCGGCGGGAAGGTCGCCACGATCGCGTGGTCCTCGCCGCCGGTGAGCACCCACTGCAACGGGTCGACGCCGACGGCCTGGCCGATGTCGCTCATCTGCGTCGGGATGTCGATGAGGCCGGAGCGCAGGTCGATGCGGACCTTGCTGGCCTCGGCGATGTGCCCGAGGTCGGCGACCAGTCCGTCGCTGACGTCGGTCATGGCGGTGGCGCCGAGCCCGGCCGCGGCGGGGCCCGCGTGGTAGGGGGGTTCGGGGCGGCGGTGCGCCTCGACGAAGGCGCGCGGTGAGCGGAAGCCGCGCGAGAGCACCGCGTAGCCCGCCGCCGACCAGCCGAGCCAGCCCGTCACGGCGACGACGTCGCCGGGCTGGGCGCCGGCCCGGGTCACCGGTTCGTGGTTGCGCAGGTCGCCGAGTGCGGTGATGGCGACGGTGATGGTGTCCCCGCGCACGACGTCGCCGCCGACCACGGCCGCCCCCGCGACCTGGCACTCGTCGCGGATGCCGTCCATCAGCTCGGTGGGCCAGGTGGCCGGAAGCTCGGCCGGCACCACCAGGCCGAGCAGCACGGCGGTCGGCACCGCGCCCATGGCGGCGATGTCGGCCAAGTTCTGTGCGGCGGCCTTGCGCCCCACGTCGTACGCCGTCGACCAGTCGCGGCGGAAGTGCCGCCCCTCCAGGAGGATGTCCGTGCTGGCGACCACCCTGCGGTCGGGTGCGGTCACGACCGCGGCGTCGTCGCCCGGCCCCAGCCGGACCGCGGGGGTGGAGGTGAGCCGGGAGGTCAGCTCCCTGATGAGCCCGAACTCCCCCAACTCGCCCACAGTGCCTTTCACCGTGTTCCACCTCTCATCTTCGTACCTCTTCTGCCCCCGTGCGCTTGCGGTCGCGAGCCGTCACGGGCGTGGGTACCGTCAACACATACGTCAACTTCGTGGCCGCCCTCGCCGCGCGGCTCGAGCGGCCGGTCGCGCGGGTCTCCCCGTCGCGCGGGGCGACGCGGTACCGTGGCGTCTCTTTCTCTCCCCCACATGATCCTCGTGGCCGCTCTGGAGGTTCCGTGGTACAGGCGTACATCCTCATTCAGACCGAGGTGGGCAAGGCGTCGACAGTCGCCGAGGCCATCGCAGAGCTCGCGGGAGTCATCCAGGCCGAAGACGTGACCGGGCCCTACGACGTGATCGTGCGGGCCCAGGCCGAGACGGTCGACGAACTCGGTCGCATGGTGGTCGCCAAGGTCCAGCAGGTGGACGGCATCACAAGAACCCTGACCTGCCCGGTCGTCCATCTGTAGCCCCCGCTTACCCTGGGCCGGTGACTTTCTCTCGCCGCCGGCCGCTGCTCGTCCTGCCCGCGGTCGCCGTCCTGGCGGCCGCGGGCTGTTCTTCGTCCGACGCCACCGCGACGGTGGCGGTTCCCTCGCCCCCCGCCAAGGAGGCGGCCGCCTGCGCAGCCCTGGACCGACTCCTGCCCGACACCGTGGCCGGGCAGAAGCGACACGACCCCACACCGAACTCACCGCTGACGGCCCGGTGGGGGGACGGGGACGCGGAGATCGTACTGCGCTGCGGGATCCCGCGGGGCGAGGAGATGAGTGACCCCACGACCAACGGCGTTCAGGTCGAGGGCGTCTGGTGGGTCGTGTTCCCGCGCCCCGAGGGCCCCCGGTTCGTCACCGCGCTGCGGGAGCCCTACGTGGAACTGCTGACGGGGACGCGGTACGCGCACGACGCGTCCGTGCTCCAGGCGTTCGGCGCCCCCGTCGTGAAGACGACCAAGAGCCTCTAACGCAAGCCCGTGGGCCGCCGCAGTGCCGCCTGGATGAGCTTGTCGACGAGGTCCGCGTACTCGACGCCGCTCTCCTGCCACATCCGCGGGTACATGGAGATCGGCGTGAACCCCGGCATCGTGTTGATCTCGTTGATGACGAACTCGCCGTCGTCCTGGAGGAAGAAGTCCGCGCGGACCAGGCCCTCGCAGGAGGTCGCCTCGAAGGCCGCGACGGCCAGGCGTTGCACCTCGGCGGTGGCCTCGTCGCCGATCGGCGCGGGCACGATGCCGGCCGCCGAGTCGATGTACTTGGCCTCGAAGTCGTAGAACTCGTGGGCGGTCACCGGCGGGATCTCGGCGGGCACGCTCGCCCGCGGCCCGTCCTCGAACTCCAGCACCCCGCACTCGATCTCGCGGCCGCGCAGCAGCGACTCGACGAGGAACTTGGGGTCGTGGCGGCGGGCCTCGGCGATGGCCTCGTCCAGGCCCTCGAAGGAGTCCACCTTGGTGATGCCGAACGAGGAGCCGGCCCGGGACGGCTTGATGAACAGCGGCCAGCCGTGCTCACCCGCGAAGTCGGCGATGCGCTGGCGGGCGCTCTTCTCGTCCTGCTCCCACTCGCGCGGACGCACCACGAGGTAGGGCCCGACGGGCAGCCCGAAGGAGGTGAAGACGCGCTTCATGTACTCCTTGTCCTGGCCGACGGCGGAGGCGAGGACGCCCGCGCCGACGTACGGGATGCCGGAGAGTTCCAGGAGGCCCTGAAGGGTGCCGTCCTCGCCGTAGGGGCCGTGCAGGACGGGGAAGACGACGTCGACCTCGCCGAGCGCCTTGGGCACCGAACCGGGCTCGCTGTAGACGACTTCACGGCTGCCCGGGTCCACCGGCAGGACCACGCCGCCTTCGGGGGACTCGGCGAGCTCGTCGACGGTGGGCGTGCGCCGGTCGGTGATCGCCATGCGCTCCGGGTCGTCGGCGGTGAGCGCCCAGCGGCCGTCCGTCGTGATGCCGATGGGCAACACGTCGTACTTCGTGCGGTCGATGGCGCGCAGCACCGCGCCCGCGGTCACGACCGAGATGCCGTGTTCCGAACTGCGACCGCCGAACACGACGGCCACCCGCGGCTTGCGGAGCTGCTTCTCAGGGCTCTGGGGGAGGTTCTCGCTGCTCATATCGCGTTGAGAGTACCCGTTCGAGGCGCCCGATCCACGGCCGCGGGCCCGGCGCGGTCAGCGGCGCTCGGCCTTGGCGCTGCGCGACATGAGCTCCTTGAGCGCGACGACCGGCGGCTTGCCCTCGTGGACGATGCCGACGACGGTCTCCGTGATGGGCATGTCGACGCCGTGCCTCCGGGCCAGATCCAGCACGGATTCACAGGACTTGACGCCCTCGGCGGTCTGCTTGGTGACCGCGATGGTCTCCTGGAGCGTCATGCCCTTGCCGAGGTTGGTGCCGAAGGTGTGGTTGCGCGACAGGGGCGACGAGCAGGTGGCGACGAGGTCGCCGAGGCCCGCGAGTCCGGAGAACGTCAGGGGGTCGGCGCCCATCGCGAGGCCGAGCCGGGTGGTTTCGGCGAGGCCGCGGGTGATGAGCGAGCCCTTGGCGTTGTCGCCGAGCCCCATGCCGTCGGCGATGCCGACGGCGAGCCCGATGACGTTCTTGACGGCGCCGCCCAGTTCGCAGCCGACGACGTCGGTGTTGGTGTACGGGCGGAAGTACGGGGTGTGGCAGGCGGCCTGGAGGCGCCGGGCGACGGTTTCGTCGCGGCAGGCGACGACGGCCGCGGCGGGCATCCGCTGGGCGATCTCCTTGGCCAGGTTGGGGCCGGTGACCACGGCGACCCGGTCATCGGGGACCTTGGCGACCTCGGCCACGACCTCGCTCATCCGCTTGGCCGTGCCGAGTTCGACGCCCTTCATCAGGGAGACCAGCACGGTGTCGGGGGCCAGCAGGGGCGCCCACGCGGCGAGGTTGTCGCGCAGCGTCTGGGAGGGGACGGCGAGGACCGTGAAGTCGGCGCCGGCCGCGGCCTCGGCGGGGTCGGTGGTGGCCCGTACGGAGGCGGGGAGTTCGATGCCGGGCAGGTAGTCCGGGTTGGTGCGGGTGGAGTTGACCGCTTCGACGAG
This sequence comes from Streptomyces hundungensis, assembly GCF_003627815.1. Classification (NCBI taxonomy): domain Bacteria; kingdom Bacillati; phylum Actinomycetota; class Actinomycetes; order Kitasatosporales; family Streptomycetaceae; genus Streptomyces; species Streptomyces hundungensis. Next base: position 2,593,939 of record NZ_CP032698.1, read on the forward strand.
GTCGGGGCGGCGGGCCCACAGGGTGACGTCGCACCCCGCGTCGGCGAGGACCATGGCGAACGCCGTGCCCCACGAACCGGTCCCGAACACCGCTGCCTTGGTGGTGCCTTGTGTCACTTGGTGCCCTCCCCGGCGGCCTCGCGGCGCTGGCGTGCGCGGACTTCGCGCAGATCGTACGGTTTCTCCGGTGCCTTCTCGCCCCGCAACTCCTCGAGGAGGGAGGTGATCGCGGCCATGATGACCTCGGTGACCTCCTTGAGCACCTCGGGCGTCGGCTCCTTGTCGTAGAACCGGTCGAGGTCGACCGGCGGACCGGCCTTCACCTGGAGCGTCTTGCGCGGGAAGAAGCGGACCTTCTTCTCCTTGGCGTACGGCGGCATGGCCAAGTTGGCGCCCCACTGGGCGACCGGGATGACGGGCGCCCGGGTCAGCAGGGCGGCCCGCGCGACGCCGGTCTTCGCGGTCATCGGCCACTGGTCGGGGTCGCGGGTGAGGGTGCCCTCGGGGTAGAAGGCGACGCATTCACCGCGTCCGACGGCGTCCACGGCGGCCCGGAAGGCGCCGACGGCGTTGGTGGACTCGCGATAGACGGGAATCTGGCCCGTGCCGCGCAGCAGGGTCCCGACGACGGGGGCCTTGAAAAGCGCGGCCTTCGCCAGGAATCGGGGCACTCGTCCGCTGTTGTATTGGAAATGCCCGTACGAGAACATGTCCAGATACGAGTTGTGATTGATGGCGGTGATGAATCCGCCGTCGGCCGGAATGTTCTCCATTCCCCGCCAGTCCCGCTTGAACAGAACGACCAGCGGTGGCTTTGAGATGACCGCCGCAAGGCGGTACCAGAAGCCGATTCTGCGGCGGGACACTCGGACACCTTCCTCTTGGACCCCGGCCGGGCCGCTGGGGGACCCGTGGGAACTGACCCTGCGTGGCAGCTGGGGGCAAGTGTCGCCCCGGGCCCCTGGTCTGTCGAGAACACCGTACGCCCCGGTCCGCGCACCGGCCCTCCGGGCGGGTGACAATGAAGCCCGCCGCCGTCCGGCCCACCCGGAGCGGCGCCCGGACGGAGGGAACGCCACGAACACCGCCACAGCTGCCCGCTGGTCCCTCGTCGTCCCGCTGAAGCCCTTGGCGCTGGCCAAGAGCAGGCTGGGAGCGGCCGTCGGCGACGAGCTCCGTCCCCGCCTGGCGCTGGCGTTCGCGCTCGACACGGTGGCGGCGGCGCTGCGCTGTCCCGCGGTGCGCGATGTGGCGGTCGTCACGGACGACCCGTCGGCGGCCGCCGAACTGGCCGTGCTCGGCGCGCGCGTCGTGCCCGACTCCCCCGCCGCCGGCCTCAACGCGGCGCTGGCGCACGGCGCCTGGCGGGTGCGCTCCCGGCGCCCCGCGGCCCCGGTCGCCGCCCTCAACGCGGATCTGCCGGCGCTGCGCCCCGCCGAGCTGCGCCGGGTGCTGGCCGCCGCGGAACGCTTTCCGCGTGCTTTTCTCGCGGATGCCGCGGGAATCGGCACGACTTTCCTTTCGGCCCTGCCGGGCCAGGATTTGCGTCCGGTTTTCGGCGGCCCTTCACGGGCCGCCCACACGGCTTCGGGGGCGGCTGAGATCCTGCTCGCCGATGTGGATTCGGTCCGCGCGGACGTCGACACGGGCGCCGATCTCCACACGGCCCTCTCCCTGGGCGTGGGCCCGGCGACCGCGGCGCTGCGGGATGCCCTGGACCCCGTACGGGGGCATTAGGCTGGCGGGTATGCAGGCGACCGCGTACACATACGACTCCGAGACCCGCAGCGGCAGTGTGCTGCTCGACGACGGCACCCCGGTGGAGTTCGGGGCCCCGGCCTTCGACGCGGGCGGTCTGCGGCTGTTGCGGGCCGGGCAGCGGGTGCGCATCGAGACCGAGGGCTCGGGAGACGGGCTGCGCATCACCCTGGTGACGCTCCAGACGTTCTGAGGCCGCCGCGCGCGGCGACTTGGCCGGTGAAACGGCCGCGGGCCGGGTCTCCCCGAGGGGAGCCCGGCCCGGCGCTTGAGCCTTGCCGCTGAGGACTACTTCTTGCGAGCGGTCGTCTTCTTGGCGGTGGTCTTGCGCGCCGTGGTCTTCTTCGCGGGCGCCTTCTTCGCGACGGCCTTCTTGGCCGGCGCGGTCTTCTTCGCGGTGGCCTTCTTGGCGGTCGTGGCCTTCTTGGCCGGGGTCGCCTTCTTGGCCGCGGGCGTCGCCTTCTTGGCGGAGGCCTTCTTCGCGGTGGTCTTCTTGGCCGCCGTGGTCTTCGCGGCGGTCGACTTCACCGCCGCGGTCTTCTTCGCGGTGGCCTTCTTGGCGGTCGTGGCCTTCTTGGCCGCGGCCTTCTTGACGGTCGTGCGGGTGGAAGTACCGCCCGTGAGGCTGCCCTTGGGGGCCTTCTTCACGGCCACGTCGTTCTTCGGGAGCTTCTTCGAGCCCGCGACGAGGTCCTTGAAGCCCTGGCCCGCGCGGAAGCGCGGAACGGAGGTCTTCTTGACCCGGACGCGCTCACCCGTCTGCGGGTTGCGGGCGTAACGGGCCGGGCGGTCGACCTTCTCGAACGAGCCGAAACCGGTGACCGAGACGCGGTCGCCGGCGACGACCGCACGGACGATCGCGTCCAGCACCGCGTCCACCGCGTCCGCGGCCTGCTGACGGCCGCCGACCTTGTCGGCAATCGCTTCTACGAGCTGCGCCTTGTTCACGTCTTCCCCTTCGGAGACATTGCCTGAGCGAAAGCGTCCAGGCCTTTTCGCACGTTAGGCAGATATATACCGCAAATCAAACACGAAACGGGCTAATCACCCTAGTGCCGCAACAAGTCGGCTCTCGCCTAGTTCCTTACGGCTCAGTCGCCTTCGGGGAATCGGCCCTCGTCGAGGTCCTTCATCAACCGGTCCAGACGCGTTGCCGCATCGGCGAGATCGTGTTTGGCAGCTCCTGTTATGACCAGCAGCTTCCGGGACAGCGCCATCCGTACGCCCTCCGGGACTTGCAGTTCGCGCACCCTTGTGTGCGCTTCTTTCAGTTGGTCCGCCACCACCCCGTAGAGCTCGAGTTGGCTGTCGCGTTCCATGCGTCGATTGTGCCATCTGAGGCGAGTTGTCACCTCCGGCGGGGGCAACTGAGCGAATCCAGCGACTCCTGGACGTGCGTACGCCCCCTCGATCGCGCAAGCGACTATCCGGCCATCTGCCCTGCGTGCAAGGCTAGTTGACGTCACCCCCGGAGCCCAAAACGCGACGCGCCCCCCGCCCGGAAATCGATCCGGAAATCAGGGGGCGCGATGCAGCCGAAGGGGGGTCAATAGGCGGTTCAGGCCTGGATCGTGCTCGGCTTGAACGCGGGTCGGCGGGCCTCGTAAGCGGCGATGGCGGGCTCGTTCTGGAGCGTGATCGAGATGTCGTCCAGACCGTTCAGGAGCCGCCAGCGGGCGTTCTCGTCGAGTTCGAAGTCGGCCGTCACGCCTTCCGCGCGAACCTGGCGATCGTGCAGGTCAACGGTGATTTCGGCGCTCGGGTCACGCTCGATGAGCTCCCACAGCGCGTCCACGACTTTCTGGTCGAGAACGACGGTGAGCAGCCCGTTCTTCAACGAGTTGCCCCGGAAGATGTCGGCGAAACGGGGCGAGATCACGGTCTTGAAGCCGTAGTTCTGGAGCGCCCACACCGCGTGCTCGCGGGAGGATCCGGTACCGAAGTCGGGTCCGGCCACCAAAACGGTGGCGCCCTTGCGCTCGGGCTTGTTCAGGATGAACTCGGAGTCCTTGCGCCAGGCCTCGAAGAGCCCGTCCTCGAAGCCGTCGCGGGTGACCTTCTTCAGCCAGTGGGCCGGGATGATCTGGTCGGTGTCGACGTTGGAGCGGCGCAGCGGGACGGCCCGGCCGGTGTGCGTGGTGAAAGCTTCCATGGTTCTCAGGCCTCCACGGGGGTGCGTGCGTCGGACAGGTCGGCGGGCGAGCCCAGATGGCCGAGGACCGCGGTCGCGGCGGCGACCTGGGGCGAAACCAGGTGGGTTCGGCCGCCCTTGCCCTGCCTGCCCTCGAAGTTGCGGTTGGAGGTGGACGCGGAGCGCTCGCCGGGGGCCAGCTGGTCCGGGTTCATGCCGAGGCACATCGAGCAGCCCGCGTGCCGCCATTCGGCTCCGGCGGCCGTGAACACCTTGTCCAGGCCCTCGTCCATGGCCTGGAGCGCGACGCGGACGGAGCCCGGGACGACCAGCATCCGTACGCCGTCGGCGACTTTGCGGCCCTCGATGACCGCGGCCGCGTTGCGCAGGTCCTCGATGCGGCCGTTGGTGCACGAACCTACGAAGACGGTGTCGACGTTGATGTCGCGCAGCCGCTGTCCGGCGGTCAACCCCATGTATTCCAGGGCCTTTTCGGCGGCCACGCGCTCCGAAGCGTCCTCGTACGAAGCCGGGTCGGGGACGTTGGCCGACAGGGGCGCGCCCTGGCCGGGGTTGGTGCCCCAGGTGACGAACGGCGCGAGTTCGTCGGCCTTGATGACGACCTCGGCGTCGAAGACCGCGTCGTCGTCCGTCTTGAGGGTCTTCCAGTACGCGACCGCCGCGTCCCAGTCCTCGCCCTGGGGGGCGTGCACGCGCCCGCGCAGGTAGTCGAAGGTGGTGGCGTCGGGGGCGATCATGCCCGCGCGGGCGCCGGCCTCGATCGACATGTTGCAGATGGTCATGCGGGCTTCCATCGACAGCTTCTCGATGGCCGAGCCGCGGTACTCCAGGACGTAGCCCTGGCCGCCGCCGGTGCCGATCCTCGCGATGATGGCGAGGATCAGGTCCTTGGCGGTGACGCCCTCGGGCAGTTCCCCGTCGACGGTGATGGCCATCGTCTTGAAGGGGGCCAGCGGCAGCGTCTGGGTGGCGAGCACGTGCTCGACCTGGCTGGTGCCGATGCCGAACGCCAGCGCGCCGAAGGCGCCGTGCGTCGAGGTGTGCGAGTCGCCGCAGACCACGGTGGTGCCGGGCTGGGTCAGTCCCAGCTGCGGTCCCACCACGTGGACGACGCCCTGCTCGACATCGCCGAGCGGGTGCAGGCGCACCCCGAACTCGGCACAGTTCTTGCGCAGCGTCTCCAGCTGGACCCGGGAGACCGGGTCCGCGATCGGCTTGTCGATGTCGATGGTGGGGGTGTTGTGGTCCTCGGTGGCGATGGTGAGGTCCAGGCGCCGCACCTGGCGACCGTTCTTGCGCAGACCGTCGAAGGCCTGCGGGCTGGTCACCTCGTGCAACAGGTGCAGGTCGATGAAGAGCAGGTCCGGCTCGCCCTCGGCTCGCCTGACGACATGGTCGTCCCAGACCTTCTCCGCGAGTGTCCTACCCATCGCCTTCCCTCCGGCCGGCGTCGTCGCCGGCACTTCTAGAGATCGATTGCCCGTGCCCGTACCGCACGCCCCGGGCGGGGCCGCGCTCCGTTGTACGGATCGCCAGTACAGCTTGACGACTTCCGGAGAAAATTGAACTTGCGTTTCACAGAGTGAGACGTGAATATCGTTGCATGGACAACTCTAGCGGCGTAGGCGTTCTGGACAAGGCTGCCCTTGTCCTGGGCGCTCTGGAGTCCGGTCCGGCCACCCTCGCAGGTCTGGTCGCGGCCACTGGGCTCGCACGACCCACGGCACACCGCCTGGCCGTGGCACTGGAACACCACCGGATGGTGGCGCGGGACATGCAGGGCCGTTTCATCCTCGGCCCGCGTCTCGCCGAGCTCGCGGCGGCGGCCGGCGAGGACCGCCTGCTGGCCACGGCCGGCCCGGTCCTGACGCATCTGCGGGACGTCACGGGCGAGAGCGCTCAGCTCTATCGCCGCCAGGGCGACATGCGGATCTGCGTGGCGGCCGCCGAGCGCCTCTCGGGGCTGCGCGACACCGTGCCGGTCGGCTCCACGCTGACCATGAAGGCCGGTTCCTCCGCGCAGATCCTGATGGCCTGGGAGGAGCCGGAGCGTCTGCACCGCGGCCTTCAGGGCGCCCGCTTCACGGCGACAGCCCTGTCCGGCGTACGCCGCAGGGGCTGGGCCCAGTCGATCGGCGAGCGCGAGCCGGGCGTGGCCTCGGTGTCGGCGCCGGTGCGCGGCCCTTCGAACCGGGTGGTGGCCGCCGTCTCGGTCTCCGGTCCCATCGAGCGCCTGACCCGCCACCCGGGCCGGATGCACGCCCAGGCGGTCATCGACGCCGCCTCCCGTCTGTCCGAGGCCCTGCGCCGCAACGGCTGACGTCCCTGCTGCCACTGTCCGGCCCACCGCTTCAACGCCGCAGCGGTGGGCCGGAGGTGTGTTCGGGGTCACTCAACGGGCGCCGGACGCGCGGGAGTTGGGAGGGCCGGCCTGAACGCCACGGCGGGGCCGAGGAGTTGGGGCGGGGCGAGAGCCGCGTGCAGCAGGGTGGTGGGCACACGAAAAGGCCCTCCGCGCAAAGGCGGAGGGCCAATTCTCTGTGCGTACCCCCGACCGGATTCGAACCGGCGCTACCGCCTTGAGAGGGCGGCGTGCTAGGCCGCTACACAACGGGGGCCTGCCTGCTTGTTCGGAGCTTCTGAAGAAGATCCAGGATCATGAGATGACCCGCTGGGCTACCAGGACTCGAACCTAGAATGACGGTACCAGAAACCGTAGTGTTGCCAATTACACCATAGCCCATGGTGGTTTAGACCAGTACCCCCGACCGGATTCGAACCGGCGCTACCGCCTTGAGAGGGCGGCGTGCTAGGCCGCTACACAACGGGGGCCCTAGCGATCCTGCATCGAGTTCACCGGGTGCGACCCTGGTGATCCCGCGGGAAGGATCTGTACCCCCGACCGGATTCGAACCGGCGCTACCGCCTTGAGAGGGCGGCGTGCTAGGCCGCTACACAACGGGGGCCTTGCAGATAAAGCTCTGCGAGCTGGGCTACCAGGACTCGAACCTAGACTAACGGAACCAGAAACCGTCGTGCTGCCAATTACACCATAGCCCACCAAAACGCAACTCCCATCAGGAGTTTTGTTCGGCTTGCGCTGTCGGTTCGGGGTTTTTTCCCGTTCCCCTTGGCGCAGGAAGAACATTACCCGAAGGTGTCCGGCGCTCCAAAACGGGTATCGCGCCGCAGCAGGCCGGGGAGCTGGTCGAGTCCCGTGATGCGGACCAGCTCGGGTCGCCCGCCCGCCCCCGAGCGGTCGAGCCACACTCCCTTGAGCCCCGCATCGTCCGCCCCGCGTGCGTCGATGTCCGGCTGGTCGCCCACGTAGACGACGTCCTCGGGCGGCAGTCCGAGCGCCTCGCAGCCGGCGTGGAAGGCGGCCGCCTCCGGCTTGGCGATGCCGAGTTCGGCCGCGCAGAGCAGCGCCTCGAACCGGTCACGTACGCCGAGGGTGCGCAGCTTGCGCTCCTGGTTGCGGAGCGAGGAGTTGGACAGGACGGCGTGCCGGTAGTCCTCGGCGAGTACGTCGAGAACGGGCAGGGCGTCGGGGAAGAGGCTCCAGGCGGCCTCGTAGTGGGCGACGTGGCGCTCGTACCAGGCGTCGGCGCTCTCGTCGCTCATGTCGTCGTCGACGAAGGCCCGTACCCGGTCCCGGCGCTGGCCCTCCCAGTCGGTCTCCCCCGCCGCGAAGCGCGCCCAGTGGTAGGCGGTGACCTCGTGCCAGTGGTCCAGGGCGCTCTCGACGGACGCGTAGGCGCGGGGCAGCCCTTCGATGCCGAGGTGGGTGCGCATCCCGGAGCGCGAGGCCGCGGAGTAGTCGAAGATCGTGTCGTCGATGTCCCACAGGACGGCGCGGATGGCCATGGTTCGAGCTTAGGTCCCGCTCTCGCGGCGCGGGGGCGTTCCGGCATATGCGGCCGGGACGGGCGGCGTCAGGGCGCGAGCGGGGCGAGGGCCTCGGCGGGGACGACGAAGAAGTCGGTGACGAAGCAGGTGATCGCGCCGGTCGCGTCGCGGCCTATCCAGGTGGGGTAGGTGCCGTCGCCCCAGCCCGAGGTGAAGGCGATCAGGTTGTGGCCGGTCGCGGGGTCGGTGATGGTGTGCGGCCCCGGCGCGGGCGAGACGTCGGGCGCGGTGGCGAAGGCGTCCCACAGCGGGCCCTCGTCGCCCTCGCAGTCGGGGAACGAGCCGTCGGAGCCCGCGTCGTAGAAGCAGCCGGTGCCGGCGTCGACCCCGTATCCGAAGAACTCGTCGTCGCCGAGCTCGCCGAGGTCCTGGCCCGGCTGGAGCGCGAGCTCCCACGCCACGGTGGGGGCGTCCTTGATCACCAGCCGCGCGGCGGCGACCCGCAGGTGCGGGGTGTCCTGCTCGGGCTCCTCCTCGCGCACCAGGGTGGCCACGGCCGCGTCCACCCGGTAGTGCCCCGGGTCCACCCGCGCGGTGAACGGCTCGGCCTCACCGGCGCCGAGCGCGACGAACGGATCGCAGGCGATGACCCGCCCGGTGTGCAGCCACAGCTCCCCGCCGGCCACGACGCCGAGGGTGCCGGTGGTGCCGGACTCCTCGGTGAAGGTGTTGCCCTCGGTGAAGTGCCAGGAGAAGTCGGGGGCGGGCATGGGCATGGGAGTCTCCTGGAAAGGGCGCGGTGGTGGTTGACGGGCACTACCCGAAGAACATAACGCGGGCCGCTGACAACGGCGTCGGGGGCGGCGGCGACGGGGCTCGCCTTCGTCGCCGAACAACTCCCTTGTGGCGGCGGGGTGTTGCGTACGTGGGGAGTGGACGGCCCGGTATTCCGTGGCGAGTTGGGCGCCGCCCCAACGGCCGGGGGCATACCGAAGGGGCGGTGGCTCCCCGGCCACCGCCCCTCGCTCGCTCGTCCGCGTGGCGCTTACGCCGCCAGCCTCGCCAGCGCCGCGTCGATGCGGGCCAGCGTCTTGTCCTTGCCCAGGATCTCCAGGGACTCGAAGAGCGGCAGGCCCACCGTGCGGCCGGTCACGGCCACGCGGACCGGGGCCTGGGCCTTGCCCAGCTTCAGGCCGTGCTCCTCGCCCGCCGCCAGGACCGCGTTCTTCAGGGACTCCGGCGACGTCCAGTCCGCCGACTCCAGCTTCGTGCGCGCCGTGCGCAGCAGCGCGTCCGAGCCCTCCTTCATGGCCTTCGTCCAGGACGCCTCGTCCTCGACGGGGCTCTCCAGGAAGAGGAAGTCCACGTTGGCGGTGATGTCCGAGAGGACCGTCACCCGGGTCTGGGCGTGCGGGGCGATCGCCTGCCAGGCCTTCTCGTCGAAGTCCTCGGGGGCCCAGTTGGCGTGCGGGGCGCGCAGCCACGGCTCGCAGGCCGCGGCGAACGCCTTCTCGTCCAGCATGCGGATGTGGTCCGCGTTGATGGACTCGGCCTTCTTCAGGTCGAAGCGGGCCGGGTTGGCGTTGACGTCCGCGATGTCGAACTTGGCGACCATGTCCTCGATGGCGAAGACGTCCTGGTCCGCCGAGAACGACCAGCCCAGCAGCGAGAGGTAGTTGAGGAGCCCCTCGGGCAGGAAGCCGCGCTCGCGGTAGACGTTGAGGGAGGCCTGCGGGTCGCGCTTGGAGAGCTTCTTGTTGCCCTCGCCCATGACGTACGGCAGGTGTCCGAACTGCGGGATCGCCTTGGCGATGCCGAGGTCGATCAGCGCCTTGTACAGGGCGATCTGGCGGGGCGTGGAGGAGAGCAGGTCCTCGCCGCGCAGGACGTGGGTGATCTCCATCAGGGCGTCGTCGACCGGGTTGACCAGCGTGTACAGCGGGGCGCCGTTCGCGCGGACGATGCCGTAGTCGGTGACGTTCTCCGCCTGGACGGTGATCTCGCCGCGGACCAGGTCGGTGAAGGTGGTCGCCTCGTCGGGCATCCGGAAGCGGACGACGTGGCTGCGGCCCTCGACCTCGTACGCCTGCTTCTGCTCGGCGCTCAGCTCACGGCAGTGGCCGTCGTAGCCGGACGGCTTGCCGGCGGCGCGGGCCGCCTCGCGGCGGGCGTCCAGCTCCTCGGTGGTGCAGTAGCAGGGGTAGGCGTATCCGCCGGCGAGCAGCTTCTCGGCCACGTCGCGGTAGATGTCCATGCGCTGCGACTGGCGGTAGGGCGCGTGCGGGCCGCCGATCTCCGGGCCCTCGTCCCAGGTGAAGCCGAGCCAGCGCATCGAGTCGAGCAGCTGGTTGTACGACTCCTCGGAGTCGCGGGCCGCGTCGGTGTCCTCGATGCGGAAGACGAACGTGCCGCCGTGGTGCCGGGCGAACGCCCAGTTGAACAGGGCGGTCCGGACCAGGCCCACATGAGGGTTGCCGGTCGGGGAGGGACAGAAACGGACGCGTGGGGGTCCCCCCTGCTCGAGCGGAGTCGAGAGCTTGGGGGAGGACGCGTCCAGGGGGTTAGCCACGCTTGATCACCTTGTTGGTGAGAGTGCCGATGCCTTCGATGGTGACGGCGACCTCGTCGCCGACGTTGAGGGGGCCGACCCCGGCCGGGGTGCCGGTGAGGATGACGTCGCCCGGGAGCAGCGTCATGGCCTCGGTGATGTGGACGACCAGCTCCTCGATGGAGCGGATCATGTCGGCGGTGCGGCCGAGCTGGCGCTGCTCGCCGTTGACGGTCGCCTGGATGGCGAGGTCCGAGGGGTCGAGCTCGGTCTCCACCCAGGGGCCCAGCGGGCAGGAGGTGTCGAAGCCCTTGGCGCGGGCCCACTGCTTCTCGCGCTTCTGGACGTCACGGGCGGTCACGTCGTTGGCGCAGGTGTAGCCGAAGATGACGTCCTTGACGCGCTCGCGCGGGACCTCACGGCACATGCGGCCGATCACGACGGCGAGTTCGGCCTCGTGGTGCAGCTCGTCGGAGAAGGAGGGGTACTCGATGGCGTCGCCGGAGCCGATCACCGAGGTGGTCGGCTTGAAGAAGGCGACGGGCGGCTCGGGGCGGCCCTGGTCGTCGACGATGGCGTTGCCGAGTTCCTTCGCGTGCTCCGCGTAGTTGCGGCCGATGGCCACGACCTTGTTGGGGAGCACGGGCGGCAGGAGGCGGACCTTGCTCAGCGGCACCTTGGTGCCGGAGAGTTCGAAGTCCGCGTACGGGATGCCCTTGATGATGTCGAGTACGAGACCGTCGGGGCCGTCGCCCTCGACGGCTCCGAAGGCGACATTGCCGTCGATGGAGAACCTGGCGATGCGCACGAGTGCTGTCGCCCCTCACTTCGCTTAGCTGGTACTGGCCGGAGTCTGACGCTCCAGGCTAACGCGGGTGGGGGCGCCGGTCGTGCGCCTTCTTGGTGGCGCCCCGGGGCCCGCGACGGCTCACCGGGCGGCGGGCCCGAAGGCGGGCGCGCGGCGGGGTCAGACGGTGGCGGCGTCGACCGGGGCCGGCGCGGGGGCCTTCATCAGGATGGTGCGGCGCGGGTTGGCCGTCTGGGCGGGGAGTTCGACGGTGTGCTCCGGCTGGGCCGCCCGCTGCAACTCCTCGGCGTCCGCGAGGTGCGCCAGGGTGGTGCGGCGCGGGTTGGCTATGTTGCGGATGATCATCGTCGTCTTCATCTCTGCTACGAACCCTGTCGTTACGGGCACCGCTGAGGCGCCGGTTGTCGGTCTGGCCATCCCTGTAAAGCGTCAGGCTAAACATTCGAATTCCCGGCAAAGGGTCGTAGAGACGACGATCAACATGTGAGTTTGCTCACGAATGAAGCCACAAAAGGGATATAAGGGTCTGTCAACTGACCGCCCCGGAACGGACATTCCCGTACCGAACCCCTTATTCCTCTCCTGATCATCTCGACTGGGACACCCCCCGCCCGTAAGTGACTCGTAAGCATAAGTCCGTTTTCTCCGTGATCACTTTCTACGTCTTGTGACGCGATACTCACAATGTGTCACTCAGGTCACGGCCCGGTACGCGGGCCTTGTTGGAGATCCGGCACTGTGCTGGAATTCCACGCACCGCCGCGGGTCACTGACCGGTGCGCAGGGGCGCAACGCAGCGCCGGGTGAGCGGCGGGAGGGGGAGCAGGACAAGCGCCGGTCACTCAGACCACCCAGGGGGCGCGCAGTGCCCCCATGACGCCGACACCGTCCCATCCGCCTAGAGCGGGGGGACGCCTGGTCCAGAGGTTGCGACGCTAGTGCAGGGACGTTTCAAGAGGGATGGCAGCGCTGCGGCGGAGCAGGAGCCGCAGGGCGGGACTGGCCCCAAGACGGCCAGTTCCTCGCCCCAGCACGCCCAGAACCCCCGGGGCACCGAGAACCCCTCCTCCGCTCCGGCCGGTGAGGCGAGCGGCCCGACGGCGCGCACCGGCGGGTCCACGGGCCCGTCCGGCGGCGACGCTTCCGGCGACCGCAAACCCATCGGGCCCGCCGACACGGGCTCCCGAATAGCACTGCGCAACTGGCGCATCTCGACCCGACTCGTCGCGCTGCTCGCGCTCCCCGTGGTCGCCGCGACCACCCTGGGCGGACTGCGCATCAACCAGTCGATGAACGACATGCAGCAGCTGGACCACATGCAGCTGCTCACCGACATGACCAAGCAGGCGACCGAGCTCGCCGCCGCGCTCCAGACCGAGCGCGACGACTCGGCGGGCCCGCTCTCCACCCAGACCTCCGACGCCCGCGTCCAGACCGACCGTTCCGCCACCGACCTGGTGCGCAAGACGTTCATCAACGCGACCCAGGACGTCAGCGGCACGGAGAACGACGACGCCCTGGAGTCGATCCGGCGCAACGTCACCAACATCGCGATCCAGCTCCAGGACCTGGAGAGCATCCGCAAGACCGCGTACAAGGAAGGCTCCACCAACTCCCAGACGGTCGAGTCCTACAGCCGTCTCATCCGCGGTCTGCTCAGCCTCTCCCAGGACATGGCCCAGGCCACCTCCAACCCGGAGATGATCAAGCGGACCCGTGCGCTCGCGGCCTTCTCCTCGGCCAAGGAGTACGCCTCGGTCCAGCGCGCGATCATCGCCGCCGCGCTGCCCGCCACCAAGGACAAGACGGGCAACCTCCTGGAGCCCGACCGCCTCTACGCCAAGGCGGCGCAGGACGGCGAGCGCCAGTCGCTCGCCTCGTTCCAGAACGTGTACGAGGCCAACGGCGGCAACGCCACCGAGCTGATGGCCCCGCTCGACAAGGGCAACTCGGAGATCACGGCCGCCAACGCGTACTCGCAGCGCGTCCTGAAGAACACCGGCGGCATCAACCAGGAGCAGCACCGCTCGTACCTCGACTGGTACGACCAGGACTCCAACAAGATCAACCAGATGAAGACCATCGAGCAGACCCTGCTCGGTGAGATGGAGCAGAAGGCGCGCGAGCTGCGCGACTCCTCGCAGCGCGACGCGATCCTCAACGGTGTGCTGATCCTCGTCGTGCTCGGCGTCTCGCTGGTCGGCGCGTTCGTCGTGGCCCGCTCCATGATCCGCTCGCTGCGCCGCCTCCAGGACACCGCGACGCGGGTCGCCCAGGATCGGCTGCCCGAGCTCGTCAAGCAGCTCTCGGAGTCGGACCCGCAGGACGTCGACACCTCCGTGGAGTCGGTCGGGGTGCACTCCCGGGACGAGATCGGCCAGGTGGCCGCGGCCTTCGACGACGTGCACCGCGAGGCCGTACGCCTCGCCGCCGAGCAGGCCCTCCTGCGGGGCAACGTCAACGCGATGTTCACCAACCTCTCGCGCCGCTCCCAGGGTCTGATTCAGCGTCAGCTCTCGCTCATCTCCGAGCTGGAGTCCCGCGAGGCCGACCCGGACCAGCTCTCCTCGCTCTTCAAGCTCGACCACCTCGCGACCCGTATGCGCCGTAACGGCGAAAACCTCCTCGTCCTCGCCGGTGAGGAACCGGGCCGACGCTGGACCCGCCCGGTCCCGCTTGTCGACGTGCTCCGCGCCGCCGCCTCCGAGGTGGAGCAGTACGAGCGCATCGAACTGGCCGCCGTGCCCGCGACCGAGGTCGCGGGACGCGTGGTCAACGACCTCGTGCACCTGCTCGCAGAGCTCCTTGAGAACGCCACCTCGTTCTCCTCGCCGCAGACCAAGGTCCGCGTCACCGGTCACGCGCTGCCCGACGGCCGCGTCCTGGTCGAGATCCACGACACCGGCATCGGCCTCTCCCCCGAGGACCTCGCCGCGATCAACGAGCGGCTCGCGTCGCCGCCCACCGTGGACGTCTCGGTCTCGCGCCGCATGGGTCTGTTCGTGGTCGGCCGCCTGTCCCTGCGACACGGCATCCGCATCCAGCTGCGCCCCTCGGACTCCGGTGGCACCACGGCGCTCGTCATGCTGCCCGTCGATGTCGCCCAGGGCGGCAAGAAGGTGCCCGGCAAGCCGGGTGCCGGCCAGCCGCAGGCCCCGGCGGGCCAGGGTGGCCGTCCCGGTCTCGCGGGCGGTCCGCCCTCGCGTGCCGGGCTCGCCGCGGGCCCGCTCGGCGGTGGCCCCGGCAACCCCGGCGGCCGGCTCGGCGCGGGCGCCCCGCGCGGCCAGGTCGCCGGCGGCCAGGGTCCGCGCGCCGCGCTGCCGCCCCGGGGCACCGGCCCCCAGCAGGGTCAGCCCCCGCAGCAGGGTCAGCAGAACGCGTTCGGCAGCGCCCCGGCGGCCCCCCGTCGCGGCGACCGTCCGATCACCCCGCCGCCCGGCGCCCCGCGCGCCGAGCTGCCCGGCGGCAACCCGCTGACGCAGCAGCCGGCCCGGCCGCAGGCCGCGAGCTGGGGCGCCGACCCCTCGGCGCTGGACGCGCCGCGCGGTCACGAGGAGCCCGAGCAGCACACCGGCCAGTACCCGCGCCCCGCGCTCGGCGAGCGCCAGGGCCCGGGCGCCACCGCCGAGTTCGAGCGCCCGGACTTCGACGGCCCCCCGCCGGGTTCCCAGCAGGACCAGACCTCGGGCACCGGCCAGTTCGTACGCCCCGACGTGTTCGGCACGCCGGCCGCGCAGGACCCCGCGGCGACCGGCCAGTTCGAGGGCCCGGGCAGCTACAACGGGTACGGCGACCAGTCCGCCACCACCGGCCAGTACGGGCGTCCCGACCAGGACCCGTCCGCCACCGGCCAGTACGGGCGCCACGGCTCCGACGACCGGCAGAACCCGGCGGCGACCTCCGAGTTCGCCCGCCCGGACTTCAACGCGCCGCAGCCCCCCGCGCCGCAGCCGGTGCAGCCGCAGCAGTACCAGCAGCAGGCGCCCCAGCAGGGCCGGCCGCAGGGCCAGGACTTCGGTCAGGGTGCCCCGCGCCGGCGTCCGGAGGGCAACGACTTCGGCGCCCCGCGCCAGCCGGCCGCGAGCCTGCCCGCCCAGCCGCAGCACGAGTCGCTGCCGCCGGCCGGTGCCGGTGACGGCCGCACCCCGCTGTACGACACGCTGGAGACCAACTGGTTCCAGCAGCAGGGTCAGCAGGGCGGCCAGCAGCAGCCCGCCCAGACGCCCCCGGCGCCGCGCAGGTCCGCACCCGACGGCGGCCGGGGCAGCGCCCCGCAGCAGCCGGCTCCCGAGCGCCTGCCGGTCCGTGAGGGCGGCGGCGCCCAGGGCACGGCCGCCTCCAACGGCGCCGGAAACTGGCGCAGTTCGCCCAACGACGATCTGGTCCGCCAGGCCGAGCGGGCCCGCAAGCCCGCCGCCGGTGGCGTGACCACGTCCGGTCTTCCCAAGCGGGTCCCGCGCGCCAACCTGGTGCCGGGCACCGCACAGCAGCAGAACCACCAGGCAGGACCCCAGGTCTCCCGGGCGCCCGACGACGTGCGCGGCCGGCTGACCAATCTCCGCCGGGGCATCCAGCAGGGCCGGCAGGCCAACAACGGCTCGACCGGCAGCTTCCACGTGGACCCCACTCACCAGCAGGAGCGTTAGTTGAGTCCGATGAGCCAGGCGGCACAGAACCTGAACTGGTTGATCACCAACTTTGTGGACAACACCCCAGGGGTGTCCCACACAGTGGTGGTCTCCGCCGACGGCCTGCTCCTCGCCATGTCCGAAGGCTTCCCGCGCGACCGCGCCGACCAGCTGGCCGCCGTGGCGTCCGGTCTGACCTCGCTGACCGCCGGGGCCTCCCGGATCTTCGAGGGTGGCAGCGTCGCCCAGACCGTGGTGGAGATGGAGCGAGGCTTCCTCTTCCTGATGTCCGTGTCCGACGGTTCCTCCCTGGCCGTACTCGCGCACCCGGAGTGCGACATCGGCCTGGTGGGCTACGAGATGGCTCTCCTGGTCGACCGCGCCGGCAGCGTCCTCACGCCGGACCTGCGCGCCGAGCTCCAGGGCAGCCTGCTCCACTGATCGCAAACCCCCCGGCCGAGCCGCTCGCGAGGCCGGGGGTCGGGAGCCGTCGGCGCCGCCCCCTCCGGCGCGGACCGCTCCCGCACGATGCAGATATCCGTCCCGGCCGCACCACTCCCCCCCACCGGCCCTGCCCGACGGCTTGCAGATGCCTTGCTGTCCCCGCCCGGAGGAACCAATGACCCCGCCACCCGCCTCACACGACTCGTACGGCGCGCTGCACGACGCGGCGTACGACGGTGAAGGCGACCAGCCGCTGGTCCGTCCGTACGCCATGACCGGTGGCCGGACCAGGCCGCGCTACCAGCTCGCCATCGAGGCGCTGGTCAGCACCACAGCAGACCCGGCGCACCTTGCCACGCTTCTTCCCGAGCACCAGCGGATCTGCCACCTCTGCCGTGAGGTCAAGTCGGTGGCGGAGGTCTCCGCGCTGCTCCAGATGCCGCTCGGTGTCGCCCGGATCCTCGTAGCCGACCTGGCCGAGGCCGGCATGGTGGCCATCCACCAGCCGGGCAATGGAGAGACCGGCGGCACGCCGGACGTAACGCTGCTCGAGAGGGTGCTCAGTGGACTTCGCAAGCTCTAGCGGCGGTGCCGCCCGTTCCACCACGTCGGCGAAGATCGTGGTGGCGGGCGGCTTCGGCGTGGGCAAGACCACGTTCGTCGGCGCGGTCTCGGAGATCAACCCCCTGCGCACCGAAGCCGTGATGACGTCCGCGAGCGCGGGCATCGACGACCTGACCCACACCGGGGACAAGACGACCACCACGGTCGCCATGGACTTCGGCCGCATCACCCTCGACCAGGACCTCATCCTCTACCTGTTCGGCACCCCCGGACAGGACCGCTTCTGGTTCATGTGGGACGACCTCGTCCGCGGCGCCATCGGCGCCGTCGTCCTCGTCGACACCCGCCGCCTCGCCGACTGCTTCCCCGCCGTCGACTACTTCGAAAACTCAGGACTCCCCTTCGTCATCGCCCTCAACGGCTTCGACGGACACCAGCCCTACACACCCGACGAAGTACGCGAAGCACTCCAGATCGGGCCCGACACCCCCATCATCGTCACCGACGCACGCCACCGCGCCGACGCCAAAAGCGCCCTCATCACCCTCGTCGAACACGCCCTCATGGCCCGCCTCAAGTAGGCGGTGCCCTACGGCAGTTGTCGTAGGAGAAACGGGGGCGGACTGTGTCCTTTGACACGATCCGCCCCTGCGTTCATAACGTTTCGACAGAGAATTATCGTGTCACCGCAACCCGCCGCGTTCATCCGGTGCCACTGCGCTCACATCGGCCCCGTCATTTGGCGGGGCTCGCTCTTTATGCCCGTTTTATCTGAGGTCTTGGCCACTCGGAACCGCAGATTCCAGACGTTTGGATGGGGGCCGTCCCACGTGCTGGAATTCGGCGAACTCCCGAGTAGTACGGCCCCGAGAAGTACGGCTCTGAAACACACAGCGGCACGCCCCACGGGTGCCGGCTCCGAGAGGTTGTTGGTCGAGTGAAGCGAAGCAGGACGAGCTCCGCGACGCAGCAGGCGCGGGGCAACTTCACCCCGCCCGAGCGCACGGTGGTGCCACCACCGGCGCGCCAGACCTCTGCCCAGGACTCCGCCGCCAAGGACGCCCCGGGCAGCAGCAGCCGTTTCTCGCCGCGCAACTGGCGAGTGGCCACCCGGCTGAACGCGATCCTGCTCATCCCCGTCCTCGTCGGCCTCGTCATGGGCGGCTTCGAGGTGAACGGGTCCATAGCCACCTGGCGCGACGCCCGTAACGCCGAGAAGGTCGCGAACATCGTGCGCGCCGCCTCCGACTACGGCCAGGCGCTCCTCAACGAGCGTGACCTCACCGCCGAGCCCCTCTTGCAGAACAAGCGGGACAGCGACGTGGTCAGCAAGGCGTACGCCACCTCGGACGCGGCCCGCGCCAAGTTCGACGAGGCCGTCCAGGGCATGCCGGACACCCCGAGCCTCAAGCGCCGTCTGGCCAAGGTCCGCGAGGCCGAGAAGACCCTCGAGGACCTGCGCAAGACCGCGTACGCCAAGGGCGTCGAGGCCAAGAACCCGGTCCTCACCGAAGAGGGCTACACGGCGATCCCGCACTACCTGAGCACGTTCTCCAACGAGCTCGGCCTGGGCACCGGCAACATCACCAGCTACGGCCGCATGGTGTACGCGGTCGACCTCGCCAAGTCCGCGGAGTCGCTCCAGCGTTCCATCGGCCTGCACCTGTTGCTGCGGCCCAGCGACGACGCCAAGACCTTCCAGATGCAGGTCAAGGCGTTCAACTCGTACAACTACCTGGAGTTCATCGCCCTCGGCGAGTTCGACGCCGGTGGTACGGACGCCGACAGCCAGCACCTCAAGGACGTCATGACGACCCGGGCGGCCAAGGTCGCCCAGGAGTTCCCCGGGGCCAAGCAGCAGGCCGACAACGGCCCGCACATCGGCGCCGCCCCGGCCGCCGACGGTTCGATCTACAACGGGATGGCCGCCGCGATCGGCGAGGGCCGGACCGTCAAGCAGCTCAAGGCCGAGGGCATCACCCCCGAGGCCTGGATGGCCGCGTCCACCTCCAAGTTCGACGGCTACAGCGAGATCGAGGACGACCTCGTCGGCAAGGCCGTGACCGAGGCCGGCCAGATCGCCGACGACGCCAAGTCCACCGCGTACATCAACGGCGCGATCGTCGTGGTCTCGCTGCTCGCCGCCTTCATCCTGGCCGGCATGGTGGCCCGCCAGATGAGCCGCTCGATGCGCCGGCTGCGCAACGCCGCCTTCGACGTGGCCGAGCAGCGCCTGCCGATGCTCGTCGACCAGCTCTCGCGCACCGAACCGGGCCGGGTCGACACCCGGGTCGAGGCGATCCCGATCGACTCCACGGACGAGATCGGCGAGGTCGCCCGCGCCTTCGACCAGGTGCACCGCGAGGCCGTCCGGCTCGCCGCCGAGCAGGCCCTGCTGCGGGGCAACGTCAACGCGATCTTCACCAACCTCTCGCGTCGCAACCAGTCCCTGATCGAGGGCCAGTTGACCCTCATCACCGACCTGGAGAACAACGAGGCCGACCCGGACCAGCTGGAGAGCCTGTTCAAGCTGGACCACCTGGCGACCCGTATGCGCCGCAACGGCGAGAACCTCCTGGTCCTCGCGGGCGAGGAGCCGGGCCGCCGCTGGGACCAGCCGGTCCCGCTGGTCGACGTGTTGCGCGCGGCCTCCTCCGAGGTGGAGTCCTACGAGCGCATCGAGCTGTCCGGCGTGCCGGAGGCCGAGATCCACGGCCGGGCCGTGACCGACCTCGTGCACCTGCTCGCCGAGCTCCTGGAGAACGCCACCACGTTCTCCTCGCCGCAGACCAAGGTCCGCGTCACCGCGACCCGTCTTCCCGACGGCCGTGTGATGGTCGAGATCCACGACAAGGGCATCGGCCTGACCGCCGAGGACTTCGCGGACATCAACCACCGCCTGGCCAACCCGCCGACCGTGGACGCCGCCGTCTCGCAGCGCATGGGCCTGTTCGTGGTCGGCCGCCTCGCCGACCGGCACGGCATCCGCGTCCAGCTCCGTCCCTCGGGCGAGCAGGCCGGCACCACGTCCCTGGTCATGCTCCCGGACCCGATCACCCATGGTGGCGGTGGCGAGAGCGCCTCGATGGGCGACGACTTCACGGTCTCCTCGATCATCCCCGAGCAGCACCAGCAGCAGCCGTACGAGGCGGCCCCGGCCCCGATGCGCACCGCGGCCGAGCTCGGCTTCGACGACTCGCGGTACGAGACCGGCGAGCAGGCCGATCCGCACGAACTCGACCCGGTGAACCGGTCGTTGATGCGTGAGGAGCGCCGCGCGGCCCTGGAGGCCCAGGCACAGGGCGGCGAACGCCCCCTGTTCCGCGACGAGGTCGAGCCGCAGCAGCACCAGGCGTACGACGGCTCGTACGACAACCAGCAGCAGTACCTCGGGCAGGACCAGTCCTACGAGGGCTCCTACGAGCCCCAGCGGACCGACGGCTACGACGGCTCGTACCAGAACCAGCCGTACGCCCCCGAGCACACCGGTGGCTACGCCCAGGACTCCTACGCGCCCCAGGACGGTTACCGCGAGTCGGCCTATCCGGAAGGCTCCTACGCGGAGCCCACGGCCGACCAGGGACCCTTTGAGGCCCCGTACTCTCCCCAGGCGCCGCAGGACGACTGGCCGCGCGACAACACCTACCAGGAGCCCTACGCGGCCCCCTTCCAGCCGGAAGCGGAATCCGCCGAGGAGCCCCGGGGCGTTCCCGGGGGCGCCGCGGACCGCGTAGGCTTCGACCGTCCGGGCGCCACCCCGGCCCCCGCACACGAGTTGACCGACGCCGGTCTGCCGCGGCGCGGCGGCCCCCAGGGCTGGACGGCCGAGTCCGAGCAGGAGCAGGAGCGGCCCGAGACGTCGGACGGACCGGCAGGCGACTGGCGCTCGACCAACGACGAGCGCTGGACGCGGGCCGAGAAGCTCCGTGAGCCCAAGGCCGGCGGGGTCACTCCCTCCGGTCTCCCCCGGCGGGTGCCCAAGGCCAATCTGGTCGAGGGCGCGGCCGAGCAGACCCCGCAGGGCGGCCCCCAGGTCTCCCGCGCTCCGGAGGACGTCCGCGGCAGGTTGAGCAACCTGCGCCGCGGTGTCCAGCAGGGCCGTAACGCGGGGTCGGAGACAAGTAACACCTACAACCAGGAGCGTTAGTGTGAGCCCGATGAGCCAGGCGGCGCAGAATCTGAACTGGTTGATCACCAACTTCGTGGACAACACCCCCGGGGTGTCCCACACGGTGGTGGTCTCCGCCGACGGACTCCTGCTGGCGATGTCCGAAGGCTTCCCCCGGGACCGGGCCGATCAGCTGGCGGCCGTGGCCTCCGGTCTGACGTCCCTCACCGCGGGCGCCTCCCGGATCTTCGAAGGCGGCGCCGTCAACCAGACGGTGGTGGAGATGGAGCGCGGCTTCCTCTTCATCATGTCCGTCTCCGACGGTTCCTCGCTCGCCGTCCTCTCCCACCCGGAGGCCGACATCGGCCTGGTGGGTTACGAGATGGCGCTGCTCGTGGACCGGGCCGGGAGCGTGCTGACTCCCGACCTCCGCGCGGAGCTTCAGGGAAGCCTTCTTAACTAGTTACCGATCAGTTCTCAATCAGCAGACAGGCCGTGCGTTTCTCGCCACCGCCCCATAAAGTGCGGTGGCGCGGCCCCAATGGGACGGGCACCGGTAGTCGGAGGAGGAAACGTGACAACACCCCCAGGCGGGCACCCCTACAGCGGTGGACAGCAGTCTCCGGGTGAGCACGGCCAGAACCGCTTCAACTACCCCTCCGCGCCCGGCAGACAGGGTCAGGGCCAGGGCCAGTACCAGGGGCCCTACCAGCAGCCGAACCGCCGGCCCGGCCCCTATGACCAGCCGCCGCAGCCCCGCATCGAAACGGTGCAGCCGCGGCAGAGCCCGCAGTCCTCACCCGCGGGAGGCACGCACAATCCCCTTGTGCGTCCGTACGCCATGACCGGCGGCCGTACGCGGCCGCGCTACCAGCTCGCCATCGAGGCGCTGGTGCACACCACGGCCGAACCGGCAAGGCTGCAAGGGCAGTTGCCCGAGCACCAGCGGATCTGCCACCTGTGCCGCGAGATCAAGTCGGTCGCCGAGATCTCGGCACTCCTCACCATCCCCCTCGGCGTTGCCCGGATCCTCGTAGCCGACCTGGCCGAGGCCGGACTTGTCGCCATCCACCAGCCCGGCGGCGACGAGTCCGCCGGCGGACAGCCAGACGTGACACTGCTCGAAAGGGTGCTCAGTGGACTTCGCAAGCTCTAGCGGCGGTGCCGCCCGTTCCACCACGTCGGCGAAGATCGTGGTGGCGGGCGGCTTCGGCGTGGGCAAGACCACGTTCGTCGGCGCGGTCTCGGAGATCAACCCCCTGCGCACCGAAGCCGTGATGACGTCCGCGAGCGCGGGCATCGACGACCTGACCCACACCGGGGACAAGACGACCACCACGGTCGCCATGGACTTCGGCCGCATCACCCTCGACCAGGACCTCATCCTCTACCTGTTCGGCACCCCCGGACAGGACCGCTTCTGGTTCATGTGGGACGACCTCGTCCGCGGCGCCATCGGCGCCGTCGTCCTCGTCGACACCCGCCGCCTCGCCGACTGCTTCCCCGCCGTCGACTACTTCGAAAACTCAGGACTCCCCTTCGTCATCGCCCTCAACGGCTTCGACGGACACCAGCCCTACACACCCGACGAAGTACGCGAAGCACTCCAGATCGGGCCCGACACCCCCATCATCGTCACCGACGCACGCCACCGCGCCGACGCCAAAAGCGCCCTCATCACCCTCGTCGAACACGCCCTCATGGCCCGCCTCCGCTGACCCCGCCCGCCCGGAGCCCCGGCCCCCTGGGGCTCCGCCCCAGCCCCTTTGCCCACCCACCCGCCCGTGCAACGGGTTGGATGGTTCGGGCCTTCCTGGGGCTCCGCCCCAGACCCCGTTCGCGCCTGAACGGCGCTCGTCCTCAATCGCCGGACAGGCTGAGGTGGCCGATGCCGGCCAGCACCGATCCTGCTAGGGGCGCGGGGAACTGCGCGAGACGCGGGCACGGTCCGCAGACGAACACGGGTTTCCAGGGGCGTCCCCGCACCGGGTAGTTAGGGGCGCGGGGAACTGCGCAAGAAGCGACCACGGCCCGCGGACGAAGACGGGTTTTTGGGGGCGCGGGGAACTGCGCGGGAAGCGGGCACGGCCCGCAGGTTCGAGGGGGTTCAGGGGCGCGGGGAACTGCGCAAAACGTGGCCCCGGGCCGAGAAACCCCCGGTCAGCGCAGTAGAGCGGCCAGGGTCCCGGCGAAGGGGGCCGGGTGGGTCACCACCCCCACGTGGCCCCCCGCGAACTCCGCGAGAGCGACCCCGTACCGCTCCCCCAACCACGCCGCCGGCCGCCACAGCCGCAACCCGTACGACGCCCACCCCACCGCCGGCACCAACTTCCCCCCGCACGCGTCGAGTTGAGCCAGATCCGGCTCATGCGCACTGAACGGCCCCAGAACGCGCCCCAGGAAGAACGCCGAGTTCCCCCGCACCCGCTCGAACGTGGTGAGCATCCGCGGCGAGAGCCCGGACAGGTCCGGCTTCTCGCCCCGCTCCTCACCGCACCCCGCACTCATCTCGGCCATCGCGGCGTCCACCCCCGCCTCGCGGAAGGTCGCCACGACATGGCTGAAAAAGGCGTGGTGCTCGGCCGCGTCGGGCAGCAGCGAGACGAGTACGGGCTCGTGCGCGACCACCCGCGCGATGCGCTCGGGGTGCCGTATGAGCAGCTCCACCGCGACGATCGCCCCCGAGCTGGTGCCGAAGACGTACGCGGGCGACCCGTCCGGCGCCACCCGGTCGAGCAGCCGGTGGGCGTCCTCGGCCTGGGTCTCGACGCGCTGGTCCACGTCCGGCCCGTCGAGCGGGCTGCGGGAGTGGCCGCGGGGATCGTAGGTCACCACCGTGAAGCGGTCGGCGAGCGCGTCGGCGACCGGCTCGAAGATCCCGGCGTCCCCGCCGCCTCCCGGGATGAGCAGCAGTACGGGCCCGGTGCCGCGCACCTCGTAGCGCAGGGTGGCGCCCGGCACCTTCAGCGTGCCGATGGTCGGTTCAGTCATCGTTCTTCTCCCCCCTCTTTCTCTTGGTCTTTCTCTTGGGCTTTCTCTTGGTCTTGGTCTCTGGGCCAGTGCTCCAGCAGGATGTGCAGGGCCTGGACCCCGCGCTCCCACGACCTCTGCACCTCGCGGGGGTGGCCGAATCCGCCCTCCGCTTCGAGGCTGATGTAGCCGTGGAAGGTGCTGCGCAGCAGGCGTACCGCGTCGGTGAGGTCGGGCTCGGTGAGGCCGTAGGCGCGGAGCATCCCGTAGGTCGTGTCCGCGGTGCGCGCCATGACCGTAGAGCCGGCGAGCAGTTCGGGGTCGACCTGGTGCTGGGTGGCGGCGTACCGGCCGGGGTGGGCCAGCGCGTACGCCCGGTAGGCGTCGGCGAAGGCGACCAGGGCGTCCTTGCCGGCCCGGCCCGCGACGGCCGCCGCGATGGAGTCGATGAACTCGCTCGCCGCGTACAGCGTGACCCGCTGGCGCAGCTCGCGGAGGTTCTTGATGTGCGAATACAGGCTCGCGTCCTTGACGCCGAAGCGCCGCGCGAGCGCGGACACCGTCAAGCCCTCGAACCCGACGTCGTCGGCCAGCTCGGCACCCGCCGCGGCGAGCCGCTCGGCCGTCAGCCCCACGCGCACCATGCGCACCCCCTCGTCTCGTTGCCACACCCTTCGATCTTCGACCCTAACCTAGGAGCCCTAGGTTTTCACCTAATTTTCCTAGCAATGGCGCACGGGGACAACGAAAAGCCCCCGCCGGCGGGGGCGGGGGCTTTCTGCGGGGCGACCGGAGCGGTCAGCCCTGCCAGGAGTGGGGGGCGCGGAAGCCGGGGGTGCGCTCCAGGCGGCGCCAGCCGGCGGTGGAGCGCCCGCGCTTGGGCGCGGCTGCGGGCTGGGCGGCGGCCCGCGCGAGCAGGACCGCGGTGATCGCGGCGAGCTCCTCGGGAGCGGCGTCGCCCTTCTCCACGCGGAGCAGGGACTCGGACGAGTTGGGGTTCGAGGTGGTCAAGTTCGTCTCCTCTTACTGAGGCGGGTTGCCGTGCTTGCGGGACGGCAGGTCGGCGTGCTTGGTCTTGAGCATCGCGAGGGAGGCGATCAGAACGGCCCGGGTCTCCGCCGGGTCGATCACGTCGTCCACCAGGCCGCGCTCGGCCGCGTAGTACGGGTGCATGAGCTCGGCCTTGTACTCCTTGACCATGCGGGTCCGCATCGCCTCGGGGTCCTCGGCCTCCGCGATCTGCCGACGGAAGATGACGTTCGCCGCGCCCTCCGCGCCCATCACCGCGATCTCGTTGGTGGGCCATGCGTAGGTGAGGTCCGCGCCGATGGACTGGGAGTCCATGACGATGTACGCGCCGCCGTACGCCTTGCGCAGGATCAGCGAGATCCGCGGAACCGTCGCGTTGCAGTACGCGTACAGCAGCTTCGCGCCGTGCCGGATGATCCCACCGTGCTCCTGGGAGACGCCCGGCAGGAAGCCGGGGACGTCCAACAGGGTGACGATCGGGATGTTGAAGGCGTCACACATCTGGACGAAGCGGGCCGCCTTCTCCGAGGCCTCGATGTCCAGGACGCCCGCCAGCGACTGCGGCTGGTTGGCCACGATGCCGACGACCTGGCCGTCGAAGCGCGCCAGCGCGCAGATGATGTTGCGGGCCCAGCGCTCGTGGACCTCCAGGAAGTCGCCGTCGTCGACGAGCTCCTCGATCACCTTGTGCATGTCGTACGGGCGGTTGCCGTCGGCGGGCACCAGGTCGAGCAGGACCTCCGAGCGGCGGTCGGCCGGGTCGTCGCTCGGGTGGACCGGCGGGTTCTCCCGGTTGTTGGAGGGGAGCATCGAGATCAGATACCGCACCTCCGCCAGGCACGTCTCCTCGTCGTCGTACGCGAAGTGCGCCACGCCGGAGGTCTCGGCGTGCACGTCCGCGCCGCCGAGGCCGTTCTGGGTAATCTCCTCGCCCGTCACCGCGCGCACCACGTCCGGTCCCGTGATGAACATCTGGGACGTCTCGCGGACCATGAAGACGAAGTCCGTCAGGGCGGGGCTGTAGGCGGCGCCGCCCGCGCACGGGCCCAGCATCACCGAGATCTGCGGGATCACACCCGACGCCCTGGTGTTGCGCTGGAAAATGCCGCCATAACCGGCGAGCGCGCTGACGCCCTCCTGGATCCGGGCGCCCGCACCGTCGTTCAGGGAGACCAGGGGCGCGCCCGCCGCGATGGCCATGTCCATGATCTTGTGGATCTTCGTGGCGTGGGCCTCGCCCAGCGCGCCGCCGAAGATGCGGAAGTCATGGGCGTACACGAAGACCGTGCGGCCCTCCACCGTGCCCCAACCGGTGATCACACCGTCGGTGTACGGCTTCTTCGCCTCCAGGCCGAAGCCCACCGCCCGGTGCCGGCGCAACTGCTCCACCTCGTGGAACGAGTCCGGGTCGAGCAGCAGGTCGATGCGCTCGCGGGCGGTCAGCTTGCCCTTGGCATGCTGCGCCTCGGTCGCGCGCTCACTGGGCCCACGACGGGCTTCCTCACGCAGGGCGAGGAGTTCCGCCACACGTCCACGCGTATCGCTCGGCTCACCCGGGGTCTGGTCCACAACGGTCATGTATCGACCCTACGAAAGGGGTCAAGGATTTCCTCCGTCGACTCCGAACAGTCTCACGACCCCTTTCCTAGTGGGGCCTGACAGTAGACCTGCACCGGGCGGCCGACTCGACAGCTCAGGGGCACCGAGATCTGTTGGGTGTCGACAACGACCGGAGGGGCGGCGTCAGCGTCACGTCAGCGCCGTGCCCGTCTCGCGTCAGCCGGGTGTCAGCCTCCGGTCAGCGCAGGACGACATTCGTACGCACCGTGCCGCAGGTGGTCCCCGGGGCGATGCGCAGGCGCAGTGAGCCTCCGGTGGCGAGCACCTCGACCCTCGGATCCCGCGTGGCCACCGAGCGTACCGGCCGGTCCCAGACCAGCTCGACGGGTGCTCCGGTGCGTTCGGGGGCGGCCAGCGAGAGGGTCGCCATGCGGTGAGCCGTATGGACCAGGACGCTCGCCGGACCGTCCACGGCGAGGCCTCCGATCGCACCCGCCGTCCAGAAGTTGGCGGCGAGCAGCCCCAGCCGGTGGGCCGAAATGGCTTGTACCGAAGCCGAGTTGGCGAGAACGCGCACCTTGTCGCGGTCGGCGGCGCGCACCGCGGTCTCCAGCTGGCGGGCGCCGGGCAGCAGGACGTAGGCGTACGAGGCGTCGGTGGGGTCGGTGCCGTGGTCGCACCAGAGGGTGAGGTAGCGGCGGGTGACCGGGTCCGCGGTGCCACCGGTGTTGATCGCCCTCCAGGTGCCGGTGCGCTCCTCGCGCAGGGCCTGGACGGCGGCGCCGTCGGGGAAGACATAGCCGCCGTGGCCCGTGATGTGCGCCCAGCGGGCCCGCCGGAAGGTGTCGTGCCGGCCGAGGGTGGCGGGCAGACGGCGGCCGTCGACGGTGAGGGCGTTGGTGCCGGCGGCGCCGAGGTTGCGGTGGTCGACGACGGACTCGACGGGTGCTCCGTCGCTCGCCGTGATGCCGGCGCCGAGACAGACGATCTCGTTCCCCACGAAGAACCAGGACGTGCGGGCGGTGAGGGTGGAGGACAGCCCCTTGAGATGCTGGCCGACCACCGCGTAGGTGCCGTCCTCGGCGCCGCCGACCCAGGTCGTGGCGGGTCTGGCCGCGCCCCACGCGCCGCCTTCGCCGTCCGCGAGCGGCTTGCGCGCGACGGTGGTGCCGGGCATCCGGTACGGGTCGGCGGTGGGCCAGAAGGCGTCGCTGTACTGGTCGCCCGCGAAGCCCTCGCCCCACCAGGCGAGCATGCCGGAGCCGGTGTGCCAGCCGCGCAGGTTCTCGCCGTTGCCGTTCTCGTAGTACGCGATCCGGTGCGAGGACATGCTCAGGGAGGCGGCGAAGCGGGTGCCGCGGTGCACCGCGCGGTCCATCGCGGGGAACAGCCGGGGGCCGGTGGGGGCGGGGGCCGCCGAGGGGGCCGCGTCCACCGCGGCGCGCAGCAGGGCGAGGTTGGCGACGGAGAGCCGCTGGTCGGCGAGGACCGGGACGCTCGGCGCGCGGTCGACCCAGCCCTTGATCAGCGACCGCCAGCGGTCGCGTTCGGCGGCCGACGCCCCGAGGGCGAGCATCGCGATATGGGCCATGATCGTGCGACCCATCAGCTGGTCGTCGGTGGCCTGCCGGGAGATCGCGCGGCCGTTGACGCAGTCCATCATCAGGCCGTCGTGGATGAAGGGCGCATAGCTGCGCTCGACGGAGTCGAGGATGATCTGGCGGTTGGGGTCGGTGACCGCCCAGGTGGATCCGGCGAGCAGCGCGAACAGCCGGGACAGGCCGTCGATCTGCACCTCTCCGTAGGAGCCGGTGTAGGCGATCCAGGTGTGCTGGATGAACGAGCCGTCGGCGTAGAGGCCGTCCCCGGTGGTGACGTACGGGAAGACGGGCGACAGCGCGTCGCGGGCGAGGGCGATCTTCGCGGCCGTCTTGCCGAGCACACCCCGGGTGGCGAGCACCCGGCATAGGTCGGTGCGGTTGGCGCCGGTGGAGGTCCCGGCGTAGACCGCGACCGCGCTGTCCGGCACGAAGTGGTCGACCGCGGCGGCGTAGTGGGCGATCTGTTCGGCGGTGAGCGTCTCGTAGGCGATGACGGCGGTGTCGAGGAGAAGGCGGGGGCTGCCGATCTGCCAGTCCCACCAGTTGCCGAAGGGCTTAGTGGACTCGTTGTAGATCTGTGCGTGGAGGTGGTCGAGGCCCCGGCCGACGGCCGCGATCAGCGCGGTGTCACCGGTGGACCCGGTGCCGGGCTGCGCCCAGGCCTGCGCCATGGTGCTGAGCCGGCCGTAGCTCGCGCTCATGTTGGCGGAGCCGGTGGCGGGGACGGTCAGCGGCTGGTCGGGCCAGAGGGATCCGGTGGCGGGGGCCATGGTGGCCAGCGCGGTGCGGGCGGCGGTGCCGAGCGCGGCCAGTTTGGTGGCGTAGGGCTCTGCCTTCGCGTCGAAGCCCGTCCCGAGGGTCAGATCGCGCCAGCGCAGCCGCAGGGTGTCGAACTCGTCGCCGTCCAGGGCGAGTTGGGACGCCCCCGCCCGGGCCGCGGGCAGGGCCAGACCCAGCGAGACGGCGGCGGCGCCGGTGCCGGACGCGGCGAGGAAGGTACGGCGTGAACTGCCCTGCGGGGATGGCATGGTGGCGGAACCTCCGGAGCGACAGCGAAGAAGGAGGGGCACGGGGTGGGCCGCGGGGCCCGGGGCGAGCGAAGCGCGATGGAGCGGTTTCTCTCATGACATCGAAAGAACGCGCAATACTTCGCACATTCATCAAGGAAATTGATCGTTCGCACAGAATCGTGCACGAACGATCTGACGGGGGTTACGCTCCTGGTCAGCGGTTGACGGCGCTCGGCCGACGCCGCCGGGGAGGGGCGAAGCCACGTGCATGCCGAGGACAGACACCAGGCGATACTGCGGCGGCTGCGTGAGCGCGGCTCGCTGCGGGTGACGGACTTCGCCGAGGAGTTGAAGGTGTCGGCGGTCACCGTGCGCCGGGACGTGGAGGCGCTGGCCGAACGCGGTCTGGTGGCCCGGGTGCACGGCGGGGCGCTGCTCCCCGAGAACGCCCCGGACCCGACGGCGCCCGCCGTCCATCCCACCGGTCCGCCCCTGGTCTTCGGCCTCGTCGTGCCGACGGCCGACTACTACTACCCCGAGGTCATCAAGGGGGCCAGGGAGGCGGCGGCCGCGCGGGGCATCCGGCTCGTGCTCGGCATCTCGCAGTACCGCCCCGACGAAGAGCGCGCGCAGGTACGGCAGTTGCTCGCCCATGGGATCGACGGGCTGCTCATCGCCCCGTGCGGACCGGTCGGCGACCAGGACTGGCTGACGGCGCTCGGCGTGCCGTTCACCCTGGTGGAGCGGCGCTCGGGGGACGACGTTCCGGGCGCGGAACGCGTGGTGACCGACCACGCCTACGGGGCCCGGCTCGCCGTACGCCATCTCGCCGAGTCCGGCCGTGAGCGCATCGGCCTTCTGCTGCGCGCGGACAGCCCGCACGGCGCGCTGGTCCAGGAGGGCTACCTCGGCGGGCTCGCCTCGCTCGGCCGGCCGGCGCCGGAGTCACTGCGCTTCACCCTCACGGCGCCCGAGACCGACCCGGTGCGGCGCGATGCCCAACTCGACGCGTTCACCCGGGCGGTGGGGGGTGGGCTGCTCGACGCGGTCCTGGTCCACAACGACCACGACGCGATCGTGCTGCTCCCCCGGCTTCGGGCGCGGGGGCTGTCCGTGCCGGGGGATCTGGCGATCGTGGCGTACGACGACGAGGTCGCGGCGCTGGCCGACATTCCTCTTACGGCGGTGGCTCCGCCGAAGCGGGCGGTGGGGGTTGCGGCGGTGGACATGCTGTCCCAGCGCATCGCCGCCCCCGCCCGGCCCCACCACCACCTCGCGATCCTCCCCACCCTGACTCTGCGCGCCTCCAGCACGTAACCCCTCCGGCCCGCTCCCCCTTTCGCGCAGTTCCCCGCACCCCCAAAACCCCCGGTCGTGTGCGGACCGTGGTCGCTTCTCGCGCAGTTCCCCGCGCCCCTCAAAACCCGTTTTCGTCTGCGGTCCGCAGATGGCTGGTCGCGCAGTTCCCCGCGCCCCTAACTACTCGGTGCTGGGCCACCTACAGCCCGTCCGGCGATTGAGGACGAGCGCCGTTCAGGCGCGAACGGGGTCTGGGGCGGAACCCCAGGGTCCTTTGGCTGCGGGCCGTGCGTGGCTGGTCGCGCAGTTCCCCGCGCCCCTAGCTACTCGGTGCGGGCCCGCATCGGCCACCTCAGCCCGTCATGGGGGTCCCCCCTGGCCCTTAAGGCCTTGGGGGAGATTGAGGACGAGCGCCGTCCAGGCGCGATATGGGGTCTGGGGCGGAGCCCCAGGGGGTTAGCGGTGGGCGCGCCAGGTCACCGTGGCGTGCAGGCCCGCCGCGATCCCCGGGTCACGGACGGACGCCGTGGAGTCAGTGACCCGCACCGTCAGGTCGTGGGAGCCCCGCCCAAGCCCCAGCCCCCACACCGGCACCACCCTCGCCCCCGCATACCGCCGCAACTCCCGCCCGTCCAAGTACCACCGAACCGTCAACTGCCGCTCCCCCACCAGCCGGGGAACCGTCACCCGCGCGACGTCGTACGACCGCAACGTACGGGAGGTCGAGACGCCCGGCGTCGCGATGGAGGCGTGCCGGTAGAAGCCCGCGATCATCGCCTCCACCCCCGGCAGATTGAACGGCTTGCCGAGGATCCGCATGATGGACCCGTCCGTGGGCCGGTTGAGCCCGGTGACGTAGTAGCCGCCCCCCTCGTACGCCCCGACCGTCCCCCCGTCGGGCGAGACCTCACCGAGCCACCGGTACCACTTGGTGCGGGCCGCGGCCATCCGGTCCGCCGTCAGGACCGAGATGTTGGACTGGTCGGCCTCGGGGCCCTCGTAGTGCTCGTAGCCCGGGGTGCCGGGATAGAAGTACTCGTCGGCGAGCTTGCCGAGGGAGTGCCCGGTCTCGTGGATGGCGACCTGCCCGGACTTGGCGTTCCCGGCCGACGCCGTGGAGATTCCCTCGTAACCGAGCGTCGGGGACGGCTCGTTGTATCCCGCGCCACCGTACTTGGCGCTGTTGGCGAGGACCACGACCAGGTCGGCCTGGGGCGCCTTCGCCACATACGAGTCGACCTTGTCCTGGTCGACGCAGAGCAGCCGCTCGACGCCGTCGCACCAGAAGTACGAGCCGAGCGCGGTGTCCTTGACGTCGCCCTGCGCCGGGTCGCCGGAGACACCGCTCTGCGCGGAGACCGCGTCCACGGTCCACACGTTGAAGAGGTTCTGGTAGGTGGTGTACGGCTCGACGCCGGTGATCTCGCCCCACTTCTCCTTGGCGTCGGCGTGGAACCGGTCCAACTGGTCGGCGGTGTAGCCGTCCCCGACGATGACGATGTCCAGGCGGTCGGCCGTACTGCCGTTGTCGACCACCTTGGTGACCCGCCCGTCGGCGGCGACCGACGAGGGCGCCGAGAGGTGCGGCGCGGATCCGCCCCGCCCGTTCACCGGGACGAGGGTGGGGCCGGAGCCCGCGAGGGTCTGCCCCGAGGCGGCCTCCGGCCCGGGTATCTCGACCTGGACCTTCGGGCGCGGCGGCGGTGGGTCGGCGGTGACCGCTGAGGCGGGGCTCGCGAGGAGGGTGGCCAGGAGGGCGGCGCCGGCGAGCGTGGCCGTCGCGATGCCTCCGCGCGTGGGTGGGCGCATGAAGTCCTCTTTCCTGTAACGGAAGTTAAGCGCTCGGGTAAATGCGTTGAACGGCCTGCTTAAATTAGGGGGCGCACGGGGTGTGCGCAATGCCCTGGGGCCAAGGGGATGCCATGGATGAACCTGCCTTGATCGGCCGCCGAGTTCAGCAACTGCGCACCCAACTGGGCCTGACGCAGCGGCAGTTGGCGGAGCCGGCCTATACGCCCGCCTATGTCTCCACCTTGGAGTCCGGCAAGGTGCGCCCCTCGGACGCGGCGCTGCGCCATCTCGCGGAGCGGCTCGGCACCACGACCGAGGAGCTGGCCACGGGGCGCCCGGCCCGGCTGCTCACCGAGTTGCGGCTCGGCCTCACCGACGCCCAGCGGGCGCTCGCCACCGGCGAGGCCGACGAGGCGGCCGTCCGCTACCGCACGCTGCTCACCGAGGCGGAGCTCCACCACCTCGACGAGGAGCGCGCCGAGGCGCTGCTCGGGCTCGGCGACTGCGCGCTGGAAACCGGTGAACTGACCGACGCGGTACGCCACTTCGAGGCGAGCGAGCGGCTCCTCGCCGCCGAGCCGCTGCCGCGCCGGGCCCGGGCGATCCGGGGCCGCGCGGTCGCCCACATCCTGGCGGGCGAGCTGCGGTACGCCTGCTACGTCCTGGAGTCGGCCATCGACGAGCTCGGCACCAGCGGGCTCGCCGACCCCGAGGCGCTGGTCCTCCTGTACGCGGCGATCATCGGCCCGTATCTGGACATGGGCGCGCAGGCCCGGGCCGCGCGCGCCGCCGAGCTGGCCCTCGCCCTGGCCCCGCAGGTGTCGGACCCGGCCCTGGTCGCGGGGATGCACCGGCAGGTCGCGCGCACCTTCCTGGCCGAGGGGCGCCTGGCCGACGCGGACGCCTCGCTCGCCAAGGCCCAGTCGATCTACCGCCAGCTGCGATTGCGTACCGATCTGGCGCACTGCCACTGGATGCGCGGCTACGTCTATGCGCAGGAGGACCAACTCGACGCCGCCGAAAGGGAGTTGCGTACCGCCCGGGACATGCTCGCGGCCAAGCGGGCCGTCCTGTTCACCGCCCAGGTCGAGGTCGAGCTCGCGGACGTACTGCGCCGTCTGGGGCGGCACGCGGAAGCGATGACGCTGCTGGCGCCGCTGACCGAACTCGGCGACCAGCACGGGGCGGTGCATGCGGGCGGCGCGCACCGGCTGCTCGGCCTGATCCGCGAGGAGCGGGGCGAGATCGAGGCGGCCGAGGAGCACTACGTCACCGCGCTCGGGCTCCTCGAACGCAGTGGGGCCAGCGGCGACCTCGCCGATCTGTGCCGGCTCCTCGGCGATCTGCTGCGCCGGGCGGGTCGCGTCGAGGCGGCCATGGACGCCTACCGCACCGGGCTCGGCCATCGCGCCGCCCCGGGCACGACCACCCTGGGGCCGGCGCCGCTGCTGCCCCGCATCTGAGGGCCGGGCCAGGCGTTCAGCACGTCCTCGCGTCGAAGTAGTTGAAAACCGAACGGAATGGTTCTACTGTGAATCTCGTTGAAACTTAAACCGCTTCGGCGCAGGGCCGGGGCGCGTCCCCAAGGAGCAGTCATGGGTCTCTTCGGCCGTAAGAACAGCAGCGCCCCCGCCGCCGCCACGCTCGACGCCGCGGCGTCCCCGTCCCCGTCCGCGCCCGTCGCGCCCGTCGCGGTCGACCCGGCGCTCGCCGCGCTGAGCGGTACGTACACGATCGACCCGGCGCACAGCAGCATCGGCTTCGTCGTGCGGCACGCCATGGTCACCAATGTCCGCGGCTCCTTCGCCGAGCACGAGGGCACGTTGACGCTGGACGGTGCGAATCCGGCGGCGTCCTCCGCGTCCATCGACGTCAAGATCGCCAGTGTCGACACCGGCATCGCCGACCGGGACGGTCACCTGCGCAGCGGTGACTTCTTCGACGCCGAGCAGTACCCCCTGATGAGCTTCCGCTCGACGCGGGCGGAGGCGCTGGGCGGGGACAAGTACCGGATGATCGGCGATCTGACGATCAAGGACGTCACGCGGCCGCTCGCCATCGACCTGGAGTTCAACGGCACGGCGACCGATGTCTATGGCAACCAGCGGGTGGGGTTCGAGGGTGGGGCGGAGATTCTGCGGTCGGAGTGGGGGCTGACGTGGAATGCGGCGTTGGAGACGGGTGGGGTGATGGTGAGTGACAAGGTTCGGCTTACGTTTGACGTCTCGGCGATTCGGGAGGGCTGAGGGTCTGCTTCCCTCGGCCCTGGGGCGCGCTTGCCCACCCACCCGCCCGTGACCCGGGATTGCTTGGTTCCGGCTCCCTGGGGCTCCGCCCCAGACCCCGAGGCACCTCCCCCACCCACCCGCCCGTGCAGCGGGTTGGTTGGTTCCGGGCCCCTGGGGCTCCGCCCCAGACCCCGACGCGTCTGCCCACCCACCCGCCCGTGACGGGGGTTGAAGGGTTCGGCCCCTGGGGCTCCGCCCCAGACCCCGTTCGCGCCTGAACGGCGCTCGTCCTCAATCGCCGGACAGGCTGAGGTGCTGGCCAGCACCAAGTAGTTAGGGGCGCGGGGAACTGCGCGAGACGCGGACACGATCCGCGGACGAAGGCGGGTTTCAGGGGCGCGAGGAACTGCGCGACCAGCCACCTGCGGCCCGCGGACGAAGGCGGGGTTGAGGGGCGCGGGGAACTGCGCAAGGAGCGACCACGGCCGCAGGCCGAGAGCCGATTCAGGGGCGCGAGGAACTGCGCGACCAGCCACCCGCGGCCCGCGGACGAAGGCGGGGTTGAGGGGCGCGGGGAACTGCGCGAAAGGCCCCGGCGCGCGACGCCGCCCCGCTACCCGCCAGGGAGGCGAACCACCAGCACCCCGAGCGTCACGGCTACCGCCACCAGCACCACCCCCACCGTCACCTTCTCGCGCGCGGTGTACGGCGGAACCTCCGGCAGCGCCGGGAACGCGGCATCCCCGGTAGCCACCGCGGGCGTCGCCGGAGCGCGGCGGGCGGCCCTGCCCCGGGCGCCCCGCAGCACCCCGTACAGCAGGGGGAACAGGGCCGGGCCGAGCAGGGCGGTCAGGGACGTCCACGCCGGTAGGTGTAGGGCGGTGACCGCCAGCAGGGTCGTCACGAACCAGGACCAGCACACCACGACGCCCGTGAGCGGCGCCCTGACCAGGAGTCTCAGGGGCGCCCGGCCCGGGCGGGCCAGTGCGGTGAGGGTTTCGGCGAGTATGGCGGTCCGGTCGTCGTCGGGGGTCGTGCGGGCCCGGTCCCACGCCCGGTGGGCGGCGCCGGCCGGGTGCCCGATGACGGTCAGTACCAGGCGCGCGTCGTGCCGCTGGACCCGGCTCGCGGAGGGCCGCCCCTGGGCTCCATTCGCCCCCAACTCCCCCAGCCGCGCCGCGAGTTCGGCGGCCCGGTCCGTGCGGGCGGGGTCGGGGGCGGAGCGGCACAGGGCGGTGTAGGCGGTGAGGAGGCCGAGGTCGTCGGGGAAGGCGGCCAGGCCTTCGCGGAAGACCGTCTCGGCCCGGTCGGCGTGGTCGGCGTCGCCCTCGGCGGCGTGCGCGCGGCCGAGCAGGGCGTACAGGCAGGGGTCGGGCCCGTCCGTGTAGAGCGCGGCGCGTGCTGCCTTGCGGGCGGCGCTGGTGCGGCCCGCCCGCAGCAGCGCCTCCGCGTCGGCGCAGGCCGCCATGACGTCTTCGTGCCCGGCGTGCAATGTGTCCCCAACCCTGGTTGTGCGGCTCGCCACTATCGCCCGCCGCGGCGGGACGGGTCAACAGCGGCTTAGCAGGTCAGGTGGGGGGGTGGGCTACCAGTCGCCGCCGCCGAAGCCTCCGCCGTCGCCGCCGCCCCCGCCGCCGTCGCCCCAGCCGCCACCGAAGTCGGACGGGTCGAAGTTGGAGCCCGAGACGTCGCCGCCGTCGAATCCCGAGCCCGCGTCGAAGGAGCCGGGGCCGTACGCCCCGGCGCCGTAGTCGGACGCGTACGCGGGGGTCGACAGCATCGAGCCGAGCATCGTGCCCATCAGGAGGCCGGGCAGCATGCCGCCGCCGAAGTAGCCGCCCGCCCAGGGTCCGTAGGCGGGACCCGCGTCGTAGTAGGGGCGGCGGCCCTGGTCGGTGTCGACCTCGCGGACCATGGGGTCCTGCCCGTCGCGCAGCCGGGTCGCGTCCGCCTGGCAGACCGGGACCTGGCGCGGGGCGCCCCCGGCCGGGGTCCAGGTGGCGTCCTCGACGGAGGGGCCGTGGCGCGGGTCGAAGAAGCAGGGGGCGCGGCGCTCGGGCAGCGGGCGGTGTTCGCGGCGGGCGGCGAGGGTGGCGAGCGAGAACCGGCCGTCCTCCAGGGCCTGGGTCACGCCGGTCACGTCGGCGGGCCGCTCGGCCTTCGCCATCAGGGACTTCGCGGTCTCGTACGCGTCGAGGGCGCGCTCGTAGTCGGCGCGCATCGCGTCGTCGGCGCCGGCTTCGGCGGGGTGGAAGTCGAGCCGGTCGAGCTCCTCGCCGAACGCGGTGATGTCCTCGTCCACGACGACCTGGAGGCGCTGGAGCGCGGCCCGCCCCTGTTCGGCCTTCTTCTTGCGGTTGCGGCGGACCAGGGCGTACGCGCCGGCGCCGCCCGCGACGACCACCGCGCCCACGCCGATGAGGGCGCCCGCGCCGGCCCCGTCGTCGGAGGCCGAGCCGCCACCCCAGGAGGCGGGCGCGTGGCCCTTCATCTGCGGGAGCGCCTTGTCGACGAAGGCGTTGAGCTGGGTGGCGGCGTCGTCGCCGGTGCCGGGGGCGCGGACGGCGCTGTTCAGGTTCTGCACGGCCTGCTTCGGCATGACCTTGTGGTCGGCGCCGGAGGTGAAGGCGTCGCCGAGCCGGATCGCGTACAGGCCGGTGACCCCGGTGTCGGTCCGCAGGTACCCCAGGATCGAGTCCTTGGGGAACGCCGCGCTGTTGGGCAGCACGGCCACGAACAGCGGCTTGTCCGCGTCCTTGATCTTCTTGGCCAGGGCGTCGGCCTGGGCCGCGCTGAGCTGGTTCGCGGCTCCGGGATCCACGTACACCGGGCTCTTCTTGAGATGCTCGGCCACGTCGGACGCGCCGGTGGCCGCCATGGCGGGGCCCGCCGTGGCCAGCGCGGCGAGCGCTACGGCGGAGAGTGCGGAGAAAACCCTGAGCCTCATGGTGCCGACGCTACCCGAGGCCACCCGGAAACGGACATACGGGGTGCGGCGGCCGGGGGTGGTCAGGCGGCCCGCCCCGCCCCCGGCCCGGGACGCGGGGCGGAACGCCGCGGGGTGGAGGCCCGCCCCACGGCGTCGCGCGGCTAGCGCCGCGGCTGGGTTCCGGCTCGGAGCAGACCGTAGGTGTAGGCGTCCTGGAGCGCCTCCCAGGACGCCTCGATCACGTTGGGACCGGCGCCGACCGTCGTCCACTCGCCCGTGCCGTCCGTGGTGGTGATCAGGACGCGGGTGGTGGAAGCGGTGCCGTGCTTGCCCTCCAGGGTGCGGACCTTGTAGTCGACCAGCTCGAACTTGGCGACCTGCGGGTAGAACCGCTCAAGTCCTTCGAGGAGCGCCGAGTCCAGGGCGTTGACCGGGCCGTTGCCCTCGGCGGAGACGATGATGCGCTCCTCGCCGACCCAGAACTTCACGGTGGCGCCGTTGGCGTGGGTGCCGTCCTTGAGGGTTTCGATGATCGCCCGGTAGGACTCGATGCGGAAGTAGTCGCGCGGCCCGCCCTCGACCTCGTCGCGCAGCAGCAGCTCGAAGGAGGCGTCGGCGGCCTCGTAGGTGTAGCCCCGGAGTTCGCGCTCCTTGACCCGTTCCACGACGCGGGCCACCACCTCGCGGTCGTCGCCGAGGTCGATGCCGAGTTCCTGGCCCTTGAGCTCGATGGAGGCGCGGCCCGCCATGTCGGAGACCAGCATCCTGATGTGGTTGCCGACCAGCCCCGGGTCGATGTGCTGGTACAGATCGGGGTCGACCTTGATCGCGGAGGCGTGCAGCCCGGCCTTGTGGGCGAAGGCGGAGACACCGACGTACGGCTGGTGCGTGGACGGCGCGAGGTTGACCACCTCGGCGATGGCGTGCGAGATGCGGGTCATCTCGGCGAGCGCGCCCTGGGGCAGCACCCTCTTGCCGTACTTGAGCTCCAGGGCGGCGACGACCGGGAACAGGTTGGCGTTGCCGACCCGCTCGCCGTAGCCGTTGGCGGTGCACTGGACGTGGGTGGCGCCCGCGTCGACGGCGGCCAGGGTGTTGGCGACCGCGCAGCCGGTGTCGTCCTGGGCGTGGATGCCGAGCCGGGCGCCGGTGTCGGCGAGCACGGTGGCGACGACCGCCTGGATCTGGGCGGGGAGCATGCCGCCGTTGGTGTCGCAGAGGATGACGACGTCCGCGCCGGCGTCACTGGCGGCCCGCACGACGGCCTTGGCGTACTCGGGGTTCGCCTTGTAGCCGTCGAAGAAGTGCTCGCAGTCCAGGAAGACCCGCCGGCCCTGCTCGCGCAGGTAGGACACGGTGTCGCGGATCATCTCCAGGTTCTCGTCCAGGGTGGTGCGCAGGGCCAGCTCGACATGGCGGTCGTGCGACTTGGCGACCAGCGTGATCACGGGCGCGCCGGACTCGACGAGGGCCCGCACCTGCGGGTCCTCGGCGGCCTTGCCGCCCGCGCGGCGGGTCGCGCCGAACGCGACGAGCTGCGCGTTGTGGAAGGTGATCTCCTGGCGCGCGCGGGCGAAGAACTCGGTGTCCCGGGGGTTGGCGCCGGGCCAGCCGCCTTCGATGAAGCCCACACCGAACTCGTCCAGGTGCCGGGCGATCGTCAGCTTGTCCGCGACGGTGAGGTTGATGCCCTCGCGCTGCGCTCCGTCGCGCAGCGTCGTGTCGAAGACGTGGAAGCTGTCGTCGACCCTGGGGCCGTCGAGGAGACTCTCCTCGGCGGGTTCGTTCGCCTCGTTGGTCGTCATGCTGATCTGACTCCTGTCGGGTGAGTGGCTCCGAACTCGGGCTCCACTTGCCCCCGTCGCCGCGCTCCTCGCCCCGGCCGTGGTGGGGCCGGTAAACGAAAAGACCCCTCGCGGGTGCGAGAGGTCTGCGCGCGGGTCTGGGGCACGATGGCCGCTGCCGCGGGTGTTACCACGGTTCAGCGATCACTGCGGACCGGCGCGCTGCTGTCCATAATCATGTCGGAAGCGAGCACGCTCGCAGTCTGCCACACGCGTCCGGGACCCGGATGGGGGGTCTCACCATCCGGGCGCCCGACCTGCGCTAATTCGAAGGAACCGGTTCCGCTTGGGTTCGCCGGGGTGCGTTCTCGGTTCGGTTCAGATCGATGTCGCGCGTCTCGCGCATCGTCAGATAGACCACCAGGGAGACGGCGGCGCAGCCGGCCACGTACCAGTAGAAGCCGGACTCGATGCCTGCCTTCTTGAACCACAGCGCCACGTATTCGGCCGTCCCGCCGAAGAGGGCGTTGGCGAGGGCGTACGGCAGGGCGACGCCGAGGGCGCGGATGCCGGTGGGGAAGAGTTCGGCCTTCACACAGGCGTTGATCGAGGTGTAGCCGGTGACCACCACCAGGGCGAGCAGGGCCAGACCGAAGGCGGGCCAGAAGGTGCCCGCGTGCTTGAGCATCGTCATGATCGGCACGGTCAGGAAGGTGGAGCCGATCGCGAAGGTGATCAGGAGCGGGCGCCGCCCGATCCGGTCGGAGAGCGCGCCCGCCAGCGGCTGGAGGCACATGAAGACGAACAGGGCGCAGAAGCTGACGAGGGAGGCGGTCGACTTCTCCATGCCCGCGCTCTTGGAGAGGAACTTCGTCAGATACGTCGTGTACGTGTAGTAGGCGACGGTGCCGCCCATGGTGAGCGCCATGACCAGGAACGCCTCGCGCCTGTGCGCCCACAGCGCCTTGAGGGTGCCCCGGTCCTCGTCGTGGGCCGCGCCCGACTCCGCGTACACCTCGGTCTCCAGCATGGAGCGGCGCAGATAGAAGACGATGCCCGCGCCCAGCGCACCGACGATGAAGGGGATGCGCCAGCCCCAGCTGTGCAGGGCCGCGTCGGAGAGGTTGCGCTGCATCACGATCTGGAGGCCGAGGCCGACGAGCTGGCCGGCGGTCATCGACACGTACTGGAAGCTGGAGGCGAAGCCGCGCTTGCCGGGGTCGGAGGCCTCGGTGAGGTAGGTGGCGCTGGCCGCGTACTCGCCGCCCACCGAGAGGCCCTGGAGGAGCCGGGCGACCAGCAGGACGGCCACTCCCCCGTATCCGGCGACGGCGTACGTCGGCGCGATCGCGATCAGGACCGCGGAGGCGGACATCAGGGTGACGGTCATGGTGAGCGCGGCCTTGCGGCCCTTGCGGTCGCCGATCCGGCCGAGCAGCCAGCCGCCGACCGGCCGCATGAAGAAGCCGACCGCGAAGATCCCCATGGTGTTCATGAGGTTGGCGGTCTCGTTGCCCTTCGGGAAGAACGCGTCCGCGAAGTACACGGCGAACGTGGCGTACACGAACCAGTCGAACCACTCGACCATGTTGCCGGCCGAGCCGACCCAGATCTTCTTCCAGTGCTCTCGTCCCATGGACGCTCACGTTGGCGCAGGGCCGCCCTGTCGACAAGTCGTGCGGCCGCAACGATCGGGCCTACTTGCGTACGTTGTGTTCCCCGCGCCGGGTCTGTCGCATCAGGTCCTGATCGACGAACTCCCTTACGTGGTCAAGGACTTGAGGCCTTCCGGTGCCGGGCAGGCCGACCGCGACGTGCACGCTGAACCCGTCGAGCAGGGCGCGCAGCCGTGCCGCGAAGCGGTCGGCGTCCACCGGGCGGAACTCGCCGCGCGAGACCCCCTCGGCGATTATCGCGACCAGGTCGCGGTGCCAGGCCCCCTCGATCGCGGCCTGGCGGGCGCGGGCCCCGGCGTCGGCGTTCTGCGAGCGGTTCCAGACCTCCAGCCACAGGATCCAGTGCGGGTCGCGGGGCCCGTCCGGCACATACAGATCGACGTAGGCGTCGAGCCGCTCCCGCGCCGTGCCCGGCCGCACCAGCAGCCCGCGCCGCTCCTCGCCGAGCCGCCCCTCGCTCCACTCCAGGGTCTGGAGCAGCAGCTCGTCCTTGGTGCGGAAGTAGTAGAGCAGGTGCCCACTGGACATCCCCACCTCCCGCCCGAGCCCGGCCATGGTGAGCCCGTCGAGCCCGCGCTCGGCGATGGTGGCCATGGCAGCGGCGAGCAGCTCCTCGCGGGGCGGGGCGGTGTTGCGGCGGCGGGGTGCGTTCACCCGTATGTTCTACCTGATGGCTCGGGCCGCCTCGGCCATGCGGCGGGACGGCGCCTGCGGGCCATGGCATCCAGCCGACTCCGGGGCGACGGCGACCGGCCAGGCCTGGCGGGTAGGTGTGAGGGGGCCGGATCGCGGCTACCGGGGCGCACCGGCAACCGCCTCGACCGCGTCGAGGGCGATCCGCCACGGATACCCTTCCGGACGCCGCTCTCCGGGCTGGTTCGGCACGAAGCCTCCCTCGCCGTACAGCACCGTGACGCCGGACTCGCGCAACACGGCGACCGACTGCTCGAACTGTGGGTGCTGCACGAAGGCCGCGTTCACACACGGCATCGCCACCATGGGGATCCGCTTTCCGACCCCTTCAGCGACGACGCCGACGACGAAGTTCGATGTCAGGCCCAGCGCCCACGAGTTGACGCTGTTGAAAGTGGCCGGCGCGAACAGGATCGCATCCGCCGGGGGCCACACGTCCGGCTCTTCCGGCCGCTTGTACTGCGAACGGACCGGGTGCCCGGTCAGCGTCGCCAGCCCCGACAGGGAATCGTCCAGCCATGACGCTGCCGTCGGCGTCAACCCCAGGCACACGTCCCAACCCCGGGCTTGCAGCGCCTCGATCACCGTGGCGACCTCGAAAACGGGCGGGGCCGCCGAACAGAACACGTACACAGTCCTCTGCGTCGTCATGCGAACCAGTTGATCACAGCCAACCGCCCCCGAATGCATGGGAATCGAGACGGAGCAGGCCCGGCAGCGGATCGCGCGAGTACCGTTTCACTTGACGAGTAGGGAACGGAGCTGCCATGGCGAGATCGGACGACCACACCGGCGCCCGCATCAAGGAGCAGCGGAAACTCGCTCGCCTCACGCAGAGACAGCTGGCGGATCGAATTCCGTACTCCTACAGCCTCCTCAACCAAGTCGAATGCGGCGCCAAACCGGCCACCATCGACCTGATCGCAGCTGTCGCGCACGCCCTCCGGATCGACGTCACCGTGCTGACGGGACAGCCGTATGTGACCGAACTCCAGCAAGACCGCCTCGCCGTACTCGTCCGGCCCATCCGTGAGGCACTCGACCTCTACGACCTCGGCGCCGATGACACCATTGAGGCCCGGCCCGTGGCCCTGCTCGTCACCGCAGCCGACCAGCTCTGTGCCGAAGTCAGAGCGACTCGTCTACGCAGTGCCGCTATGCAGCTCCCCACCCTGATCGCCGAGCTCACCAGCGCGGTCTGGAGGTCGCCCTGCACCGAACTCTGGCGGGCCCTCGCGTCGACGTACCGAACCGCGCACGACATCACCGTCAAGCTCGGTTACTACGACCTGAGTTCTGTCGCACTCGACCGGCTGGGTTGGGCCGCACACCGCGCCTCCGACCCCTGTCTCGACGGGTTGCGCCAGTACATGCGGGCCCTCGTATATTTCCGGGAAGGCGATTACGGCGTTGGTCAGCGGCTGATCAGCTCCGGCCACGGCATCCTCACCGCAGCGGACATCAGCCGTGAGAGCATCGCCGTGACCGGGCAGCTTCACCTTGGCGCCTCCGTCATCGCTGCCCGGGCACACGACAGCCACGCCGTCGAGACGCACCTGAGCGAGGCCGCCGGGCACGCCCGCCGTATCGGTGACGCCTCCGACGTCCACTGGCTGTCCTTCGGGCCGACCAACGTGGCCCTGCATCGCATGTCCGCGGCCGTCGAGATGCACCGGTACGACGACGCACTTGCCCAGGCCAAGAAGCTCAAGCCGCAGCTGCCGTCCGCGCTGGCCACCTCACGCCGCGCTCACTTCCTCGTCGACCGGGCCCGTTCAGAGATGGAGACTGGTCGGGCCGAGGCCGCGCTCTCATCCATCATCGAGGCGCGTCGCACCGCCCCCGAGCAGACTCGCTACCACCCTGGGGCTCGGGAGACCATCAAGGGGCTCGTCCATCTGTCCAGGCGCACCCCCGATTCCCTCGGCCACATGGCGGCCTGGATCGGCCTGTGACACTCGCGGCCTCACCTGCCGACGCTCACAAAACGTGAGCGTTCCGCCCTGGCGTGGCCGTCACGCTTGTCTCGTACCTGATCACTACCGACCCCAGGGACGGGACATGACCGACTCGACCTCAGCGACACGCGTGTGCTTCTACTGCCCGAAGCCGGGGGCGGACTGCTGTATCCGGCTCGCAGCAGCCATGCCCGGCAGGGCGCCGGTTCCGGTGTACGCCCACGCGGCATGCGCGGCGGCCCACGGCATCAAGCCCCTCTACTTCGAGACGGGCACCCCGCACACGGTGGTGGCGTTCCCGTGGGCCTAAAGCACTCCGGACCCATGCCCAGTCGGCCACCACCCACGGTTATGGTCACACCCTCGGCTGCTGCTGCGTGATGCAATGAATCCCGCCCCCGCCCGCGAAGATCGTGCGGGCGTCGACCAGGGTCACCGTGCGGTCGGGGAAGAGGCGGCGGAAGATGCCCGCCGCGTTTTCGTCGCGGGGGTCGTCGAAGGCGCACAGGACGACGCCGCCGTTGCAGAGGTAGTGGTTGATGTAGGAGTAGTCGACCCAGCCGTGGTCGTCCTGGACGACGGTCGGCGCGGGGATCTCGACCACTTCGAGGCGACGGCCGCGCGCATCGGTCTGGGAGCGGAGCAGCGCCACGTTCTCCTTGCAGAGCTCGTGGTCGGGGTGGGACGGATCGGGCTGGGTGTGGGCGACCACGACGCCGGGGCGGGCGAACGCGGCGACGATGTCGACGTGGCCGAGGGTGCCGTAGCCGTGCGGCGGGTAGTCGGCGGTCAGGCCGCGCCGCAGCCAGATCGCCTTGCGGGTGCCGAGCATGGCGTGGATCTCCGTCTCGACCTCCTCGCGGGTCCAGTGGGGGTTGCGCTCCGGGCCGAGCTGGACGGTCTCGGTGAGCAGCACCGTGCCCTCGCCGTCGACGTGGATCGCGCCGCCCTCGTTGACCAGGCGCGAGGTGTACGTACGGGCTCCCGCGAGGTCGGAGACGTGCGCCCCGATCTTCGCGTCGTGCTCCCAGGTCGCCCAGTCCTGCGCGCCCCAGCCGTTGAACGTCCAGTCCACGGCGGCCAGTTGGCCCTTGCCGTCGGTGAGGAAGGTGGGGCCGATGTCCCGCATCCACGCGTCGTCGAGTTCGCGCTCGACGAGGTCGATGTCGGGGCCGAGCAGCGCGCGGGCACCTTCGGACTGGCCGGGGCCGACCACCATGGTGACCGGCTCGAAGCGGCGTACCGCGCGGGCCACCGACGCCCAGGCGGCGCGGGACTGCGCGAGCTCGGCGTCATTGGGGAACGTGACGTTGGGGCCCGGCCACGCCATCCAGGTCCGCTCGTGCGGGGCCCACTCGGCGGGCAT
Source organism: Streptomyces hundungensis (assembly GCF_003627815.1). Lineage (NCBI taxonomy): Bacteria > Bacillati > Actinomycetota > Actinomycetes > Kitasatosporales > Streptomycetaceae > Streptomyces > Streptomyces hundungensis. The sequence continues at coordinate 2,638,692 of NZ_CP032698.1, forward strand.
GCGGAAGCCGTCGGCGGCAGCAGACATCAGGGGTCCTTACAGGAAGTAGAGGCGGTTGAGGGAGACGGAGTCGGCCGGTTCGGAGCGCAGCGGGTCGCCGTCGAGGGTGACGAGCCCGGTGCGGCCGTCCACGCCGACGGCTCCGGTACGGGAGTTGAGGAGGAGGTCGGCCGGGCCGATGCCGCGGGTGCCGCGCACCGCGACCCGGCGCCGGCGGGTGGGCAGTTGGTCGGCGCCCTGGTCGAGGGCGGCCTTCGCCACGAAGGCGACGGACAGCTCGGCGGCCGTACCGCCGTGGGCGCCGAACAGCGGGCCGAGGACGAGGGGTTCGCAGGTGTCGGTGGCCGCGTTGGGGTCGCCGGTGACGCCCCAGGCGGGGAAGCCGGACTTGAGGACCATCTGCGGCTTGGCACCGAAGTAGGCCGGGCGCCACAGCACGATGTCGGCCATCTTGCCGACCTCGATGGAGCCGATCTCGTGCGAGAGCCCGTGCGCGATGGCCGGGTTGATGGTGAGCTTGGCCATGTAGCGCAGGACGCGCGCGTTGTCGTCGTCGGATCCGTCGCCCTCCAGGGGGCCCAGCTCGGCCTTCATCTTCCCGGCCATCGCGAAGGTGCGGCGTACGGTCTCGCCGGCGCGGCCCATGCCCTGGGCGTCGGAGGAGGTGATGCCGATCGCGCCCAGGTCGTGGAGCACGTCCTCGGCGCCCATCGTCCCGGCGCGGATGCGGTCGCGGGCCATCGCCGCGTCGCCCGGCAGATCGGTCTTGAGGTCGTGGACCGAGACGATCATGCCGTAGTGCTCGGCGACCGCGTCCCGTCCGAAGGGGAGCGTCGGGTTGGTGGAGGAGCCGATGACGTTCGGGACGCCCGCCATCTTCAGGACGTTGGGCACATGGCCCCCGCCGCACCCCTCGATGTGGAAGGCGTGGATGGTGCGGCCTTCGAGCACCTTCAGGGTGTCCTCGACGGTGAGGCATTCGTTCAACCCGTCGCTGTGCAGGGCGACTTGGACGTCGTGGTCCTCCGCGACGCGCAGCGCGGTGTCGAGCGCACGGGTGTGGGCGCCCATGTCCTCGTGCACCTTGAAGCCGCACGCCCCGCCCTCGGCGAGCGCCTCCACCAGAGGTGCGCCGTCGGAGGACGAACCCCGGCCGAGGAAGCCGATGTTGACGGGCCAGGCGTCGAACGCGGCGAAGGCGCCGCGCAGCGCCCAGGGCGAGTTGACGCCGACGCCCCAGACCGGGCCGAACTCCTGGCCGATGATCGTGGTGACGCCGGAGGCGAGGGAGGCCTCCATGATGCGCGGGGACAGCAGGTGTACGTGGGTGTCGACGGCCCCGGCGGTGGCGATGAGCCCCTCGCCGGAGACGATCGAGGTGCCGGTGCCGACGACCACGTCCACGCCGTCCAGGGTGTCGGGGTTGCCGGCCCGCCCGATGGAGCAGATCCGCCCCTCGCGGATGCCGATGGACACCTTGCGGATGCCCTGCACCGCGTCGATCACCACGACGTTGCTGATGACGACGTCGCAGGTGTCGCGCACGGCCGCGGCCTTCAGGTGCAGCCCGTCACGGGCCGTCTTGCCGAAGCCGGCCAGGAACTCGTCGCCGGGCCGCTGGGCGTCGGACTCGACCCGGACGGTCAGGCCCGAGTCCCCGAGCCGGATCCGGTCCCCGGTGCGGGGGCCGTGCACGGAGGCGTACTCGTACGGGTCCATCACTGCTCTCCCTCTCGCGGGCCGGCCGGGCCGGTTCCCAGATATCCGCAGGCGGCGGCCCTGCGCAGCGCTTCGTCCTTCGCGCCGGGCGCATCGAGGGGACCGTCCACCAGGCCCGCGAAGCCGATCGCGATCCGATCGCCGCCGATGGGCACGAGCCCGACCTCGGCGCTCTCGCCGGGCCCGAACCTGACCGAGGACCCGGCGGGCACGCACAGCCTCATGCCGTAGGCGGTCGCGCGGTCGAAGGCGAGCCGGGGGTTGGCTTCGAAGAAGTGGAAGTGGGAGGTGACCGAGATCGGCACGGTGGCGGTGTTGGTCACGGCGAGCCGCACCTCGGGGTCGGCCTCCGGGTACCCCGCGCCGGGCAGCAGGGCGCCGGGGGCGTCCTGACCGGCGGTGCCGCCGATGGGGTCGGACACCACCGCGAGCCGTGAGCCGTCGTCGAAGACGGCCTCCACATGGACCTCGGTGACGACGTCGGACACGCCGGGCAGCACGTCGTCGGGGCCGAGCACGGACCGGGCCGCCTCGATGGCCTCGGCGAGCCGCCTGCCGTCCCGGGCCGCCTCGCAGACGGTGTCCGCGATCAGGGCGGTCGCCTCCGGCACGTTCAGCCGGAGCCCGCGGGCCCTGCGGGCCCTGGCCAGTTCCGCCGCGCCGAACAAAAGCAGCCGGTCACGCTCGGTCGGGGTCAGTCGCACGTCACCACACCTCCTGTTTGAACGCCACTCTAACCAGAGATTTCTCAGACGGGAAGGATTGACGGCACTGCCGGGCATGGGTCACATTGAGCGCCACTCAAATCCCCCGACGAGTGAGAGGCACCGGCATGCTCATGGAACAGCGCGGAGTCGATACGGTCCCGGAGGCGGAACGCACCAGCGGCCCCCGCGACCTCGTCTCGATCCTGCTCGGCTCGAACCTCTGCCTCGGGGTGATCATCTTCGGCTGGCTGCCGGTCTCCTTCGGCCTCGGCTGGTGGGCCTCGGTCGGCGCGGTGACCGCCGGAACCGTGGTCGGCACCCTGCTCACCGCGCCGCTCGCCCTGGTGTCCCTGCGCACCGCCACCAATCTGTCGACCTCCTCGGGCGCCCAATTCGGCGTACGGGGACGGCTGGTGGGCTCGGTGGTGGGGCTGCTGCTCTCGCTCGGCTACACCGCGCTGACCGTGTGGATCGGCGGCGACGCGATGACGGGCGTCCTGCACCGCCTGTTCGGGCTGCCGACGGGCGGTCTCTCGTACGCCGTCGTGTACGCGCTGCTCGCCGTGGCCACCGTCGTCGGCGCGGTCTACGGCTACCAGGTGCTGCTGCGCCTCTCGCGCGTCCTGGCCGTCGGCATGACGGCGCTCCTGATCCTCGGAGTCGTCGCCTACGCACCGCACTTCACCACCGCCGCGCTGCCCGACGCCGGGGGCTATCTGCTCGGCTCGTTCTGGCCGACCTGGCTGCTCGCGCTGGTGGCGGCCGGGCTCAGCGGACCGATCGCCTTCATCACCCTGCTCGGCGACTACACCCGCTACATCTCACCCAACCGCCACCGCCCGCGCCGGGTGCTGCACGCCACCTGGCTCGGCCTGACGGCGGGCCTCCTCGTACCGCAGCTCTTCGGTACGTTCACGGCGTACGCGGCCCGCGCCGCCACCGACTACGCGGGCCCGCTGGTCTCGGCCGCCCCCGGCTGGTACCTGGTGCCGCTGCTGCTCTCGGCCTCGGCGGGGTCGGTGGGCAACGCGGGTCTGATGCTCTACTCGATGGGCCTGGACCTCGACGCGATCCTGCCGCGCGCCTCGCGCACCCAGGCGACGTTCGCGGTGGCGGCCGTCGCCACGCTGTGCGTCTTCGCGGGCCACTTCGCCTGGGACGCACAGGCCGCGATGACCTCGTTCGTGCTGCTGCTCACCGCGATCGGCACGCCCTGGGCGGTGATCACCCTGATCGGCTTCGTCCGCTGTCGCGGCGTGTACGACGCGGACGCCCTCCAGGTCTTCAACCGCCGCGCGCGGGGCGGGATCTACTGGTACCGGGCGGGCTGGAACCTGCGCGCGGTGGCCTCCTGGGCACTGGGCGCCGCCGTCGGCCTGCTCGCCGTCTCCCTCCCCAACTACCAGGGCCCGCTGCTGAGTTGGACCCGCGGGGTGGATTGCAGCTTCCTGCTGTCGGGCGTGGTGGGAGGCTTGGCGTATCTGGCGTTGACACTGCGTCAAGCACACGCGCCGGAGGGGCTGGATGTCGCGACCGAGGTCGGCGCCACATCCAGCCCCTCCGGCGTTTGAGGAGCGGTGGTCCGGGGGCGGGGCCCCCGGATATCACCTAGCCCAGCGGGTGCATCCAGCCGTGCGGGTCCGGGGCCTGTCCGGTCTGGAGGTCGAGCAGCGCCCTGCGGAGCTTCATCGTGACCTCACCCGGCTCGCCGTCGCCCTGCGTCCAGTGGTGACGGGCCGACTTCACCGAGCCGACCGGGGTGATGACCGCCGCGGTGCCGCAGGCGAAGACCTCGAGAAGCGTGCCGTTCTCGTTGTCGCGCTTCCAGTCCTCCGTCGAGATCCGGCCCTCGACGGCCTCGTAGCCGAGGTCGCGGGCGATCTTCAGGAGCGAGTCGCGGGTGATGCCGGGAAGCAGTGAGCCGGTCAGCTCGGGCGTGACGATCTTCCGCGAGCCGTCCTCCTGCGCGTACACGAAGTACAGGTTCATGCCGCCCATTTCCTCGATCCAGCGGTGCTCGACGGCGTCCAGCCAGACCACCTGGTCGCAGCCGTGCTGGGCCGCCTCGGCCTGGGCGACGAGGGAGGCCGCGTAGTTGCCGCCGGTCTTGGCGGCGCCGGTGCCGCCCTTGACGGCGCGCACGTACTCCTCGGAGAGCCAGACCGAGACAGGCTTGACGCCGCCGGGGAAGTAGGCGCCGGCCGGGGAGGCGATCACGATGAAGAGGTACTCGTTGGCGGGCTTCACCCCGAGGCCGACCTCGGCCGCGATCATGAAGGGGCGCAGGTAGAGGGAGGCCTCGCCGGTGGAGGGGACCCACGCCTTGTCCTGTTGGACCAGCGCGTCGCAGGCCGCGATGAAGAGGTCGACGGGGACCTCGGGCATCGCGATGCGGCGGGCGGAGGTCTGGAAGCGCTCGGCGTTGGCCTCGGGCCGGAACGTGGCGACCGTGCCGTCCGCCTGGCGGTAGGCCTTGAGGCCCTCGAAGATGGTCTGCGCGTAGTGCAGCGTCATGTTCGCCGGGTCCATGGACAGCGGTGCGTACGGCACGAGCTGGGCGTCGTGCCAGCCGCGCCCCTCGGTCCAGCGGACCGTCACCATGTTGTCGGTGAAGTGGCGGCCGAAACCGGGGCTGGCCAGAATCGCCTCGCGCTCCGCGTCGGACAGCGGGTGCGAGGTGGGCTTGAGCTCGATCGTGGGCGTCGTCATGAGTGCTGTGTCCTTCACCGGTGGATAGTGACGGACCGCGCTCACGCCGCTGCCTGTGCCTGGACGTCCGAGCTGCTCCGCTTGCCGCGGCCCACGTTCGATTATCGCTCCTGGTGGGCCTTGGTCATAACGGTGTGATGTGCGGTCCGGGATTGATGGTGTCACCCGGTGGCCACATGCGAAAAGCCGCCGGGTGCGAAAGGCGACCCGGCGGCTGGTGCGTACGGTTCGCGCGGGCTAGCCGGCTACGCGCGCGGCGAGCGCGTCGCCGATCTCGTCCGTGGTGCGGACCGAGTCGCCGCGGGCCGCCAGATCGGCGGAGACGGCGCTCTCGATGCGGGCCGCCTCGGGCTCGTAGCCGAGGTGGCGCAGCAGCAGGGCGACGGACAGGACGGTGGCCGAGGGGTCGGCCTTGCCCTGGCCCGCGATGTCCGGGGCGGAGCCGTGCACCGGCTCGAACATCGAGGGGAACTCGCCGCTCGGGTTGATGTTGCCCGAGGCGGCGACGCCGATGCCGCCGGAGACGGCCGCGGCGAGGTCGGTGATGATGTCGCCGAAGAGGTTGTCGGTGACGATCACGTCGAACCGCGCCGGGTCGGTGACGAGGAAGATCGTCGCCGCGTCCACGTGCAGATAGTCGGTGGTGACGTCGGGGAACTCCGCGGCCACCGCGTTGAAGACGTTGGTCCACAGGTGACCGGCGTAGGCGAGCACGTTGTTCTTGTGGACGAGGGTCAGCTTCTTGCGCGGGCGGGCCTGGGCGCGGGCGAAGGCGTCCCGGACCACGCGCTCCACACCGAAGGCGGTGTTGACCGAGACCTCGGTGGCGACCTCGTGGGGCGTCCCGGTGCGGATGGAACCGCCGTTGCCGGTGTACGGCCCCTCGGTGCCTTCGCGTACGACGATGAAGTCGATCTCGGGCTGTCCTGCGAGCGGGGTGGCGACGCCGGGAAGCAGCCTGCTGGGGCGGAGATTGACGTAGTGGTCGAAGAGGAAGCGGAGTTTCAGCAGGAAGCCGCGCTCCAGGACGCCGGACGGGACCGAGGGGTCGCCGATCGCGCCGAGCAGGATCGCGTCGTGCTGCTTGAGCTCGGTGACGTCGGCGTCGGTGAGGGTCTCACCGGTGGCGTGGTAGCGCCGCGCGCCGAAGTCGAACTCCCTGGTCTCCAGCTTCACATCCTGCGGAAGGACGGCGCTGAGAACCTTCAGGCCCTGGGCCACGACCTCCTGGCCGATGCCGTCACCGGGGATCACTGCGAGATTGATGCTGCGAGAACTTACCGACATGGGGGAACCCTACTGGTCGTCCCAAGCCCTGACACCCAATGTCCACACTGTGGACACCCCGGCCCGCGCCGCGCCCCCAGGCGGGCTGCCCTTGGCAGGGTGGCCAATGCGGGCAACCTCAGCCTGTCCGGCGATTGAGGACGAGCGCCCTTTAGGCGCGAACGGGGTCTGGGGCGGAGCCCCAGGAAACCCCGCTTTCTGGTGCGGGCCGTGCGTGGCTGGTCGCGCAGTTCCCCGCGCCCCTAGCGGCACCGGTGCTGGCCAGCACCTCAGCCCGTCCGGCGATTGAGGACGAGCGCCCTTTAGGCGCGATACGGGGTCTGGGGCGGAGCCCCTTAGCCCGTCCGGCGGAGGCGCGGGAAGCGCGTGGCCGTTTGTACGCCCGGAGTTCACCGGGCGGAGATGATCACGTCGCCTCGGAGGAGGACGTTTTCAGCCATGGACATCCCCCGATTCGGCATCCCCGACCGGCTCGCCGAGCGCATGAGCATGGCCGAGCAGCACGAGTACCTGAGAAGCAGGCTCAGCCGGCGCGGCCTGCTGCGCACCTCCGCCGCCACGGCCGCCGTCGCCGGGGCCGGCCTCGCGACGGCCGGAGCGGCCTCGCCCGCCTACGCCGCGCCCACCGCGCTCACCTCCACCTCCCGGCACGGCGTGGACGGTTCGCTGGCCGCGCCGTTCGGCCGCCACCTCGCGTACGGCGCCGACCCCAAGACCCAGATGCGGGTCTCCTGGCAGGTCCCGTTCGCGGTCAGGAAGCCGTACATCCGCATCGGCACGAGCCCCTGGTCGCTGAGCCGGAAGATCGACGCCGAGGTGCGTCATCTGACCACGCCCGCCCTGAACGGCGGCAAGATCGCGGCGGCCGAGCAGTTCTATGTGCACGCGGGTCTGGACCGGCTGCGGCCCGGCCAGACGTACTACTACGGGGTCGGCCACGACGGCTTCGACCCGGCGGACCGCCGCAACCTGGGCACCCTCGGCACCTTCACCACGGCCCCCGGGCACGCCGAGAACTTCACCTTCACGGCCTTCGGCGACCAGGGCGTCAGCTACCACGCGCTCGGCAACGACCAGGTGATCCTCGGCCAGAACCCGGCCTTCCACCTGCACGCGGGCGACATCTGCTACGCCGACCCGTCGGGTTCGGGCCAGTCCTCGGACCAGTACGACGCGCGCACCTGGGACCAGTTCCTGGCGCAGACCGAGTCGGTGGCCAAGGCCGTGCCGTGGATGGTGACCACCGGCAACCACGACATGGAGGCCTGGTACTCGCCGCAGGGCTACGGCGGCCAGAACGCCCGCTGGTCGCTGCCGGCCAACGGCCCCGACCCGGTGAACCAGCCCGGCGTCTACTCCTTCGTGCACGGCAACGTGGGCGTGGTGGCGCTGGACGCGAACGACGTCTCGTACGAGATTCCCGCCAACTTCGGCATCAGCGGCGGCAAGCAGACGACGTGGCTGGACAAGCGGCTCGGGGAGCTGCGCGCCGACCACGCCGTCGACTTCGTCGTCGTCTTCTTCCACCACTGCGCGTTCTCGACGACGAGCTCGCACGCCTCGGAGGGGGGCGTGCGCGACGCCTGGGTGCCGCTGTTCGAGAAGCACCAGGTGGACCTGGTGATCAACGGCCACAACCATGTCTACGAGCGCACGGACGCCATCAAGGGGAACAAGGTCGGCCGCAAGGTCGCCATCGGCGAGCGCACCGACCCCACGCGCGACGGCATCGTGTACGTCACGGCAGGCGCGGCGGGCCGTTCGCTCTACAGCTTCCCCGTGCCCGACTCCTACGAGGGGCATGTGGCGGACCGGGACAGCGTGAACACCTACCACTGGGCCAAGGGCGGCGCGAAGGTCACCGAGACCGTGGAGTGGTCACGCGTCCGCTACACCAACTACTCGTTCCTCGCGGTGGAGGTCGAGACGGGACGGCGGCCGAAGATGAAGGTCAGCGCGCTCGCCGAGACCGGCGAGCGCATCGACCACTTCGAGATCCAGCGCGGGCGTTAGCCGGGGCGGCCGGGCTCAGTGCCCGGTCGAGCCGCCGTTGTCCCTGCGGTCCAGCGCACGCTGGAGGGCGGCGGCGGCGTTCTTGCGGTCGGACTCGCTGCTGCGCGAAGAGTGACGGACTCGGCGGGCGGGCTGCTTGACCATGGGGATTCGACTCCTCTGCTGGGAGGTCCGGGGGCAGGCCCCGGCGGATGCAGTGAGGTGCCGGAAGGGGCGGGGAGCGCTGCCGCAGGGGTTGCCTGCCAAGGGGCACTGCGCTCACGACCGCCCTTCGCTGGATCAGCGAGACGTTCGGCTCCTACAAAGCTAAGCGCTCCACTGGAGTCTGTCTCCACAATTACTCGGACTTCCTACTATCTGAGACGGCGGGCCCCTGCGAGGCGATGCCGACGGGCCGCGCGCGGCCGGTGCGCACCGCGTCGCCCACCCCCGCGCGCAGCCGCAGCGCACCGAGGGCGGGCACCAGGCAGACCGCGCCGAGCAGGCAGAACGCCACGGCGTAGGGACCCGCCACGGTGTCGGTGAAGGCGCCGCCGAGGCGCAGCGCGACCGTGGCGACGGCCACCCCGAGCCCGGCCGCGAGCTGGTTGGCGGTCGCCGAGAGCGCGTTGGCGTCGCGCAGCCGCGCGGCGGGCACCTCGCTGAACGCGATCGTGGAGTAGCAGGTGAGGCCGAGCGAGCGGGCCGCGCCGCCGAGCAGGACCAGGGCGGCCGTCACGGCGAGTGGCGTGGACGGCGCGAGCAGGGCGCAGCCCGCGACCGCGAGGGCGAGGCCGACCGTGGAGACGAGCAGCAGCGGGCGGAACCCGAAGCGGTTGAGGAGGCCGGTGGTCGCGGGCTTGATCCCGATGTTGCCGACGAAGACGAAGAGCACCACCGCGCCGGACTTGACCGCGCTCCAGCCGAACACGTCCTGGAAGAGCAGGGGCAGCAGGAACGGCACGGCGCCGACGACGATCCAGAACAGCGAGCCGCCCGTCACGGAGGACCGGAACGACGCCACGTCCAGGGTGCGCAGATTCACCAACGGGTGTGCGGTACGCAGCAGATGACGCCCGGCCGCACCGAGTGCGAGGACGGCGAGCAGGGCGACGGCGGCGACCGGGCCCCAGCCGCTGTCGGTGTCGGCGACCAGGTGGGCCGACCAGGTGAGGGCGCCGAGACCGGTGCAGCCGAGCAGCACGCCGGGCACGTCGAGCGGCGGCGGGCTCGCGGTGGGCCCGGCCGCCACCAGCCGGCGGGCGACGGCGAACGCGAGGGCCCCGAGCGGAATGTTGACCAGGAACATCCAGTGCCAGCTGGCATAGGTGGTGAGCACTCCGCCGAGCAGCGGGGCGATCACGGGAGCCATCAGGCCCGGCCACACGATGTACGCCATGACCTTCGGTATGTCGGTCTTGGCGGCCCCGTCGAGTACGAGGAGGCGTCCGACCGGCACCATCATGGCGCCGCCGGCCCCTTGCAGGACGCGTGCCGCGACGAGCGCGGCGAGGCTGTCGCTCGCCGCGCAACCCGCGGAGGCGAGGGTGAACACCGCGATGGCGGTGAGGAAGACGCGCCGCGCTCCGAAGCGGGCGGTGAGCCAGCCGCTGAGCGGTATGAGCATCGCGAGGGTCAGCAGATAGACGGTGACCACCAGGCCCACGGAGGCGGGGGTGGTGTCGAGGGAGGCCGCCATCTGGGGGGCGGCGGTGGCCACGATGGTGCCGTCGAGCATCTCCATGAAGAAGCAGCCGGCGACGAGCAGGGCGGTGGCGCGCTGTCGGGTGTCGAGCATGGGGTTCAGCCTGAGGGCCGCCATTGCTGCACACAAGGTCCGATTACGCAGGCGAGGCGTGCGTGCCATGCAGCAGTGGGCCATACTCGGGGCATGGGAGCGTTGCCGGACATGAATCTGCTGCCCTCGCTCGACGCGCTGCTGCGGGCCGGGAGCGTGGCGGGGGCCGCCGCCGAGATGCGGATCTCGCCGTCCGCGATGAGCAGGACGCTGGGGCGGCTGCGCAGGGCGGTGGGCGACGAACTGCTCGTCCCCTCGGGGCGGGGCCTGGCGCTGACGCCGCGCGCCCGCGAGCTCCGGCCGTGCGTGGAGGCGGCGCTCGCCGCCGCGCTGGCCGCGCTGCGCCCACCGCAGGAGCTTGAACTGGCTACGCTGGCAAGGGAGTTCACCCTCCGGTCCAATGACGCCGTGGCCGTCATCTTCGGTTCGGCCTTGACCGAGCGGGTGGCGCGCGAGGCACCCCGGGTACGGCTACGGATCCTGCCGGAGGGCGACGAGAACCCGGCGGACCTGCGGGAGCTGATCGATCTGGAGGTGGGCCAGCTGGGCGAGGTGCCGCACGACGTCCACACGGCGCCGCTCGGCGCGTACGGCTACGCGGCCGTGGCGCGCGCCGACGGGCCCTGCGCCACCGAGCGGCTCACCCCCGAGCGGTTCGCCGCGCTCCCCCACATCACGGTGACCCGGCGGGGCCGGGTGCGTAGCGTGGTCGACGAGCGCCTCGCCGAACTCGGCCTGGTACGCGATGTGTTGGCGACCGCGCCGACCTACACGGCGGCCTGCTTCTTCGCGCTGCGCTCGGACGCGCTGGCCCTGGTGCCGAGACCGTTCGCGGTCGAGGCGGCGCGGGCGATGCCCCTTGCGGTCCTCGACATCCCGCTCGACCTGCCGGCCAACCCCTACGTCCAGGCCTGGCACAACCGGGTGGACGCGGACCCGGCGCACCGCTGGCTGCGCGGGGCCCTCGCGGACATCGTGGCGGGGCTCGACGCGGCGGGCGCCGGCCGGCCGTGACGACCCGGGGGCCCGGTTAGCGGCGATGACGCCCCCGGGGTCCGGTTCGCGGCGAGGACGACCCGGGCCGTGACGGTCCCGGGACCCCACCGCCCCCTGCGGGCCCGGTCACCCCACGCGACCCTGACGAACCATCAAAAACCCTGCCGTTGCACCCCTGTTCACATATCCATCGCCGTAGAGGTCTAGCTTCAGACCATTGCCCGGCGCCACTCTTGCGCTCGATGTGCCACCGGGGCACATGCGACCGAAGAGGCGGGCGGATGACTCCGATCAGTCGTAGAGGGTTCGTGGCACTCGGGGCGGGCGTCGCGGCCGGCGCCGTGCTGTCACCGGGGGCCGCCGGGGCCGCCGGGGCCGCCGGGCGAGTGGCCACCAGCACGGCGGCCGCGACGGCGACCGGCACCATCAAGGACGTCAAGCACGTGGTGATCCTGATGCAGGAGAACCGCAGCTTCGACCACTACTTCGGCCGCCTCAAAGGCGTCCGGGGCTTCGGCGACAAGAGCGGCATCCTCCTGCCGGGCGGCCGGCCCGTCTTCAACCAGCCCAACGGCGCCGGCCGCCAGTACCCGTGGAAGCTCAGCTCCACCCCGGCCTCGGGCGGCGCCGACGGCGAGACCCTCGCCCAGTGCGACGGCGATCTGCCGCACAGCTGGACCTCGCAGCACGCGGCGTGGAACAGGGGCCGGATGGACAGCTGGGTCGCGGGGGTCGGCAATGTGCGCTCGCTGGGGTACCTCGACCGCGGCGACATCCCGTTCCACTACGCGCTGGCCGACAACTACACCATCTGCGACGCCTACTTCAGCGCCACGCTCAGCGCCACCGGCCCCAACCGCACCTATCTGTGGAGCGGCCGGGTCGACGGCTCCAGCTACGACGGCGGCGACGAGTCGGGCCTGACCTGGGAGACCTTTGCCGAGGCCCTCCAGCGCGCCGGGGTCAGCTGGAAGGTCTACCAGAACGCGAACGACAACTACGGCGACAACGGCCTCGCGTACTTCTCGAAGTTCACGAGTGCGAGGCCCGGCGACCCGTTGCACGACCGCGGCATGGGTTCCGTCCCGGCGGCCACCGGCTCCACCCCGGACGACATCGCGGCCGCGATCAGGGCGGACGCGCTGGCCGGGACGCTCCCCCAGGTGTCCTGGGTGGTCGCCAACCAGGCCTTCTCGGAGCACCCCTACGCCCCGCCCGGCGACGGGGCGCACTTCGTCGACCTGGTGTACCGGGCGCTGGCCGCCGCCCCCGACGTCTTCGACTCGACCGTCCTGTTCCTGAACTACGACGAGAACGACGGCTTCTTCGACCATGTGCCGCCCCCGTCGCCGCCCGCCGGCACGGCCGGTGAGTTCCTGAACGGCGTCCCCTACGGACTGGGCTTCCGGGTGCCGATGATCGTCATGTCGCCCTGGACGCGCGGCGGTTGGGTCTCCTCGGAGGTCTTCGACCACACCTCGGTGCTGCGCTTCATGGAGAAGTGGACGGCGGCGCTCGGCACCCCGGCGAACTGCCCCAACATCAGCGCCTGGCGCCGCAAGGTCACCGGCGATCTGACCGGCGTCTTCGACTTCACCGCGCCGGTGTACGGCATGCCGTCCGGGCTCCCGGCCACCAAGGCGATCGGGATCGCCACCTGCGGCCCGCTGCCCAACCCCGTGCCGACCACCAACGCGCTGCCCGCGCAGGAGTCCGGCACCCGTCCGGCCCGCCCGCTGCCGTACCAGCCGGGTGGCGACCTCGACCGGTTCGAGTTCAAGACCGGAGGGCAGATCCTGGCCTGGTTCGGCATGTCCAACCAGGGCTCCAACGCCACCAGCGCCGCCCACTTCTCCCTCCACCCCAACGCCTACCGGGACACCACGCCCTGGCAGTACACGGTCGACGCGGGCTCCACCGCCACCGACTTCTTCCAGATCGGCACCGGCGCGGGCGCGGGCAAGTACGACTTCACCCTGATCGGCCCGAACCGCTTCCAGCGCCGCTTCGTGGGCGACGCGACGAAGGCGGGCAAGGACGTCGAGGTGGCGGCGCGCTACGCGGTGGAGCCCGGCACCGGCAAGCAGGCGGTGTGGTTCAAGATGAGCAACTCCTCGGCCTCCGCCGTGAAGTTCAGCATCACCTCGAACCAGTACCGCACCGGCACCTGGACGTACACCGTCCCGGCGGGCGGCTCCACCGAGGACTTCTTCAACGCGGTGGCGTACCAGAACGGCTGGTACGACTTCACCATCACGGCGGACTTGGACGCCACGTGGTCGCGCCGGTACACGGGCCACATCGAGACCGGCGCGGCCTCCGTCAGCGGCTGAGGCGGGTCTTCGCAGCGGGCCGGCCGGCCGCGGCGCGGCGGCGCCGGAAGCTATCAAGTCGCCCCGTAATCAGGGGAGTTGGACTGGACCAGGTTGACGCGCCAGACTGCCTCCATGCCCTCTCCCACGGAACAGCACTGGACCCCCGTCCACGGCGAGCCGTACCGGCCCGTCCCCTACCGACCGGCCCGGATGGCGAGGCCCGAGAGTCTGGCGCGCGCCGCCGAGCTGCGCGCGCGCATGGACGAGCGCCGCACCGTGCGCCGCTTCTCGCCCGACGCGGTCCCCGAGCAGGTCGTCCGTGACGCGGTCGCCTGCGCGGCGACCGCGCCCTCCGGCGCCCACCAGCAGCCGTGGACGTTCGTCCTGGTCAAGGACGCTGACGTACGGCGCAGGATCCGTGAGGCGGCCGAGCAGGAGGAGCGGATCTCCTACGACGGGCGGCTCGGCGAGGAGTGGCTGGCGGCGCTGCGCCCGATCGGCACCGACGCGGTGAAGACCCATCTCACCGACGCCCCGGTGCTGCTCGTCGTCTTCCAGCAGCGCTACTGGCTCGCCGAGGACGGCACCAAGCACAAGCACTACTACGTGGACGAGTCGGTCGGCATCGCGGTGGGTCTGCTGCTGTCCGCGCTGCACCAGAGCGGCCTCGCCGCGCTCGTGCACACGCCGAGCCCGATGCGCTTCCTCTCCGAGGTCCTTGAGCGGCCCGCGAACGAGAAGGCGTTCGCGGTGATCCCGGTCGGCTATCCGGCCGACGACTGCGAAGTCCCCGACCTGGTCCGCAAATCGCTCGACCAGGTCCTCGTCGAGGTCTGAGCCCCGCCGGGCCCGGCATGGAAACCGCCCCCGTCCTCGGTTGGGGGACCAAGGACGGGGGCGGGGTTCCGGTGCGACTACAGGTCAGCCCATGTGGGGGTAGGTGTAGTCGGTCGGCGGGACCAGGGTCTCCTTGATGGCGCGGGTCAGCGTCCAGCGCATCAGGTTCTGCGGGGCGCCGGCCTTGTCGTTGGTGCCGGACGCGCGGCCGCCGCCGAAGGGCTGCTGGCCGACGACGGCGCCGGTCGACTTGTCGTTGATGTAGAAGTTGCCGGCCGCGTAGCGCAGCTTGTCCATCGTGTACGCCGCCGCGGCGCGGTCGTTGGAGATGACGGCGCCGGTCAGGGCGTAGTCGGAGGCCGACTCCATCTGCTCCAGCATCTCGTCGTACTTGGCGTCGTCGTAGACGTGGACCGCCAGGATCGGGCCGAAGTACTCGGTCGTGAAGACCTCGTTGGCCGGGTCGGTGCACTCGATGACGGTCGGGCGGACGAAGTAGCCGACCGAGTCGTCGTAGGTGCCGCCCGCGACGATCGTGCAGGAGTCATCGGCCTTGGCCCGGTCGATGGCGGCCTTGTTCTTGGCGAAGGAGCGCTCGTCGATGACCGCGCCGATGAAGTTCGACAGGTCGGTGACGTCACCCATGGTGATGCCGTCGACCTCGGCCGCGAACTCCTCCTTGAAGCCGTCGTTCCAGATCGAGGCCGGGACGTAGGCGCGGGAGGAGGCGGAGCACTTCTGGCCCTGGTACTCGAAGGAGCCACGGGTCAGGGCGGTCTTCAGGACGGCGCGGTCGGCGCTGGGGTGCGCGACGACGAAGTCCTTGCCACCGGTCTCGCCGACGAGACGCGGGTAGGTGCGGTACTTCTCGATGTTGGTGCCGACCGTCTTCCACAGGTGCTGGAAGGTCTTGGTCGAACCCGTGAAGTGGATGCCCGCGAGGTCGCGGTGGTTGAGGGCGACCTCGGAGACGGCCAGGCCGTCGCCGGTGACGAGGTTGATGACGCCCTTGGGCAGGCCCGCCTCCTCCAGGAGGCTCATCAAGAGCACGGCGGCGTGGGTCTGCGTCGGGGACGGCTTCCACACGACGACGTTGCCCATCAGGGCCGGGGCGGTCGGCAGGTTGCCCGCGATGGCCGTGAAGTTGAACGGCGTGATCGCGTAGACGAAGCCTTCGAGCGGGCGGTGGTCCATGCGGTTCCACACGCCCGGGGAGTTCGCCGGGGGCTGCTCGGCGAGCAGGTTGCGGGCGTAGTGGACGTTGAAGCGCCAGAAGTCGACGAGCTCGCAGGGGGTGTCGATCTCGGCCTGCTGGGCGGTCTTGGACTGGCCGAGCATGGTGGAGGCGGCCAGCGTCTCGCGCCAGGGTCCCGCGAGCAGCTCGGCGGCGCGCAGGATGATCGCGGCGCGGTCGTCGAAGGACATGGCGCGCCAGGCCGGGGCGGCGGCGAGCGCGGCGTCGATCGCGTCCTGGGCGTCCTGCTCGGTGGCGTTGGCGTAGGTGCCGATGACGGCCTTGTGGTTGTGCGGCTGCACGACGTCGAAGCGCTCACCGCCGCCCATCCGCTTCTCGCCGTCGATGGTCATCGGCAGGTCGACCGGGTTCTCGGCCAGCTCCTTGAGCTTGGCCTCCAGACGGGCGCGCTCCGGGGAACCAGGGGCGTAGCCGTGCACCGGCTCGTTGACCGGGGCGGGGACCTGGGTCACAGCGTCCATGATTCCTTGACTCCTTCGTGAGACGTGGGGCGTGGGGCCTGAGGGGTGTTGGGGGGAACGGAGGAGGCTCGGGGCCTGTCCGAAAAGATCTAGTTCTTGGTGATCATCGACCGGACGAAGAAGAGCAGGTTGGCCGGCTTCTCCGCGAGGCGCCGCATGAAGTAGCCGTACCAGTCGGTGCCGTACGCGGTGTAGACACGCATCCGGTGGCCCTCGGCGGCGAGCCGCAGGTGCTCCTCGCTGCGGATCCCGTAGAGCATCTGGAACTCGTACTCGTCCAGCTTGCGCCCGGCGCGCCGCGCGAGCTCCTGTCCGATGGCGATCAGGCGCGGGTCGTGGGACCCGATCATCGGGTAGCCCTCGCCCTCCATCAGGATCCTCAGGATACGGACGTACGCCTTGTCGATCTCGCTCTTGTCCTGGTAGGCGACCTCGGCGGGCTCCTTGTAGGCGCCCTTCACGATGCGCACCCGGCTGCCCGCGGCGGCCAGCCGGCGGGCGTCGGCCTCGGTGCGGAAGAGGTAGGCCTGGATGACGCAGCCCGTCTCGGGGAAGTCCTTCCGCAGCTCCTCGTGGATGGCGAACATCGAGTCGAGGGTGGTGTGGTCCTCGGCGTCCAGGGTGACCGTGGTGCCGATGGCGGCGGCGGCCTCGACGACCGGGCGCACATTGGCGAGGGCCAGCTCGTGGCCGCCTTCCAGCGCTTGGCCGAACATCGACAGCTTCACCGACATCTCGGCCTTGGTGCCGTGGCCGAGTTCCTTCAGGCGCTCGATGAGCTCCAGATAGGCGTCGCGCGCGTGGGCGGCCTGCTCGGGAGTGGTGATGTCCTCGCCCACCACGTCCAGGGTGAGCTCCAGGCCCTTGCCGACGGTCTCCTCGACGATCGGGACGACCTGGTCGAGGGTCTCGCCGGGGATGAACCGGTTCACCACGGGCTTGGTCATCGGGGCGGCCGAAACAAGCTTGCGCATCTTGTCGCTGCGCGACGCGGCGAGGATCACGGGACCCAGCACGGGGCACCTCCACGGAAAGAACTAGACGGGGCCGCCGACGGGACCGGAGGGACGAAGCACGTCTTCCCGGCGCTCCGGCGACGGCACGGAGAACCACCGTGAAACCTAAGGATCTCCCCGATCCTCTGCCATCGACAGGTGTCACGCATCCGTGGCCCGGATCTCATACACCTGTCTGAAGCGGCCCGGGCGATGAGCGAGAATGGCGTGTGTGAAGGGCGACTACCAGGACCTGGTCGATGAGATCTCGGCGCTGCTCGGCGCCCCCGCGACGCTGGAGAACCGGGATTTCGGGCTGATCGCCTTCGGCGCGCACGACTCCGACGACGACCTGGACATGGACCCGGTCCGCACCCGTTCGATCCTGACCAGGAAGTCGACGCCCGCGGTGCGCGCCTGGTTCGAGGGCTTCGGCATCACCCGCGCCACCGGCCCGGTCCGCATTCCGGCCGCACCCGACGCGGGTGTGCTGCGCGGCCGGATCTGCCTTCCGGTGCGCCACCGGGGCATCGCGCTCGGCTATGTCTGGCTGCTCGACGCGGAGCCGGGTCCTGCCGGGGACAAGCTCGCCTCGGCGATGGAGGTGGCCGCCAGGATCGGGGCGCTGCTCGCGGACGAGGCGCAGGCCGGGGCGGACCTGACCCGCGAGTTCCGGGCGGTGCTCACGGCGGACCACGGCTGGCAGCGCGACACGGCGACGGCCGCCCTCCAGAGCGCGCTCGGCGCGGACGCGGAGGGCCTGCACGTGGTGGTCTGCGTGGCTCCCTGGCCCGAGGAGGACCCGCCGTCGGTCCGTACGGTGGCGGGGGCGGCGGCGGTGTGCACGGTGCCGTGGCCCGCCGGGGGCGCGGGCGGCGCGGGCGCCGGGCACGCCCTGGCCGCGCTGGTGCGGCTGCGGTCGGCGGACGCGCTCGGGCCCGCCCGAACCGCGGCGGAACGGCTGCGCGGGGAAGCGGGCGGCGCGGCGGCCGCCGGGATGGCGACGCCCCGCCGGGGTCTGGCCGAACTCGCCCTCGCCCACCGCGAGGCAACCTCCGCCGTACGGGCGGCACTTGCCGAGCCCGGGCTCGGCCCGGTCGCGCAGTGGTCGGCGATCGGCCCCTACCGGATCCTGACCGCGCTGGCGACCCCGGCGCCCCAAGACCCCGCGGTACGGGCCCTGTTGAGCCCGGCACACACCGAACTCGCCCGCACCGCCGAGGTGTTCCTCGACGGCGCGGGCCAAGCGGCGCGCGCCGCGGCGGCCCTCGGCATCCACCGCCAGACGCTCTACTACCGCCTGTCACGCATCGAGCACCTCACCGGCCTCGACCTGGACCGCGGCGAGGACCGGCTGCTGCTGCACATGGCCCTGAAGGCCGCGCGGCTCTGAGGCCTACCGGCCGTATGGCCCGGGCGTACGGCCCCTAGGACTCGCCGCGCGCGGCGGCCATCACCTGGCGCAGGCCCTCGGTGAGTTCCTCGGCGCGGGTGGCCGTCGCCGGGTCGAAGGTCCACTGGGCGATGAGCCCCATCATCAGCGTCATGTAGAACTTGCCGAGGGTGTCGACGGTCTTCTCCTCGACCTCGGACTCCTCGCCCCCCATGAGCATCGGGATGATGCCGCGCGCACCCTCGCGCTGCGCCTGCGCCAAGTGGTCGCGCACGCCCGGGAGTTGGTCGCCCATGACGACGATCTCCATGCTGAGCCGCCACAGCGAACCCGGCTGGGCCATGGTGGCGATGATGTTCGTCCAGACTTCCTGGAAGCGTTCGAGCGAGCCGGGGGCCGTCTCGGTCGCGGCGGGCGTGGCGTCGAACGCGTCGGAGACCCCCTCGACGAGCGAGATGTACGCCTCCGCGAGGAGCCCGTCCTTCGACCCGTAGTGGTAGCCGATGGAGGCGAGGTTGGTCCCCGACTCCTTGACGATGTCGCGGGACGTGGTGCGCACGAACCCCTTGTCCAACAGGCAGCGCTTGGCGCCTTCGAGCAGATCCTCACGGTGTCCCATGACAGCAGCGTACCCGGCATACAGACATCCGTCTAAGACAAGCGTCTATGAACGTCTGCGGGCCGGGTACGGGAGCCGCGGGAGCGGGGTGGATCAGTCGGTCAGGTTCACCGAGCGGGCCGAGTTGGCGCCGATCTCCTCGGCGACCTCGGCCAGCACGTGCTGCGGGATGGTGTCGTCCACGGTGAGTACGGCGAGCGCCTCGCCGCCCTCCTCCGCGCGCGCGACCTGCATCCCGGCGATGTTGAGCCCGGCCTCGCCGAGGACGCGGCCGACCGTGCCCACGATGCCGGGACGGTCCTCGTAGCGCAGCACGATCATGTGGTCGGCGAGCGCCAGGTCCACGTCGAACTCGCCGATCGCGACGACCTTCTGGAGGTGCTTGGGGCCGGCCAGGGTGCCGGAGACCGCGACCTCCTCACCGTCCGAGAGGGTGCCGCGCACGGTCACCACGTTGCGGTGGTCGGGCGACTCGCTGGAGGTGGTCAGACGGACCTCGACACCGCGCTCCTGCGCGAACAGCGGCGCGTTGACGTAGGAGACCGTCTCGTCGACGACGTCCTCGAACACGCCCTTGAGCGCGCTGAGTTCGAGCACCTTCACGTCGTGCTGGGTGATCTCGCCGTACACCTCGACGTCGAGCCGCACCGCGACCTCGCCGGCGAGCGCGGTGAAGATGCGGCCCAGACGCTCCGCGAGCGGCAGACCCGGCTTGACGTCCTCCGCGATCACGCCGCCCTGGACGTTGACCGCGTCCGGCACCAACTCGCCCGCGAGGGCGAGCCGTACGGACTTGGCGACGGCGATGCCGGCCTTCTCCTGGGCCTCGTCGGTGGACGCGCCCAGGTGCGGGGTGCAGACGACCTGGTCGAGCTCGAAGAGCGGGGAGTCCGTGCAGGGCTCCTTCGCGTACACGTCCAGACCGGCGCCCGCGACCCGGCCCTCCTTGAGGGCGGAGTACAGCGCGGCCTCGTCCACGATGCCGCCGCGCGCCGCGTTCACGATCCGCACGTGCGGCTGCACCTTGTGCAGCGCCTCGTCGCCGATCAGGCCGAGCGTCTCGGGGGTCTTGGGCAGGTGCACGGTGATGAAGTCGGCCACGGCGAGCAGCTCGTCGAGAGAGAGCAGCTTGACGCCCATCTGGGCGGCGCGGGCCGGCTGCACATAGGGGTCGTACGCGACGATCTTCATGCCGAAGGCCGACATGCGCTGCGCGACCAGGACGCCGATGCGGCCGAGGCCGACGACGCCGAGGGTCTTCTCGCTGAGCTCGACGCCGGTGTACTTGTTCCGCTTCCACTCGCCGTTCTTGAGCGCGGTGTTGGCCTGCGGGATGTTGCGCGCGGTGGCGACCAGGAGACCGCAGGCGAGCTCGGCGGCGGTGACGATGTTGGAGGTCGGGGCGTTCACGACCATCACGCCGGCCTTGGTGGCGGCGGAGACGTCGACGTTGTCGAGGCCAACTCCCGCGCGGGCGACGACCTTCAGCTTCTTCGCGGCGGCGATGGCCTCCGCGTCGACCTTGGTGGCCGAGCGGATCAGGATCGCGTCGACACCGGCGATGGCGGGCAGCAGTTCCGCGCGGTCGGCCCCGTTGCAGTGCCGGATCTCGAAGTCCGGCCCGAGGGCGTCGACGGTGGCGGGCGACAGCTCTTCAGCGATGAGTACGACAGGTTTCGAGCTCACGTGGGTCCTCACTGAATCCTTTGCGGACGGCCGTCCCGACGGCCGCAGGCGGTGGAGGGGGAAGCGGCGCCGGGGATTTTCGGGCGCGGGGGCGTGCCTGCAATTCCTCGGGGTCGCTTGTACCGCGTGGAAGACGCACGACGCTGTGGGCCTGACGCGTATATGTGTTGTCGAGCAGTGTAGTGCCGCTCCCCGGGGGTTCTCCGCCGTGAAGGCAGGATCACCCGATGGGGGTTGGACGCGGTGTCCAGGGCCGTGCGATACCAGCGGGGTCGGGCACACCTACCGTGCCCGACCCCGCTGACGGGGGGCTTACGCCTCCTCGTTCTGCACCCAGCTCATGAGCTTGCGCAGCTCCTTGCCGGTGGTCTCCAGGAGGTGCTCGGAGTCCTGGGTCTTGTACTCGTTGTACTTCTTCAGACCGCCGTGGTACTCGTCCATCCAGTTCTTGGCGAACGTGCCGTCCTGGATCTCGGCGAGGACCTTCTTCATCTCGGCCTTGGTGTCGGCGGTGATGATCCGCGGGCCGGTGACGTAGTCGCCCCACTCGGCGGTTTCGGAGATCGACCAGCGCATCTTCTCCAGGCCGCCCTCGTACATGAGGTCCACGATCAGCTTCAGCTCGTGGAGGCACTCGAAGTAGGCGATCTCCGGCTGGTAGCCGGCCTCGGTCAGCGTCTCGAAGCCCGCCTTGACCAGCGCGGCGGTGCCGCCGCAGAGCACGGCCTGCTCGCCGAAGAGGTCGGTCTCGGTCTCCTCGGTGAAGGTCGTCTTGATGACGCCCGCCCGGGTGCCCCCGATGCCCTTGGCGTACGAGAGCGCCAGCGCCAGGCCGTTGCCCTGCGGGTCCTGCTCGACGGCCACGATGCACGGAACGCCGCGGCCCTCCTCGTACTGGCGGCGCACCAGGTGGCCGGGGCCCTTGGGCGCGACCATCGCGACGGTCACGTCGGCCGGGGGCTTGATGAAGCCGAAGCGGATGTTGAGGCCGTGGCCGAAGAACAGCGCGTCGCCGTCCTTCAGGTTGTCCTTGATGGACTCCTCGTAGACCTGGGCCTGGAGCGGGTCCGGGACCAGGATCATGATGACGTCGGCCTCGGCGGCCGCCTCGGACGGCGTCACCACGCGCAGGCCCTGCTCCTCGGCCTTCGCCTTGGACTTGGAGCCCTCGTGCAGACCGACGCGGACGTCGACACCCGAGTCACGGAGCGACAGCGCGTGGGCGTGGCCCTGGCTGCCGTAACCGATCACCGCGACCTTGCGGCCCTGGATGATGGACAGGTCGGCATCGTCGTCGTAGAACAGCTCGGCCACTGGGATATCTCCTTGGTGTGCTGGTGGTGCTTCCACCGTATCGGTGGGGGTGAGTGAGGAACGGGTGAGTCTCGCGATGCGGGCGGGTCAGGCCCGGCCGGCGGGGCTCAGGCGCTGCGGTCCAGGGCGCGCAGCGAACGGTCCGTGATGGACCGGGAGCCGCGCCCTATGGCGATCGTGCCGGACTGGACGAGCTCCTTGATGCCGAACTGCTCCAGCATCTTCAGCATCGCCTCCAGCTTGTCGGCGCCGCCGGTGGCCTCGATCGTCACGGCCTCCGGCGAGACGTCCACGGTCTTGGCGCGGAACAGCTGGACGATCTCGACGATCTGGGAGCGCGTTTCGTTGTCGGCACGCACCTTCACCAGGACGAGCTCGCGCTGGATCGCAGCGCCGGGCTCGAGTTCGACGATCTTCAGGACGTTGACGAGCTTGTTGAGCTGCTTGGTCACCTGCTCGAGCGGCAGGTCCTCGACATTGACCACGATGGTGATGCGGGAGATGTCGGGGTGTTCGGTGACACCGACCGCGAGCGAGTCGATGTTGAAGCCGCGGCGGGAGAACAGCGCGGCGATCCGGGCCAGGATGCCGGGGGTGTTCTCGACCAGGACCGAGAGCGTGTGCTTGGTGGACATGAGCCTCTTACCTCTTCCTACAGCTCTCAGTCGTCTTCGTTGCCGAAGTCGGGACGGACTCCGCGGGCGGCCATGACCTCGTCGTTGGAGGTGCCGGCGGCGACCATCGGCCACACCTGGGCGTCCTCGTGGACGATGAAGTCGATCACGACGGGACGGTCGTTGATCGAGTTGGCCTCCTGGATGGCCTTGTCCAGGTCTTCGGGGCGCTCGCAGCGGATCGCGTAACACCCCATCGCCTCGGACAGCTTGACGAAGTCCGGGACGCGGGTGCCGCCGCTGGGCCGGCCCTGCTCGGCGACGCCGTCCTCCGGTCCCGAGTGCAGGACGGTGTTGGAGTAGCGCTGGTTGTAGAACAGGGTCTGCCACTGGCGGACCATGCCGAGGGCGCCGTTGTTGATGATGGCGACCTTGATCGGGATGTTGTTGAGCGCGCAGGTGGTGAGTTCCTGGTTGGTCATCTGGAAGCAGCCGTCGCCGTCGATCGCCCAGACCATGCGGTCGGGCTGACCGGCCTTGGCGCCCATGGCGGCCGGGACCGCGTAGCCCATGGTTCCGGCACCGCCCGAGTTCAGCCAGGTGGCGGGCAGTTCGTAGTTGACGAAGTGCGCGGCCCACATCTGGTGCTGGCCGACGCCGGCCGCGTAGATGGTGTCCGCGTCCGCGAGTTCGCCGATGCGCTGGATGACGCGCTGCGGGGAGAGCGTGCCGTCGTTCGGCTCGTCGTAGCCCAGCGGGTAGGTCTCGCGCCAGCGTTCGAGATCCTTCCACCAGGCGGTGTAGTCGCCCTTGTGGCCCTCGGAGTACTCGGCCTGGACGGCCTGGATCAGGTCGGCGATGACCTCGCGGGCGTCGCCCACGATCGGGACGTCGACCTCGCGGTTCTTGCCGATCTCGGCCGGGTCGATGTCCGCGTGGATGACCTTGGCGAACGGCGCGAAGCTGTCCAGCTTGCCGGTGACGCGGTCGTCGAAGCGGGTGCCGAGCGCGATGAGCAGGTCCGACTTCTGCAAGGCGGTGACGGCGGTGACCGCACCGTGCATGCCGGGCATTCCCACGTGCTGCGGGTGGCTGTCGGGGAAGGCGCCGAGCGCCATCAGGGTGGTGGTGACGGGCGCCCCGGTGAGCTCCGCGAGGACCTTCAGCTCGGCGGTCGCGCCGGACTTCAGGACGCCGCCGCCGACGTACAGGACCGGGCGCTTGGCCGCCACGATCAGCTTGGCGGCCTCGCGGATCTGCTTGGCGTGCGGCTTGGTGACCGGGCGGTAGCCGGGCAGGTCCAGGTGCGGCGGCCAGGAGAACGTGGTCTGCGCCTGGAGGGCGTCCTTGGCGATGTCGACCAGGACCGGGCCCGGACGGCCCGTCGAGGCGATGTGGAAGGCCTCGGCGATGGTGCGCGGGATGTCCTCGGCCTTGGTGACCAGGAAGTTGTGCTTGGTGATCGGCATCGTGATGCCGACGATGTCCGCCTCCTGGAAGGCGTCGGTGCCGATCGCCTGCGAGGAGACCTGACCGGTGATCGCGACCAGCGGCACCGAGTCCATGTGGGCGTCGGCGATCGGCGTGACCAGGTTGGTGGCGCCGGGGCCCGACGTCGCCATGCACACCCCGACCTTGCCGGTGGCCTGGGCGTAACCGGTGGCCGCGTGGCCCGCGCCCTGCTCGTGACGGACCAGGACGTGGCGGACCCGGGTGGAGTCCATCATCGGGTCGTACGCCGGAAGGATGGCGCCGCCGGGGATCCCGAACACGACCTCCGCCCCGACTTCCTCGAGAGAGCGGATGAGGGACTTCGCGCCCGTGACGTGCTCAACGGTCGCGGACTGGTGTCCGCCGTTACGGGGCCGCGGCTGCGGATGGTGGGCCCCGGTGGCCTGCTCGGTCATCGGCATTCTCTTCTCGAAGCTCAGGGTGTTCGCGGTGGTTTGGTCGAGATCGCGGTGGTGCTTGAGGGGTGCCAGTGCAACAAAAAACCCCTCGTGCCGTGAGGCAAGCGAGGGGAGCGCGTCGGGTGCGGTCTGCGGAGCCTGCAAGGGGCCCCGCTTCAGCCGACGCGCTTTCCAAGTACGAGAATTCGGGTGCGCATGGCATTGACCCTCCCCCCGGCGCGCAGGTGGTGTCAAGTAGGTGGGACGGGCGTCTCATTATGTGAGCCGAGCAGGGGTCCGCTCCGGCCACTGAGCACGGGCAGCGCGACTCCGCCCGGCACCGGGTACTCCCCCCGTCGCAGCGCCCGTCGCAGCCGGAACTCGTCCAGCGGCCCGGAGAACGCCATGCCCTGCCCATGGGTGCAGCCCATGGCGCGCAGTGCGAGGACCTGCTCCGGCACGTCCACACCGTCGGCCAAGGACTGCATGCCGAGATCGCAGGCGATCCGCAGCAGCCCCGCGGTGATCTTGTGAAGGCGGGCCGATTCGACGACGCCCTCGACGAGCCCCCGGTCCAGCTTGAGCAGGTCGATGGGGAGGCGGCGCAGCGCGTTGATCGCCGCGTAGCCACTGCCGAACCCGTCGAGCGCGATCCGTACGCCGGCTCTGCGCAGGCTCACCAGGCGCCGCTCCAGCTCGTCGAAGGAGATCCTCGGGTCGCTGTCGGCCAGCTCGATGATCAATGCGCCGGAGGGCAGCCCGTGCCGGGCCAGCAGGGCCTCCACGGAGCCGAGCGGAAAGGACTTGTCGAGCAGCCGGCGGGCCGAGAGGCGTACCGACACGGGCGTGGTGTGGCCGGCCCGCATCCGTTCCGCGGCCAGCTCCACGGCCTCTTCGAGCAGCCAGCGGCCGAGTTCGGCGGCGCGCTCGTTCTCGTCGGCGACCCGGAGGAATTCGGCCGGGGTGAACAGGATGCCCTGGGCCGATCTCCACCTGGCCTGGGCCGCGACGGCGAAGACCTCACCGGTGACGAGGTCGACGACGGGCTGGTGCAGGACCGCGAACTCGCCCTCGTTCAAGGCGGTGCGCAGCCGGGCCGCGAGTTCGGTGGTGCGGACCACCTCGGCCTGCATCTGCGGTGCGTACAGCTCGACCCGGTTCTTGCCGCCCTTCTTGGCGCGGTACATCGCGAGGTCGGCGGTGCGCAGCAGTTCCCCGGCGCCGATGCCCGGCTCGGCGAAGGCGACGCCGATGGAGGCGGCGACCCGGACATCGTTGCCGTCGATCTGGTACGGCTGGGACAGGGTGAGCCGCAGCCGGTCGGCGATCTCCCTGACCTGGTACTCGCGGGCCGCCGGGTCGCGGGTGCCGTCGCCGAGGATCAGGGCGGCGAACTCGTCGCCGCCGAGCCGGGCCGCGGTGTCGCCGGCCCGTACCGACTCCTGGAGCCTGCGGGCGGCCTGGATGAGCAGTTCGTCGCCGGCCTGGTGGCCGATGGTGTCGTTGACCTGCTTGAAGCCGTCGAGGTCGATGAAGAGCACGGCGGTGCCCGGGTCGGAGCTGCGCCGGCCGCCGAGCGCCTTGCGCACCCGCTTGGTGAACAGGGCGCGGTTGGGCAGGTCGGTCAGCGGGTCGTGCTCGGCGCTGTGCTCCAACTGGGCTTGCAGGCGCACCCGTTCGGTCACGTCGCGGCTGTTGAGAATGAGGCCGCCCTGGTGGCGGTTGACGGTCGACTCGACATTGAGCCACTCGCCGGTCCCCGACCTGAAGCGGCACTCGATCCGCGTCGTGGGTTCCTCGGCGGGCGGGGCCGCCAGAAACCGGCGCAGCTCGTGCACCACCCGGCCGAGGTCCTCGGGGTGGATGAGCGAGGCCAGTTCGGAACCGACCAGCTCCTCCGCGTCCCGCCCGTAGACCCCCGCGGCGGCCGGGCTGACGTAGCGCAGGATTCCGGTGGGCGCGGCGATCATGATGACGTCGCTCGAACCCTGCACCAGGGAGCGGAAGTGGTTCTCCTTCTGGGCCAGTTCATGGGTGAGCGCGATGTTGTCGAGCAGCATGATCCCCTGGCGGATCACCAGGGCGAGCACCACGGTGCACCCGGCGAAGACGACCATCCGGTCCACCCGGTGGCCCGCGATGACGTTGTAGAGGATTCCCAGGGTGCACACGGCTGCCGCGAGGTACGGCGTGAGCGCGGCCAGGGAGCTGGCGAGCGGCCGGGTGGCGGGCTGCGGGTGCGGGCGGGGCCGCACGGCGGACGGGCGGGCGCCCCGGGGGGCGACGGCGGGCCTGCGCGGCGGCGGCTGGGGAAGCCTGCGGGCGCCCCAGGGCGCGTAGGCGAGCAGCAGGGAGCCGGCGAACCAGCCGGCGTCCAGGAGCTGCCCCGAGTGGTACTGCTCGTGCAGCAGCGGCGAGGTGAACAACGCGTCGCACAGGACGGTCAGGGCGAGCGCCGCGATGGCGGTGTTCACCGCGGACCGGTTGGCCGAGGAGCGCCGGAAGTGCAGCGCGAGCACCATGCTGACGAGCACGATGTCGAGCAGCGGATAGGCGAGCGTGAGGGTGGCGTGGGCCACGCCCTCGCCCTCGCCCTCACGCGCCGTGCGGGCCAGGGCCAGGCTCCAGGACAGGGTGAGCAGGGAGCCGCCGATGAGCCAGGAGTCGAGTGCCAAGCAGACCCAACCCGCCTTGGTGACAGGGCGCTTGGCGAGAACGAGCAGGCCCACGATGGCGGGCGGCGCGAAGCAGAGGAAGAAGAAGTCGGCGGCCGAGGTCGTGGGCACCTCCCGCCGGAGCACCACCTCGTACCAGCCCCAGACGCCGTTGCCGCAGGCGGCCATGGCGGAGGAGAAGGAGAACAGCAGCCAGGCCGGGCGAAAGCTGCTCTCGCTGCCGGTCGCGCCGCCGCGCGCGTAGCGCAGACACGAGATCGCCGCGATCAGGGCGGCGAAGGAGAGCCCGAAGTCGCCCATGATCTGGGCGAGTTCGGGGGATCCCCAGCCCAGGAATGCGCCGGTGGCATATCCGGCACAGATCACTGCGAGCACCAGGGGGGAAACCATGCAGGGGCCGCCGCCTCCGGACAGGGGCGGCCGGGTCAGAATCGCTCCGGGCGCGCTCACCGGACCGCTCCACGCCACCGGAGCCGCACCGGGATCCCTCCCGGCCGGAGCCGGGTGCCGATATCCGCGGCACGCAAGCCGTGCTTTTGCGCGCTGTTCGTCGTTGTGCCGCTTATCGCCTCGGCGGTCGCCGCTCCACAGCGGTGCGCCGTCGCGCGGTGCGCGCGGCGGGGATGCCGCAGGTTGTTCCACCGCGTCGGATCGTTCGTCCATTGGCCGTGCATCGCCCGTCGCCCCCCTCGCAGTGATCGCTCCCGCGCCGTAGACGCACGGCGCCGGCCCCCGGTCGGGACGATACACCAGTCTCGTCACTCAGGGACATAGTCCCTATACGCTCAGTGACAGCCCGCAATCGGCAAGGCACCCGGTGCACCCGATTCGCTCCGGAGCGTTACTGATCCGTCGTCAGAACCACGTTGTCGAGCGGCTCTTGGGCCGCGAAGCGGGTGAGCTGAGCGGCCAGCAGACGCTTGGCGCGGGGCGTGAAAGCCGAGCTCGAACCGCCCACATGCGGGCTGATGAGGACATTCGGCGCATGCCACAACGGGTGCCCCACGGGCAGCGGCTCGGGGTCGGTGACATCGAGTGCCGCGTGGATGCGGCCCGACTCCAGTTCGGCGAGCAGGGCCCCGGTGTCCACGACGGGCCCGCGCGCGACGTTCACCAGGAGCGCCCCGTCCTTGAGCCGGGCCAGGAACGCGGCGTCCACCAGGCCCTTCGTCCGCTCGGTGAGCGGCGTGGAGACGATGACGACGTCCGCGTGCGGAAGCAGTTCGGGCAGATCGGTCAAGGCGTGCACCTCACCGCGCTCCGTTGTGCGCCACGAGCGCGCGACGCGCGCCACCCGCGCGCACTCAAAGGGCGCGAGCCGGTCTTCGATGGCGGCGCCGATCGACCCGTACCCCACGATCAGGACCGACTTGTCGGCGAGCGCGGGATAGAAACCCGACCGCCACTCCTGCTTCTCCTGTCCCCTGACGAACCCGGGGATCCCCCGCAGCGACGCCAGGACCAGGGCCAGGGTCAGCTCGGCGGTGGACGCCTCGTGCACACCCCGGGCGTTGCACAGGCGTACGCCCGGCGCCAACAGAGGGATGCCGGGCTGTACGTGGTCGATGCCGGCGGTCAGCGTCTGCACCACACGGACACCGGTCATGGCGGCAAGCGGACGGACCGCGATCTCGGACGGCTTCATGTACGGGACCACGTAGAACGCGCAGTCGGCCGGGTCGGCCGGATAGTCGGGGCCGCCGTCCCAGAACCGGTACGCGAGCTCGGCGGGAAGGCCCGGGACATCGGCCGGGTCGAAGGGCATCCACACGTCTGAAGTCATGGTCAGGAGGCTATGCGAAGGGCTGCGGGGGCCAGAGGTTAGTTTGGGGAGCGACGAGGGAGGGATCCGGCCAGGTGGAGCGCAGGACAATCGGGGCGGGGGCCCTGCGGGCGGGTGCGATCGGGCTCGGCTGCATGCCGATGAGCTGGGGCTACAGCCGCTCGCAGCAGGACCTGGAGCGCTCCCTGCGGGCCGTGCACGCCGCCTTGGACACCGGCGCGAACCTGCTGGACACCGCCGACATGTACGGCCCGTTCACCAACGAGCTGCTGATCGGGCGGGTCCTGAAGGAACGGCGGGACGAGGCGTTCGTCGCCACCAAGTGCGGGCTCCTCGTCGGCGTCGACCAGCACGTGGTCGCCAACGGCCGCCCCGGGTACGTGCGTCGGGCCTGCGACGCCTCGCTGCGCCGCCTGCACACCGACGTCATCGACCTGTATCTGCTGCACCGCGCGGACCCGGAGGTCCCCGTCGAGGAAACCTGGGGGGCGATGGCGGAGCTGGTGACGGCGGGGAAGGTGCGGGCGCTGGGGCTGAGCGCGATGGGCGCGCGGGCGGTGCGCCGGACCGCGCCGGTGGCCGGGGTGCACGGGCTGCACGTGGGCCGGTACGAGGAGACGGTGCGGCTGCTCGACCGGGTGCAGCAGGTGTTCCCGGTCGCGGCCGTCCAGGCGGAGCTGGCGATCTGGTCGCGCGAGGCGCTGCGGACGCTGCTGCCCTGGTGCACCGCCCGCGGGGTCGCCCTGCTGGCCGCGATGCCGCTGGGCAACGGGTTCCTGACGGGCACCCTCACCCCCGGCCAGGGCTTCGAACCGGACGACATCCGGGCCCGCCACCCGCGCTTCACGGCGGAGATGATGGCGGCCAACCAGCCCGTGGTGGTCGGCCTGCGCCGGGTGGCGGAGCGGCACGGGGCGACGCCCGGGCAGGTGGCGCTCGCCTGGCTGCTGCGCCAGGGCAGCCAGGTGATCCCGGTGCCCGGCGCCAAGCGGGCGGAGTGGGTCCGGGAGAACGCCCGAGCGGCGGCCCTCGCTCTGACCCCCCTGGACCTGACAGAACTGGCCGCACTCCCACCGGCCCGAGACTGACCCGACAGCCCCTGGGGCTCCGCCCCAGACCCCGTATCGCGCCTAAAGGGCGCTCGTCCTCAATCGCCGGACGGGCTGAGGTTGCCCATGCTGGCCCGCGCCGAGCACTTAAGGGGCGCGAGGAACTGCGCGCCCAGCCACACACGGCCCGCAGACGAAAGGGGGTTTAGGGGCGCGAGGAACTGCGCGAGAAGCGGGCACGGTCCGCACGCGACCGGGGGGTTAGGGGCGCGAGGAACTGCGCGGGACGCGGGCACGGTCCGCACATGAGCAGGGGGTTGGGGGCGCGGGGAAGTGCGTGGGCGGCGGCGCCGGGGGCGTTCGCGCGGCCGTCAGAATGGACCCGCATCGACCCCGGTGAAGGGAACCAGAACCGTGCGACGAACCACCGCCACCACCCTGGCCGCAGCCACACTCGTGCTCGCGGCCGGCTGCTCCTCGGGACCCGCGCACCCCGAGGGCCAAGGCGTCGGCTCCGCCACCAAGGCTCCCGCGACGGCTCCGTCCCGAAGCGCCCAACTGCCGCCCGCCCAGGGCTCGGTGAAGGTGACCAGGACCGTCACCGACGGCCTGAAGTCGCCCTGGGGCATCGCTCCCCTGCCCGAGGGCGGCCTCCTGGTCGGCTCCCGCGACGACGGCACCGTCGTACGCGTCGACACCGCAACTGGCAAGAAGACCGCCGTGGGCAGCGTGCCCGGGGTGGACCACCAGGGCGAGGGAGGGCTGCTGGGGCTCGCCCTGTCCCCCACGTACGCCTCCGACCACCTTCTCTACGCGTACTTCACCACCGAGTCCGACAACCGCATCGCCCGCATGAACTACGACCCGCAGCGGCCCGAGGGCCAGCAGCTCGGGGCGCCCGACACCATCCTCCGCGGGATCCCCAAGGGCAGCGTCCACAACGGCGGCCGGATCGCCTTCGGTCCGGACCGGATGCTGTACGCCGGCACCGGCGAGACCGGCGAGCGGGGGCTCGCCCAGGACAAGACGTCACTGGCCGGCAAGATCCTGCGGATGACCCCCGACGGGCAGCCCGCGTACGGCAATCCGGAGGCGGACTCGCTGGTCTACTCCTACGGACACCGCAATGTGCAGGGCCTGGCCTGGGACGGCGAGAACCGGCTGTGGGCCTCGGAGTTCGGGCAGGACACCTGGGACGAGCTCAATCTGGTGGAACCCGGCAAGAACTACGGCTGGCCCGTGGTGGAGGGCCGGGGCGGCAAGCCGGGGTACGTCGATCCCGTCGCCCAGTGGAAGACGTCCGAGGCCTCGCCCAGCGGGATCGCCTTCGCGGGCGGCTGCGTGTGGATCGCCTCGCTGAAGGGCGAACTGCTGTGGCGCGTCCCGCTGGACGCCACGAAGCCGCTCGCCGCTCCCGAGGCCTTCCTGGGCGGCCAGTACGGACGGCTGCGCACCGTGCTGGCGGCCGGCGCCGGCAAGCTCTGGCTGCTCACCAACAACACCGACTCGCGCGGCATCCCCAAGCCGGGCGACGACCGCATCCTGGAACTGGACGTCACCTGAGCGGCGTCAGCTCCGCGCCGGCTGTCCGGAGAACAGGTTGAGGCGATGGGCGAGGGCCGCCGCCTCGCCCCGGCCCGAAACCCCCAGCTTGGCCAGGATGTTGGAGACGTGCACACTCGCCGTCTTCGGTGAGATGTAGAGCTCCTCGGCGATCTGGCGGTTGCTGTGACCGGCCGCGACCAGACGCAGGACGTCCTGTTCGCGGCTGGTGAGCCCGAGCGCTTCCGCCGGCTCGGTGGGGTCGTCGGATCCGACGGGGTCCGGGGCGGTCAGCGACAGGCGGGCCCGGCGGGCCAGGAGCTCCAGTTGCTCGGACAACGGGCGGGCGCCCAGGCGTTCGGACTCGGCGTGCGCCTGGCGCAGCAGCGTCGCGACCGTCTCCCGGTCGCCGCCCTCGGCCAGCAGGGCCGCGGCCCAGCGGTGACAGGCCAGGGCCAGGTCGTAGGGGCGCTGCGCGGGCCGGAGCGCCTGGGTGGCGGCTTCCCAGCGGGCCGCCGTGTCGCGGTCCTCGGCGCGTTCCAGTTCGGCGGCGACGACCAGGGCGAACGCCTCGCACCAGGGGACGCCGGTGGGGAGCCTCTTGGCGGCCGTACGGATGAGGTCGAGGGCGGCGGCCCTGCCCGGCTGGGCCGAGGGGAGCCCGCGCACATCGGCCTCCATCGCGGCGGCCGCGGCGAGCAGCGGCCAGCCGTAGCGCTGGGTGCCGGGCGGGAAGCCGGGCTCCACGGCGCGCGCCAGCTCGGCGCGGGCCTCGTCGATACGGCCCTGGGCGGCCGCGATGCCGAGGCCGATCCGGGCGAGCGGGATGGCGTGCTGGGCCATCGGGTCGTACTTGCCGAACGCGGCGTGGGCATCGTCGAGCGAGGTCCTGGCCCGCTCCAACTCGCCGCGCAGCAGGGCGACATCGGCCCGGCGCATCAGGGCGTTGCCGAGCGGTTTGGTACTGATCGCGGTGCGCTGGACCCGTTCGATGGAGTCGGCGGCCTCCTCCCAGCGGCCCAGGTTGAACAGCGACTCGGCGCGGTTGGCCTGCACCCAGGCCTCGTTGTCCAACAGGCCGTACTTCTGGGCGAGGCGGACCCCGTCGTCGGCGACGCGTACGGCTTCCACCGAGCGGCCGACGGCCTCCAGGCCGGAGCAGAGGTTCACATGGCCCCGGGTCGCCTCGCCGATCAGGCCGATGTCGAGGGAGCGGTCGATCACCGCGCGCATCGTGGCGAGACCCTCCTCGACCGAACCGGAGTCGACCATCAGGCTGCCCAGGGTGAGCTTGACGTTGAGCTCGATCTCCTCGGTGCGCACCAACCGGGCGTATTCCACGGCCTGTTCGGCCGCCACCAGGGATTCGGGTCCTGGCCTGTGCAGCATCCGCCAGCCCGCGGCGGTCGCGAGGACCTCGGCGTGCACGGCGGACGGCGCGAGGCCGCGCACCAGGTCCTGGGCGGTGGCGATCTCGGCCCAGCCGTCGCCGCGCCCCAGGTTCTGCACCAGGCGGGAGCGCTGGATCCAGAACCAGGCGGCGCGCAGCGGGTCGCTGCCGGAGGGCTGGGCGCTCTCGGCGTCGATGAGCCGCAGCGCCATCCTGGTGAGCTTCAGTGCGCGTTCCCGCTCGCCGCAGAGCCGGGCCGCCTCGACGGACTCGGCCAGCAGATCGAGGTAGCGCAGCGACGCCGGGGTTTCGGGGGCGCAGCCGCAGGCCGGGTAGGAGCCCGCGTGGTCCAGGGGTCTGAGCCCCTGGCGTATCTCCTCGGGCACGGTGTCCCACAGCTCCATCGCCCGTGACAGGAGCCGCAGTTGCTCGGCGTAGGCGTGCCGGCGGCGGGCCTCGACGGCGGCGCGCAGCACCACGGGCAGCGCCTTGGCGGCGTCGTGCGCGTGGTACCAGTAGGTGGCGAGCCGGGTGGTCTGCTCGTCGGCCCGCACCAGCGCCGGGTCAGCTTCCAGGGCTTCGGCGTAGCGCCGGTTCAGGCGCGAGGACTCGCCGGGCAGCAGGTCGTCGCTGACGGCCTCGCGGACCAGCGAGTGGCGGAAGCGGTAGCCGTCGCCGTCCGCGGCGGGCAGCAGGATGTTCGCGCCGACGGCGGCCCGCAGCGCCTCGATGAGCTTGTCCTCGCTGAGCCGGGCGACCGCGGCGAGCAGGGGGTACTCGACCGTGGAGCCGCCCTCGGCGGCGATCCGCACCACGCGCTGGGCGTCCTCGGGCAGGCTCTCGACGCGGACCAGGAGCAGATCGCGCAGCGAGTCGCTGAGGTCGGGGCAGGTGCCGTCCGGGTCGCGGCCGACGACCAGTTCCTCGACGAAGAAGGCGTTGCCGTCGGAGCGCTCGAAGACCTCGTCCACCAGGCGCTGTTCGGGTTCGGCGGCGAGGATCCCGGTGAGCTGGTGGTGGACCTCGGCCCGGGTGAAGCGGGGAAGTTCGATGCGCCGCACGCTGCGCAGCCGGTCGAGCTCGGCGAGCAGGGGGCGCAGCGGGTGACGGCGGTGGATGTCGTCGGCGCGGTAGGTGGCGACGACGACCAGACGGCCGCGCCGCAGGGTGCGGAAGAGATAGGCGAGCAGATGGCGGGTGGAGGCGTCCGCCCAGTGCAGGTCTTCGAGGACGAGGACGACGGTGCGCTCCGCGGCGATCCGCTCCAGCATCCGCACGGTGAGCTCGAACAGGCGAGCCGTGCCGTCTTCGCGGGAGGTGGCGGGGCTCGTCCTGGCGAGCTCGGGAAGGAGCAGGGCCAGCTCCTCCTGCTGGCCGTCGGCCGCGGCGGCCAGCTCGTCGGGCAGCCGGCGGCGCAGCGCGCGCAGCGCGGCCGAGAAGGGCGCGAACGGCAGCCCGTCGGCGCCGACTTCGACGCAGCCGCCGACGGCGATCACCGCGCCTGCCCGGCAGGCGGCGTCGGTGAACTCCTCGACGAGCCGGCTCTTGCCGACGCCCGCCTCGCCGCCGACGAGCAGGGCCTGGGGCTCTCCCCCGGCGGCCGCGGCGCGGGCGAGCGCCTCGTTCAACGTCCTCAACTCGGCGGCGCGGCCGACGAACACGGGGCTGACTGACCTGGTCTCCACGCTGGTGAGCATCGCACACGCCCCTGACAACGTGCTGCCGGACGGTCCGTCCCCGGCTGGGGAGGCGGCCCCGGAGGAGGTCGGGGCCACGGCCGGGGACGGGGTCCGGGCGGTGGTGGTGGGGCGGGTCGGGGTGGTCGTCATCGCGGGCGGCCGGGCGTCAGGCGGCCCGTACGAACCGGTTCCGCGGTGAACTCACCCGCCCCTCCGGCCCGTTGTCGTCACTGCGGCGGCCGAAGAAGCGGCGGCCGGCCCGGCGGGCCTGACCGACCAGGCGCTCCTGGTCGGCGCGGCGCAGCAGCTCGGCCTCGTGGGTCTTGTGCATCTCGTAATCGAACATCTCGGCACTCCTTGGATGTGGCCCCGGTCGAGGCGCTTCGCTGTGACCCGGTGTTCCGGGCCCCTTGCGATGCCTCAACTCTCGTCTCCCAGGGGCCTCGCGCACATGGGGAGAGTGCCGCATCTGTAAGGAGGCGGTGCCTTAGGCGGTCCGGATGGTGGACCTCGGCCGCCTAAGGCGGGGGTGCCGGCGCCTTAGGCGGCCGTCGGGTGCCTCAGCCCTTGGCGCTGGGCAGCGCCGCGAACAGGTCGAGGTACATGCCGGCCGAGATCAGCAGGCCGATGACGCCGAGGACCACTCCGGCCAGGGCGACGGCCTTGACCCACCCGGGCTGCTCGGAGCGGCCCGGCGTCCCGAAGGCGGGCCGGGCGAGCACGGCCGCGCCGACGACCAGGGCGAGCAGCGCGAAGACGCCGTTGACCAGGGCGGTGGTGTGCCAGGAGTTGCCGTAGATCTGCTGGATCTGCTCGGCCGCCGTACCGCCCTGGGAGGTCTTGATCTGCCCGATCAGGGTGGCCCGCTCAGAGAGCGTCTTGCCCATCCAGGTGCCGCTCAGCGAGACCGCGCCGAGCGCGCCTGAGACGACGGCCGCGGCGCCCGCGCCGAACGCGGCCCGGGCGGGGACGCTCGCCGCGTCGAGCCCGGCGTCGTCTTCATCATCGTCCTCGTCTTCGTCTTCGCCGAGCGGGTCCCGGTCCTCCAGGCCGTCGTCGAGCCGGCCGTCCTCGGTGTCGTGGGCGGGGGTGGCGGCGGCGCCGGTGGCCCCTGCGGCGGGCTCGACGGTCGCTCCCGCCGGGGTGGACGCGGCCCCGGTGGAGGCGTCCTTGGGCGCGGTCTCGGCGTCGGTCTTCGCAACAGCCTTCGCGTCGGTCTTCGCGTCGGTCTTCGCGTCGGTCTTCGGCGTGGCGGGGGTGGCGTTCATGCCGGGCACGCTAGGTGCCGTTTCTGAGAGCCCGCTGAGAGCTTCCTTAACGCCCCGCCCGCTCTGTTCGCGCCGTCCGCGCCCTCAGCGCGCCGCCCGCGCCGCCCGCCATTCGTCGGCCAGCAGCGCCCAGATCTCGCTGTCGTGGCGCACCCCGCGGTAGAGGTAGCTCTCGCGGCGCACCCCCTCCCTGGTCATGCCGAGGCGCTTGGCGACCTTGATGCTGGGGGTGTTCCCGGCGGAGGCCACCCACTCGACGCGGTGCATGCCGCGCACGTCCACGGCCCAGTCGATCAGCAGGGTGACAGCGCGGGTGATCAGGCCGCGTCCGACCGCCCCCGGCTCCAGCCAGCAGCCGACCTCGCAGGTGCCATGAGCCGGTTCGAAGATCCGGAACAGGACGCCGCCGACCAGGGTGCCGTCGAGCCAGATGCCGTACAGACGCCCGGCGTCCGCGGCCGTCTTGTCCGCGTAGCTCTGGAGGTAGGCACGGGCCGAGGGCAGGTCGGTGACGAAGTCCGGCAGCGCGATGTGGGTGCCGATGAACTCCCGTCCCCGGTCCATGTGGGCGAGGTACTCCTCGGCCTGCCACGGCTCCAGGGGGCGGAGTTCCGCCCCGTCGTCGCCCAGCGATACTGCGAACATCCCGCTCCTTCGGCTGCGTATGCGTGCCCGCTACGGCACGAGGTGGTCGGCCCGTTCGGCCGCCGACGGCTCCGACGGCTCCGACGGCTCCGAAATCCTCGCACGGGGACCCGCGGGCGCCTCGATGCCGATCCGGGGCAGCCATCGCTCCAGGCGGGCGGGCAGCCACCAGTTGGCGCCGCCGAGCAGATGCATGAGGGCGGGCACGAGCAGGGTGCGCAGGACGAACGCGTCGAGGGCGACGGCCGCCGCCAGCGCGATGCCGAACATGGCGATCACCCGGTCCCCGCTGAGCACGAACGCGAGGAAGACCGAGATCATGATCACGGCGGCGGAGTTGATGACACGGCTGGTCTCGGCGAGGCCCACCCGCACCGCCCGCCGGTTGTCGCCGGTCGCGAGCCACTCCTCGTACATGCGGCTGACCAGGAACACCTGGTAATCCATGGACAGGCCGAAGAGGACCGAGACCATGATCACGGGCAGGAACGGTTCGATCGGCCCGGACCGGCCGAGCCCCAGGAGCTCGCTGCCCCAGCCCCACTGGAAGACCGCGACGACGACGCCGAACGCGGAGGCCACCGCCGCCACGTTCATCACGGCGGCCTTGAGCGGGATCCCGATCGAGCGGAAGGCGAGCAGCAGCAGGAGGCAGCCCAAGGCGATCACCACGCCGACGAACAGCGGAAGTTTGCCGACGATGACCGCCGCGAAGTCGTCGTAGCCGGCGGTCACACCGCCCACGTGCGCCGTCAGGGAGCTGTCCCGCTCGGCCGCCGGAAGCACGTCGTGGCGCAGCCGGTCGACGAGGTCGCTGGTGTCGCGCGACTGCGGCGCGGAGACCGGCACCACGGTCAGGACGGCGGTGCCGCCGCTCCCGTTGTACGTCACCGGGCTCACCGAGGCGACGCCGCCGGTGGCGCGCAGCACGTCGGGCAGCCGGTCCATCGCGAGCCGGTCGGCGGGGCCCTGGAGCTCGCCGACCACGGTCAACGGCCCGTTGACGCCCGCGCCGAAGCCCTTCGCGAGGAGGTCGTACGCCTGCCGGGTGGTGGTCTTCACGGGGTTGTTGCCCTGGTCGGAGGTGCCGAGGTGGAGGGAGAGCGCGGGCAGCGCGAGAACGAGCATCACAGTGGCCGCGGCCATGCCGAGCGGCTTGGGGTGGCGCTCCACGAAGGCGGACCAGCGGGCGGCGAGCCCGGCGGGCGGTTCGGGCCGCGGCCCGTGAGCGGCGAGCCTGCCGCGCTCGCGGCGGCTCAGCGCCCGCATCCCGATGTACGAGAGCAGCGCGGGCAGCAGCGTGACGGAGGCGGCAACGGTCAGGACGACGGTGAGGCAGGCCGCGACGGCGACGCCGTTGAGGAAGCTCAGACGCAGGACGAGCATGCCGAGCAGGGCGATGCACACGGTCGCCCCGGCGAAGACGACCGCGCGTCCGGTGGTGGCGACGGCGGCGCGGGCCGCCTCCTCGACGCCGAGGCCCCCGCGCAGTCCGCGCCGGTGCCGGGTCACGATGAACAGGGCGTAGTCGATGCCGACGCCGAGCCCGATGAGCACGCCGAGCATGGGCGCGAAGTCGGCGACGCCCATGACGTGGCCGAGCAGGGCGATGCCCGCGTACGCGGTGCCGACGCCGATCAGGGCGGTGGCGATGGGCAGCAGGCTGGCGGCGAACGAGCCGAAGGCGAGGAACAGGACAACGGCCGCCACGACCACGCCGACGGCCTCGCTGAGGTGCGCGGAGGGTGCTTCGGTGAGCTCCATCGCGCTGCCGCCCAGGGCGATGTCGAGGGAGGCGGAGCGGGCGGCGCCGACCGTGTCGAGGACGGCTCGGGCCTGCGCCGCGGGGATGTCGTCGGCCTGCTCCGCGAAGGTGACCGTCGCATACGCGGTGCGCCCGTCGGCGCTGATGCGGGCCGCGCCCTCGGCGCCGTAGGGGCCGGACACCCAGGCGACGCCGGGCAGCTTCGCCACCTGCCCGAGGGTGCGCTCCATCGTGTGCCGTACGTCGAGGTCGCGGACCGAACCGGACGCGGTGTGCCAGACGATGGTGTCGGTGTCGCCGCCCCGGCCGTGGAACCCTGCGTCGAGCAGGGCGCTCGCACGGCCGGACTCGGTGCCCGGGACCTCGTAGTCGTTGGAGTACGCGGACCCGGCCACGGCGGCGCCGGCGGTGGTGACGCCGAGCGCGAGGAGCCACAGCAGTACGACGACGAGGCGGTGCCTGACACACCAGCGCGCGAGGGCGGCCAACGGAGTGCTCCCGGATGACGTGTGACTCTGCTACCGGGAACAGCCCGCACAGAAATGGAGACGCGCGCGATGCGCGCGTCAGCCACTCTGGCAGCCAATAGTGATCGTTTGCCCCTT
Organism: Streptomyces hundungensis; assembly: GCF_003627815.1. Classification (NCBI taxonomy): domain Bacteria; kingdom Bacillati; phylum Actinomycetota; class Actinomycetes; order Kitasatosporales; family Streptomycetaceae; genus Streptomyces; species Streptomyces hundungensis. The sequence goes on from NZ_CP032698.1 coordinate 2,677,679, forward strand.
TCGTGGCCTTACTCACAGGCCGTGTCGAGGGCGCACCCCTCCACCAGGGGTCAGCCGGACACGCTGGGGCGACCGTCCTCGATGTGGCCCATCAGCCGCCTGCGGAAGCCGGCGCCGTCGTCCGCGGTCACTTCGAGGTCGTACCAGCCGTGCGCGTCGGCGGCGGAGTGCACCACGGTGCGGCTGCGCCCCGGCTTGACCGTGATCGTCCGCTTCCAGTCGCGCACATCGGCCTCGTCGGCGTAGCCGAGCGGCCGCACGACGAAGGTGACGGGCCGGCGGCCCCGGTTGCGGAGGGTCAGATGGATGTCGCGGTCGTGGTGGTCGAGGTAGGTGGTCACCTCGGCGGCGTCGGTGGCCCCGGCCCCCTCGAACTCGCGCCGGAACCCGTTCGGCCCGGTGATCGCGAACCTGTAGGCGCCGCTCGCCCCGCCGGTAAGGGGCACGCTCCATTGCGCCGTGCCCCTTACGTCCTTGTGCTGCGGAGCGGCGAACTCCTTGGCGTACGGATAGAGCGCGAAGTGGGCGCTGGACGGGCCGGTGTTGCTGAGCTGGACCTGGAGCGCGCCGTCGACCACCTTCGCGTGCGCGTCCGGCCGGTAGGGCAGCGGCCGGGCGGGCCGGGTGCCCTCCTCCTGGACGGGCATGCGCTGCTGGGCGGGCGGCTCGGGCCGCCAGCGGCCGCTCAGCGGCGGGATGGGCCCCGGGCGCGCGACCGCGGGCTGCGGCCTGCCGCGCTTGAAGTCGAAGGCGGAGGTCAGATCGCCTGCGACGGTGCGCCGCCAGGCGCTGATGTTGGGCTCACGCACCCCGGTCCAGCGTTCCAGGAAGCGGATCACCGAGGTGTGGTCGAAGACCTCGGAGCAGACATACCCGCCGACGCTCCACGGCGAGACCACGAGCATCGGCACCCGCGCACCGAACCCGGTGGGCTTGCCCTGCCACTGCTCGTCGGTCACCTCGGGCGGCGCGACGGGCGGCGGGACGTGGTCGAAGAAGCCGTCGTTCTCGTCGTAGTTGATGAGGACGACGGTGTGCCGCCAGACGTCGGGGTGCTTGCCGAGCGCGTCCAGCACCTTGTAGACGATGGTGGCGCTGTGCACGGGCGAGGAGACGCTGGGGTGCTCGGAGTCGAGCGCGGAGGGCACCAGATAGGAGACCTCGGGCAGGGTGCCGGCGGCGACGTCCTTGCCGAAGGCGTCGGCGAGCGTGCCGGTCGGGACCCGCCTCAACCCCTTCTCGAACAGGCTGCGTTCGGCCCTGGTGAGCGTGGCCACCCCCTGGTCGAGCAGTCCCAGCAGCCGCTGGCGCTCGGCGGCGTCGGTGGTGTCGCGTACCGCGGCGTAGAACGACTCCATGAAGGTGTGCCCGCCGGTCTTGGCCAGGGCCTTGCGCGCGATCGCCTTGAAGGTGGTGAAGAACTCGATCTGGTTGTCGGTGAAGTTCTCCCACTCGGTGTACGTCTTCCAGCTCCGCCCGGCCTTCTCCAGCCGCTCGGCGTAGGTGCCCCAGTCGTACCCGGGGTGGGTGCCCTCGTCGTACGCGTCATTGCCGACGGCCCGCTGCCCGTTCGGCTCGAAGCCCGTCTTGCCGCTCCACAGGTGGTTGCGGTTGGGGCTGGTGGAGCTGTGGATGGAGGAGTGGTAGGCGTCGCAGATGGTGAAGGTGTCGGCGAGCTCGTAGTGCAGCGGGATGTCCTGGCGGTCGTAGTACGCCATCGTCGCCGAGGTCTTGGCGGAGACCCAGTTGTCCATCCAGCCGCCGTTCCAGGCTTTGGCGCCGCCGCTCCAGGAGTGGTCGAGGGCGCCTATGTACTGGAGGTCCTTGTGCTGGGCCGCGGCCGCGCCGCGCACGGGGAACGGCAGGACGGTGCTGCCGAGCGGACCCGGCTGCTCGAACACGGGCTTCCCGCCCGGGAGTTGGAGGGCGTTGCGGTCGCCGAAGCCGCGCACTCCGCGCAGGGTGCCGAAGTAGTGGTCGAAGGACCGGTTCTCCTGCATGAGGATCACGACGTGCTTGACCGCGCTCAGCCCTCCGGGCGGCGGTCCTGCGGCCATCGCCGACCGCAACGACGGCGGCAGCAACGAGCCGGCCGCGGCGGCGCCGAGGGCGCCTCCGCCCAGCGCGAAGAGCCGTCGCCGTGAAATGCCGCCGTCTGCGTTGTCCGTGGGCAAGTGGGCCTCCCGAGCCGTGTGAAGGGTTTCGGGGAACGCTAGTGATCCCGGGTGTCCACGAGAAGGCCCCGCCCCGGCCCCGGGGTGAACGAGGAAGGGGACCCACCCCCATTCCCCTCCCCCCACCCCCTCGTGCCCCTCCGCCTTTCCCCTCAGGAGTAGGCGTCAGAGGCTCGACCAGCCGAGGAAGAACAGAACCCCGTGGACGCGATGCCCACGGAGTTCTGCGCTGCTCGGCCGGCCGCGTGGGAGGTCGACGTCACTTCTTGCACTTGGCCTTGAAGCCGTCCAGCAGAGCCTTGCCGGCATCGGAATTGTCACGTACATACGCGCTACCGCTGATGCTGATCGAGGTGTCGCTGATCGCGATGGGCTCGCTGCCGGTCCGCTTGTTGCGGGGGTCGTCTCCGGCGACCGTCCAGATGATCTGGGACTGATCCTTGTTGAACTCGCCGGTGCTGGTCACGTCCGGCTCCTCGTAGACACCGTCGCAGCTGTACTCATGATGCGAGACGCTGTTGCCCTTGACAACCAACTGGCCGAGGTCGGACGTGCCGTTGACGTCCTTGATGTAGTAGGTACCGTCGCGGTTGTCGCCGCTGTCGCTGCTTCCGCAGGCGGTGAGTATGAGTGAGCTCGCGGCCAGGGCCCCGATGGACACGGCGATCTTGGTCCGCGTCCTACGAGTGGTCCTGATGACGCTCATGGCGTTGCCCCTTCGTTCGTTCTGGACAGTCGGTTTGAGATAAAGGCGAGTCAAAATATCCCAGGGATAGGTGACTTGACCGACCGGGACCTCCTGTCAGGCACCTTCTCGGATGTTGTCGAGCCGATGCTCGGGCAGCGCCGGCGCGACCTCGCCTGTGTGGCGAGGTCAGCGCGCTCGCGGATGCCTGTCACAACTGGTGCCGCATCAGCCGACGTTTGCCCTGTATGGACGGTCGCGACATGGATGCCGGCGGCCAGCCGAGGCTCGACGAGATCGAAGAGCACTTCGTTGCGCTTGTCGAGGGTCGTCCGACCCGAAACGAGGCCGACGCCTTGGCCGCGCGGTGGGGTCCGGCGAGCCTGAAGTCGACTTCTGCGTGGACGAGTTCGGGCCGCTCAACCTTCAGCCACACCCCGGTCGGCAGTGGGCCGAACGCGGCGGCAAGCGCAAGGACCTCAACCCCTGGTCGTGTGCGGACCGTGCTCGCTTCTCGCGCAGTTCCACGCGCCCCTGGCAGGGTTGGTGCTGGGCCGCGGCGGCATCTTCAGTCCGTCATGGGGGTCCCCTGGCCCTTAGGGCCTTGGGGGAGATTGAGGACGAGCGCCGTTCAGGCGCGACACGGGGGCTGGGGCGGAGCCCCAGGGCAGTTGGGGGACTGGGGCTCCGCCCCAGGGGATGGTGAAGGGCGGCCGCCCCGGCGAAGTGACCGGTGGCAGCCGCCCCTTGGCGGAGTCGAGGGGCTAGCCCTCGACGCCCAGCCGCTCCAGGATGAGCTCCTTGACGCGCGCCGCGTCGGCCTGACCTCGTGTGGTCTTCATGACCGCACCGACCAGCGCCCCCACGGCCGCGACCTTCCCGCCCCGGATCTTGTCCGCGATCGCCGCGTTGGAGGCGATCGCCTCATCCACGGCCGCCCCCAGCGCACCCTCGTCCGAGACGACCTTCAGACCGCGCTTCTCGACGACCGTGTCCGGGTCGCCCTCACCCGCGAGGACACCCTCGATGACCTGGCGCGCCAGCTTGTCGTTGAGGTCACCCGCGGCGACGAGCGCCGCGACCCGGGCGACCTGCGCCGGCGTGACGGGCAACTCGTCGAGCGGGACGCCCCGCTCGTTGGCGTTGCGGGCGAGCTCGCCCATCCACCACTTGCGGGCGGCAGCCGCATCCGCCCCGGCCGCGATCGTCGCGACGATCGGGTCGACGGCGCCGGCGTTGAGCATGGACTGCATGTCGTGCTCGGTGACGCCCCACTCCTCGCGGAGCCGGTTGCGCCGCACCCGCGGCATCTCCGGAAGGGCGGCCCGCAGTTCCTCGACCCACGCACGCGCGGGAGCCACCGGCACGAGGTCCGGCTCGGGGAAGTAGCGGTAGTCCTCGGCGTTGTCCTTGATGCGGCCCGAGGTGGTGGAGCCGTCCTCCTCGTGGAAGTGACGGGTCTCCTGCACGATCGTGCCGCCCGAGGACAGCACGGCCGCGTGCCGCTGGATCTCGAAGCGCGCCGCCCGCTCCACGGAGCGCAGCGAGTTGACGTTCTTGGTCTCCGAGCGGGTGCCGAACTTCTCGACGCCGTGCGGGCGCAGCGACAGGTTCACGTCGCAGCGCATCTGGCCCTTGTCCATCCGGGCCTCGGAGACGTCGAGCGCCTTGATGACCTCGCGGAGCTCGGCCACGTACGCCTTGGCGACCTCGGGGGCGCGCTCGCCCGCGCCCTCGATCGGCTTGGTGACGATCTCGATGAGCGGGATGCCCGCGCGGTTGTAGTCCAGGAGCGAGTGCGAGGCGCCGTGGATGCGGCCCGTCGCGCCACCGACGTGGGTGGACTTGCCGGTGTCCTCCTCCATGTGGGCGCGCTCGATCTCCACGCGGAAGATCTCGCCGTCCTCGAGCTGGACGTCCAGGTAGCCGTTGAAGGCGATCGGCTCGTCGTACTGCGAGGTCTGGAAGTTCTTCGGCATGTCCGGATAGAAGTAGTTCTTCCGGGCGAACCGGCACCACTCGGCGATCTCGCAGTTCAGGGCGAGGCCGATCTTGACGGCCGACTCGACGCCGATCGCGTTGACGACCGGCAGCGAGCCGGGCAGGCCGAGGCAGGTGGGGCAGGTCTGCGAGTTGGGCTCGGCACCCAGCTCGGTGGAGCAGCCGCAGAACATCTTGGTTTTGGTACCGAGTTCGACATGGACCTCGAGGCCCATGACGGGGTCGTACGACGCGAGGGCGTCCTCGTACGAGACCAGATCAGTGACGGTCACGGTGAAAAACTTCCCTCTCAGCCCAACAGGACGTCGTCGTCACCGATGCGCTTGAGCTCGCGCAGCAGGATGGCGACACCGGTGGCGATGGCGGCGGCGGAGACGACGGCGTCGATCAGCTTCAGCGTGTCGTTCTCGGTGCGGGCCTTCTTGGCCTGCTTGACGACGCTGATGGCACCGAAGGCGGTGGTGCCGATGGACAGATACGTGCCGGCCTTGGACTTCTTGAATCCCTTGGCCTTGGTCAGTGCACTCACAGCGACGGAGCCTCCTCGAGCAGCGGGTGTCCCCACTTTTCCACGAAGGCGGCCTCGACGGCGGCGCCGACCTTGTACAGACGGTCGTCCTTCATGGCGGGGGCGATGATCTGGAGCCCGACCGGCAGGCCGTCCTCCGGTGCGAGACCGCAGGGCAGCGACATGGCGGCGTTGCCCGCCATGTTGGTCGGGATGGTGCACAGGTCGGCGAGGTACATCGCCATCGGGTCGTCGGCGCGCTCCCCGATCGGGAAGGCGGTGGTGGGCGTGGTCGGCGAAACGATCACGTCGACCTGTTCGAAGGCCTTCTCGAAGTCCCGGGTGATCAGCGTGCGGACCTTCTGGGCCGAGCCGTAGTACGCGTCGTAGTAGCCGGAGCTCAGTGCGTACGTACCAAGGATGATGCGGCGCTTGACCTCGTCGCCGAAGCCGGCCTCGCGGGTCAGCGCGGTGACGTCCTCGGCGGACTTCGTGCCGTCGTCGCCGACCCGCAGGCCGTAGCGCATGGCGTCGAAGCGGGCCAGGTTGGAGGAGCACTCGGACGGCGCGATCAGGTAGTACGCCGAAAGGGCCAGGTCGAAGGAGGGGCAGTCCAGCTCGACGATCTCGGCGCCGAGGGACTTCAGCAGCTCGACCGACTCGTTGAACCGCTGGACCACGCCGGCCTGGTAGCCCTCGCCGGAGAACTGCTTGACGACGCCGACGCGCATCCCGGCGACCGAGCCGTTGCGGGCGGCCTCGACGACCGGCGGGACCGGGGCGTCGATGGACGTCGAGTCGAGCGGGTCGTGCCCGGCGATGACCTCGTGGAGCAGCGCCGCGTCCAGGACCGTACGGGCGCAGGGCCCGCCCTGGTCGAGGGAGGACGAGAAGGCGACCATGCCGTAGCGGGAGACCGCGCCGTAGGTCGGCTTGACGCCGACGGTGCCGGTGACGGCGGCGGGCTGGCGGATGGAGCCGCCGGTGTCCGTGCCGATGGCGAGCGGGGCCTCGTAGGAGGCGAGGGCCGCGCTTGAGCCACCGCCCGAGCCGCCGGGGATACGGGTCAGGTCCCACGGGTTGCCGGTGGGGCCGTACGCGCTGTTCTCCGTCGACGACCCCATGGCGAACTCGTCCATGTTGGTCTTGCCGAGGATGACGACGTCGGCGTCCTTGAGGCGCTTGGTGAGCGTCGCGTCGTACGGCGGGATCCAGCCTTCGAGGATCTTGGAACCGACGGTGGTCGGGATGCCCTCGGTGGTGAAGATGTCCTTCAGGGCCAGGGGCACACCGGCCAGCGGGCCGAGCTTCTCGCCGGCCGCGCGCTTGGCGTCGACGGCGCGGGCCTGCGCGAGCGCGCCCTCGCGGTCGACGTGCAGGAAGGCGTGGACCTTCTCGTCCACGGCCTCGATGCGCGCCAGGTGGGCCTCGGTGACCTCGACGGCGGTGAGTTCGCCGGCCGCGATCTTCGCGGCGATCTCGGCCGCGGTGAGCTTGATGATGTCCGTCATGGTGATTAGTCCTCCCCCAGGATCTGCGGCACCTTGAAACGCTGCTGCTCCTGGGCCGGGGCGCCGGAGAGCGCCTGCGCGGGGGTGAGCGACGGACGGACCTCGTCCGCGCGCATGACGTTGGTCAGCGGCAGCGGGTGGGAGGTCGGGGGTACGTCTTGGTCGGCGACCTCGGAGACGCGGGCGACCGCGCCGATGATGTCGTCGAGCTGTCCGGCGAAGTGGTCGAGCTCTTCGCCCTTCAGCTCCAGACGCGCCAGCCGGGCGAGGTGGGCGACCTCCTCGCGCGTAATGCCAGGCATGCAGCGATCCTCAGGGGTGAGTGAGTGTGGTGTGGCCCCAATCCTATGGGGCGCGGCCCCCACACCACGAAACGGATATCCCCCCGGCCTCCCGCCCCACCCCGAAAACCCTCCCGTCCTACGGACCACCCCCACCATTCGCGCAGTTCCCCGCGCCCCTAACCCCCTTGCGTCCGCGGACCGTGCGTGGCTGGGCGCGCAGTTCCCCGCGCCCCTTAACCACTCGGTGCGGGGCCACCTACAGCCCGTCCGGCGATTGAGGACGAGCGCCGTTCAGGCGCGAACGGGGTCTGGGGCGGAGCCCCAGGGGCCGGAACCGACCAACCCGCTGCACGGGCGGGTGGGTGGGCGAACCCGTGGGGTCTGGGGCGGAGCCCCAGGGACCCGGGGCTATCCAACCCCCTGCACGGGTGGGTGGGTGGGCGGACCCGCTGGGGGCCGGGGCGGAGCCCCAGGGGGTTATTGGACGGGCTGGCCCGAGGTGCGGGCCGCTTCGGCCTGGGCGCGCGCGGCCGCCGCCGCGATCTCGGCGGGCCGGTGCCAACCGGAGTCGCCCCGGGCGAGCAGCCAGGCCGTCGCCTCCGCCGGCGGCATCGCCGCGGCCACCAACCACCCCTGCACCGCATCGCAGCCCAGGTCACGCAACCGCTCCCACGTCTCGTCGTCCTCGACGCCCTCCGCGACCACGAGCAGCCCGAGCGAATGCGCGAGGTCGACGGTGCAGCGGACGATCTCCGCGTCCTCGTTGTCGATGGCGAGGCGCGCGACGAACGAGCGGTCGATCTTCAGCTCGCTGACCGGCAGCCGCCTGAGGTGGACGAGCGAGGAGTACCCCGTACCGAAGTCGTCGAGGGACATCTTGACGCCGTGGGCGGTGAGTCCGGCGAGGGTGTCGGCGGCCCGCTGCGGGTCCTCCAGCAGGACGTGTTCGGTTATCTCCAGCTGGAGCGAGCCGGGCGGCACGCCGTGCCGGGCCAGCCGGGCGGCGACGGCCCCCGCGAAGCCCGGGGTGTGGACGTCGCGCGGGGACACGTTGACGGCGACCGGAACGTCCAGACCCTGGGCACGCCACCGGGCGACCTGGGCGAGCGCGGTCTCCAGGACGTACTCGGTGAGGTGCGGCATCAGCCCGCTGGACTCGGCGATCGCGATGAACTCGTCGGGAGAGACCCGCCCGCGCTCGGGGTGGACCCAGCGCACCAGCGCTTCGAGCCCTGCCACCCGGCCGTCGAACTGGACCTTCGGCTGGTAGTGCAGCTCCACGTCCCCGGCGTCGAGCGCACGCCGCAGATCGCCCAACAGGCCAAGGCGGTCAGGGGTGTTGGAGTCGCGCTTGGACTCATAGACCTCCACGCCCGTACGGTCCCGCTTGGCCTGGTACATCGCGACGTCGGCCCGGCGCAGCAGTCCTTCGGCGTCCAGGGCGTGGTCGGGGAAGAGCGCCACCCCCGCGCTGGCTTCCAGGACGAGGGTCAGCCCGTCCAGGTCGAGCGGCGAGGACAACTCGGCGACCAGGGCGCGGGCGGTGCGCATGGCGCTGGTCGCGGAGGAGCAGACGGGCAGCAGCACGGCGAACTCGTCACCGCCGAGCCTGGCCGCCTCCGCGCCGCGCGGCAGAGCGGTCCGCAGCCGTTCGGCTATCTGGAGGAGGAGGCGGTCGCCGGCGAGGTGGCCGAGGGTGTCGTTCACCGAACGGAAGCGGTCCAGGTCGATGAGGACGAGGGCGGAGCGGGTGCCGGTGTTCTCCGCCTCTTCCAGGGCCGACCAGGTGCGCTCCAGGAGCCATTGGCGGTTGGGGAGCCCGGTGAGCGGGTCGCGCAGTTGTTCCTCGGCGCGGGCGCGGGCTATCCACAGCGTCGAGTCGAGGGCGACGAGCGGCACCGCGAACAGCGGCAGCACGATGGGCACCGACATGGCGACGACGCAGATCAGCGGGGCGATGCCGAGCAGCGCGACCGCCACGAGACCCTGTCTGAGCAGCGCCGTGCGGGCCACGGTGGGCAGTCCGCCGCGGGGCGCGAGCGCGTACCAGAGCAGGATCCTGGTGATGAGCAGATAGGTGCCGGCGGCGAGGACGATTTCGGGGACGGTGGCGATGCTCCACCGGGTGGGCCACCACGGGTGGGCCACCCCGGGGACGACGTCGAACGCGGCCAGGACCAGGCTCGCGGCGGCTATGCCGAGGACGTCCACGGCTCCGTGCAGGACGCCCTGGCGCCAGCGGTTGCGGCGTGCGGCGCCGACCAGGACCACCACGGCGAGGCTGATGAGCGCGGCCGGCAGCCAGCCGTACAGGAGCAGTACGGCGAGGGTGAGGGCGGCGCCGGAGCCGGTGCCGCCCCACCAGCGGTCACGGCCGAGCGCGACGAGGTGGCCGACGATGATGCCGGTGAGGACGGCGAGCGACCAGCCCGTGGTCCCGCTCGGGAACACGGCGTCGCCCTCTTGGACGGCGCGGTAGAAGCCGGTGGCGAGGACCACGCCCGCGAGGCCGGTGACGACGGCCGTCAGCCTGGACGAAAAGCCCGTGAACCCGCGCAGCCTCACGGCCGGGGCGGTGCTCTCGGTCGGTTTCATTCCCGTCCCTCTCACAGCCGGCGGTGCCCGTGCACACGATGGCTCCCATGTCATGCCACTACGACTGGTGTGCCACCCCAAGCGCTCCACATCAGGGGTCAACAGCCGTGCACGACAGGCGCACATCTCAACAGTAGGCCGCGAAGGGCACTGTCGGGCAGCGGTCTACAGCTCTTGCCCGAATGCGACCCAGGCACCCGCATCGGTCTGCTATGCGCCGAACGGGTGACTCCGCGCAGCCTCCAGGCCCCCTGTTACTACCCTTGTTTGAGTCTCATTCCCCCTCTGGGGCGGTGGGCATCGCAGCTTCTCTCGCCGCTTCGGGCCCGTGCTCGAGCAGAACGGCGAAGCCGTCCTCGTCCAGAACCGGAACCTTCAGCTGCATCGCCTTGTCGTACTTGGATCCGGGGCTGTCGCCGACGACGACGAACGACGTCTTCTTGGAGACGGAGCCGGTGACCTTGGCTCCGCGGCTCTGCAACGCCTCTTTCGCGCCATCTCTGGTGTGCCGCTCAAGAGTTCCGGTCACGACGACGGTGAGGCCCTCCAACGGGCGGGGCCCCTCGTCCTCGCTGGTGCTCTCGTCCTCCATGCGTACGCCCGCGGCCTTCCACTTGCGCAGGATCTCCTGGTGCCACTCCTCGGCGAACCACTGCTTGAGGGAGGCCGCGATGATGGCGCCCACGCCCTCGACCGCGGCGAGTTCCTCCTCGCCTGCCTGCTGGATGCGGTCGATGGAGCGGAATTCGCGGGCCAGTGCCACGGCGGCGACCGGGCCGACGTGGCGGATGGAGAGACCGGTGAGGATGCGGGCCAGCGGGCGCTCCTTGGCGGCCGCGATGTTCTCCAGCATGGAGACGGCGTTCTTGCGCGGTTCGCCGTTCATGTTGGCGAAGACGAGGGCGGTCTTCTCCTCGCCGGTCTTGGGGTCGCGCTTGGGCAGTCCGCTGTCCTGATCCAGGACGTACGCCCGGATCGGCAGGAGCTGATCCATCGTCAGGTCGAAGAGGTCGCCCTCGTCGCGCAGCGGCGGGGTGGCCGGTTCGAGGGGTTTGGTGAGCGCGGCGGCCGCGACGTACCCGAAGTTCTCGATGTCGAGGCTCTTGCGGCCCGCCAGGTAGAAGAGGCGCTCCCTCAATTGGGCTGGGCAGGACTGTGCGTTGGGGCAGCGCAGGTCGATGTCGCCCTCCTTCATCGGACGCAGTCCGGTGCCGCACTCCGGGCACTCGGTGGGCATCTCGAAGGGGTACTCGCTGCCGTCCCGCAGGTCGGCGACGGGGCCGAGGATCTCGGGGATGACGTCTCCGGCCTTGCGCAGCACCACGGTGTCGCCGATGAGGACGCCCTTGGCCTTGACCACGTCCTGGTTGTGGAGGGTGGCGAACTCGACCTCGGAGCCGGCCACGGTGACCGGCTCGACCTGGGCGTAGGGGGTGACACGGCCGGTGCGGCCCACGCCGACGCGGATGTTGATGAGCTTGGTGTTGACCTCTTCGGGCGCGTACTTCCAGGCGATGGCCCAGCGGGGGGCGCGCGCGGTGGAGCCGAGGCGGCCCTGGAGGGGGATCTCGTCGAGCTTGACGACGACGCCGTCGATCTCGTGCTCCACCACCGAGTGCCGGTTCTCGCCCATGTAGGCGATGAACTGCCGTACTTCTTCGAGGGAGTTGACGACCTTGTTGTGCTGGGCGGTGGGCAGGCCCCACTCGCGCAGCAGGTCGTACGCCTGGGAGAGGCGGTCGATGTCGAAGCCCCGGCGGGCGCCGATGCCATGCACCACCATGTGCAGCGGCCGGGTGGCGGTGACCTTGGGGTCCTTTTGGCGCAGTGATCCGGCGGCCGCGTTGCGCGGGTTGGCGAACGGCTTGTCGCCGGCCTCCACCAGGCGGGCGTTGAGGCCCTGGAAGGCCTCCATCGGGAAGTAGACCTCGCCGCGGATCTCGACGAGTTCGGGGATGCGGTCGCCCTTGAGGCGGGCCGGGATGTCGGCGATGGTCCGCACGTTGGGCGTGATGTCCTCGCCGGTGCGGCCGTCGCCGCGGGTGGCGGCGCGGGTCAGCCTGCCGTTCTCGTACGTCAGGTTCACCGCGAGGCCGTCGACCTTCAGCTCGCACAGGTAGTGGTAGGAGCCGGTGCCGACGTCCTTGGCGATGCGCTCGGACCAGGCGGCCAGTTCCTCGTCGTCGAAGGCGTTGTCCAGGGACAGCATCCGCTCGCGGTGCTCGACCGAGGCGAAGTCCGTCTCGTAGGCACCCGCCACCTTCTGGGTCGGCGAGTCGGGCGTGCGGAGCTCGGGGTGCTCCTCCTCCAGGGCCTCGAGGGAGCGGAGCAGCTTGTCGAAGTCGCCGTCGCTGATGACCGGTTGGTCCCGGACGTAGTACCGGAAGCGGTGCTCCTCGATCTGCTCGGCGAGGAGCGCGTGCTTCTCCCGTGCCTCCGTCGGCACCGCTGCGTTCTGTTCGCCAGCCACCGTCATGTCCTCCCGTTTCCCGTTGTCCCCGTCACTCAGGGTTGTCCGCGAGCGATCTCGCCGCCCGGACGCAGTGGGCGAGCGCGGCCCGGGCGTGGGCCGGGGACGCGCCCGCCATGCCGCATGTGGGGGTGATCACGACGGACTCGCCGAGAGTCCCCGGATTCAGCCCCAGCCTGCGCCACAGCGTCCTGACTCCCATGACGCTACCGGCCGGGTCTGACAATGGGCCGTCGGTGGGGGGCACCACTCCGGCGAAGAGCTTGAGGCCGCTCTCGGCGGCTTCGCCGATCTGCTCGTCGTCACGCTCGGTGAGCAGGGAGAAATCGAACGACACCCCGGCCGCGCCGGCCCGCCGCAGCAGGGCGAAGGGGACGTCCGGGGCGCACGAGTGGACGATCACGGGGCCGTCGTGCACGGCGAACACCTCGCGCAGCGCGGCCTCCACGGCCTGCCGGTCGACGGCCCGGTGGGTGCGGTAACCGCTGGCGGTACGGATCTGCCCGCGCAGGACGGAGGTGAGGGAGGGCTCGTCGAGCTGGAGCACGAGCTGGGCGCCGGGGACGCGGCGGCGTACCTCCGCGAGGTGGTCGCGCAGGCCCTCGGCGAGCGATCCGGCGAGGTCGCGACGGGCACCGGGGTCGCCGAGCGAGAGCTCGCCGTTCTTGAGTTCCAGGGCGGCGGCCAGCGTCCAGGGCCCGACGGCCTGCACCTTGAGCGGGCCGGTGTACTCCTGGGTGAACTCCTCCAGCGCGTCGAGGTCCTCGCCGAGCCAGGAGCGGGCCCGCCGGGTGTCGCGGCCGGGCCGGTCGCCGACCCGCCAGCCGCTGGGTTCGACATGGCCGTACATCTCGACGAGGAGCCCGATGGTGCGTCCGATCATGTCGGCGCCGGGGCCGCGCGCGGGCAGTTCCGCGAGGTGGGGGAAGTCGCCGCCCGCCCCTTCGGCGCCGATCAGCGATCCGGTGACGGTCTTGGCGGTCTCCCGGGCATCGCCGCCCGGCATCGAACCGACGCCGGTGGCGGGCCCCCAGGGGAAATTGCTCTGTTCACTCACGCCGGAAGCCTACGCAACCGTGCGCACGGACCCGCGCGGGCTACTTGCCGGGGCGCACCGTGAGGTCGTTGACCTCGGCGTCGGCCGGCAGGTCGATGGCCATGACGATGGTGGTGGCCACCGACTCGGGGTCGATGAACTTCGACGGGTCGTACTCCTTGCCCTCCTGCGAGTGCACCTTGGCCTGCATGGGGCTCGCGGTACGGCCCGGGTAGACCGAGGTCACGCGGACGCCGTTGGCGTGCTCCTCGGCGCGCAGCGAGTCGGCGAGCGCCTTGAGGCCGTGCTTGGAGGCGGCGTACGCGCCCCACTCGGCGTGGGCGGCGAGCCCGGCGCCGGAGTTCACGAACACCACGTGCCCGCGCGAGGCGCGCAGTTGGGGCAGTACGTGGCGGGTGATCTCGGCGGGGGCGATGAGGTTGACGTTGAGCTGCTGGTGCCAGGTCTTGGGGCGCAGATCCCCGACGGGGCCGAGGTCGACGATGCCCGCGATGTGCAGCAGCGTGTCGAGCTCACCCGGCATCGACTGCTTGTCGAAGGCCCAGGAGAGGCGGTCGGGGTCGCTGAGGTCGCCGACGAGGGTGCGGGCGCCCGGGTAGCGGGCGGCGAACTCCTTGGCGCGTCCGGCGTCGCGGGCGAGCAGGATGAGCTCGTCGCCGCGCTCGTGCAGTCGGCGGGCGACGGCCGCGCCGATGCCGGAGCCGGCACCGGTGATCAGATGAGTAGCCATACCCGCCATGCTCGCACTCCTCGCGTCGCCGAGGTCGCCTTACTGGATCCCGAGGGATTCCTCCAGGTAGGCGAGGGCGGCGACGCCGTCCTCGGCGAAGAAGACCAGGTCGGTGAGGGGCACGGGCAGGAAGCCCTCGTCCTCCATGCGGCGGAACTGCTGCTTGAGGCCGTCGTAGAAGCCGGCGGTGTTCAGCAGGACGACCGGCTTGGTGGTCCTTCCGTGCTTCTTCAGCTCCAGGATCTCGGTGGCCTCGTCCAGGGTTCCGGTGCCCCCCACCATGATCACGACGGCGTCCGACTTGGCGAGCAGGAGCGCCTTGCGCTCGGCGAGGTCCTTGGCGACGACCATCTCGTCGGCGTTCTCGCGGGCCTTGGCCGCCAGGAAGTCGACGGAGACCCCGACGAGCCTGCCGCCCGCCCGCTGCACCCCGTCGGCGACGACCTTCATGAGGCCGCTCTCGGAGCCGCCCCACACCAGGGTGTGGCCGCCCTTGCCGAGGAGTTCGGCGAACTCCCGGGCCGGGCCCGTGTAGCGCTCGTCGAGGTCGGCCGCGGAGAGGAAGACGCAGATGTTCATGCGACCACCCTACGAGGGAAGAAGAGGGGCCCGCCGGGCTCCGAGGGAAGAAGCGTGGCCCCGCGGGTGCTGCACCTCACATGACGACAGGACATCGCATCACCATCGAGCGGGGCAGCGAGCACGTGCGGGTCGTTCGGGACGGGCGGGTGCTCGCCGAGAGCAGGCGTCCGCTGCTGCTGCGCGAGACGGGCCTCCCGGTCCGCTACTACCTTCCGCCCGAGGACGTCCGCACGGACCTCTTGACACCGTCGGACACCCACTCCTACTGCCCGTTCAAGGGCACGGCCTCCTACTGGTCGCTGCCCGACGCGCCGGACCTCGTCTGGTACTACCCCGACCCGAAGCCGGACGTGGCCGAGATCAAGGACCACCTCTGCTTCTACGACGTGGAGACCGTCACCGACTAGGGCGCGTCCCGTTCAGCTCCGCGCGCCGACCTGGAAGGTGCGCCGGTAGGCGACCGGCGAGACGCCCAGGACGGAACGCATGTGCTGGCGCAGCGAGTTGGCCGTGCCGAAGCCCGCCCGGTGGGCCACCAGGTCCACCGGCAGGTCGCTGGACTCCAGGAGCTGGCGGGCCAGTTCGAGGCGCTGGGAGGTGAGCCAGCTGCCCGGGGTCATGCCCGCCTCCTCGCGGAAGCGGCGCGTGAAGGTGCGCAGGCTCATCCGGGCGTGCGTGGCCATCTCGCCGAGCGAGAGCGGCTCCTGGAGGCGCTCCAGGGCCCAGGCGCGGGTGGCGGCGGTGCTGGCCAGGGTCGGTTCGGGGACCGGGCGTTCGATGTACTGGGCCTGGCCGCCGTCGCGGTGCGGCGGGACGACGCAGTGCCGGGCGGACTGGTTGGCGACGGCGCTGCCGTGGTCGCGGCGTACCAGGTGCAGGCACAGGTCGATGCCGGCGGCGGCGCCCGCCGAGGTCAGCACGTCGCCGTCGTCGACGAACAGGACGCCCGGGTCGACGTCGACCCGCGGGAAGGTGCGCGCGAAGGCGGTGGCGTCGCACCAGTGGGTGGTGGCGGGCCGTCCGTCGAGCAGCCCGGCGGCGGCGAGCACATAGGACGCCGTGCAGATCGAGACCATGCGGGTGCCGGGCCGGATCCGGTCGAAGGCGCGGGCCAGCGGCTCGG
This sequence comes from Streptomyces hundungensis, assembly GCF_003627815.1. Classification (NCBI taxonomy): domain Bacteria; kingdom Bacillati; phylum Actinomycetota; class Actinomycetes; order Kitasatosporales; family Streptomycetaceae; genus Streptomyces; species Streptomyces hundungensis. The sequence continues at coordinate 2,693,399 of NZ_CP032698.1, forward strand.
GCAGCGGGCCCCCCGCGGCCATCGCGCCGAGGTCGTGGGTCGGCGGGATCACCACGGTGTCGGCGGCGGCGAGCGCCTCGGGCCCGTGGTCGACCGTGACCGAGAATCCGGCCTCGGTGCGCACCGGTCCCCCGTCGACGGTGCAGACGGTCACCTCGTAGAGGGGCTCGCCGCCCGGCCCGCGGGCGCTGTCGAAGATCCGGGAGGGGATGCCCAGCTCGAAGGAGACCACCCCTTCGAGGGCGAGCACCGCCACCCGGTGGAGTTCCTGTTCCTGTGGTGCGGCCATGGCCAGATTCTGTCACATCATGGCCAAACGGCCAGCACCGCGCGGGGCGGCCCGGGTGCAGCCTGGTCTCTGTTGGTGGCACCCACCAGCGACAACACCCCTCGAAGGATCAGACATGTCCCAGACCATGCGTGCCATCAGCTCCCCGCGCCTCGGCGGCCCCGAGGTGCTCACCGAGATCCAGGCCGAGCGCCCCGAGCCGGGCCCCACCGAGATCCTGGTGCGTGTGCACGCCGCCGGCGTCAACCCTGCGGACTGGAAGATCCGCGAGCACGGCCCGTTCGGGCGGGAGACCACGCCGCCGATCCTCGGCTTCGACGTGTCCGGCACGGTCGAGGCGGTGGGGCTCGGCGTCACCCTGTACGAGGTCGGCGACGAGGTCTTCGGCATGCCGCTCTTCCCGCACCAGGCGGGCGCGTACGCCGAGTACGTCGCCGCCCCCGCGCGGCACTTCGTCCGCAAGCCCGCCGGGATCGACCACGTCCAGGCGGCGGCCCTGCCGCTGGCCTCGCTCACCGCGTACCAGGCGCTCATCGAGACGGCCCGACTGACCGCAGGGCAGCGGGTGTTGATCCACGCCGCGGCGGGCGGCGTCGGCCACCTCGCGGTGCAGATCGCCAAGGCGCACGGCGCGTACGTCATCGGCACGGCCCGCGCCGGCAAGCACGACTTCCTGCGCGGGCTCGGCGCGGACGAGCTGATCGACTACACGGCGGTGGACTTCACCGAGGCGGTGCGGGACGTCGACGTCGTCCTCGACCCCATCGGCGGCGAGTACGGCAGCCGCTCCCTGAAGGTGCTGCGTCGGGGCGGCACCCTGGTCTCGATCTCGTCCCCGGACGAGGACGCGCTGCGCACGGAGGCGGCCGCCCTGGGCGTCCGGGCGGGCTTCACCCTGGTGGAGCCGGACCAGGTGGGCATGCGGACGGTCGCGACCCTGGTCGAGGAGGGGAAGCTGCGCGCCGAGATCGACTCGGTCTTCGCCCTGTCCGACGCCGCGAAGGCCCACGAGTACGGCGAGCGCGGCCGCACCCGGGGCAAGATCGTGCTCCGGGTCGGCTAGCCGGGCCGACGGCTCAGACGTTCGCGGCGGCCCGCTCGGTCGTCGCGATCGTCGCGGAGCCCACCACGCGGGTGCCGTCGTACAGGACGATCGCCTGGCCGGGGGCGACGCCCCGGACCGGCTCGGCGAAGGTCACGTTGAGGACGCCGTCGACCAGTTCCGCCGTCACCTCGGTCTCGCCGCCGTGGGCGCGCAGCTGTGCGGTGTACGTACCGGGGCCGGCCGGGGCGGTGCCGCACCAGCGGGGCTTGATCGCGCCGAGGGCGGTGACGTCGAGCGCCTCGACGGGGCCGACGGTGACGGTGTTGTTCACCGGGGAGATGTCCAGGACGTAGCGGGGCTTGCCGTCGGCGGCCGGGTGGCCGATGCGCAGGCCCTTGCGCTGGCCGATGGTGAAGCCGAAGGCCCCCTCGTGGCTGCCGATCTTCGTGCCGGACTCGTCGACGATGTCGCCCTCGGCCTTGCCCAGGCGGTCCGCGAGGAAGCCCTGGGTGTCGCCGTCGGCGATGAAGCAGATGTCGTGGCTGTCGGGCTTCTTGGCGACCGCGAGGCCCCGGCGCTCGGCCTCGGCGCGGATCTCGTCCTTGGTGGTGAGGGTGTCGCCGAGCGGGAACATCGCGTGGGCGAGCTGGCGCTCGTCGAGCACGCCGAGGACGTACGACTGGTCCTTGGCCATGTCGCTGGCGCGGTGCAGCTCGCGGGTGCCGTCCGCGTTGAGGACGACGGTCGCGTAGTGGCCGGTGCACACGGCGTCGAAGCCGAGCGCGAGGGCCTTGTCGAGCAGCGCCGCGAACTTGATCTTCTCGTTGCAGCGCAGGCACGGGTTGGGCGTGCGGCCCGCCTCATACTCGGCGATGAAGTCCTCGACGACGTCCTCGCGGAAGCGCTCCGCCAGGTCCCAGACGTAGAAGGGGATGCCGATGACGTCCGCGGCGCGGCGGGCGTCGCGGGAGTCCTCGATGGTGCAGCAGCCACGGGCCCCGGTGCGGAAGGACTGCGGGTTGGCGGAGAGCGCCAGATGCACACCGGTGACGTCGTGTCCCGCCTCGGCGGCCCGCGCGGCGGCGACCGCGGAGTCCACCCCGCCGGACATGGCGGCGAGGACGCGCAGGGGGCGGGGGGAGGTCATCGGCGAGGGCTGCGGCGAAGTCTGAGTCATAGCACTCGTAAGGGTACGTGGGATCGGGAACCCGGGGCGCGGGAGTATCCGTTGTGGATCTCAGAGGGGTTCGATCCGGGATGTCCCGGCCACCGGGTACGGCGCGGGCCTCGCGGGGAAAGCGGTGGGGGAAACCGCACGGGGAAGTGGTACGGGGAGCGACGGGGACGGGGCGTATGGCGACCAGCCGCAGGGGGCTGCTGATCGGGGGCGCGGTGGTGACGCTCGGCACGATCGGATATCTGAACAGACCGCTCGCCCGGCCGCACAAGCCGCGCAAGGCCGGAGAGCTGGACTATGCGGGAGCGCAGTGGGTCGCGGCCGATCCGGCGAACTGGCGGATGGCCGACCGACCGGACGACTACGCGGTGGACCGGGTGGTGATCCACGTGGTGCAGGGCGGTTTCACCAGCGCCCTGAAGGCGTTCCAGGACCCGGGCCACCGGGCCGCCGCCCATTACGTGGTGCGCAAGGACGGCCACATAGCGCAGACGGTGCGGGAGTTGGACGTGGCCTTCCACTCGGGCAACCGCAAGTACAACGAGCGCAGCGTCGGCATAGAGCACGAGGGCTTCGTCGAGGAGGCCGCGTCCTTCACGGACGCCATGTACGCCTCGTCGGCGCGGCTGACCGCGGCGATCTGCGCGCGCTATCGAATACCCGTGGACCGCACGCACATCGTCGGCCATGTGGAAGTGCCGGGCACCGATCACACCGACCCCGGCCCGCACTGGGACTGGGCGCGCTACATCGCGCTGGTCGGGACGGCCGGCCGGGCCTGAGCCGGGCCGGGCGGGCGCCCCGGCGGCTTCAGACGAGGCCCGCCGTGCGCGCCCGCTCGACGGCGGGGCCGATGGCTTCGGCGACCGCGTCGACGTCCGCCTCAGTGGAGGTGTGGCCGAGCGAGAAGCGCAGGGTGCCGCGGGCCAGGTCGGGATGGGTGCCGGTGGCGAGCAGCACATGGCTGGGCTGGGCGACGCCCGCGGTGCAGGCGGAGCCGGTGGAGCAGGCGATGCCCTGGGCGTCGAGCAGCAGCAGGAGGGAGTCGCCCTCGCAGCCGGGGAAGCTGAAGTGGGCGTTGGCGGGCAGCCGGCCGGCGGGGCTCGGGTCACCGCCGAGGATCGCGTCGGGCACGGCCTCGCGCACGGCCTCCACCAGCCGGTCGCGCAGCCCGCCGATGTCCCGGGCGAACGCGCCGCGCCGTTCGGCGGCGAGCCGGCCTGCGACCGCGAACGCGGCGATGGCGGGCACGTCCAGGGTGCCGGAGCGTACGTGCCGCTCCTGGCCGCCGCCGTGCAGCACGGGCACGGGGGTGTACTCGCGGCCGAGCAGCAGGGCGCCGATGCCGTACGGGCCGCCGACCTTGTGCCCGGAGACGGTCATGGCGGCGAGCCCGGACGCGGCGAAGTCCACCTCCAGCTGACCGTAGGCCTGGACGGCATCGGCGTGCAGCGGCACCTCGAACTCCCGCGCCACCGCGGCGAGTTCGGCCACCGGCATGACGGTGCCGATCTCGTTGTTGGCCCACATGACGGTGGCCAGGGCCACATCGTCGGGGTTGCGCGCGATGGCCTCGCGCAGGACTTCGGCGTGCACCCGACCGTAGGCGTCCACGGGCAGGTACTCGACGGTGGCGCCCTCGTGTTCGGCGAGCCAGTGCACCGCGTCGAGCACGGCGTGGTGCTCGACCGGGCTGGCAAGGACGCGCACGCGGCGCGGGTCGGCGTCCCGGCGGGCCCAGTACAGGCCCTTCACGGCGAGGTTGTCGGCCTCGGTGCCGCCGGCCGTGAAGACGACCTCGCTGGGGCGGGCGCCGAGCGACTCGGCGAGTTCCTCGCGGGCCTCCTCGGCGGTGCGGCGGGCCCGCCGGCCGGCGGCGTGCAGCGAGGACGCGTTGCCGGTGGCGGTCAGCTGGGCGGTCATCGCCTGGACCGCCTCCGGAAGCATCGGAGTGGTCGCGGCGTGGTCGAGGTAAGCCATGGTGGGCCCGATTCTACGAGCCGTACCGGGCGGGCCGTGCCGCAGTTCCGGCCAGGACCGGCGGGGGCTCAGCCGTTGAGTCCCCAGGAGACGGTGTGGTCGGCCATGGCGAGGACCGCGAGGACCGCGAGGTCGGCCACGCCGAGGCCCAGTCCGAGCAGCGCCCGGCCGCGGCGCTTGGTGCCGTACAGCAGGGAGAGCGAGGACAGGACGATGGCGATCGGGCCGAGGATGACGTTCATGACGAGCAGCCCGAGCAGGCCGAGGACGAAGGCCGCGACGGCCATCCCGTCGGCGTCACGGGGTGGGGGTCCCCCCTGTTCCTTAAGAGCTCGGGGGAGGGTGCGGCGGCGGATCGTTGCGAGTTCCATGGTCAGCCCTTCCGGTGCGAGAGGCGTTCGCGAGCGGCGAAGACGAGCAGCCAGACGCCGATGACACCGGCGACGGCCAGGGTGACCGGGAGCGGGAGGTGCGCCGCTGAGCCCAGCACGACCCCCAGCAGGAGGAGGGCGGCGACGAGGAAAAGCATGGGATCCCTTTCTGTCCGTTGGGCCGGCCGGAACAGTCGGCCCTCCTCGCCCTGCTGACCGAACGGCCAACCGAGCTTCGGAGTACAACTGTTCACTGACTGATGAGTCTAGTCTTCCCAACTTCGGCGAACACATGTTTACTGAGTGGAATGAGCCACACTCTCGGAATCCGGCAGGCCCAGAAGCAGAAGACGCGACAGGCCCTCATGGACTCGGCGCTCCAGCTCCTGGAGCACCAGAGCCTGAGCAGCCTCGGGCTCCGGGAGGTCACCCGCGCCGTGGGGGTGGCTCCGGCCGCGTTCTACCGGCACTTCAAGGACACCGCCGACCTGGGGGTCGCCCTGGTCGAGCAGGCGCTCGGCTCGCTCCACGAGACGATCCGGGCGGCGATCGTCACCACCGGGGCGAGCGACGAACGCATCGACCGGGCGGTCGAGTTGATCGCCGCCCACGTACTCGCCTACCCCTCGCACGTCCGCTTCATCGCCCGCGAACGGCACGGCGGGGTGGCGCCCGTCCGGGAGGCGATCGGGGTGCAACTGCGGCGCTTCGCGGACGAGGTGGCGGAGGCGCTCGGTGCGGATCCGGAGTCGGTGGGGTGGTCGTCGGCGGATCTGCGGATGCTGGGCGGGATGTACGTCGACCACATGGTGATGACGGCGTCCGCGCTGCTCGAGGGCGATGAGGGGCCGGTCCTCGCGACCGCGCGGGCCCGGCTGCGGCTCGTGACGCTGGGCCGCCGACACTGGCTGGACCAGCCGGAGCCCTGACGCGCCTCCGGCCCCCAGGCTCCTTGGCTGCCCGGGCCACGCCCCGCCACGGGGGGCTGGCCGGCCTGGCCCGCCGGCGCGGCCCCGCCGGACTGACCCCTCGCGGAACCGGCCCCCTCCCGGGGCTGCACCCCGGACCCCCTGGATTCCCCCACCCACCCCTCCCCGAAACCCTCCGGGGGCGAGCCCGGCGGTCGGCTCAGACCAGCCGACATTCTGGGGGCACCGCCCCCAGACCCCCGCTCCTCAAACGCCGGAGGGGCTGAATTCGCTTGCTCCGTCGGGGAGTTGAGCCGGTGGGCGCAGGGGACGGAGTCCCCGCAGGGGGTTTGGGGCGCAGCCCCAGGGAGTCGCGCCATCCAACCCCCGTCACGGGCGGGCGGGTGGGAAAGCATCCGGGGTCTGGGGCGCGGCCCCAGGGAGCCGAACCCGCCGACCCCGCGCTTACGGGCGGGCGGGTGGGCGAACCCCCGACCCCCTACCCCCGCGGCGCCCGCGCCAACTGGCGTGACTGGGCGACCAGGCGGTCCGCCGTGTCCCAGACCTCCGCGTCCTCCTCCAGGAAGCCACCCGCCAGGTTCCGCGTGGTGATGGACACCCGCAGGGGGCCCGGTGCCGGGCGGCAGCGGATGTGGGTGGTCAGTTCGACGGTGGGGGTCCAGCCCTTGAGGCCGAGCTCGAAGGAGGTCGGCGGCAGCGCGTCGACGGTGAGCAGCAGCGAGAAGGGGTCCGCGTCGCGCCCGTCCGCGAGCCCGAACCAGGCCCGCATCTCGCCCTTGCCGGACGGCGCGCCCACGGCCCACCCGAGCGTCGTCGGGTCGAGCTTGAGCATCAGGCGGTCGGTGATGGCGGAGCTGCCGGGGATCGGCGGGCGGCTGCCGTCGGGGGCGTCCGTCGCGCCGATGCAGTGCGAGAGCGGCGGGATCGCGGGGGGCTTGGCGGTGGTGCGGACGTCGTCGGTCAGCGCGTCGAGGTCCCCGTAGGAGGCGAGCACCCGGATGCGTTCGACCTCCGCGCCGCTCTCGTCGTACTGGAAGAGCGAGGCCTGGCCGGTGGAGAGGGTGCGGCCGGCGCGTACGACCTGGGTGCGGATGACCGCGGGCCCGGGCACGGACGGCGTGAGGTAGTGCGCGGAGACGGTGAACGGGTCCGGGTGCGGCAGCGCGTCGCCGAGCGCCCGGCCGAGCAGGGCGAGCAGATAGCCGCCGTTGACGGCGTGGATGATGGTCCAGCCCGCCGAGAGCTCCGCGTCATAGACCCCCGCTTCCCGCAGGGTGACCGCGGTGTCGCGGTCGAACTCGCTGTCCCCGATCGTGGCGGGGAGTACCTGTGACGATGCCTGTGCCATGCGCAGCACCGTACACCGACAAATTACTGAGCGGTAGCTTTTCCTGTGGGGCGGCCTTCCCCCCGGCTCTCCCCCCGCCCCTCCCCCGCCGACCTCACGCCTCCTCCAGCGTCGAGCTGCGCCGGTTCCAGGCGCGCGGCGCCCGCCAGTGGTACTTCAGCGCGGCGATGCGCAGCAGGAACGCGGTGACGACGGCGAGCCCGCTGGTCCCGGCGTTCAGCAGGTCGAAGCGGATGAAGAGCACGATCATCGTGGCGCCGACGATCGCCGGCACCGCGTACAGATCGCGGTCCCAACGCAGCAGCGAGGGAACCTCGTTGGCCAGGACGTCACGCAGTACGCCACCGCCCACCGCCGTCGCGAGGCCGAGCGCCGCCGACGAGGTGAGGCCGAGCCCGTAGTCGTACGCCTTGGTCGTGCCCGTGACGCAGAACAGTCCGAGCCCCGCCGCGTCGAAGACGTTCACCGCGGTCTGGGTGCGCTCGACCTCGGGGTGCAGGAAGAAGACCAGCACGGTCGCGAGCAGCGGGGTCACGAAGTACCCGAGGTCGGAGAAGGCGGCCGGGGGGACCGCCCCGATGATGAGGTCGCGGAACAGCCCCCCGCCCAGCGCCGTGACCTCGGCGAGCACCGCGATGCCGAACACGTCGAAGTTCTTGCGCACGGCGAGCAGGGCGCCGGAGATCGCGAAGACGAAGATCCCGACGAGGTCCAGCGCGTGCTGGACGGAGGGACTGAACAGTGAGTGGAGCACCCCGCATTTTTACTCATCGCGGGGCGCCCCTCGACACGCGGTGGATCAGAGCGCGGGCTTGCCCGTGTCGTGGATCCACTTCTGGAACAGCCCGTCCAGCGACTTGCCCGAGATCTTCTCGGCGAGTCGGACGAAGTCCTCAGTGTCGGCGTTGTGGTAGCGATGGGCCTTGGTCCAGGCGGGCAGCAGCTTGAAGAAGGCCTGGTCACCGATGTGTTCGCGCAGTTCCTGAAGCATCATCGCGCCCCGCCGGTAGACCGCGTCGGCGAACATCGTGTCGCGCTGGGGATCGGCCACCTCGATCTTCCAGAAGTCGTCGTCGGCCGGGATCGCGTTGTAGGCGGCGAGGAAGGAGTCGTGAGCGGTCCTGGTGCCCCGGTGCTCGGCCCACAGCCACTGGGCGTACGTCGCGAAGCCCTCGTTGAGCCAGATGTCGTTCCAGTGGGCGACCGAGACGGAGTCGCCGAACCACTGGTGGGCGAGCTCGTGGACGATGGTCGACTCGGAGCGTACGGCCGAATAGCTCGGCTTGGACTGGGTCTCCAGGGAGAACCCGGCCTGCGGCATGTCGTCGACGACCGCGCCGGTCACTTCGAAGGGGTACGGGCCGAAGACCTGGGACCAGTAGTCGGTGGCCTCGGCGGTCACCCCGTACACGTCGACCTTGTTCTGGTTGGCGAGCACCGGGTCGATGGCGACGTAGATGGGGGTGCCGCCGGGCGTGCGGCCCGTCTTCACGTCGAACTTGCCTATGGAGGCGGTGGCCAGATAGGTCGCCATCGGCTTGGACTCGCGCCAGTGGAAGTACGAGCGTCCGCCGCGGTCGTGCGAGTCCACCAGGCGGCCGTTGGAGACACCGGTGAGGCCCTTGGGCGCGTCGATGCGGATGTCGTACGTCGCCTTGTCGGAGGGGTGGTCGCTGGAGGGGAACCACGTGGAGGCGGCGTTGGGCTCGCAGGCCACGAAGACGCCGTCCTTGGTCTTCATCCAGCCGTAGTCGGAGCCGAAGACGATGGGTCCGTTCAGTGCCTGGGGCACGCCCCCGTAGACGACGGTGACCTCGAACTCCTCGCCCTTGCGCAGCCGGTGGCGCGGGGTGATGACGATCTCGTCGCCGCTGCGGTTGAAGTCGGCGGGCTTGCCGTTCACCCGTATCGAGTCGACGGTCAGCTTCTGGAGGTCGAGGTCGAAGCGGGAGAGGTTCTGGGTGGCCCGGGCCGTCACCGTGGTACGCCCGTCCAGGCGTCCCGAATCGGGGTTGTAGCTCACCCCGAGGTCGTAATGGAGGGCATCGAAGCCTCCGTTGCCCATGTCGGGGAAGTACGGATCACCGATGCCCGCGGCGCCGGGTGAGGCGGCGGGCGCGGCGGCGATGGTGAACCCGGCGGCCACCGCGGTGGCGAGGGAGAGCCAGCGGGAGGTGCGACGTGCCGGACGGGAGAGTGCCATAGGAGTCTACCCTTCGAACGCATGCCGTTGGTACGGACACGCAGACTCTGCACTCTCCCGCTTCGGCATGAACATGACTTTGCCGAACTGTCATGGCCTACTTGTCGGTTGACTCCTGAGCGGTGCCTTCCGACCCGGCCTCACTGGAACCGGCCTCGCTCGCAGGGGCATCCTTCACCCCGGCCTCGCTCGCCCCGGCTTTGCCTTCGCCGTCCGCGGCCTCGGCCTTGACCTTGGCCCCCGTCGAGGGCTTCGCCGCCGGGTCCGGCTTCACCGCGGGCTCCGACTTCACGGCCGGTTCGGACTTGGCCGCCGCCTCGGGCTCCGTCGCCGCCTCGGGCTCGGTCGCCGCCTCGGCTGCCGGCTCCGACTCCACCGCCTCAGATGCCGCCGCGCCGATCGTGACGACCTCGATGGACTCCCGGGCCTCCGGCAGGACCGCCTCGCCCGGGGCCTGGTCCGGCGCGTTCTCCGGGTGGTGGCAGGCCACCCGCTGGCCCGGCTTCAGCTCCACGAGCACCGGCTCCCGCGTCGTGCAGATCTCGGTCGCCTTCCAGCACCGGGTGTGGAAGCGGCAGCCGCTCGGCGGCGAGATCGGCGAGGGGACGTCGCCCTTGAGCAGGATCCGCTCGCTCTTCGTGCCGCGCCGCTTGGGATCCGGCACCGGCACCGCCGACATCAGCGCCTTGGTGTACGGGTGCATCGGCGCCGCGTAAAGCGACCTGCGGTCGGCCAACTCGACGATCTTGCCGAGGTACATGACCGCGATCCGGTCCGACACGTGCCGGATGACCGACAGGTCGTGCGCGATGATCACATAGGTCAGGCCGAGCTCCTGCTGGAGGTCGTCGAGGAGGTTGACCACCTGCGCCTGGATCGACACGTCGAGCGCCGAGACCGGCTCGTCCGCCACGACCAGCTTCGGCTTGAGCGCGAGCGCCCGGGCGATGCCGATGCGCTGGCGCTGGCCGCCGGAGAACTCGTGCGGATAGCGGTTGTAGTGCTCGGGGTTGAGCCCCACGACCTCCAGGAGGCGCTGCACCTCCTTCTTGACCCCGCCCTCGGGCTCGACGCCCTGGAGCTTGAAGGGGGCCGAGATGATGCCGCCCACGGTGTGCCGCGGGTTGAGCGAGGAGTACGGGTCCTGGAAGATCATCTGGACGTCGCGGCGCATCGGCCGCATACCGCGCACCCCGAGGTGGGTGATGTCGCGCCCCTCGAACTCGACGGTGCCACCGGTCGGTTCGAGCAGCCGGGTGATCAGCCGGCCCATGGTCGACTTGCCGCAGCCGGACTCGCCGACCACGCCGAGCGTCTCACCGGAGCGCACGTCGAAGTCGAGGCCGTCGACGGCCTTGACCGAGCCGGTCTGGCGCTTCAGCAGGCCGCTGCGGATCGGGAAGTGCTTCTGAAGTCCGCTGACCTTGAGCAGGACCTCGCCGGGAGCCACCTCGCCGGAAGACCCGCTCCTGGTCACGACCGCACCCTTGCTCTGGGCGGGAATCGTCACGTCGTTGTCCGTCACGCCTTTGTCCTCGCTCACAGCTTGGGCGCAATCTCTTCGGTCCAGATACGCTCCCGCTCGTCCGGCGTCATGTGGCAGGCGGCCCAGTGGCCGCTCCCGCCGTCGGTCAGCTCGGGGCGCACGGTCCGGGTGATGTTGTCCTTGGGCACATCGGCGTACGGGCAGCGCGGGTTGAAGGCGCAGCCGGACGGGATGTTGATCAGGGACGGCGGGGACCCCTTCACCGGGATGAGGCGCTCGGTCTCCTCGCGGTCGATGCGCGGCATCGAGCCGAGCAGGCCCCAGGTGTAGGGGTGGCGGGGCTCGTAGAAGACCTTCTCCGCGGGGCCGCGCTCGACACAGCGACCGCCGTACATCACCAGGATGTCGTCGGCGAGCTCGGCGACGACGCCCAGGTCGTGGGTGATGATGATGACCGCGGAGCCGAACTCCTTCTGCAAGTCCCGGATCAGGTCCAGGATCTGCGCCTGGACGGTGACGTCCAGGGCGGTCGTCGGCTCGTCCGCGATCAGCAGATCGGGGTTGTTGACCAGCGACATCGCGATCATCGCGCGCTGACGCATACCGCCCGAGAACTCGTGCGGGTAGGAGTCGACGCGCTTGTCGGGCTGCGGGATGCCGACCCGGTCGAGCATCTCGATCGCCCGGGTGCGGGCGGCCTTCTTGTCGACGTCGTGGTGGACCCGGTACGCCTCGACGATCTGCTTGCCGATGGTGAAGTACGGGTGCAGCGCGGACAGCGGGTCCTGGAAGATCATCGCCATGTCGCGGCCGCGGAGCTTGCGCACCTCCTCCGGGTCGGCGGAGAGCAGCTCCTTGCCGTTCAGCCAGATCTCACCGGAGATCTGCGCCTTGCGCTTGCCGTACTGGCCGGTCGTGTGCAGGCCCATGATGCCCATCGAGGTGACGGACTTGCCGGAGCCGGACTCGCCCACGATGCCGAGGGTCTTGCCCTTCTCCAGCGAGAAGCTGAGCCCGTCGACGGACTTGACCAGGCCGTCGTCGGTGGGGAAGTGCACCTTCAGGTCGCGTACGTCCAGGAAGGCGTCCGAGGGCCGCTCACCCGCGACCGGCTCGCCGACCGCGGCGCCGGTCTTGTTCAGGTCGGTCATGCGAGCCTCACTCGGGGGTCGATCACGGCGTACAGGAGGTCCACGACGAGGTTCGCGAAGATCACCGCCGCCGAGGTGATCAGCGTGACGCCGAGGATCACCGGAAGGTCACGGTCGTTGATGGCCTGGAGCACGGCCCGGCCGAGACCCGGAATGCTGTAGGTCGTCTCGGTGAGGATCGCGCCGCCGATGAGGGCGCCGATGTCCATGCCGAGCACCGTGAGGATCGGCGCCATCGTGGAACGCATGGCGTGCTTGCCGATGACGATGGATTCACTCAGGCCCTTGGCCCGGGCGGTCCTGACGTAGTCCTCGCCCATCACTTCGAGCATGGTCGCCCGGGTGAGGCGGGCGTACATCGCCGCCTGGAGGAAGGCCAGGGTGACCCAGGGCAGGATCAGGCCGCTGAACCAGCCCCCTGGTGAATCGCTGAACGGCACGTACTGGCCGTCGATCCAGTGAAGGCCGAAGGAGAAGATCGCCAGCGAGAGCAGGCCGGTGAAGTAGATGGGCAGCGAGACGCCCGCGAGCGCCACGGTCATGGCCGTCCGGTCCCACAGCGAACCGCGCTTGAGGGCGGAGACCACGCCGGCCAGGACACCGAAGACGACCCACAGGATGGCCGCGCCGATGACCAGCGACAGGGTGACCGGGAAGCGGTCCTTGAGCACCGGCCAGATCGCCTGCTCGTTCTTGAACGAGTAGCCGAAGCACGGGGCGTCGCAGTGGATCGTCGAGCCGCCACCGGTGTAGTCGCGGCCGGCCACGATGCCCTTCACGAAGTCGAAGAGCTGCACGAAGATCGGGTCGCCGAGACCCAGCTTGGAGCGGACCGCCTCGAGAGCAGCGGCGTCGGACTGCTTGCCGACGTACATCGTGGCCGGGTCGACACCCGTCCACCTGGGGATCAGGAAGAAGATGCCGAACGTCACGAGCATGACGATCAGCAGCATGACGATGGCGGCGGCGAACCGCCTGATGAGATATGCGAGCACTGCTCTCGGCCCGGCGGCGGGTCGGGGGCACCGGATTGCGGTACCCCCGACCCGTCACACGACGGCCTTCACCTGCCCTTCGTGCCTAGCGGCGGGTGCGCCGGCGGAGCGATTGGACGACGGTCACTTCTCGACGCCGAGGGAGGCGTAGTCGTAGTAACCGTTGTTGTTGGTCGTCGTGTAGACGTTGGTGAGCCGGCTGCTGCGCCACTTGACGTTCTTCTCGAAGACGAACGGCAGGTAGACGGCGTGCTCGGACACCTTCTGGTTGATCTGCTTGTAGAGTCCGGCGGCCTCTTCGGGGGTGGCCGCCGCGATGGCGTCCTCGAAGAGCTTGTCGATCGCCGGGTCCTTCAGCATCGAGTAGTTGTTGTTGCCGTTCGGCAGGATGAACTTGGAGTTCACCAGCGGGAGCAGGAAGCCCTGGCCGGACGCGAAGTCCGGGCCCCAGCCCATGATGATGATTCCGTAGTTCTTCTTCTTGACGACCTCGGGGTTGCCGATGATGCCGGTCGTCTGCGAGCCGTCGTACTGGTCGATGTCGACCTTGATGTTGACCTTGGCGAGCGCGGCCTGCATCGACTGCGCGGTGGCCACCTCGACCTGCTTGTTGTTGCGGACCGCGATGGTGGTGGAGAAGCCGTCCGCGTGACCGCAGGCGGCGAGCTCTTCCTTGGCCTTGGCGATGTTCGGGGCGCCGTCGTTGGAGGTCACGCCGTACGGGTCGAACTTCGGGTCCGAACCGCTGATGATCGGCGGCAGCATGTTGGTGGCGATGTCACCACCGGCCTGCGGGCCGCCGCGGGCGGTCTGGAGCGACTTGTGGTCGGCCGCGTAGATGACGGCCTTGCGGCAGTGCTCGTTGTCGAACGGGGCCACCGTCTGCGGGAAGACCGCGTAACGGATGTAGCCGGTGTCCGGGTTGTCGACGTTGCCCTTGTGCTGCTGGAGCGCCTTGGTGCGGCCGGCCACGCTGAGGCCGGTGCCGTTCAGGTCGACGTCGTAGTCACCGTTGATCAGACGGCTGTCCATGTCGTCGGCGCTGCTGAGCAGGGTCAGGCTGATCTTGTCCGGAAGAGCCTTGCGGACCTCGTCGGTCTTCGGGTCCCAGTTCTCGTTGCGGACCAGCACCATGGACTTGTTCGGGGAGTAGGACTCCCACTTGTACGGGCCGAGCGAGAACGGCTTGAGGCCGTACTTCGACTGGGTGTCCTTGTCCTGGCGGACCGGGGTGCCCGAGGGCATGGCCAGCATCTGCTGGAAGTCGACGTTGGGCGCCGGCAGCTTGAAGACGATGGTCTTGTCGTCCGGCGTCTCGATCGCCTTCAGGCCCAGCTTGTCGGGGGCGGTGTCCTTGTAGGGACCCTTGTACTCACCGGTTGGGTCGAGGACGTCCTTCAGGTACACGGGGCCGCCGGAGATGACGTCCTGCGCCCAGATGCGCTCGATGCCGTACTTGACGTCCTTGGAGGTGACGGGCTTGCCGTCCTCCCACTTGACGCCGTCCTTCAGGTGGTACGTGTACGTCTTCTTGTCCGCCGAGACGTCCGCGAGACCGGTCGCGATGTCCGGGACGAGCGTCTCGCTCTCCTTGCCCGGGGCGGGCTTGTAGGAGATCAGCGTGCGCGTGTAGTAGCGCGCGTAGTCCCACATGAAGCCGTAGTAACCGCGCTGCGGGTCCCAGGAGTCGGCGTCCTGCGTGCCGACGAACTTGAGCTCCCCGCCCTTCTTCGTCGACGCGTTGGCGAGCTTGCTGTTGGCGGCGTTGAACCCGGGGGCCTTGCTGCCCTTGCTGTCGCTGTCGCCGCCTCCGCCGCAGGCCGCGGTGGAGAGCAGAGCCGCAACGACGATGGCGGCGCCGGCGGCCGTCTTTCGCCTCGATGAACCTTGGGTTGTCACGATCTGGCTTCCTCCGTTGGGGGCGTCTTGTGTGTCACGGCCCGTGCGATGCGCCGGGCCGGAGTCTGTGAAGTCCCGCATCAGCGGGAGCCCTTCGGGTCGAAGGCGTCGCGGACGCCGTCGCCGAAGAGGTTGAACGCCATCACGGTGATGAAGATCGCCGCACCCGGGATGATCATGAACATCGGGTCGGACTCATAGGTCGAGATCGCCGTCGACAGCATCTGTCCCCAGGAGGAGGTGGGCGGCTTGACGCCCACGCCCAGGAAGCTGAGCGCCGCCTCGGTGAGGATGTTCGTGGGGATCATCAGCGTCATGTAGACGGTGACCGGCGCGATGAGGTTGGGCAGCAGCTCCTTGAAGAGGATGTAGCCGCGCCCCGCGCCCAGACTGCGGGCCGCCTCCACGTATTCGCGCTCGCGCAGCGAGAGCGTCTGGCCGCGCACGATCCGTCCGACGTACGGCCATCCGAAGAAGCCGATGACGAGGATCATCACGAGCAGCCGCACCCCGGTGCCGGTGAGACCGAGGAGCTGGTTGGGCACCACGGAGATCAGCGCGATGATGAAGAGCAGCTGCGGGAAGGAGAGCAGCATGTCCATCACTCGGCTGATGATGGCGTCGAGCCAGCCGCCGAAGTACCCGGCGACCACGCCGAGGACGGTACCGACGAGCACCGCGAAGACCGCCGCGAGGAAGCCCACGAGCAGCGAGATCCGCGCGCCGTAGATGATGCGGCTGAACACGTCGCGGCCGTTGACCGGCTCAACTCCCAGCAGGAAGTGCGAGTTGATGCCGCCCCAGCTGCCCACCGGAGTGGAGAGCAGCGGGTCGATCTGGTCCTCGTGGAACTCCTCCGGAGGATGGCCGAACGCGTCGACGATCAACGGCGCGAAGATCGCGACGAGGACCAGGAACACGACAACGATGCCACCGGTGAGGGCGAGCTTGTCCTTCTTCAGCCGGTTCCAGGCGATACGTCCCAGCGAACGTCCCTCGACCGTTCTGGTCTCACCACTGGGCGTGACACTGATGTCCGCGGTCGGGTCCGCGTCGGCGGGTGTGTCGTGCAATGGTGCCGTCATCGTGGCAAGGACCCCTCTCAACCGGCGGTGACCGGCCCGCGCTTGCCGCTGTAGCGGCGCGTTCCCATCAGCAGTGCGAGCGGGGGCGACACCGGGCAGCGGGTCGGGCTGCTCGCACACGGGCCCGAACGGCCCTGCATGCCGGGAGTCTTCAATGGCCTCGCGATCACCCGCCAGACCTGACGGCGAATGTATGCGCAAACGTGATGCGGAAAGAGGGTTTCCGTTATGCGGACGCGGCTGAACCAGGGGCGGACATGGGGAAGTTGGGGCAGATATGACGCACGGGCCTATTGCGGTCTTCGCCCCACCACAACGGACATTCCCCTTACGTGCGGGGCGCGTTGACGGGATTCGTCCCGGTTGGCGTCGGCGGGAGCCGGTCTCAGTAGGTGCCGGGGGCGGCCGGCGGATAGCCGTATCCGGGTCCCCCGGGGGCCTGGCCGCCGTGCGCCTCGCGGTCGTAGAACGGCCGGGCGTGGGCTTTCAGCCACATGCCGACGGGGTCGTACTCGTCCGACATCGCGACCGTGGAGACCGCGAGCCCGTCCGGCACCCCCGCGACGGACTGCCGCATCATCGCCCGCACCGCGTCCACCGACTGCGGGGCGGTGCTGTACAGGTCGAGCCCGATCGCGAGGTACGGCGTGCCGAGCGCGGGCTGCACCCAGGCACGGCGCAGCGAACGCACCGCCGGGGTGCGGTGGGCGTGCTGGGCGAGCAGGGCGTAGAACTGGGGGAGCTCCACGGTCGGTTCACAGAGCCTGAGCGGCCCCGCGGGCATCCGGTCGAGGCCCGTCGCGATCCGGCGCAGATCAGTCCAGGGGATGCCGACGCCGCCGCCGGGGGCGTGCGGATTGAGCCAGATCCCGTAGTGGTCGGGGTAGAGGCCCCGGGCGACGTCGAGGGCGCCGGCCACTTCGTGCGCCCGGTTCCACCCGCTGGCGGCGAGCTCCTGCGCGGAGGTCACACAGGGGGCGTAGGAGACCCCGTCGACCTCCATGTTCCCGTACTGGGCGTCCGGGGAGCCGGCCCTGCCGTTCCACAGCAGCATCCAGAGCCGGCCCGACGCGGGGTCGGCGAGCGCGTGGAGCAGCGCCTCGTACACGTCGTAGCGCCCGGGCGTCACCTGGCGCAGCATGTGCTCGACCTGCCCGGCCGCCGCGGTGCCTGACGCGCTCACCCTGGGTCCCGCCCCTCTTAGTTCCGCCGTGCCGACGCCTGCGCCGCCCCGCAGCCCCGGGCACACGCGTGCGGCTGCGGGGTTGCAAGGGTCATGAAACCAGGTTAGGGCCTGTCCGGCGGATCCGGTCTGGGACGCGGGAGCCCGGCACGCCCGTCTGCCGCGCTGTCGTCGGTGGTCGTCGCCTACCGGGCCCGGGCGTAGAAGGGCCGCACCCGCTCGCGCATCCAGGTGGCGACCGGATCCTGGGTCACGTCGAGCAGGACCAGATTGACGGGCCAGTCGACGGGCACCCGGCCGAGCGCCCGGCCCAGGGCCTCCATGGGCGCGTTGCGTCCTGCTCCGTCCCAGGTGGAGAACTCCACGCCGATGAAGAGCGTGGGCGACTCGCCCTCGATGGAGGCGAGCGCGCGGCGGGCGCTGAGTACCACGCCGATCGCCTCGAACTCCTCGGCCGCGACGGCCAGGAAGTCCACCGGGTCCTCCTGCCAGTCCGGCTCGAAGAGGCGTACCCGGGCACCGGACGCGGGTCCGTCGAGCGCGGTACGCCCGGTACGACACAGCTCGGCGACGGCGGGCGGGGGCAGGGGCATGCCCACCACGCCCTCGGGGTTGACCACGATGCCGAGCTGCGGCGGCAGCCCGCGGGCGAACTCGACGGCGGGCGCCACGGCGAAGGACATGTGAGAGCCGACGCACTGGAGGAACTGCTGCTCGGAGCTGTACACGGGCACATAGGGGGCGCCGTCCAGCTCCAAGGTGGGCAGGTCGAGGTCGGTGCTCTGCTGACTGCCGCCGGCCGGCAGCGGCACCCACACCGCGTTGCGGCCGAGGACCTCTATGAGCCGGGGGCCCGCGTTCGGCTGCCCGACGGCCGCGGACATGGCCTCTTCCAGCTCGTTGCCCGGCCAGCCTCCGCCGCCGAGCGGATGCGCGAACGCCTGCTCCGGAAAGTTCATGTGCCGTCCTTCTCCCCCGGACCCCGATGCCTGCCGGCTTGCCTCGGCCGTGCCCCTCGACCCTAACGCCGTGGGAGCGGCCCGGGGAAAGCGCGCCGGGTGAGGATCCGGCGCGCGTCGTGGGGCGGCTACTGCCCGAAGCCGATCCGGCGCAGCGCGGAAGCCGCGTCTCGGTCGAGCAGCACGGCGCTCGCGCAGCCGGTCGGCAGCCGTCCCGCCTCCACCTGCGCTATCAGGCGCCGGGCCGCGCCGCGGTGGCGCGCGAAGGCGTACCGGGAGACCCAGCGGCCCCGGCTCGCCTGACCCGCGAGGGCGGTGTCGGCCGGCACGTCGAGCACGATCAGGCGCAGCGCGCGTCCACGGCGCCGGGCGCCCCGGCCCAGCCAGTGCCGCACCCAGGCCTGGGTGCCGCAGTCGTGGACGACGAGGCTGTCGCCGGAGCGCAGCGCCCACCAGGTCCTGACGAAGTGGGCGGTCCGGGTGAGCGGACGGTACAGGGCGTAGGGGATGCCGGGCAGTCGGCGCTGCCAGGCGAGCCGGGTGTCCTGGGAGTCGATGCGGCGGTCGGTGACGGCGCGCCGCATCAGCGTCGTCTTGCCGCTGCCGGGCAGGCCCGACACCACCACGACGTCGCCCGGGTCGAAGAGGAGCTCCGGCACGCTCCGCTCGGGGCGCCCGCGCAGATCGCGTACCGCCTCGTCGGTCACCGCCTCGTTCGCCTCCGGTGTGCGCGGCGCCGGCACCGCCCGGCCCGCCCCTCCCGGCGCGGGGACCTCCCGCACCCGGCCCCTCTCGTGGTCAACCGTCATGGCACTCCCCCCTGTTCGGATCCTGAACCGCTGCTGGGGAAGTGTAAAGAGCCGGTAATAGCTCACCGGCGATGTGCCGCTTCCGGGATGCGTGCAATGATGTGCGCGCCAACTGCATACCGGCCGTTCGAATCCGCGCGGGAGAGTCCTCAGCAGCTGTGCGCTGGGGCGCCGAAGGAGCAAGTTCTCCCTTGAATCTCTCAGGCCCCGTACCGCGCGGACGAGGCAGATCTGAAAAGCGGGCCGTCCTCTGCCGGGCGGTCCCACCCAAGGTGCAAGCCGTGCCGCGCGACGCGCGCCGGTGAACCTCTCAGGTTCCGATGACAGATGGGGAGGATGTCGTCGACCGTCATGCCCCGGGACCTTGGAGCACCATCCATGAGCAACGCCCCCCGCCTCACCTCCCTCGATGCCCTGCATCGTTCGCTGGGCGCCACGATGACCGACTTCGCGGGCTGGGACATGCCGCTGCGCTACGGGAGCGAGCGCGACGAGCACACCGCCGTACGCACCCGCGCCGGGCTCTTCGACCTGTCCCACATGGGCGAGATCACCGTCACCGGACCCGACGCCATGAAGGCGCTGAACTACGCGCTGGTCGGCAACATCGCCACCATCGGCCTCGGCCGCGCCCGGTACACGATGATCTGCCAGGAGGACGGCGGGATCGTCGACGACCTGATCGTCTACCGCCTGGGTGAGACCGAGTACATGGTCGTCGCCAACGCGGGCAACGCGGGCATCGTGCTCGACGCGATCACCGAGCGCGCGGCCGGCTTCGACGCCGAGGTCCGCGACGACCGCGACGCGTACGCGCTGATCGCCGTGCAGGGCCCCGAGTCCCCCGGCATCCTGGCCTCCGTCACGGACGCCGACCTGGACGGCCTGAAGTACTACGCGGGTCTGCCCGGCACCGTCGCGGGCGTGCCCGCGCTGATCGCCCGCACCGGCTACACCGGCGAGGACGGCTTCGAGCTGTTCGTCGCCCCCGAGCACGCCGAGCAGCTGTGGCGCGCGCTGACCGAGGCCGGTCAGGACGCGGGCCTGGTGCCGTGCGGCCTGTCCTGCCGCGACACGCTGCGCCTGGAGGCGGGCATGCCGCTGTACGGGCACGAGCTGACGACCGCGCTGACGCCCTTCGACGCGGGGCTCGGCCGGGTCGTGAAGTTCGAGAAGGACGGTGACTTCGTGGGCCGGACGGCTCTGGAGGCCGCCGCCGAGAAGGCCGCCGCGAACCCGCCGCGCAAGCTCGTCGGCCTGATCGCCGAGGGCCGCCGGGTGCCGCGCGCCGGGTTCTCCGTGGTGTCCGGTGGCGAGGTCGTGGGCGAGGTCACCTCGGGCGCGCCCTCGCCGACGCTGGGCAAGCCGATCGCCATGGCGTACGTCGACGCCGCGCACGCCGCGCCCGGCACCACCGGGGTCGGCATCGACATCCGCGGCACGCACGAGGCCTACGAGGTCGTCGCGCTGCCCTTCTACAAGCGCCAGAAGTGACGCTCGCCTCCCTTCGGCGTCCCCCTTCTCGTCCCGCGGTCCGAGACACTCTTCGAGACCCCGTCAGCAGCACTCCCCCGCGTACAGGAGAATTCAGGTCATGAGCAACCCCCAGCAGCTGCGCTACAGCAAGGAGCACGAGTGGCTGTCGAACGCCGAGGCCGGCGTGTCGACGGTCGGCATCACGGAGCACGCGGCCAACGCGCTCGGTGACGTCGTGTACGTACAGCTCCCGGAGGTGGGTGACACGGTGACCGCGGGCGAGACCTGCGGCGAGCTGGAGTCCACCAAGTCGGTCAGCGACCTGTACTCCCCGGTCACCGGCGAGGTCGTCGAGGCCAACCAGGACGTCGTGGACGACCCGTCGCTCGTCAACACGGCCCCGTTCGAGGGCGGTTGGCTGTTCAAGGTGAAGGTCACGGACGAGCCGGGCGACCTGCTCTCCGCCGACGAGTACACCGAATTCGCCAGCTGACCTAGAGACCACAGGGATCGTCTGATGTCGCTTCTGAACCAGCCCCTCCACGAGCTGGACCCGGACGTCGCCGCCGCCGTCGACGCCGAGCTCCACCGTCAGCAGTCCACCCTCGAAATGATCGCCTCGGAGAACTTCGCTCCGGTCGCGGTCATGGAGGCCCAGGGCTCGGTCCTCACCAACAAGTACGCCGAGGGCTACCCGGGCCGCCGCTACTACGGCGGCTGTGAGCACGTCGACGTGGTCGAGCAGATCGCGATCGACCGCATCAAGGCGCTCTTCGGCGCCGAGGCCGCCAACGTGCAGCCCCACTCGGGCGCCCAGGCGAACGCGGCCGCGATGTTCGCGCTGCTCAAGCCGGGCGACACGATCATGGGCCTTAACCTGGCCCACGGCGGTCACCTGACCCACGGCATGAAGATCAACTTCTCCGGCAAGCTCTACAACGTGGTCCCGTACCACGTCGACGAGACCGGCGAGGTCGACATGAACGAGGTCGAGCGCCTGGCCAAGGAGTCCAAGCCGCAGCTCATCGTGGCCGGCTGGTCCGCCTACCCGCGTCAGCTGGACTTCGCCGCGTTCCGCCGGATCGCGGACGAGGTCGGCGCCTACCTGATGGTCGACATGGCCCACTTCGCGGGTCTGGTCGCCGCGGGCCTGCACCCCAACCCGGTGCCGCACGCCCACGTCGTGACCACCACCACGCACAAGACCCTCGGCGGTCCGCGCGGCGGTGTCATCCTGTCGACGCAGGAGCTCGCCAAGAAGATCAACTCGGCGGTCTTCCCGGGTCAGCAGGGCGGCCCCCTGGAGCACGTCATCGCGGCCAAGGCGGTGTCCTTCAAGGTCGCCGCGTCCGAGGAGTTCAAGGAGCGCCAGCAGCGCACCCTGGACGGCGCCCGGATCCTGGCCGAGCGCCTGGTCCAGGACGACGTGAAGGCCGTCGGCGTCGACGTCCTGACCGGCGGCACCGATGTGCACCTGGTCCTGGTGGACCTGCGCAACTCCGAGCTCGACGGCCAGCAGGCCGAGGACCGTCTCCACGAGGTCGGCATCACGGTCAACCGGAACGCCATCCCGAACGACCCGCGGCCGCCGATGGTCACCTCGGGTCTGCGGATCGGCACCCCGGCGCTCGCCACCCGCGGCTTCGGCGAGGACGACTTCCGCGAGGTCGCCGACATCATCGCCGAGGCCCTGAAGCCGGACTTCGACAAGGACGCCCTGGCCGCCCGGGTGTCCGCTCTGGCCGCCAAGCACCCGCTGTACCCCGGCCTGAAGTAGTTTCGTACGCTTTAGTTCTCGCTTCATTCCGTACGGAGTCCCGGGGCACCGCGCACACTGGTAGTGAGCGCGGTGCCCCATCCCATGCTGTGCCAGCTGTCCTCTGCACCACCCGGCAGACAACGGCGTCTACCAACCCCCACAAGGAGTCTTCCGTGGCCATCTCGGTCTTCGACCTGTTCTCGATCGGCATCGGCCCGTCCAGCTCCCACACCGTCGGCCCGATGCGGGCGGCCCGGATGTTCGCGGCGCGCCTGAAGAACGAGGGCCTCATCGCCCACACCACGCGGATACGGGCCGAGCTGTACGGCTCGCTCGGCGCGACCGGCCACGGGCACGGCACGCCGAAGGCGGTGCTGCTCGGCCTGGAGGGCGACTCGCCCCGCACGGTCGACGTCGAGAGCGCGGACGAGCGGGTGGAGGCCATCAAGGACTCCGGGCGCCTCAATGTGCTCGGCATGCACGAGATCGCCTTCTCCTACGACGACGACCTGGTCCTGCACCGCCGCAAGGCGCTGCCGTACCACGCCAACGGCATGACGATCTTCGCGTACGACGTCGAGGGCGCGCTGGTCCTGGAGAAGACGTACTACTCGGTCGGCGGCGGTTTCGTCGTGGACGAGGACGCCGTGGCGGGCGAGGACCCGATCGTGCCGGACGACACCGTCCTCAAGCACCCCTTCCGCACCGGCGACGAGCTGTTGCGGCTGGCGCGGGAGACCGGCCTGTCCATCTCCGCGATGATGCTGGAGAACGAGAAGGCCTGGCGCACCGAGGACGAGATCCGCTCCGGGCTCCTGGACATCTGGCGGGTCATGCAGGCCTGCGTCTCGCGCGGCATGTCCCGCGAGGGCATCCTGCCCGGTGGCCTCAAGGTCCGCCGCCGCGCCGCCACCACCGCCCGCCAGCTGCGCGCCGAGGGCAACCCCGAGGCGCACGCCATGGAGTGGGCGACGCTGTACGCGATGGCCGTCAACGAGGAGAACGCGGCGGGCGGCCGGGTCGTGACCGCGCCCACCAACGGCGCCGCGGGCATCATCCCGGCGGTGCTGCACTACTACATGAACTTCGTGCCCGGCGCCGATGAGGAGGGCGTGGTCCGCTTCCTGCTCGCGGCCGGCGCGATCGGCATGCTCTTCAAGGAGAACGCCTCGATCTCCGGCGCCGAGGTCGGCTGCCAGGGCGAGGTCGGCTCCGCCTGCTCGATGGCGGCGGGCGCGCTCGCGGAGGTGCTCGGCGGCACCCCCGAGCAGGTCGAGAACGCGGCCGAGATCGGCATGGAGCACAACCTGGGCCTGACCTGCGACCCGGTGGGCGGTCTGGTCCAGATCCCGTGCATCGAGCGCAACGGCATGGCCGCCGTGAAGGCCGTCACCGCCGCCAAGATGGCGATGCGCGGCGACGGCAGCCACAAGGTGTCCCTGGACAAGGTCATCAAGACGATGAAGGAGACGGGGGCCGACATGAGCGTCAAGTACAAGGAGACGGCGCGCGGCGGCCTCGCGGTGAACATCATCGAGTGCTGAGCGCTCCGCGGGGGGCGGGGACGATCAAGTGCGGGCCGTGGGTGGCGGTCGCGCAGTTCCCCGCGCCCCTTTGAGGCGCTCTCAGAAGCTGTGCGCTGCCGGACGTTCCTTCGGCGCCGCCGCCAGGGCCTCGGTGACCTCGGCGACACCGGCGCGCAGCCCGTAGACGGGGGTCGCGGGCTGCTGGCGCCAGGAGTCGTCGATGCCGCCCGCGTCGACGGTATCGAAGCCCAGCTCGTCGACGAGCTCGCGGACGACCCGCTTGGCGGCCTCGTCGTCGCCGGCCACCGGCACGGCGATCCGCTCGGGATCGCCCTGCGGGCGCGGGCGGTCCAGGAGGTCCTGCGCGTATGTGCCGTTGAAGACCTTGATGACCGGATGGCCGATGTGCTGCTCGGTCCAGCGGCTCTCGGGCAGCCCGTCCTCGATCGCGTCGATCCGGCCGTCGCGCTCCTTGGGGTAGTAGTTCCCGGTGTCGATCACGGCGACGCCGTCGGCGGCCTTGTCGAACAGTCCCCCCGGCAGATCGGGAATGTGCTTCAGCGGGATGGTGACCACGACGACCCGCGCGCCGTCGGCCGCCTCTTCGACGGTGACGGGGGTGGCGCCGGTCTCCTCGGCGAGGGCGGAAAGCGTGTGCGGGCCACGGGAGTTGGCGACGGACACCTGGTGGCCGAGCGCGGTGAGGCGGCGGGTCAGGTTGCCGCCGATGTTGCCCGCGCCGATGATGCCGATCTTCATGAGCTGGCCTTCCGGAGAGGGTGCGTTGACACGCTCCGGGAACCTGTGGGTGCCTCCGGTTATTCCGGTCGGCCGCGTACGGGTCCGGCACCGGTGGCGCGCCGCGCGAGCGGGCTCACGCCACCGGGACCGGGCGCGTCACTTGTTCAGCGACGCCCAGAACTCCTCGAAGGAGAGCTTGCCGTCGCCGTTGGCGTCCTTGGCCTTGATGATGGCCTGGGCCACCGTCTCGGTGACGTGGAAGTCGCCCAGCTGCGCCATGACCGTCTTGTACTCGCTCGCGGTGACGCGTCCGTCACCGTCGACGTCGAGCTTCGCGAACGCCTTGCGCGCCTCTTCGATGTCCGCCACTGGGTCCACCCCTTTGTTGGTGCTACTGCTTGGTGCGTTACTGACGCGGGTCAGATTATCGGCCGCCGTGGGGGCGCGGTGCGGCGGGAGAGGTGGCCGATGGTGAAGGTTGCCGGGCCGTCGTCGATCATGGGTCGGGTGTCCGGTTTCCAGTGGCTGGAGACGCCGGACCGTACGACGGGGATCGCAGCGCGAGAAGGAGCGGGAACAGGACATGGCGAGTGGGACGGACAGTGCGCTCGGGGAGATTCTGGCGGGTGTCGCTCGCGGGCAGTTCCCGCCGGCCGACGGCGGGACGACGGTGGTGGCGCAGCCCACCCCCCGCGACGCGGGCGTGCTGGCGTTCACCGCGCACTCGGTGATCTTCCTCGACGAGGACGAGGAGTGGATCAGGGACGCGCTGGCCCGAACCGACGCCGACCCCCTCGGCGCCTCCATGAACCCGGGGTTCCTGGCCGCCCTGATGGCCCGCACCGGCCGCTCGATGAACTGCGTCGACCTGCTGACCTGCGCCCCCGCGCTGCCGGGCCGGCCGCCGCTGGCGCTGCGGGAGATCGAGGACCCGGACCATCCGAGGGTGGCCCGCGCCCTGAAATTCCGGGACGAGGTGCGGGTGTGGGCGGTGGACGGCGGTGTCCTGGTGCTCGGACGGGGAGTCGCGGGCCGCTGGGAGGTCGCCGTCGAGCTGGACGAGGCCGCACGCGGCCAAGGTCTCGGGGTTCAACTCGCCCTGGCGGGGCGCCACTTGGTGCCGGACGCGGTGGTGTGGGCGCAGCAGTCACCGGGCAACGCGCGCAGCGTGCGCACCTTCCAGGCCGCCGGTTTCCGGCCGGTGGGCTCCGAGGCGCTGCTCGTGGCGCACTGATCGCCGAGCGCCGGACCCGTACCCGGGGGCCTGACTGTTCGCCATACCGAAGGACCGGTTTTCCGCCGCACAAAGAGGAGTTCGCGCCAACTTCCCTTTGCCCCTTCCTCACGCTCCGCCACTGCCGGATAACTTGCTGCTGTCGTCGCCACACCGGAAGCACAGGGCTCCCAGGGACTAGCGGCGCTGGGGCGTTACAGCTGTGGCCATCACAACTGAAGCATTCACCGTGCAGCCCTTCACACGAAGTTGCCACCACATATGGGACGAGGGCGATCACGTCCTCATCGGCGTGAGTCCGGGAAACAGCTACTTCAGCGCCGGTCGCATCACCGAACTCGTCCGCTGGGCTTCGGCACGGTTCTCCCGCATCGACCTCATTTACGCCGACCTCCATGTGGCCGAACTGTTCAGCGCGCTCGGCTACGAGGAGGAGCACGCGGCACGTCGCGCCTCGAAGGAGCTGAAGGCGGTACGCCGGCGGATCGTGCGCGGCGTCGAGGAGGCCGACCTGCCGGGCACCCTGGTCGGCGTGCACGGCCTCTCGGAGTTCGCCACCAACCCGGTCTACGACCTGCTGCACCGGCGGGTGCGGCACTTCCTCGCCACCGACCCGCACGTCCGGGCGGGCTGCGAGCGGATGGCGGGGCACTTCCTCGCCACGAAGGTGGGCGGCCCCACCGCGAGCGCGGAGCAACTGGCCGCCTGTCTGGACTACATCGCCGCGGAGCTGCCCTTCTTCCTGGACACCCCGGGCATCCTCGGCGTCCCGTCCTCCGTGTCGTGCTACCACGCGCAGATCCCGCTGACCGAACTCCTCTACGCCAAGGGCGGCGGCCTGCGGGCCTCCCGCAACCAGGCCTATGCCGTGGTGCGCCCGGAAGGAACAGCCGCATGAGCCCCGAGCCCGTCCTCGACTTCCCGCTCTCGCGCCGCGGTGACGTACTGCCCGAGGAGTGCTCCTGGCTGCGCGAGAAGCAGCCGGTGGCCCGGGTGCGCACCCTCACCGGCGACCAGGCCTGGCTGGTGAGCACGCACGCGCTGGCCACCCGGGTCCTGGAGGACGAGCGGTTCAGCCTCAAGGACACCGCGGCCGAGGGGGCGCCGCGCCAGTACGCGCTGACGATCCCGCCGGAGGTCGTCAACAACATGGGCAACATCAACAGCGCGGGCCTGCGCTCCGCCGTGATGAAGTCCCTGAGCCCGCGTGCGGACGGCCTCGCCGAGCGGCTGCGCGAGCGGGCCGGGGAGTTCATCGACGCGCTGCTCGCCGAGGGCCCGCCGGCCGACCTCCGGGCGGGGTTCGCCGACCCCTTCTCGGCGGCGCTGCACTGCCAGGTGATCGGGGTGCCGTTCACTGACTGGCGCCGGCTCATGTCGGGCCTGGACACCGCGTTCATGACGAGCGCGCACACCTTCGAGGGCGCCGGCCTCAACTGGTACAAGGACCTCGGCTACATGGTGGAGCGCCTGAACGCGCCCGATGTGCCGCCCGAGAGCCTGCTCGGCCGGCTGGGGGCGCTGCGCGAGGACGCCGAGTCCGCGCATCTGACCGACGAGATGCTGGCCACGGTCGCGGTGTCCATGTTCGGCGCGGGCGCGGTCTCCACCTCCGCGTTCCTGGTCCTCGCGATCCTGGCGCTGCTCCAGCATCCGGAGCTGATCGGCTATCTGCGCGAGCACCCCGAGCGCATGGGCCGGGCCGTGGACGAGCTGTTGCGCTGGAACCTGTCGATCGGCGACGGGCTGCCCCGGCTCGCCCTCGAGGACGTACGGCTCGGTGAAGTCCTCGTCAAGAAGGGCGAGTTGGTGCTGGTGCTGGTCGAGGGCGCCAACTTCGACCCGGCGGTCTTCAGCGACCCCGACCGCCTCGACCTCGACCGGGAGCACAACCCGCATCTGTCGTTCGGCGCGGGGCGGCACTTCTGCCCGGCCACGGGGCTCGGCCGGCTGCACGCCGAAACGGCCCTCGCGGTCCTGGTCGACCGGATGCCGGGGCTGCGCCTTGCGGTACCGGCCGAACAGCTGGTGTGGCGTACGGGGTTCATCAAACGGCTTCCGGAGCGGCTTCCGGTGCTGTGGTGACACTCAAGTGCCCCGGGGCCGGCGGGTCCCGGGGCACCGCGCTGCCGTGCTCGTCCGGCCCCGCTCAGCGGAAGATGCCGGTGTGGCCGAGCGAGTACCGGCCGGGCTGGGGGTAGACGGCCAGTCCGTGCGGGCCCGAGCCGACGGGGATGCGGGCCAGCTCCTTGCCGGTGGTGGTGTCGATGGCGTACACCTCCGCGTTGTAACGGCCGGACAGCCAGAGCACCTTGCCATCGGCGGAGACTCCGCCCATGTCGGGGCTGCCGCCGTCGGGCAGCTCCCACTTCTTGGTCAGCTTGTTCTTGGTGAAGTCGAAGATGGAGATGGTGCCCTCGCCCCGGTTGGAGATGTACATCTCCTTGGAGTCGCGGCTGATGTAGAGCCCGTGGCAGCCCTTGCCGGTGGGCAGCAGGGTCGGCGTGCCGAACTTGTCGCCGTCCAGGATCCACATGCCGTGCGCCATCATGTCGGCGATGTAGAAGGTCTTGCCGTCCGGGGACATCTTCACGTCCTGCGGCATGGCGCCCGAGAAGGGGAGCTTCTGCTGGCCGACGACCTTCATCTGCTCCGTGTCGACCTTGAGGAGCTCGCCGGAGAACTCGCAGGAGACGATGAAGTACCGGCCGTCCATGGAGAAGTCGGCGTGGTTGACGCCCGCACAGGTCACCGGGACGGTCTTGGCCCGGTTCAGGGTGACCGGGTCGCGGAAGACGAGCTCCCGGTCCATCGACGCCATGACGACGGCGTACTTGCCGTTGGGCGTGAAGTACAGGTTGTAGGGGTCGGAGACCTGCACGGTCCGGCCGACCTTGCCGGTCGCCGGGTCGATGGCGGTGAGCGAGTCACCGAGGTCGTTGTTGACCCAGAGCGTCTTCATGTCCCAGGACGGCACGACGTGCTGCGGCTGGTGGCCGACCGGGATCGTCTGGATGACCTTGTAGGTGGCCGGGTCGATGACGGACACCGTGTTGGAGTTGGTGTTGGGTACGTAGACGCGCGGCAGGAAGTTCTTCACCGCGGGCTGGAGGGCGTTCGGGCGGTCGGCCGCGTAGGCGTCCTTGGGGTCGAGGACGGGCGGCATCCCCGGCAGGCCCTGCGGCGGGGCCTTCTTGGCGACGGCGGGCGGGGCCGCCTGCTTGGTGCCGAGCGCCTCGTCCTTGTGGTCGGAGCCCGATCCGCAGCCGGCGAGGGCCGCGAGCAGGGCCGCCGCGAGCAGCGCGGTGGTCGTCTTCGTTACGGTCGGCATCAGGTCAGCAGCTCCGTGGTCGTGACCGCGCGCAGTCGGCGGCGTTCCAGTTCGGCGAGGAGGGCGGGCAGCGCGGCGACCGTGTCCGCATAGCCGAAGTGCAGGCTCACCACCGACCCGTTGCGGATCTGCCCGGTGACGTTGTGGGTCACGGCCGAGGCGCCGGGCGAGGTGAAGTCGAGGGAGTCGACGTCGTACGACAGGACGTGCGGGTAGCCCGCCCGCCGGGCCAGTGTCTGGACGAGCTCGGTCGCGTACTGGGCGCGGGAGGGCCGGAACCACGTTCCGATGGAGCCGGTGAGCCGGCGCAGCCGGGCCGCGCAGCCGGTGATCTCGGCGTAGGCCCCCGACTCGTCCAGGGTGGAGATGTCGATGTGGTGCTGGGTGTGATTGCCCAGCTCGTGGCCGCCGTCCAGGATGCGGCGGGCCATCTCGGGGTGCTCGTCGAGCCAGCTGCCGACGGCGAGGACGGTGACCCGGGCCCCGGCCTTCTCGGCCTCGCTCAGCAGGGTCGTGGCGATCTTTGGATCGCCCTGGCCGTGGAAGGTGAGCGCGACCTGCGGGCGGGCCCGGGGTCCGCTGCTGATCTGGACCGGCTGCCCGGGGAAGGAGCGGGGGGCCGGTGCTGGGCGGGGCGTCTGGGGTCGGGCGGGAGAGGCGGCCGCCGCGGAGGCGGACGGCGGCGCTGTCGGGGAGCCGGTCGGCTGCCGGCCGGCCCGGTCGTCCGAGCAGCCCGCCGTGAACGCCCCTACGATGGCCGCGCCCGCCCCGGCGCGCAGGGCGCTGCGGCGATCGACCGCACGGGGTGATGGATTCAGCACATGGACATTTAAGTGCGCCGAAGGGTCGTTGGTGGCGATTGACCCGCTTCGGGACCTTTGCGGGTCGCGGCCGCGCGGGGCTTCCCGAGGGGGTTCAGGTCGCTGATTCACTCAGCACTCCCGATATCTATTCATGCTTTAGAAGGTGAGTGCTGTAGCTCACCTACGATTCACAGCTAAACTGTATGGGTTCATGGCGATATGTCCGACTAGGGACTTTTGAGGATGGGCCGCCCATCTGTCATAGTCGGAACCACGACCCCCATTGACCCGGGCCAGGTCGTCTTCCAGTCGCCGTGGATCACACCCCCCCAGATCCACGGCGCCCCACAGAAGCCCCCGCGGCGCCGCATCCGGCAGCCAGGGGGCTTCTGTGATGCCGCGAACCGTCGCGGGCTTCCGGGCGTCTCAGCGGTCGGCCACCCGCATCTCGAACCAGGTGGTCTTGCCGCGCGGCAGCAGGTCCACGCCCCAGCGGTCGGAGAGCTTGTCGACGAGGAAGAGGCCTCGGCCGCTGATGTCCAGCTCGTGCACCGGCATCAGACAGGGCAGTCCGCGCGAGGGGTCGCGCACCTCGATCCGGATCCAGCCCCGGCGCCGCAGCATCCGCAGACCGAAGACGCGGGCCCCGGTGTGGCGCACGGCGTTTCCGACGAGTTCGGAGACGAGCAGCACCGCGTGTTCGGCGAGGGTGGGCGAGAGCGCCCACTGGCGCAGCACGACGGACTGGGTGATGCGGCGGGCGGTCGCCGCCGACTCCGGGCGCGAGGGCAGCCGGACTTCTTCCTCGGTCGGATTTCCGAACAACTCCAGTGCTTTCAGAGCCAGTTCGTCATCGGCGGACGGCAGCCACCGCGCCGCGGTCGCACTCACGCGCTGCGCCGGTTGTTCCATACCCTCCAGCCCCGCCATGCCACCATCATGGCGGCCCGGCGCGTCCTTGGGGGCGGTTCCGAAGGAATCGCGACTCCGGAACCTGACGTTCCGGAGCCGCCACTTGGCATATGACGGGGGCAGGAGAGGCCCCGCTACACCCACTCTGACCTGCGATGACGTAACGCATTCAGGTGATCACCAAGCGTTCCGCAGAGGTTTTCCTTAAGGTCGCCTTAAGGCTGTGCTAATCCCCCCACAGGGTGTACACACCGCCACCACATGTACAGCCGCCGTTGACCGCACCGCCCCGGGTGCCCCTCAACTGAGCCGCGATCAGAGGAACTTGGCCTTGCCCGGGCCCTCCTCGACGAAGCTGCGCATACCCCGCTCGCGGTCCTCGGTGGCGAACAGCGCCGCGAACCAGGTGCGTTCGACGGCGAGCCCGGTGTCGATGTCCGTCTCCAGACCGGCGTCGATGGACTCCTTGGCGGCCCGCAGCGCGATGGCCGGGCCCTTGGCGAGCCGGGCGGCCCAGGCGACGGCCCGCTCGTACACCTCGCCGGCCGGCACCACCTGGTCGACCAGGCCCATGGCGAGCGCCTCGTCCGCCTTGACCTGCCGGCCGGTGAAGATGAGGTCCTTGGCCTTGGAAGGGCCCACCAGACGGGCCAGGCGCTGGGTGCCGCCCGCGCCCGGGATGAGGCCGAGCAGGATCTCGGGCTGGCCCAGCTTGGCGTTCTCGCCGGCGATGCGGAAGTCGGCGCAGAGCGCCAACTCGCAGCCGCCGCCCAGCGCGTAGCCGGTGACGGCCGCCACGACGGGCTTGGGGATCTTGGCGACGGCGGTGAAGGAGTCCTGGAGCGCCCGGCCGCGTACGACCATCGCCGCGTGGTCCATGACCTGCATCTCCTTGATGTCCGCGCCGGCCGCGAACACCTTCTCGCCGCCGTACAGGACCACCGCCCGCACGTCCTCGCGCCGGCTCGCCTCCTCGGCGAGCTCGCGCAGCCCGTCCTGGGTCGCGATGTCCAGGGCGTTCATCGGGGGGCGGTCCAGGCGGATGGTGCCGACGCCCTCGGAAACTTCCAGCTTCACAGTCATGGAGGCAGGTTAACGCTCACTAACGACGGCGGGCCCGGCGCGTGGCGAGTTCTGGGGGTCGCCCCCCTCCTCGCACGGCGCCGGGCCCGCCGGGAACCACGTGCGCGGCCCTGGTGGTGTCCGCTACTTGGTCCACTCCGACCAGGAGAGGTTCCAGCCGTTGAGGCCGTTGTCGGGCTGGATGACCTTGTCCTTGGAGTTCTTCACCACGACCACGTCGCCGACGAGGGAGTTGTCGTAGAACCAGGCGGCCGGCTTGGACGGGTCGCCCGCGCCGCGAGCGTCGCGCATCCCGACGCAGCCGTGGCTGGTGTTGACCGAGCCGAACACCGAGGGGTCGCCCCAGTAGTTGCCGTGGATGAAGGTGCCCGAGCTGGACAGGCGCATGGCGTGCGGCACGTCCTTGATGTCGTACTCGCCGCCGAAGCCCACGGTGGCGCCGTTCATCCGGGTCACCTCGAACTTCTCGCTGATGACCATCTGCCCGTTGTACGTGGTGTTCGCCGGGGCGCCCGCGCTGATCGGGATGGTCCTCAGGAGCTGGCCGTCGCGCTCCACCCGCATGGTGTGGGCGCTCGCGTCCACGGTGGAGACCTGGGAGCGGCCGATCGTGAAGTGCAGGGTGCGGGTCTGCTTGCCGTAGACGCCGGGCCGGCCCTCGACGCCGTCCAGGTTGAGCTTGACCGTGACCTTGGTGCCGGGTGCCCAGTACTTCTCGGGCCGGAAGTCGAGGCGGTCGTTGCCGAACCAGTGGCCCTCGACCGGGACGGACGGCTCGGCGGTCACGGCGATGGCCTTCTCGACCGCCTCCGGGTTGGTGATGCCCCGGTTGAAGTTGATGGAGACCGGCATGCCGACGCCGACGGTGGAGCCGTCCTCGGGCACGTACTGGCCGATGAAGGTGTTCTTGGGGACGAGCGTGGTGAAGGTGGTGTCCTTCGCGGACTCGCGGCCCTTGGTGTCCTTGGCCACCGCGTGGACCTTGTACTGCGTGGCGGAGGCGAGGTGCTGGTCCGGGATCCAGCCGAGGCCGTCCGCGGATATCTTCCCGGCGACCGCGTTGCCCTTGCTGTCGGCCACCGCGACGGCGGTCAACTTGCCCTTGTCGGCGGATATCTTCAGCGCGCCGTTGGTGGCCACGTCCTTGGCGTTGTCCGCCGGGACGACCGTGACCACGGCCTCCGACGCCTTGGTGTCCTCGGCGGCGCTCGCGCCGCCCGCCTTGGCGTTGGAGCTGGAGCCGTCGCCCCCGCCGCACGCCGTGACCAGGAGCAGCAGCGCTCCGGCGATGAGGGCCGGCACCGCGCCCCTGCGGCCGCGCCGTCCGGCCGCGCTCGAAGCCCCCGAAATAGGCTGCCCGTTCAAGACTGTTCTCCCCTCGCACGGCGTGGCCGCGCCACCGCCCGCACTCACTCACCCCCGCGCACGTCCTCGCGCACGCACGGCGCTAGATAATCACACCGGCTGGGGCCCGATCTCCCCTCCCGTGTCACCGTTCAGTCCCAACTTTTTCCTGGCACTCTCAGGCGAAACACAGAAACCGTTCCCGGTTGGTGTACCGGGAACGGTTGGGGACCATGCGATCGAGGGTGGCGGGGTTTCAGGAGACCGCGGAGCCCGCCTTCCACTTCGGCCAGTCCATGTTCCAGCCACTGAGCCCGTTGTCGGGAGCGACCTGGCGGTCGTGGGAGTTGACGACCTCGACGACGTCGCCGATGAGGGTGCGGTCGAAGAACCAGCCCGCGGGGGTGTCCGAGCTGCCGCCCTTCACATCGCGCAGACCGACGCAGCCATGGCTGGTGTTGGAGTTTCCGAAGGTGCTGGAGGGGGCCCAGTAGTTGCCGTGCAGGAAGGTGCCGGTGTTGGTCAGCCGGATGGCGTGCGGAACGTCCGGGATGTCGTACTCGCCGCCGAAGCCGACCGTCTGGCTGTTCATCCGCGTCACGTCGTACATCTCGGTGACGATCATCTTGCCGTTGTACGTGGTGTTCTTCGGCGAGCCCGCGGAGATCGGCAGCGTCGACACCAGCTCGCCGCCGCGCCGCACCTCCATGGTGTGCGCCTCGGCGTCCACCAGGGACTCCTGGTCGCGGCCCACGGTGAAGCCGATCGTCTTGTCCTGGATGCCGTAGACCCCGGGGGCCGCGACCACGTCACGCAGCCGCATGTCGACGGTGACCTTGGTGCCGGGCGCCCAGTAGTTGGCGGGCCGGAAGTCGAGCCGGTCCTTGCCGAACCAGTGGCCCCTCACCTCCACCGGCGGCTGCGAGGTGATCGTGATGGCGCGCTCGACGGCCGCCTTGTCCTTGATCGCCTGGTTGAAGTTGAAGGACACGATCATGCCGACGCCCACCGTGGAGCGGTTCTCCGGCTTGAAGTACCCGATGAAGCGGTGCTCGGGCACGAAGGTGGCGAAGCTGGTGTGGCGGGCCTGGCGGCGGCCGTGGCCGTCGAGCGCCACCGTGTCCACCGTGTACAGCGCGGCCAGTTGCAGCGCGCCGCCGGTCGGCGTCCAGGTCAGCCCGTCCGCGGAGATCTTGCCCGGCACCTCCTCGGGCTGCGCGTCCTCCGTCTTCATCACCTTGACCCGCTCCAGGCGCCCACCCGGCACCCGTACCTCCACCTTCTGGTCCGCCTTGACTCCCTTGGCCCCGTCCTCCGGGGTCACCAGGATGGCCTCCTGCGGTGTCAGGGGCTTGCCCCCGATGTCACCGATGTCCAGGGCGGTGCCCGAACACCCGGTCAGCGCGGTCACCAGGACCGCGGTCAGTCCTGCCCATGCCAGGGCGGCGGCCGTGCCCGCCCCTGCCCGCTTCAGTGCGTCTCTCACGACCGGCCCAACGACCGCCCCCCGCCGGGGGAAACGTGAGTACGAGGGCTGTTGCGGGAAGAACAGGTGCAGAGACGAGCGGGGAAGCCGCGGCCGGGACGCCGCTGCCATCCCCCGCGCCGAGCCGCGGGAGGCCGACAGGTGTCGAGCGCAGCCGAACAGAAGGCAGTGCGGGGTGCCGCGCCCGGCACGCAGGGGCAGCGAGGAACGAACGGCCACCGAGGTGAACCGGGGGCCCTGCGCCCCCCTGTCTGGCCGGGCGCCCCCACCCCGCTCGGGGCGCGCTTCCGGGTCGGCCCCGACGGTGTCGCGGGCACCAACTTCGCGCTGTGGGCGGGCGGCGCCGAAGCGGTCGAGCTGTGCCTCTTCGACCCGGCGGACACCGAGACCCGCCTCGCGCTCACCGAACTGACCCACGGGATCTGGCACGGCTTCGTCCCGGGCGTACGCCCCGGGCAGCGCTACGGGTTCCGGGTCCACGGGCGCTGGGACCCGTGGACGGGGGCCCGCTGGAACCCGGCGAAGCTGCTGCTCGACCCGTACGCGCGGGCCGTGGACGGCGACTTCGCGCTGCCGCCGGAGGTGTACGGGCACGTACGGGACTGGCCGCAGCAGCAGGTCGCCGACACCGTGCGCGACGACCGGGACTCGGCGCCGCACCTCCCCAAGGGCGTGGTGGTGCAGGACGACGACGACTGGGCGGACGACCGCCGCCCCAAGACCCCCTGGGCCGACTCCGTCATCTACGAGCTGCACGTACGCGGCTTCACCCGGCTCCACCCGGACATCCCCGAGCCCCTGCGCGGCACCTACGCGGGCCTCGCGCACCCGGCCGCCATCGACCACCTGGTGCGGCTCGGGGTGACGGCGGTGGAGCTGCTGCCGGTGCACCAGTTCGC
Organism: Streptomyces hundungensis; assembly: GCF_003627815.1. Classification (NCBI taxonomy): domain Bacteria; kingdom Bacillati; phylum Actinomycetota; class Actinomycetes; order Kitasatosporales; family Streptomycetaceae; genus Streptomyces; species Streptomyces hundungensis. The sequence continues at coordinate 2,728,902 of NZ_CP032698.1, forward strand.
GCACGAGGACCATCTGCTGCGGCGCGGACTGCGCAACTACTGGGGCTACAACTCGATCGGCTACTTCGCCCCGCACGCCGCCTACTCGGCGAGCGGGACCGCCGGGCAGCAGGTCGGCGAGTTCAAGCGGATGGTGCGGGCGCTGCACGCGGCGGGCATCGAGGTCATTCTCGACGTGGTGTACAACCACACCGCCGAGGCCGGGGAGATGGGGCCGACGCTGTCGCTGCGCGGCATCGACAACCGCGGCTACTACCGACTCCAGGGCGACGCCCGCCGCTATGCCGACTACACGGGCTGCGGCAACACCCTGCATGTGGTCCAGCCCCATGTGCTGCGGCTGATCACGGATTCGCTGCGCTACTGGGTGACCGAGATGGGAGTGGACGGCTTCCGGTTCGACCTGGCGGCGGCGCTGGCCCGCTCGATGCACGACGTGGACATGCTGTCGCCCTTTCTCGCCGTGATCGCCCAGGACCCGGTGCTGCGCCGGGTGAAGCTGATCGCCGAACCGTGGGACGTGGGCAGCGGCGGCTACCAGGTGGGCTCCTTCCCGCCGTTGTGGACCGAGTGGAACGACCGCTACCGCGACGCCGTACGCGACTTCTGGCGGGGCGCCCTCCCGGACGTGCGCGATCTGGGGTACCGGCTCTCGGGCTCCAGCGACCTGTACGCCTGGGGCGGCCGGCGCCCGTACGCGTCCATCAACTTCATCACCGCGCACGACGGTTTCACCCTGCGCGACCTGGTCTCCTACGAGCGCAAGCACAACGAGGCCAACGGGGAGGGCAACCGGGACGGCACCCATGACAACCGGGCCTGGAACTGCGGCGTGGAGGGCGAGACCGACGATCCGGAGGTGAACGCCCTGCGGCGGCGCCAGGCGCGGAACCTGCTCACCACCCTGCTGGTGTCGACGGGTGTGCCGATGCTGGTGGCCGGCGACGAGATGGGCCGCACCCAGGGCGGCAACAACAACGCGTACTGCCAGGACGGCGAGGTGAGCTGGGTCGACTGGTCGCTCCGGGACGAGCCCGGCCCCCGGGGGCTGCTCGAACTGGCCACCCGCCTGGTCGCGTTGCGCCACCGCCACCCGGTGCTGCGCCGGCGTGCCTTCTTCTCCGGGCGGGCGCGGGGCGCGGACGGGCTGCGGGACCTGGCCTGGTTCACCGTGCGGGGCGAGGAGATGACGGAACAGGACTGGTACGCCCCGGCCGCGACGCTCGGCCTGTATCTGTCGGGGCGCGACATCCCCGGGCGCGACGCGCGGGGTGCTCCGGTGACCGACGACAGCTTCCTGATCCTGCTGCACTCGGCGGACCGCCCGGCGAGCTGTGTGCTGCCGGGGCCGCCGTGGGCCGCCTCCTACGAACGGGTCGTGGACACCGCGCGGGAGGACCAGGCCGAGGCGCCGGGCGGAACACACCGGGGCGGCGACACGGTGACGCTGCCGGCCCGGTCCCTCCTGGTCCTGAAGGTGGTCGAGTAGGGCAACCCCGGCGTCGCGACCCCGGCGCTAGCCCAGGATCTTGCGGTCGTACGCCACCGCGACCGCGGCGGCCCGGTCCTTGGCGCCCAACTTGCCGTAGATATGGGTGAGATGGGTCTTCACCGTGGCCTCGCTGATGAAGAGGGCGCGGGCGATCTCCCGGTTGGAGGTGCCCTTGGCGACCAGTTCGAGGACCTCGCGCTCACGGCCCGACAGCGGCTCCCCGGCCGGCACTGCGGGCGTGCGCACCGCGCTGACCAGACGGGAGGCGATCGCGGGCGACAGCACGGTGCGGCCGGCCGCCGCGGCGCGTACCGCGGTGAACAGCTCCTCGCGGGGCGCGTCCTTGAGGAGGTAGCCGGTGGCGCCCGCCTCGATCGCGGGCAGCGTGTCCGAGTCGGTGTCGTACGTGGTGAGGACGAGGACCTTGGAGCGCAGCCCGCGCCGGGTGAGCTCGGCGATCGCGGCCACTCCCCCGCCCCCGGGCATGCGCAGGTCCATCAGGACCACGTCCGGGTCGAGACGCTGGGCGAGGTCGACGCCCTCGACGCCGTCACCGGCTTCGCCGAGGACTTCGAAGCCGGCGTCCAGGGCGAACATCCCGCGCAGACCGTCCCGTACTACGGGGTGGTCGTCGCAGATCAGCAGGGTGATGGCGGCGTCAGTGCTCATGGGGGACCAACGGTACGCGCGCCGAGACGGCGGTGCCATGGCCGGGCTCGGATTCCACGGTGACCCCGCCGGCGACGCGTTCGGCGCGGGCCCGCATCCCGTCGAGGCCGAAGCCGCCGGTGCCGGAGCGGGCCGGCAGGTCCAGCGGGTCGAAGCCCCGGCCGTCGTCGCGTACGTCCAGGGAGACCTCGTCGCCCATGAAGGAGAGGGTGACGCCGACGCGGGAGGCGTGGGCGTGACGGCTCGCGTTGGCGAGGGCCTCCTGGGCGATGCGCAGCAGGGTCGCCTCGATCTCGTCGTGGAGCTGCACCGCGGTGCCGGTCACCGTGAAGTCGGCCCGCACCCCGTGCCGGGCCCCCCACTGGGCGACGGTCTTCTTCAACGCCTCGTGCAGGACGCCGTGTTCGAGGTCGAGGGGGCTGAGGTTCTGCACCGAGCGGCGGGCCTCGCCTAGGCTGTGCCGGGCCAGCGACTGGGCGCTGGCGAGGTGTTCGCGGGCCAGGGCGGGGTCGGAGCTGCTCATGACCACCTGGAGCTGGGCGATGATGCCGGTGAGGCCCTGGGCGATGGTGTCGTGGATCTCGGCGGCGAGCCGGCGCCGTTCGTCGGCGACGCCGGCCTCCCTTGCCTGGAGCAGGAGTTGGGCGTGCAGGGCGGCGTTCTCGTCGAGGGCCTGCTGGAGCCGGGCGTTGGTGGTCTCCAGCTCGGCGATGGTCTCGCCCTGCACCCGGGCCCGTTCGTCCTCCTGCGCCGCGAGGTGGCTGAACACCGTGAGCAGGACGATGTTGATGGCGAGTACGGCCCCGAACAGCACCCACCCCATGGAGCCCTTGGGGGGCAGCCCGCCCGACTGGGAGCCGGCCATGATGACCGCCGTCGCGAACAGGCCGACCTTGACCCAGCGCCGGGGCAGCACCGCCTGGGCGCCGAAGTAGCCGACGACGGCGTAGAACGCGAAGAACGGGTTGAGCCAGGTGAGCGCGAAGGCGAAGGCCCAGCGCAGGAAGTAGTAGACGACGCCCGCGGCGCCCGGCGCCGACCGGCCGCGGCGCAGCCGGCCCCAGCAGAGCTGGAGCAGCAGGGCGCCGCCGACCAGGGCGAGGGCGGCCCAGCGGGCGGCGGTGCTCATCAGGAGATCGGCGGTGGCCGCGGCGGCGAGGCAGCCGATGAACAGCAGCCCGTAGGGGCCCCAGCGGTGGAACGCCTCCCAGCGCTCCTCCACCGTGTCCCGCTTGATGTCGCTCGCCCCGTCGCTCATGGCCCCAGTCTCGTCCACGCCGAAGCCGTCGCGGGAAGCGGCCCGGGGGAACAGCGCCGTCATTCCCACCGGAACCAGCGGGTCGCCGCGGCCGAGAGCAGCACGGTCCACAGGGCGAGGACGCCGAGGTGGTCCCAGCCGGGCCAGCCGCCGGCCGCGGCCTCGCCCAGGGCCTGGGCGGCGGCGCCGAAGGGCAGCAGTTCCACGATCCGGCCCAGGGTGTCGGGCATCGCCTGGACGGGCAGCCAGACGCCCGCGCTGAACATCATCGGGAAGAACACCGCGGAGCCGATGGCGCTCGCGACCTTGGAGGTACGGGAGAGGGCGGAGACCAGGGCGCCGAGGGCGAGCGCGCTGAGGACGGCGAGCAGCAGCGCGAGGGCGTACCCGAACAGTTGGCGCGGCAGCGCCACGTCGAAGACGAGACGGCCGACCGTGAGGGAGAGGACGGCGGAGAGCAGCGCGGCCGCGCCGTGCAGCCCCATCTGGGCGCCGAGCAGCGCGGACGGGCGCACCGGGGTGACCGACATCCGGCGCAGGATGCCGCGCTCCCGGTATCCGGTGATCACCGGAGGCATGGCCTGGAGCCCCGCCATGATCATGGACAGGAGGACGGCGACGGGGACGTAGGCGTCGACGAAGCGGATGCCGCCCAGCGCCTTGTCGGGGTCGCGGAAGCCCGGGATGGAGCCCAGCACGACCAGCAGGACGGTCGGGAAGACCATGATCCAGAAGAGTCCGGCGGGCTCGCGGCGGAAGAGCGTGGTCTCGGTCCGCAGCACCGCGGCGGCGGCCCGGCGGGAGGCGCGGGCGGCGCCCGAGGAGCGCGCGGGGGTGAGGGTGGTGGTCATGCCGAGGCCTCCGTCAGGTCCAGGAACGCGTCGTCCAAGGTGGCCTCGGAGACGCGGAGTTGGTGGGCGGTGATGTGGTTCCGGGCGAGCAGGGTGATCACGGCGTTGACGGTGTCGTCGGTGCCGTGGATGGTCACCCGGCCCTGCTTCTCCTCCACGGCGGCGGCCTGCGGCAGCTCGGTGAGCGCGAGGTCGTCGAGGGGGGACGAGGGGGTGAAGGAGATGACGGTGGAGCCGGCCGCCCGCCGGATCAGCCCCGACGGCGTGTCCAGGGCGGCGAGCCGGCCCCGGTCGATGACGGCGATCCGGTCGCAGAGGCGCTGGGCCTCCTCCATGAAGTGGGTCACCAGGAGCACGGTGACCCCACCGCGCCGTACGTCCTCGATGAGTTCCCAGGTGTCGCGCCGGGCCCTCGGGTCAAGTCCGGTGGTGAGCTCGTCGAGCACCACCACGCGCGGGTTGCCGATGAGGGCGAGCGCGATGGACAGGCGCTGCTTCTGCCCACCGGACAGTTTGGCGAAGCGGGTGGTCAACTTCGGCGCCAGGCCGAGGCGTTCGGCGAGCGGGCGCCAGTCGGCGGGGTCAGGGTAGAAGGCGGAGTACAGCTCCAGCGCCTCACGCACGGTGAGTTTGGGCTGGAGCTCGCTCTCCTGGAGCTGGGCGCCGAGGATGCGGGTGACCCGGTCGTGGTCGGCGACCGGGTCGTGACCGGCCACCCGGACCGTCCCGGCGTCCGGGACGCGCAGCCCCTCCACGCACTCGACGGTGGTGGTCTTGCCCGCGCCGTTGGGACCGAGGATCCCGAAGATCTCGCCCTCCTCGACGGTGAAGCTGACACCGTCGACGGCGGGCTTGCGGCCATACGCCTTGCGCAGTGAGGTGACCTCGATGATTGCCATGGGTCGAGAATCCCGGCCGAGGGGGGGTCCGCCACATCGCCCATCGCGCTCGACCCCGCATCAACCGATCGGTTGACCCGCGCTACGACCCCCCGCGTCCCGGACAGGATCCGCCGGACAGGTCCTAGGACCAGCGGACGAGCGCGGCCCGTCCGAAACTCGGTGGGCACTGTCCGTGCCCATCCGTAGGCTCGGCCCGATGTCCGAAACACACGCAGCTCTCAAGGACCAGTCGGCCACCCGCTCGCTCCTGCGGCTCTGGCCTTATGTGCGCCCGATCCGAACACGCCTGTTCAGTGCGGCATTTGTGGCGGTTGTCGCCTCCTGTCTAGGTCTGGTGATCCCCCTCGTCCTGAAGTGGATCGTCGACGGGCCGGTGGCCGAGCACGACCCCGGCGGGGTGTGGCTCGGCGCGCTGTACCTGCTGCTCCTCGGGCTCGCGGAGGCGGCGCTCTTCGGGTTCCGGCGATGGCTGGTGGCGCGCCCCCTCGCGAGGGTCGAGGCGGAGATGCGGGCCGATCTGTACCGGCACGTACAGCGGCTTCCGGTCTCCTTCCACGACCGCTGGGCCTCGGGCCAGCTCCTGTCGCGCGGCACCACGGACCTCATGCTGCTGCGGATGTTCCTGGCGTTCCCGCTGACCTTCCTGCTCGTCAACGGGGTCACGATCCTGGCCGGGTTCGCGATCCTGCTGTCCCAGCAGTGGAGCCTCGGGCTCGTACTGCTCGTGCCGGTGATCCCGCTGGTGGTCCTCTGCTCCCTGTTCGAGACCCGCTACTCGCTGGTCGCGCGGCAGGCGCAGGACCAGGTGGGCGATCTGACGACGGTCGTCGAGGAGAGCGTCCTCGGCATCCGGATCATCAAGGGGTTCGGGCAGCACCGCAGCCAGGCGCTGGCCTTCCGGGAGCTCTCCGGGCGGCTGCGCGGCACCGAACTCGCCAAGGCGCGGTTGCTCGCCGGGCTCTGGGGCCTGATCACCACGATTCCCGAACTCGCCATCGGGGCGGCGCTCGTGCTCGGCACGGTGCAGGTCGCCGACGGCGACCTCTCGGCCGGGACGCTGGTGGCGTTCCTGTCCACGGCGCTCGCGCTGCGGTGGCCGGTGGAGTCGATCGGGTTCCTGCTGGCGATGAGCCAGGAGTCCGCGACGGCTACGGCGCGGTTCTTCGAGGCGATGGATGCGGAAGAGGAGGGTGCTGGTTCCTCCGGCCTCCTGGGCTGTGCCCCGGACCCCCTTCTCGGTGACCCCGGATCGTCTTCGTCCGCGGACCGTGCTCCGGGGGCGCTGCCCCCGGGCCCCCGCTCCTCAAACGCCGGAGGGGCTGAAGTGGTGCCGACCGGCGGTGAACTGGCCTCGGCAGATTGGGAGTTGAGCGCCCGCGACAAGGGCGGGGTTCGGTTCGAGGGGGTTGGCTTTCGGTATCCGGATGCCGCGGACGGGAGTCCGCCCGTGCTCGCGGGGATCGATCTGCACATTCGGCCCGGGGAGACCATGGCGCTGGTCGGGGGGACCGGGTCGGGGAAGACCACGCTCACCGCGCTCGTGCCGCGGCTGCACGAGGCCGGGGCGGGGCGGATCACGCTGGACGGGGAGGACATCGCGCACATGTCGCGGGAGCGGCTGCGCGGCCTTGTGGCGGTGGCGTTCGAGGAGCCCACGCTCTTCTCGGCCACCGTCGGGGAGAACGTCCTGATGGGCGGCGGCGGCCCGGAGGATCTGGAGCGGGCGCTCGACATCGCGCAGGCCCAGTTCGTACGGCGGCTCCCGCAGGGCGTGGACACGCAGGTCGGCGAGCAGGGGCTGAGCCTGTCCGGCGGGCAGCGGCAGCGGCTCGCGCTGGCCCGGGCGGTGGTGGGGCGGCCGAGGTTCCTGATCCTCGACGATCCCCTGTCGGCCCTGGACGTCCACACCGAGGCACTGGTGGAGGCGGCGCTGCGGCGGGTCCTTCAGGAGACCACCGCGCTGGTGGTCGCGCACCGCCCCTCCACGGTGATGCTCGCCGACCGGGTGGCCCTGCTGTCGGGCGGCCGCATCACCGCCGTCGGCACGCATCAGGAACTGCTGCGGGACAGCGCCGAGTACGCCTGGCTGATGTCCGGCGCCACCGAACAGCACGACGACGAGGGGAAGGACGGGCGATGACCACGACCGTCGGGGAGCAGACCGGTACGGACGAACCGGAGGTGGCGGCCGTCGGCGACCCCTTCGACCGCGACGAACTGCCCGCGCCCGCCGGGGCGACCGGGGCCCTGCTGAAGTCGCTGTTGCGGCCACTGCGCCGACGGGTGGTGCTCGCCACGCTCATGCTCGTGGTGCAGCAGGCCGCGGCCCAGGCCGGCCCGCTCCTTGTCGCGTACGCCATCGACCGGGGCGTGCCGGCGTTCCGCGCGCACGACTACGGGCCGCTGATCGCCGTCGGCGTCGGCTATCTGGTGAGCGCGCTGGCGTCGGGGTTCTTCCAGTACGCGTTCGTGCGGGCCTCGGCCTCGGTCAACCAGGACGTGCTGCTCGATCTGCGTGGCCGGATCTTCCGCCACGCGCAGGCGCTGAGCGTCGACTTCCACGAGCGGTACACCTCGGGCCGGCTGATCTCGCGCTCCACCACCGACGTCGAGTCGCTGCGCGAACTGCTCAGCGAGGGCCTCCAGGAGCTGATCGGGGTCATCCTCTCCTCGGTCTACATCTGCGCGATGCTGCTCTGGCTGGACTGGGGCATCGGCGCGCTCGCCGTCGCCTCCTACCTCCCGCTGCACCTCTTGATCCGGCTCTACCAGCGCCGCGCGGGGGCCGTGTACGGGGCCCGGTCCACGGCGATCGCCGCGGTGATCGTCAAGTTCGCGGAGACCCTCAACGGCATCCGGCCCGTGCAGGCCTTCCGGCGCGAGCGGGCCAACGACGCCGAGTTCCACGAGCTGAACCGGCGCCACGAACGCAAGAACGGCGACGCGCTCCTGGAGATGGCCCGCTATGTGGTGGGCTCCCGCCTCGTCGCCAACCTGACGGTCGCGATGATGGTCCTGTGGGGCGCGACGCGGGTCGCCGACGGCACCTTGGCGCTCGGGGTGCTGGCTGCGGCGGTGCTGTACATGCGCCGCCTTTACGACCCCATCGACCGCCTCGGCATGTTCCTCAACTCCTACCAGTCGGCGGCCGCCTCCCTGGGGAAGGTCGCCGGGCTGCTCGCCCAGGTCCCCTCGGTCCCGGAGCCGGCGCGGCCGACCCCGCTGCCCGAGCGGGCGGGTCAACTCCCGGGCCGACGCGTCGACTTCGAGCAGGTCGGCTTCGGTTACCGGACCGGCGGCGAAGTGCTGCCCCGCTTCGACCTGACCATCCCGGCCGGCCAGACCGTCGCCGTGGTGGGCTCGACGGGCGCCGGAAAGTCCACCCTCGCCAAGCTCCTGGCCCGCTTCTACGATCCTTCGTCCGGCCGCGTCCTGCTCGACGGAACGGATCTGCGCGAGCTGTCCGTACGGGATCTGCGGCGCGGGGTCGTCATGGTCACCCAGGAGGCGTTCCTGTTTTCCGGCACGGTCGCCGAGAACATCGCGATCGGCCGCCCGGACGCCACCCGGGACGAGATCGAGCAGGCCGCCAAGGCGATCGGCGCCCACGACTTCATCGCGAGCCTGCCCGACGGTTACGACACCGACGTACGCAAGCGTGGCGGCCGCATCTCGGCGGGTCAGCGCCAACTGGTCGCGTTCGCAAGGGCGTTGCTCGCCGATCCGGCGGTCCTGATCCTCGACGAGGCGACCAGTTCGCTGGATGTTCCGGGCGAGCGGGCGGTGCAGCGCGCCATGCACACGGTCCTGGGCGGCCGCACCGCCGTGGTGATCGCGCACCGGCTGTCCACGGTCGAGATCGCGGACCGAGTCCTGGTGATGGAGCACGGCCGCATCGTCGAGGACGGCCCGCCCGGGGAGCTGATCGCGGGCACCGGCCGCTTCGCCGATCTGCACCGCGCGTGGCGCGACAGCCTGGCCTGACCGGCGCGGGGGCGCCCCACCCGGTGCTCACGCGGGGGCGGCCCACCCGGTGCTCACGCGGGGGCGCCCCACCCGGTGCTCACCAACTGATCCTGGCCGCCACCGGCAGATGGTCGCTGCCGGTGGCGGGCATGACCCAGGAGCTGTCCGGGCGCACCCCGCGGACCAGGATCTGGTCGATCCGCGCGACCGGGAACGCCGCCGGCCAGCTGAAGCCGAAGCCGTTCCCCGCCTCGTCCTGGGCCGAGCGCAGCCGCGCGGTGATGCCGTCGAAGGCGCGGTCGTCGAGGGTGCCGTTCAGGTCGCCGAGCAGCACCACCCGCTCGTTCCGCTCGGCGGCGAGGGCCTCGGCGAGCGCCCCCGCGTTGCGGTCCCGCGAGCCCGTCCAGAACCCGGTCGGGAACACCCGCACGGACCCCAGGTGTGCCACGTACACGGCCAGCGGGCCCCGGTCGGTGGTTACGGTGGCACGCAGCGCGCGGGTGTACGTCAGCTTGACGTCGGCGGGCTTCGCGTCCCCGAGCGGCCCGGCGTCCATCTTGGTGTCCACCGGCCGGACGTCCGACAGGGGCAGCCTGCTCCACAGCCCGACCGTGCCCTGCACGGTGTGGTACGGATACGCCGCCGCCAGAGCCTTCTCGTACAGCGGTTTCGCCCGCGCGGTGATCTCCTCCAGAGCCAGCACGTCCGCGCGGGAGGCGGCCAGGGCGCGGGCGGTGCCGGCCGGGTCCGCGTTGTCGGCGCCGACGTTGTGGCCGGCCACGGTGAGGTCGCCACCCGGGCGGGACTTGTCGGCGAGCAGCCCGCCGAAGAGGCTCAGCCACACCGTGACCGGCAGCAGCAGCGCGACCAGCGCGGTGGCGGAGCGACGCCGGAGCGCCCCGGCCAACAGCACCGGGACCCCCAGGCCGAACCACGGCAGGAAGGTCTCCACCAGGCTGCCGAGACCCGCCCGGTCCGTGACGTACCCGTGCAGCACCAGGAGCACCCCGAGCAGCAACGCGAGCACGGCGAGCACCCGGCCGCGCCTCCAGGGGCCGGGCCGGGCGACCATCCGCAGACCCCGACGAAAGCGCGCGCCCAAGCCGTCGGCGACAGGGCGGGCGCTGTCCTGTCCGGGGCGGCCTTCGCGGTCGGGGGCGGCGCCCAGGGGGGAGGTCCTCGTACGAGTCGATGCCGGGTTTCGATGCATGCCGCCAGCCAAGAGCGGGCCGTGTTGCCGTCCCGTATGCGGTTTTCGATACACCCGCGATAGGCGGTGACTCGTAGCATCGACACCATGCGCGTGCTGATCGTCGAGGACGAGCCGTATCTGGCGGAGGCCATCCGCGATGGTCTGCGCCTGGAGGCGATCGCCGCCGACATCGCGGGGGACGGCGACACCGCGCTGGAACTGCTCGGCGTCAACGCCTATGACACCGCCGTGCTCGACCGCGACGTACCCGGTCCCTCCGGTGACGAGATCGCCCGGCGCATCGTCGCCTCCGGCAGCGGGATTCCGATCCTGATGCTCACCGCGGCCGACCGTCTCGACGACAAGGCGTCCGGGTTCGGGCTCGGCGCCGACGACTACCTCACGAAGCCCTTCGAGCTCAAGGAACTCGTGCTCAGGCTCAGGGCGCTCGACCGCAGGCGCGTCCACAGCAGGCCCCCGGTCCGCGAACTCGCGGGGCTGCGGGTGGACCCGTTTCGCCGCGAGGTCTACCGGGACGGCGCCTTCGTCGCGCTGACCCGCAAGCAGTTCGCCGTGCTCGACGTCCTCGTCGCCGCCGAGGGCGGGGTGGTCAGCGCGGAGGAACTCCTGGAGCGGGCCTGGGACGAGAACGCCGACCCTTTCACCAACGCCGTGCGCATCACCGTCTCGGCCCTGCGCAAGCGGCTCGGTGAGCCCTGGATCATCGCCACGGTGCCGGGCGTCGGCTACCGCATCGACACCCCGCCGCAGGGCGGACCCGAGGGAGGCGGGCGTGGATAGGGCGCCCGGGCCCAGGGCGCCCGGGTTGAGCGTCCGGCTCAAACTCACCCTCAGCTACGCGGGGTTCCTCATGCTGGCCGGCGTCCTGCTGCTCGCGGCGGTGTGGGCGTTCCTCCTGCGGTACGTCCCCGACCGGGCGATGCTCATCAACCCGGACGTCAGACCCGCCGACGGCGTCTTTCCCATCCGCTCCGCCCTCCTGGAGGTCTTCGCTCCCCGGGCAGCCGCGGTCCTGGCGTTCCTGCTGGTCTTCGGGCTGCTGGGCGGATGGATCCTGGCCGGTCGCATGCTGGCCCCACTGACCCGCATCACCGCCGCCGCCGGTCTGGTCGCGCACGGATCGCTCTCCCACCGGATCCGGCTGCCGGGCCGCGAGGACGAGTTCCGCGAACTGGCCGACGCCTTCGACGCGATGCTCGAACGACTGGAGGCGCACGTCGCCGAACAGCAGCGGTTCGCGGCCAACGCCTCCCACGAGTTGCGCACCCCGTTGGCGATCTCGAAGGCCCTTCTCGAGGTGGCCCGCACCGATCCGCCGGCCGACACCGGTGAACTCGTCGAACGCCTCCACGCCGTCAACGCCCGGGCGATCGACCTCACCGAGGCCCTGCTCCTGCTCGGCCGCGCCGACCGGCGGACCGTCACCCATGAGCCCGTCGACCTGTCCCTGCTGGCGGAGGAGGCCACCGAAACGCTGCTGCCCCTCGCGGAGAAGCGCGGCGTCACCCTGGAGACCGGCGGTGACATCGCGCCCACGACGGGATCGCCCGCGCTGCTGCTCCAGCTGACCACGAACCTGGTGCACAACGCGATCGTCCACAACCTGCCCGCGGGGGGCGCGGTGTGGGTCACCACCGCCGTCCGTCCGGGGGCGGTGGTGCTCACGGTCGAGAACACCGGGGAGCGGGTCGCCCCGGAACGGGTCGCGAGCCTCACCGAGCGGTTTCGGCGCGGCACCGATCGCGTCCACACCGATCACGCCGGTGTCGGCCTCGGCCTGGCCATCGTCCAGTCCATCGCCCACGCGCACGACGGGACGCTCACCCTGGCCCCGCGTGCGGCGGGCGGCATCCGCGTCGCGGTGGAACTCCCGGCGAGGCCCGCGCGCCGCGACGGGTGACTCCGGCGCCGCTCCCCCGCGCTCCCCTGTTTCAGGCGCCCACCGTCCCGTCGATGCCCTCCCGCAGGAGGTCGGCGTGGCCGTTGTGGCGGCCGTACTCCAGGATCATGTGCAGCATCACCATGCGCAGCGACACCTCCTCCTCCCAGCGCGGCTGGTACCCCGCGAGGTCGAGGGACTCGGCGTCCCGCTCGATCCGCCGGGAGTGCTCGACCTCGGCCTCCCAGGCGGCGAAGGCCTCGGCCCGGGTGGACTCGCTCGCGTCGTACGCGGCCTGGAAGTCGATCTTGTCGGACCACACCATGGGGACGTCGTGGTCCTCGAACACCCGGCGGAACCAGGTCCGTTCGACCTCGGCCATGTGCCGTACGAGGCCGAGCAGGGACAGGGTGGACGGGGGCATCGACTGCCGGCGCAGGTCCTCGTCGCCGAGGCCCTCGCACTTCATGGCGAGCGTCGCGCGGTGGTAGTCGAGGAACGCGCGCAGGGTCTCGCGTTCGTCCCCGAAGTGGGGTGGGCCTATGCGGGGGTCGTTCATGGGGCTCCTCAAGTCGTCCAGCCCAAACCCCCGCACCCTACCCAACCCCTCTCCCACGTCTCCTCCCACCCGCGGCCCGGCGGGTCCCGTTCGCGCAGTTCCCCGCGCCCCCAAAAACGCCCCCTCCCCCCCTTCTCACCCAAAGGCCACCGGGCCCAGGCCCCTCCCACGTCTCCTTACGCCTGCGGCCCGGCGGGGGCCTTCGCGCAGTTCCCCGCGCCCCTAAAAACGCCACCCCGCCCCCAACCCACCACGACCGCGGCCCACCGGGGCCAGGGCCTCTCACGTCTCCTTACGCCTGCGGCCCGGCGCCACTTGCTCGCGCAGTTCCCCGCGCCCCTAAAGACGGCACCCCCCCGGCCCCCAAGGGGCGCGAGGAACTGCGCGACCAGCCACACACAACCCGCACCCCACAGCCAACACCCACCCACCCCCACCAGGGGCGCGGGGAACTGCGCGACCAGCCACGGACAACCGGCACCCATCACTCAACGCTCAGCCCCCCCAAGGGGCGCGGGGAACTGCGCGAGCGGCCAGCTGCGACCCGCGCTCCGAGGGGCGAGGCCGCCCAGCGCCACCGGGGCGGGGCGGCGCCTTTGAGCCGTGGGGGTGGGGCGGCCGCCGCGAGCCGAATCGCGAACGGCGAGGAACGGATGGGGCTGCCGATGCGACGGACCGCACGCGAACCCCGCACCCCCACACCGCCCCCGCCCCGACCCGCACCGAACAGGCGGGAAGCACAGAGGAGAACCCCTACGCCGGATGGCGGACGCGGCGCCCCCCAAGGCCCACCCCGGACGCCCCGCGCACCCCGCCCCGGCAACTGGCGCAATCAAATCCCCGCCGCACCAAGCGAGTTGCGGGATGCCTACCCCCGGCATCCACGGACGGCAGGGCGACGCCCTCCTCCGCACCGCGTTCGTCCAAGGACTGGGCACGCCCAGGAAGCCGGCCGCCCACACCCTGGACGACCCCGGGGTGTCCAACGCCCCCCGGGCCGCCCGAGACGGGGGGCGGTTTGCGGCCATCGTGTCGGACGGCCAACACCCCGCCCTGACCACGGTGTTCGAACACGAACGGTTCGAGCCGAACTCGAACCCCGTCTTTGGTTTCGGCCTCGACCGACTTCTGGACGGTATCGCCGCCAGCCTCCACGAAACGTCCGCTTAACGAACGACGACCTTCGGACAACGGACGGTTTTCGGCCAACTTGTTGACGCGCTCCTGACACGGGTTCTCCCCTGCTGGCACTCTTCCCCCGTTCCACGCACAAAGTTTTCGCGCAGCACATCTCGTTGCCGCACATGCTCCGCTTTGCTCTGCCCGGTCGGCCCCACCCAGTCGACCGGATCCCCCTCGCAGAAGGAGTTCGCGTGAGATCCACGCACCGTCGTCGTGCCACCGCCACCGGCGCCCTGATCGCCGCAGCCGCCATGCTCAGTGTCGGCGTCCAGGCAGGTAGCGCCAGCGCACGCCCCGACGACTCCGCGACCGCCTCGGCCCTCAAGGCCCAGGCGGTACGCAATCCGGGCGCCCTGCCCGCAAGCCTCACCCCCTCCCAGCGTGCCGAGCTCATACGCACGGCCACCGCCACCACCGCGGCCACGGCCAAGGAACTCGGCCTCGGCGCGCAGGAGAAGCTGGTCGTCCACGATGTGTCCAAGGACCAGGACGGCACCACGCACACCCGCTACGAGCGCACCTACCAGGGCCTGCCCGTGCTCGGCGGCGACCTGATGGTCGACACCGCGGCCGGCAAGACCAAGGGCGTCATCAAGGCGAACAGCGCTTCGCTGACGGGCGTTTCCACCTCCGCCCCGGCCGACGCCCCGGCCACGGCCACCACCACCGCCCTCAAGGCGGCCAAGGCGGCCGGCTCCAAGGCGGACAAGGCCGACAGCGCCCGCAAGGTCATCTGGATGGTCAACGGCGCGCCGACCCTGGCGTACGAGACCGTCGTGGGCGGGCTCCAGGACGACGGCACCCCGAACCAGCTGCACGTCATCACGGACGCCAAGACCGGCGCCAAGCTGCACCAGTGGCAGGGCATCGAGACCGGCGTGGGCAAGACGCGCTACAGCGGCACGGTCACCCTCGGCACCTCGCAGTCCGGTTCCAGCTACACGCTGACCGACACGGGCCGCGGCGGCCACAAGACGTACAACCTCAACCACGGTACGTCCGGCACGGGTTCGCTGTTCACCCAGTCCACCGACACCTGGGGTGACGGCACCAACACCAACGCCGCGACCGCGGGCGCCGACGCCGCCTACGGCGCCGGAGCCACCTGGGACTTCTACAAGAACGTCTTCGGCCGCAGCGGCATCCGTGGCGACGGCGTCGCCGCCTACTCCCGCGTCCACTACGGCAACTCGTACGTGAACGCGTTCTGGGACGACGGCTGCTTCTGCATGACGTACGGCGACGGGTCCAACAACAACGACCCGCTGACCGCGCTGGACGTGGCCGGCCACGAGATGTCGCACGGCGTCACGGCCGCCACCGCGGGCCTGGAGTACTCGGGCGAGTCCGGCGGTCTGAACGAGGCCACCTCCGACATCTTCGGCACGTCGGTGGAGTTCTACGCGAACAACGCCGCCGACCCGGGTGACTACCTCATCGGCGAGAAGATCGACATCAACGGCGACGGCACCCCGCTGCGCTACATGGACAAGCCGAGCAAGGACGGCGGCTCCGCGGACGCCTGGTACTCCGGCGTCGGCAACCTCGACGTGCACTACTCCTCGGGCCCGGCCAACCACTGGTTCTACCTGGCCTCCGAGGGCAGCGGCACCAAGGTCATCAACGGCGTGACCTACAACTCGCCGACCTCCGACGGCCTGCCGGTCACCGGCATCGGCCGCGACAAGGCCCAGCTCATCTGGTACAAGGCGCTGACCACCAAGTTCAACTCCAGCACCAACTACGCGGGGGCCCGCGCCGGCACCATCGCCGCGGCGACCGAGCTGTACGGCGCGAACAGCGCCGAGGTCACCAACGTCACCAACGCCTGGGCCGGCATCAACGTCGGCGCCCGCGCCGGCGGCGGCAACCCCGGTGGCAAGGTCTTCGAGAGCACCAGCCAGGTGGCCATCCCGGACTACCCGGGCGCCGCGGTCACCGACCCGGTCACCGTCTCGGGGATCACCGGCAACGCGCCGTCCACCCTCCAGGTCGGCGTGAAGATCACCCACACCTACATCGGCGACCTCCAGATCGACCTGGTGGCCCCGAACGGCACGTCGTTCCGGCTCCAGAGCTCGTCCTCGGACTCGACGCGCAACCTCGACAAGACGTACACCGTGAACGCCTCCAGCGTCGCGGCGAACGGCACCTGGAAGCTGAAGGTCCAGGACAAGGCGGCGCAGGACGTCGGCACCATCACCGACTTCAAGCTGACCTTCTGAACCTCCGGGCTCCGCGAGCCGTGACGTTCACCTTCCGGAAACTCACCTTCTGACCAGGCGGCTGGCCGGAAAGTGAAGGTGCCCGGAGCCCACGAGGCTCCGGGCACCGCCCATGTCCGGGCCCCGCTCGGGGCCCGGACTCAGCGCATGAGGACGCCCGCGCCCTCCCCCGTCGCCTCGGTCGGGCCCGCCACCAGGCCCAGCTCGGCGTGGGTAGCGAGGTGGGGGTGGGCCGGCAGCACCCGGACGGTGTAGCCGAAGGGGCCCGTGCGATCGAGGGCGAGCGGGCCCTCGTACATCCAGCGGCCCTCCAGGTCGGGGCCGCCCGTCGGCTTCAGCGGGAACGCGGCGGCGTCCGCGATGGTGTCCGCGGCGTCCACCCGGCCCGCCACCGCCTGCACCTCGACGTCGTCGGGCCCGAGCTCCCCGAGCGCGACCCGCACCCGCAGCGCCAGCGTGGAACCGAGCTCCGCGGTGCCGCCCGGGGCCGCGGCCGCCGGGGCCAGCGCCTCGACGTGATCGACCGCGACCCGCGGCCAGGCGCCCCGGACCCGCGCCTTCCACCGCGCCAACTCCCCCGCCGTGGAGGGTTCCAGGACCCGATGGGCCGCGGCGGCGGGCGCGTACAGCCGGGTCACATAGTCCCGCACCATCCGTCCCGCGAGCACCTTGGGACCCAGCGTGGTGAGGGTCCCCCGGACCATCTCGATCCAGCGGTCGGGCAGGTCCGACGTGCCCCGCTCGTAGAAGCGCGGGGCGACCCGGTCCTCGATGAGGTCGTACAGCGCGTTGGCCTCCAGCTCGTCGCGCCGGTCCTCGTCGGTGGCCGAGCCGTCGGCGGTCGGGATGGCCCAGCCGAAGTCCGGCTCGAACCATTCGTCCCACCAGCCGTCGAGGACCGACAGGTTGAGGCAGCCGTTCAGGGCCGCCTTCATGCCACTGGTGCCGCAGGCCTCAAGGGGCCGCAGCGGATTGTTGAGCCAGACGTCGCAGCCCGGGTAGAGCTTCTTCGCCATCCCCATGCCGTAGTCGGGTAGGAAGACGATCCGGTGGCGCACCCGCGGGTCGTCGGCGAACCTCACCAGCTCCTGCACCAGGCGCTTGCCGCCGTCGTCGGCGGGGTGCGCCTTGCCCGCGACGACGATCTGCACCGGCCGGGTCGGGTGGAGCAGCAGCTCCATCAGGCGGTCCCGGTCACGCAGCATCAGCGTGAGCCGCTTGTAGGAGGGCACCCGCCGGGCGAAGCCGATGGTGAGCACGTCGGGGCTCAACACCCCGTCGATCCACCCCAGTTCGGCGGAGCCCGCGCCGCGCTGGCGCCATGAGGCGCGCAGCCGTTCCCGGGCCTCGGTGACGAGCTGTTCGCGCAGTTCCCTGCGCAGCTCCCAGATCTCGGCGTCGGGGATGTCGGCGACCGCGTCCCAGCGCTCGGAGCCGCCGACGGTCAGCGCGTCCTCGGTGCGGCCCGCGCCGATCTGGCGGGCGCCGAGCCGGAACACCTCGGGCGCCACCCAGGTGGGTGCGTGCACGCCGTTGGTGACGGAGGTGATCGGCACCTCCTGCGGGTCGAAGCCTGGCCACAGCCCCGCGAACATCTCCCGGCTGACCGCGCCGTGCAGGGTGGACACCCCGTTGGCGCGCTGGGCGAGCCGCAGCCCCATGACGGCCATGTTGAAGAGGTTGGGCTCGCCGCCGGGGTAGGTCTCCATGCCGAGCCGCAGGATCTTCTCGACGTCGACGCCGGGCAGTTCGCCGTCGTCGCCCAGGTGGCGGGCGACCAGTTCGCGGTCGAAGCGGTCGATGCCGGCGGGGACCGGCGTGTGGGTGGTGAAGACCGTTCCGGCCCGTACCGATTCGAGGGCGGCGTCGAACTCGAGCCCCTGGCCCGCGAGTTCACGGATGCGTTCGAGGCCGAGGAAGCCGGCGTGGCCCTCGTTGGTGTGGAACACCTCGGGTTCCGGGTGCCCGGTCAGACGGCAGTACGTGCGCAGGGCGCGCACCCCGCCGATGCCGAGCAGCATCTCCTGGAGCAGCCGGTGTTCGCTGCCGCCGCCGTAGAGCCGGTCGGTGACGTCACGTTCGCCGGGAGCGTTCTCCTCGACGTCCGAGTCGAGCATGAGCAGCGGCACCCGGCCGACCCGGGCCTGCCAGATGGTGGCGTGCAGGGCCCGGCCGCCGGGCAGCGCGAGCGAGACCCGGGCGGGGCTGCCGTCGGCCTCGCGGAGCAGGGAGACGGGCAGCTCGTTGGGGTCGAGCAGGGGGTAGTGCTCCTGCTGCCAGCCGTCGCGCGAGAGCGACTGGCGGAAGTAGCCGTGGCGGTAGAGGAGGCCGACCCCGATGAGCGGGACACCGAGGTCGCTGGCGGATTTGAGGTGGTCGCCGGCGAGGATGCCGAGGCCGCCGGAGTACTGGGGCAGGGCCGCGGTGATGCCGAACTCGGGCGAGAAGTAGCCGATGGCGGACGGGAGTTCACCGCCCTGCTCCTGGTACCAGCGGCGGCCGTGCAGATAGTCGTCGAGGTCGGCGGCGGCGGTGGCCAGACGCCGCAGGAAGCGGCGGTCCTGGGCGAGCGAGTCGAGCCGGGCGGCGCTGACGGTCCCCAGCAGCCGCACCGGGTCCTCACCCGCCGCCCGCCAGCCGTCGGGGTCCACGAACTGGAAGAGTTCTCTGGTCTCGGTATGCCAGGACCAGCGCAGATTGCGCGCGAGGTCGCTGAGCGGCCGCAGGTCGTCGGGCAGGACAGGGCGCACGGTGAATCGACGGATTGCCTTCACGCTTCCACCTTTGCAGGGGATGTACGTATCGGGGTGGGCACACCGCGATGTGCGCCCCTCCTTCACACCCGAAGGTAGTGCGGGTGCGCCCCGCGGGCCACGGCGCCTCGCGGCCGGACCACCGGATTCCGCTTGGGACCAGGGCCCCTGATACGCCGTCACTCCCGTCGTCGGCAGCCTCGGTGCACGGCGCCGCCGAGGACGGCGTGGACGCCCTCCTCGCCGAACCGTTACGCGCAGGTAGTTAACAGACTGCCCGAATGGCCACCCGCACACCGTGGAAGGCTCATCCGGTAACGCATTCCCGCACTCTCTCCCGCACGCCATTCGAGTGAACGCGGACAGGAGCGGCCATGCCCGCAGCCGGTCAGCCGTCAACGGAGCAGTTAAAAAGGACAGATTCCCGCAAACGCGGCAAACCCTACCCATCACCCGCAGGTGAGCCCGTGAAACCGAACCCGTCAATCGGCCGCATCCCCGTGCTCGACGTACGCCCCGCCGTCGAGTGCGGCACAAGGCCCGCCAAGGCGGTGGCCGGGGAGAGCTTCCAGGTCACCGCCACCGTCTTTCGCGAGGGCCACGACGCCGTCGCCGCCAATGTCGTGCTGAGAGACCCCAGAGGGCGGGCGAGGCCCTTCACACCCATGCGAGAACTCGCCCCCGGCACCGACCGCTGGGGCGCCGAGATCACCGCCGACACCGAGGGCCTGTGGACGTACGCCGTCGAGGCCTGGGGCGACCCCCTCGCGACCTGGCGCCACCACGCCGGCATCAAGATCCCGGCGGGCCAGGACGTCGAGCTCGTCCTGGCCGAGGGGGCCGCGCTGTACGAGCGGGCCGCCGCCGGGGTGCCCAAGGCCAAGGGCCGCGAGGCGGTGCTCGCCGCCATGGACGGCCTGCGCGACACGGCCCGCTCCCCCGAGGCCCGGCTCGCGGCGGCCCTCGCCCCCCAGGTGGACGCGGCCCTCGCGGCGTACCCGCTGCGCGAGCTCGTGACCTCCTCGGCCCGGATGCCGCTGCTGGTCGAGCGCGAGCGCGCCCTGTACGGCTCCTGGTACGAGCTCTTCCCGCGCTCGGAGGGAGCCGTCGTCAAGAGCCGTGGCAAGCCGGTCTCCGGCACCTTCCGCACCGCGGCCGAGCGGCTGCCGGCGGTCGCCGCGATGGGTTTCGACGTGGTCTATCTGCCCCCCGTCCACCCGATCGGCACCACCCACCGCAAGGGCCCCAACAACAGCCTCAAAGCCGGGCGTTGGGACGTCGGCGTGCCCTGGGCCATCGGCTCTCCGGACGGCGGCCACGACGCCGTCCACCCCGACCTCGGCACCCTGGACGACTTCGACGCCTTCGTGGCCACCGCCCGGGACCTGCGCCTGGAGGTGGCGCTGGACTTCGCGCTCCAGTGCTCCCCCGACCACCCCTGGGTCGACAAGCACCCCGAGTGGTTCCACCACCGGGCGGACGGCTCGATCGCGTACGCCGAGAACCCGCCCAAGAAGTACCAGGACATCTACCCGATCGCCTTCGACCAGGACATGCCCGGCCTGGTCAAGGAGACGGTGCGGCTGCTGCGGTTCTGGATGGACCACGGCGTACGGATCTTCCGGGTCGACAATCCGCACACCAAGCCGGTGGTCTTCTGGGAGCGGGTCATCGCCGAGATCAACGGCTCCGATCCGGACGTGATCTTCCTGGCCGAGGCGTTCACCCGGCCCGCGATGATGCGCACCCTCGCCAAGATCGGCTTCCAGCAGTCGTACACCTACTTCACCTGGCGTACCACCCGGCAGGAACTCACCAATTACGTCACCGAACTGGCGAACGAGACCGCACCCTATATGCGGCCCAATTTCTTCGTGAACACCCCGGACATCCTGCACGGCTACCTCCAGGACGGCGGCCGACCGGCCTTCGAGGTGCGGGCCGTGCTGGCCGCGACCCTCTCGCCCAGCTGGGGCGTCTACGCCGGTTACGAGCTGTGCGAGAACGCCCCCGCCAAGGCCGGGAGCGAGGAGTATCTGGACTCCGAGAAGTACCAACTCAAGCCCCGCGACTGGGAGTCGGCCGAACGCGAGGGCCGCTCCATCGCGCCGCTGATCACCACCCTCAACCGCATCAGGCGCCGTCATCCGGCGCTGCGGCAGTTGCGCTCGGTCCACTTCCACGACACCGGAAACGACGCGCTCATCGCCTACAGCAAGCGCTCCGGGTCGAACACCGTTGTGGTGGTCGCCAACCTCGACCCCCACCACACCCAGGAGGCGACGGTCTCGTTGGACATGCCGGCGCTCGGACTCGCTTGGGACGAGTCCGTCCCGGTGCGCGACGAGCTCACCGGAGAGACCTACCACTGGGGCAGGACCAACTACGTGCGCCTGGATCCGGGCCGAGCGCCCGCGCACATCCTGGTCCTGCGACCGTCCCCGCCGATCGGAGGGTCACCCACACCATGATCGTCAACGAGCCCGTCCACGACACCTTCGAGGACACCCCCGCCAAGGACCGCGACCCCGAGTGGTTCAAGCGTGCGGTGTTCTACGAGGTGCTCGTGCGGTCCTTCCAGGACAGCAACGGCGACGGCGTCGGGGATCTCAAGGGCATCACCGCCAAGCTGGACTATCTGCAATGGCTGGGCGTCGACTGTCTCTGGCTGCCGCCGTTCTTCAAATCCCCGCTCCGGGACGGCGGTTACGACGTCTCGGACTACACCGCCGTGCTGCCCGAGTTCGGCGACCTCGCCGACTTCGTGGAGTTCGTGGATGCCGCCCACCAGCGCGGCATGCGCGTGATCATCGACTTCGTGATGAACCACACCAGCGATCAGCACGAGTGGTTCCAGGAGTCGCGCCAGAACCCGGACGGTCCGTACGGGGACTACTACGTCTGGGCGGACGACGACAAGCAGTTCCAGGACGCCCGGATCATCTTCGTCGACACCGAGACCTCCAACTGGACCTTCGACCCGGTGCGCAAGCAGTACTTCTGGCACCGCTTCTTCTCCCACCAGCCCGACCTCAACTACGAGAACCCGGCGGTGCAGGAGGAGATCGTCTCCGCGCTGCGGTTCTGGCTGGACCTCGGCATCGACGGCTTCCGCCTCGACGCGGTGCCCTACCTGTACCAGAAGGAGGGAACCAACTGCGAAAACCTTCCGGCAACGCATGAGTTCCTCAAGCGGCTGCGGGTCGAGATCGACGCGAGCTACCCGGACACGGTGCTGCTCGCCGAGGCCAACCAGTGGCCCGAGGACGTCGTCGACTACTTCGGCGACTACACCAAGGGCGGCGACGAATGCCACATGGCGTTCCACTTCCCGGTGATGCCGCGCATCTTCATGGCGGTGCGCCGCGAATCCCGCTACCCGGTCTCGGAAATCCTCGCCAAGACCCCGGCGATCCCCAAGAACGCCCAGTGGGGCATCTTCCTGCGCAACCACGACGAGCTCACCCTCGAAATGGTCACGGACGAAGAGCGCGACTACATGTACGCGGAGTACGCCAAGGATCCCCGGATGCGGGCCAACATCGGCATCCGGCGCCGGCTCGCCCCACTGCTCGACAACGACCGCAACCAGATCGAACTGTTCACCGCGCTGCTGCTCTCGCTGCCCGGCTCGCCGATCCTTTACTACGGCGACGAGATCGGCATGGGCGACAACATCTGGCTCGGTGACCGCGACGCGGTCCGCACGCCGATGCAGTGGACCCCGGACCGCAACGCGGGCTTCTCCTCGTGCGACCCCGGCCGGCTCTATCTGCCCACGATCATGGACCCCGTCTACGGCTACCAGGTGACCAACGTCGAGGCCGCCATGGCCTCGCCGTCCTCGCTGCTCCACTGGACGCGGCGCATGATCGAGATCCGTAAGCAGAACCCGGCCTTCGGGCTCGGCTCGTACACCGAGCTGATGTCGTCGAACCCGGCCGTCCTCGCCTTCCTGCGCGAGCGGGGCGACGACCTCGTCCTGTGCGTGCACAACTTCTCGCGCTTCCCCCAGCCCACCGAGCTGGATCTGCGGGCGTTCAACGGAATGCATCCGGTGGAGCTGATCGGCGGGGTGCGCTTCCCGGCGATCGGCGAGTGGCCCTATCTGCTCACCCTCGCGGGGCACGGCTTCTACTGGTTCCGGCTGCGGAAGGACCCCGCGGCCATCTGACCCGCCATCCCGGGCGGAGCGGTTTTGGCCGCTCCACCCGGGGCACTTGGAACCCCGAACCCCGCGCGCCGCCGGACAGCTTCTGTTGCAATCCGGGACACTCTGCGCAAATCGATTGTGTGCCCGGGGAAAGGATGCGCCGCCATGCCGAAGGCCGCACCGCCCCGTACCACCGGCCTCCCACCCGCCCGGCTGCTGACCTCGCTCGCCCCGCTCCTGCACGAATGGCTGCCCCGGCAGCGCTGGTTCGCGGGCAAGGGGCGGCCCGTCACCGACTTCGTCCTGCTCACCGCGACCGAGCTGCTGCCGGGCTTCCTGCATCTGCTCGTGCGCACCGAACACTCCCCGGCCCCCACCCCCGCCGAGACGGCGTCGGCGCCCGCCGACTGCTACCAACTCCTGATCGGGGTGCGCGACCAGCTCCCGCCACGGCTCGCCCCCGCCCTCATCGGGCACGCGAACCAGGGCCCGCTGGCCGGCCGCACGGTCTACGACGCCCTCCACGACCCGCAGTCCGCGGCCCTGCTCCTGGAGCGGCTGCGCACCCCGGGCACGGTGGGTCCGCTGAGCTTCGAGCACGATCCCCAGGTGACGGTCCCGCCCGGTCTCGCGCCGCGGCTGCTCGGCGTCGAGCAGTCCAACACCTCACTGGTGTACGGAGATACGTTCATCCTGAAGGTGTTCCGGCGGGTCCAGCCGGGCGTCAATCCCGATCTGGAGCTGCCCTGGGCGCTGACCCGCCAGGGCTGTGAGCGGGTGCCCGCGCCGGCCGCCTGGTTCCACACCTCCGAGCCGGAGGCGGCCACCCTCGGGGTGCTCCAGCCGTTCCTGCGCGGCGCCGACGACGGCTGGACCCTGGCGCTCGCCTCGCTCGCCGAGGGCCGCCCCTTCACCGACGAGTCGTACGAGCTGGGGCGGGCCACCGCCGAGGTGCACCTCGCCCTCGCCGACGCCTTCGCGCCCGTCACCCTCGGCCCGGCGCAGACCGAGCTGATCGCCGCCGCGATGACCGAGCGCCTGGACGCCACCGCGCAGGCGGTGCCCTCGCTCGGCCCGTACGTCCCGCGGCTGCGGGCGGCCTTCGAGGCGGTCGGGGCGCTCACGTCGGCGGGCACGGCCCAGCGCGTCCACGGCGATCTGCACCTCGGCCAGGCCCTGCGCCCGGCCGACGGAAGCTGGTCGGTGATCGACTTCGAGGGCGAGCCGGCCCGCCCGCTCGCCGAGCGCCGCCGCCCCCAGCCCCCCGTCCGCGATGTCGCGGGCATGCTGCGCTCCTTCGACTACGCCGCCCGCACCGCGCGGCCCCCGAACCCGAGCTGGGCCGAGGAGTGCCGGGCCGCGTACTGCGCGGGATACGCGGCACGGTCCGGCTCCGACCCGCGCGAGAGCCCGGAACTGCTGCGCGCGTACGAGACCGACAAGGCGGTGTACGAGGTGCTCTACGAGGCCCGGCACCGCCCCGACTGGCTGCCCGTGCCGATGGCGGCGATCCGCCGGCTGGCCGGGGCGTGAACTCACCCGTGCACCATGCCACTTGAGGAGGCAGACCCCGTGACCCCCCGCCCCGCCCGCAACTCCTCCGAACCCGCCCCCGGCGCCGCCGAGCCGGTGACCGCGACGAAGTCCGCGGCGAAGCCCTCCGTGAAGCCCGCCGTGAAGCCCGCGGCGAAGCCCGCCAAGGCGCCGCCCGCGCCGCGCAAGGAGGCCGCGCGCCGGACCGCGAGTCGTGGCGTACGGCCCGGGGCGCCCCTGTCCGACACCGACCGGGGGCGCCTGCTCGCGGGCGGCCACCACGATCCGCACTCCCTGCTCGGCGCGCACCCGGTGCGCGGCGGGATCGCCTTCCGGGCGCTGCGCCCGTACGCCCGGGCGGTGACCGTGCTCGGCAAGGGGCTGCGGGCCGAGCTGCACGACGACGGCGACGGCCTGTTCTCCGGGGTGCTGCCGCTGCGGAACATTCCCGAGTACACGCTGCTCGTGACCTATGACGACACCGAGATCGAGATCCAGGACCCGTACCGCTTCCTGCCCTCGCTCGGCGATCTCGACCTGTACTTGATCGGCGAGGGCCGGCACGAGGAGCTGTGGACGGCGCTGGGCGCCCGCCCGATGGCCCACCAGGGCGTCACCGGCACCCGGTTCACGGTGTGGGCGCCCAACGCCCAGGGGGTCAGGGTCACCGGCGACTTCAGCTACTGGGACGGCACCGCCCACCCCATGCGGTCGCTCGGCTCGTCCGGGGTGTGGGAGCTGTTCCTGCCCGGGGTCGGGGACGGCGCCCTGTACAAGTTCGACATCATGCGCCCCGACGGCAGCCACACCCTGCGGGCCGACCCGATGGCGCAGCGCACCGAGGTGCCGCCCGCCAACGCCTCGATCGTCACCGAGTCGCACCATGTGTGGCGGGACGAGGCGTGGATGGCGCGGCGGGCGGCGCGCCCGGTCCACGAGGCGCCGTTCTCCGTCTACGAGGTCCATCTGGCGTCCTGGCGCCCGCGCCTGACGTACCGTCAACTCGCGGACCAGCTCCCCGCCTACGTGAAGGACCTGGGCTTCACCCACGTGGAGTTCCTCCCCGTGGCGGAGCACCCCTACGGCGGCTCGTGGGGCTACCAGGTCACCGGCTTCTACGCCCCCACCTCCCGGATGGGCACGCCCGACGACTTCCGCTTCCTGGTGGACGCGCTGCACGAGGCGGGCATCGGGGTGCTCGTGGACTGGGTGCCCGCGCACTTCCCCAAGGACGACTGGGCGCTCGCGCGGTTCGACGGGCGCACCCTGTACGAGCACGAGGACCCGCTGCGCGCCGAGCACCCCGACTGGGGCACCCTCGAATTCGACTACGGCCGCAAGGAGGTCCGCAACTTCCTGGTGGCGAACGCGACGTACTGGTGCGAGGAGTTCCACGTCGACGGCCTGCGCGTGGACGCGGTGGCCTCGATGCTGTACCTGGACTACTCGCGCGAGGACGGCGAGTGGAGCCCCAACGAGCACGGCGGCCGGGAGAACCTCGACGCGGTGGCGTTCTTGCAGGAGATGAACGCGACGGTGTACCGGCGCTGCCCCGGCGTGGTGACCGTCGCCGAGGAGTCCACGGCCTGGGACGGCGTGACCCGGCCCACCGACCAAGGGGGCCTCGGCTTCGGCCTGAAGTGGAACATGGGCTGGATGCACGACTCGCTGGGCTACGTCCAGCACGAGCCGGTGCACCGCAAGTACCACCACAGCGAGATGACGTTCTCGATGGTGTACGCGTACAGCGAGAACTACGTCCTGCCGATCTCGCACGACGAGGTGGTCCACGGCAAGCGGTCCCTCGTCTCCAAGATGCCCGGCGACTGGTGGCAGCAGCGCGCCACCCACCGCGCCTATCTGGGCTTCATGTGGGCCCACCCCGGCAAGCAACTCCTGTTCATGGGCCAGGAGTTCGCGCAGGGCGCGGAGTGGTCGGAGGGCCACGGCCCGGACTGGTGGCTGCTCGACCCCTCCTACAGCGCGGAGTCGGACCACCGGGGCGTACGCGACCTGGTCCGCGACCTGAACGCGGTGTACGCGGCCGAGCCCGCCCTATGGGAGCGCGACACCGACCCGTCGGGCTTCTCGTGGGTGGCCGGTGACGCGGCCGAGGACAACGTCTTCGCGTTCCTCCGCCACGACGCGCAGGGCACGCCGCTCCTGTCGGTCTCCAACTTCTCCCCCGTCGTCCGGGCGGAGTACCGCCTGGGCGTCCCGGACGGCCCGGCCGCCTGGCAGGAAGTCCTGAACACGGACGAGTCCCGCTACGGCGGAGGCGGCGTCACCAACCCCGACCCCCTCCCCCCAGAACCCACCCCGTCCCACGGCCGCCCCCTATCCCTCTCCCTGACCCTGCCGCCGCTGGCGACGGTGTGGTTCCGGGGGGTGTGAGGGGCGACCGGGCCTGACGCGATGACGGGCGGTGTACGCGTGGCACGCGTACACCGCCCGTCATCAGTGACAACGACTCACCGCCGGTAGCTGTAAATGCTCGTCACGAGGGCCACCACTGAGGCGACACACATCGCTATCCGTAGAGCCGCGAGCGGGGGTTTCGCCTTGCGCTGCCTCACATCGACGATCATCGCGGATATGAGAACCCCGAAGAGCACTCCGGTGAACAAGGTTGCCATCACGTCTGCCGTTTCAGGGTTAATCGCTCACTGACACCATCTTTACGGATGTCAGTATTCCACACTCACAAATTCACGTGAAGCCTTGAAGGGAGCCCTTCTCTTCCCCCACGCCCACCTCGATCGTTACATGTAGTGTCGATAGAATTCATCCTCTGCCTTCTTGGCCAGCATGGCTGCGGTCGCAGCAGCAGCCGCCTCTGCCCGTCTGCCCAGGTAGCCAACGACGAGATTCCTGACACTACTTCCCGGGACCGCGCCAGCCGAAGCTCCCGCCGTGCCCTGCGCAATGTATCCCGCTGCCTCGTCAGTGTCAGTTGAACCAGGGTGACTGTATTGCCATGCACTCACGCCAACTACGGATCCGGCAATGAAGACACAGGCCCCTGCTGCCGCAACACTTGCGATCGCGATCCCGCAACCGACGCCTGCAAGAACACCCACAAGGGTGGTCTTATGGTTTTTGACCCACTCGACAGAACCGTCCCATGCGTTCTTGGTCATTTTCTTGACCCAGCCGCCAAACCCGTGACCCCAGAACCCCGAGTTCTCTCGCTGCTTCTTCTCAGCCTCCCTTTTCGTTTCGGCGTCTCGCTGAACGCTCTCCTTATCGAAAAGGATGCGGCCACCATTCGAACTCTTGCAGTCAGGGTCTTTGGAGCAGGCCCGCTGCACGCGCTGCTTGGCAGCCACGTACGACGGAGCCAGGGTCCCACCCGCGACCTCAACCTGGTACTCGTAGTTCGCTCCGAAGCCCGTCACCTTGGTCCCGTGGCTGCCGGTCTCGCAGGTGTACATCCCGCTCCGGCACTCTTCCGTCTGCGTACCCGTAGGGTCCGAGAAGCTGACCGGGTTGTTGTTGCTGTACGCGTACGGGTTGAACTGGCGCGGATCGTCACTAACGAACAGCGGGTCGACCGAGATGAAGCGGCCGAGCAGCGGGTCGTAGTCTCGGGCCCCGAGGTGGATGAGGCCCGCGTCCGCGTCCTTGGTACCGCCGACGAAGCCCTTGTCACCGGCCCACAGAGCGGCTTGATCACCGCGCGCCGCACCGAAGATCGTGGACTTGCGCCGCGAGACGGTCTGGGCACTGTCCGCCGTGATCTGAGTGGTGTTGGTGCCGTGCGGGTCGGAGACCAGGAAGGACAGCTTGCCGCCGGAGCGGGCCGCCATCGTCTTCCCGCCGACGCTGTAGTAGCGCGTACCGGTGACGGAACCCGTCTTGGTGAGGAGCAGTTCGTTGCCGTCCGGCAGGTACAGCGTGGCCCCGGTGGAGTCCTTTCGCTCCAGGCGCTGGCCCTCGGTGTCGTACAGATAGGAGCTGG
Organism: Streptomyces hundungensis; assembly: GCF_003627815.1. Lineage (NCBI taxonomy): Bacteria > Bacillati > Actinomycetota > Actinomycetes > Kitasatosporales > Streptomycetaceae > Streptomyces > Streptomyces hundungensis. The sequence goes on from NZ_CP032698.1 coordinate 2,757,498, forward strand.
CGGCCCCGTTCTGCGTGACCGTGGCCAGGTGCCCTTCGGCGTCCCAGGTCAGGCTCTGGGGTCCCGCGGTGGCGGTGGAGCGGGACGTGGTGTTGCCCGCCTTGTCGTAGGCGTAGGTCTCCTCGTGCGGGTTGGTCCCACTCTGCGTGACCTTGGGCAGATCGTGCTTGCCCGCAGTCGGCGCCCCGTAGGCGCGAACCGTGTCGGCGACCGGCCCGGAAGCGGTCTTGTGCTGCGTCTCCGTCTGGCGGTTGCCCAGCGCGTCGTAGCTGTATGACGACCAGTAGGCGTCCGGACCCCCGACCGTCGCATCCGACGGTGCCGTGGAGCAATCGGTCTTCGCGGTCCACGCGTTCGTGATCCGCAACAGACCGTCCATGGCGAAGCACTGGTTGTCCGTCGTGCGCGTCGCGTCCTGGCCGTAGGACGTCGAGATGGAGGTGACGTTCCCGGTTTGGTCGTACTTGTAGTGGCTGTCCTCCACCCGCTGCGGTGCGGTGTCCTTGTCGACGTACGTGTCCGTCAGCGCGCTCGTGTGGTCGTCGTAGGCGTTCGAGAGGGTCACCTGCTGCCCGAACGAGCCGTACTTCTCGATGGTGCCGCGCCCGTAGTAGTCATAGGTGACGTCAGCCAGCAAAGGGTCACTGCCGGCCCCCACCATCTTCGGCTGACCGGAATTCGCGTCGTACTTGGTGGTGACCGTCTCGGCCGGCAGGTCGCCCAGAGCGGGCTGCTTCGTCCACAGCTCCTTACCGGTGTTGAGGTCGTACGACGTCGTCCACTTGTAGGTGCCGGCCAGCGCGCCTTCGGCCGCCGGGATGGTCACCTGGGTGTTCACCGGCTGGTTGAGCGAGTTGTAGCTCGTGATGGCGGTCTCGTAGGCCTGGCCGTCGACGTACCTCGTGGCCTTGGACAACTGCCCCTTGGCGACGGTGTCGTACGTCCACGACGACAGCACGGTGGTGCCGTTCTTCAGCGCCGTCTTGCGACCGAGCGCGTCGTAGTCGGTGTGCAGCGTGACACCGCGGGCGTCGGTGACGTCCGTAGCCCGGTCGCCCTGGTCGAAGGTCGTCTTGACGGTGCCCTTGTCGGGGTCGTCCGTCTGGATTTGGCGACCCCGGACGTCATAGACGTACGTCCACTTGGCGCCGGAAGGGTCGGTGACCTCGGCGAGGCGACCGAGCTTGTTGTAGCTGTAGGTGGTGGACTGGGAGTGGGTCCGTGCCGCGTCCGTGTATTCCTTGAGCTCGGTCTTGCGGCCCAGCGCATCGGTCACCGTGGTGCTGGCCACTCCGCCCTGGGGCGGAACGACGGTGGTGGTGTCGCCGGTGTAGCTGGTGGTGGTCCGCTTGGTCTCGTCACCGAACTTCTTGAAGATGACGGCCGTTGGACGGCCGGCGCCGTCGTACTCCGTGTCGGTCGAAGCCGGGTACTTCAGCTCCTGGCCGGTCACCAGAACGGGCTCGGCACTGCCGTCGGCCACGTACGTACCCGAAGAGCGCCAGGCCAGGCCGCGCGTGTCGTACAGCGTCTCGGTCACCAGCCTCTTGGCCGAGGCGGTTCCGAGCGTCTCACGGGACGACTGCTGGGTCTGGACCGGTCGCAGCATGCCGTCGTAGAACGCGTAGCTCGTCTTGTACTTCGCGTTCTCGTCGAGCGCCTTGGTCGTGACGACGGTCGGACCGTCGTTGCGGATCAGGTAGTCGTATGCGTAGTTGGGCGAGTCCGGGTAGACGGCGGCCGAGCGGGTCGGCAGCCACACCTTGGCCAGACGGCCCAGCGCGTCGTATGTGGACGTCGTGACCTTCCCGTTGGCGTCCGTGCTCTGGGTGGTCTGTCCGCGCAGCGGGTCGAGGGAGGCCGTCACCACATGCCCCAGGGTGTTGGTGACCGCCTTCTTCGTGGGCACCTCCCCCGTGGCCGGTGTGTACGCCGTGCTCGTGGGCTTCCCGTAGGCGTCGGTGGAGCTCAGTTCGCGACCGTAGATGTCGTAGCCCGTCACGGAAGTGACCGTGTCGTAGCCGTCACCGCTGCCGCTGATCCGCTCACTCTTGGTGATGTCCCCCTGCATGGGACCAGCTCCCAAAGCACCGTTGTCGTAGTACTTGCGCACGTCGTCGACGACGTCGCCGGTGCCGGGGGTCGTGCCGCACGGAACGGCGACCGTCCGGGTGCGGGAGATCGCGTCAAGGATCCACTTGTCCTTGTTGCGGGCGTACTCGGTGGTCACGCACTTCTCGTCACCGGACTTGTCCACATCGCCGGTGTCCGACTCACTGGTGACCATGCCGTACTCGTCGAAACCACGTGTGGTCTTCGTCTTCCGCACTCCGCCGGTGACCGTGGTGCGCTTGGTCTCTTCCGAAGTGCCGGTGAAGCGCGCCGTGAGGTCGGGCAGACCGGTGCGGGGCCGGGAAGCGGTCACGTCCGAGCGCCACGGCGTGTACGAGGTGGCGGAGACGAGCTTGCTGGTGTCGTCGCCGTTGTAGGTGGCCTCCTCACGCTTCATCCCGGCGAACTCCGGCCGGTCCGTGACCGCGTCGCCGGCCGAGTCCTTCACCGCAGCGCCGTCGAGGCCCCGGAAGTACCGCTCCTCGGACAGCGTCCTCGCGTCGTTGGCGGCGCCGGTCCGGGCCTGCACCCGGCCGTAACCCCGTGCGACGGAATAGCCGCGATCCTCCGCCTTCGTGAACTCGTCGGTGTCCTTGGCCCAGGCCGCGCCGTCGAGATACGAGTAGGAAGTGACCTTGTCGGGGGTGGATGCGAGGTTGTCGCCCTCCAACACCTGCGTCACCACATAGGAGTTGAACCAGTCCTGCTTGGCCGTCTCGCCCTCGAACGCCCACTTCACCGGGTAGCAGCGCGTGGTGTTCGTAGCGTCCGCCGGCGGCAGAGTGGAGGCCGTGCAGTCGGGGTCGGAGTAGGTGACCGCTATGGTCCCGCCGGACTCCGTCGTGATCTGGTAGAGCCGCAGCCGGACGAAGGGCGCCAGGCCGTCACCCAGCTTGTCGACCCGGTTGGGGCGCTGGACGCCTGCGAAGGTGACGGGCGGGAGGGAGACCGATGCCCCACTGGCGTCGAAGCCCGTCCGAGTGATCGACTTCAGCCACATCGGCGTGGAGATGCCGTCGCCGGCGGCCGGATCCTGACCCGGTTGGCCCGTGGGGAAGTCCTGCTTCAGCGCCCAGGAGTCGACGTTCTTGTAGGCGCCGCCGGTCAGCACCTTGGTCGTGATCGTGGCGAGCCGCTTGCGCGACCAGAAGCTCGGCGCGTACTGGGACTTGCACTCCGTCGCGCCGTCCTTGCAGTACAGGTCGAACGGTGTGTCGGGCCAGTTCTTGGCGTTCGTCTCGTCGAAGCTGGCACAGGCTGTCAAGCAACGCTCGGTGACATCGAACTTGACCTGCCCCATGGCCCTTGCGCTGTACACGCTGTCCGCGCGCAGACCGTAGTCGATGTGGTCCAGCCAGCCGCCGCGCACATAGCTCGTGACGGTGGACTTTCCTGTTGTGTCCGAGACGTTGCGCCCGTAGTTGTTGGTCTCGGTGTTCCAGTAGTACGCCATCGCGTCCCCGTGAGGATCGACGACGTAGTCCAGTTGCCAACGCCAGGCCTGCTGGCACCAGGCCGACGCGAAGCTCGCGTTGTAGCAGGGTTCACCGGGCTGGTTGCCGAACACCGGTACCGTCCAGGCAGAGTTGGTCGCCGGCGTCGAGGCGTCCTTCCACCCGGGCAAGTGGTTCAGGCCGAAGAAGTACTGGGTGCCGTCGGCCGTGGTGACCTTCCAGTGTTCCCCGTCATTGTCACCGTTGCTCGCACCGGTGAGCTTCTCGATCTTCGCCCCGGACTCGTCGGAGGCGTGCCAGCCCCCCTTGTCCTTGTCGTAGACCAGCTCGGTCGACTTGCCACCGAGTGACATGGTGGCGTTGTCGTTGAACCAGCACTCGTCACCGACCTTGGTCGTGTTCGTGCCGCCGGTCTTGTCGTCGTCGCACGACTTGTAGCGCCGCTCGATGAACCCCGGCGCCCAGTCCCAGCCGTCACCCAGCCACGAGGTCTGGTTGTTCGAGGCCGCCGTACGGCCGTCAACGGACTGCGAGTTGTAGCCCAGGGACACCGTCGGCTGAAGCCCGCCCGGGACGGAGGGCACGTTGATCGGGTAGTTCCAGTTGAACGCGCCCGACGAGCCGCCACCGGTCCACGAACCGGACGCCTGCAAGGGAGTTGCCTTGTAGTCTCCGGTCGGACCGACAGTCTCGGCCGTCGCGGCCAGGACCATGGGCCCGGCCGAGTTGGCGCTCTGCGCGGTCAGTGCCTTGCCGTGGCCGGACGCGGGCGCCGAGGAGACCGTGACAGTCGCGCTCAACGTGTTCGTCTTGATGTCGTTCGTGGTCGCAACCGGCTTGGTGACGCGGCACTTGGCCTCTTGCGGAGTGGTCAGCGCGCACTCCGGGAGCTCGACCAGCCTCAGCCTGGTCGCCCAGTCCCCGCCGAACGCGCCTTTGAACGAGGAGTAGTTGACCTCGACCCGCGCGGAACCCGACTTGGCCTTGCCGTCAACTGGAGCGACGGAAAGCAACAGGCCGTCCACACCCGCTCGCTGTGCGGCACCACGGTCCGTCACCGACACCTTCAGCGGCCCCGAGGCGGCGCGGCCCGCGGCAGGCGCTGTCACCGAGACGGGCAGCCCTTCAGCCTTCGTTCGCCCCGCCACGGCGGGATCGACCACGGCCGAACTGGCACTGGGCCACGACACCTTCGGTGACTTCCACGGATGCGCCGCCGCTGCGTCAGGCCGCGACGTGCCACCCGACTCAGCCTTTTTCACCGGCACGGCCGCAGGCTGTTTCAGCGACGGTTTCGGTAGAGGGGAATCTCTTCCTGCCGCAAGCGCCGATGCGGCCGGAACTACCCCCGCTATGACTGCGGCGGCCACAGTGACCGCCAGTGTGCGCACGCCGAACAGGCCCACGCCCCCACCCCCTGCACAATTTACGGAATCAACCTCCGGACCTTAACAGGGCATGTAAAGAGGCCGCCCACTTTCAATTACAGGAACCACATTCAAATAGTTGGATATCTCGGGCGTTTCCGTCATGAATCTCCGACCGGTGCGTGGAGGTTCGGTGAACCCCCAGGTGAGAAGGGGTCACCAGCGGTGTCCCTGTGTATCCCCTTTGTTCCGTCTGCGGGATATCAAACAACTTGGCCGAGGTGGGCGATTAACCACCTGTATGAGACTGCGGAATTCCCGTTCGTTGTCAGCGGGACGCTATATGGTCTTCTTTGCAGTTCCCTTGGAAGTGAAGGATGGGTGGGGTGTACAACACGACGCGAAGAAGAGGGCGACCGGGAGGGCCACCGCAAATGCGAGTGGTAGCTGTCGCTCTAATAGCAGGTCTGATTTCATCCGGTCTCGTTGTGCTGCCGACGACGGCAGCGGCACGGCCGGCGGTCGCGGCCGACCCGGATCCGGTGGCCGACGGTTCCAAGAGCGCAGAGGACTTCGCCCTGGAAAGGGCCAAGGCGACTGGGCAGCCGTTCGAGTTGACGTCGGCGCGTACGGAGTCCTCGGACACCTGGGCCCTGCCGGACGGCACGTGGTCCTTGAAGCGATACGGGACTCCGGTGCGCATGCTGCGCGATGGAGCTTGGGTGCCCACGGACGCGACTCTGGCGTTCAAGGCGGACGGCAGCGTCGCACCAAGGGCCGCGACCGTCGCCGTCACGTTCTCCGGCGGCGGCACCGGACCGCTGCTCTCAGGCGTGAAGGACGGCCGGACCCTCACCCTGACTTGGCCGAGCGCTCTGCCGAAGCCTACGCTGGCGGACAATGTGGCCACCTACTCCGAGGTGCTGCCCGGCGTCGACCTACAGCTCAAGGCAGAGGTGGAGGGCTTCTCACAGCTCCTCGTCGTCAAGTCCGCGGAGGCAGCCAAAAATCCTCAACTTGCCTCTCTGAAATACAAGTTGGACACGGTCGGACTGAATGTCTCGACCGATGAGCAAACAGGCTCGATCACGGCGGTCAACCCGGCCGGCCAGACGGTCTTCACGAGCCCCACGCCGTTGATGTGGGACTCCACGACCACCAGCTCCGCGACTGTCCCGCAAGGAGCCAAGTTCGCCAAGTCCACGCTCTCGGCCACGGATACGGCACCCGACGCTCCAGCGACCGTCTTCGACCCCGCACCGGGCGCGAAGGACGCGCAGATGCCGACCACAGTCTCCGGGGACAGTCTGGAGATCAAACCGGATCAGGCGCTGCTGACCGATGCAGGCACCAAGTACCCCGTCTTCATCGACCCGACCTGGGCCTGGGGCCAGCGACAGAACTGGACGCGGGTCTACAAGAAGTATCCGAACACGTCGTTCTGGAACACCAAGGACGTCGTCCGCGTCGGTTACGAGGCGGAGACGAACGGCCTGTCCCGGTCCTTCTTCCAGATGGACACGTCCAACATCAAGGGCGCCCAGGTCAAGTCGTCGACGTTCCGTGTCAAGAACACATGGTCCTGGTCCTGCCAAGCACGGCCGGTAGAGCTGTGGAGCGTCGGGGCGATCTCGTCCAAGACCACGTGGAACAACCAGCCCGCCCGGGGCACCAGGCTGAACACGGTCAACGAGTCCAAGGGCTGGAGCAAGGACTGCGCGGCAGGCAACCTGGAGTTCGACGCGACGGCCAAGGTCAGGGAGGCGGCGAGCAAGAGCTGGAGCAGCCTGAACCTCGGTCTGTACGCGGGCGACGAGGGCGACACGTTCGGTTGGAAGAAGTTCGACGCCAAGACCGCCACCCTTGAGACGGTCTACAACAACCCGCCGAAGACACCGAGTGCTCTGGGCACCAACCCCAAGACCTCGTGCTCGGCAGGCGGTCTCATCGGCAACACCAGGATCAGCCTGTACGCGACGATCGACGACCCGGACGCCGGAAACCTGACGGCCCAGTTCCAGGTCTTCAAGGCGGGGGCCACCACGCCCACGATCACCCAGTCGATCCCGGCCGCGAAGGGCAAGGTGGCAACCTGGTCGGTCCCGGACGTCAACCTGCCCACAGGGGACTACACCTGGAAGGTGCAGGCCAAGGACCCCGACGGTGCAACCTCCTCGTGGTCGAACGCCTGCAAGTTCTCCGTGGACCGCACCCGGCCCTCCAAACCCCCGGTCATCGCCTCCACCCAGTTCCCCAGCGGTGAAAACGGCTGGCCCACCAATTCCGACGGCAGTTCCGCGACCGGCAAGGCCCGCACTCCCGGCACGTTCAGTTTCGACGCCAACGGCGTCACCGATGTCTCCCGCTTCACCTGGTGGACCGACTACGAGCCGACTCCTGTAGAAGCCACCCCCGGCGCACCGGTCACCGTCCAGCCCCCCGGGTACGGTCCTCACTTCGTCTACGCCTACAGCGTGGACAAGGCGGGCAACCGGTCGGACACCACCACCTACATCTACTACGCCTCGCGCTCGCAGGACCGCGACGGCCCGAACGATCTGAACGGCGACGGCAACAGCGACATCTGGAACATCGACTCCAACGGAACGCTGCTGACCTACGCCGGCCAGGGCAACACCCAGTTCTCCACGGCGGCGAACGGTGGCGGTTCGTTCGACGGCGGACAGGTCACGGCACGGGGTGACTGGGGTCAGGACGGCTACAACGATCTCGTGGCCCTTCAGTACGACTCCACGGAGAAGCGGAAGGTCCTGCGGGCCTACCCCAACAACGGCCAGGGCGTCGTCCGATCCGATCCCATCGGCCTGTCTGTCGCATGTCCGGTCAAGGACGCCGACCTCGGCTGCGACTTCGGACCGGACTGGACCGGCGACGACCACTGGTTCGACGCGGACCAGATCATCGCCCCCGGAGACATCAACAACGATCCCCAGCACAATCCCGACCTGCTCGTCAAGGAAGGCAAGCAGCTCTGGGCGTACTACGGCAGCAGGGCCGCGGACACCCTCGACAACGACAACGGCCCGGTGCTGGTCGGCAACGGCGACTGGGACAAGTACACCGTTGTGGCCCCCGGGGACCTGAATGGTGACGGCATCGTCGACCTGTGGCTGCGAGACAACGCCACCGGTGACGTATTCCGCAGTGACGGCCGTAAGGGTGCCAACGGCAACCTCGACCCCACCACCTGGGGCGACGCGGCGAATCGCGTGAAGATCGGCGCGGGTTTCACCGCCGCCGCCTTCCCCTCCATCGGCTCTGTGGGCGACATCACCGGTGACGGGCTGCCCGACCTCTGGGCGCGCAAGACCGACAACTCCATGATCGGCTGGCCCGGCAAGGTCCCAGCTGGTTCGTCCTACGCCTTCGGCGACAGCTTCATCATCGACGGCATCACCGGTGGATCCCGCATCCCGGCCGGAACGACCCTGTCGAGCGGGAAGTCCTTCGCTTCACGGTCCGCCAAGCTGACCATGCAGGACGACGGCAATCTGGTCATCTCCTCGGTCGCCAACAAGCAACTGTGGTCGACCAACACCGCCGGCAACCCCGGGGCCACTGCGATCGTGCAGAGCGACGGCAATGTCGTCGTCTACAAGGCAGACGGCATCACCAAGTTGTGGGAGACGAAGACGGCCGCTCCCGGTGGCTACGCTCTCTTGCAGGACCGCGGCAACCTGGTCGTCTACAACGTCAAGAGCCAGTCCCTGTGGTCCAGTGGCTCCGCCATCCGACACGATTACAACGGCGATGGACGCAGTGACATGGCGTCCTGGTACACCTATGGCGACGGGCACTCCGCGTTCCAGACGTTCCTCACCAACTCCGACGGCACGTTCAAGCAGCCCTTCTCCTCGTACAGTTCGGGCGTGGGCTCCTGGAACGTGAACAGCATGCGGTTCACGACGGGCGACTACAACGGTGACGGCCGCGGGGACGCGGCGATGACGTACGACTACGGAAACGGGCTCATGAAGGTGTACACCGCCTTCGGCAAGCCGGACGGCGGATTCCAGTTCCCCGTCCTCTCCTACACGTCGGCGAAGGGGAGCTGGTATGTCGGGAGCATGACCTTGGAGTCCGGGGACTTCAACGGCGACGGCCGCGACGACCTCGGTATCTGGTACTCGTATTCGGACGGATCCGACCGGCTGTTCACACTGACCGCGGACGTCCGCGGTGGCTTCAACTCGCCCTTCGGCGGCTCAACGATGCCGGCCGGCTGGTGGGACGCGAAGCACGCCAAAGCCGTGACCGGCGACTTCAACGGCGACGGCCGCGACGACCTCGCCGCCTGGTACGTCTACGACGACGGCACCGCGAAGGTCTGGACGTACTTCGCCACGCCCACCGGCGGGCTGGACGGTGGCGTCGTCTCCTACACGAACGCGAACTGGGCCGATCTGAACCGGATCGACCTTCAGGCCGGCGACTTCAACAACGACGGCGTCGACGATCTGGCGCTCTGGTACGACTACGCCGACGGCCATGACGGGGTCGCCACCTACTTCTATGACGGGAAGCACGGCGGCAAGATCACCTCTTCCGCCACAGCTTGGCTCTCCGCGGCCGGCAACTTCGACCACAACCACATGAGACTCACCACCGGCGACTTCGATGGTGACGGCCTCGATGACATCGGCGCCATGTACGGCTACAGCGACGGCACGTCCAAGATGCTCACCTGGATCACCAAGCCTGACGCCACCCTCAACCATCCTCTCGACGGCTACACCTTCACCACCCCGGCCTCGTGGAGCTTCGCGGCCAACACCCTGCTCAGGCCGTACAACTGACCTGTAGCGCGCTATGAAGGGCCCCCTGCCCGGACATCCGTCCGGGCAGGGGGCCCTTCGTTGTGCGGGGCGGGCGGAGAACTACACCCGCCGGAACCGCAGCGTCCGCAGTTCGAACGGGCGCAGGGTGACCGGCACCGGCCCGTCCGTCGGCTGCGGTTCGGCGAGGGGGCGTTCGAGCAGATCGGTGACCACCACCTCGGTCGTGGCGAAGCCCGGGGTCAAGGTGGCGCGGGCGCGGCCGCCGTGGGCTTCGTGGAAGCGGATCACCACGTCCCCGCTCCCGTCGTCCGCCAGCTTCACCGCCGTCACCACCACGGCGTCGTTGTCGACCTCGATCAAGGGGGAGACCGGCCCGGCGCCGAGCACCCCGCGCCCGGGGAGGTTCACCGCGTAACCCTCGCGCACCGCATCGGCGATGGTCGCGCCCGGGATCAGGGCGTGGTGGAAGCGGTGCGCGCCCTGGTCGGTCTCGGGGTCGGGGAAGCGGGGGGCGCGGAGCAGGGAGACGCGCAGGGTGGTCGTGGTGCCCGCGTCCGGGCGCACCGTGCGCGTCACGTCGTGGCCGTATGTCGAGTCGGTGACCAGGGCCACGCCCCAGCCCGGCTCCTCCAGGTGCACGAAGCGGTGGTTGCACGCCTCGAACTTGGCCGCCTCCCAGCTCGTGTTGGTGTGCGTGGCCCGGTAGAAGTGGCCGAACTGCGTCTCGGACGCGTACCGCTCGGCGTGCACGTCCAGCGGGAAGGCCAGCTTCAGGAACTTCTCCGTCTCGTGCCAGTCCACCTCGGTGAGGATGTCCAGGCGTGAAGTCCCGGGTGCGAGGGTGAGCAGCTGGGTCACCTTGGAGGCGCCGAACGAGCGCACCACCCGCACCGAGGCGCCCTCGCCGGGTGTCACCTCGTCCGCCTCGACGAGGTCCGTCACGGTGTTGCGGTAGAACGCGTCCACGTCCCAGGCGTCCCACATGTTGGGGAAGTCGGGGTGGAGCTGGAGGAGGTTGGCGGGGCGGTCCGGGGCGATCGTCTCGCGGGCCGCGCCGATGTCGTACGCCGAGACGACCAGGCCCCGCGCGTCGATCTCGACCCGCAGCCGTTCGTTGGCGAGGACGAAGCCACCGTCCGGGCGGGCCGACAGCTCGGCCGCTTCCTCGGCTTCGGCGACCGCCGCGCCGCCCGCCGCCACCGCGTGCCGCGCGTGCGGGGCCGCGTTGAAGACCAGGGGCTGGGTGCCCTGCCCCGCCAGCGCGCGCTGGGCCTGCTCGATGAGGGCCGTCAGCTCGGCCGCGACCGCCGCGTACGTCTTCTCCGCCTCCCGGTGCACCCAGGCGATCGACGATCCCGGCAGGATGTCGTGGAACTGGTGGAGCAGGACCGTCTTCCAGATGCGGTCCAAGTCGGCGTAGGGGTAGGCGAATTCGGGCTCTCGGACCGCCGCCGTCGCCGACCACAGCTCGGCCTCGCGCAGCAGGTGCTCGCTGCGCCGGTTGCCCTGCTTCGTCTTCGCCTGGCTCGTCAGGGTGGCCCGGTGCAGCTCCAGATACAGCTCGCCCACCCACACCGGCGGGTTCGCGTACTCCGCCTCCGCCTTGGCGAAGAAGTCGGCCGGGGTCTCCCAGACCACCCGCGCGCTGCCCTCCAGGTCCCGCAGCCGCGCCGCCTTCGCGATCATCTCGCGGGTGGTGCCGCCGCCCCCGTCGCCCCAGCCGGTGGGCGCCAGCGAGTGCCGGGCGACGCCCTTGTCCTTGAAGTTCCGGGCGGCGTGGGCGATTTCGCTGCCCTTCATCGCGCAGTTGTAGGTGTCGACCGGCGGGAAGTGGGTGAAGATCCGGGTGCCGTCGATGCCCTCCCACTGGAAGGTGTGGTGCGGGAACTTGTTCGTCTGCGACCAGGAGATCTTCTGCGTGAGCAGCCACTTGGAGCCCGCCGCCTTGATGATCTGCGGCAGGCCCGCGGCGAAGCCGAAGGTGTCCGGCAGCCACGCCTCGTCGTTCTCGATCCCGAACTCGTCGAGGAAGAACCGCTTGCCGTGCACGAACTGGCGGGCCATCGCCTCCGAGCCCGGCATGTTGGTGTCGGCCTCCACCCACATGCCGCCGGCCGGCACGAACCGGCCGCCCTCGACCGCCTTGACCACCTTCGCCCACACCTCGGGCCGGTGCTCCTTGATCCACGCCCACTGCTGGGCCTGGGACATGGTGAAGATGAACTCGCTCTCGTCGTCCAGGAGCGCCGTCATGTTGGACGTCGTACGCGCCACCTTGCGCACCGTCTCGCGCAGTGGCCACAGCCAGGCCGAGTCGATGTGTGCGTGGCCGACCGCGCTGATCCGGTGCGCCGAGGGTTCGGCGGGCCGCGCCAGGACATCGACCAGACAGGCGCGGGCCGCCTCAGCCGTGCCGCCCACGTCCTGGAGGTCGAGCGCGTCGAGCGCCCGGTCCACCGCGCGCAGGACGTCGTGGCGCCGGCCTGAGTCCACGGGCAGCTCCGCCATCAGCTCGCCCAGCACCTCCAGGTCGATGACCAGGTGCCACACCGTCTCGTCGAAGACCGCGAGGTCCATCCGGGCCAGGCGGTACAGCGGGTCGCGGTGCGCGGTCTCGATGTCACCGAGCCGCGTCGGCACGAAGGGGTGGTAGTCGAGCAGGACCGGGTTGGAGGCGGCCTCGATGTGCAGCACGACCTCTTCGCCCCCCTCGGCCGGGGCGCCGACGCGTACCCACTGGTTGCGCGGGTTGAGGCCCTTCACCGGGGTGCCGTCGGGCCGGTAGACCAGGCCCTCGCACTGGAAGCCGGGCATGTTCTCGTCGAAGCCGAGGTCGAGGAGTGCCTCCACCGTTCTGCCCGCCCACTCCCGCGGTACGGTCCCGCTCACCCGGAACCAACTGGTGCCCCAGGGCGGGCCCCAGGGGTCACCGACCGCGGCCGGCGTCACCGGCGCGGCCAGGCCCTCCGCCACACTCACCGGCTCCCCCGGCGCGTTCCAGACGGCGACCTCCAGCGGCACCGACTCGGGGTACACGGCGGGGCGGACGCGCTCGTCCAGAACGCGCTTGAGGCGGGCTTCGACCAGGCCGCGGTCGTCATGCATGAGGGGTGCTCCGTTTCGGATGGGGTGGGACTACCAGGGGTGGACGGCCGGGGCGGGGCCGGAGACCGTGTAGAGCTCCCCCACCGCCCGTACCTCGAAGCGTGCCGACTTCTCCCCCGGTTCGGCTACGGCGCCGGGCACGTAGTACGCGTTCTGGCAGGTGCCGCCGAGGAAGCGCCGGGTGCCGTCCGGCAGGACCCGGTGCAGCTCGTAGTGGCGTACGGGTCCGGGGGCGCCACGCCAGGTGAAGCGCAGCCCGTCCGTCCCAGCGGCTACCTTCAACCCCCTTGGTCGGGCGGGTACTTGGGGCTCGTCATGAACCGCGAGGGCGCCCAGGCGATAGTCCAGCGGGCCGGGGGCGGTGAGGCGTACGCCGATCGCCCGCACCGTGCCGGACAGGGCGGCGAGCGACAGACGCGTGGTGGTCCAGGCGCCCGCCTTCAGGGTGCCGGCGGGCAGATACCGGTACGGCTGGGGTTGGCCCGGCGCGGCGGGTTCCGCGGTGGCGACGGCGAGTTCCACGGTGACCGCCGCGGCGGCGCGGTGGGTGAGTTCGACGACCGTACGCCTCGACAACGGCAGCCGAGTGGCGTACAGGTCGAGGGTGACGGGCGCTCCCGGCGTCCCGGCGACCAGGACGCTGCTGCCGCCGCGCCAGGCGTCCGCGAAGTCCAGGGTGACGGTGGGGTGTTGGCCCTCGGTACGGGTGATCCAGCGGCGGGACGGGAGGCGGTCCTGGAGGCCCAGATGGTTCCACTGGGCGGGCGAGGTGACCCGGCCGCCGTCGTACCAGCGCAGTCCGTGCCCGGTGTTGAAGGTGCTGGCGAAGGGCAGTCCGCTCACCGTCGACCGGTCGGCGACGGCCGTGGCGGGGGCCCGCCAGCTCGCGGCGGGGTCGGGGCGCGAGGGGTCGAGGGTGGGGCCGGTCCAGAAGCGGTCGTCGGCCGCGTGGAAGTCGCCGGGCGTGCGGGTCGCGGGCAGGTGGTTGCGGGTCCACTCGGGCCGGTAGAAGCCGTACGAGACGGTGTGCGGTTTGTTCGTGGGCACGATGGCGTCCCAGTCCACGGGGGTGTCGTAGCCGCGGGACTCGACGTCCACGCCGGCCCACACCTCACGTCTTTCACGCCCCAGTTGTTCGGCCTTGGCGGCGGATGACGCCAGGGTCGCGGGCGACCAGCGGAAGTCGAGGAACATGGTGTCGGCGGCCTTGAAGAAGGCCTGGTTCCGGTCGTTGAGCGCGCCCTGCCAGCTCACCGAGCCGTTGGTGGTCATCGCGTCGTACCAGGTGACGCGCTGCCCCTCGGCCGCGCCGAGCCTCTTGAGCTCGGTCAGGAAGCCGAGCATGTCGGTGGCGAGGGCGGTGGTGCCGCCGTCGGTCTCGGCGTTGACGAACCAGCCGTCGAAGCCGTACGCGGCGGCGACCGCGACCAGTCTGGCGGCCAGCGGGTAGCGGCCGGCCGCGTCCTTCTGGACGAGGTCGCGGGTCCACTGGAGCTGCCCGCCGTAGGCGACCGGGGGCAGGAACACATTGCCGAGGACGGGCACGCCGTGCCGGTGGGCGGCGTCCACGATCGGCGCGTTGGGCGCGAGGATCAGACCCTCGCCCGAGGAGCCGCCCCAGAAGACCAGCTCGTCGATGTACGCCCAGTGCGTGAGGGCGTAGTAGTCGGCGGTGGCGGATCCCTGGGAGGGGTTGGCGGCGGTGGGGCCGAAGGAGACGAGGGACTGGATACGGGCCTGGCCGGCGCGGGCGGTCGGGTTCGCGGGGATGGGGGTGAAGCGGGGGGCGAGCGGCACGGACGCGGCGTTGAAGGCGAGGTCGGTGTCGGTGGCCGCGCGCCAGGACTTCAGCGAGCGCCAGGTGATGCCTTCACCGGGGGTGCCCGGGGGCAGCGAGTCCGGGTACCAGTAGGAGGCGTACGACTGAACTGCCTTGGGCGCGACGGAAGTTGCGGCCCGGGCGGGCAGTGCCGGGGCGAGTGCGGCCGCGGCGCCGGCGAGGACCACGGCGCGTCTGGTGGGGTGGTGGTGCACGGGGAGCCTCCTGGAGGCAGCGTTACCGGACCTGGTCGGGGGTGACGACGGCGGTGATGCCGCGGGCCGCGAGGTGCGCGGTGTCGTCGGCGCGGCTCGCGAGGACGGTGGTGGGGCGGGCGCCGTCGGCGGTGAGCCGGAAGAACGCCTCGAAGACGGAGCCGCCGGGGCCGCACCGCGAGCGGGCCGCGGGGTCGTCGGGCACGACCAGGGCGGTCGCACGGGGCGCGGGGACGTTAGCCCCCGCGCGCACGGCGGCCGCGGCCCGGGCGAGCACCCGGGCGGTGTCCTTGGGGCGGCGGTCGTTGGTCAACAGGCCTAGCCCGTATTCGAGTTCGGGGAAGTCGGCGAGATCGCGCGAGACGTCGTGGGAGCACCACCAGGTGATGCCCCACAGGTCGGGGCAGTCCAGGGCGTTGGCGACGGTGGCCTCGGTGAAGGCGGCGGCGTGCGCGGGCGGCACCAGCGGCGCCGGGGCGCCGACCTCCTGGAGCCAGACCGGGCGGCGCGGATCGCTCGCCCACGCCTTGGACAGTTCGACGAGATAGGCGGCGTGGTGCTCGCTGGGCACCGAGTGACGGCCGTGGCGCTGTGCGGTGCCGTTGAAGACCCACGAGTGCACGGCGGTCACCGCGCCGCGCCGGGCGGCCTGGGCGGGGGTGAACGGCATGTCGTCCTGGTACCAGCACGCGTCGTACTCGGCGTGCAGGTGCAGCTTGCCCGGGGCGCCCTCCTCGCAGGCCGCCAGCATCCGCCCGAGCCAGCGGTCGGTCTCGGCCTCGGTGGCCCGGTCGGGGTCGGGGTGGGGGCCCGCGGAGAACTGGTTGATCTCGTTGCCGAGGGTCATGCCGATGAAGTTGGGCCGGTCGGCGAGGGCGGCGGCCAGGGTGCGCAGATAGTCGGCCTGCCCTTCGACGACGTCGGGGTCGGTGAACAGGTTGCGCCGGTGCCAGGTCCTGGTCCAGGCGGGCAGGAAGTCGAAGCTCGACAGATGCCCCTGGAGTCCGTCGACATTGACGTCCAGGCCGCGCTCGGCGGCCGCGTCGGCGAGGTCGAGGAGGTGCTCGACCGCGCGCGGGCGTATGAGGGTGCGGTTGGGCTGGAAGTAGGGCCAGAGCGGGAAGACCCGTACGTGGTCGAGGCCGAGCGCGGCGATCGAGTCGAGGTCGGCGCGCACCGCGTCCGGGTCGTAGTCGAGCCAGTGGTGGAACCAGCCTTGGCTGGGCGTGTAGTTGACGCCGAAGCGCGGGGCTGCCATGGGGTGGACTCCAAGGTCGTTCTGCGGAAGGGGAGTTGGCGTCGTCGGCCGGGCGCGCTTCAGCCCTTGACCGCGCCCTCGCCGACCCCGCGGAAGAAGAACCGCTGGAGGCAGGCGAACATCACGATCAGCGGGGCGACGGCGATGATGGTGCCCGCGGCGACGATGCGCTGGTCGTTGGAGAACGTGCCGTGCAGGAAGTTCAGGCCCACGGTCAGCGTGAAGTGGTCGGAGTCGGAGAGCACGATCAGGGGCCACAGGAAGTCGTCCCAGGCGCCCATGAAGGAGAAGATCGCGACGACCGCGAGGGTGCCCTTGACGGCGGGCAGCGCGATGCGGGTGAAGCGCTGCCACACGTTGGCGCCGTCGACGACTGCCGCCTCTTCGATCTCGTACGGCAGGGCGCCGAAGGCGTTGCGCATCAGGAGCACGTTCATCGCGCCGATGCAGCCGGGCAGCACCACGGCGATCAGGGTGTTGTTGAGCTCCAGGCTCCGCATGGTCGCGAACTGGGCCAGCATGGTGGCTTCCATCGGCACCAGGAGGGCCAGGACGAAGACGAGCCCGGCGGTTTTCCTGCCCCGGAAGCGGAGGCGGGCGAGGGCGTATCCGGCCATCGCGGCGCCGATCACATTGGTCGCGACGTTGGCGACGGCCACCTTCACCGAGTTCAGGATGAAGTCCCAGACCGGGATGGTGTCGGCGACGTCACCGTAGTTGGCGAAGGTGGGGTGGGCGGGCAGCAGCCGGGGCGGTGAGGTGTAGATGTCCTCGGTGGTGCCCTTGAACGAGGTGGAGAGCTGCCACAGGAACGGCCCGATCATGATCAGCAGCACGGTCACGAGTGCCGCATACCGCAGGGCCGTGCGCCAGCGGGGGGCACGGGTGCGGGTGCGGGTGCGGGTCCGGTGGGGCCGGACGTCGGGGGCAGGGGCGGGGGCTTGAGCGGCGGCGGCCATCAGTCCTTGTCCTTACGGTCGGCCCGCAGCACGAGGAGCATCAGGACCAGCGTCAGCAGGAACAGCACGATCGACATGGCGGAGGCGTAGCCGGTGCGGCCCTGGAGGCCGGTGCCGGCCCGCTGGATGAGCATGACCAGGGTGGTGTCGGCGCCGCCGGGGCCGCCGGTCGGACCGGCGATCATGAAGACCTCGGTGAAGACCTTGAAGGCGGAGACCGAGGAGAGCGCGCCGACCAGGACCATCGTGGAGCGCACGGACGGCATGGTGATGGAGACGAAGCGGCGGATCGGCCCGGCGCCGTCCACCTCGGCGGCCTCGTGGAGTTCCCTCGGTACGTTCGCGAGCGCCGCCAGGTAAATGATCATGTAGTAGCCGAGGCCCTTCCACACGGTCAGGGCCATCGAACTGAGCAGCAGCAGCCACTGGTTGGACAGGAACGGCACCGGATCGACGCCCACCATGCGGAGCACGCCGTTGATGAAGCCGCGGTCGTCCAGCATCCACACCCACATCAGGGCGACGACCACCACGGACGCCACGACGGGCGTGTAGTAGGCGGACCGGAAGAACGCGATGCCGGGGATGTGCCGCTGCACCAGAAGGGCGAGGAGCAGCGGAAGGAACACCAGACAGGGCACGACCAGGACCACGTAGAGCGCACTGTTGCGCAGGGCGACCCAGAACTGGTCGTCGTCCAGGAGCGCCGTGAAGTTGTCGAGGCCGACGAAGGTGCCGGGGGTGAGGGTGCGGGCGTCGGTGAACGACTTCCACACCGTGGCGAGGAACGGGTAGAGGTTGAAGGCGAGGGTGATCAGGAGGCCCGGCGCGAGGAACAGCCAGGGGCTGAACGCCCGGTGCGTACGGCCGGCGGCGCGACCCGCGCGCCGCCCGGGGGCCACGGCGCGCGGGCGGCTCGCGGCCCCCTGGACGGCGACGGTCGAAGGAGAGGCACTCATCGCCGGGACCGCCGGGTCGGATGTGCGGGACGCATGCCCTGCCGGGACCGCCGGGTCGGATGTGCGGGACGCATGCCCTGCCGGGACCGCCGGATCGGGTGTGCGGGGCGCACGATCGGGTGCGGGGTGCTCATGTCCGGCCGGGACCGGCCCTTGGGATGTGCGGTGCTCATTTCTCGATCACCGGGTCACTTCTGCTGGATCAGCTTGGTCATCTGGGCGGCCGCGCTGTCCAGGGCCTCCTTGGACGACTCCTTGCCCTGGAGACACTTGGCGATCTCGTTGCGCAGGATCGTCTTCATCTCGTCGCTGAACAGCACGGGCGTGTAGTTGACGGCGGTGGGGAGCATCTTCGCCGAGGCGACCCGGATCTTGCCCTCCTCGCTGCCGTCGGACTTCGTCCAGTACTCCTTGTCGAGCGAGCCCTTGGTGCTGGGGAAGACGGCGACCTTGTGGCCGAAGTCCTCCTGGTTCTTCTGGTCCGTGACGAAGTGGGCGAAGGCGAGCGCGGTCGCGGTGTTCTTGCTCCCCGAGTTCACCGAGAGGCCCTGCAAGTACATGTTCTGCTTGCCGGTGTTGGTCGGTACGTCGGTGATGCCGAGGCTGCTGTAGAGCGAGGGGGCGGACTTCTTGAAGGTCTCCAGGTCATGGGCGCTGCCCGGGTTCATGGCGACCTCCTGCTGGAGGAACTTCTGCCCGGCCGTCTCGGCGGTGAGCGTCAGCGCCTGCTTGTGCAGTCCGCCCTCCTTGAACATGGTCTGATACTTCGTCAGGAACTCGACGCCCTTGGCGTCGTTGAAGGTGAACTTCGTGCCGTCCTTGCTCATGATCTCGACGCCGTAGCGTCCGAAGTCCTCGACGGTCGGCGGCTGCGCGAGGGTCGCCTTGCCCTTCTGGCCCAACTGGGCTGCGTCCGCGAAGAGTTCGTCGAAGGTCTTCGGGGCCTTGTCGGCGTCGAGCCCGGCGTCCTTGAACATGGCCTTGTTGTAGAAGAGCGGGCCGGTGTTCAGATACCAGGGGAAGGCGTACGAGCCGTCGAGCCCCGGCATGTCGAAGCCGTGCCAGGCGCCGTCCAGGTATTCGGGCTTGAACTTCGCGGCGACCTTGTCCTTGTCCAGGTTGAGCAAGGTGCCGGCCTTGGCGAGCGGATAAGCGAGGTCCGGGGAGAGGTTCACGACATCGGGGAGGGTGCCGGCGGTGGCGTCCGCGCTCAGCTTGTCGGCGTAGTTGTCGGCGGGCTGGTCCACCCACTTCACCTTGGCGCCGGGGTTCGCTTTCTCGAAGTCCTTGATGACGCCTTCGAAGTAGTCCTTGAAGTTGGCTCGGAGGTTCCAGGTCTGGAACTTGATCTCGCCCTCGATCTTCCCGTCGGTGGCCGAGCCCTTTCCGCTCCCGCCGCCACCGCACGCGGTGAGCAGGGTGAGCGAGAGGGCCGCGCCGAGACCGACGGCCGTCCGGATCGCGACACTGCGATGAATGGACATGAGTGGCTGACTCCTTCGCCTCGTCCCGATGACGTTGCACACCATGCAGCGCCTATGAATTGGACGTCAATACCGAATAAGTGCCGGTATTCACTAAACCCGCAGGTGGGAGCCGCTAAATAGGACTAAAGTCCCTAATCTTGTAGGTCAACTAAGGCGGTTTAGTGAGGAACTAACTAAACCGCGTTACCAACGCGCGTTAGCATCCCCTCATGAGCGAGATCGAAAGCGATGCGCCGCCACCCCGCCGCCCGACGATGAAGGACGTGGCCAGAGAGGCCGGCGTCTCCACCAGCGCCGTCTCCTTCGCGCTCAACGACCGGCCGGGGGTGTCCGACGCGACCCGTCGGCGGGTCATACGGGTCGCGGACCGGCTCGGCTGGCGGCCCAGCTCGGCGGCGCGGGCGCTCTCGGGAGAGAACGCGGGCGCGGTGGGCATGGTGCTGGCCCGCCCGGCCGACAGCCTGGGCGGGGAGTCCTTCTTCCTCCAGCTCGTCTCGGGCATCCAGGCGAGCCTCGCGCCGCGCGACCAGGCGCTGGTCTTCCAGATGGTCGACGACGTCCAGGCGGAGTGCGAGCTGTACCGGCGCTGGTGGGCGCAGCGGCGGGTCGACGGGGTGATCGTGGTCGACCCCCGGGTCTCGGACCCCCGGCCCGAGACCCTCGCGGTACTCGGCCTGCCGGCCGTGATCATCGGCGGAATGGAGGCGCCGGGCAATCCGGGCGCGCCCCAACTCCCCCGCCAGGCACGGCTGTCCAACATCTGGGCCGACGACTCCGGGGCGATGGATCTGATCGTCCGTCATCTGTACGGCCTCGGCCACCGCCGCATCGGCCACATCGCGGGTACGCCGGGCTTCGCCCACACGGCTCGCCGGATCGCCTCGCTGCGTGCGGCGGCGCGGCGCCTCGGCCTCGATCACGCGGTGTCCGTGACCACGGACTTCACGGACCGCCAGGGCGCCAAGGCGGCCCGCCGCCTGTTCTCGGCGCCGACCCCGCCGACCGCCCTCATCTGCGACAACGAGGTGATGGCGGTGGCGGCGGTCAGCGTGGCGGCGGAGCGGGGGCTGCTGATCCCGAGGGACGTCTCGGTGGTGTCCTGGGAGGACTCCCCGATCTGCCACACGCTGCATCCCCAACTGACGGCGCTGGTCCGCAAGGCGGACGAGTTCGGCGGCCGGGCCGCGTCCGAACTCCTGGCCCTCCTCGACGGCAGCGCCCCCCGCCAACTCCAGGACCCACTGCCGCAGCTACAGCCCCGCGAAAGCACGGGGTCGCCTCCGGGCCAGTAGGCCCGGGTGGCCTTTCACACCAGCTCCGCTCGTGACGGGGTGCTTCCGTCACCAAGCGCTGCGGGCTCAAATGACCGAAGTGCAGGCCCCCTTGACGCTCTCGGCGAGTCCGGGCGATGGTCATAGAACCATGTGGAACCGCACCGGGCTGGAGGAGCCATGGCACTACGGTTCATCGCGAAAGATCCGAACACGGATGGGGCGAACTGTCCCACGGCGTGGGTCGACGAAGAGACCCACGAGTTGGTGTTCCAGGGCCGCACCGCTGACGAGCACACGTTGACCGAGTGCCTGGTGACCGGACCCGTTCCCGCATACGAATCGGTGGTACGGCTGCCGCTGAGCATGGTGGCCGCTATCAGGGAGGCATGTGATGTGGCGGAGCGCGCCGCCGTTCGCTGAGTTGTTGGCGGGTTGTCAGCACTCGGCCCTGCATCTTGAGATGCGGGACCACTATGACGACCCGGACGAGGCACCCCGCGTCGCGGCGTGGAAGGCGGGGCACCGTCCCGACCCGGACGACCGTGCGTCATGGTGGCGTCCGTGGCTCGACATGGTCGCTGAAACCGTCGCCCGGGGTGTTGTCATCCGGCGTGCCCGAATCGTCTCGGAACCGGTCAGCGAGTACACGAAGTACCTCTACGACGGCACGTTCACCAATGTGGCGGCCGGCGAAGAGGTTCGGTGGCTGCCCCGCCGCAAGGCCTCGGACCTGGCACTGCCCGGCAACGACTTCTGGCTGTTCGACGACCATCTCGTCAGGTTCGGCTACTTCGCGGGCGACGGGGCTTACCTAGGCGACGAGGTATCCGACGAACCCGCCGTGGCCAAGCTGTGCGCTGACGCTTTCCAGAGCGTCTGGAGCAGGGCGACGCCGCACGCCGAATACCGGGTTTGACGGCCACCACAGCACATGCCCACGTCGCCGTCCTCAAGTGTCCAGTCTGCCCGCAAGAGGGTCGCTGACCGGCTACGGGAGCTCCGCAGGGATGCGAACCTGACCGCCACCGACATCGCCGATCGCACAGGTTGGTACAAGTCCAAGGTCTCCCGCCTCGAGAACGCCGTAACGCCCCCGTCCGATGACGACATCCGAGCATGGTGCCGGGCTTGTGATGCCGACGGGCTGGCCGCGGACCTGATCGCGGCCTCCCGCTCGGCAGACAACATGTACGTCGAATGGCGACGGCTCCAACGCACCGGTTTGCGTCGGCTCCAGGAGTCGTACGTCCCGCTCTTCGAGCGCACCCGGTTGTTTCGGATCTACTGCTCCAACGTCGTTCCGGGACTGCTGCAAACGGACGGCTACGCACGTGCGTTGCTCGGATCCATCACCGCGTTCCGCGACGCCCCGAACGACGTGTCCGAAGCGGTGGCGGCCCGGCTGGACCGCTCGCGCGTGATCCGCGAAGGAAACCATCGCTTCGCCCTGCTGGTCGAAGAGGCGGTTCTCCGTCACCGCGTGGGCGACGCCGAGGCGATGGCAGGGCAGTTGGGCCACTTGCTCTCGGCCATGGCACTTCCGTCCGTGTCTCTGGGCGTGATCCCCTTCACCGCCGAACGCCGCATGTGGATGATCGAGACGTTCAGCATCTACGACGAGCAACAGGCCCAGGTCGAGCTACTGACGGCACAGGTGAACGTGACCGCGCCGTCCGAAGTCGGGCAGTACGTCAAAGCGTTCGGCGAATTCGCCAAACTCGCCGTGCACGGCGCCGAGGCCCGGTCTTTGATCACCGCCGCCATCGACGCGCTGGAGTGAACTCGTGGAACTCAGTAGAACTCACTAGGTGTTGCCACACCCGACTTCCTACCGTGGTCGTCATCGAACCACGCGACGGATGGGCGACACGACCATGACGGACCCACCGACCTACCCCCAACCGGCCGTCGAACTGGCCGACTTCGTCGAGGAGTACCTCTACGGCTGCTCCCCCGCCCCCGGCTGCGGGGTCTGTGCCGCGCTCGCCAAGGAGTTGGCGGTGGCGCGCGCGGCGCGCGAGTACAGCCGGGCCTATGACGCCGCCGCGGAGATCCGCAACCACCCCCACGCGCCCGCCCGCGCCGAGAGATGACAGCCCGGCCCCATCCCCCGGAGGGTTTCGGGAAGGGGCGGGGTGGGGAAAAATCAGCCCTCCAAACCCCCCAGCGCCCCCGGCAGTACCCCCGAATACAGCACCCCGAGCCGCTGCGTAGCCCGGGTCAGCGCGACATACAGGTCGCTCACCCCGTACTCCCCCGGCTCCACGACCAGCACCGAGTCGAATTCGAGCCCCTTCGCCTGGCGGGGGTCGAGCAGGACCACCTCGCTCGTCAGGTCGGGGGTGGCGCCCCATGCCGCGTCGGGCAGGGCCGCGAGGAGGGCGGGGTGGAGGGGGCCCGGGGCGATCACGGCGAGGCGGCCCGTACCGCGCCAGGATGTCGTGGCGTCCGCCACCGCCGAGGCCAGCGCGTCGGGGGCGACGCGGCGGGCCCAGGGGCGTACCCCGGTGGAGCGGACGGAGCTGGGCGGGACGAAGGACGGGTCCGCCGCCCGGCACACCTCGGCCGCCACCTCCATGATCTCCGCCGGCGTACGGTAGTTGACGCCGAGGCGTACGTGCTCCCAGTTCCCCTCGGCGACGTACGGAGCGAGGATGCGCTCCCAGGAACCCAGCCCCGCCGCGTCCGCGGTCTGCGCCGGGTCGCCGACCAGGGTCATCGAGCGGGTCGGGCAGCGCCGCATCAGCAGGCGCCAGGCCATCGCCGAGAGCTCCTGGGCCTCGTCGACGATAATGTGGCCGAACGCCCAGGTGCGGTCGGCGGCGGCCCGTTCGGCGGCGCTGCGGTGGTCGGCCTCCTCGTGGCGCTCGGCCATCCGCTCGGCGTCGATGATGTTGTGCGCCGCGAGCACCTCGGACTCCTCGTCCTCGAACTCGTACGACTCCGATCCGGCGGAGAGGTCGAGCACGCCCTGCGCGTAGGCGATCCGCTCCTGGCGCTCGGCCTCGGCGGCAGCCCGTGCGGCACTGTCGTCCTCGCCGAGCAGTTCGGCCGCCTCGTCGAGCAGCGGTACGTCCGCGGGCGTCCAGGTGTCGCCTTCGCGCCGGATCAACTTGGCCTCGGCGTCCGGCAGATGGGTCGGCTCGGCGAGGAAGTCCGCCACGAGTTCCTGCGGCGTCAGCAGGGGCCAGAGCGTCTCGATCGCGGCGTGCACCTCCCGGCTCGTCGCGATCTCCTTGCCCATCTGGGCGGCGTCGTCGGGACCGAGCAGGTTCGGTCCGCCGAAGGGGTCGGCGCCGATCCGCTCCACCAGTTGCGCGGTGAGGGCGTCGATGATGTGGAAGGCGAAGTGCGGCCGGGCCAGGTTGTGCGGGAAGCCGCTCTCACGCGCCTTCCACCGGGCGTCCTCGGCCATCGCGCGGTCGAGCTGGAGCGTGCCGTAGCCGTCGTGCGGGATCTCGACGAACCGCTCGGGCACGGTCTGGCGGTCGCGTACGACCCGCGCGAGCACGTCGGCCATGTCCGCGCGGCCCTTGATCTCGGCCGCCTCGGGGGTGTCGGTGCCGCTCGCGTGCACGCCGGGGAACAGCTCGGACATCGTCGACAGGAGCACCCCGGTCTCGCCGAGCGAGGGCAGTACGTCCCCGATGTAGCCGAGGAACGCCGGGTTGGGCCCGACGACGAGCACGGCCCTGCGGGCCAGCAACTCCCGGTGCTCGTACAGGAGATACGCCGCCCGGTGCAGGGCGACCACGGTCTTTCCGGTGCCGGGGCCGCCCTCCACGACGAGCACGCCGCGGTGCGGTGCGCGGATGATGCGGTCCTGCTCGGCCTGGATGGTCTGCACGATGTCGTGCATCCGGCCGGTGCGGGCCGCGTCGAGCGCGGCGAGCAGCACCTCGTCCGCGTTGGCGCCCTCGTGGCCGGTGCGCTCCGCGTCCGTCAGGTCGAGGAGTTCGTCGTGCAGCGCCGTGACGGTGCGTCCCTCGGTGCTGATGTGGCGCCTGCGCCGCAATCCCATGGGGGAATATCCGGTCGCGAGATAGAAGGGGCGGGCGACATCGGCGCGCCAGTCGACCACCAGCGGGGTGCGTTCCCGATCATTCCTGCGGATTCCGATGCGTCCCACGTGATGCGTCGTACCGTCGCGGAAATCGAGCCGCCCGAAACACAGTCCGTTCTCTCCCGCGTTCAGGGCGGCGAGCAGGCCCGACTGCTCGGCCACCAGCACATCGCGCTCAAGCCGGGCCTGCTGACCGGTCCCGACCTGCGCCAACGCCGTCTGCGTCGCGGCCTCCGCCTGATCACGCAGCTCGTCGAGGCGGGCGTAGAGACCGGTGATGAATTGCTGTTCCTTCCGGAATTCCTCGGTTGACAATTCCACTCCTGACGCGGTACAGTGTTTCCATAAGGCTTCTTCGTGGCTTGCATTCATTCGGAGACACGAAACACCTAATATACGCAAGGGAATGCCCCGGATGTCAATTCATCCGGGGCATTCCTTTTTGGTTCCCGCGTCCGCGCGTCCGCGGGAACGGTCAGATGACGTCTTCCAGCTCCTGCAACAGCCGTCGCTTCGGCCGCGCGCCCACCATCGACTTCACGGGCTCGCCCGCGCGGAAGACCATCAGGGTGGGCATCGACAGGACGCCGTACTTCGCGGTCGTCTCGGGGTTGGTGTCCACGTCGATCTGGACGATCTTCAGCCGGTCCGCCTCCTCCGCCGCCACGGCGCTCAGCACGGGCGCGATCTGCCGGCACGGCGGGCACCAGTCGGCCGTGAACTCCACCAGGACCGGAAGCCCGGCCTCCATCACTTCCGCGTGGAAGGTCGCGTCGGTGACCTCGTCCACGCCTGCTGCCTTGATCATTGCGTCGTCTCCTCGGTGTGGGGCGGGGTCGGCGGACTCAACTCGCAGAGCGGCTCCGGGCCGCCCGGAACCTGCGCCGCGGCCAGTACTTCGGCCCGGGCCAGCTCCTCGCCCACCTGGGCGCGTACGGCGCTGAGTTCGCCGATCAGCGCGTCGAGCTCGGTCAGCTTGCGGCGGTACACGGCGAGCGACGCGGGACAGGTGTCCCCGGCCGGATGGCCCGCCCGCAGGCACTCCACGAACGGCCGGGTCTCCTCCAACTCGAACCCGAAGTCCTGAAGGGTCCTGATCTGCTGGAGCAGCCGCAGGTCGTTCTCGTCGTACGTCCGGTAGCCGTTGTCGGTGCGCCGCGCGGCCAGCAGGCCGCGCGACTCGTAGTACCGAAGCGTGCGGGTGGTCGTCCCGGCCCGCGCCGCGAGTTCGCCGATGCGCATGACAAGGACGGTAATCCTTGCCGTCGGCGTCAAGGCAAGCGTGACGGCATGTGGGATGCGGGGTCCGGCGGGCCCGGTCCGTTCAGCGGCGGCCCCTTCAACGGCCTGCCGGTGGGAGCAGCGGCTTTCCCTCCCGGCCGCCGACCGGCGAGGAGAGCACGATCGACGTCGTCGTGCGGCCCAGCGCCGAGGTCTGCTCCAGGATCTCCTCCAGGTGGATGGTGTCAGCCACGGCCACCTTGATGATCCAGCAGTCCTCGCCCACCACGTGGTGCACCTCGATGACCTCCGGCCGGTCCATCAGCTCCAGAGTTCTGGGGTGCTTCAGGTTGTAGCCGCCGTGTGGGCTGACCCGGATGAACGCCTGGATGCCGTAGCCGAGCCGGGCCGGATCGACCCGCGCCCCGTACCCGGTGATCGCGCCGCTCGCCTCCAGCCGGCGCAGCCGCTCCGTGACCGCGGCAGGGCTCAGCCGGACCCGTCGGCCCAGCTCGCTGAGCTTGATCCGGCCCTCCCGCTGGACGACGTCGAGCAGCTGCCAATCGACCGGATCGAAGCCCGCTGACGAATCGTTGGCGGCGGTACGCGAATGCCGTGGTTCTTTTGGTACGGCGGTGAGATCTCCCATGTTTCCCCCTTCAGTCCCCGGGCCGTCAACGTAACACTGGTATCCGGGAAAACCGCAGGTGGGAAAGGGGATTGGGTTCATGCGCGAGGTATTGGTCATCGGGGGCAACCGCTACTTCGGCAAGCGGCTCATCGCCCGGCTGCTCGCGGCCGGCGACCGGGTCACGGTCCTCAACCGCGGCTCAGCGCCACCCCCACCGGGGGTGATCCAGCTGATCGCCGACCGCGACGACGAGGCGTCCTTGGCGGCGGCCGTCGGCGAGCGCACCTTCGACGTCGTCGTCGACCAGGTCTGCTACACCCCGCGCCAGGCGGCGATCGCCCGCCGCGTCTTCACCGGCCGCACGGCCCGCTACGTCATGACGTCGACGGTCGAGGTGTACGAGTACGAGGACGCGGACGAACCGCTCGACGAGGACACCCTCGACCCCGCCACGGTGATCGTCACCCCCGAACTCCCCTGGCAGGACCCGGAGTTCGTGGCCGCCCACTACGGCGAGGGCAAGCGTCAGGCGGAGGCGGTGTTCGCCGCGGGCGGCTCCTTCCCTCAGGTCGCGGTGCGGGTGGCCCATGTGCTGGGCGGCGCCGACGACTTCACCGGGCGGCTCGCGCACTACGCGGACCGGATCCGCGCGGGCGAGCCGGTCACGGTGGCCGTACCGAACCGCCCGGCGACGTACATCGACGTCGAGGAGATCGCCGACTTCCTCTTCTGGGTGACGCGCCAGGACTTCACCGGGCCGGTGAACGCCGCCTCGCACGGGCCGCTCGGCACCGAGGACATCGTGGCGGCGGTCGTCGCCGCGCTGGGCGGCGAGGCGCGGCCCGTGCGCTACCAGCCGGTGGAGGTCGGCGCGGTCTCGCCGTTCTCCTTCGCCCGCTCGTACCCGATGGACACCGCCCGCGCGGAGTCGCTCGGCTTCACCTTCTCGCACACCAAGGACTGGCTGACGCGTGCCGTCGCCGCAACACTGGGAGTCAACTGACATGCGCTACCGCACACTTGGGCCCTTCGAGGTCGGCGCCATCGGGTACGGCGCGATGCCGCTGTCGATCGAGGGACGCCCGGACGAGGCGCGGGCGGTGGCCACCGTGCACGCCGCGCTCGACGCGGGGATCACCCTCATCGACACCGCCGACTCCTACTACGCGCCGGGCGGCGAGCCCGGCCACAACGAGCTTCTGATCAGCCGTGCCCTCGCCTCCTACGGCGGCCCCACCGATCACGTCCTGGTCGCCACCAAGGGCGGCCGGGGGCGCACCGACGACGGCGGCTGGACCGTCGACGGCGACCCGAAGCATCTGCGGCGTACCGCCGAGGCGTCCGCGCGGCGGCTCGGCGGCGAGGCCATCGGCCTCTACCAGTTGCACAAGCCCGACCCGGCGGTGCCGTTCGCCGAGTCCGTGGGCGCCCTCGCGGAGCTCGCCGACGAGGGAACGGTCCGCACGGTGGGGCTCTCCAACGTGGACACCGACCAGATCCGGGAGGCGCGCGCGATCCTGGGTGAGCGTCTGGTCTCCGTCCAGAACCGCTTTTCGCCCGCGGTCACCGACAGCGAGCCGGAGCTGCGGCTCTGCGCGGAGCTGGGCCTGGCGTTCCTGCCGTGGAGCCCGCTGGGCGGGATCTCGCGCAGCGCGCTGGACGGGCCGGGCGGTCCCGCGCCCGAGACCGCCTTCCACACCGTGGCGAGGGAGCGCGGGGTCAGCCCCCAACAGGTGGTCCTGGCCTGGCTGTTGAACCGCTCGCCGGTGGTGCTCCCGATCCCGGGAGCCAGCCGCCCCGCGTCGGTACGGGACTCGGCGGGTGCGGCCGATCTCGTACTGAGCGGGGCGGAGTTGGCGTTGCTGCCCTGAGGCGCGGGGGGGTCAGACCGAGAGGCTCTCGCGCTCCTCGGCGCCCTCACCGGCCTGCTCCTCGGCCTTGGCGCGGCGCGGCAGGAGGACGGCGACCAGGACGGTTCCGACGCCCAGGATCACCGCGCCGACCAGGCTGGTGCGGGCCACCGCGTCGGAGAAGGCGGAGCCGACCGCGTGGCTCATCTGCTGGGCACCGGCGGCCAGTTGCTCGGCCTGCGCCTTGAGCTGGGCCGCCTGCTGCGGGTTGCCGGCGTGCAGGGCCTGGGCGCCGAGCTGCTTGGCCTGCTCGCCGATGCCCTGGGCGACGGCGTACCCGGCGCCCACCGAGTCCTGCGCGGTGCTCAGCGCGGAGGCGGGCAGCTTCGTACCGGCGGTGGCGTCGGCGAGGTGCGAGGAGTACGACTTGGCGAGCACCGAGCCCAGGATGGCGATGCCGAGCGAGCCGCCGAGTTCGAGGGAGGTGTCGTTGACGGCGCCGCCGACGCCGAGCTCGGCCTCCGGGAAGGCGCCCATGATCGCGTCGGTGCAGGGCGAAAGGGCGAGCCCGATGGCCACGCCGAGGATGATCAGCGGGGCGAGGAAGTCCCCGTAACCGGAGGTGGAGTCGACCCGGGTGAGCAGCGCGAGCGCGACGGTTCCGGCGACCATGCCCGCGGTGACGGTGACCTTCATGCCGAGCCGCGGCGTGAGGAAGCCGGTCAGGGCGGAGCCCACGAAGACCGCGCCGGCCAGCGGCAGCATGCGGATGCCGGTCTCCAGCGGGGTGTAACCGAGCACGAACTGGAGGTGCTGGGTGAGGTAGTAGAAGGCGCCGAACACCGCGAGGAAGAAGAGCGCGACGGCGAGCAGCGAGCCGGAGAACATGCGGTGCGCGAAGCGCCGTACGTTCAGGACGGGCCGCGGGTGGCGCAGCTCCCACAGCACGAAGACCACGAATCCGAGGCCGGCGATGACGGCGGCGCCGATCGCCTTGGCGTCCCAGCCGAAGTGCGGGCCCTGGATGATCATGTAGACGAGCGCGCCGACGGAGACGACCGAGAGCAGCCCGCCGACGTAGTCGATGCGGTCGTGGTGGGCGGCCTTCGACGGCGGTACGAGGACGAACGCGCCGACGACCGCGAGCAGCGCGATCGGCACGTTGATGAGGAACGTCGAGGCCCAGCCGTGGTTCTCCAGGAGGGCGCCCGCCACCAACGGCCCTGCGGCGATGGCGATTCCGGCGGTCGCGGTCCACAGCAGGATCGCCTTGGCGCGCTCCGCGCGCGGGAACGTCGAGGCCAGCAGCGACAGGGTCGCGGGCATGATCAGCGCGGCGCCGACGCCCATGACGGCGCGGGAGGCTATGACGCCCGTCGAGCTGTCGACGAGCGAGCCGGCCACCGAGGCGCCCGCGAAGACGAGCAGGCCGAGCACGAGCGCGCCGCGCCGGCTGTACTTGTCGCCGATCGCGCCGAGCAGCAGCATCAGCGCGGCGTACGGGACGGTGTAGCCGTCGATGACCCACTGGAGGTCGGAGCTGCTGAGCCCGAGGTCCTTGGTCATGTCGGGGGCGGCGACGGTGAGGGCGGTGTTCGCCATCACGATGATGAGCAGGCTGAGGCAGAGCACGAGCAGCGCCCACCAGCGCCGCCCATAGGGCGCCTGCATCTTCTCGACGGGCTCCTTGATGACGAGACCCACGGTGTCTCACCCTTCCTGTGCCTTGCTTCCCCGCGATCCGTCGTCCGCGGGGGCACTGCTCCCCTACCGGGGAAGATCCACTTGCACATCGTTGTGCAATTACACACTGCTGTGCAATTTACGCCGATGCACGCCGCTGTGCAAAATGGGGCTGTGAATGCCACCCCTGCCGCCCCCTCGGGGGGCCGCGCCGACGCGAATCGCCGCCGCATCATGGAGGTGGCCTTCGCCGAGCTGCTCCGCGACCCGGACGCGTCGATGGACCAGATCGCCCGGGCGGCGGGGGTCGTACGGCGCACGGTGTACGGGCACTTCCCGAGCCGGGACGCGCTGATCGCGGCGCTGGTGGACGAGGCGGCCCAGACCGTCGCTGACGCCCACCGCGAGGGGCGCGAAGGCGTCGCGGATCCGGCCGAGGCGCTGGCGCGGGCCACCCTCGCGGTCTGGGAGATCGCCGACCGCTACCGGCTCCTGGTCGCCCTCGCCCAGCGCAGCGTCACCATGGCGGGCATCAAGCTGCGCCTCGCCCCGGTCCGCAAGGAGTGCGTGGATCTGCTCCAACTCGGCCTGGGCCAGGGGGTGTTCACCTCCCCCCTGCCACCGGCGGCCCTCGCCTATGTGCACGAACAGTCCCTGTTCGGCCTGATGGAGGCGGTCAACGAGGGCGCGCTGCCCGCATCCGAGGCAGGCCGCTCGGCCGCGACGACGCTGCTGCTCTCGGCGGGCGTCCCGGCGGGCCGCACGGCCGAGGTGGTGGCGGAGGCGCTCGACCGCTGACGCGGCCGGGTTCTTCGGTTACGCCGTTCGTGGGAAAGCCTCGAGCACGCCACTAGCAAGCGCATAGCCCGTGGGGCGAGAGTGACGGCACGTCAACTGCCTTTCTCCTCACGGAGGTTCAGGATGCGCCGTCGTACCACCCTGAGCATGACCGCGACCGCGGCCCTCGCCCTCGCCGCCCTGGCCACCGCGCCGGCGCAGGCCGCCCCCGCCGACAAGGCCCAGGTGCTCGCCTCCTTCACCCAGACCGGCGCGGCCAGCTCGACCGCGTGGCAGGCCGCACACAACGACCAGGCCCGCTGGGCGGCGTACGACTTCAACTGGACGACGGACTACTGCTCGAAGTCCCCCGACAACCCCTTCGGCTTCCCCTTCAAACTGTCCTGCGCGCGGCACGACTTCGGGTACCGCAACTACAAGGCGGCGGGCCAGTTCCCCGCCAACAAGGCGCGTATCGACAGCGCCCTGTACGAGGACCTCAAGCGGGTCTGCGCCCCGTACGGCACGGCGAAGAAGGCGTCCTGCAACGCGACCGCGTGGACGTACTACCAGGCGGTCAAGGCCCTGGGCGACTGAGCACCGGGCCTCAGGGCCCCGCGTCCGACGGCACCCCCGTGGCCGTCGGACACGGATCACCCTCGGGGCGGACCCGCGCGCGTCGCGACGCGTGCCCGCGCCGTTCTCAACCGGCCGTCGGCGCGGCCTGCTTGGGCTCGTCCCGCTGTTCGGGGACCTCGGCCTCGCCCGCCGTCAGCATGGTCTCGTCGAACGGGAGCCGGCCCGCCAGGACCTCCGTGACCCGGGCTTTGTCGATCTCCTTCGTCCAGGTGCCGACGAGCACACAGGCGACCGCGTTGCCCGCGAAGTTGGTCAGCGCCCGGGCCTCGCTCATGAAGCGGTCGATGCCGACGATCAGCCCGACGCCGTCGACGAGTTCGGGGCGGTGCGACTGGAGGCCGCCCGCCAGGGTGGCCAGGCCCGCTCCGGTGACGCCCGCCGCGCCCTTCGAGGCGATGATCATGAAGAGGAGCAGCGAGATCTGCTCGCTCGCGGACAGCGGCTTGCCCATGGCGTTGGCGATGAACAGGGAGGACATCGTCAGATAGATCGCGGTGCCGTCCAGGTTGAAGGAGTAGCCCGTCGGCACCGTGATGCCCGCCACCGAGCGGCTCACGCCGAGGTGCTCCATCTTCGCGATGAGCCGCGGCAGCGCCGACTCCGACGAGGACGTGGACAGGATCAGCAGGAACTCCCTGGCCAGGTACTTCAGCAGGCTGAAGATGTTGACGCCGGTCATCAGCCGCAGGAGCGCGCCGAGCACCAGGAAGACGAAGAGGGCGCAGGTGATGTAGAAGCCGATCATGATGACGGCCAGTGCCTTCAGGGCGTCCACGCCGGTCTCGCCGACCACCCCCGCGATCGCGCCGAAGGCGCCGATGGGCGCCACCCACATCACCATGGCGAGCATCCGGAAGACGAGCCGCTGGATGTGCTCGACGCCGCGCAGCACCGGCTGTCCCGCCGCGCCGAGCGCCTGGAGGGCGAAGCCCGCGAGCAGGGCGATCAGGAGGGTCTGGAGCACCTGGCCCTCGGTGAAGGCGGACACCATGGTCTTGGGGATGATGCCGAGCAGGAAGTCCGCGGTGGACTCGCTCGCGCCCGCGGCCTGCTTGGCGCCGGCGTGGCGCGCGGCCTCCGTGAGGTGCAGGCCGGAGCCGGGCTCCAGGACGTTGCCGACCAGGAGGCCGATGGCGAGGGCCACCGTCGACATGACGAGGAAGTAGCCGAGCGCGAGGCCGCCGACGGCCCCGACCTTGGCGGCCTTACGCACCGAGCCGACGCCCAGCACGATGGTGCAGAAGATGATGGGCGAGATCATCATCTTGATCAGGTTCACGAACCCGGTGCCGATCGGCTTCAGCTCGACGGCGACCCCGGGCGCCGCGAACCCCACGACGATGCCGAGTATCACCGCGCCGATCACGGCCAGGTACAGGTAGTGGGTGCGGTTACCACCCCTGACCTTGGGGCCCTGGGGGTGTTGTGGGCGGGCGACTGGCTCTGCCACGGGGGTCCTCCTCGGTAGCGGCTGCGGGGGTGCCCCGGGGCCGATTCAGCGATCCCCGCGACTATCCAGCACGCTGTGACGCCGGTCACCCTTACGTGCATTTCGTTCATGCAGATCCAGCCAGCACACTGAGCGGATGCGTCTTCCCGGACCCCGCTCCCTCGCCGGCCAGCTCTTCGCCATGCAGGTGGTCCTGGTCGCCGCGATCGTGGCGGGGTGCGCCCTGTTCTCGTACCTGACCGACCGCGGCCAGGCCGAGGAGACGGCCCGTCGGCAGGCGGTCGCCACCGCCACCTCCGTCGCCGCATCGCCCGCGGTGATCGCCGCTGCCCGCACCGCCGACCCCACGGCCGCGCTCCAGCCGTACACGGAGACCCTGCGCACCACCACCGGGGTCGACTTCGTCGTGGTCATGGCCCCGGACGGCACCCGCTGGACGCACCCCGTGCCGGGCGAGATCGGCCGGGCCTACCTCGGCGACATCGCCCCCGCGCTGCGCGGGCGGACCTTCACCGAGACACACATGGGGGTGCTCGGCCCCTCCGTGCGGGTGGTGGCACCGGTGCGCGACCCCGATGATCATGGCCGGATCACCGCGCTCGTCAGCGCGGGCATCACCATCGACCGGATCAGCGAGCAGGTGCACAAGCAGCTGATGGCCCTGGCCGCCATGGCGGCCGGCGCGCTCGCGCTCGGCGGCCTCGGCACGTATGTGATCAACGCGCGGCTGCGCCGGCACACCCACGGCATGAACGCCGCCGAGCTGAGCCGGATGCACGACTACCACCAAGCCACCCTGCACGCCGTGCGCGAGGGGCTGCTGATGCTCGACGGGCAGCGGCGGATCGCGCTCATCAACGACGGCGGGCGCGAGCTGCTCGGCCTCGGCGAGGACGCGGTGGGCCGCCCGGTGGCCGAGCTCGGCCTGCCCACCGCGCTCGCCGGGGCGCTGCTCGCCTCCGAGCCCCGGGTGGACGAGGTGCACATGACGGCCGACCGGATCGTCGTCCTGAACAGCCGGCCGGTCTCCTCGGGCGGCCGCCGCGGCACCGTGGTGACCCTGCGCGACCACACCGAACTCCAGGCGCTGTCCAGCGAGTTGGACTCCGAGCGCGGTTTCACCCAGGCGCTGCGGGCGCAGGCGCACGAGGCCGCGAACCGGCTGCACACGGTGGTCTCGCTGATCGAGCTGGGCCGCGTCGAGGACGCCGTGGAGTTCGCCACCGCCGAGCTGGAGCTGGCCCAGGCGCTCACCGACCAGGTGGTCACGGCGGTCGGCGAACCGGTGCTCGCCGCGCTGCTGCTCGGCAAGGCCGCGCAGGCCAACGAGCACGGCGTGGAGCTGGTCCTCACCGAGGGCAGCGCGGTCGGCGACGGCCTGCTCGCGGACGCCCTGCCCGCCCGCGACCTGGTCACCATCCTCGGCAATCTGCTGGACAACGCGGTGGACGCGGCGCAGGGCAGCGCGGTCGCCGAGGTCGCCGTCACCCTCACCACCGAGGACGGGTCGCTCGTGGTGCGGGTCGCGGACAGCGGGCCCGGCGTCGACCCGGCCGCCGCCGAGGCCGTGTTCGAGCGGGGCTGGTCGACCAAGAGCCCGGGGCGCGGCCTCGGCCTCGCGCTGGTCCGGCTCACCGCCGCACGGCACAAGGGCACCATCGCGCTGACCCAAAGCCCTTACGGTGGCGCCGAGTTCACGGTTCGGCTGCCCATCGAGCAGGGAGTGCGCGCATGATCAGGGTGCTGGTCGTCGAGGACGATTCGGTCGCCGCCGAGGCGCACCACCTCTATGTGGGCCGGGTGCCGGGCTTCACCGCCGTCGCGGTGGCGCACTCGCGGGCCGAGGCGCTGCGCGCCCTGGAGCGGACCGAGGTGGACCTCCTGCTGCTCGACCTGTATCTGCCGGACGGCCACGGGCTCCAGCTCGTCCGGTCGCTGCGGGCGGCCGGACACGGCGCCGATGTGGTGGCGGTGACCTCGGCCCGGGATCTGACGATGGTGCGCGAGGGGGTGTCGCTCGGGGTGGTGCAGTACGTCCTGAAGCCGTTCACCTTCCCCACGCTGCGCGATCGGCTCGTGCGGTACGCCGAGTTCCGGGCGGCGGCCGGGGAGGCGAGCGGGCAGGAGGAGGTGGACCGGGCGCTGGCCGCCCTGCGCGCCCCGCAACCGTCCGCGCTCCCCAAGGGGCTGAGCGCGCCCACGCTCCAGGCGGTCACCCGCACCCTGCGCGAGAGACCCGGGGGCGTGACGGCGGCGGAGGCGGGCCTCGCGGTCGGCATCTCGCGGATCACCGCCCGCCGCTATCTGGAGCACCTGGTCGCCTCGGGCCGCGCCGAACGCACCCCGCAGTACGGCCAGATCGGCCGCCCGGAGTTGCAGTACCGCTGGCTCAACTCGCCGCCTAGCCACGGCAGTTGACGGGGTGAGCGGCGCGCGGACGCGGGGTTGACCCGCTCGGCGGGCGCGTTTACGTTCACCGGGCAGCCAAGGGTGGCCGTGGCCGCCCGTCCGGCGACAGGAGGTCGTGCCCGTGCGCCCCACCGCCCCCGCCCCCCGGCCCCGCCCGATCCGGCACGGCCGCCGGTGCTCCCTGATCCTCGCCGCGAGCCTCGTGGCCGGGGCGCTCGCCGGCTGCGGTGGCTCCGGCGGCGACGCCGACACCGTGAAGATCGCGTACAACCGCTCGACCGACAACAACATCCGCTTCAAGGACGCGTTCCTGGAGGCGGTCCGCAAGCAGTTCGAGCAGGCGCACCCGGGCAAGAAGGTGGAGCTGGTGCCGATCCAGGCCGCCGACAACGACTACGCGGCCAAGGTCCAGCAGATGATGCGCTCACCGAAGACCGCCCCCGACCTGGTGTACGAGGACACGTTCCGGATCAGCTCCGACATCGCGGCCGGCTATCTGCGCCCCCTCGACGACCAGCTGTCCCGATGGGACCTGTGGGGCCAATTCGTCGACACCGCGAAGGCCGCGGCCCGGGCCGAGGACGGCAGGACGTACGGGGTGCCCGACGGCACCGACACCCGGGGCCTGTGGTTCAACAAGGAGATCTTCGCGAAGGCGGGCCTCCCCGCGAACTGGCAGCCGAGGACCTGGGCGGAGCTCCTGGACGCCGCCCGGAGCGTGCGGCGGAAGGTCCCGGGCGTCATCCCGCTCAACGTCTACACGGGCAAGGCGGCCGGGGAGGCGGCGGCCATGCAGGGCTTCGAAATGCTGCTGTACGGCACCGGCGCCGACCCGCTGTACGACCCGGCCGCCAAGAAGTGGGCGACGGGTTCGCGGGGCTTCCGGGACGCCCTCGACTTCGTACGGACCGTGTACACGGAGAAGCTGGGGCCCGACCCCTCCGACGCCCTCGACCCCAATGTGGGCACCCGGCTGGCGACCGACTGGATGCCGAACGGCAAGCTCGCGATCGCTCTCGACGGTTCCTGGCTCGGCCAGAACTGGATCCACAAGGGACCCAAGGAGTGGCCGGCCTGGTCGACCGCGCTCGGCCAGGCGGCGATGCCCACTCAGTACAGCCAACCGCCAGGAAAGGTCTCCCTGTCGGGCGGCTGGACCTGGGCGATCCCCGCGAAGGCGGCCCACCCCGACCTCGCCTTCGACTTCGTCAAGACGCTTCAGACCAAGGAGAACGCGGTGAAGTGGGACGTCGCGGACGCCCAGATCGCGGTCCGCCAGGACGTGGCGGCCGACCCCGCCTATCTGCGCTCCATGCCGGGCATCACCTTCTTCACGGGCCTGGTCCCCTTCACCCACTACCGGCCGGCGCTGCCGGCCTACCCCCAGGTGTCGGCGGCGATCGGGGAGGCCATGGAGTCGGTGACCACAGGCGGCTCGACGGCCTCGGCCGCCCGGGCCTACGACGACCAGCTCGCGTCGCTCACCAGGTGAGCCCCGCCCCCTCCGCGCCGGCCACGACCGGCCTGCGCCGTGCCCGTGCGGTGCGCTGGCTGCCGATCGCGCCCGCCACCCTGCTCCTGCTGCTCTTCCTCGCCGGGCCGATCGGCTACTGCGGCTATCTGGCCTTCACCGACATGCGCCTGACCGGGTCCGCCACGGTGGACTTCGTCGGTTTCGCGAACTTCCGGCGGGCCTTCGCCGACCCCGCGTTCCGCAACGCGGTTGTGCTCACGCTCGTGTTCACCGTGCTGTCCGCGCTGCTCGGCCAGAACACCCTGGGCCTGGCGCTTGCCGCGCTGATGCGACGGGCCTCGCGCCCGGTGCGGACGGTGACGGGGGCGCTGGTGATCACCGCCTGGGTGCTGCCGGAGATCGTGGCCGCTTTCTTGCTGTACGCCTTCTTCCGGCGCGAGGGCACCCTGAACGCCCTCCTCGACCAGCTCCATCTCCCCACCCAGAACTGGCTGTTCACCCTGCCCATCCTCGCGGTGTCCTTCGCCAACGTGTGGCGCGGCACGGCGTTCTCGATGCTGATCTACTCGGCGGCGCTCGCCGAGATCCCGCGGGACGTCGAGGAGGCCGCGGAGGTCGACGGGGCGAGCGGGGCGCGCCGGTTCTGGCACATCACGCTGCCGATGATCCGCCGTTCCATCGGCACCAACCTGATGCTCAACACCCTCCAGACGCTCTCCGTGTTCGGGCTCATCTGGGCGATGACCCGGGGCGGGCCCGGCAACCGCAGCCAGACGCTCCCGGTGTACATGTACGACCAGGCGTTCCTCAAGAGCCTGATCGGCTACGGCACGGCCGTCGCGCTGCTGCTCCTCCTGGTCGGCTCGCTGTTCTCGGTGGTCTATCTGCGGCTGCTGAAGGTGGAGGTGTGAGGGCGGTCCCGGCGCGCCGCACGCGCCGCCACAAGCGGCGCCGGCTCGCCGCCGACGCGGCTCTGCTCGTGGTGGCGGCGGCCTTCGCGGTGCCGCTGCTCTGGCTGCTGCTCGCCTCCCTCGACAGCGAGGCCGATCTGCGGGTACGGGTGCCGGGCTCGGCGACCCTGGACAACTTCTCGGCCGTCCTGACCCCCGACATCACGTACACGCCGATGCTCAACAGCCTGCTGCTGTGCGGGAGTTCGACGCTCCTGACGGTGGTGTGCGCGGCCCTCGCGGCCTATCCCCTCTCGCGCCACCGCTCCCGTCTGGCCCGCCCCTACTTACTGACGGTCCTGTTCACGACGTGTCTGCCGATCACCGCGGTGATGGTGCCGGTGTACGGGCTCTTCGTGCGGGTGGACCTCGTCGACACGACGTACGGCACGGCGCTGTTCCTCGCCACGTCCCAACTCCCTTTCGCCATCTGGCTGATGAAGAACTTCATGGACGGGGTGCCGCTCGCCCTGGAGGAGGCGGCCTGGACCGACGGCGCGTCGATGCCGCAGACGCTGGTGCGGGTGGTGCTGCCGCTGATGGGGCCCGGGGTGGCCGTGGTGACGATCTACACCTTCATCATGCTGTGGGGGAACTTCTTCGTCCCGTTCATGCTGCTGCTCACCCCCGACAAGCTCCCGGCGTCCGTCTCGATCCTCACGTTCTTCGGGAACCACGGCTCGGTGGTCTACGGCGAGCTCGCCGCGTTCTCGATCCTGTACTCGACGCCGGTGCTGCTGCTGTACGTCCTGATCGCGCGGCGGCTCGGCGGGGGGTTCGCGGCGGCGGGCGGGGTGAAGGGTTAGCGTCACGTAGTGGGGTCGCCCGGAGGGAGGCTCAGAGCGACACCCGGTAGAACACTTTCCCCTGGTGCTGCGGCACGCCAAGAGCTTCGTACAGGGCCAGGGCGGGCGGATTGTCGGTGTCAGCCGTCCACTCGACACGCGAACAACCAGCCTTCACGGCAGCGGACTTGACGGCGTCCATCAAGGCCCGCGCCACGCCCCGCCGCCTGGCGCCCTCGCGGACGTACAGCTCCTTCAGATAGAGCGAGGAGTCCGCGCCGGCCGCCGGCCACAGCAATGAGTAGGACGCGAGTCCGAGCACCTGGTCGCCATCGTGGGCCAACAGGCAGACCGCGGCGGGGCTCTCGCCAAAGAGCGCGGAGCGGATCTGATCGAGCGGCGGGCGATCGTTCTCACCGCCGTAGTAGGCCTCCGTCTCGCCGAGAATGTCGGCGATCGCCTCAAGGTCGTGCTCGGTCGCTGGGCTGATCCGCACCACTGGTGGCCCTCTCGCCTGGGGGCAGCGCCAACGCCTCGCGCAACACCCGCACCTCTGGCACAGTCCGTGCCTCGGGCACCCTAGCGACCAGTTCAGCAGCGCGGTAGACGATCAGTGCCGATCGGTGTTCTGTCGGCAGGTCCATGAGGGTCTGCGTCGCGTGTGCCGCAGCTTCGGCGGCGTCGCCATCCGCTGCCTGGCACATTGCCTGGTCCAGGCGCACCAACGCACGATCCATGTG
The DNA here is from genome assembly GCF_003627815.1 of Streptomyces hundungensis. Lineage (NCBI taxonomy): Bacteria > Bacillati > Actinomycetota > Actinomycetes > Kitasatosporales > Streptomycetaceae > Streptomyces > Streptomyces hundungensis. The sequence goes on from NZ_CP032698.1 coordinate 2,796,978, forward strand.
GTCGGATGCCGGATACAACTCCAGCGCTCGTTCCTGCTGTTCGGCGGCCACGCTCGTTTCCCCGAGGTGCGTCCAGGCGTTCCCGCTGTGGAAACGCAGTTGGGACTCCGAGTAGCCGAAGGCGGAGGCGGCCGTGTCCGCCGGGGCAAGGCGATCGAGCGCCGCTTCGGCCTCCGCCAGGGCTGCGATCGCTTCACCGCGGCGGCCGAGTAGCGCGAGGGCACGCGCTTGCAGAGGCGCTGCGAGCGCTGGCCCAACGCACGGCAGCCCGCCCGCGAGTTGCTGTGCACGGCAGGCGAGTTCGACCGCACCCTCCAGGTCTCCGCCGTAGTACAACTGGTAGGCCTTCTGGGCGTACATCCATGACAGTGTCGCCCGGTCCTCGGCTGCGGCGGCAGCGGCGCGACCAGTGCGCCACCAGCCGCGCGACCGGCCATCGCCAAGCTTCAGCAGAGTGAGCGCCATGAGCCCTGACATGCGGGCCACGGCAATCGTCAGGCGTTTGCGGACTTGCACCGTCTGGCGCCCTGAGAGCATCAGCCTCAAGTCGCCGAAGTCCGCGAGGAGTTCGGGGAGCAGCTCGCCCTCCGCCCGGTATCGGGTTGCCCGGCCATGGCGCGCGACTGTGTACTCGACCTCGTCGAGCGAGTAGTGCGACAACGGACCTGCGGTCAGCGTCTCGTGCAGGCCGCGCTGGAGAGCGT